>JACKBC010000099.1 GCA_020634755.1 Caldilineaceae bacterium | reverse complement strand
TAATTTGACTTTGTTTTAGCATCAGTCGTTCATGCCTGTTGTCGTCTATATTCAGTAGACCGCAACGCTGTTGGCGATTCGGGCATCGGTCTCGATTCAGGAATCCAGCACAGCTTTGGGCGCACTACTTTGATATCTTAACGCTTTATTGCATAATTTACGGTGTATTCTGGTTATTGGCCAACATCCCGTTCGTATTCCGCACCCCTGTGTGCAGGAGGTGAATACGATTATGAATCGTACAACCACGTTAGAACCTACGCAAGCCTCGGGAAAAAATGGCGAGTCAGCCATGTTAGGCTCGCCCGGCAATCCACTGGCGCTGCGTAAGTCATGTATATTATGGATCGCCGCTATTGCATTTCTGATGCTGTTGGGTTGCGGCCTGATTTTCGCGCTGATGAGCAACCTCAGCGGCGGCCCGCAAGAAGCATCGGTGGCGCTCATCCACATCGAGGGGACCATCCTGCCCGGCAAAGGCGGCAACAGCAATCCCTTAACCGGCAGCGGCGGCGCCTACAGCACGACCATTGTCGACCAGCTCAAGCAGGCCGCGGAAAACGAGCTGGTCAAAGCCGTCGTGCTGGTGGTCGATTCGCCAGGCGGCAGCGTTTACGCATCCGATGAAATTGCGCGGCAGGTGGCGGCCATGGAAAAGCCGGTGCTTTCGGCCATGGGCAGCATGGCGGCTTCTGGCGGCTATTTTGTCTCGGCGCCCGCCGATGAGATCTGGGCTAGCCCGCACACGCTAACCTGCTCCATTGGCGTGATTATTGAGCTGCTCAACTATGATAAGCTGGCCGCGGACTACGGCGTGGAAGCCGTGGTCTACAAGAGCGGCGCCAACAAAGATATGGGCAACCCCTTCCGCCAAGCCACGCCGGAAGAAGAGCAAATCTGGCAAGCCATGATCGACGAAGCGTATGACGCGTTTGTGACCGTTGTGGCCAGCGGGCGCGATCTGGCCGAAGAGCGCGTGCGCGAAATTGCCGATGGCCGCGTCTGCACCGGCCAGCAGGCGCTGGCGCTCAAGCTGGTGGACAAGCTAGGCTATCTGCCCGACGTGATCAAGCGCGCCGGTGAACTGGGTGGCATTGAGGGCGATCCGCCCACCATCGAATATCAGCAGCAACCCGGGCTGTGGGATCTGCTCACTTCGGCAGTCACCCATCGCACGCTGGGCGAAGAGATTCAGCAACTGATTGATTCACGTGCGGGCGCCACGTTGATGTATCTTTACCGGTGATGTATCTTTATCGGTAATGTATCTTTACCGGTAGCGTATGAATAACGACCAAAACCAACCACAGATTACGCACTTTGGACGGATTTATCTCTTACAGACCATAAAATCCGCGCAATCTGCGGTCAAAAATATTTCTTTGTTTCACAGAGGAGACCTGCCACATGAAAGCCAAATCTGAAATCACCGCCTGGCTGGAACAGAATGAACCTCACTTTACGGAAATGGCCGATGAGATCTGGGCCAATCCTGAAATTCGC
>JACKBC010000098.1 GCA_020634755.1 Caldilineaceae bacterium | reverse complement strand
GTTTGTGGGGTTTAATGCGGGCCGCGCCGGTGTGGCCGCTGTAGTGCTCTTTGTGGCCATGTTGATTTTTACCATTGTCCAAATGCGCTATAGCGAAGAATCTGTGCATTACGCATAACGTTCATGAGCTGAAATGTGAAAACGCAATACTGTTTCGGCACCAAAATCCATCAGTTTTTACACTTTTTTGTACTGATCAAAATGATGGTAAATAGTGCGCTTCAGCGTACTTCCTTTAGCAGACGGCGGTTTCAACCGCTGGCGGGCTTTTCATAGATGAGCAACGCATAAAATATTCGTGAATACCTCGTTGGGCAAGGGATGGCTTTTGCAGCTCATGCACGACTGAGCGGCTAAAAATTTTGGGGAACTTATGGCAGTACGCGCCGAACAACCGCAGATTCAGCAGAGCAACACCACAGCGTCCGCCCCATATGTGAGTGGGAACTGGCTATGGACCGCGTTGGGCTATTTGAGCATGATTTTTTGCATAGTGCTCATTGGTCTGCCCGTCTATTGGATGGTAATCGGCGCGTTTAAGAATACGGTGGAGGTCTACAAAATTCCGCCCACCTGGATTCCCCAGCAACCCACCGTGACAAACTTTATCACTGCTTGGCAATCGGCCCCCTTTGGCCGCTACTACATTAACACACTCCTCACCACGATTTTGGGTAGTGGCTTTGAGATTCTGTTTGCCGTCACGTCCGCCTATGCCTTTGTGTTTCTGCGTTTCCCCAAGCGCGATTGGGTTTTTATTGTGCTGCTGGCGGCGCTGATGGTGCCGGGGCAGGTAACCATTTTGCCCAACTACCTAACCATTGCCAAACTAGGGTGGATCAACACATATCAAGGCATTGTTGTGCCCGGCGCGTCGGTAGCCTATGGTACCTTTTTGCTGCGTCAATATTACAAGACATTGCCGATTGAGGTGCTGGATGCCGCCAAAGTAGATGGCGCCGACCATCTGCGTACGCTTTGGTCAATTGTAACGCCGCTGGCCAAACCGGCCATTATCTCATTTGGCCTGCTCAGCGTAGTGGCCAAGTGGAACGACTTCCTGTGGCCGCTCATTGTAACCAACACCAAAGAAATGCGCGTGCTGCCCATTGGCGTTTACTGGCTCATGGTAGAAGAAGGCACCATTGATTGGGGCGTTGTAATGTCTGGCGCACTCTTTGTGGTTTTGCCCGTTGCCCTTGTTTTCCTCTATGCCCAACGATACATTGTCGAAGGCATAGCGGCTGGGGCGGTTAAAGGTTAATGATAACGAATTCAAATTTGTCTACACAGAAGGAGAGACTTTATGTCTAATCAACCAATGAATCGACGACAGCTGCTTAAGAGTTTGGGCGCTGGCGCCAGCGTGATGATGTTGGCGGCCTGCGTGCCGGCCGCAGCGCCTAGCGGCAGCACCGCCAGCAGCGGTGATGCCCAAAGCGCCGCGCCGTCCAGCGAGCCAGTCACCGTGACGCTGTGGAGCAGCTATAGCGGCAAGAATGGTGAGACAGAGACCGCCCTGGTCGATAATTTTAACAACAGCCAGGGCGATGTCGTCATCGACTATCAGTTCCAAGGCAACTACGAAGAGACGGCCCAAAAGGTAACGGCGGCGCTGCAAGCGCAAACCGCGCCGGCCATCTCGTTGCTCAGCGACGTGTGGTGGTTCAAGTTTTATCTGAATCAAACGCTGCTGCCGCTGGACGATCTGCTGACGGCAGAAAGCGTCGATGTGGCG
>JACKBC010000097.1 GCA_020634755.1 Caldilineaceae bacterium | reverse complement strand
GCGCGAAAATAGCCCGGTAGAGCACGTAGTGATGGTCAAAGCCACCGGCCAGGATGTGAAATTTGTTGAGGGTCGCGACATTTGGTACGAAGAAGCATCTGCCCAGCAGAGCAGCGAATGCGCCACCGAGCCCATGGATGCCGAAGACCCCATGTTTATTCTGTATACCTCTGGCACCACCGGCAAGCCCAAAGGATTGCTGCACACCTGCGGCGGCTATCAGGTCTATACGGCCACCACGCTCAAATATGTGTTCGATGTAAAAGATGACGACGTTTGGTGGTGTGCGGCCGACCCGGGCTGGATCACCGGCCACTCTTACATTGTCTATTCACCCATGATCCACGGGCTGACCAGCATTCTGTATGAAGGCGCCCCCGGCTTCCCCAACCCAGACCGCTGGTGGGAGATTATTGAACAACACAGGGTGACGATTCTCTACACCGCGCCCACCGCCATTCGCGGCCTCATGCGCTTTGGCGATGAGTGGCCCAACAAACACGATTTGAGCAGCCTGCGCCTGCTCGGTACGGTCGGTGAGCCGATCAATCCCGAGGCCTGGCGCTGGTACAACGACGTAATCGGCAAAGGCAAATGCCCCATTATCGACACCTGGTGGCAGACGGAAACCGGCGGCTTTATGATTACGCCCACACCGGTTGTGCCGCTCAAGCCCGGCAGCGCCACCATTCCGTTTACCGGTATCGACGCCGATGTAGTCCATGAAGACGGCTCACCGTGTGATGCCAACGAAGATGGCTATTTGGTAATCAAAGGGCCGTGGCCCGGCATGGCGCGCACCGTCTACGGCGATCCGGAACGCTATCGCCAGACCTACTGGTCTGAATTTAGCGAACAGGGTTGGTACTTTACGGGTGATAGCGCCCGCAAGGATGATGACGGCTACTTCTGGATTATCGGACGCATGGATGACGTGATCAAGGTCAGCGGCTATCGGCTGGGCACGGCTGAAGTGGAAAGCGCGCTGGTCAGCTATCCCGATGTGGCGGAAGCCGCCTGCATTGGCGTGCCGGATGAACTGCGCGGCAACGTGATTCACGCTTTCTGCATTTTGAACGCCGGCATTACCGGCGGCGATGACCTGGTCGCCAAGCTCAAAGAACACGTGCGCCACGAGGTGGGCCCCATTGCGGTGCCCAGCGTCATCAACTTTGTGGACAATCTGCCCAAGACGCGCAGCGGCAAAATTATGCGCCGTCTGCTCAAGGCCCAGGTCATGGGTGGCCCCATTGGGGATACGAGCACGCTGGAAGATTAAGATTAGGTGCTTGGGGGATTGGCTGATTGGGACGCATCCCGCCCAATCCTCCTCCTACGATGTGGCGGAAGGACTTTCTCTCGTCAACAAAGTGATTTCGCTATTCGAAATCACTTTGTTGACGAGAGGTTGAGCTCCTCCCTCCATAACGAAGCGAGCATGGAGACGGGTTGGGCTTCGACCTGAGCTCTGCCGAACGGGGAGAGGCCAACGCAATATCCCCAATCAACCAATTACCCAAACACCTAATCCTCAAACTTTCAATTCTCTTTTTGCAACAACCAAACTCGACTGCCAAACTGTCGCTTAGCCGATGGGTGGCTTTGTGTACCCAAAATTCGGATTAGATAGAATATCCGTGGCGTCGGGACAAATGGAAATTACTACTGCCAAGACTGCCAAGGACCGCTGAGAGCATTCTTGGAGAACGTTCGCGCTCTTGGCGTCCTGGTATGTTGACGATTGTGCGCAGCACAGAGTTAATCTGGT
>JACKBC010000096.1 GCA_020634755.1 Caldilineaceae bacterium | reverse complement strand
CTGCGCGAACGGATTGAGCCCGACCCCTCTGATCCCATCTACCTGCGCACCATCCGCGGCGTGGGCTATCGCCTCACACTCGAACACGAACAGGATATGGAAGAGGGTGGAGCGTAAGGGCGCCAGGGCAATCGCATACCTTGAAAAGCAGGGGTAAAATCAGCGGCTGACACTGCGAAGCGCTCTCAACCGCTGGGATTTAGCCACTGCCGGATTTGGCCGGTGCTATTGTGAAGCTCGCGATTGCCCTAGAAAGGGTGGATTGTGAGAAGTCAAACAACCGACAGCTTGCGCTCTATACCCGCCGTCGACTCTCTACCACATTGGGCAGCCGGTCAATTTTGGTGAGGATGCGCGTGAGCTGCGACACGTCGAAGATTTCCAACGTGGCGTTGATCTGGGCCAAGTTGTCTTTTTGGCCCGTTACCGCTTCCACAAAGACCATATTGATTTTTTCATCGGCCACTAAATTGGAGAAGTCGCGCAGAAGGCCGGCACGGTCATAGGCCACCACCTGGATTGAAACGGGATAGGTTTCCTCTTTTTGGGTGGCCCACTGCACTTCGACCAGGCGGTTGCTGTCCCCATGGTGCAGCACGGCTGAAATGTTTGGGCAGGTTGTGCGGTGTATGGTGACGCCGCGGCCCCGCGTAATGTACCCCACAACCGGGTCGCCCGGCAGCGGGTTGCAGCAGCCGCCCGGCTGCGTGGCAATGCCATCCATGCCCTGTACAAAAATGCCGTGGATAGACCTTTTCTGCCGCTCCGGCGCTTTAATAATAATGCCGCTTTCCAACATCTGTGCTTCTTGTTGACGCCGCTCATGGTCGAGCAGCCGTTTGGCAATGTGCTGGGAGTTGATGTCACCATAGCCAATGGCGGCCAGAAAATCGTCCGGTTTTTCATGGTTGAAGATATGGGCGATCTCCTCCAGGGATAGCGAAATAGAAAGCCGTTTCAATTCCTTATCCAGCATCTGTTTGCCCTGCCGAATATTTTCATCACGGTTCTGTTTGCGCAGCCAGTTGCGGATTTTGCTGCGCGCCCGCTGCGTGGCCACATATTCCAAGTTGGGATTGAGCCAGTCGCGCGTGGGACCACCGCGCTTGGCCGCAATGACCGTGACCTGTTCACCGTTAGACAGCTTGTAATCCAGCGGCACCAGGCGGCCATCTACATTGGCGCCCCGGCAGCGGTGCCCCAACTCTGTATGGATGGCATAGGCAAAATCGATGGGGGTTGAGCCGGCGGGCAGGTCAATCACTTCGCCTTGTGGAGTAAAAACATAGACGCGATCATTGAAAACATCGGTCTTCATGCTGTCTATAAATTCGCTGGCGTCGGTCACATCTTGGCGCCACTCCATGAGCTGACGCAGCCAGGCAATTTTGTCTTCAAAGTTGCGGTCGTGTTTGGTCTGTTCTTTGTAGCGCCAGTGGGCGGCAATGCCATATTCGGCAAACTGGTGCATCTCGCGCGTGCGAATCTGCACCTCCATGGGGCGCCCAGTGCGGCTGAGTACAGCCGTATGCAGGCTGCGATAAGCATTGTCTTTGGGGTTGGCAATGTAGTCATCAAACTCGCCGGGAATGGGGCGCCACAGGCTGTGTACAATGCCGAGCGCGGCATAGCATTGGGCTTCATTTTCCACGACGACCCGAAAACCATGCACGTCATAAATCTGTTCAAAGTTGACGCCTTTACGCTGCATTTTGCGCCAAATGCTGTAGATGTGCTTGGGACGTCCAGTCACTTCGGCTTGTATATCCTGCTTCGAGAGCTCGCGCTCGAGTTCCGCCTTTACTTCTTCGACCCACTTCTCACGCTCGGTACGCTTTTGGGCCATAGCTTTGGCCAGCTGTTTGTAAGTGCTGGGGTCCAAATAGCGAAAACTGATATCCTCTAGCTCCCAC
>JACKBC010000095.1 GCA_020634755.1 Caldilineaceae bacterium | reverse complement strand
GTTTCGCATCCGCAAAGACAGTCAGTGGAACGTGCCCGAGCCAGAGCTGGTGCTGGTGATCAACCGGCACGGCGAGATTATAGGCTATACGGCGGGTAATGACGCCTCATCACGCGATATTGAGGGCGAAAACCCGCTCTATCTGCCGCAGGCCAAAGTCTACAATCAGTCCTGCGTCGTGGGGCCGGGCATTCTGCTGGCCGATGTGGACGCGCTGGCCAACGTGCCGATCAGCCTGGAAATACGGCGCGGCGGCGCGGTGGCCTTTGAAGGCGAAACCAGCACCAACAACATGAAGCGCAATTTTCAAGAGCTGGCCGACTATCTCTTTATGGAGGTCGCTTTCCCGCACGGCGCTTTGCTCATGACCGGCACCGGCATTGTGCCCGGCGACGATTTCACGCTCCAACCCGGCGACATGGTGAAGATCACCGTAGGCGAATTGACAATCGAAAACGAAACAGCGCAATGATTTATTGCTGTATTGCGGTATTGCTTTATCTTTCAAGGCAAGAACTAATGATACAGCAAACAGCAATACAGCAATAAGCAATACAGCAATAAAAGGAATCTTATGATGAAAATGAGAGCAGCCGTGGCCCGAGAGCTTAATCAGCTGGCCGTGGAAACTGTGGAGTTAGACTCGCCCAAGGATGACGAGGTATTGGTGCGCATTCGGGCGGCGGGCGTCTGCCATTCCGATCTGCACACGCTGCGCGGAGAGCTGCGGGCGCGTCCCCCCATTGTGCTGGGCCACGAGGGCGCCGGCATTGTGGAGCAGGTGGGCGCCAGCGTGACCAGCGTCAAGCCGGGCGACCGCGTGATGATCAACTGGCTGCCGTCATGCGGCGTCTGCAAAACCTGCTTGGATGACCATCCATCGCTGTGCGAAACATTTCCCGGCACCGTTTTTCAGGGACTGCTGCGCGATGGCTCGTCGCGTCTGCACACCGAAGATGGCCTAACGCTCAAACACTTTCTCAGCGCGGCCACCATGGCCGAATATGTGGTGGTGCCGCAGGCGGGCGCCATTCCTGTGCCGGACGATGTGCCCTTTGATGTGGCTGCGGTTATCGGCTGCGCCGTCATGACCGGCGTAGGTGCGGTCATCAACACGGCCCAGGCGCGGCCCGGCCGTTCGGCGGTAATCATTGGCTGTGGCGGCGTGGGGCTGTGCATTGTCATGGGCGCGGTGCTGGCCGGCTGCCACCCCATCATTGCCGTGGACGTGCTGGAGAGCAAGCTCAACTTTGCCCGGGAAATGGGCGCCACGCACACCATCAACGGCAAAGAGGTCGACGCGGTCAAAGAGATCCTCAAAATGACCGGCGGCGGCGCCGACTATGTGTTCGATAGCGTGGGCATGCCCATGACCATGGAGCAGGCGGTACGCGCCACCGGCAACTATGGCGCGACCGTGGTCACCGGCATGCACGACGTATTGCAGCCGGTGCCGCTGCCGGTGGGACCGATTATCTTTCAGAACAAACGCTTCCTGGGCTCATTTGTGGGCTCCAGCAAACCACAGACCGATCTGCCGCGCTTGGTAGAACTATATCGCGGTGGGCGTCTGCCGCTGGATAAATTGATCAGCAAGCACTATACGCTGGATGATGTAAACACTGCCTTTGACGACATGGTGGCCGGCTCGGTCGCGCGCGGCGTGCTGATGCTGGATTGAGCGGATTGTTCATTTGGGTCATGGAGAGTACGGGGCACGGCGTCTATCCCGTTCAAACTTGTAATCGGCATCTATGCCTTGTGTCGTACGCAAAGCCCCTTTTACTGAAGGTCAGTGACCGACTCACCATCTTCACGAGATTGGAACCCCATGTCTTTAAACGTTAAGAACCTGATGCCTGCGTTGACGGCTTATGTAGAACAGACGCGTCATTGGCAAATCACTCGAGCCGACCACCCAGCGCTGGGGGCAATCGTAAACCCCGATTACGACATTGGCGATCCCAAGGCGACCGAGGCATTCATTGTGGGGTGCGCCTATTTGCGCCTGATTACCGGAGACGCCGACGAAGCGCTGTGGGAGCAGGTGCTGGCGGCTGCCGATGCGCTGATTCGCTTTCAGCGCCCCAGCGGGCTCATCGACCTGATCAACGTAAATTACGACTCAAGCCCGGACACCGGCTTTACCGTACAGCGGCTCTGCGCCCTGATGCAGCTGGTGCAGGAGCAGGCCGCACACGATGCGCAGTGGTCTTTGCTGTGGGAAAAGCTGGCGCGCTTTGTGCGTGCA
>JACKBC010000094.1 GCA_020634755.1 Caldilineaceae bacterium | reverse complement strand
CCGCATAACTTTTGCTCGAGTGGTGATTTCTAAAAATTAAATGTTCGCGGCACGAGAGTAAAGGTCGATTCGTCAGAGAAGCACCTTTGTCCTGACGATCCACAGGCGCTGCGTAAGTCGTGTTGCTATTTATTTCACGGCGCCCATGGTTAAACCGGTGACGAGCTGGCGCTGGGCCACCCAACCGGCAATGAGCACTGGAAAGACAGTGGCGGTAGCGGCGGCAGACATCTTGGCCCAAAAGAGCCCCTCGGCGGTTTTAAAGGATGAAATATAGACTGAGAGCGGCGCCGCGGTTTTGGTCGTCAAATTAAAGGCAAAGAAGAACTCATTCCAGGCAAAGATAAAGCAGAGCAGCGCGGTGGCGGCCAAACCGGGCACAATCAACGGCAACACCATGCGCGCAATTTCCTGCCAGAGCGTAACCCCATCCATGCGGGCAGCCTCGATGATTTCAAAGGGAATGTCGAGCATAAACGAGCGCACCATCCATATCACCAGCGGCACATTCATCCCCGTATAAATGATAATAATGCCTAAAAATGTATCAAGCAAGCCCAACCGCTGGAAGATCACATAGATGGGCACGATCACGCCGGCGGGGGGCAACATGCGCGTGGACATGACCCACAGCAAAGAGCCATCCGTGCGTTTGGTGGCATAAAACGCCATGGCATACGCGGCCGGCACCCCTAGGATCAAGGCCGCCAACGTTGAAACAAAGGTGATGATCAGCGTATTGCCCAAGAAGTTGAGATAATCGGTTCCGACCAACGCAATGCGCCAGTTCTCCAGCGTGGGCGTAAATATCAATCGCGGCGGAAAGGCAAAAGCGACCTGCTCCGTCTTGAACGATGTCAACACCATCCACAATATGGGGAAAAACATAAGAAAAGAGAGAAAAAGCGTGAGCATGGTCAGCAGTCGTTCACGGGTTGAGCGGGTCATGATGAATTCCTTCTCTTTTAGGACTTATGCAAGCCGCGGGGGAAATTGCCGAGTCAGCGATGCTATGCGTTCCTGGCAATCCACAGGCGCTGCGTAAGTCATCTCCTCGGCCTAATCCTAAGCCGCACTTTGCGACTGATCCTCGCTGCGCAATACACGTAGGAAGAGCAGGACAACAATATTGGCCAACACTACGGCCAGCACGCCAAAGGCGGCGGCGCGACTTACGTTCCAGCGCAGGAAAGCCTCTTTGTAGATTTCAAAAGGCAGATTGGTTGTATCAATACCCGGCCCACCGGAGGTCATGACAAAAATTTCGCCAAAGATATTGAGAATGAACAACACCTCCATCAGCAGGGCAATCTCAATAAAGGTGCGCAAGTGGGGCAGAATAATATAGCGGAAAAGGCTAAAGCCATTGGCCCCATCCAAGCTGGCCGCTTCCAGCGTCGACTCGGGCAACGACTGCAAGCCCGCCAGCAAGATAAGCATGACAAAGGGCGTCCACTGCCAGGCAATGGTGACAATCACCGAGGGCATGGCATAGTGGGCCAACCAGTCGATCGGCGGCAGACCAAAGAGGCTGAGAAAGTAGGTCGCCATGCCAAACGCCGGATTTAAAAGGACATTCTTCCACAGCACGGCCGTAACTACTGGCATAACCAAAAAGGGCGAAATCAGCAGCGTGCGCGCGATCCCACGCCCCAGAAATGGGCGATTGAGCAGCAGCGCAAAAATCATCCCCACGACAAAAGTGATCACCACCACGCTCACCGACAGCACCAGCGTATTCCACAGAATGCGCAGAAAATCGGGGTTCTCAAAAGCGCGCACATAGTTACGCACCCCGATCCAGTTAATGTTGCCGGGGCGCAGCAGGTTCCAATTCTGAAAGCTGTAATATAAGGTAAACGCAAAGGGGATTTGCGTAATAATGATCAAAATCAACAGCGTTGGCGCAGAGATGAACTTACGCAGCTGCTGCTCGCGCGTGGCCGATGTGGTTGCAGTGACATTCTGCGTCATGGCATCTTTTCCTAACTTGGTAAAACCATCAGAGTCTGCGTACAATTATTGTAGCTATCCGGCCGTAGGGGTGCGTCCCAGAGTGGGGCCTCTCCCTGCTCTGCACTCTGCGAGTGCGCCGCGTCCCTCTCCACGTGTGGAGAGGGACAGATTTGGCGCTGCAGCGCCAAATCAGGGAGAGGCGACTCTTTTGGATCTCATATTTCTCTATACCGGGCGACGCTGGTTCGTTACGCCACAGATCTAGCGATAGCCAGCATCTTCCATGGCGGTCAGCGTTGCGGCTTGCGCCTTTGCCAGCGCCTCTTCTACCGTAATGTTACCGGCCAACGCTTCGCCAATAAACTGCGAAACATCTGTACC
>JACKBC010000093.1 GCA_020634755.1 Caldilineaceae bacterium | reverse complement strand
TCGTAAATCACAATTCGCCCTTATTTTTGCCGCAAGAACCAAGCTGCGGCTTCCGTCCGGTTGTTGACGTGCAATTTTTCGTACACATTCTTCAGATGAAAGCGCACTGTGTTTTCGCTGACAGAGAGCATGGCTGCAATTTCAGCATTGGAGCAGCCGCGCGCCAGCTCTTTTAGCACGTCAATTTCGCGGTTGGACAGTTCGTGATGAGGGAATGCCGATGGTCGCCGGGCCATCCAGCGCTGGGCGGCCCGCGGAAAGACCAGCCGCCCTTGCGCCACCTGGCGAATGGCCTCGACTGTTTGCGTGGGCGACTCGGTTTTGAGCGCATAGCCCTCGGCGCCCAATTGCAAGGCAGCTTGGATGCTTTCGCCATCGGCAAAGGCCGTCAAGAGGAGGATGCGTGTGGGGTGCTCCAGCTTGCGCAGCTCGGCCAGCGCCTGCAAGCCGCTATAGGGCATCTGTACGTCCACCACCGCCACATCAATATCTTCACGCGCTCGTAAAAGCTGCACCAGTTCATCCCCATTGCCCACTGCTTGCACTACTTCCATATCGGGCTGCTGATCCAGCAAGCGACACAATCCTTCCGTTACCAACGCGTGATCATCTGCCAGCACAACGCGGATGGGGGGAGAGAGCTGGAAATTGTGGGGTGGTTGAGTGGTGTTCATGGCTTGCTTATTGGGAAAAATTGCGAATGGTGAATGATGAATTGCGAATCGTGAATGAGGGGACACGCGTAGCCGGGCTCGTTCACAATTTACCATTCACCGTTTACCATTTATCATTCCCCATTTTCCTATACTGAGGCTGGCACTCGAATGAACAGCCGCGTGCCCTGCCCTGGCTGGCTTGTTAAGTGAAATGCGCCGCCCAGCAAGGCCACGCGTTCCTTCATGCCGCGCAGGCCGATGTGTTGCGTATTTTCATCCAACTTTTGCGCCAACTGTGCAGGATCGAAACCGCAGCCTTCGTCGGTGACGGTCAGGCAAATATCGCCATCGTCCCCCCAGACGCGCACCGTGTATTGTTCGACGCCGGCGTGACGATAAGTATTTGAGAGCGCCTCCTGCAAAATGCGATAGAGCGCTATTTTGACCGGCAGCATCACCTCTGCCGGCACATGCTCGGCTACAAATTCCACCGTATTGTGCGTCCATTCTTCGTGCTGAAAGATCAGACCTTCGAAGATGGAAATCAATGAGCGTTTACGAAACTCGGGCGGACGAAACGCGCCCAGAAACGAACGAATCTCATAAAGTGACGATTCAAGCAGCATGGCTACCTGCGCCAGCCGCGGCGCCAGGTCCGAGCGTGGTTGAGTTTGCTGCACTTCGTTTTGAATTTCGGCCAGCAGCGAAAGCGCGGTGAACTGATATTGCACCGGCCCATCATGTATATCCAACACAATGCGACTCAGTTCTTCTTCAGTAATAGAGAGGATGGAGTGCGCTTGCATAGTGCTTGGAATTGGTGATTGAGGAATTCCCCACTTAAACGGGTAGGCATTGGCTACCCCAATATGTGGGTGCAACCTATCGGAATGTATATTGTCTTTTCTGTGCAACATGGGTAAGCTAAATATGCGATTGGGACAGGGTCCCGGAGCGTCTCAACGCATTGTACTGTTTGATGCAGCCCGTGTCAATTGCATGAACCCAACAGCCTATGCCCAAGGCTTCCCCGTTATTAATTACTCACGTTACGCAACGATAGCCAGTCTGCTAGAGAGAAACAGGCACGGCGGCGAGCCGACTTTCTGCCAGGCTTGCGTAACATAAGTTAATTAGATAGTTCACAATATGGTTTCTTGATATTTTGTGGGATAGAGCCGCTTTGGTTTCGATACTGCCGCTGCGCTCCCAAGGCTGGGAACTGCTCCAGGCTACTCAACCGCCGCTCTCCACAATTGCGCAGAGGGCCAAAAATCCTTTGCGCCAGAGCAAAGTTGCCGAGACTTTTCAAAGCTATCATTCCGGTTTAAAATACAAGCCTCTATATTTAGAATTGGCTCAATTCTATGGTGGTTGCTGGCAGGATGTTATTTCCGCTGGCCTTGTACCATACGGTTGGGCGTGACAGCGGTTATCCCCACAATTATACAGGAGGAAAATAGATGTCTGACTTGACTACAGAGGCTGCCAAAAGTGAAATGTATCACCCTTCTCCAGAGGTGATTGCCAATGCCAACGTGCCCAACTATTCTGAACTGCGCGCACAGGCCCTAGCCAATCCACTCGCCTATTGGGACGCCCGAGCCCAAGAGATGGTCGATTGGTTTGAGCCGTACGACCAAATTCTGGATGACAGCAACGCCCCATTTTACAAATGGTTTCAGGGCGGCAAAATCAACATTGTACACAATGCCATCGATCGCCACGCCAATGGCGCCAATCGCGACAAAGTTGCTTTTGTCTGGATCCGCGAAAACGGTGAAGTACACACCTACACCTATGGCCAAATGCAGGAAGAGGTCAACCGCTTTGCCAACTTGCTCAAGAGCCTGGGCGTGAAAAAAGGGGACACGGTGACCATTTACATGGGCCGCGTGCCGCAACTGCCCATGGCCATGCTGGCCACGGTAAAGATTGGCGCCATCCACAGCGT
>JACKBC010000092.1 GCA_020634755.1 Caldilineaceae bacterium | reverse complement strand
GGTCAGATGGTCAATGTCGCACTGCCAAACGAAACTGTCGTGCTGCACCAGCTGGGCGGTAGTGCGTCGCACCCAGGTCCATGAACCAACTTCACTCGCGCAGTGAAGTATGCATACTCCTCATGTATCGTCGCGCCGCCGGACTAGCCCACTCGCATTATCCAATGCACAAGCGGCCTCCGCCAAGTCCATGAAGGCATTAATGCTGGGAACGAGCTGGGCAGAAAGCGGCTCTCCCAGAGCGTCAAGGTGTGACGCAAGTTCGGTCGCGCCCTGCTGAATCTGGCGCAGCAGAGCCATTGCTTCCGGCAAAGTAATGGTCGTGGGTTCGATGGGTGCGGGCGTGAGCGCCGGTAACTTTAGCGCCGGCAACAGCGCTTGAGCCTTGTGGAGCTTTTCTGCCGCCAATTGCAGCAACCATCCTGCGCTTTCCGCCTCACGCCGAGCCACTTTTTTGGCCCCAATGAGCGCCATACACCAACAGAATGTTAATTCATACAACACTGTTAGCGCGGTCGTGCGGTCTGGGTTCGCTGCCGGGGGCATCAGGCGCTGCGTTAGATATGAGAAGTCGGTGGACTGGCTACCCACGTTCCGGTTCAGGCCACAATGATCAAAAAGCAACCGCGCATCATCGGGAATGGCGGCCTTGGCGCGCGGCTGCCAATACCAGTCCACTTGCAGCGGACCGTATGCGCCCGGATATTGCAGCATCAAATAGCCGCCGCCCACCGGTGCATTGCCCGGCACGTCCAGCGCCAGCAACGGCTGCCCAATTTGCGTGATGTAGGCGTGGCGTTCGGTCACAATCGCCTCAATGTGTGCATCATCCACCACCATCCACAGATCGATGTCGCTAAAGGCATCGGCGTTGTCGCGATGGCCCGAACCAAAGAGCCAAGCCGCGCAAACGTATGGATCGCTGTGCGCCAGCGCGATGGCTCGATTTAGAAGGGCGGTGCGTTCTTGCTGACGGGATTTCAACTTCTCGAGCGTGTCCATAAACGGTTCAGTCCGTTTCGTGTAGGGCGAGTTTCCTGACTCGCCAGCGGCCATACGGCGAGTCAGGAAACTCGCTCTACAATTTGGCGCCATTATCCCAGCGAATCCACTTTGGAGGGCAGCGGCGGAAAGAGAATGCGCAAAAGCTGGCGCGCCTTGTTATTGACCCAGAAGTCGGGGAACAACTTGTCCATCTCATCCACGCTGCGGTAGCTGAGCAGCACGTGCAAAAAGAGCAGCGGCGGTGCACCTCCATCGGAGTTATCACCATAGGTGGGCGGCTTCCAGGCTTCCACCGCCGTGATTTTGCCCGCGTCAAAGGCCATGCGCAAACCACCGCGATAGAAGTCCATCTTCAATTCACCCTGGAAGCCAGCCATGTTCGAGTCAGCCAGCCGCTCTTCCAACACCGGCTGAATGTGGCGGATGAATGCGGGGATGTCCGGCATGCGAATGTACCAGGCATATGGTTCGTCTACGTGGGGCGCCAGATTTTTGCCCATGGCGTCATAAAGCGGATGGGTGCGGCCCAAATTGAAGTCGATTTTGCTGAGCGGTGGTGTATCGGCCTCTTTGGTCGGCAACGCTTCGCCAAATGCCCGCAGGAGCCGCAACAGCGTGGGCGTGGCGGCGTGCAGATCGAACGTGGGCGCCACGTCCGCTGCCCGCACCAACAGGGAACTGCCGCCGCGCCGCACGGGCAGCAGCAGGCTCGCACCAATCTCGTCGTTCTGATCTACCAGCACGTAGACGCGCATGCCGCGCCCCTGCGTAAATGGATCCTTGTTCACAATGTCCGGTGCGTGCCAATATTGAATCTGGTCGCGCCAGAACTCTTCGCCTGCTTCATGCCAGATGAGGCTGTGGCGACGGCGCTGCGTATAGAGCGCGGCCAGGGTCGGCACGTCTGCAAGCGTGGCCAAACGTAGTCTATAGGGTTCGGGCTCGTCGCCCTCCTTCTTGGGGATGATCGTCACGTAGGTGGTGCGTCCTCCGCCCAGGTCCAGCACCATTTCGTAGCCAAATTGGCGATAGAAATAGGGAATGCCGGTAATGCCCTGCATGAGGTGGCCCTCACCATCACTGCGGGCGTGCAGCATGTTGAAGATTGTGCGGATCAGCCCGCGGTTGCGATACGCAGGATTGGTGGCCACAAATTCGGGCCGACCCACGCCAAAGGGGATGCCGGCATAGCTCCAGGTGTGGCGCCAATAGCAGGTGCAGGCGACCACCGGCGCGTCGGGTTTGCTTGTATCTTCCACAATGATCCAGTCGTTGGCGGTGGCAAAGGGATGGCCGGGCCGCTCGGTCAAGTGGGCCTGATCGGCCATGCGCACGTTGTGCTCTTCCTCCTCACTGCTGCGAAAGGTCTGCCCCAGCAGGTGCGCGATCTTGGGGATGTCATCAGTGGTGGACCAGCGGGCAACGAGCCCGTCGCCCAGATCGTGTGTTTCCAGAATCTCGTTTTGGTTGATTGACATGATACATGTATTCCTTATTTTTGAATTATGTTTTCTACACCAGCCCCCGCTGCCGACAAACCTCAAACAGAATGGCCGTTGTGGCGTTGGCCAGATTGAGCGATGAGGCCACGCCCTGCATGTGCATGTAGGTCAACGCATTGCACTGTTCCTTGAGCCAGCTGCTCAGCCCCA
>JACKBC010000091.1 GCA_020634755.1 Caldilineaceae bacterium | reverse complement strand
GAGTGAACCCGTTCGCATTTGATACAATTTTAGTCTAGGCTTGCGTAAGTCCTGAACCATTAGAAATGGGCGCCTCCCATTGAAAAATCGCCGCCGCGATTTAGCCCCAGCCGCGGTGGCGGCTTCGCGATTTTAGCCGAGGATTCTATCCTGTCGCCCAATGTTCGCCGCCACATCCAAATGCACCAGGTCCCGCAACCACAATAGACAGATTCTACACGGCCTGCTATAATCATTCTGCGGCAGGCTCCTCCACAACTGCCTTCGCGTTCCCCGACAACTCCAAAGTACATCTGACGCACGACTATCCATTGACAGTACGCCGCAACGGTGTTGGCAATTCAGGCGTCGGTCTCGATTGGGGAATCCGGCCCAATGTCTTGCCATTGTGATCTACTGATTGAGGGAAAACCATGACCCAACCCCACATCCTTATTACCGGCATGAGCGGCCTCATTGGCGGCGTGGCGCGCCGGCAGCTGCAGGACACGTACACGCTCAGCGCGCTCAACCGCAGCGACGTGCCCGGCATCCCCTGCACGTGCGCCGATCTGGCCGACTTCGACGCCATCCGCCCGGCGTTTGACCACGTTGACACCGTGGTCCATCTGGCGGCCAACGCTTCCGGCGGCGCCACCTGGGCCGAGCTGCACCAGGCCAACGTGGTCGGCACCTATAACGTGTTTGAAGCCGCGCGGCAGGCCGGCGTCAAGCGCGTGATCTACGCCAGCAGCGGCTCTACCGTGGCCGGCTGGGAGCAGGAGGAGCCGTACCGGGCGCTGGCTCAGGGGCGCTATGATGACGTGGGCGCCAGCTGGCCCATGCTGACCCACGAATCGCCCACGCGGCCCCTGGGCATCTACGGCGCCACCAAAGTGTGGGGCGAAGCATTGGCCCGCCACTTTGCCGACACCACGGAGCTGTCGATGATCTGCCTGCGCATCGGCCACGTCACCCGCAGCAACCGGCCAGAAAGCAGCCGCGACTATTCAATCTGGCTCAGTCATCGCGACATCGGCCAGATGATCGAAAAGTGCATCACCGCGCCGGCGGATCTCAAGTATGATATTTTCTTTGTGGTCTCCAACAACAAGTGGAGCTATCGCGATGTGAGCCATCCACAAAAGGTCGTGGGATATGCACCGCAGGACGCGGCAGAAGATCATCGATAAGGCCCGCAAAATACGAATTGCTACTGGTGAATGGCTAATTATGAGGTGAATGAGCAGGATGCTTGTAGTCGGCCTCGTTCCCACTTAGCCATTCACCCTTCACCATTCCCATTAGCAATTTTCCCTTTTCCACCAAGCATTGTTATATAACCAGAAAGGTCGCCCAATGCCTCGCGTACGCGTCACTGTCGGCTCCACCCAGTTCACGGCCCGCGTAGAAGCTGACAACGCACCCCAAACCTGGGCCGAGTTCCGCAAGCTGCTCCCCTATCGCCAAAAGCTGATCCATGCCCGCTGGAGCGGCGAGGCGTGCTGGATTCCGCTGGGCGATTTTACGCTGGATGTGGGTTTTGAAAATCACACCAGCCATCCGGCGCCCGGTGAAATTCTCTTTTACCCCGGCGGCTACAGCGAAACCGAGATTCTCTTTCCCTACGGCGCCACCTGCTTTGCCAGCAAAATGGGCCAGCTGGCCGGCAACCACTTTTTGACCATTATGGAAGGACGTGAAAATCTGGCCGCGGTGGGTCGCAAGGTGCTTTGGGAGGGGGCGCAGGATATTTTGTTTGAGCTGGCGGCAGAATAACTTTTATAAAACCAAAGGAGAAACCAATGAACGGCTATGAAGCAATGGCTAAAATCCTCAAGGCGGAAGGCGTAGATATTCTATTTGCCTTTCCCCATCAGACACTCATTGAAGCGTCGGCCAAAGAGGGCATTTTGCCCATTATTTGCCGCCAGGAGCGCGCCGGCGTCAACATGGCGGATGGCTACAGCCGCATCCACAACGGGCGCAAGATCGGCGTCTTTTCCATGCAGCGCGGACCGGGTGCGGAGAACGCCTTTGGCGGCGTGGCCCAGGCCTATGCCGATTCGGTGCCGCTGCTGGCGCTGCCCGGCGGCGAGCCCTTTAACCGGCTGGGCGTGCACCCCACCTTTGAAGCGGTGCCCAACTATAAAGGGATTACCAAATGGTCGGCCATGCTCTATACGTCCGACACCATGTCGGCCGTCATGCGCCGCGCCTTTACCCATTTGAAGCATGGCCGGTTGGGTCCCGTATTGGTGGAGATGACCAACGACGTCATCACGGCCGACTATGCCGGCGACCAGGTGGATTATCAGCCGGTGGCGCGCCGCACATCCGCGGCATCCACCGAAGACGTGCGCGATCTGGTGACGGCGCTGCTCAAAGCGTCCAACCCCGTTATCAACGCCGGTCACGGCCTCATGTTTGCCGAAGCCACGCCCGAACTGGTTGAGTTTGCCGAGCTGACCCACATTCCCGTAATGACCACGCTGGCCGGCAAGAGTGCCTTTCCCGAAAATCATCGCCTGGCCCTGGGAACCGGCGGCTCCAGCGGCACATTGATGGTGCATCGCTTCCTGCAAGAGACCGACTTTGTGCTAGGGGTGGGCACCAGCTTTACCAAATCGGTCTTTACCGCGCCCATGCCGGAAACCGTTCCGCTGGCCCAGGTGACCAATTGCGCCGAAGATCTAAACAAGGACTACGTGGTCTCCTATGGCGCCATTGGCGATGCCAAGGTGGTGCTGCGCCAGATGATTGAAGAGGTCAAGCGGCAGCTGGGTGAAAACGGCCGCGGCGACGTCCATGGCGTGGTGGATCGCATTGCCGCCATCCGCCAGGAATTTATGGCCGAATGGGAACCCCACTTTACCACCAACGAAACGCCCATTAGCCCCTATCGCGTCTTCCGCGAGCTGGAAAACGCCGTGGACGTGGCCAACACAATTATCACCCACGACTCGGGCTATCCGCGCGAACAGCTGGTGCCCTTCTGGAAGCCGGTGACGCCACGCGGCTATTTGGGCTGGGGCAAGTCGACCCAGCTGGGCTATGGGCTGGGGCTGGCCCTGGGCGCCAAGTTGGCCGCGCCGGAGAAGACGGTGATCAACGTTATGGGCGATGCGGCTTTTGGCATGGCCGGGCTGGATCTGGAGACGGCGGCGCGCTGCGGCATCGGCACGCTGACCGTGGTGCTAAACAACGGCGTCATGACCCATTACGACCACCACATGCCCTATGCATCGGATCGCTTTGGCGCCAACGAACTGGGTGGCGCTTATGCCGCGGTGGCCGAGGGGTTGGGCGCCCATGCGCAGCAGGTAACTACGCCCGGTGAGCTCGGTCCCGCCATCCGGGCGGCGCTGGCGGTCACCGCCAATAACCGGCCGGCGCTGATTGAGGTGAAG
>JACKBC010000090.1 GCA_020634755.1 Caldilineaceae bacterium | reverse complement strand
CCGGCGGCAAAGGCACTCATCACCTCATCTTTTTCGCTGCCGCTCATGCGCCCGTGCAGCAGCGCCAGCCGTTCGTTGGGGAAGATTTCCGTCCGCAAGCGCTCATATTCGGCGACGGCGGCGCCGGCATCCAGTTTTTCGCTCTCTTCCACCAGCGGATAGACAATAAAGCCCTGACGACCAGCGGCCACTTCGCGGCGCAGAAAAGCATAAAGTCGTTCGCGCTCTTTGGGCATAAACCACTTGGTTTTGATGGGTGTGCGCCCTGGCGGCATTTCATCAATAATGCTCAAATCCAAATCGCCATAAATCGTCAGCGCTAAGCTGCGCGGAATGGGGGTGGCGCTCATCACCAGCAGATGCGGGCGCAGTCCTTGCTGGTTGCGCAGCGCTCCCCGCTGCTCTACGCCGAAGCGGTGCTGCTCATCCACCACCACCAGTCCCAAATTCTGAAAGAGGACGCTCTCCTGAATCAGCGCTGTGGTCCCGACGGCTACATCGATGGTTCCATCGCTCAGCCCAGCCAGCACATCGGCGCGCTCGTTGCCGGTCACGCGCCCGGTGAGCAGGGCGACCCGGAGCGGCATGCCATCGGGGCGCGTCAGCTGACCCAACAGACTGCTGATGCCGCGGTAGTGCTGTTCGGCCAGAATTTGCGTTGGCGCCAGCAATACGGATTGAGCGCCGTTGCCAACGGCGGCAAACATGGCGGCCGCCGCCACGGCGGTTTTGCCGCTGCCCACGTCGCCCTGCACCAGCCGCGTCATGGGGACGGTACGAGCTATGTCGGCCAGCACCTCGTGAATGACGCGCTGCTGGGCGCCGGTCAGCTCAAAGGCGAGGGCGCTTTGAAAACGCTGCAGCAGGGTGTCATCGCTACTCAAGGCGGGAGCGGCTTCACTTTGCATTTCATAGCGCCGCCGCAACACGCCCAGTTGAATATAGAGGAAATCGGCAAAAGCCAGCCGCTTGCGCGCTTCTTCCAATTGTGCGGCATCGCTGGGAAAATGATATTGACGCAGCGCGGCCGAAAGATGAGTCAAATTATATTTTTTGCGCAGCGCAGAAGGAATGGGGTCTGTGAGAAAACGGCTAAATTCATCCAGCACCAACTTGGTCAGGTTGCGCATGCGTTTATTGCTCAGCCCTTCGGTGAGCGGATAAACCGGGGCCATGCGTCCGGTGGCCACCATTTCGTCATCCAGCTCTTCAAAGGACGGGTTGTCCAGCGTCTTTTGGCCCATATAGAGGCCCACTTTACCGCTAAAGCGCATGGTCTTGCCGGTCTCAAGCTGGCGCGTTATATATTTGTTCCACCAGGTGGCGTGCAGCGTGCCGGTGCCATCGGCCAGGATGCCCTGCACCATTTGGCGGTTCATGCCAATTTTGCGCTCGCGAATCTCCCACAGATTGGCCAGCACCGTTACCTGTTCACCCGGTTTGAGCTGGGCAATGGTGCGCATGGTGCTAAAATCTTCATGGCGGGCGGGCAGATGCCACAACAAGTCGATAACCTGATTGACGCCCAGGCGCCCAAGTTGCTCCGCCGTAACGCCGCCCACGCCGGGCAAAATGGTGACAGATGCTTGCAGATCGCGCGGGCTGCGGCGCACCGCTTCGGGCTGGTGAGCGCCATTTTGGCCATTTTCTTGGGCTTGCCGCCGCTGAGCCACCCGCTGTCGCGCTTTGTCGGTTGGTTCGGGTGGACCTATATCCACAATCTCAAAGTCATCCGGCTCGTCCGCTTCCGGGGATTGTTCATCTGCCTCGTCAAAATCGGCATTTTCCAAGGCGTCTGCAATCTGGCTATCCTCATTCTGGCCATCCATAGGCGGACCATCTACATCCTGTTCATCGTCGCTGGCGGCTGGTTCTTCCGCATCGGTGGCAGGCGCGGACAACCCACTCAGGTCGCCGGTCAAGGCGCGCCGCATGTCGTTTACACACTGCTGGCGCGCTTCCGTATCCAGCGGCTCATAGTGGCCCATGAGCTGCACGACGGCAGCCACGATTTGGGGATCGGCGTTCTCTTTATGGGCATCGTCGCGCCAGCGCTCGGCCATGGCCTGCATGCCGCCCACCACGGCGCGGTTGCGCCACGCTTGCTTTTCTTCCAGATCCAATATTTTTTGTAGCCGTTCAAATGCTGGTGCTGCCATCAGTTAATACAATCCTTCATAAACCACCACACCCATTGTATTGGGGCCAAGATAGGCAGCCAAGCTGGGTGCATAGGGAAGCCGGTGCAGGGGGATGGACGCAATGCGCGTATCTTCCTTTAAGCGCTCAATCAGCGTTTCCTGCACGTCTTCATATTGATGCTGAAAAATGCCAATCTCTTCCAAACCGGCAAATTCGCTAATAAACTCGTACAGCTTATCCACCACCTCTTCGTGCGTCTGCACCTTTTCCAGCGCCATGAGCTGTCCCTCTTCCATGATGATCATGGCTTTGATGCCCAGCATGGCCCCCAGAATGCTCTGCGACGGGCTGATCTGTGCGGAACGCTCCAGATAGTTTAAGCTTTCTGAAAACGAAGTGACGTAAAGATGGGGAATGGCGCCGTTGACAAAGCGCGCAATTTCGCTGACGCTGGCACCTTCTGCGGCCACCTGCGCCGCCTTTTCCACCAGCAGGCCCAGGCCATAGGAGGTGCTCAGACTATCGATGACGCGGATGGTGTAGCGTCCCTTGAGCAGTTCAGCGGCTTGCCGGGCGACTTTCCAGGTAGGGCTCAACTCGCCGCTCATGTGAATCGAGACGATCTGCTCGGCCTCGTGACCAAAGGATTGGTAGCAATCTAAAACGGTATTGAGATCGGGCGGTTGCACCACGGGCATTTGCTTGGCGCCCCCGGCCTGAATTTCCTGCACCTTTACAAACATCTCATCCACATCCAGCGCCTCGCTCTCTTCAAAATAGGCGCCGCCTACTTTCAGACGTTGGGGCAGAACTTTGATGTTATAGCGTTCGGCCACCTCTGGCCGCAAAAATGCGTTACTGTCGGTTACAATGTGTACTTTGCTCATGTTGTCTTTATGTTTATGCTGATTCCATGGCGCGCTGCAGCTGTCCACAGCCGGCATTGATCTCAATCCCGCGGCGAATGCGCACCGTGGCGGGTACGCCATTTTCGTTCAACGTTTGTACAAAGCGCTGCGTTTCTTCTTCACTGGTGGGCTGAAATGGGCTATCCGGCACCGGGTTGAGCGGAATCACGTTGACGTGACAATGCAACGCGCGCAATTTGGTTGCCAATTCCAACGCCAATGGTTGGCTATCGTTAATGCCCGCCATCAGTGCGTATTCAAAGGTAACGCGGCGATTGGTTTTAGTAATGTAGCGCTCTACTGCCGCCAGCAGCTCCGCCACCGGATAGCGCGCATTAATGGGCACGAGCTGATTGCGCAATTCATCATTGGGCGCGTGCAGGCTAACGGCTAAATTGATCTGTAAACCCTCATCGGCCATGCGGTCGATCATGGGAATCAGCCCCACGGTGCTCAACGTAATGTGACGCGCGCCCAGCCCAAAGGCATCGGCATCGGTCAACAGGCGCAACGCAGTCCACACGTTGCGATAGTTGTGCATTGGCT
>JACKBC010000009.1 GCA_020634755.1 Caldilineaceae bacterium | reverse complement strand
TAATCGCCTCTACTCTACTGAAACACGTCTGCACACCCCTCAGGTAACTGCTCAGAAAAAGCTTTCTATGCAGTTCTAGACTTCCTCCCAATAGGTATTGGGGATTGCGCCACTGGCATTGGTCGCCAGATTGGTGAGGCATTGCCCAAGCTGAGCGTGTAGCGAAGGCCGGACCAATGCGGCCGCTTCTGCCAACGTGACAAAGCGATACTCGCTCAGTTCCGTCGCCTGCAGCTGGATCTGGGCAATTGCGGCGGCATCCAGCACACCACCCCAAAAGATGAAGCGCACCGAATCACCCCGATTGCTGTGTGCGCGTAAATAGCCCACGCTTAGCAGCGTCACTGGCGCCACAGCAAGACCGATCTCTTCCAACACTTCCCGTTGACAGGCGGCCAACGGTGCTTCGTCGGCCTCCACCATGCCGCCGGGAATCTCCCAGGGTGGTTTATAGGTGGGGTTGACCAGCAGAATCTTGCTGGATTCGTTGAGAAAGAGCGCACCGGCCGAAACCTGCTTGTGGGGGAATGCGGGTGGGGAAGTACGTTGTTCTGTCATAGAGCTACCGCTTTACCAATCTATCGTTCTATCAATTTAGGAACTCACGTTACGCAGCGACAGCCAGTCCGCTAGAGAGAAACGGGAACGTCGGCGAACCCTCTTTCCTCCAGGCTTGCGTAACATAAGTTAGGAATTGTTGTAAATATATAGCCGTAGCCTGAGCTTGTCAGTGGATGCTGCGCATCTGTAGCCAAGCATCAGGTGGGGTTGCTTTGCAACCGTTTTGCGAGCTGCAAAGCGACAAGGCGGACGCCTCAAATTGCCCACTATGCTGATTAGAATAACGTTGCTTGCCTGGGCTCCTCGACGTGGCCCGGACCCGGCCATTGATAGCGCTTTAGGTCAACCTTGTCATTCACAAAGACGATTCCCTCTGCCTCCAATAGACGCCGTTGCCGCTGTGCGCCGGGCCGCGCGCTGATCTTGCCTTGCGCGTTAATCACACGCTGCCACGGCACATCATCGGGGCAGGCAGCCATGGCATCGCCCACCCAGCGCGGGCTCCACGCTTTGTATTCCTGCGGGTCAACACCGGCGGGCGCTGAAATCCTTTGGGCAATCTGACCATATGTGACGACTCGACCATATGGCACTTGGCGGGCAAGATCCCACACCTGTTCGTAATAGCGCTGCTGGTTTGGGGGGGAGGGATATTGCATAATTGCTCCTATAGAAATTAGCCATCTGAGCCTGCCATGCTCTGAGCGGCGCCCAAGAGCAAAATGGTTGGCTTCGACAGGCTCAGTCAGCGTGTTTGGACGCTAGCGGTCTTTCTAACCATCCGCGTGCTCGACTTCCCCGTCCTGACCATTGATGGCAGCTTACCGCTGGATGGAGCGCTGGCGGCAACCACCATTGCAGCCGATAATACAAACTAGCGGCCACTCAGTCCACTGGTCACGATGCCGCGAATAAAATAGCGCTGCGCCACAAAAAAGATAACCAGTACAGGGATGAGCACCACTGTCGATGCCGCCATGAGCAGATTCCAGCGGGCGCTATGTTGGCTGCGAAAACCGGCTAACCCCAAGGCCAGGGTGAAATTTTCGAGACTATTGATGTAAATCAACGGCCCCAGAAAGTCATTCCAGTTCCAAATAAAGGAGAAGATTACTACCGTCGCCATTACGGGGCGGGAAAGAGGCAGCAGAATCGACCACCAAATGCGAAAGTAGCCGGCGCCATCCATTTCGGCGGCTTCATCCAAATCGAGTGGAATCGTGGCATAGAATTGACGGATCAGGAAAACAAAGAAGGCGCTGCCGCCAAAGAAGCTGGGTACGATCAGGGGAAGAAATGTATCGAGCCAGCGCAGATATTTGAAGAGCAAAAAGCTGGGAATAAGCGTGACGACATAGGGCAACATCAATGTCGAAAGCAAGAGCACGAAAAGCGGCCTGCGCCCCGGAAAGGGAATACGGGCAAAACCAAAGGCGACCATCGAAGCCGATAAGAGTGAACCCAATGTCGATAGTAATGTAATGGTAATTGTATTCAAAAAGAAGCGGCCAAAGGGCAAAATGGTCAATGCCTCGTGATAATTGCCCCAGACCACCGGGTCGGGGATCCACTGTGGCGGGAAGGTAAACTCAAGACCGCGCGCCTTTAACGAAGTGGAAATTAACCACAGGAGCGGCAGCAGCATGATCAGACCGATCACCGTTAACACGAGATAGAGCACGGCGCGAACCAATAGCTGTCGTCGCGTACGGCGACGGCGCACCTGTACCAGCGTCGTTTGCTGTTCGGGGCCAAATTGGATTGTCTTTTTCTGATTAACGGCAGTCACAACGCTGTCCTTTCTCTCTTTTGCTGGCAAATCATAACTACTAGCGCTCACGCGGGCTGAGCTTGTCGAAGCCCTGTGTCCCCTTCGACAAGCTCATGGGACGGCTGAATAATTACGGCAGGCCAACAAAATGGCGCCTGTTAACGCCTACACCCCAATGTCCGTTTCATAGTAAACCCAACGTTTTGACATCCGAAATTGCAACAAGGTAAAGAGCATAATGATCACAAAGAGTACCCAGGCCAACGCCGAGGCATAGCCCATTTGGAAGTATTTGAATCCATTCCAATAGAGATAGAGCACATAAAAGAGTGTTTGGTTCTGCGGGCCGCCATTGGTCATGATAAAGACCGATGAAAATATTTGAAAGGAGTCAATCAGACCGATGAGGAGATTAAAGAAGATCACCGGCGTCAACATGGGCAGCGTAATCTGTCGAAATCGGTGCAGGGCACCAGCACCGTCAATACTAGCCGCTTCATAAAGCTCGGCCGGTACCCCCTGGAGACCGGCCAGAAAGATTACCATGGTGCCGCCGACGCCCCACAAGCTCATAATGATAAAGGCCGGTTTGGCCAGGTTCGGGTCGAGCAACCACAGCTGCTTCGGCAAACCAAAGCGCTCAAGCAACGCATTGGCCAGGCCAAATTCAGGGTTAAATATCCAGAGCCAAAGCATTGCGCTGGCCACCACAGGCGTCACTGAAGGCAGATAATAGACAGTGCGATAGAGCGCGATCCCCCGCACTTTCGTATTAAGAAGCATGGCAGTCAACAGAGCAACAATCAGTTGCAGGGGCACAGCAAGAAAGGTGTAAAACGCGGTGTTGTAGAGCGAGACGCGGAACAGCGGATCTTTGAACAGTTCAACAAAGTTTTGTAAACCGACAAATTCCGGCGTGCTAATCACTTCCCACTTCATAAAAGCGATGACAATTGAAGCGATCATGGGCCCGGCCGTAAAGATAATAAAGCCGAGCAGCCAAGGCGCCACAAAGAGATAGCCAGCCAATAAAATTCGCCACCAGCGGCGGGACCGACCGCTGCGCGTAATCATTGGCTGCATGAAATTGAGCACTGTTTCCATGAGAGGTTGCCGCTCTTTCGTAGCCTTAAGTGCAAGAATTCCGCTGGGATAGGAGGTATCTCGCCCCGGAGAAAAGGCGCCTTTTGCTTTAAGGGCGAGATACATTCCTTCCTGAAAGAGGCAGCAGCCGCGTTTGCGCAAACCAACGTCGTCCCTGCCTCTTCTAGGAAGGAATTGCCCCTCAACTAAAACGCACTCCCAGAGGAATTGTGCACGACATTATGCCATTAACGCATTGACCTGCTCGTCGATAGCCTGGCAAGCGTCCGCAACGCTCTTGCGTCCAGTCCAGATTTCGGTAAATTCGGTGCTGCGGATCGTATCGACCTCGTCAAAATGGCCATCGACCGGCATGGGCCGAATCCATTCCATTGACTGGAGCCATACGCCGTTGTTTTGCGGTGGTACGCTTTCCATAAACTCCTTGGATTCGAGCACCGACTTTAGCAGCGGCGTTGAATAGGCCAACTCGCCAATGAGCCCCTGAGCGGTCTCAGTTAGATACCATTTTACATATTTCCAGGTCTCTTCGGGATGTTGGGATTGATTGCTGATGCACGAGGCCGTACCGCCCAAGGTCGTACTGCGCCCGCCAACGCCTTCGGGCAGCACGGTCACATCCCAATCCAGCCCCTCAACGGAACGCAGCGTCGGCACCTGCCAACGACCGGACTGATACATCGCGATCTTACCAGTGGTGAAGAGGGTTGGCGCATCGCGGCCGGCCATTTGTGCGGGCGTCGGCGAGGCCTGGTGAGTCAGCAGCAGGTCGGCCAAGAATTGAACCCCTTCCATCGTTTTGGGATCACTCATCGTGCTCTTGGTGATTTCACTATCATACCAATCACCCCCATTTTCCCAAATCCACGGCGCAATCGGCTCCCAATACCAATCCTGCGAATAGCCCCACTGTTCATCACTGGTCAATGCAAGCGCGGCCTCCAGGAAATCGCCGCCACTGGCATCCCATTTCCAGCTTTCACTGGGATAATCGATACCGGCCGCATCAAACATTTGTTTGTTGTAAAAAAGGACCTGGGTATTAACATCCTGCGGCAGACCAAGCTGTTTGCCCTCGTGCGAATAGGCCTGGAAGACCTGCTCATAGCCGGCAGCCAACGTGCTTTTGTCAATGTCGGCATCGACATAATCATCCAGCGAAATCGGGATGCCCTTAGCGCCCCACACCGCCATATAGACATAGTCCATGCGGAACATGTCAGGTGCAACACCGCCGGCCACCATTGTCTGCAATTTGTCCCAGTAGTTGTCGGGCGGCACTTCTACCTTGACGGTAAGACCGGGATTCGCCTCCTGAAAGCCATCAATAATGGTCTGTAGCACCTTTAATTCCTCTGGGCCAGACCAGGCCAGATAAACAATTTCGATGCCGTCCTCACCACCGCCAGACGCTTCATCACCGGTGCTAGCTTGCGGCGCTGTGCAAGCAGCTATCGCTGTAACCATTGCCGCCATGCCCGATACGCGTAAGAAATCGCGGCGAGACAATCGATTCTTCTGTGTATTCATGCGTTCTCCTTGTTTGAACAATCACTATTATTGAGATTGAAACGATTGAGGCAACTACGAAGCGTCCCCTTCGACAGGCTCAGGCCTTGAGTGGCTTATTCTTCGAACTAGTCTGATTTGAAGGCACAAAGGCGACAGTCGATGCAACGCGCCGCCTAATATTGTATCGCAACGCCCTCTACCGGTGCAAAGTCATTTTATCACTGCACATGTTGTAAATGCAGTGCTTGATAAGTCACGTCGCATGGGGCGTTTTCAACTGTTTGCCCATACGTGACGACTGGCTTAGGCACAGGAAAAGCCAAACTTCAAGAATGTGTAAATACAGAAGTGCGCGCTTGCGCTGCCCGATCCGATTGATGAAATGTACAGGATCTCGCTTCTGGGTTATAATTTGGCCAATCTGCCCGATTGTCACCAACCCATTCCTATCACATCACCTAGATCTGTCCGATGGCCACTCCTGCTGTTACCCTAACTGAAATGCGCAACCGCTGGTTGCGTGGCGCCATTGCGGTGGTGGCACTGCTGTTGATCCTGGGGCCGAGCCTGCTGCGCCTGGCGTTTAATGTGTGGTTGGGCGCCATTGCCACGGGCTTAAGCTTTGCGTTAGTGGCGCTGGGGGTCTATCTGACTTTCCGCGTGCTCGACTTCCCCGACCTGACTATTGATGGCAGCTTGCCGCTGGGTGCTGCCCTGGCGGCGACCACCATTGTGGCCGGCGTAAACCCCTACTGGACGCTGCCGATTAGCTTCGTCGGCGGGGCAGTGGCGGGGACGGCGACCGCCCTGATTGCCACCCGCTT
This sequence comes from Caldilineaceae bacterium, assembly GCA_020634755.1. Classification (GTDB taxonomy): domain Bacteria; phylum Chloroflexota; class Anaerolineae; order Caldilineales; family Caldilineaceae; genus JACKBC01. The sequence goes on along the minus strand of JACKBC010000009.1, from coordinate 185,417 downwards.
GCGTATTCACAGCTTGCTTGCCTCCATTCTAGTGACCACTGGTCTCATCAGCATTAATCTGCGCATTATGGGGCGCTCCAACATTCCGCTGCTCAACACCGATACGATCTTTACGCCCTTTGCTGCGCCCTTTCGCGGCGCGCTGGTCCGCCTAGCTGGCGAAGGCGCCACGCGCTATGCTAGCAATCTCTTGACCATCGTACTGATCGGGCTGCTGGTCTGGGGCATCAAGGCGCTGCTCGACTGGTTTATGCGCACCGAGATTGGACTGGCATTGCGCGCGACAGGCGACAATCCGCAGATGGTGCGGGCGCTGGGCGTCAACACCGACGGCATGATTATCCTGGGGCTGGCCTTGAGCAACGGTATGGTGGGGCTGGCGGGCGCACTGGTTGCCCAATATCAAGGCTTTGCCGATGTCAACATGGGGTTGGGGCTGATCATTGCCGGGTTGGCTGCGGTAATTCTGGGCGAGACCTTTTTTCGCCCCACCCACTTTGGCACGGCAACTACCGCTGTGATCGTGGGCATGGTCATCTATCGCATTGCCATTGCCGCCGCGCTGACCTTGAGTATCCCTTTCCCGGGTGGGCGGCTGTCGCTCGATGCCCAAGATGTTAAGCTGGCCACGGCGCTCTTGGTGCTTGTGGCGCTCTGGCTGAGCCATAGCCAGAAGCGAGGGTAAACCAACAATGTTGCGACTCAACGATATCCATCAGACTTTTCATACTGGCGAGATCAATGAAGTGCGCGCCTTGCGCGGGATTGATCTGGAACTACTGCCCGGTCAATTAGTCACGGTTATTGGCAGCAATGGCGCGGGCAAGTCCACACTTTTCAATGCGATCGCGGGTGTCTTTGCCCCCAGCCAAGGTCAAATTGTGATTGATGGCGTTGATGTCACCACCTGGTCTGAGCATCGGCGGGCTGCGCTGATCGGGCGGGTCTTTCAGGATCCGCTATTGGGCACCGCGGCGTCGATGACGATTGCCCAGAATCTCACGCTGGCTTCGCTGCGCAGTCAGCGGCTCGGTTGGCGCACGGGCGTGACGCCCACACGACGGCAAGAATTTCACGACCTGTTGGCGCCACTGGGGCTGGGGCTGGAGACGCGGCTTGACAGTCGAGTTTCGCTGTTGAGCGGTGGGCAGCGCCAGGCGTTGACGTTGGTCATGGCCACGCTGGCCAACCCCAAAATTGTTCTACTGGACGAGCATACGGCCGCGCTCGACCCGGCCACCGCCGCCCGCATTTTGACGCTGACCAGCCAGTTTATCGAGCATCAACAGCTGACCACGTTGATGATTACGCACAACATGCAGCAGGCGCTGGCCAATGGTGACCGCACACTCATGATGGACGGCGGCAGAATTGTGCTCGACATCAGCGGCGCAGAACGACAGCAGATGACGGTGCAAGGGCTGATTGACCGCTTTAGCCAAGTGCGCCACAGTGCATTGGTCGAGGATGAATTGCTTTTGGCGTCCTAAAGAAACGCATTGGTTGAATCCACCGCCAGTGAGAGCGCCTCCGCCTGTAACATGCATTTCTAAAACGTTTTTTTCAACGCTGATAAGCCCGTGGCTGGATACCTGTTTGGCCATACATCAATCTTTATATCAATCTAACGTTATAGGAGAATCACATGCAGAAGAAACAAGCAATACTTGCACGTTTGCTGTTCGGACTGTTGGCGCTCGTTTTGGTCACCGCCTGTGTGGCGCCGGTGGCGGAAGCACCGTCCACCAGCGATGACACGGCCGCCGCGACCACCACAGAAACCACGACCGAAGAAAGTGCGCCCGCCGACCTGCCGGTCGTGGGCATGATGAAGCTGGTCAGCCATCCCGCGTTGGATGCTGAGCAGCAAGGCGTAAAGGATGCGCTAAAGGAAGCTGGTTTTGTTGACGGCGAAACGGTAACGATTCATGAAGCCAACGCCGAGGGCGATATTCCCACGCTGACCACGATTGCCCAGCAGTTTGTCGATGACGAAGTCGACCTGATCGTGAGCACCACCACGCCAGCGCTGCAAGCCGCCTACAATGCCACCAAGGATTTGGAAGCGCCCCCCATTGTGTTCAATGCCGTCACCAGCCCGTATGATGCGGGAGTTGCCGCGGCCGCGGATGACCACCCCAGTTGGATCATTGGCTATCAGGCATTGGCCCCCGTGGAAGACGCGCTGGCCTTGATTCCACGACTAATTCCGGATATCCAGACGGTTGGCTATATATACAACCCGGCCGAGGCCAATTCGGTCGTCAACACGGAAATCGCTGAACCCGCGGCAGAGGCGTTGGGGCTGACGCTGGAGGTGACGCAGATCAGCAACAGCAGCGAAGTGCAAGCCGCGGCCGAAGCGCTGGTGGCGCGTGGTGTAGAGGCCTTCTTTGTCAGCACCGATAGCACCGTAGTGGCAAGTTTGGAAGCCATTGTCAAAGTGGCCAACGACAATGATATTCCCCTCTTTGCCAACGATCCGGCCAGCGCCCAACGCGGCGCCGCCGTGGCGTTGGGGCTGGATTACTATCAGGATGGGCTCGACACGGGCGCGTTGGCCGTGGCGATCCTAAAAGGCGAGCTGGATATTGCGGCCACGCCGATTGAGCGTCAACGCAAAGGCAGCCTGGTGGTGAACCTGCCCGCCGCCGCCGAGCAGGGGTTGACGATCCCCGATGACCTCAAAGCGGAAGCCGCTCAGCTGATTGAAGAATAGAGCATTCCTAGTACACAACGGCGTAAATAAACCGATGGTTGGCCGTGGCGTCAGAAGTTCGACTTCTCGGAGAAGTCGAACTTCTTAACCGTAGGCGCACTTAGGCCGTCGTGTACTAGTCAATTGCGGCATATTCCTCCGGCGCTACGTAAGTCGCATCACTTAACCTGAAAGAAGCCAACGTGACCCGAATCCTGATCGAAGAACAAGCCTATGCCCGCCTCGCCAGCCAGCTGCGCGCCATCGACGCAGCGTTGCAGTTCATTGTCATGCGGGCGGATGGGCTGCTCTATTTCAATGGAGAGCCCATCACCACGGCAGCGGCCAAGCCGGATGTGGCCTGGCTCAATGTGGGCGTGGTGCGGGCCAACCTGGGCCAGCACTATGTGCAGACAGTTCTGGCGACCGGCACGGTCAAGTGGCTTCAGACATACAACGCCGGGCTGGACCAGCCCTTTTATCAACAGATATTGAACCAGGGCATCCGCATCTCCGCCAGCAGCGCCCAAGCCATTGCCATCGCCGAATATGTGATTGCCAATGTCTTGGCCTGCTATCAGGATGTCTTTGCGCGGCGCCGCTATCAACAGGCGCACCAATGGCAAAGGATGGTTTTCAAAGAACTGTGGCGCACCCGCTGGTTGCTGGTTGGCTTTGGCAACATTGGGCAGGCGCTTGCGCAACGGCTGCGCGCGTTTGAATGTGAAGTCATCGCCGTGCGCCGCTCCGGGCAGGCGCACGATCTGGCCAATCAGGTGATCACCCCAGAGCAAATGGCCGAGCACCTGCCGCAGGTCGACGGGGTGGTCATTGCCTGTCCGCTCACCAATGAGACGGCAGGCATGGTCGATGGCACATTCTTTCAGCAGTTGAAGCCCGGCGCCACCTTAGTCAACATCGCCCGCGGTAAAATTGTCGATGAGCCTGCACTCATTGACGCGCTCAAACAGGGCATTGTTGCCCAGGCCATTCTGGATGTCTTTGACCCTGAACCCTTGCCCGCCACCAGCCCGCTGTGGGACCTAGAAAACGTGCTGATCACCCCCCACTCATCCAACGCCGGTGAAAATACGCCGCGGCGCGGGGACCTGCTCTTTCTGGAAAACCTGCGGCGCTTTCTGGCACAGGAACCGTTGCTCAATGAAGCATAGTCGGGAAAAATTTTTACTACAAATCATGGAGGATCAACATGCAAGTTCGAGCCGTGGCAGAGCGGATTATTGAGGCCTGCAAGATCCCGCCCATAGAACCAACCTGTGATCAGCTGATCACGGGGGATTGGGATAGCGAAGTAAGCGGCATTGTCACCACCTTTATGGCCACCGTTGACGTGATCCACGCAGCGATTGCCCAGGGCGCCAACTTGATTATTACCCACGAGCCCACCTATTTTACCCATTTGGACCAGACCGATTGGCTGCAAGCCGATCCAGTCTATCAGCAGAAGCAAGCCCTCCTGACCGAAAACGGAATCAACATCTGGCGCTTTCACGACCACATGCATCGTACGGACCCGGATCTAATTTACGCCGGTCTCAATCAGGAACTGGGGTGGGAACGATACTGGCTGTCGGACGAAAAACATTGCTATCAGATCCCGCCGACTACGGTTGCGGCGCTCTCAGCCCTATTCAAGGACAAGCTCGACGTCAAGACCATCCAAATCATTGGCAAGCCGGAGACCACGGTTGAACGGGTGGGTGTGCTGGTGGGCGCGGGCAGCTTGGGACTCGGTTCCGAACCGATGCCCATGGAGCTAATGCGAAACCAAAACCTCGATCTGATTGTCTGTGGCGAAATTCTGGAATGGACGCTGGCCGCCTATGTGCGCGACGCGGCGCAGCTCGGCTTGAACAAAGCGCTGATCATTCTGGGCCACAACCGTTCCGAAGAGATCGGCATGAAGCACCTGGTTACCTGGCTGGAGCCGCTGCTCCCCGGTGTGCCCATTGCGTTTGCGGAAGCTGGTGAGCCGTTTGACTATTTATGATTTTAAGAGACCAGGTTTCGGGCAGAAATCTGGTCTTTTCTCCAAAAGGTTATCTGACTTTTTATAGCATTACAAAGGGAGACGCCATGAGCCGAGCCGCCTCATCGACCGCTCACCAACAGATCGCAACCTGGCTGGACGAGCAGATTCCATCCATGATGGCCCAGTGTAAGCTGCCGGGCTTTAGCATGGCCGTGGTTCACAATGGCGCCATCTGCTATGCCGATGGCTTTGGCGCGCGCGATGCGCAGCGCAATCTGCCGGCCACGGCGGATACGCTCTACGGCATTGGCAGCGTCACCAAAAGCTTTGTGGCCCTGGGGATTCTGCAATTGGCCGCGGCGGGGAAGCTCGACCTGCACGATCCGGTCTCGCAACATATCCCCTTTGCACTGGGGCTGCCGGATGCGCCGATTACCATTCACCATCTGCTGACGCACAGCCTGGGCCTGCCCAACCTGGCCACGTCGACCATGCTGATTGGCAAAGGGTTGGGGCTAGAGAGCGGCATTCCCCTGAGCAGCCCCAACGATTTCTACCGCTTTGTCAATGGCGCGCAAGCGGAAATCGTGGCCAAGCCGGGTGAGCGTTTCTTCTATCACAACGCTGGCTATCGGATGTTGGGCCACATCATTCAGGCAACCTCCGGTCTGCCCTTTCACGAGTATCTTCAGCAAAAGGTCATCGCCCCCCTGGGGATGCCGCGCACCACGTTCGCGGTCGCTGCCATGCAAGCCGATCCCGATCACGCGGTCTTCCACCGCAAGACCGCAACGGGCGCCAATGAACCCGCGCCCTTCCCCTATCCCAGCCCGGTGGACAACCCCGCGTTTAGTTTTCTCTCCGCGGCCGGTGGACTTTTTAGCTCGGTCAACGAACTGGCCAAATATGTACAGATGCACCTGGAGTTGGGGCAGAGCCAAACGCCGCCGCTGCTGTCTCAAGCCGCCTTTGCGCAGATGCACACTGCGCACATGCCCCGGCCCGCGCAAAACCCCATGCCAGATGGGACTTTTGCCCAGCAAGGCTACGGTTATGGGCTGGCGGTCACGCCCAACTTCTTGGGTCACAAGCTGGTGGCGCACGACGGGTCGGTGGTGGTTTCCACCGCCTCTCTGGCCTTTATGCCGGAGCTCAACGCCGGTGTGGTGATGATGGGCAACGGCGCGGGCATGCCCTACGCCACCATTGCCCAGAGCGTCTTTGCTATTTTGTTGGGCAAAGAACCCGCGGCGGTGATTCCCGCCCTCCAAATCGAAAGTCGCATGGCGCAATTGACCGGAACCTATGCAACCTATCGCGGCATCGAAACCATCAAAGTGGTCAACAAGGGCGGGCTGCTCTATACCGAAGCCACCGATCCGATTACCACTGCCACCACGTTGACGCCGCTGATCCCGGAAGATCCGACGCTGGCATCGACCCGCTTTTATACGTTGAGCAATGGGGTCAAATCGCCGGTGGAATTCTGGATTGATGAGCAGGGCGACACGCGCTTGATCATTGAACGCTACGGCTACCGCAAGGTGGGGTGACCATGGTCGCCTGCGCTAAATCGTTCAAAAATAACTGAGGGGTGTGCGTAATTCGCTGCTCGAGTGACAATGGCTCGTGAACCCATGTGCGATGCACTACCCGCCAAGGCGGCTGCATGATGGCTGTTCCTCTGAGCAGTGCGACGCACACTAGCCTATGTCTGCTCGACTGAAATATTTATGCATACCCTTCAAATGACTTGCAGATTTAACTCTGTCAGCTCTGCGAGACCTGAGAGGTTTGCTAGCCAACTTATTTCTGAACGTTTACGAACTTGTAGGAAAACATATCGAAAGGATGACATCACTGACCATGGCCTCTCTGATAAAAATCGCCAACGGCAAATTAGCCGGCTCGCTCGATGCAACAACCGGTATTCACAGCTTCAAAGGCATTCCCTTTGCCGCGCCACCGGTCGGCGCACTGCGCTGGCAAGCGCCACAGCCGGTGCAACCGTGGACAGGCACACTTGATGCAACCCACTTTGGCCCACGCGCCATGCAACTGCCCGTCTTTGGCGATATGAACTTTCGCGCTAATGGCGTGAGCGAGGACTGCCTCTACCTCAATGTGTGGAGCCCCGAGCCCGCCACCGATGCCAAACTGCCGGTGCTGGTCTACTTTTACGGCGGTGGCTTTATTGCCGGCGACGGCTCCGAGCCGCGCTATGATGGCGCGGCGCTGGCCCAGCGCGGCATTGTCACCGTAACGGCCAACTACCGGCTGAACATCTTTGGCTTCTTTGCCCATCCCGAGCTGAGCGCCGAATCGCCCCACGGCGGCTCCGGCAACTATGGCTTCTTGGACCAAAGCGCGGCGCTGCGCTGGGTTCATGAGAACATTACGGCCTTTGGCGGCGACCCGCAGCGGGTGACCATTGCCGGTGAGTCGGCGGGCTCGATCTCGGTCAGCGCGCAGATGGTTTCGCCGCTGTCCAAGGAGCTGATCGCCGGGGCCATTGGCTCGAGCGGCGGCATCGGCGCGCTTGCCCCCCGTCCACAAGCGGCTGCAGAGAAAGCAGGGCTGGCCTTTGCCCAAAAAGTAGGGGCGCCGTCCTTGGCTGCGCTGCGCGCCCTATCTGCGGAAAACTTGCTGGCGGCCACCAAAGAGATGGGCGTGCCCGATTTCGTTGGCGTGATCGATGGCTACTTTTTCCCCAAGCCGCCCACGGCAATGTTTGCCGCCGGTGAACAGGCCCACGTGCCGCTGCTGGTGGGCTGGAACTCGGAAGAGATGAACTACCGCGCCCTCTTTGGTGAGCGCGCGCCGACGCCAGAAAACTACGCCGCGGTGGCGCGCGAACTGTATGGCGATCAGGCCGACGCGCTGCTCAAACTCTATCCCGGCGCAACGATGGAACAGGTCGAACAGTCGGCCACGGCGCTGGCTGGCGACCGCTTCTTGGTCTACAGCACCTGGCAGTGGGCGGAGGCGCAGCGCAACGCCGGCTGTCCGGTTTACCGCTATTACTATGCCCATCCCCGTCCGCCCATGGCGCCGGAAATGGGTAACGCCGTAGCCGGGCTGGCCGGCGGCGTAATCCGCGACCCCGATGCGGACGCCGCGGCCGTCACCATGCCGCCAGCCAAGGGCGCGGTCCATTCAGCGGATATTGAGTACGCCATGGGCAATCTGGCCACCAATCTGGTCTACGTCTGGACCGCCGAGGATGAACAGATTTCCGAGCTGATGCAAGGGTATTACGCCAACTTTGTCAAAACCGGCAATCCCAATGGTCCGGGCCTACCGGCGTGGCCGCGCGCCGATGAAGGACCGGAAATGCACTACATGGTCTGGGATGTCGAGCCGCGTGTTGAAGTAGATCAGCATCGGGCGCGCTATGCGTTTCATGCGCAGTTCTACAAGCAATAGACCGAATCTGTTTTATCTTGGCCCACTTTAGGATAACTTTTGTCGGTCTATTGTGCCCGCTCGCGGAACTGGAGCGGCGCGAACGCTTCGTGAGCGTTCGCGCCGCGGGCATGGCCAGCGCTCAAATTGAGCAAGTGCATGCACATCAGAATCTATGATCTGGAGGTCGATCGCGATATCGAGTCAGCGCAAGAGATCGCCGCCAGAATCAAAACATACCACGAACGGGTGCTCTGGCCGCAAGCGTTTCGGCGCATCAGAAATGAAAAGTTCGGTATCGACTATCAATAAGCCCGCGCGCCCATATGCAAACAACACAAATATGTAAACAACGTAAATAGGTGGTGGGAATACGTACCTACTCTTGTATCTCTTTGCTATCTATAGGTAGTGTCTATGGCTGACGTTCGGGTGCATGCTAAGGGCATCGATGCCCAATTCTGCCTATAATCGAGGAGCAGCAAAAAGCTTCTTCTCGATTTAAACTTGGGACCAGTTTGGATATCGCCTTCTGCTTCATACCACAGATCACATTGCACAGATTGGAAACCTCATGTCAGACAAAAACAAGGCTAACGTTGAACGTAAATCTGCCGATGGCGGCGAAGGGCCACCCGTTTCTGGCCAGTGGTCGCAGCATGATTATACGCATCCCGCAGCGGGGTGGGGAGCAGCCAATGCCGTCATGCGCTTCATCGCGCGTGAAAATGAATGGATACAGGGCCCCAAAGCCATCTTAAAGATGAACCATGAGGATGGCGGCTTTGACTGTCCTGGCTGTGCATGGCCCGATGCGCTGAAAGGGCTCAAGCTAGACATCTGCGAAAATGGCATCAAGCACGTTACTTGGGAAATGACCGGGAAACGGGTCGACCGCCATTTCTTTGCCGCGCACACCGTCAGCGAACTCTCCACATGGACCGATTTTGCGTTGGAAGACCAAGGGCGACTGACCGAGCCCCTGGTCTATGACAGCGCCAGCGACCACTATGTGCCGATCAGCTGGCAAGATGCCTTCAATCTCATTGGCGAACATCTGCGCGCGCTCGACTCGCCCAACGAGGCCGCCTTCTATACCTCTGGCCGGCTGGGCAACGAGGCCTCATTCCTCTATCAGCTCATGGCGCGTGAGTATGGCACCAATAACTTGCCCGATTGCTCCAACATGTGTCACCGCGCATCGGGAAGCGCGCTGGAAGCGGCGCTGGGTACGGGCAAAGGCACGGCTGCCCTCGAGGATTGGGAGCGCGCCGACGCCCTTTTCATCATGGGGGTGAATGCGGCATCTAATGCCCCACGGATGCTAACGGCGCTGACCAACGCTTATCAACGCGGCGCGCAGATTGTGCATGTCAATCCGCTTGTCGAGGCGGGGGCGCGCAAAGCCATTATTCCCCATGAATTTATCGACATGGCCCTCATGCGCGCCACGCCTACGAGTACTTTGAATCTCCAGATCCGGCCGGGGGGCGACATGGCCCTCATGCGCGGCATTGCCAAGGCGGTGCTAGAAGAGGCCGAACGTAATCCCAAGGCACTAGATCTCGATTTCATTGAGCGCTATACAACTGGCTTTGATGAATATCGCGCGCTGTGTGCAGCTACCTCCTGGTCCGAATTGGTGGAGCAATCGGGCCTGCCTGAGGCCGACATCCGCAAGGCGGCAGAGATCTACTCCCACGCCGATCGCACGTTGATTAGCTGGTGTTTGGGGGTCACCCAACACGAACATGGCGTGGACACAATCCGCGAGATTGTCAATGTCTTGCTCTTGCGGGGCAACCTGGGGCGTGAAGGCGCCGGCCCCTCGCCGGTCCGCGGCCACAGTAATGTACAGGGCAACCGCACCTGTGGCATTGACCATCAGCCGACCGCTGAATTTTTGGATCAGCTGGCCAAGGTTTGTGGGATCACCCCGCCGCGCGCGCATGGGCTGGACACGGTAGCGGCCATTGAAGCAATGCACCAGGGCGCGCTCAAGGTATTCATGGGCATGGGCGGCAACTTTGCCCAAGCCGCGCCCGACAGTGTTTACACGGCAGCGGGGCTGCGCAAGTGCGAATTGACCGTTTACGTTAGCACCAAGCTCAACCGCAGTCATCTGGAACATGGCAAGGCCGCGCTCATCCTGCCCTGTATTGCCAGAACCGAAAAGGACCAGCAACAGAGTGGCGTGCAGGGCATCTCGGTTGAGGATGCCATGAGCATGGTGCATCTGTCGCAGGGGATGCGACCACCAGCCTCACCCCATTTGCTGTCCGAGCCGGCGATCATTGCAGGCATGGCCCGGGCAACGCTGCCCAACAGCACCACGCCCTGGGAAGAGTACATCGACGACTATGATCGAATTCGTGACACAATGGCCAAAACATTACCCGGCTTCGAGGATTTCAACCGGCGCGTGCGTCAGCCCCTTGGTTTCCGCATCCGGCAGCCAGCGCGGGAATTAGTCTTCCTCACCCCATCTGAACGCGCCGAGTTCTCCGCCGCGGCGTTGCCCAACGTGCTACCAGCAGATGACGATGTGCTCGTCCTCCAGACGCTGCGCTCCCACGATCAGTGGAACACCACCATCTATTCGGACAACGACCGCTACCGGGGTATAAAGAATTTGCGTACCTTGGTCCTCATGAATATTGAAGATATGCAGGCCCGTGGCATCCAGGAGGGTACCCTCGTCGACATTGAGGCGACATCCAAGGATGGCACGCGGCGCCGCCTCTCCGCCTATCGCGCCTTGCGCTATAATCTGCCGCGCGGCAGCGTCGCGGGCTACATGCCCGAAATGAACGCCCTGATTGGCATTGCCGACTACAGCCAACAGAGTAACCAACCGCTCATGAAGCATGTAAAGGTTCGCATCACCCCAACCGCGGCAACCACCGATTGAACGACTTCGGTTGCTTATAGCCCTGCACATCGCGGAATCGTACAGGTGGTCATTGAATCTATAAAATAGGGCTGACGCAAGCCTGGCAAGCAACGGGCGCTGCGTAGGCCATGAAGATATTGGGAACTCTGTTATGTTAGATTTGTTGTTTGCAGGAATGAGCGTGGTGGCAACCGGTCCAATTCCACCGGTCGACCAAGCCTATCTCTTTGAAGCCCGCCAATTGCAGGCACTCTCGTTAATCGTACACATTCCGTTTGTCTGCTTTGGCATTGCCTTTCCGATCATGGTTTTGTATGCCGAGTGGCGCTATTTGCAGAGCGGTGACCGCGTGTTCCGTGAGCTGGCTAGACGCTGGTCCAAGGTAATGATTAGCTTATTTGCTGTGGGTGTGGTCACCGGCACGATTCTCAGCTTCGAGTTGGGGATGCTGTGGCCGGGTTTTATGGCAACCTATGCCAGTGTGTTTGGGCTTGGCTTTGCGCTGGAGGGCTTCTCCTTTTTTGTCGAGGCGATCTTTATCGCCATCTATGTCTATGGGTGGGATCGGCTCTCGCCACGGCTACATCTGTTGACCGGGATCCCCGTTGTTATTTCCGGCGCAACCGGCTCCTTTTTTGTCATTGCTGTCAACAGTTGGATGAACAATCCCAGCGGCTTCACTATGCAGGATGGGGTTGTGGTGGAGGCAGATCCGTGGACGGCGCTGTTTGGCAACGCGTTCTTGTGGCACGGCTGGATCCACATGTACTTTGCGGCCTTTGTGGTGGTCGGCTTCCTGCTGGCCAGCGTCTATGCGTGGGGCTATTTGCGCGGGGAGCGCGGTCGCTACCAGCGGACGGCGTTGGGCTTTGCCCTGGCGGTTGCGTCGATTGCGGCGCCGCTGCAACTGGTCATCGGTGACTGGGCGGCGCGCGAGGTGGCCCACGCACAGCCGATTAAGCTGGCGGCCATGGAAGGGCTGGCCCAAACCACAGCCGGTGCACCCATCCACGTTCTCGGTTGGTATGACGGTGAGCAGGTGCGCTATGGCATCAAATTTCCCTACATGCTCTCTTTGCTGGCCTTTCACAACCCTACGGCAACGGTGGTTGGGCTCAATTCCGTGCCAGTGACAGACCAGCCGCCGGTCAATGTGGTTCGGTTTGCCTTCCAGACCATGGTCGGGATTGGGACGTTCCTGGCGCTGTTGGGCGTCTTTTATCTCTATATCCGGTTCCGGCGGCAACGGATGCCCACATGGCCCTGGTTCTATGGGGGTATTCTCCTGGCTGGCCCCCTATCGGTGGTTGCCCTTATTGCTGGCTGGGTGACCACCGAAGTGGGGCGGCAGCCGTGGATTGTCTATCAGCTCATGCGGACGGAAGAGGCGGTCACCGGGGCCAGCGGCATCCCCCTGGGCTATGCGGCCTTGGCGATTGTCTACGCCTTTCTAGCCGTAACGGTGCTCTGGCTCATGCGCCGCTTGGGCCGTATCCCGCTATCGTCTGACGCGTTGGAAAACGATTGACAGCGTAGCGCCTAAAACCAATCATTCACATAGCAATTAAACCGGAGCAGTGTGCATAAGTATAGCAATGCAGTAGAGACGCTTAGCGTGCGTCGCACTGCCCACCATAGCAGCCGGACAACAGTCACTTTCGTAGGTAGTGCGTCGCACGTGGGTCCACGAAATAAATGTCCACTCGAGCAGGCGATTATGCACACGCTGCAATTAGACCGGAGCCGAAAATGCTGACTGACCTCCCAATCTTATTTGTCCTGCTTGGACTGATCGCCTACAACATTCTGGCGGGGGCAGACTTTGGTGCTGGATTCTGGACCCTCTTTGCGGGCGGGGGCCAGGCGAGCGTGGCGGAGACGCGCGCCCACGCGCGGCACACCATGGGGCCCGTATGGGAAGCCAACCATGTATGGCTGATCTTTGTGCTCGTGGTTTGTTGGACCGCATACCCCGTTGCCTACGCCTCGATTGTATCCACCCTGGCCGTGCCCTTGTTGATCGCGGCCGTGGGAATTATCATGCGCGGCACCTCCTATGCGCTGAGCGGCCAGCTCACGGGCGCGCGTGTACAGCAAATCGATGAGCGCGTCTTTGCACTGTCATCGATTCTGACTCCCTTTGCGTTTGGCACAGTCGCCGGCGCCATCGCTTCCGGCCGCGTACCGGTGGGCAACGCGGCTGGCGACCTGATGACGAGTTGGCTCAACCCGGCCTCCATTGTCATTGGGCTGCTCGCGGTGGCAAATTCAAGCTATCTGGCCGCGGTCTACCTGGCCGCCGACGCCCATCGTCGGGGTGAGCAAGCGCTGGCACATGATTTCCGCTGGCGCGCGTTGGGCGCTGGGGTGGTGACTGGTGGGCTGGCGATGGCCAGCCTGGGGATCATGTATATGGATGCCCGCCCGATCTGGGCCGGGCTCACCAGTGGCTGGGGACTCGTCATGCTCAGCGCCTCGGCGGTGGCGGGCATCACGACCTTGTTCTTAGTGTGGAACAACCGCTTTGGGCCAGCACGGGTGGCGGCCGCGGCCGCGGTGGCCGTGATTGTTATGGGCTGGGGCGTTGCCCAGCAGCCGACCTTTCTGCCCGGGCTAACCGTGAGCCAGGCCGCCGCCGATCGCACAACGCTGGTGGCGGTCATTGTCGCCATCGCGATTGGCGCTGTCATCCTACTGCCGTCGCTAGTCCTGCTCTTTCGGCTCTTTTTGCATGGCCGACTGGATGGAGGGACAGCGCCGCCCGTGGTCGCGGTGGTTGCGCGCGAGCGCGGGAATACAGAGAGTCGCCGCCGGCTGCTGAGCTATGGCGCTGGGGCGTGTCTGTTTGTGGGGGTGGGGCTCATGGTTGCCACCTCACCTGGTCCGCTCTATATTGTTGCGATTGCCTGCATGATTGGCTTTGCCGCCTGCGCCTTTCTCCTCGCCATGAATCCAGACTATCACTAGCAGTCGAACACCGACCAGCAGATGTCATTGCGCAGGCGCTGATCATCCAGCACAAGTTCGCGGATCGCTTCCGGCAGCTGCGCACGCTGCCACTGGCATTCGCGGCGACCGGCGGACTGGCTTTCCCCCGCTGGTGCAGCAGACTGCACGGCCTTGATTGCGTAGGCCGCCGCCCCAAGCTCATGGGCAGCCACATGCGCCACCACGGCCGCTTGGCCCGCCGCATATGCAGCGTATCGCGCGGCGCCGCGCAACTCGCGTGCCGCAGCCATGGCATGGCCTCCCGCCGCCCGAGATTGCGACATGGTGATCTCGCCGCGCGTCCACGCCCGAATTAGGGCAATCGCATGGCGGGGTCGCTGGTCGGCGGGCTGTACCGATTCGAAGAGGTGCAGAACGTGTTCCGCACATGTGGCCGCCCATAGCGCAAGCAGGTGATGATCGGCATCTTGCAGGACGCCACCGCGTCGCACAGTGATGAACCTGGGGTCTCGCTTCTTGGGTAATATCATTTGTTTCTGCGCGTTTCCTCCGCCCGGCGCCACGCTGTGCCGCTATAAGAACCATCCACAAAGTACGGCCAATTGCTCTATATTATCACACGCTTTTGTCTGTTCCTCAAGACCATTGCAAAATTAGGCAGCATCCTCTTTTTCGGCTTGTGGCGCAGAGACACGGGCGCCATCCAGTGCGGCTTTCCTTCCCAGATTGATTTCCACAATCGAGCTTCGTAGTATATTATTGGGTTAGAACATCCGTTTGCGAATCAGGAGGAACCATGACCGAAAACAAAACATTTAATGGCTTTCCCAAAAAGGGCATCCGCTTTCTGCTGGATCTAGCTGAAAATAACAACAAAGCGTGGTTTGAGGAAAATAAACACATTTACAGCGCAGATGTACAGCAGCCCGCGCTGGCGCTGGTGGCTGCGCTGGGCGAACGTCTACAAGAAATTGCCCCCGGCATCGAGTACGATCTGCGCGCCAATGGCGCTGGTTCACTCATGCGCATCTATCGGGACACCCGTTTTTCTCCAGACAAAACGCCTTATAAAACCAACGTAGCCATGATCTGGTGGCAGGGCAATCGTAAAAAAATGGAGAATCCCTCCTTTGGTTTTCAGGCCGGCACGGCAGGAGCGGGCCTTTATGCAGGCCAATTCACCTTTCCCAAAGAGATGCTGACGCCTTACCGCAATGCCGTGGCTGATGATAAAATGGGCCAAGAATTGACAAAGGTCATTGACGCCGTGCAAAGCGCCGGCGATTATGAGATTAGCGGCGAATATTACAAAAAAGTCCCGCGCGGTTTTGATGACAACCATCCGCGCGCCCATCTGCTGCGCTACAACGGGCTACATGCCTCGGCCCAAGTGGACCCCGAGGCGCTATTCAGGCCAGAGCTGGTCGATATCCTGTTTGAACATTGCCGCAACATGGCGCCAATTCAGCAGTGGCTGGTGCGGCTGGATCGACAGAGTGGCTGAGAGGACGACAGTGCGACAGGTTGACACGATGACCGCATGACTCGGTCGGCTGCCTTTTGGAAGAGCTTTTTCACGCTCATTCACGCCCCTTTGCAAAATTGAAAGTTTCCCATTATGCACAGCAACTCAAGCCTATTGATCGATGTCCACAACCGTATTCGCGCATACACATCGGCCATCAATGACCGTACGGTTTTTCCCACACCCGCCGCGCTTGATGCGCTATCCGAATTAGACACACCCTTGCCAGACGATCCGACCGATTCGGCACAGGTGCTGGACATGCTGGATGAGATTGGCTCACCGGCCACGGTGGCCACCAGCGGCGGGCGCTACTTTGGCTTTGTGACGGGCGGTGTGCTGCCGGCGGCGCAAGCCGCCGCGCTCTTGGCCGCGGCCTGGGACCAAAACGGCGGTCTCAGCGTCATGTCGCCGATTGCGGCGCAGTTGGAACAGATTGCGCTGGGCTGGCTGGTGGAGTTGCTGGGACTGCCGGCGGGAACGGGCGGCGGTTTTGTAACCGGCGCCACCATGGCCAACTTTAGCGCCCTAGCCGCGGCCCGCCATGCCCTATTTGAGCGCCAGGGCTGGAATGTAGAGGCGGATGGGCTCTTTGGCGCGCCGCCGCTACAAGTGGTGGTGGGGGACGAGGTCCACGCCAGTCTGCTCAAAGCGCTGAGCATGATTGGTTTTGGCCGAGCGCGGGTGACCCGCGTGCCGGTGGATGGCCAGGGCCGTATGCGCGCCGACGCGCTGCCCGCCTTAAATGAGCACACGATTTTGTGCATCCAGGCCGGCAACGTCAACACCGGCGCATTTGACCCGGCCGCGGACCTTTGCCAGGCGGCGCAACAGGCCGGCGCCTGGGTGCACGTGGATGGCGCCTTTGGTTTATGGGCATTGGCCGCGCCGGCACGCGCTCCTCTGGCGGCGGGTTTAGAAATGGCCGATTCGTGGGCAACTGATGGGCACAAGTGGCTCAACGTCCCATATGATAGCGGGCTTGTCTTCATACGCCGACCCGAACATCTGCACGCTTCCATGGCTGCCAGCGCGGCCTATCTGCTGCAAGATGGCCCGCGGGAGCCGTTACACTACACGCCGGAAATGTCGCGCCGCGCCCGTGGGATTGACGTATGGGCCGCCTTGCGTTCATTGGGACGCCAGGGGCTGGCCCATATGATCGAACGTAACTGCCAACAGGCCACCCGTTTTGGTCAAGGTTTACAGGCCGCCGGCTATGAAATCCTCAATGACGTGGTGCTGAATCAAGTATTGGTTTCTTTTGGCGACGCTGAAACAACGCAACGCGTCATCCAGGCCATTCAGCAGGAAGGAACCTGTTGGTGCGGCTCTACAGTTTGGCAAGGCCGCGCCGCCATGCGCATCAGCGTCTCTTCATGGGCCACGACCGATGAGGATGTGGAGCGCAGTTTGGCGGCCATGGTGCGGGTGGCGCGGGAGATTGTGGGTTGAGCGCTTGATTCTCTTCTGGGGGAAGTTATTGCGTGGTGCGTAGTGCGTGTACCGGTTTACGAGCTGGTGGGGATGCTTGATTCCTACGGGGACGCCAATATAGGACTTACGCAAGCCTCGAGGGAAAATTGCCAGAGCAGCTATGTTATGCACGCCTGTCGATCCACAGGCGCTGCGTAAGTCATGCAATATAAATTCCACATCACGAAAATCCTTCAATCCGCCTCTCCAGACCGACAATCAGTTCACGCACCACGCACTACGCAACACAAAGTAACTTGCCACCCATTCGGCCTCACATCCAGTTCACGCACCACGCAACACGCTCATGTCCCAATTCTCCACCTCCAACGAAAAAGCACTCCATGCCCAACTAAAAAGCTGGTACGCCGATGCAGGTGACCAGTTCGAGCAAAAAGTGGGGCGCTATTTTATTGACATTGTGCAGCCCCAGCAACTGGTGGAAATCCAGACGCGCAATTTGGGCGCGCTGAAATCTAAGCTGACCCAACTGGCCAAAAAGCACACGGTGCGGCTGGTGCACCCCATTGCGCAAGAGAAGTGGATCGTCAAATTGCCCACGGACGACCATGCCGACAATTATGCCAAAGCCAGCCGACGCAAGTCGCCTAAACGGGGCGACGTAGTCGATCTCTTTGGCGAGTTGGTTGCCTTCCCCACCATGTTGCAATTGGAAAACCTTTCGCTGGAGGTGCTGTTGATCCACGAAGAAGAAGTGCGCCGCCATGAGCCCAATCGCGCCTGGCGGCGGCGCGGCTGGGTGACCCACGAACGCCGGCTGCTAGCAGTAGTGGAGCGCCGCATTTTTCACACCCCGGCAGATTTGATGCTGTTGCTGCCCTCCGAATTGGATGCCGAGTTTACCTCTGCGGATCTGGCGCAGGCGCTGGGTAAGCCGCGCCGCCTCGCCCAGCAAATGATCTACAGCCTGCGCGCGGCGGGACAATTGACGGAAGTAGGCAAGCGTGGCCGCGCCAAATTGTATGTGTGCGCTTCGTAATCCATTTCAGTTCTGTTATAATTATCACAAATCTGAATATCAGGAATATGCAGCTATGCCGACAATTTCTCAATTTTATGGCATCAAAATCACCATGAACTACAATGACCATTTGCCACCTCATTTTCATGCAGAGTATCAAGGCTATGAAGCGATCATAGAGATTGCCAATGGCAATGTAACAGGGAAAATGCCACGTCGGCATTAAGAATGATTTGGAGTTGGCTAGATGCGCATTAAGAACAACTTAAGGAGAATTGGGCGCGCGCCAGCAACCGTCGGGTTTTGCTGGATATTGCGCCACTGGAATATGCGAGGCCGCTCATGTTTTTACACGTAGTAGAGGCAGAATATATTGACAAATATAGAATCATGCTGAAGTTTAACAATGGCGCAGAAGGTGTCGTTGATCTGGCAGAAGAGCTGTATGGGGAAGTTTTCGAACCGCTCAAAGATATTGAGCTATTCAAGAGCTTCTTCTTGACCAGCCGTACAATTGAATGGCCTTCTGGAGCCGATTTTGCCCCAGAGTATTTGTTCGAAGTTGCCAAACTGACCCCTGCATTCAAAGAGAATCAACATTTACAACCATATACATTAGAGGAGAGACCGTAAATACAATGCAAACAATTCTATTTCAAGCCCACTCTGGCTGGCGCTATATTGTGTTGGCGCTGCTTATTATTGCCATTATCAAATACGTAATCGGCTGGCTGACCAAAGGCAAGTGGAGCAACCTGGATCAAATTTTGGGGACGGCGACCCCCATTTCCATCGACATTCAGGTGTTGCTAGGGCTGGTGCTTTGGATCTCGGCGCCGGCAGCTTGGTTTCATGGCCGCGGTACCGTAAACGTCTGGGAACATATGGTCACCATGCTTTTGGCGCTGGGTGCGGCGCATGCCTTTTGGTCGCGCGTCAAAAAGAGCAATACAGACGCCGATAAATTCCGCAACGGCGCCATTGGCTTTATTGTGGCGGGTGTGCTCGTCGCCATTGGCGTGGCGCGCATTACCGGCTATATGGGATAGAAGATGATAAGGTGACAAGGTGAAAGGGGGAAGGGGTGACGCTCACCCTTTCACCCTTTTACCCTTTCACATACACAATAGGACAACCTACAATGGACCTAGGTTTATCAAAACAAAACGCGGTCGTCGTGGGCGCTGGGCGCGGAATCGGGCGAGCCATTGCCGAAGCGTTTGCCGCAGAAGGGGCCAACGTGGCGCTGCTGGATCGCGATGCCGCTGTGGCCGATGTGGCGCAAAGCGTAGGCGCGGCCAGCGGCGTGCGCACCTTGGGCGTGGCCGCAGATGTGAGCAATTTTGAAGCCATGCAGGCGGCGGCGGCCCAGGTAGAAAATGAGCTGGGGCCGGTGACGCATTTGGTTTTCGCCGTGGGCATTGGCTCCGGGAAGATGGGCTTTCCGTTTTGGAACTTAGCCCCTCAGGATTGGAAGCGCGTGGTAGACGTCTGTTTGCTGGGCGCGGTCAACACGCTGCACGCCTTTTTACACCCCATGATCGAGCGCAAACAGGGCAGCGTCCTGTTTCTGGCCTCGGTGGCTGGGCAAATCGGCTCGCAAACTGACCCGCCATACAGCGCCTCCAAAGCTGGCGTGATCAACTTTGCGCAATGTGCGGCCAAAGATTTGGCCCCGTACAACATCCGCGTCAACACGCTAAATCCCGGCATGGTTATGAGCGAGTTGCAGCGCGCCATTTGGGCAGGCGGCAATGCCAAACTGCCGGAAGCCCAGCAGGTCGATTTTGAAACCTGGTTTGACAATAAGGTCAAGAATGTAGTGCCGCTGGGCCGTGAACAGTCGCCACAAGACATTGCCAATATGGCCGTCTTTCTCGCATCCGAGCGGGCGCGCAACGTGACGGGGCAGACGGTGAATGTAGATGGCGGATTTGTCATGCATTGGTAGGAAGTAGGGAGTAGAAAGAAGGGAGTAGAGTGTAGGCAAACAGAGTACGTTTGCAGCGCGCTCAGGCTCTTGTCCCCGTTCCCCCAACCTCTTGATAGGAGAAGCCCGTGACAGCTGACGCTTTCGACCGGTTTGCGCGGTTTTATGATCTGGATTATCGGGAATATGAAGATGACCTGCCAATGGTGATGGAGCTGGCTCAAGAGGTAGAAGGGCCGCTATTGGAATTGGGGTGCGGCACGGGCCGGGTGCTGGCGCCGCTGGCCGCGGCTGGTCATCGCATTACGGGCCTTGATTTGAGCCCGGCCTTGCTGGATGTGGCGCGCCAGAAACTGAAGCAGAGTGGGTATGCAGCGACCGTGACGCTGGTAGAAGCCGATATGCGCGACTTTGATTTGGCGCGCAAGGATTATGGCTTTGCCTTTTGTATGAGCAACACGTTTATGCATTGCGCAAGCCAAGATGAGCAGATGAATGTGTTACAAGCCGCTTATGACCATCTGCGCCCTGGGGGGCTGCTGCTGATCGATCTCTTCAACCCGGACATTGCACGCCTGGTCCAAGTGGACGGGCTAACGGAGCTGGCCGATATGTGGGTAGATGCAGAGACCAACGTTCAATGCACCAAATGGAGCGTGCGTTCTCTCAATCTGGCCGAGCAGCTACAGGAGACGCTTTTCATCTATGAAGAGATTTTTCCAGACGGGCGGGTGCAGAAGACAGTCTGCCCATTTACGCTGCGCTATTTGTGGCAAGGCGAAGGCTCACTTATGTTGGAAATGATTGGCTTTGAAGTGCTGGAAATATGGGGAGATTTTGAGCAGAACCCATATGGCGATGGCAGCGAACGGCTAATTTTCTTGGCCCAGAAGCCGGTCGATGAATCATAGGGTGGGTATTGCTACTCGCCGATTTTTTTGTTGACAAGAGAAGTCTCGCCGTTTCTGGCAAGGCGGCGGTTTGGAAAACCGCCCTACGAATACAATTCGGTTACTTACCTGCCCCTAACCTTAAATTAACGTAGCTATTATCTGTACGGCTTATGCTACGAACATGCTGGACCGCTGTGCTCCCGGGGGAGCTTTTGGAGCCCCTGCTTGTACCAGGTCCGCGGAAGCAGATTCTTTACAGCGGGGGTGAAGATTGCGGGGCCAGTGGTCTGGCACCTGTGCATCATCGAACTTTAGTCACTGCTCAGGAATAAGGTGGCTACCAAACCTGTCAGGTCTTAAAGACCTGACAGGTTTAAATCTACAAGTTGTTTTTGAACGCTGCCTAAGCACTTGCATGATGGCGGTTGTGAACGCACAAAGCCATCATTGAATTTACGCATTTACAAAAACAAGGTGGCTACCAAACCTGTCAGGTCTTGAAGACCTGACAGGTTTAAATCTACAAGTTATTTTTGAACGATAACTTACGCAAGCCTAGATCAAAATTGTGTCGAATACAAACGTGTTCACGCTTGGCAATCCACAGATGTTGCGTAAGTCGCAACCGTATCGGTGCACCCAATGCACCATTCCGCCATATGACTGATCTGCGATCTGCCCAATCCGGTGCCCAGACAAGCTCAGCCATCATACAAGTTGCGTAGATAACATACTCGAATTCTATACCTATTGTTTGATAAAAATGGTACCTCAGTACGATTACATTGAAGTAAAAGTCTTGATACAATGATATCAGACTTTCTACCCAACAGAGCAGAAAATTTTTTTTAGCTGCTGCAAACTGTGCTTGGCGCCGTAGTTTGTTCACTCTAGGGCGTTAAGCATCCGTAATCGTAAACGTATCATGAATAGTCCAGAAGCCACCAACACTGCCCAATGCAAAAAAGCCGCGTCTACGCCACGCATCCTAATTGTAGAAGATGAAGTCCGGCTCAGCCGCTTTATCAGCATGGTGTTACAACATGCCGGATACGAAACCGAAATTTGCCGAAACGTTGCCGAGGCGCGGCAGATGCTGAGCAAAAGTGGATACTGGAATCTAGTGCTGACCGATCTCGTAATGCCTCGTGAAAATGGGCTTGAACTTGTGGCGTGGCTCACGCAGCACTGCCCAGATTTGCCCGTGGTCATTATGACGGCTTACTCCAATCGAAGCATTGAAGTCCAGGCGGCGCATCTGGGCGTGCCAGCCGTCCTCTTAAAGCCCTTTACCCTCAATGCCCTGCGCGATACAGTTTCCACCCATGCCCGCCTATAATGCCCTGGAACCAGCGCTTGCCTGCTGCCATTGACGTCCCATTGCCATTCGACCACTTTTAACGTCCTCCCACTGAATTTACGCTGCATCGGTAGATCGCAATTGTAAGAGATAGCGTCGGATTCAATCAACCAGACCGACGCCTATTGCGCCCACAGTGTTGCGGTGCACTGTGGATGTTTGCGCCGCATGAGTGTGCGCCTTTGAACTTTGTCACAAAGGCGCTATACTTATGCGGCGTTACACGTTTGCCAGAATACCCAATATTTGCCAGGAGAAGTTTGTTATGAATCCAGTGATTTTTGAATTCGGCCCTTTTGCCCTCCACTGGTATGGGCTTTTTATTGTAGGCGGCGCCGTCATTGCCGCTTGGCTCGGCAGCCTCTATGCGGCCAAAGCGGGCGAGGACCCCGATCATGTATGGAACATTTTGGCCGTGGCGCTCATCTTCGGCATTATCGGCGCCCGGCTTTACCATGTTGTGAGCAGCCCAGCCGATGGTCTTGGCTGGGCGTACTATCGTGAGCATCCAGGCGATATATTCAACTTTTGGAATGGCGGCTTTCGCGGACTCGGCATTTATGGTGGGCTGTTGGGCGGCATTTTGGGCATTACGCTCTACTGTTTTTGGCAAAAGCTAAATCCCATTCAGTATCTGGATTTTATTGCGCCCAATGTGGTTTTGGCCCAAGCGATTGGCCGCATGGGCAACTTTGTTAATCAGGAGCTTTATGGTCCGGCGACGAATCTGCCTTGGGCATTTCACATCAACCCAGCTTATCCTTGCCAAATCCCCAAAGAGTTGCCGCAAGACATACAGTATTGTGGCTCGGCGGTTATCAGCCCAGAGACGGCCGCTTGGTATGCTTCACATGGCTACCATCCCACATTCTTTTACGAGGCCATCTGGAATGTGCTCATGTTTGGCCTGATGGCCTTTATTATTTGGAAATTTGGAGCACGGTTGCGCCGCGGGGATGCCATATTAATGTACCTCATCGCTTACCCGTTGGGTCGCTTTTGGGTGGAAATGTTCCGCCCCGACGCCTGGGTTATGGGCACTCTGGCCACGGCACAGTGGATTGCCATCGGCTGTATTATTGTGGCCATCATTCTGCTGATCTTGCGCCACATGGGTTGGCATGGCCAGGGCGACCCGCACGAGTCCATGATTCTCATGAGCGGCCAAAGTCAACAGGCCCGCATAGAAAACACCCCACAAGCGGGGATGGCATAACGAAACCACCATCAAAAAAGGACTCGACACTATCGGGTCCTTTTTCTATTGGCTCTTTTGTAATTGGCTCTTTTGCAAGTAGTCTAACTCTTTTCATTTGCGCCTTGGTCAGCCACTTCTTGTTCAATGGGCCTGTAGCAAGGAACGCCTGAAAGATTTTTGTTCAATACAACCTCAATATAGATATGAGCAGTGGTGAGTCGGAAAAATCAAACGCCAGTGGGGCATCTAAATTTAAGCGACTGACGCGGTTTTGGCGCCAACCGGCCAGCCAGGATGTTATCTCGGCCAATGTGGGAGAGAACGTCCGCAACGTGGTCGTTGGCAAAAACATCATTCAAATTGGGAGCCTTAAAATCCCGTGGCTGTTGGCCGTGGCGTTGGCAACGGGCATTGTGGCCGCTGTGGTCGCGCTAATTTGGATTGGTGTAAACGCCCAACGCGTGACCCAATTTGTCATGGCGCCGACGCCCACACCCACCGTCACCGCGACACCGATTCCAACGGCAACGCCAGAGCCAGATCGCATGGACGGCTCCTTTAATATTGCGGTGGCCGATTTTGGCGAAATTACGGCCACCGGTGTGGTCAGCAATAGTCAGGATGGCCATGTTCTAAGCGCTTGGGTCTACAACGCATTGGTGCAATCATATCAATCAAATCCAGCCACCCAGCAGCTGGGACAGGTGGAGATCTGGAGCGATTCGACCACAATTGCGGACAAAAATCAGCCCCTTGGCTCGCTTGCCAGCGCATCAGCGGCCGAGCGACGCGACCTAGCCGCAGCCCTGGCCGAGCGCATTAACGCCACCATGATTATTTATGGCGCCATCGACTCGCGGGTCTCTCCTGCCGATTTGTGGCTGGAATTTTATGTGGCGCCAGATCTGCAGCGCACCTTAGACCCAGCCGTGGGCCGGCACAACTTAGGCGGCCCCATTGGCGTTGCTTTGCCGGTAGAAGCGACCGATCCACTGGCCAGCGTTGCGCTGTCTAGCTCACTTTCTACGCGCACCAGCCTGCTCTTTTGGCTCACAACCGGCATGACCTATGATCTGCTGGGGCGCAATGAAGATGCGCTGCACAGCTTCCAACAGGCCAACCAAACGTTGGACAGCGCAACTGACCAATCTGGCCGTGATTTGGTCCAGTTTTTCATGGGCCGCCAATATTTGATCATGCAACAGCTGGACGAGGCTGCCGCCGCTTACCAACAAGCGCTGGCAGACAACACCAACTATGCACGCGCTAAAATCGGCTTGGGTGGCGTCTATTTTGCGCGGGCCCAATTGCAGCCAGGTGATAAACCCACAGCCGCAAGCGAACAGAATCTCAAATTAGCGCTGCAAACGTATGGGGAAGCACAAGCGCTTGCGCAAGCTGATGGTGATCCTCTGATCATAGCCATCGCGCGCCTGGCGCTGGCATCAACGTATCGATTGCAAGGCCAAAGCGACTATCTCGAGAACGATTTAAGCGCCGCCCAGCAGGCTCTTACCCAAGCCATTGACGAAATTGACCCCCTGCTTCCCCAACTAGAGCAGGCAGAGGAATACCAATTATTGGGACAGGCATATGAAACATTGGGGGCCGCACAGCTGCAATTGAGCGATGTTGTGCGCCAGCTGGGCAATGCAGACGACCGTCGTGCACACTTGCGCGCCGCTGTGGATGCATTTGACAATTGCATAGAGCAGGGCGAACGAGCGCCCTTGGACCAAGTTCTCGTTGTTAAAATTATCAAAAATTCATGTCAACCTTATCACGATATTGCCCAGACGGCACTTGAGGAACCTGGAGAATAAGTATGAGGTCTTCAAAAATCATCTCCCTATTTGGCTTACTAGGCATGGCTATTCTGATCGGCGCATGTGGAAACGCCGCGCCGACTCTTTCCGACGCGGATCGCATTGCCACCCGCGTGGCCGAAGATCGGGCCGTGGCCAGCACATTGACAGCGGAAGCCGTAGCAGCCGTTACCGACACGCCGGTTCCCACCACGTATACCGCGGCGCCAACGGCCACAGCAGTCCCAACCAATCCTCCAGCCGCGGCTACGCCCACTTACACAGTCGCACCCTTGCCCACGACCGCCCCACCCACGCCGACCCAGATTGTCATTGGCGTGCTGCCTATTGACGGTGGCGGTGGTGAAGCGCGCAGCATCTATCCTGCTAACAACAATCAGAACGTAGTGCTACCCGGCTTTAGCCAGGCCGAAGTGCAGCGCCCCATGATCTTCCGCGACCGCATCAACATGAGCGTGGCGCTTGTGCAGGAGCCGCAAAGCGTGACCTTTGAAATCTACGACAACGACGCCGAAAGCGGCAATCCAGTTTACGCCATCACCGATGGTAGTGCGCCTTTCTGCCTCTTTGATGTAAATGCGACCCAATGTCCGGTGCTGACCTATGCCCAAAACGGCTATCGCTGGCCCAATGGCAGCCCCATCTACAATGGCGCCAACTACAACGTGCAAATTACTATCCAAGAAACCAGCGACAATCAGTCTAACTGGAACTTCGACTTCGCCATTCAGGGCGCACAAGATCGGCCCGTGGTTGGCGGTACGGACTTTGGTGGGCGCTGGCTGACCAACTTTGCCACGGTAGACCTGCAGCAGTCGGGCGCACAGGTCAACGGAACGTACGTCTGGTATGGCGGCCAGCAGGCCATTGCCATTCAAGGCGTAGTCAGCGGATCAACGCTGAACGGTTTCTTTGCTGGCGATGCCAGTAAAACATTTAGCTTTACGTTGGATCAAAGTGGTCAGCGCTTTGATGGCAACTGGGGTGGCCAATATCAGTGGTGTGGCGTGCGCAGCGGGCCATTGCCATATGGCTGCGGTTTTAGCGGCTTTTGGGAAAGCATGGGAGACTATACACCCGACTATCCGCCCACGATGCAGGTGACGCAGATTGGCAACCAAGTTCAAGGCACCTTTCAGAATGGCGTCTTTGATGCACCCGGTACCTTTCAGGGCACAATCGGTCCGGCCGGCCACTATACGGCTGTGGGCACGTGGAATATCGACCGTTTTTCTGGGCAGTTTCGCTGGACGCTGGTGGACTACAACAGCCAGCAGATGCGGGGATACTCGGTAAATGCAGATGGCTCGCAGCATCAATGGTGCAGCTGGCGCAGCGGCCTTAGCCAGCCCGCGCCTTGCTTTGGCGAATAACGCACGAAGCCATCTGATTTATGTGCAGGTGTGCTTACCAGCACGATTATACGTTATGTTATACGTTATGTGTTCGTAAAAAAGCTCCAGTTCACCAAAGGGGAATCGCATGAGCCAACCAAAATCTGCTCTTCAGCCAGAACCAAACACCAATCCAAATAGTGGTGAATCCGGGCCAATTACTACTGAACACATTGCCGCGGCCGAAATAGTCATGGGGTTGCCTTTTACGCCCGCCGAGCGCGAACTCATGCTGCCCGGCGCAAACCAGATCTTAATGCATTATGACGAACTGCGCGCGGTGGATTTGCCCAATCAGGTGGCGCCGGCGCTGCAATTTAATCCACAGATTCCGGCTCCCCTAGCAGAATTGCCCATAAATCCGCCATTGTTCATTCCCTCGCTGTCTATTCCCCTGGACGAGCCGCCCCCAATGCCGGAACATATTGAGCAACTGGCATTTGCGCCCATTGCCCACCTGGCCTATTTCCTGCGCAGCGGGCAGATCACATCGCAGGCATTGACCAAAATGTATCTCACTCGGCTCAAACGCTACGGCCCAGAGCTTGAATGCGTTATCACCCTTACGGAAGAGCTGGCGCTAGCGTTGGCGCGCCGCGCCGATGCTGAACTGGCAGCCGGCCACGACCGCGGGCCGCTACACGGCATTCCGTGGGGCGCCAAAGATTTACTGGCCACCAAAGGGTACCCCACCACTTGGGGCGCCATGCCCTACCGCGATCAAGTAATCGAGCAGGACGCTACGGTGGTGCGCAAATTGACCGACGCCGGCGCCGTATTGGTGGCCAAGTTGACAATGGGCGCGCTGGCCTGGGGCGATGTCTGGTTTGGCGGCAAAACGCGCAGCCCCTGGAATTTGGAGCAGGGTTCTAGCGGCTCGTCCGCAGGATCGGGCGCGGCCACTGCGGCTGGCTTAGTCGCCTTTGCCATTGGCACGGAAACGCATGGTTCAATTGTATCGCCCAGCACAAATTGCGGGCTATCGGGCCTGCGCCCCACCTTTGGCCGCGTCAGCCGCACGGGCGCCATGGCGCTCAGCTGGAGTATGGATAAGATTGGGCCCATGTGCCGCAGCGTGGCAGATTGCGTCCACGTCTTCAACGCCATTTATGGACCGGACGGTGCGGATTTAACGGTGGTCCAGCGGCCCTTTGTGTGGGAACCAGAGCTAGACTTGCAAAAGCTGCGGATTGGATACACCCCAAAGGAGTTTGAAGCAGAATATGAGGGCCAGGCAAATGACTTGGCAAGTCTGGACGTTCTGCGCGCCATGGGCGTCGAGCTGCTTCCAATTGAACTGCCCAACTACCCATTGAAGGCTATGAATTTTATTCTGTCTGTGGAAGCTGCCGCCGCCTTTGATGAATTGACGCGCAGCAACCGAGATGATCTCTTGGTGCGCCAGATTGCCGATGCGTGGCCCAACCGGCTCCGACAAGCCCGGCTCATTCCCGCAGTTGAATACGTGCAGGCCAATCGGCTGCGCATGTTGGTCATGCAACAGATGGCGCAGCTCATGGCCGATGTGGATCTGTATCTATCGCCGGCCCTGCACGGCGCCAACCTGCTGCTCACCAACTTAACTGGTCACCCATCTGTGGTGGTGCCCAATGGCTTTCGCACCAATGGCCTGCCCACCACCATTACCTTTACGGGACGTCTCTACGAGGAAGCCACCGTGCTTGCGGCGGCGCAAGCCTATCAAGCCGCCACCGAGCACCATTTGCAGCATCCACCGCGTTTTGTGTAGTAAACGACGGCACTGGTTGAAACCAGCGCCTGGCAGCCAAAGTACGCTAAAGCGCACTGTTTTATAGCCTGCTTTAGCGGGCTTCCGCTAGCAGACGCAGGCTTCAGCCTGTGGCGCCCATTACCGAAACAATTTATAAATGTTCATAAACCGCAGTCTGCTAGCAGCAGTACGCTGAAGCGCACTGTTTACCATCATCTTGATCAGTACAATCCCCCGCGCTTTGTGACAAAAAACTTATATGATGAATAATCACCCCTCTTGCGGAGTAGGATTGTCAATTATTCATCGCTTTTACAGAGCCAAACGGTATCAAGCAGGAACAAGGTGCCTGAGCCGGTCAAAGTCACCTCGTCACCCTCTCACCCTCTCACATCCTCTATCTACCACGGCAGCGCCACGTCATAGCGTTCCGCCAGCTCCACAAAATTGTCAAAGACTGTTTCTGTGACGGGGATACCATCGTGCAGACGCTGAATTTCGGTTTCATGCTCGATTTCGCCAGCCACGTAGATGCGATCATGGCCGGACAGTTTGGGCGAGGCATGCAGGGCGCGAATCATGGCGTCCATGCCCTCTTTAAACTCTGCCAACGGGCGGAAGAGATCGACGCGGAATGCGGCAAAGAAGTGACCATCGTTGGGTAGCTTAAAGCCCTCAAACGCTTGGGGATCATTGTCGTAGAGCCCCGCCCAGCCGCCGGAGAGCAGATTGCAGAGTACCGTGACCATTGTGGCCAGCCCATATCCTTTGTGGCCACCCTGCTCGCGGTTGCCACCCAGCGGCAGCACCTGCGCAACTTCACCCGGGTCGGTGGAGGGTGAGCCATCGGCGGTCACGCCCCAGCCGGGCGGAATCGACTGCCCTGCGTCGCGCATCATGGTGATGCGGTTGAATGGCACAACCGACGTGGCCATATCAAAGACATAGGGCGGCTCATTCTGGGTGGGGAAAGAGATGCTGAGCGGATTGGTGGAAAACATGGCCTTGGCGCCAAAGGTGGGCGGTACGCCATACTCGGCGCCACCGGCATAGATGCGCCCGGTCATGCTAATGCCGATCAGCTCCTCCTGCACGGCCAGCCACGGGTAGTAACCCGCTGCGCCGTAATGATACGAATTGTGCATAGAAACCATGCCAATGCCGGATTGACGCGCTTTTTGCATGGCCAAACGCATGCCCCAACAACCCGCCGCCAGCCCCAGGCCAGAATCACCATTGGCGCGCGCCGAAACAGGCGTTTCATGCTCAATATGAAAATTGGGGGCCACGTTGAGCTGGCCCGCTTCCAATTGCCGAAAATAGATGGGCAGTACGTTGCGTATGCCGTGGGTATCCACCCCGCGGCGGCTGGCATACATTAAAACATTGGCCGCGTCCGCCGCATGTGCAGGCGCAAAGCCGCCCTTGAGAAAGAGCGATTCCACAAACTGGTGCAGCTCATCGGCCGGCACCAACACTTTATAGGAGCTTGGTTGTGACATAAAGAGGTTGCCTTTGGTAGTGGGATTAGGGAGTCGGGAGTCGGAAGTAAGCAGTAGGGGAGGCCGACTCAGCGCCTAATCCCCACTCCTTACGCCTTACGCCCTCTTCTACCAATCCCCAGAGAGAAGTACAGAATCAATATAGAGAAAACCGCGTTTGTCGCAATCGGTTTCCACCCAAAACGCGGTATTCAACATGCACCACAAATTGGCCATGGCAGACATGCGCATGGGGACGGCTTCGGCCAGATCAAAGAGACGATCATTGCATTGAAGTCGCTGAAATGACATGGTGGCCAGGTCAAAATCGAGCCGCCAATAGTGCCAGTTTTGCTTGGTCGCAATTTCATTGTAACAAAGGAGCTGCCGCCCACCGGCCAGTTCGCGCCAGCCTTCGGGCGCCAGATGAAAGTGAGATTGGGTTTTGCCGCTGCCGCCAATGGCGTGGAGCGTTTCCCGTTCCGCTTTGTATTGCCAGGTGGCAATCTGCTTGCCGTCCTGCGCGTTGAGGTAGCGAATGTGGGGCATCACCCGTTCAGGATGGGCGTGCTGGTCGGGATGCTGCAAATCAAAGAGCACGCCAATGGCGCGCACGTCAGTTTCAGAAAGCACCAGTTCCGACGCTTCCGGCTTAAAGGTAAAATAGGCTTCCAGCCGAATGGGGCCCAGCTGCCGAAAGGTGAGTCGCTTGATGGCCAGCGCAATGGAGCCCGCTTTGGCGCGCGTGGCCAGCTTCATGGCATAGGTACCGCTGAACGAGCCATCAGTGCCGGTGTCCCACATGCTCAGGTTGCTCAACATGGGTGGGCGCAGATCGCGATACGGCGGCAGCATGGAGTCGAGCGTCTCTTCATAATTGCCAATGAGTCCGGTCCAGCCTTGCAGGCCACTATCAAAATCGTCGTAGCTAATAATGCGCGGCAATGGATCAAAGCGGCTTAAATTGGGATTTTGCATGGTGATAAATCTATCCTTCATAAATGATGCGATAAATAGCGCCGGCATTGTCATCGGACACCAGCAGCGAGCCGTCGGGCAGAATGAGTAGATCTACCGGACGACCGTGAATCTGTGCGCCATCCAGCCAGCCGTCGGCAAAAGGTTCATAGCGAATGGCGTTGTTGGCATCATCCAGCCGCACCAGCATAATGCGATAGCCCAGCGGCGTCGAGCGCGAGGCGGAACCATGCTCGGCAATCAGAATCTGATGCTGATATTCCAGCGGAAACATAGCGCCCGTATAAAAGCGCATGCCCAACGCGGCCACGTGCGGTCCCAGCTTTTGCACCGGCGGCGTAAATTCAATGCAGCTGCGTTGCCCGCCAAATTCCGGATCCGGCACCGTACCGCCATGACAATAGGGAAAGCCAAAGTTCATGCCCAATGCAGGCGCACGATTTAGCTCATCGGGCGGCTGATCATCACCCAGATTGTCCACGCCATTGTCGGTGAACCAGAGTTCATTGCTCTGGGGCTGCCAGTCGAAGCCCACCGAGTTACGAATGCCACTGGCGTATACTTCCAACCCGCTGCCGTCGGCGTTCATGCGCGTAATTGTGCCATACAGCCCGCTAATTTCACACACGTTGCAGGGCGCGCCCACCGGCGTATAAAGCTTGCCGTCGGGGCCAAAGCGCAATACTTTCCAGCCGTGGTGAGCATCGCTGGGATATTGGTCATTGAGCACCACCGGGGCGGGCAAATCGGCTTCGGCCAGGTGGGCGGCAATGTTGTCGTAACGCAAAATGCGATTAATTTCGGCCACATAGAGCGCGCCATCGCGATAGGCCACCCCATTGGGTGTATTCATGCCGCTGGCCAATGTAATGACCTGCTCCGCCTTGTAATCGCCATCTTGATCCAGTACGGCATACACTTTGCCCTGGCTGCGCGTACCCACAAAAATCACGCCATCCGGCCCCGGCGCCATGGAACGGGCATCAGGCAACCCACTGGCGTACATGCCAATGCGAAAACCGGACGGCAACCGCACCGCAAATGGCAGCGGCTCCAGGTCCGCAGGAGCGGTTGGCGTTGCCGCCGCGGGCGGCGCCGTCGGCGTGGCCGTTGGCTCTGGGATCGCCGTATGCGTGGCGACCGGCACGGGCGTTTCTGTAAATGTTGGCACGACTGGCGGCGTGGGCGAAGCGTCCGGCAAATCCGCTGGCTGGGCCGCACAACCGGCCACCAAAAAGAGCACGCCCAGCAACCCGCCTAGTGTTTTCCACATCACAACAGCTCCTTGGCCCACTCCCAAATTGTCAATGGGTACGCGCACCGCAAACCCTACTCTTTCAATACCAAATACACAAGCACTTTTACCTCGGCATCGTCTGGGATTTGGCCCACCAGCCGCAGCCAGCCGCCAAATTGAGTGACGCGGCAGAAGGTGACGCCCGGTTCGGACGCAATGGGCAGCTCACTTCCTTCCGCACACCAGTGAATGCCGTCCGGCGATATCTGTACACGTGCATAAACGCCCACCGGCAGCTGCTCGGCCGATAGGGTGCGCACAAAAAAGAGCGCCTCGCTGGCCCAGCCCACTTCGTATGGCTCCGTGGTAAAATCGTGCTGCCAGCAGACGTTGCGTTCCAAAACGGTGGTATGGCTTTGTCTCATCTAAATTTGGCTCCGCTACATTTGGCCCTGCTATCTTTGGCCCTGCCAGGTAAGAATCTCCTAAAACCGTGAGCTACTTTTGATAATATCCCTTGAGCATTTGGTCCATGACCCATGACGCCCTGGCCGCACTGACACCGGTGCTGGCACATTGGCCAACGCCGTTTAGTTCATCCACAATAGACTGGATCAGCTGTTGCTGCACGTGCGCCGGCTCGGGGATGGTGAACTCGGTGACGCCCTCTTCCGTGGTCAGCTGCACCGGCTCATCATTCTGAAAAGCGGCAAAGGTCAGCTTGCCCCTGCTGCCGATGATTTCAGTTTGATCCAGCCGAGTATAGGAGTTGAAGCACCAAAGGCCCGTTCCATGCACGCCGGATTCGTGCACCCAGGAACCGGTCACCATATCTTCGGCCGCGTATAGACCGCCCTGGTTAGAGGCGTCGCCCTGCGCCGTAACGATGGGGCCGACCATGTAGGCCAGATAGTCTAGGATGTGCGAGGCTAGATCCACAAAGAGACCGCCGCCAGAAATTTCGGGGCGCACGCGCCAGGGGAGGTTATTGGGATCGTATGGCCGCACGGTCTGTAAAAAGGTGACGTTTACGCAACGCACGTCGCCAATGGCGCCTTGGGCAACCAGCTCTTTGGCTTTATTAAACTTGGTCATGCCACGGCGATAATAGGCCACCCATAGCGGCACATTGGCTGCCGCACAGGCGTCAATCATGGCCTGACATTCGGCAAAGTTGAGCGCCATGGGCTTTTCCACGTAGACCGGCTTACCCGCTTGGGCCGCCATGCGCGTGTAGGCCAAATGCGCATCGGGCGGCGTGGCAATGTAGACCACATCCACATCCGGGTCGTCAATGAGCGCCTGGCCATCATCATACCACTTGGGCACATCATGGCGCCGTGCATAATCTGCGGCCAACGCGCCATTGCGGCGCATGACGGCTACGAGTTCCGAATTTGTGGCTTTTTGAAAGCCGGGGCCGCTCTTTACTTCAGTCACATTGCCGCAGCCAATAATACCCCATCGGATTGTTTTCATTAGGTCGGGTCGCTTTCTGAAAAAGGGATTAGGAAGTAGGGATTAGGAAGTAGGGGGAGGTCAGCCCTAATCGCTCAGATTCTTTACGAGATAGTTTAGCCATAGATGCAGACAATGTCAATGAAGGGAGATTCTAATTTGGTGGAGAATCGGCTTTATCAATGGTTGCGGGTATAATGAGAGAAAGATGACTTGGTGAGCGTGTGAAAGGGTGAATGAGCCTGTCGAAATCAC
The DNA here is from genome assembly GCA_020634755.1 of Caldilineaceae bacterium. Classification (GTDB taxonomy): domain Bacteria; phylum Chloroflexota; class Anaerolineae; order Caldilineales; family Caldilineaceae; genus JACKBC01. The sequence goes on along the minus strand of JACKBC010000009.1, from coordinate 151,754 downwards.
CCTTTCATACGCTCACCCTTTCACACGCTCACACCTTCATCCTCCTGAAAAAACGCAACATGCCCAAAGAATACCTAAATCCCCCCGAGTTATTCAACAGCCAGCAATATGGCTTTTCGCAAATCGTAACCAGCCGCGGCGGCAAGACGGTCTATCTTTCTGGCCAAGTAGGCTGGGATGCACAGCAGCAGATGGTGGGGCCGGACGATCCGCTGGCGCAGACGCGGCAAACGCTGCGCAACATTGAGACCGCCATGCACATTGCTGGCGGCGCGCTGAGCGACGTAGTCTCCATGCGCATTTACATTGTGGATGATGTTATAGCCGACGATAGCTTTATGACCCAAGCGCTGCTTGAATTTTTCCCCAAGGACCAGCTGCCGGCCACTACCTGGATTGGTGTAAAGTCGCTGTCCAATAAGGATTTCCTGGTGGAAATTGAGGCGGTGGGGGTGATTGAGGAATAGCCTACAAGGTTGCAGAGTCGCAGAGCGGCAAGGTAGAAACGGTGCTCGCATCTTGCAACTCTGCAACCTTGCCACTTTGCAACTGTGAGATTTCTTATGCGAATAGTCCTTCTTTCCGACATACATGGCAACACGTTGGCGCTGGACGCGGTGCTGGCGGATATTGAGGCGTTGGGCAACGTGGATCAAATTTGGGTGCTGGGTGATCTAGTGGCCATGGGGCCAGATCCGGTTGGCGTGTTAGAACGGCTGACGGCTTTGCCCAATGTGCGCTGCACCTACGGCAATACCGAGCGTTACGTGCTGGATGGTAGGCGTCCCTGGCCGCAGGTAGAGGATGTGCTAGCCGAGCCCTCGCTCATGCCGAGGCTGCTGCAAATCGCGCGTAACTTTGGCTGGACTGAAGGGGCGCTGGCGGCGGCGGGTTGGCTGGATTGGCTGGCCGAGCTGCCGCTGGAATTAGCGTTGACGCTGCCAGACGGCGCAAGGCTGCTGGGCGTTCACGCCAGGCCAGGCCACTTCGATGGGCATGGCTTGCGGCCCGGCCTCAAACCGGAACAGCTCGATGCATTGACCGATGGCTGCCCTGCCGATCTGGTTTGCGTGGGTCACACCCATTGGGCCATGCAGCTTGTCCATAATGACATTCACCTGGTCAACTTGGGCAGCGTGAGCAACCCGGTACAGGAAGATTGGCGCGCCAGCTATGTTTTGTTGGAGGCCGATGAGGCAGGCCACAAATTGACGCATCGCCGCGCAGCGTATAATCGCAGCGCGGTCATAGAGATGCTGGAACAGGTGCGCCATCCGGCGCGCGATCATATTATCCCATTTTTCCAGGGATGGCAGAAGCCGTCGTGGCATGATTGAGGGTCTGGACTATGATTTTTTGATTTAATGAGGGCTATGATTCTGTTCGGAGGATGTTCGTTTTCATAGCCTTTTCTCTGCCATCTGTACGAAAAATCATAGCCCATCCCTTAATCATTCAAATCATAGTTTAGACACCAATTGCGCCACCCATCAGGCTTGTACGCCTGAAAAACCTGATTAGTCATCCAGCATCTTGGCAACAGGAATCACCCGCATGCCCACCTACGACGAAGTCACAGCCGATTTACGCCAGGCGTATGAGCAGAGCGCCGGGCGGCGCGATGAGAGCGATTTACAGGAGTGGAAGCTCGAACTGCGCCAGCGTTTTGCAGATATGTTGCGCCGCGAAGGCAGGCAGACGCTGCTGGAAATTGGCGCCGGGCCAGGCAAGTTCGGCCTCTTTTTCAAGGAGCAGGAGTTGGATGTGGTCTGCACCGATCTGTCGCCAGAGATGGTGCGGCTGTGCCAACAAAAAGGGCTGACTGCGCACGTCATGGACTTTTTGCATCTGGATTTCCCCGACGCCTCATTTGACGCCGTCTTTGCGCTCAACTGTTTGCTGCACGCGCCCAAAGCGGAACTGCCCGCAGTGCTGACCGAGATTCGGCGTCTGCTGCGGCCGGGTGGACTCTTTTACATGGGCGTTTACGGCGGCAGTAACTTTGAAGGCATCCGTACCAATGATGACCATGAGCCCAAACGTTTCTTTGCCCTCTATACGCATGAAGGGGTGCAAGAGATTGTATCGGCCCAATTTGAACTTGTCAGTTTCGATGTCATCCCCATGCAAAAGAACGCCGACGGCAGCCCGGCCAATTATCACTTCCAGTCGATGATCTTGCGGCGGCCCGCATGAGCCAACTAACCATGTTGGCCACTCAGGTCCACTGTGTGCGGGATGGCCAGGTGTTGCTGATGCAGCGGCGCAAAGAGCCGAATGCAGAAACGACACCAATTTCGTGCTACTATCTCGTCATCTGTTAATGGTTTTGTTCAAAGGGAGGGGTAAGCGCAACCACAGCGTACTGTCGATTTTGTTCCTGCCAACCGATCATAAACTGGGTCAGATTCAGTTCAATGGGCGCTTCTGTGAAAAAGGGGTCATGAATATAAATCACTTCACCGGTCTGATCGAACCCGATGACAACCACAGCGTGGTAGGTGACTTCGCCTTGCCAATGGGGCCAGCCAATAGTTTGCACATTAACCAGAACAGGCAGACCGATCTCAATATTACGTGCAAACAGATCAATATCACCGTGGTAGCCATGTACAACCGATAGTCCGAGTGAATCTAGATAGCGTATATGGCCAAAGGGGGTTCCAAACCATCGGGAGCGCACTATTTTAGCAAGTTTGTCATAATCTGCCTGTATCCCTAAATAGGCCGTAATCATGGCGGCGCAGGCAACTAAGCAGTCCGATTCACGCTGTTGCCGTCTGTGTGTAAAATTGGACAATAACATCAGCGCGATCCTGAATCTTGCAGATGACTTCGGTGGCTAAGGGTATCGGTTTGCCGGTTTCGGCATCCACGTCGATTGTCCCCATAATCCCAAGCCGACCCAAGCGAGGAAGGTTGAACTGAATGGCAAACTGCCATATGGGACGCGCTAAAGGCACAAAAATCCCCTCGATAGCGCCAAATGGAATGCCAACATGATGACTTAGATAACCATTGGCCGCCCGACGCGCGATGACTTCATCAATTACAGAGGAGATAGTATGTGAATCAGTGAGAAGTGTTTCTAAAGATTGCATGATTCGAACTCCAAACACGAACCTCATTGAGGATATCTGCTCTACGCCAATTAAAATGGTAACACAATGCTCCGACTACGCAAAAACGCTATCATCAGTACACCGCAACGGTGTTGGCGAGATAGGCATCGGTCTGGTTTATTGAATCCGACTCTATCTCTTGCGTTGGCGGTCTACCGATAATTTATTGCATCGCATAGAAAGACAAAACATATGCAAACCATTATTCTCGATCAACCGGGCTCTTTTCGTCTGACTGAAACCGACGCGCCGACCCAACCGGCGGCGGGTGAGGCGCTGCTGCGCGTGCGCCGCGTGGGCATCTGCGGTACGGATCTGCACGCATTTCGCGGCCGCCAACCCTTCTTCTCCTATCCGCGCATTTTGGGCCATGAGCTGGGCGTGGAAATTGTGGCGTTGGGTGCGGGTACCGAAAACGCCGAGTTGACCATTGGCGATCTGTGCGCGGTGCAGCCTTATCTGCACTGCGGCCAATGCAGCGCCTGCCGCCGCGGCAAGACCAACTGCTGCAGCTCGCTGCAAACGCTGGGCGTGCATACCGACGGGGGCATGCGCGAATACATTACGCTGCCGGTGAATTTGTTGCACAAAGCCAATGGGCTCAGCGCCGACCAGCTGGCCGTGGTGGAGATGCTCTGCATTGGCGCCCACGCCGTGCGCCGCGGCCAGCCCGAAGCGGGTGAACAGGTGCTGGTCATTGGCGCCGGTCCCATTGGGCTGGGCGCCATTCAATTTGCGCGGCTGGCCGGCGCCGACGTAACGGTTATGGAGCTTAGCGATAAGCGCAAACAGTTTTGCCAGGAGCAAATTGGCGTTGAACAATTTGTGGACCCGCGCATAGACCCGGTGGGCGAGTTGCGGCGCATGATGGGTGGTGAGCTGCCCACGCTGGTCTTTGACGCTACCGGCAACGTCAATTCCATGAACAGCGCCTTTGGCTATGTGGAGCAGGGCGGTAAACTGGTCTTTGTGGGGCTGGTGCAGGATGATGTCACCTTCTACGACCCCGAATTCCACCGCCGCGAGATGACCCTCATGAGCAGCCGCAACGCCACCAATGTCGATTTTCAAAACGTGATTGGCGCGCTGGAAGCGGGTAAAATTAACCTCAATCCGTGGATTACGCACCGCGCCACACCCCAAGAGTTGATTGGTGAGTTTGCAAATTGGACGAATCCCGAGTTTGGGGTGGTGAAGGCGATGTTAGAGTTTTAGTTGGTTGTCAGCTTTGCCGCAACGTGTTATCCTGTACAAGTAGATGGCGTACTATTACGCTATATGTGACGCTGATTAATGGTTTTCCCACAATCTGTTGTATTTTGGATAATCATTCTTCTGGATTAGCCTGAACGGCAGTTAGGACATGCACCATGCGTACTGTATCAGTCAGTCAAGCGCGCGAGCAATTAAGCTCGTTTGTCAATTGGTCCAAAGAGAATAAGGATTATGTGATTATTGAAGTACGCGGCAAAGCTGAGGCGGTACTCATTCCCTATGCTGATTTTGATATATTGCAGGAAATTTTACAGCAGAAGCAGCGACGAGAAGCAATTGCGAAATTGCAGGCCCTTTCCGGCGAAATTAGTAAGCGCACATCAGAGCTAAATGAGACTAATGTTGATGAATTGGCCGACGAAATTAGCAAAGAAGCTGTTGCGAGTTTAGCACGCAAAGGCAAAATACGATTTGGTAAAGAAAATCCGTAATGCGTGTATTAGCAGATACAAATCTTTTCATAAGCTATCTTCTCAAGCCCAGTGATACATATGGATTTATATCTGCCTTTTTCGAAGCACTTGCCAAAGGTCGTTTTACGCTGTTGATGCCGCAAGATCTGATTGAAGAAATCGTCGACGTAATACAGCGCAAGACATATTTACAAAGCAGAATTAACGAACAGCAATTGGCCGCATTGGTAAGCACTATCAAGAGCATTAGTGAGGAAATTCCGCGGATTGAAGAACCGATTCCGCGTATATGCCGAGATCCCAAAGATGATTATCTGCTAGCATATGCCGTTGTAGGGCAAGCAGATTATCTGGTTACAGGTGATAAAGACCTTCTCGTACTTCAACAGGTCGACACGCTAAAGATCATTTCCCCATCCGAATTCCAACACATTTTACACTGAAACAATTATGAACCGCCCAAACCTTCTCTACATCCACACGGACCAACACACGCCCTTTGTCACCGGTTGCTATGGTGACCCGCTGGTGCGCACACCCAATCTGGATCGCCTGGCCGCGGGTGGTGCGCGCTTTGACCAAGTCTACTGCGCTTCGCCCATTTGCGTGCCGTCGCGCATGTCCATGCTGACGGCGCGCCATCCGCACCACAATCGCGTCTGGACCAACAACCACATTCTCGACTCGGCCATTCCCACGCATGCCCATGCCATGGGGGCGGCCGGCTATGAGCCCACACTCATTGGCCGCATGCACTCGGTGGGGCCGGACCAGCTGCATGGCTATGCGCAACGGTTGGTGGGCGATCACAGCCCTAACTATATTGGCGGCGGTCCCGGTGTAGATCGCGGCATTCTCGACGGCACATCCGGCCCGCACCGCATGAGCCTGATCAAATCGGGGCCGGGGCTCAGCGGCTATCAGGTGCATGACGAAGTGGTGACCGCGGCCACGATCAACGTGCTCAACGAGCTAGGCGTGCAGAAGCGCATCAACGGCCAGCTCGATCCCTTTAGCATTACGGTGGGCTTTATGTTGCCGCACGCGCCCTTTGCCGCCCGCCGCGCCCAGTACGATTACTATCGAGAACGCATGACGCTGCCTAAGAAGAATCTTTCTTTTGCCGAAACGCAGCATCCCTACCTGCGCGCTTGGCGCACTTATACAGCATTGGAAGAGCCGACGCCGGATGAAATGGTGCTGCGCGCCCGCGCGGCCTATTGGGGCATGGTCGAGGCGTTTGACGCCATGATTGGCCAAATCCTGGATGCGCTGCACGCCAACGGGCTAGCCGAAAACACGCTGATCGTCTATACATCCGACCACGGCGATATGGTGGGTGAACATGGTCTGTGGTGGAAACATGTCTTCTACGAAGAGTCCGTGCGCGTGCCGCTGATTATGCACTGGCCGGAAGCCATTGCCGCCGGCCAGCACTGCGACCAGCCCATTAGCGCTGTGGACGTAACGGCCACCATGCTGGATGCGCTGGGTGCGCCCGCGCTGCCCAACAGCGACGGCCACAGCTTTTTGGGGCTGGTGAGCGACCGACACCCTACCCCCGATTGGGCCGATGTGGCCTTCTCCGAATATTGCGCCGACCAATACACGCCAGGCGGTTCCCCCGCCGAGCGCCAACCCCAGGACGACACACCGCCCACCTGTTTCCAGCGCATGGTGCGCCAGAATATAGACGGCGCGGCGTGGAAGCTCATCTACTATCACGGTGATGAGCCCCAGCTTTTTAACTTGAGCGACGACCCCGATGAATTGCACGATCTGGCTCAATCACCCGCGCATCAAGCCGTGCGCCAACAGCTCACCGCGCGCGTGCTGGACGGCTGGGATCCTAATGAAATTGCGCAGATCATGGCGGCGAAACGCGCTGAAAACAAGGTGCTGGCGGCCTGGGCGCGCAACACGCATCCCGTCGACAGCTATCGTTGGGATCTGCGGCCAGAGATGAACCGGCTGGAAGATTTTGATCCAAGCGCCATTGCATAGGAAGCAAACGCCATAAAACAGAGACCGGCATCTGGCAGATGTCGGTCTCTATTTTATGGCGCAAAATCCAAGTTCAGTTTCAACTGCAAATCCGCTTTAGGCGCGGCTCTTTTGAACTCGGCCTGGGCCTGAATGTCAATGAGTGCGGCTTCAATATCCTGCACATAGCGCGATGACATGTTTTGCATGGGCTGGCCAAAGAAAAAGCGGCGCTGCGCCTGCGTTAACACCAGCTTTTGCTGGGCGCGCGTCATGCCCACGTAAAAAAGCCGTCGCTCTTCCTCAATGTCGGTCTCCTCAATATGACCGTCTTTACTGTAGCGATGAAAGGGCATCAGCCCTTCTTCACAACCCACCATAAAGACCACCGGAAACTCCAGCCCCTTGGCCGCGTGTAGCGTCATCAGCGTGACGCGGTCAGCGTTGGGCTCCAAGGCATCGGCCTCGGTTTGCAGCGCTGCCGATTCGAGAAAGGCCGCCACGTTGGCATCAAACGGCAGCGCGCGCAGGCGCAATTGCTCTTTGCGCTCGGTCTGTTTTGCCGGCTCCTGCGTCGAAGCTGAATGTTGCGCCTGTACAAACTGGTCCACGCGCGCCAGCCGGTCGGCAACGGTGCTGTCTGCTGGCGCAGCTTGCAGCGTCGTCAAAAATTCGCCCACTGTATGCAGCCAAGTGCGCTGGGCCGGCGCAACACGGATGTTGCGGGGTGGCGCCTTCAACAGTTCCACCAGCGCGCCGGTCTGCTCATCTGCCGCCAGCACCAAAGCCTCAACAAGATCAAATGCAATGGTAACCCGACCGGCATTGAGCACGCGCTCCCAGTGCAGCAGCGAATGCGCGTTGTGCAGCACCGCCAGAAAAGCCACCAGGGTGCGGATATCTTTATGGTCGTAAAGCGACGTCTGGCTAAAACATTGATAGGGTATCCCAGAGCGGTCAAATGCCTCGGTTAGCAAGTGACTTTGCGCGCCCAGCCGATAGAGCACGGCAAAGTCGCCAAAGGTGCGCTTCTGACTGTGACGATCATCCACGCGGCCCGAATCGATGGAAAAATAGCTGGTGCCGCCCACCATCTGCTCGATCTGGTGCACCACATATTCAGCCTCGGCTTTGTCCGTGGGCGCGGTGTGAATGTCCACTTTGGTCTGTTCCAAAAAGTCCGACCAGATAGGCGACGCCGTTCGTTCCGACGCCTGCGCAATCACTTGGGTGGACGCATTGAGGATGAGCTGAGTCGAACGATAGTTTTGCTCCAACCGCAAAGTGTGGGCGTGCGGAAAATCTGCGGCAAAGCGCAAAAAGTAGCTGCGATCCGCCCCGCGAAAGCTGTAGATAGCCTGGTCAGGGTCGCCAATCACGCACAAGTTTGCCGCGTCCACATCTGCATCAGCCCCCGTTAAGAGCCGCAGCAGCCGATATTGAGCCAGATTCACATCTTGATATTCGTCCACCGAAATCCAGCGATAGCGCCGCCGGACAGCAGCGAGACAGGGTGGCGCTTCCTCCAGCATACGCACCGTTTGCAGCAGCAGATCGTCAAAATCGAGCGCTCGGTTTTGGCGCAACGCTTCTTCATAGCTGCCATAAATCTCCACGAATTGCGGCTCATTAGCGGCCTCAGCAGATTGCGCCCACAGCTCCGGCGTCAACAGCTGGTTTTTGGCTGTGGAAATCTGTTCCAGAGCTTCACGCAGCGCCCGCTCGGATAAATCTGGGTGGCGCCGCTTGAGCAGCAGCCGTTGCTCTTCCTCATCCAAAATCGTAAAGGGGGCGGAAAGACCAACCTGTTCGCCAAATTCATGCAACAACTGTGCGCCCAACGCATGAAACGTTTTGATGGTAACGGCGCCGGCGCGGCGCGCATCCAACAGGGCGCTCACGCGGCTGCGCATCTCTGCCGCGGCTTTATTGGTAAAGGTGATGGCCAAAATATTTTCCGGCGCCACATTGTGCTGCTCGATCAGATGGGCAATACGGTGCGTCAGGGTGCGCGTCTTGCCGGTGCCCGGTCCGGCCACAATCAGCAGCGGACGGTCCACACAGGTAACGGCCGCACGCTGCTGTGGATTCAGCCCATTGCTTGCAGCTTGGTCTACAGATTCTGTAACGGATGACACAGATTTATGGATATCATCTCCGTCGTTGGCGTTCCCATTCATCTGCTTTGGGGGAACTGCGGCCACACCGCTTGGCGCCGGTTTCTCTGCACGAATCTCATCGGCTTGCTTTGCGTCCAAATCCGTCATTAAATCTTGGAAGAGGGCCAACTGCGGCGGCGCATCTTGGGACAAGCGTTCATCCAGCACGCGGATGACGCCATATTCGCCGTCGTAGCCGGATTGAGCCAGTACGTGGCCGCTGCGCATGTGCTGAATACCGCGCGCCAGTTGCGCGCCGCCAGCCCGTTCAATCTGTTCCAGCGGCAGGTGCATCAAAATATCTAACTCGGGGCCCAACTTGTGCAGAAGCTGGTGATATTGCTGCTGCACCCGTTTAGAATTGACGCCCACACCATGCAGTTCGGACAGCACTTCTGGCAGCGGAATCAAGCTGTGGAACGGGTGCGTGCGCGTCGGTTTCTCACCTTCGGGCCGGTCGGCCAGCGTCTCTACCCGATGATACACACCCACGGTGACCGGTTTACCGCAAACGGCACACAGACCGTCATGCATCAGCGTAGTTTGCGGATGCCAGCAAATGTTGCATTTACGATGGCCGTCATAATGGTATTTACCTTCTTCGGGAAAAAACTCAATGGTGCCTTGAAAGCGTTGCGGATCGCCGCTTTTGAGCGCATCAAAGATGGCGTCGTAGCTCAGCTCAGTGTCAAAGAGCGTGGCTTCGCGCGCCAGCTTGGGGGGCGAATGGGCATCTGAATTGGAGACCAGCGTATAGCGGTCCAGCATGGAGACGCGCCAGTTCATGGGCGGGTCGGACGAGAGGCCGGTCTCCACGGCAATGATGTGCGGCGCCAGATCCTCAAAACAGTCCGCCACCGAATCGTATCCGGATTTGGAACCGAGCAGCGAAAACCAGGGCGTCCAAATGTGGGCCGGAATCAGGTAGCAACGGGGGTCAACTTCCAAAATGATCTCCAGCAGATCGCGCGAAGGCAGCCCCAGAATCGGTCGCCCATCCGACCGGATGTTGCCGATCTTTTCCAACGCCGCCTGGATGCGTTCAACGGCTTCCAGCGAGGGCGCAAAGATCAGGTTGTGGACTTTGCGCACCTGATCGTGCTTTTTGTAGATGTTGCTGATTTCGCCGCCCAGCATAAAGCGCACGGCGCCACGACAGGCCGGCGGCACGTCACGCGCGACCGCCGCTTCCACGTCCGGTTTGAGGCGAAACAGCCCCGCCTCAGCTGGCTCTAGTCGTTCCTCTATCTCCCGTAGCCAGCCGGGATGGGCAATATCGCCCGTGGCCAAGAGCTGCACACCTTTGAATTGCGCCCATTGGGCCAAGTGTTCAATGTCCAGATTTTTGCTGGTGGCGCGTGAGAAATGCGAATGGATGTGGAGATCGGCGACGAGTTTCATAGATATGGAGTGTTTGAAATGAAATGTGAACGAGTGGCGATTGGTTGCTGGTTGTTTGGTAATTGGTTCGAATCTATTCATAAACTCTAGCATGACGGAAGATTTTTCCAAAAAATAAAATATACAGTAGCTCGCAATTGTAGGCAATAGAGTCGGAGTCATCAACTACGTTACGCAAGCCTAGCGGAAAGTCGGCGAGCCGCCTTTCCTGTTTCTCTCTAGCAGACTGGCTGTCGCTGCGTAACGTGAGGTATCAATCGAAACCGACGCTTATATCGCCAACACCGTTGTAGTGGACCGTTAATGGAATATCTACAAAGGATGCACTCATTCGTGGGTCGGTATGATTGGCGCACGTTCGTTCCACTCCACAACAGCCACGCCCAAATCTTGGATGCGACGAATGACTGTTTCTAACGTCTCCACATCTAGCGCGCCGTTTAGAACGGTCGTGTTGTTCTCCTGATTCTGAATTTTCAATCCGCCCAACCAGGCCGACCAGGCTGGATCCAGTTTGGCGGCAACCCGAATTTCGTAGATGTCCAGTTCATTGATGGGCATCGGGACTACCTCCTTTTTCGTCGTTCATTATACTCAGCTTTGAACGGGAACCGGCGTTTAAATGCGCCTATTGAGCCAACAGAAAACGCCGGTTCTCATCTCAACCGCACTATAGCCGACAGGGAAAGTGCCAAGATAAAGCGCAAAGAAGCTGTCTGCAAAGGTGGTTGAGGTGTGTCACATTCCGCGAAAGGGCCGCGAAATCCTGGTCACATCATGCGCAATCGGCCCTTTCCCGGCATGTTTTTGGACCTAATTGTAACTTTTCACACAGCTTCTAAAATACGCTGACATGATAAGGGGGTGACCGGATGATCACCCCCTCATTGCTTGGCTGAGCTTGCATTGCGCATCGGGCAGGTTTAGTCGTGTTGATTAAGTAAGCATTCAGAAATAAGTTGGCGGCCAAACCTGTCAGGTCGTCGAGACCTGACAGGTTTCAATCCGCAAGTTACTTTTGAACGATTACCAAGTCGTATTTATAGCGTGGCGCTTCTTGGTGTGCTATTTGCGAATCAGCGGCAGGAAGATGGCGCCGGTTGAACCGCGGCTCGGCAGCTCTATGTCGGGCGCCACGCGGCGATCCACCGGGCCGATGGTGGCAGACATGCTGCGCCGGGCGCTATTGCCCAAGAGGGCCTGCAAAAAGTCATCCCACGTGCCGGTAGCCGTGGCGCCATAGAGAGAGCCGCCCACATAGTCGGCATAAGGATAAGGCGCTTGTGACGACTGCGGCCAAAAGATGGTTAGGCCGTGGACGTTGCTGTAATCCACATTGACTTGGGGATGGGCGGGGCGGAAAGCGCTGCGCACCAGGGCAGCATCAATCGCGGCTTTGAGTGCGTTGCCCTCTGCCACGGCGATGCCGTGCGCCGCCATCTTATCGGCCGCGTCCCACAGGTCCACATAGGGATCATCGTTGTTGACCTGGTCATTGCCATTGACATCCACTTTTTGTACATTGTTGCGCACATCACTGATCTTGTCTTGGGCGCTGCCCAGTTGCGCTTGCACGGCGCTGGCCCAGCTGTTGAGGGCACTCTGCACGGCATCCATTTTGGCGCTTTCCACCAGCGACACCGCATAGGGCAGCGTCACGCTTTCATAGTAGACATCAAAGATGATTTCGCCAAAGCTGCGGCCATTAGTAGCGGCATTGAAGCGGTCGTCGCCAAAATACGATGGATACGAGGCGTTGTTGGTCCAGCTAATGGTGGGAAAAGCAAACACGTAGTCGGTAAATGGACTCACGTCATACGCATTTTCCACCATGCCCATGAGACAAGCTTCGTAGGCAAAGACGTCAATTTTCTGCTGCCCATTGTTGGTAATGGTTTGCAACGCGGCGTGTAGTTCACTGGTCGTCAGCGGATCGTCACCATTGGTTTCGTCCCAGGCCAGGCCGGTAATACCGCCACCGTGGTCGTCAATGGCCAAATAGTAGTGATCGGCGGGGTAGTTGGTCATGGACCACTGGGCAAAGTCTACCAGCGTTTGCGGGTCCCCCATGTGAATTTCGCCCATGTCCCAGCGGTTGACGCCGTCTGTATAGGCGCCGTTTGGCTGGATGAGAAAACGCATGGCGTTGCCGATGCCCTGGCAGTACCCCGGATGGTGGTCGATGAGGACGGTAATGTTGAGGAAGCCGTTGGGACCGATCTTGTCGCCCAGCTCTTGCTCCATGCGAGTCAGCAGGCGGGGGTAAGCATTACACAAGTCGTTGTCGCCATCAATATAGAGGATAGCCGTCCAGGTGCGCTGGGCGCTGGGTTGCGCCGTGCTGATGGGTGTGGGCGTGGGCGTAGCCACCGCCGTGCTGCCGGTCTGGAAGCTAATGTTATCGATCAGCACCGTTGTGAGCAGCGAACCGTCCGTATACATTTGAAAAGCCAGCAGGATAGCCTTCCCTTTGAGCGCATTCCAATCTGCGCCCTGGAACTCATACTGCGCCAGCCACCAGGCTTCGGCATCATAACTATCATTGATGGCTTCCACGCCGTCCAGACAGCCCAAGTCGAAAATCTGCTCAACCGTGTTGGCGTCATAAATGCTGGCGCAGAAGAAGTCGGCGCCTTCCGCGCTCTCTTCGCTAAACTGATTGACCCAGAAAGTGAGCGCACCCTGTTCACCAGTATTGGGCACGTTGACCTGCTGATAGAACTCTTCATTGGCATTGTCAATGCCGCCGAAATAGGCAGCATATTGGCCGCCATATGCGCCATCGCCCGTAACAATCACCGTGGAATTTTCGGGCACGATCCAGCTGGACAGATCGCCCGTCTCAAAGCCGCCGTTTTGGACCAAATTTTCGGCTGGCAGGGGAGTGGGCGTATTGGTGGGCTGAACTGTTGGCTGCCCGGTGGGCGTATCGGTTGGTGCAGGCGTGTTGGTGGCGGGTGGCGGTGTGGACGTGGGCACGGTGGTGGGCGTGGCCGTCGGCGCAACCGTGTTGGCCGGCCCCCAATCTGGACGGATACCACCCACCCCCAGCGACTGCACCTCTGTGCCGTCAATGCGCATAATGCGCAACTCGGCCGGGCTGGTGTAGGTTGCGCCATAGCTAAAGACCACATATTGTCCATCGGGCGAAACGCTGGGGTGGAAGGCAAATTCAGTGGTATAGCTGGTAATCTGCTGCAATGAGCTACCGGCAAAGGTGTACTTCCAAATGTTCATCGTTTCCGGACGCAGACCGCCATTTTCATCATCGGCAAAGCCGGAACCGTCCGAGAGCACAAACCCGGAGCCATCGGGCAGCCAGTCCAGCCCGTAGAGCGTCCAATCCAGCTCCACCAGCGCGGTAATGCTGTTGGCATCGCCGGGCGTGGCCTTGTAAACCGTGCCACCGTGAAAGAAAAGGATCTCGTTGGCAATTGGTGAATAGGCCACAAAGCTGCCAAAGACACTATCGTTGGGAAAGAGCGACGCACCGCCATCCAATGCGCCAGCGCTGGCCGAAACCGCATATAGGTCCGCTTCGCCCAGCGCAAAGGCCACGCCGGCGCCATCGCTGCGCCAGGAGGGGAAGAAGGCGCCATAGGACAAATATTTGTTGCTGTTACTAATCTTAAATTCGCCTGCATCCACCGTGGAACCGGCGACCACATCCACCTGCGCCGGCCAAATCCAGTTGTTCTGCTCGGTCTGGAAAATGACCACGCGCTGCATAATGCCGTCACCCAAATCGGCCACATTGTTGAGCGTGACATTGACCACTGCCCCCGGTGAGATCACCAACTCCTGGGCCTCGGCCATGCCTTCGACGTAAATGAAATAGATGGATTGGTCAAACAGCTGGTTGGCCACCTGCACCGTAACGGAACCCGTGGCGTAGGCGCTCAAATCTGCGCATTTCGGACCGTGGGTCAACCGCCGCAAATTGCCGCCGCTCGAGTCAGCCGTATAGATATCAGCGCGATAGGGTGAGCAGGTCTGCTCATGGCTGGATGAAAAAGCCAGTTGCGCACCGTCTGGGCTCCACGCCACAGAGTTAATGTGGTTGACAATCTCATCGCCAGAAATGTTGAGAATTGCGTGATCGTTGCTGCCATCGGGATTAATAACGCGGATCTCCTGGCGGCCATTCATGTAGGCAATCACGCCCGCGGCATTGGGCAAATCACTTTCCAAGCGAGGAGCACTGGCCAACGCGCTGCTGGGGCTGCCCACCAGCGTCAGCCCCAGCAATAAGCTGATGATTAATCCCAGCAGTCGTTGCGTAGTGTGATATGGACTTCTCAGATATAGCATTTTATCCTCCAGAAATTAGAATTGTTGAGGTTTTGCAGGAAAAGGGGGTATTGATAATTGCGCTGGTTCCAGTTGAAGCAACCAGACATGCACAAGCATACCGCGCCGGCGTGCCAATAACGGGCCATGCGCCGCGCCCCAGCGTGCCAAAATCGTGCCAAGTTGCCAGCACACCTTGCGTAGGAAATTATGCACATTCAACAATTGGGCCAAGGATCGCCCTAAAATTACGGGAGCGTTTGACGTTGGGGCCAACCAATAGCAACCATTAGAAATGGGCGCCTCCCATTGAAAAATCGCCACCGCGATTTGGCCCCAGCCGCGGTGGTGGCTTCGCGATTTTAGCCGAGGATTCTATCCTGCCGCCCTATGTGCGCCGCCAAAGCGAATGGCGCCCTAAAATTGCAGGCCATTTGTATCTAGATCAAAGGCGCGCTAAAATACCATATGACCTCTTTATCAATCCGACTTTTGGGGCCACCGGCCATATTGCTGGAAAATGAACCTGTCCGCATTGGCCGACGCAAAGCTCTGGCGCTCATGGCCTACCTGGCTTTGAATCCACAGCCCCAAAGCCGCGCCGCGCTGGCCGAATTGCTCTGGCCCGCCTATGATGCAGCGAGCGCCCGCGCCGAATTGCGCCGTGCGCTCTCCACGCTCACCCGGGCGATTGGCGCGCACTGGTTTCAAATTGACCGGCAGACAATCATGTTGACCCCGGCAGCCCTGCACCAGGTTGATGTAAACCAGTTTCAACAGCTGCTCGACCGCTTTCGCACGGGCAATGGGACCGATCTAGCGCTTTTGGCGCGCGCCATTGACTTGGCCGCCGCCGATTTTCTGGCCGGCCTGGCCATTGACGATGCGCCAGATTTTGAACAATGGCAGCTGTTTGAGGGCCAGGCATTTCAGCGCGATTTGGGCTGGGCGCTGGAAAGATACACGCACGGCTTGCATGTGCAGGGCGCAACGCGTGCCGCGCTTGCCGTTGCCGAACGCTGGCGCCAGCTGGATGCCCTACATGAGCCACCGCGTCAATGGCTCATGCAGCTGCACGCAGAGCTGGGCGCCACCCAAGAGGCCCTCCGCGAATATCAAACCTACACCGAGCTGTTGCAGCAAGAGATGGGCCTTACGCCTTCCAGCGCGTGTACGCAGCTCTACGAGCAAATCCGCAGCGGCCAATGGCAGACGCCGTTGTCACCAACTGCTGACTCGAAGACCGCTGCGCAAACGGCGCCGGCAACAAGCAGCAAAAGTGCGCAGGTGCATCTACACTTGCCGGCCCAATTGGTTGCTTTTGTGGGGCGCAAACACGAGCTAAACGAGGTGGCGGCCCTGTTGGCCGACCCGCACTGCCGCCTGATTACGCTGACCGGTCCCGGCGGCATTGGCAAAACGCAGCTGGCGCTGCAAGTTGCCCAGCAGGCCGCATACACGCTGCCCACTGCCCAAGCCGCCAATGTGCGCTGGCCCGACGGCGTCTATTTTGTCGATCTCAGCGCCATGCAGGAGGGCGAACTGCTGGCCAGCACCATGGCAGATGCGCTGGCGCTGACGGCTGGCGCCCAGGTGGAGTCGGAACTGGTCGACTATCTGCATTCCAAGCGGCTGCTTTTGATATTGGACAACATGGAGCAGCTATTGCATGGAGAAACAACCACCGGCGTGCTGGCATTGCTCAACAGGCTACTCCAACAGGCCGCCCACATAAAGATGATTGTTACTTCGCGACAGCGTCTCAATCTACATGGGGAAAGCGTTTTTAGCCTGGTCGGTATGCCCTTTCCGGCCGCAGATGATTTCCAGGCCGCTCACTATGACGCGGTGCAGCTTTTTGTGCAGAGCGCCCGCCGCGCCAATCAACACTTTGCGCTAACGGCGGCAAATCGCGCCGACGTAGTGCACATCTGCCAGTTGGTGCAAGGCACACCGCTGGCGCTGGACCTGGCGGCAAGTTGGAGCCGCTTGCTCTCTTGCCAAGAAATCGCCCGCGAAATTGTGCAAAGCCTGGCCTTTTTGGAATCCACAGCGGCCAATTTGCCCAGCCGGCATCGCAGCATGCTGGCCGTTTTTGAACATTCCTGGCGTCTGCTCACCTCGACCGAGCAGCGCATATTTGCCGAGATGTCGCGCTTTGGGGGTGGTTTTACGCGCCATGCCGCGGCGGCGGTGGCCGGCGCCACCTTGCCTACTTTGGCGCGGCTCATTGATAAATCCCTGGTGCGCCCCGTGGCCGACGCGCGTTACAGCGTCCATGAACTGTTGCGCCAGTGCGCCGCGGCCAAACTTTCCGCACCGGAAGCTGCCGCTGTGGCGGCCCGCCACGGTCGTTACTACTGCCAGCTGTTAGCTGAAAGCCAGTGGACGCTCCAGAGCGCACGGCGGATTAGCGTGGGCAAAACGCTGCAAAGTGAAGCGGATAATTTGCGCCTGGCGTGGGAATGGGCCGTGGCCACAATGGCCATTGCCGAAATGAATGACGCCCTGCACGCGCTCTATCTTTTCTTTTTGGAGGTGCAGAATAGCTTTGCCGAAGCCGTATTGCGCTTTGAACATGCTGCCAGCGCCGTTGCGGCCCACGCTGCGTTGCAGGCGCGGCGCCAGGACCAACAGGGGCAAGAGGAAGCCAATCTGCTATTGGCGCGCTTGTGGGCGCGCGCGGGGATTGCGCGTCTGTTTATGGGGCAAGCCGAAAGCGCCGAAGCGTTAATGCAGCGCAGCCTGGCGCAGTTGCGCGCCCTGCATGCAGACGCGCAATCACAGGCAAAAGCAGCGATAAAAACAGCGGTAGAAGCAGAGATCGCCTTTGTACTAGCCCGTCTCTGCTTGGCGCACTCTTGGCGCGGCGACTTTGAAAATGCGCTCCCCATGATCGAAGAGAGCGTAGCTCTCCACCGGCGGCTAGATTTGCCGGCCGGGTTGGATACGGCCTTGGCGCATCTGGCCTATGTTTTACAAGATGCCGAGCTTTTTGATCAGGCGGAAACGCCCAGTACGGAAAGCTTGGCGTTGGCCCGGCAGCTTGGTGATCCCGATAGCCTGATGACGACGCTGACCAATTTGGGGACCAACTATCTCTACCAAAAGCGGCCGGCAACGGCCTTGCCCTTGCTGGAGGAAGCATTGGCGGTGAGCAAGCAATCTGGCAATCGCAGCCGCATGGCCATTAGTTACAGCAACATGATGGACGTGCTGCTGCTATTGGATCGCCACGCCGCAGCCCGGCAGCACGGTGAGCAAGCCTTGGCCCTTTTTGACGAATTGGGACAGCGCCAATATAGAGCCCACACCCGTATCACCCTGGGCAAGTTAGATCTGGCTATTGATCAGCCAGCATCGGCGCAGCAACAATTTATGACCGCGCTAAAGACCGCCGTGGATCTGGATATTGACTTTGTCAAGCTCGGCGCGCTCAGTGGGCTCGCGCACATATGCGCCCACCAAGGTGCGGCTGAACAAGCCGTCGAGCTATGCAGCCTGGTCATACAGCACCCAGCCGCCCTGTTTGAACATAAAGAGCCTTGCGAACAATTGCGGTCCGCCCTCCAAGCCACGCTAGATGCCGTGCGGTTTGAAGCTGCTTGTCGCAGCGGCCAAACGCAAGCGTTGGACCATATTAGCACCCACTTTTTAAACAGCTCTATGCTGATTGACTGACACATTTCATCTTTCTACCGCAAAGGGCGTGGAGATGCGCCAAGATGCTCGAATAGATTCTGCGCGTTTCTGGGCGAACTTGGCGTAAAATAAGATTTGTCAGTCAACCAGCAGTTCTATACTGCAAAGCCGTAAAAAAGATGAGGGGTGCGCCGCTAAGCGCACCCCTCACATTCACACAGTCTATCTTTTCGCAAGCCAGTCAGCTCACACGGCCTGTCACAAAGCCCCGACACTTACGGAATCAACAGCACCTTGCCCTTGGTCTGCCGCCCTTCCAAATAGGTATGGGCAGCGGCGGCATCGCTTAGCGGATAGCTCTGGTCTATCCGTACGTCCAGCTTACCGGCGGCGATCCAGTTGAATAGGTCGTTGGCGCGGCCCAATAACTCTTCTCGCGTGGCCACGTAGGAGCCCAGCGACGGCCGGGTCAAGAAGAGCGATCCCTTCTGGTTGAGAATCTGCGGATCCAGCGGCGGCACCTGTCCGCTGGCCTGGCCAAAGAGCACCATATAGCCACGCGGGCGCAGACAGTTCATGCTCTTGTCGAAGGTGGCCTTGCCCACCGATTCATACACCACGTGGCAAAGCTGGCCGTCGGTAATGCGCTTAACTTCAGCCTCAAAATCCTGCTCGGTATAAATAATGGTATGGTCGGCGCCGGCCGCTTTGGCCACCTCGGCCTTTTCAGCCGTGCCCACTGTACCAATGACCTGGGCGCCCAGCAGCTTGGCCATCTGCACCACCAGCGCGCCCGTGCCCCCCGCGGCGGCGTGAACCAGCGCAATGTCGCCTTTTTGCAGCGGATAGGTGCTGTGGGTCAAATAGTGAGCCGTCATGCCCTGAAGCAGCACGGCGGCGGCCTGCTGGGTCGAGACACCATCGGGCACGGGCACCACCATACGGGCGGGCACGGTGGCATATTCGGCATATGCCCCCTGATGCATACAGTAGCCCACGCGGTCGCCTGGCTTGAATTCGCTGACGCCCGCGCCCACCGCATCTACCACGCCTGCCGCCTCTAGCCCCAGCGTAAATGGACGCGGTATCGGATACCACCCCATGCGGTGATAGGTATCAATAAAGTTGAGTCCGGCGGCTTCAATCTTAATGCGCACTTCGCCCGCTCCCGGTTCGGGCATGGGCGCGTCCTCATAGCTCAGGTTGCTTACATCACCAGTTTCGTGAATGCGGATGGCTTTCATCGGTATAGGTTCTCCTTTGGAATGGTTAGACTTGCGGACAGGATCGGAAAAATTCTCCTGATCACCGATGACAGACTATTTCGATCTTGTCCGCAAGTTGGGTATCGCTCGTTTAGTCAAAAACTATTGTACTCGAAGATAAGAGGGGGTACAACTAGCGGAGAGTTACCCTTATCATTGTCAATGCCACGGCGCAAAGGATTGGTGTATAATCACGCCCATGCTTACGATCAAATGTGCGGCCTGCAAGCGCAAGCTGTGGAAATATGAGAAGATTGGCCAGGGCAAGGTGCTGCGCTGCTACAAAGACCGCATTGCGCGGTTTTATGATGGGCAGATTGAGGACGGGCAGGCGATGTGTGCGTGCGGCAAGCGAATTGGCGTGGATGAAGGTGACCACATCAAAATGATCGCCAGTGCATTTACATATAGTGGCACCAAGCGCAATGGGTAAGAAACGAACTTCTGTCTTTCTAGGCAGGCATGATTGGCGGCGGGAAAGATAGTGACAGAAGATAGAACTCGCTTCGCCGCCAATCATGCCCCTACGATTCTTTAACGATTATTTCTGCCAAAAAGTGAAAATGGGTCCTGCGTGACCAAAGACCGGATCGGTCTGCGGCAGGGGCACGCGCTGAATGTTTTCCAATACGCGTGGGCGTTCACCCGGCGCGCCGCGGCAGAGATCCCACTGCTGGCCGAGCGGGTAGGCGCCCACCACCAGCAGATCGGTGCTGCTGCGCAGGCGCTTGTGTCCGGTGCCCGCGGGCAGAAGCGCCACATCGCCAGCCTGTACATGGAGCGTCTCTCCTTGCTCGCCGCCAAAGCGCACTTCCGCATGACCGCGGCAAATGGCCAACACTTCATGCGCCGTGCTGTGAAAATGATGATAGTCGAAGATGCCGTTGCGCCACGTTCCCTGCCAACCGTTGCGCACAAAGAGAGTTTCCGCCGTAATCGCCGGGTCCCGCGCGTCTGGCGCAATCGCACCCTTATACACAATCATGGGCAAGGTGGGATGATTGGGAATGGCGCCGTCATCGGCAAAATGGATTACAGAGACGTTATGCGCATTGGCAAAGGACATGGGTTCCAGCCTCCTGTTGATTTGTCCGCGTGTCGCGGGCGCTCATTCACCGATGCGGCTGCCTGGCCGGCTCCCTGCTAGCTCCTTGCTCTTGTCAATAATGCGCTGGATTTCGGCCGCGGCCTGGGCGCTGGCGTCTTTAAGATCGTCGTGAACCGTGTTGCGGTCCTCCATGTAGAGCAAGCGCGTCCAGTACGTGTTATACGCAATGCCCAGCCAGGTAATGAGCTGCAAATTCTCTTCCAGCGAGCGCAGCGGGCGGCTGAAAAAGTAGCCCACAAAGGTAGCAATGCTCAACCCGGCAAAGACCACGCCATACAGCTCTTTGCCATCGCGCAGCCCCAGCACCGCGGCCACCACAAAGAGACCAAGCCCCACCACAAAGAGCAGTGCATACATGGCTACGGTCATATAGTAGGGAATAATAAAGGCGCGCAGGATGCGGCGGAACAACATGTTATTGTTTTCCAACCCCTGTTTGACGTATGCGATCCAGGCCTGGCGCACTTCGTCTGAGGCCGGTTGGGCCGCTTCGCCCACGCCCGCCTGGGGCGCGCCCACGTCGGTAAAGACATCCGGCTGCTGCGGCATGGGAATGAAAGCAATTTCGCTGTCCAATTCCGCCGGTAGCTCGGCCCCATCCCCAATGGCCAGCGAAACCTCGCTGAGCTGATGAAAGGCCGCCACGCTGTTTTTGATCAGCCCCTCATACGTGGCCGCCTGACCAGAGCCATTGTAGCCCGTGGCAAAAGAGAGATAATCACGGTTGCGCAGCGCCTGCACCATATTGGCATCGGCACGAATAAAATCGAAGAGGCCCAGCACGTGATTGCGCTCATCGGCACAAAAGGCCTGGAACATTTCCTGGACG
This sequence comes from Caldilineaceae bacterium, assembly GCA_020634755.1. Taxonomy (GTDB): domain Bacteria; phylum Chloroflexota; class Anaerolineae; order Caldilineales; family Caldilineaceae; genus JACKBC01. The sequence continues at coordinate 130,267 of JACKBC010000009.1, read as the reverse complement.
GTGCCATAACCAATGCGTTGATGATTACGCCCCAGAATTTGCGGCAGCCCCATGCTGATCGAGCATTTGGCCGCGGTGTCGGCGGCGGCCAGATTGGCGGCAAAATCGAGCACCTGCCATTCAAGCGTCTGCTCCGTATGGATGGATTGAAAAGGCTGCTGCACGTTGCCGCGCCATTGATGGTCTTTCCAGCTTTGGTTCGGCTCTCGGTTGAATCGGAAGTAGCTGTCAAAAATATCGGTATGGGTATTGCCCCAATCGGCGTAAAACAGATGATTTTCAAAGCGAATAATGGGCTTGCCCGCTGCGCCAAAAGCCTGCCCGCCCGACTCGACGTTGAGCACGGCCACGGCCACCGCCGGGTCGATCTGCAAGCGCTCGGCCAGAGCGGTGAGCAGCCCGCCATATTGATTCCAAATCGCGGCCAACCGCTGAGCACCCGGCTGGGCCGAGGGGCTCAAGGTAATTTGCTCGGCCACCGGTGGCGCTAGCGGCACATTGCGCAAAGCGGACTCTGTGCAGAAATAGTCGCCCGCCGGTAGCGGTTGCGGCGCCGGCGCCGGCTGTTCATCCAGATTCGTTACATAGTCACAGTGCACAAAGCCGGCCGTTTCGGCATCTACGGCCACGCAAAGCCAACTATTCTCGTCATTGAGCACGTCGAGTTCGGCGCCGTTGGTTAACGAAGTCAGCACATTGGCGTTGGCGTCTCCTTGGCTGCGCAAATTCAAGCCGTCCGGCGCGTTGACGCGGCCACGCCAGCGCCGCACATTACGCAGCTCGCGAATCAGGTTGAGCGCAATGAGCGCGCGCTCATGGTCGTTCAAATTGGGCAGGTCGTCGACCGGCAACCCAGCATAGCGCGCCTGGCGCACCGCTTCATCCGCCGCCAGTTGATGCACGTCTAGCCCGGCCCGCTGCATAAGCTCATCGCCACTGACGTTAAGCGTCTGGGCCGCAAAGAAGAACGCGTTGATCAGATGCTGATTGGTGAAAATATTGGGGAGACGCCCAATGGTGCGGACGGCGGGCCGTGGGGCAATCACCGGCGCGCGCGCCGGCAGCCGCACGCCAAAATCCATGGCGGGTTCCGCGCGCAGTGCCGCTTTAAAATCATCAATGACGCCGGGACGATTGGCAATGGACCACTGCTGTTGCCCGTGGTGCTGCGGGTCCGGCCAGCGGTATAGCAACAGTCCCTGGATAGGTTGGTGGCTGGGGTTGCGGTTCCAATCGGCAATTTCGCGATACGCCTGGCACACCCAACCCTTGTTCTGGCCATCCGCCCAACCCGTATTGGGGTTGGTGGGATCGGCCTCGGTGATCAACACGGGCAGGTGACGGCAGCGGGCCGGTATGGTCTCCATAAAATCGCGATAGGTGCGAAATTCGTTGCGCAGATGGGTATAGCCATCGGCGCCCTGAAACAGATCGGCTGTAATCATGGCCGGATCGTGCTCATGGGTGTAGGCGTGAATGGCAAAACCGTCGCACTCACCAGGTGGAATGGCGTCAATCTGGTCGGCAAAATATTTGACCCAGTCGCCCCCCGCGTTGCCGGGATAGCGCGTTTCGGCGTTCCACGGCGCCGGTCCGGCCACCAGCACCAGATCAAACTCGTGGCCGGGAATCTGCCGAATGGCGCGCCGGCAGCGCGTGTACGCGTCGGCATATTGCTGGGGGAAGATGAATTCACCGTGGGGGCGCTCGGCTTCATGATTGGGCTCATTGCCGATGATCCAGATGTGACATCCGTGCGAGCGGCGCACAAAGGTGGCACAGGCATTGGCAAAGGCATCATAATGTTGTGGATGGGGCAACGCGCCGTTGGGTTTATATCCGTTGTGCAGACGCACCACTACGCTGAGCCCGCGGTCGACCAGCGGCTGAAAGTCGGCGTTGTCGCTGCCGCCATCCAGCCCCACCGAAGCCAACTCCAGCACCCACCCAGCGCGCCCGGCTTCTAGCATGAGCCCTTCGCCGCCGCCGGCACATTCATGCAACCCAAAGATGTAATCAGGAAAGAAGTCACTTATTTTGTTATCGCTCATCTTGTTGTCACTCACTTTGTTATCAGTCATTGGCTTGTGCTGCCCGTTCGATCCGGCAATGCCATTGCCGGTGGGGCTATCGCCATTGTTCGACGCGTGTGTGGAATCGTCCGGCTGCGCCACAGAACCATTCTCTTTCACATGCTCTTTGCTCGTACGCTGGAAAACCACCTTCTGCATGAAAATCTCTGATTGAGTATTGCACAAACTGCCTACGCGTTCCCTCAACCAGCGCTATCCCACAGCTACCCTATCCCTCATCTACCGTCCTCATGGTCTGGCGATGAATTATGGTCGGTGGATGGATCAATCCGCTGGCCAGATCGAAGCTGCCCGCCACGCAGGACGTTGCCACGCGTGGGGTTCGGGGGGCTCTGTGCGCTTGGCTTTGCCGACGTAAAAGGGGTGCGCCCCGTCGCAAGGCCACCATCGCGATAAACGCTTTGCCGCATTGTGGACTGGTTGGCATTGGCTTGCTGAAGCTGCTGGCGCAATTGGGCAATTTGGTGCAGGGCATCGGTTAACGCGTTTTGCACTGTGGCGGGCGTGCGTTGCCAATCGTCTGCTAAAATATTGGCGGGTCGCCGGTCGGCATGAACTTGTATGGGTTTAGAATCGGTGTCTATCCCACGCTTAGGCTGCTCCACCGCCAGCCGTACTGCTGGATCCCCCAAGATTACGTAGTTGCGGGCGTCATTGTTTTCGGTCCACAGAGCAGCTAGTTCATAGGGTTCTGTCCGGCCACGGTAGCGCATGCGGTCCATTTCGCTGTTGAGATCGGCGGCCACTTCGGCATAGCGGTTGTTGAAAAATTCAAGCGCCCAGCCCAGCGGCTCCCCCTTTAACAGCCGCTCCAGAGCACCTTCAAAAACGGTGGTCTGCGGCGTCTGATTTTGCTTAAACGAGTAGCTCCAGGCCCGATCAATGTGGCTGACTGCGGCCAGGGCGCCGCCATTGGGATGCCCCAGCAAGTGCTTGGGCAGTTGGGCCACAAAAGGGCGTTCAGCAATGGCAAAACGTTCTTGCGCCTCTTTATGGGCAAAGTCGTAATATTGGGGCGTGCCGCCGCCATAACAGGCAAAATGAAAGCTAATCATGCCGGCGGGGTTGGCGCTGCTGGCCAGATGCTCACCAGCAAAATAGAAATCTGCAGGCAGCGCGCCGCCCGCCCACTGGCGCGGGCCAGGCCACTCGTTGCAGAGCAACGCGCCCTGGTGATGCTCTTGCTTGGCATCGCCCAGCGGGAACTCAACGCCGTGGCTGGCCGTAAAGAGCAGCGCCGGTTTCTGTGCACCGCCCAAGAGACTCTCAAGCTGGGTTCGTGTGGTGCTGGCTCCTTGCACGGGCTGAATCTGCCAATTGGGATACTGAGGCGTCAAGCGTTCCAGCAGGGGGTGCACCAAATATTGATCGGTAAACGCAGTGGCGTCGTCATCGGCATGGGTGACGCTAAAAAAGCTGGCCGTACGCGCCAGCCGCGTTTGGCCCTGCTCGGCGGCCACTACGCTGGCGGCATAGCTGGCATATTGGGCCACGGCATCAAAGTCCAGCCGGCCCACGGCAAACTGCACATCCAGCTGATATTGAAACTCGTATGGGATCAGCTCGGGGTTGCCGATGAGCAACAGGTAGTACGGAACGCCGCGCTTGGGATCAACCGCGCCAGAGCCCACCTTAAAGCGGCGCAAAAAATCGAGCTTGCTTTCGGTGGGTCGATAGGCGTCGACACCTGCGAAGATGCGGAAGTGTTCGCCAGCTTGCGCTTTGCGTAGCGCCAATAGCGGCTGCAGCGCCTCCTGGACGGCCTCTAGGTGTGGGTCGGCATGGGCAAAGATGATGCCCCAGCCGGCCTGGGCCAAATTGGTCGCGTCGATCCCTTCGCCCACGCCACGGTGCGTCGGCAGATTTGCATTGCGGATGGCGTCATCATATTTGTCTTTTTGGGCGCGCAATTCCACGGGGCTGGCGTTGCCAAAAATGAGATCGGCCAATTGGCGCCCGTCGAGTTGGAGTCCATATTGGCCATTGGCCGCGTTCACGCCGTTAAAAGCAATACGTGGATTGGCATTAGACATCAAAACTTTCTCCATACCAACTATAACCGGTTCACCCTTATAGAGAACGTAAATAGAGATGGCCCAAACGTAGGGACACGCGCGGCGGCATATGGTGGGCCAATCGGAAACGCGTTATGCCGCCGCCACTCATGCCCCGTACCGCTGTCATGCCGCATTTACACGACGTACGCAGCGCCTCTGATCGCCAGCAGAAGAGATGATCTTTTACAAGGCGATTCTTACCCTAGGCTTGCGTAAGTCCTCATTTAAATGCGTTGTCCCTTCGCGGTCTACAGGCGCTATGTAAGTCGTATTGGAGTAACAATGGAATCGGTGCAGAACGTAGAACGTTGTTTGTACGGGTCGACAACAAGGGGTATATTGCTCTGCATCATTATATACTATTCTAGACGTACGAGGTAACGCATTTATTTCACCTTTTGGCTGTCATCAGCAGGACTTACGCAAGCCTTGACTAAAATAGTATCGAATACGAGCGAGTTCACTCTTGGCGCTCCGCGGGCGCAGCGTAAGTCGTGATCAGAATAAAAAACCAAAAACGACTGGGCATAAGATGTACGTTCCCTTAGAAAATGGTACACTATATCGGCGGTTTTCGCGTCTGGCAAAACCGTCGGGTTCGGTTTGATAAAATATGAGTAACGACACTATACTCAGCATACTCAGCGTTGAATGATAATAGGCTGAATGATCATATGATGAAAGGGTTTATGAAATGCGATTAGTTCCGCGCAAACTATTTTTGACCAGCGGCATCGGCACCCACAAAGAGAAGCTGACCAGCTTTGAGATGGCGCTGCGTGAAGCTGGAATTGCTCATTTTAATCTGGTGCGCGTCTCATCCATCTTTCCGCCGCGCTGCAAAATTATCGGCAGGGAAGAAGGGCTGGCGCTGCTGCAACCAGGTGAAATTGTTTTTGCCGTGATTGCCGAAATGTCGACCAACGAACCGGGGCGACGCATTGCCTCTTCCATTGGCATTGCGCGGCCTGCCGACGCCGACAAGTATGGGTATCTGTCTGAACATCATTCGTATGGACAGACAGAGCAAGAGGCCGGTGATTATGCTGAAGATCTGGCCGCAACTATGTTGGCCACGACCCTGGGCATTCCGTTTGATGCCGAGAAAGATTACAATGAACGCAAAGAGCAGTACGGCATGGGTGGCGAAATTGTAGAAACCACCAGCAAAACAGTGGCCACCATTGCGGCCTCTGGCGGTGTGTGGACGACAACAATCTCGGCGGCTATTCTCATATAGATAGGACTTACCCACTTGACCAGACCTGTCAGGTTTTGCAAACCTGACAGGTCTTCGACACACCGACCAACTGCGTAAGTCCTAATAAATATGAATTATCAGTAGAGCGCAATGGCAAGCAATAGCGTTTTCTATAAGAAAATTGTTCGGCCAGCCTCGCAATCGTTAAAATTCGGTTAAGGAATACGTATGACGCCCGAAAATTTCTTGGGCTTGCCCGAGCCGCAGTCCACATTTGCAGCAGCGGGCGTGCTGGTGTTGCCCATTCCCTTTGAAGCTACGGTGAGCTATGGCCACGGTACGCAGCATGGGCCGGCAGCCATTATCGAAGCATCGCAACAGCTGGAACTGTACGATCGCGAATATGATGCGGAGCCGGCCATGCAGTATGGAGTCCATACGCTGCCGGCTTTGGCGCTTTCTGCCGACCCAGAAACGGCAGTGGCGGAAATCACCAGGGCTACGGCGCAAGCGGCAGCCACCGGCAAGCTCGTGGTGGGGCTGGGCGGCGAACATACGGTAAGCGCGGGCTTTGGGCGAGGGCTGCGGCAAAGCCTGGGCGGTCCGCTCACCGTGGTGCAGATCGATGCACACAGCGACTTGCGCGATGTCTATGAAGGTTCAGCCTATAGTCATGCCTGTGTGGCGCGGCGGCTGCTGGATGATCCGCAGATCGAGCAGGTGCTGCAGCTGGGCATTCGCTCGGTCTGTCCGGAAGAAGTGGCCTTTGCGCGGAACAATCCCGAACGCGTACGAGTTTGGTATAGCGAAGACGTCCACGCCAATGGTTGGCGCAACGAGCTGATCGAACGTCTGCGCGGGCGGCGCGTCTATCTCACCATGGATGTAGATGGACTGGACCCGGCCATTATTCCCGCCACCGGCACACCCGAGCCGGACGGGCTGACTTGGCCCGAAACGCTGGACATCATACGCACCGTGGCCCAAAGCGCCTCTATCGTCGGGCTAGACTGTGTGGAGCTGGCGCCAGTCGCCGGTCTACACGCCGCCGAATTTGCCGCGGCCAAGCTGGTCTATAAGGCCATGAGTTATGCGGTGGGGAGTCGGGGAAAGTAAACGATTTTTCGCGAAGGGCTTTGGGGGTTGACCGTGGTGCAAAGATTCAAATTCGTAGCCACGCCGCGTTTGCCCATACGCACCATAAGGATTTCACCAATCACATGAAACACGCTAACGCCGTTAAACAGTTCATCAAACATCACTATCGTCACTTCAACAGCGCCGCGCTGGTCGATGCCGCCGAAGGCTATAACAAACTGCTCCACAAAGGCGGCAAAATGTTTGTAGCCATGGCCGGCGCCATGAGCACGGCCGAATTGGGACTTTCGCTGGCCGAGATGATTCGCCAGGACAAGATTCACGCCATTAGCTGCACCGGCGCTAATTTAGAAGAGGACGTTTACAACCTGGTGGCGCATGACCACTATGTGCGCATTCCTAACTATCGCGATCTATCACCCGAAGATGAGCACGAGCTGCTTTCGCGCCAGCTCAATCGCGTCACCGACACCTGCATACCCGAAGAGGAAGCCATTCGTCGCATAGAGGACGTGATCCTGGACGAGTGGAGCCAGGCCGATCAAAAGGGCGAACGCTATTTCCCCCATGAATTTCTCTATCGCATTTTACGCAGCGGACGGCTGGAAAAGGAATATCAGATCGACCCGCGCGATAGCTGGATGATGGCGGCCAGTGAGAAAAATTTGCCTATTTTTGTACCCGGCTGGGAAGATTCCACCACGGGCAACATCTACGCTTCCCACTGCCTCAAAGGCAACATTCGCAATGTACACACCGTGCGCAGCGGCATTGAATATATGATGGCGCTTTCGCAATGGTATAGCGCCGAAGCCAAGCAGCAACCGGTGGGCTTCTTCCAGATCGGCGGCGGTATTGCCGGCGATTTCCCCATTTGCGTGGTGCCCATGATGCGCCAAGATCTGGAGTTTGAGGATGTGCCGCTGTGGTCCTACTTCTGCCAGATCAGCGACTCAACCACCAGCTATGGCTCCTATTCCGGCGCGGTGCCCAATGAAAAAATCACGTGGGAAAAGATCGGCATTGGCACGCCCCAATATGTAATCGAATCTGACGCCACCATTGTGGCGCCGCTGATTTTTGCATACGTACTGGCTGAGGACTAAAGCGGACGCCATGAAAAAATACCTTCTTCCCCTGATTTGGACATTGATACTCTTGGCCTTGGGCGGTTGCTCACCCCTCCGCATCGATCCGACGGGCGCGGGCCCAACTGACGACGCAGCCGACGTGACAAAATCTGCGCCCGCGGAACGGGGCGGAATGGGGGCTGATAATGGCGCGCAAGCGGCAGATGTGGGCGCGGCCGGCGTGGGCGATCCGCTCTTTCCTCAGAGCGGCAATGGCGGCTACGATGTGCAGCATTACGATTTGACCTTGAGCTGGGATGATGCCAGCGGCGCCATTGAGGGTGTGACCGTGATTGCGGCGGTGGCTACGCAGCCGCTGGCGCAATTCAATCTGGATCTGAGCGGGCTCGAAATCGATGATATCACCGTCAATGACGCGCCCGCCGAATTTAGTCGCAACGGCAGCGAATTGACCATTCGCCTGGCAGACACAGATGCGTTGGCCACGGATGAACCTTTTTCCATTGCGGTGGCCTATCACGGAAAACCGCAGCCCATTGAATTTGCGCTGCTGGATGAAATTGGTTGGCTGGACTATCGCGGTGGAGTGGTCGTGGTCTCCGAGCCCGATGGCGCCGCCAGCTGGTATCCGGTCAATGACCATCCCAGCGATAAGGCCAGCTATCATTTTACGGTCACCGTGCCCAAGCCCTATGTGGTAGCGGCCAATGGCGACGCAACCGCCCCTGTGGCCCAGGGCGATATGCTGACCTACGAATTTGATGCGCCAGCGCCCATGGCCAGCTATCTGGTGACAATTAGCATTGGGGATTTTTGGATTCAAGAAGAGCCAGGACCGGACGGGGTGCTCATTTCGAACTATTTTGCCGAGGGGTTGAGTAGTAGTCTTTTGGGCGCGTTTGATAAACAGGCCGAAATGCTTGCGGTCTTTACGCAAGCCTTTGGTCCATATCCGTTTGATGTGGCCGGCGCCATTGTGATTGATTCGCCCATTTCGTTTGCACTGGAAACCCAGACGCGCGTCATTTATGGCCCCTTTATGACGGGGGAAGTGGTGGTGGCCCACGAATTGGCCCACCAGTGGTTTGGGGACAGCGTGACCCCAGCCAGCTGGGAAGACATCTGGCTCAACGAAGGCTTTGCTACTTATGGCGAACTGCTCTGGACCGTGCATGAAGATGGGGAAGAGAGCGGCCAGCAGATGGTGCATCAATGGTATCAGGCGCGGGCCAATGAAGACCGACTCGGTCTTGCCGAGCCCCCCGGTGTCGTGAGCCCCGCATCCATGTTTAACCGCGTGGTGTATGAGCGCGGCGCCCTTACGCTGCATGCGCTGCGCATGACCGTGGGCGATGACCTCTTTTTCCAGATTCTGCAAACCTATGCCCACCGTTTTGCCTATGGCAATGCTTCCACGGCTGACTTTATTGCCGTATCTGAAGAAATCAGCGGTCAGCAATTAGACGATCTTTTCAACGCCTGGCTTTATGAGGATCCCCTCCCCGACATTCCTGAAGCCGGCCTGTTTCGCGCCGATTTTCAATAAGCAATAGGTAACTATTCAGGCTCTCGAGGGCTGAGCTTGTCGAAGCCCGTGTTTCCTTCGCCAAGCTCAGGGAACGGCTGAATCGTTACAGCAATAGATCATAACGGCAAACGATGGGGCCAGATTCACCATTCGAGAGGATAGATGGAATCCACGATTCGCCTTGTTGCTACCTACGCGCCTTGGATCTACGCCATGTGCGGTCTGGTGGCGCTCTATCACATTTACAAAGTCTGGCAGGTGCGGGCCGAGCGCCGTCAGGCTATTTTTTCGCTGGAACGTGAAAAGGCAACGCGTGAACTTTCGAATATCTTTGTGGTAGCGCTGCTGCTGGTGGTCACAATGGCGTTGACCTATTTTGCCAGCGTTGTGCTGGGGGAAGCCATTACGCCGGAAACGGTATCGGTCAACAATCGCGCCATTTCAGACATACCCACGGGGCGGCTGCCCACGCCCACGTCTATACCATTGACGGCCACGGCCACGCTGACCGCTACGCTGGCGGCCCCCACCGACACACCTACGCCAGAAGAATCACCCACCGTGGTGGTCGTTCTGCCCACCGATACGCCCCCGCCCGTTGTAAGTGCGGCCTCCTGCCCGGACCCGCGCGCCTTAATAACGAATCCGGCCAACGGTGCAGTCCTCAGTGGCGCCATCAGCATGAGCGGCACGGCTGTGCACGAACAGTTTCAGTTTTACAAAGTGGAGTATGCATCTGGAGCGGGGGCGCAAGAGGGGTTTGTCTATTTGTTCAGTGGCAATAGCCCAGTCAATGGTGGGCTACTCGGCAGCTTCAATACCTCTTCGCTGAACAACGGTGTGTGGACACTCAAGCTCACGGTGGTAGATGTTACCGGCAATTTTCCCGAGCCGTGCTATGTAACCGTAACCATTCAAAACTGACCTATTTCGCTGATGAATCAAAGCCCGTTCGAGTACCTGCGCCCATGGATAGCGCGCGCCCAACAAATTTTGCAAGATATCTGGCGTGACCCGCGCCGGCGCACTTTGGCCATTGGCGCGCTGGGCGCCTGCTTGCTGCTGTTCTTGACATATCGGGTTGGCATTTGGCGCGGACGTCGCCTGGCGCAACGCGATCTACCAACTGCGCTGACGCAATTAGCCACGCCGCTGCCCACAGGCGCACAGCTGGCCATTGTGGCGCCCACGCCCACGCTTTCGCCCACGGTGACGCCCACCCCGTCACCCACCAGCACCTTTACGCCCACGCCCACTGCGGCATCCAACGCTGAATGGGCCGAGCGCTATCGCACGCAAGCCCAAGACGGGCTCAATGCGCTGCTGGCCGCCGATTTTAGCAATGAACGGGCCCAGACGTTGCTGCGCAACATGGCCCAAGATCACGCGCTGGTCTTTGTGCCGCTGAGCTATACGGAGATCGAAGGCGCCCATTGGATGGCGCTGGTGACGCCGCGCACGCCCCAGGGCCAGGGGCTGCCCATGCTTTTTTGGCAAGACCCCAACAGCCGCAACCAGATCCGCAGCCAACTGATCTCTCCGCTGCTGGCCCAACAACCATCGCTTCTCCCCCAGCAAGCCAATGATGCGCTGCTCAACGGGCTGGCTACCCGTCTCCTGCGTCAGGACGAGCAAGGACGCTTATATCTTCTGCTGATTGAAAAGAGCCCCGAAGCGAAGACGCTGCGCGCAAGTGAGCGGGCGCTCTCTATTTTCATGCTGGCCCAACCGCAAGCAGGCGCCGATTTTGCCTTGGCCTGGTGGAGCCAAGCCGATCCGCTCTGGTCCGTGGCCGAGCGGGGCGCTGAATATGAGCTGGTTGAAAATGATGGCCAGCTTTTGCCCGACATTCAAGTCACTGCGCCGCTTCTCGCAAGCGGCAATTTGCGTGCAGAATTGGGTGCGCCGGCCTTCTTTGTGGAAGAAGCGCCTTTTGCGCGTCAGCGCGCGCGCACGCTCTGGAAGCCGTTTTTCAACGCGCTGACCGGCCAGCTAATGGACTATCGGCTGGAAAGTGGCGAGCTTTTTGCCTCGCCGCTGGCCACGCTGCAGCGGCTGCTCATGCTGCTGCAAGCTGCGGACGTTAGCAGCGCTGGTTCTCTGGTAACCCGGCTGGATCTATTGCAGCAGGCCGTGGATCTGAAGCTGACCGAGCCGGCCACATGGATGGCTTTTTATATAGACAGCGATGGTCGTCCGCTCTTCAACGACCCGGGGCGAGCTGATGAAATAACCAACCAGCTGCGCTTTTTCGACAACGCCAATCGCAACCGCACTTTTGACGCGCTCTTTGAGCAGGACGACAGCGGCTACAAGGTGGCGGCCTTTCAGCCCGTGCTGGACATTTATAGCGACACCCACTTGGTGACGCCGGCGCCGGCCACCGCCACGCCGGTCCGGCCCACGCCCACCTATGCACCGCCCACCGAGACGCCCACCCCCAGCCCCACTTTTGATCTGGCGTTGACCATCGATCTCACCAATACGCTCAATCTGACGGAAACCACCGAATTCACCGGCTTTCAGACCATTACCGAAGCCATGATGGCGGAAATACAGAGCATTAGCTGGACGGCCACGGCGTTGGCGCAAGCAACCGCCAATACGCCCACCAGTGGACCAACGCCTACACCTATGCCTACCGCCAGCCACACGCCCACGGCCACACCGACGGACACGGCGACGCCATCCCCCACGGCCACACCGACAGCCACAGAGACAGCCACGCCGCTCCCCACCGAGACGCCCACACCGCCCGGCTTAAGCGCCGTAACGCCAGAGATTGCGCCCGATCAGCCCGGCTTTGTGACCGGCAGCGTGGCCGCTTCCAACACAAATTTACGCGGCGGCCCCAGCGTAGATTACGTGATTGTGGGGCAACCGGCGCTCGACGATGCCGTCGACTATTTTGGCATAACCGAAGCCGGAGACTGGGTGTTGCTGCGCATTAATCAGCCCGGCAGCCCCTATGACGGCGTGGTCGGCTGGATGGCAGTCACGCTATTGCGCTGGAATACGGATCTGAGCGTATTGCCGCTTTTCCGGGCCGACGGCTCGCCGGTCACAGCCTTTACGCCCACCCCTACGCTTTCGCCTGCCCAGTCCAACGCCCTGCCCACAGCCGAGTTGATTGTGCCAGCGTTGGCGCCACTGCCCGCCGCCGCGAAACCACCGGCGCCCGATATTACCGAACGGCTGGTCACGCTGGGCGGCGACCAGATCCCGGCTAATCCATTGGCGCCGCTGGCGGCTACCGCCAGCGATGGCAGCACAATGCGCCTGCGCCTGGATGCCGCGGTGGTGGAAATCTGGAGCGGCCTTCTGGGTGATGCCCCGGGCACATGGCAACCGGCCTCAGGCGAGCTGCTCTGGCCGGGCACACAAGCGTATGTGGCGGTGGCGGCCGGTGGCGGCGGCACCGATGACGTGATTGTTAATCGCATCCGCATTATCCAGCCGCCCGTGCAGGAGCGCAGCCAGCTCATTTCGCTGCCCATTCTGGCCGCAGCCGTGCAGAGCGAAACCATTATGGCGCTGTTGGGCAGCCGCGAGCAACAGGGCGTTTACGTATTGGAAAGCGAAGGCACCTTAAAACAGCTGCTCGTGGCCGAACAAGATGCAGCGTGGCAGAACGAAGAGGGCAACGCCACGTTACTCCTACACACGCCAGCCCGCGCCAGCGGTCTTAACAGCTTTAGCTGGGTGCGTGAGGATGGCACGGGTTTGCTCGTCTATGCGCGTCCCTTTTTCAATATTCAGGGCGCCGTTGGCGATGCCCAGGGTGACCTGTGGTGGATTGAAACGCCGCAGGTCAATATGGATCGATGGATGCTCTGGCATTATGACGGCCAGATTTCGCGCATTGAGCTGTATATGCAGGGCGATTCTGCCCTGTTTGCGCAAAACGGCGGTCAACGCAGCCCCGTCACGCCCGTGCTGCTGGCCGTCACGGCGGGGGATGCTTATTCACTGCTGGTCGACACCATTGAAACAACCAGCCAACAGCTCTACAGCGGCCTTTACCAATTGACCATGCGCCGCCAACCGCCCGGGGATGACCGCAGCGCCCCCGCGCTCGTAACAGCCGTGACGCAACGGCTGCCGCCTGCCGCCTATCGCGGCCCGCTGCGCGTGAGCCCGGACGGCGCCATGCTGGCCTATTTTGATTACGACCCCAGCCATCCCAGCCTCACGTCGGGCTTTATTGCACCGGCTAATCAGCTCAAGCTGTTGACGCTGGCGGGCGAGAATGCCGGCGCCACACAAGTAGTTTACGAAACCGAAACCAGATTTGAGTTTTTGGCGCCCAACTTGACCTGGCGCGGCAATCAGCGGCTCATATTGGCGCGCAGCCGTTTTGCGGCCGATGAATCTTTTGATCTGGATCGCTTTGGCGCGGTGGAGGTGCGGCTGCCGGGTGCAGTGGACGGTGTGGATACGCTGCAAGCTTTCGATTATCTGCTGCCCAATGGTGAAGAAATTCGCGACTTTGCCGCCTGCCGTGACGGCGAATTTACGCTGCTGATTACACAGGAGGCCGGAGGGCTGTTGAAGCTGGCGCGCTGGCGCGGCGAAGGGCAACCACGCCCACTCTTTGGCTTGCCCATTGAGCTAAATCGCACCTTTGTGTGCTGGCGGGCGCCGGCTCCGCCACCCTAATCATGCTGTTGCGCATCCTTGCGCTCCCTTGCGGCATGGAGCCCTTTTGCAGCACGTACTAGCGATAACTGCGGTTGAGATGAGAACCGGAGTTTTCAATAGGCTCACCAGAAGCACCAAAACTCCGATTCTCACCCAAAGCTGAATATAACAGAATTTTGAAATGAAGCAGTCTTGAAATCGGCGGCAAATCGTGCTACAGTATATACACCGTACCTGTTACGGTCGGCGTCGTCAATAGCGGGAAATGCCCACCCATTCCTGCTCGCTATTGATGGCGCTTTTTTTGTTTTAGTCATCGTTCAAAAATAGCTTGTAGATTTAAACCTGTCCGGTCTTCGAGACCTGACAGGTTCGGTAGCCAACTTATTTCTGAACGCTTACGTAGCCTATGGGCTCAAGCTGAGTGGCGGAAAAATTTCACGCGGCCAGCCATTGCAGTAGCACCAATTGCAATAGTCCGCCGCCAGCGGCGCCAATTCAACAATGCGCATTTTGCCAAAGCGGGCGCGCGGAATCACCTGTACGCGTGACATGGTCGCAAATTCCGCCAGCTCACGCGCGGGGGCCCAGCTGGGCGTAATCAAGAATTTGCGCATGTGGGGCGCAGTTGTGGCATTTTGGGCCAGATAAAACACGTGGGGAAACCAGCGCAAATCCACTTGCCCATGCTGAATTTGTGCATATAGATAATACTGCAAGTGCCAACCCAACACATTATGATAGAGCACGACGCTAGGTGGCGCAGAACCCGCCAACGCCTCCTGCTTGATCCACTGCATTGCCGGTCGTAATCCAGCGTAGTCGCCATGATCGCCCCCAATGGGCAATCCGCCTTGGGCCGCTTGCCAGGCCGGCGGCATTAGCAACAGCAACCAGGTCACAATAATAACGCTCGCTAATTTCGGCGCAGCGCTTCTCAATTCACCCGCTACGTAGCCACCCCACAGCAGTGCGGCCACCGGAATCAGCGGCAACAGGTAGCGATCCCACGTTTGAATGTTGGTGCCGAGATGGATGGCCATGAAACCAAGCAGCCACACCAGCAAGAGCAGAACATAATTACGCTGCATCAGGGGCGCCGCTGCAGATATGATAGCGATGGAGCCCCGCTCTGCATATAAAGTTGTCGAGGCTTGGTGCAGTTTTCCGAACCGCTCTTTGATTGGCCACAAAGCCGCTTGCATCTGCCGGCGCGCAATGGCGGGCAGCCATACCCGCGCCACGCACGGATAGATAAGCATTGCGGTGACAAAGAGCCACAGATAATTGCTGGCCAGCAGATACCAGGCCAGCGCCGCCCAACTTTGCGCTCGTGGCAACCACTGCGCAATGGGCGCCCCGGAAACCCCGCCATAGTTGCGCATGCTCAGGTCCCAGGGGGAAGGGGCGGTCGCCCAGCGCAGCGAATCCCAATAGATAATTGGCGCCACTATGGTGGCGATTCCCCCTGCCCAATAGAGCAACTCTTTTAACATATTCTTCCGTCGCGGCCAATGCGGGCGCGCCCAGGAAAGCATGAGCATGCCAAGCACCAGCGGCACATAGAAAAGCCCTTGCTGCTTGGTCATTACCGCAAGTCCCAGCCAAACGCCGCTCCAATAGCTGCGCCGGTTGAGCGCGGCATAGATGGCGGCGCTGCCCAGCAGCACCAGCAGCGGATCTGTATAGGCCGTGGCGGCAAAGCTGATGGTAAAGGGATTGAGCGCCAGCGTGAGCCCCGCCAGCAGGGCGGCGCGCTGCCCCCACAGATGGCGTGCACAAGCAATGACCAGCGCTACAGTTATGGTGGTACAGCTAATGTTGAGCCAGCGTGCGCTGGCTTCCCTAACCCCAAAGGCCTTATAGGCCAGGGCCAATGCACTGAGGTAAACCGGTGGTTTATCGGGCCAAATGGTGAGGAAAAATGGATCCTGCCAGAAGTGCAGCGCCCATACGCTGTAAATAGCTTCATCCTGGCGAAAGGGAAATCGGGTGAGCAGAGGGCAACCGAGACCAAAACTCAGTAAAATAGTGGCGATATAGGAGAGGCGCACGCCGATGATGCTTTCGAGACTTTATACCATTTGGCTTTTACAACCGCAATCGGTATGAGTGAACCATGAAGATTGTGTGTTGGCTCTGCGTGCCGCGCAACCGCCAACATGCCAGATTGTTTGCTGACTTTGTATACGCACAACTATCAACATATCAGAAACACGAATCAGCAACGGCCCTGCGTGTTTCTGGGCCTCCATCGTGGGCAATGTTCTTCAATCCACAAAGCGATATTTGAACAGCGTACGCACGGCGGTAAAGCCATCGCGCCAGCTAATCTTCTTGCCTTCGTGGAAGGCGCGACCGTTATAGCGAATGGGCACCTCAAAAATAGTATACCCGCGCTTGAGAATTTTCGCAGTCAGTTCAGGCTCGATTTCGAAACGGCGACTACGTAGCGGCATATTTTCGATGACTTCGCGCCGGAAACATTTATAGCAGGTTTCCATATCGCTGAGGATGGCGCCAAAGAGCAAATTGGTCATGAGCGTGAGACCACGGTTGCCCAACATGTGGCTCCAGGTCATGGCTGAACGGGGCCCGCCCAAGAAGCGGCTGCCATAGACCACCTTGCACTGGCCTTCCAAAATGGGGCTCATGAGCTTGACGTAGTCACGTGGATCATATTCCAGGTCGGCGTCTTGAATCACGAAAATATCCCCGGTGGCGTGCTCAAAGCCGGTACGCAGCGCCGCCCCCTTGCCCTGGTTATGCTCGTGATACACAATGCGTAGATCCGCCGCTTCTTCGGCGCGCAGACTGTCTAAAATGCGGCGCGTATCATCGGTAGAACCGTCATCTACAATCACGATTTCCAGCGATACCGAACCGGAGACCGGCTCACCCTTTTCATTTTGCACGGTGGCAAAGGCGGTGCTTAGATCCACGGCGCGCACGCGCTGCACAATTTCGGCCAGCGTAGCTTGCTCGTTATAGACAGGCATAATGACCGAAAGCCGGGCAGAGTGACCAGATGCTTCGGCAACCTGCCATTGCTCGCGCTGCAGCGGCAGTTGCATGGTATATGGGCTGGCTGGGTTGGGCATGTTTATTGCTCCTGCACTGAGTGCGCCAGAATGATTGCCTCGGCCACGGCCTTCATGGGTTTGCGATTGTTCATGCTCATTTTTTGGATGCGGCGAAACGCTTCGGTTTCATTGAGGCCTTGGCTATCCATGAGGATGCCTTTGGCGCGATCCACCAATTTACGCGTCTCCAGCGCTTCACCTAGATTGCCAATTTCGCGCTCAAGCGCCCGAAATTCGCTAAAGCGGGTTAGCACCACTTCTATGGCTGGCGTCAAATCGCCCTCGCGAAATGGCTTAACCAGATAGCCGGCCACCCCCGCTTGGCTGGCCCGCTGCACCAGCTCCTGCTGGCTATATGCACTTAGGAGCAGCACGGGGGCCACGCGCTCTTCCGTCAACACCTGGGCAGCTTCAATGCCATCCATATCGGGCATTTTGATGTCCATGATCACAATGTCCGGCTTTAATTCGCGGGCCAGATTGACGGCACTGCGACCATCACCTGCTTCCCCCACCACCAGATAGCCAAGATTAGTCAACATCTCACGCAAATCCATGCGGATCAGCGATTCATCATCGGCAATAATTACGCGCGTGCGCTCCACGTTTGATCTCCTTCAAGCGAATAAGGCAAACAATATATGGGTAATTATACTCGTTCCCGCAGAAACAGTCCAAAGTTGGTGATTTATTCGACCGTTAATGGGCGTTTGGGAAAGGTGACAACCACTTGCGTAGTAAAATAGGGCGGTGTCTCTGGTGGGGGAGCCGGCGCGACGTCCAGCTGTACGTCTGCCGCTTCAGCTGTCGCAATAGGAGGGGTTGCGGAAATGGGCTCAATTTGCAGCTGGCCTTTGAGGTCGTCGGTCACCAACGTATGAACAATTTGCAGACCCAAGCTGGTGCTCATATTGGGGTCAAAATCCGAAGGCAGCCCTTTGCCGTCATCCAGCACGGCAATGCGCACCGCGTTGCCCAAATCGTCCAGATGAATCTGGATGTGTCCATGGGTGCGGTCACCCACGCCGTGCTCCATGGCGTTGAGCAGCAATTCATTAACCACCATGGCGGTGGGCGTGGCTTGGGCCGCGGGCAGACGCACCGTGGGTCCATGCACGCTAATTTCAACTTGCTGCTCTGGGCCAATGGCCACCTGTTTGACCTGGTTCACAATGCGCTGACACACATCGCGCACGTTGATGGGCCGGTGTTCATCCTGGCTGAGGAATTCGTGGATCACCGACATGCTCAGAATGCGATTGACTGCTTCGGAAATCTGCTGCCGCGTCTCGTCGCTCTGCGTGCGCCGCGCTTGGATGCGCAGCACGGCGGCAATGGTCTGCAAATTATTTTTGACGCGATGGTGCACTTCTTGAATGATGGCCGATTTGACGTTGAGTTCGCGCTCGCGCTGCACCGTATCCGTAGCGTTGTGCACCAGCACAAAACCGGCATCTATGGTTTGCCCGCTATTATTAGAGGGGTGATAGCTGCTGCTTTTGCCGCTGCTCCATAACGGGCGCAGCGGCGCCGCCAGCCAGCTGTTGCGCCAATCTGTGTGCGGCGTGCGCAAGGGGATAGCGCCGCGGATCCAGATGCGGCCATCTTCGGATTCTTGTCGGGATTCAACACAGCGGTGGGCGTCAAAAGCCTGATCCACAATGAGGGCATCGGCATCTTCCAATTCAGATACGTCTTTACCGCGCATATCGGTCTGCCGCCCAATGCTGCGAAAAAGATTGGTGACAATACCACTCATATATACGATCTGACGGTCGCGGCTGACCAGATAGATACCATCATAGGGGCCAAAGCGGCGCAGCGCATCCGGATTTTCAATTTCGCCGTGGGCGCCCATGACTTGCAGCCAACGCACGGCCTGCCGAAAGCGGCGGTCTCGGCGGCGGTGACGCTCGTGTTCGATCATGTTTGTCTCAATGGCGAGAGCACCAATGACTTTGTCCACAGCGTTGCGAATGGGCCGGATGTGCTGAATCACCGGCGCGCCGCTGCGCAGCACCTGGCGTTGCGTACGACCCTCTACGCCGTGACGCAGCGTATTGTGCAGCAGCGGCTGTTCTTCCGCCGAGAGCAGGCGCCCCGTGGCGTTTTGGCGATATAATGAGGAGATCGATTTAGGCTCAACGTGGCGCAGCACCAGCGCATTATTCGCCGAAAGTCGGGCGCACAACAACACATCGGCTCGGCTAACATCGGCCACAATAGCCAACCCGGACTCTACTTTGTAGAGCAGATCGATATCGCGTTCGGCCAGATCCGGGCAATTTTTGATTTGGCTATCCATCAGTCATATTTAGAATAGAGGGCAAAAGAAGCGCAGTTGGTCAATTCCTCATCAATGATGAATTCTAACATCACGCTGCCCAAAAACGATTTGGCGACTGCTGGCAATGGCGGCATGATCGCTGCCATCGGCTTGGGGCTTTAGCAGGCGACGCCAAAAACGCATGGCGCCCAAGTTGCTGCGCTCGACCGCCGTGCTGTACGCGGCGCCCGTGAGCCAGTTGCGCAAAAAGATAGTCAGGCTGGGCTCGGGCATCCAATTAACGCCGATGGCGCCATTGACTGCCTGTGCTCCCAGGGCAGTCCAGAGTGGCGCCAGGCTGGCCCCGTAACAGTTGACCCCATAGACCATGCGCAAATTGAGCAGGCTGGGGTCGCGCCGATATGCAGCCAGCAGCGGCGCAAATGTTTCGCGGCCCACTCTTTCATGTGCTTTATAACCCACCAAGCAGTCTGTATAGCCATGTACCAAAAGCAGCACATCCACCACGTGGGTTTGGCTAGCTTCGACCAGTGCGGTTGAAAGATTAGGGCCGGTGGCTTGGGCATCTTCCAGAATAATGACTTTGTCATAGCGGCGATAGGCGCCGTAGAGCCGCAGCAGAATTTTGGCATACTCTTCGGTCACAAAGTCAATAACGTTCATGAGCCACGCGGGCAGATTCAAGCCGCTAATGTGGCCTACATTTTCCAGAAATACGACCAGCGCCAAAGGCTGTTGAGCGTCTGCCGCCATCTTTATGCATCCTCATTGCGGAAGGCGCGCACCTTTAAATCATAGGCCAGCGGCTCAATACCATCCACCAGTTCTTCCCAATCGTTGGAAAGAAAAATCTGCCGCGCTTGCGTCATGTCGTCTACTAAGCCGCCCCCCAAAATCTGTGGCGTCTGCCCCCACATGCTAAACCAGATATCGGAAAATTGGAACCCCATGCGCGCCAACCCCGGCGCCAGTTTGTTGGCCAAGTATTCCTGACAATCTCGTTCCTTACCGTTGTGCATATTGTAACTGATTAATATTTTAATCATAAACAACCTCAAAATAATTATACTGCGGTTATGAACAAAATGGGAGTTTTTTACCGTGCGGCTCGGAAACACAAACTCCGGTTCATCCGCTACAAATTTGCCAATTCCAGCACCTCTTGCAAGCGCAATTCGGCGTCGCGCTGAAACTGTTCCACAGAGATGTGCTGAAAGAGCCAAACGGCCAACAGCAGGCCGGCAATTTCCAGCCCAAAGACGGTGACGTAGCTTGACATTATGTTGTGCGTCAAGTTGAGCACCACGGTACGCAGCAAACCGCTGGCCAAATTGCCCACCGCCTGTCCGGCAAAATTGGCAACACCCCAAGCGCCTATATAGAGACCAGCCGCTTCGGGCACCGTCATGTCGAGCATAAAACTCAGGTTACTCACCGTCATCAGGCCGCCCCCCAAGCCGAGCAGCAACACCGAACTCATGAAAAAGGTGGGCATGTGTCCAATGCCGGCCACAATGATCGATAAAAAGGCCGCGGCGGCAATCAATGCGCCAATGTTGGCGCAACGCTTTTTGCCCCAACGCCGGATGAGCCCAATGCCCAAGAGCAGCGTCAGCAGGACGCCCACCCCCCAAATCGAGGTGAGCCGCGACGTGGCGCTCACGGACATCTGCAAAGCCTGGGCGCCGAATGGCTCCAACAGCACGTCCTGCGCATGAATGCTAATGAGCACCAGCACCAGATAGATAAAGAAGCGGCGCGCCGACGGGTTTTGGGCCAACAATTGATATGCCGTCAGCGGATTATCGGCTTGATGTTGCCGACGGTGATGTTCGCCAACCGGTGCGCCCTCCACATTGGCCGCCCCCACTAGAATGAGCACGGTGGCAATCGTCCATACCAATCCAAAAGCGCCAATGAGTGCATCTTGGCTAAAGGGATCGACCAAGTATGAGACGGCCAGGCTGACAAAAATAATCGACAAAATCATGGCGGTCCACATGGTGCTGATGGCTATGCTGCGCCACTTCTCTTGGCCTTCGCTCAATTCGCTGACCAGGGAAAGATAGCTGACCGAAGCCATATTTACGCCCAGGCCCCACACCATAAACACCAGCATACCGAACAGCAACCCTGCCGCAAAGTTAGCCTGCATCCAATAGACCGCGTGAACGGTAAAATAGCCGCCAAAAGAGGCCAACAGACCGCCAATCACAATCCACGGCGAGCGATACCGACCCCATAGAGGATGCCCATCCGCCCAGTTGCCCACAACTACCTGGAGCGGTGAAAGCAAATAGGGCAGGGCAATAAAAAAGCTAACCAATAGCGCGGAAAATCCCATATCGGCGATCATCACGCGGTTCAGCGTGCTGGTAATAGGCACCACCGTAATGGAGACCCCCACATGTATTGCAGCTAGTTGAATGACTTTGCGCCAGTTCATACGATTCCCATAACTCAATCATAGGTTTGCATAGATTTCTGTATTCTAACTGGCCTTTTTCAGAATGGCTAACGGCGCGCCCAGTCACCGCATTTATACTCAGGTTTGTTAGTAAACGTAAAGTACGTGGCTGAATACTTTGTAACGTACATGTTTTGTACCGTACATGTTTTGTAACGTACATGTTATGACGTTTTTGCACAGAAATAACTTTAGATGATTTACGTTACAAAGCACTGAATGCAAATTCCCGCCCTTGGGCATTGTCAACGGACAACAAAAAAGGGCCCAGCGTGGCTGCACCCTTTTTCCGTTGCTTTGAATTCTACCTTATGCAGCGCCCGTGGCCGGCCAGGAAAAACATCACTAATTCAGTCAATTTTCACGCCGGCCGCTGATGGAAGTTAATACGTCAAATCGGTAAACGACGGCACGGGTTGAAACCAGCGCCTGGCAGCCAAAGTACGCGAAAGCGCACGCTAGAAACAGCCTGCTTGAGCAGGCTTCCGCTAACAGCCGGAGGCTGAAGCCTGCGGCTTCAATTACCACAACAATTTATGAATGTTTATTAGCGCCGCATGAGGCTATTTCGATTCCACATCATATAGCACGGCATTTGTATCGGCCAGGTGCTGCTCTAGCGTTTCAAAATCGCCAAAATATTCACGATTGTACGTTTTGCCCTCAAACTCACCGGTGTAAAGCCAGCGTTTTTCATAGGAGAGATCGAGCAGCATACCGGTGCGCACATCATGGCAGGTGTTGCCAATGTATACGGTGGACCAGCCATCTCCTTCTTCCACTTCTAGCGTGTGTGGACCAGAACAGAAGGCGGCTATTTGGCGGCCATCGCGCAACTTATAAACGCTGTTGATCTCGCCACTGTTGGGACCCACCCAGTAGCGATAGAGGAAGTTCTCATCTTGCGTATTGCTACGCTCTTTGCCCGTAAAACGATTGACCTCAAAAGTCCATTGGTCTGTAGAGAAGCAGGTCTCATCCCAGGTAACCGTGTGATCCACTTCCAGCCACTGCTGGGCGGACACTGTGTCCACATTGGCTTCCACGGTGGCCGTACAGCGCTTGATTTCACAGCGCTCTGAGCCACATTCCCAATTTACTTGCCAACGCGCCGCCAGGTCTTCTGGCAAAATGGCTTCATACACCGGCACGTCTTCGGCATCACCCTCGAGCTCCACGACAACATCGGCCAGCCAAGCGGGTGTCGTGGCTTCATCCTCACCATCACCATCGCCCTGTACACAGCAAACTTGAAACCAATCGCCGGCTTCATTTTTGGCAATAACATCAAATTCCGTCCCAGCTTCCGCGGCCGACACTGCCGGGAAGTCGGTGCCCGGGCCGCTGCGCACATTGGCGCGTCGGCCATTGGTGGTGTTCACAACCGCTTTCACTTGGGTGGCGGCCCCAGTGGACATTGACGGAATCACAAATTGGGACAAGTCCGTCACCACGCGGCTATTGGTAGACGGCGCTGCCACTTGAATCTGCTGCAGCGGTCCCGCCGGCCCGTTGCAAGCGCTCAGCCCGACCAGGGCCACAATGCACAACGCCAACAGCTGGGGCAAAAAAGGCGCCGGTCGTTTCTGGATAAGCAAGTGAGAACAAAGGGCAGATTGAGTACGGGGCAAGACGCGGGGCGAACGAATTGTGTTATTTTGGTTAAGCAACATTATCTTATTTTCATTTATATACGACTTACGCAGATCCTGTGGATAGCCAGGCCGGCTAAGCAATTTTAATGCTAGGCGCTCAGGCTTTATAAGAGGCCCTGGCTTTGCCAGAGGCTGCGTAAGTTCTATTATATAGGGCTTGTATGACGGCGGCGCTGCGGCGCCCAAAACCATCATTGAATCTGTATAATGCGTTGTGCAGCTATTACATTGGCCAAAGGGCTATTCTAGAGCGAAGCGCATATTTTGTCTAGATTCGGCTCCCTGTGTTGGCACTTTTAGACCATCGTAAGGAGTTGCGGCGCGCTGTGCAGAGCGGCTTTTCAAAGCGTCACCAAAATATTTTCCAACAGTCCCATTTCATCCAGCGCTTCGTATGCGTGTGTGCGCACCAGATGATTAGCGTCTTCCAGATAGCCGTAGAGCACAATTGCCGCCGGCAGAGAACCAATCCGGCGCAAGGCCTGGGCGGCGCGTGTACGCGCCCCTTGGTGGGAACCGGCCAGCGTTTCCGCCAGCAGCGGCACTGCATCGTCATTGCACATAGACAGCGCCATCATGGCCGCTTGCCGCACCGCACCATCCGCATCGGCCAAAAGCGCCACCAGTCTCGGCAGAGATGGAACAACAGCCTCGGGAGCCCTTGCATAGAGATGCCCCAAAGTTAAGGCGGCAACTTGACGCAGTTCATTCTGCGCAGCATCCAGGCTAGCCACAACGGGCACAACGCTTTGTGCCGTCCCGCATAGGGCCAGCGCCCGCAGAGCCCACCAACGCGCATCAAGGTTGCTGGCGACAAGCAATTCGGTTAGGCTCGCCTCATCAGCAGCGGTTAATTGTTGGCAGAGCGCTTCTGCTTGCTCATCATTGCCTGCGGAAATAGCTTGAACAAACTGCGCAAAAAGAGCGCCCCCATCCTCCCGGCGAACCTGCCGCCGGTCGGCGCCAGACCCCGGGCTACTCATTGTTCAGCTCATACAGCTTCAGCCAGGAGTAATTGACCTCGGCCACATCGGACGAACTGCTGCTTTTGGAGCCAGCAATCAACCCCACATCGCCCAACGGCGTATTGGGTTCGGCCACCATGGCAAACAGCAGCACATTGTTGCACCAGAAGCGGATAGCTTGGCCATCATCTTCCAGCGCCAGCACATTGTGTTCACCGGCCGGCAGAATAGCGCTGCTGTCCGTCCAAGGTTGAAGCGTATTCCAAACACCATCTTGATGACGCATAACATTAAAGCGGCCCTCGCCATCAACGGCCAAGAGCATATAATTGGCGTCGTCGTAATACCGCGTCAAAAAACCGGCATACCCGCGCTGTGTCTCTTGCGCCACAACGCTGTCCGCCTCCAAGCGGAAGGGAGCAGCCTGAACAAAATGTAACCGGCTCCATGCCGTAAAGCCGCGCCAGACGCGCATGCGGTAGACATTCTGGTCAATCACAAAGCCGATCAGCCAACGGTCGGGCGTTTCCATTTCGGCAAGGGGCGCGGTGGGACGGCTAAAATCATCATCTAACACCAGACGTCGACCATCAATAACGGGATTCACCGGGCTCACTGTGGCCGACCTATCGGCCTCGGTGACCATATCCCGAGGCTGACGATGGGCGATCCAAGCGGTCAAATTCTCGCGCACCTGCGGCCAAGCGGTAGGCACCCCCATCATCATGGCGGCGGT
The DNA here is from genome assembly GCA_020634755.1 of Caldilineaceae bacterium. Classification (GTDB taxonomy): domain Bacteria; phylum Chloroflexota; class Anaerolineae; order Caldilineales; family Caldilineaceae; genus JACKBC01. The sequence goes on along the minus strand of JACKBC010000009.1, from coordinate 105,365 downwards.
CATCATCAATGTGGCGGCCATGAGAAACAGAAATGAGCCAATGAGCAGCATGCCTACGCAACCCACATACGGATTACGCGTTAGATTATTTGGTGGACGCTGGATCGTATCTTTGGCCGTCGTTCGCCGTTCGGAAAGACGCAACTCCGCCCGTTTGCGAGAGCTGGTCGAATCCTGTATTGCGTGTTGCTCAAAAGGGGCTGTTTCCTGGTTTGCCATAGTTTTTTGTTGCAGTAGGGCGCAACGGAAAGAAATAGGGCCAGATTCATCATCGGGGCCGACGCATGGATCACGAATATCGTTGCAATGTCCTGATATCAGTAGATCGCAATGGCAAGCAATCGGGTCGGACTCATCAATCAAGACCAACGCCTGGATCGCCAACACCGTTGCGGTGTATTGATTATCAGTAGATCGCAATGGCAAGCAATCAAGTCGGACTCATCAATCAAGACCAACGCCTGAATCGCCAACACCGTTGCGGTGTATTGATTATAGCATCGGCCAGAAACCTAACCAAGCGCTGATACAGCAAAAAATTAAATTCGCAGATATACCCCATAGACTTTTGACGAATGGCCCACCCTTTGCTATACTACGAATTCGCCTGGGGCTGTAGCTCAGCTGGGAGAGCGCTACAATCGCACTGTAGAGGTCAGGGGTTCAATTCCCCTCAGCTCCACCAATATTGTATCTGTGGTTATATCTGTTTTGTACCTGGCGGCGTGCAAGTTTAGACAGTTTGCGGTTTCACTGCTTGCCAAATTTGACGCAATCGCAGAAATTCATACAATTAACCAGGTTTAACTTTACTACTGTCAAAATCTGTGTGACCACAATCTATGTAGTCACAATTTATACGGGGCTATAGCTCAGCTGGGAGAGCGCTACAATGGCATTGTAGAGGTCAAGGGTTCGAATCCCTTTAGCTCCACTCCATCAAAACCTTCCTCATGTAGGAAGGTTTTTCTTTTATGTACATTTTGTGTATTAACCAAATAGTACTGGTATCCCAGAAGTTCAGCTTCTCGGAGAAGTCGAACTTCTATGCCGGTGTTAATTGATAAATCTGCAATATATACATTATGTGCAGCACCTATATACAGCACTGCTACGAAGCAAGTCCTCTATTTTCCGTGGGCAATTTCACGCCCAATATGCGCAAATTGTACCTCTTTACAATTTTATGGTACTTTAAGTCCGCCAATTCGCTGGCATAATGGCGCCCATTTCCAATCGATAAGGATAAAGATGTGGCTGGATCTAACCGTGAAAATGACCAATTACGCCCAGTTCAATTTGAATTAAACTATGTAAAGCATGCTGAGGGTTCTGTGCTTATCAGCATGGGGCATACCAAAGTGCTCTGTAACGCAACGGTCAACGAGTCGTTGCCTAATTGGCTGCGCTATTCGAAAAAAAGGCACGGCTGGGTTACCGCTGAATACGCCATGTTGCCGCGCAGCACGCATGAACGTAACGACCGCGAAAAGCTCTTCCCAAAGGGACGCACTCAGGAAATTCAGCGGCTCATTGCGCGCAGCCTGCGCGGCGTGGTAGATCTGGAACGATTGGGAGAGCGGCAGATTATTGTCGACTGTGACGTGATCCAGGCTGATGGCGGCACCCGCACCGCCTCGATTACGGGCGGCTACGTGGCGCTGGCGCTGGCCCTTAAGCGGCTGGAAAAACAGCGCAAAATTGACTCTGGTGTACTCATCCAGTCCGTGGCGGCGGTCAGCGTGGGCCTTGTCGATGGCAAAGCATGTCTGGATCTCGACTATGCCCAGGACCTGGCTGCCGATGTTGACTGCAATGTGGTGATGACGGCTGATGGCCGTTTTGTGGAAATTCAGGGCACAGCCGAAGGAGACCCATTTTCACGCGGCGCGCTCAATGCCATGCTGCTGCTCGCCGAAATAGGCATCAAAGAACTCATTGAAAAACAGAATGCCGTCTTAGAAAACGCCCAAATATAAGCGGCGCGCCGCCCACAGATAGGCCCAAAACCATTAGCGCATCATGGGGCGGCTTGAAATGCGAGCATCCTGGCTCAACGAAGTTTCGAGCGGCACATCACAACTCACTTTATAATAGGGAATGCCGCTGGCCTCAAACTTGGCGTATAGTTCATTGTAATCTGCATGGCCGCCAAACGTGTTGCCATCCACCACAATCGCAATGCTATTGACCCCACGGCGCTGGCTGTCTTGCAGCGCCACCGCCCAGGCCGGGTCCGGATCGGCGCTGACGGCCAAAATGGTGTCGTTGCGATTGAGCCGTATGCTGTCTGTGGCAATCAAATGGGCAAAAGGCAGCGATCCCCGCCCTTCCACAACCGCCAAGGCCTCCAACATTTTATTCATTTGCCGCTCGCCGCGGTCGGTCTGCAGAAATTCCCGCGTGCGTCCATAGCTGCTCATACCTACGGCGCGGTCGCGCAGCAGAAAGTAGCGAGCCAGGCTGGCGGCCGCGCTGACCACATATTCGGTAGAGATGGGCGGTAGATCGACGCGGCTCTCCGCTCCATTGTTGCGACGAGCGCGCGCCGTCAGGGCAAAGAGCGCCATCTCCGGTGGCGTGGGCATCCAATCCATCCGAAATTGCGCCCCTTCGTACAAATCGATATAGAGCCAAATATCGGCGGTGGGATCAAGTTCAAACTCTTTGGCCATGAGGCGGCGGGCGCGCGCCGTGCTGGGCCAATGGATGCGATTGAAGCTGTCACCGGGGGCATAGTCGCGGATGGTGGCCACGTTGGTGGTCACCTGATAGGTGCGCTGGCGACGCGCTTCGCCGCCAGAAAGCTCGGAAACCGATGGGTCAAATGCCGATAGATCCACCACCAGCGGATAGACCACAATCATGCCGGTGGCGGTCAATTCCTGCTCTTCGTGAAAAATGCCCAGCGGATCACCACTGCGCAATACCATGGGTCCCAGCCGAAAACGCCCGCGCTCGGTGCAGGGGGTGCGAATCTGCCACCGCTCGCTGCTTTGGCGACGCAGGCTGCTGACCACGCGGCTGGCTTCGTGCCAGGGCAGGTTGGAATAGTCTTCGATCTCCAGCCACAACTTGGGCCAGATGCTACGGTTGCGTACCTCAAAGGTCTCTTCAGCGTGTTGGCCCACCTGGCTGCGCTGCGTGCGCGTAAAGCGGCGTAAATAGACAGAACGCAGGCTCAGCTTGGCCCAGCCATAGGAAATGAGCAAAATGATGGTAAGCAGATACGCCAGGCTAAAAGCCAGGTCGTGACCACTATTGAACGCCAATACCCAGGCGAGGATAAAGGTTCCCAGCAAAAAAATAAGTCTGGATGACATGTATGTTTATTTCACGACTTATACCATGTGGCTCTGTAAAAGCTATGCATAATTAGCCCTTTCGCAGCGTAGAATTGCCCAGTATGCATAGCTTTTATAACCGCAGTTGGTATTACACAGCACAGTAAACCGCCGGCCCAAAATAACATCGCCAGCCAAAACCATTTTCCGTACACCGCAACGGTGTTGGCGATGTAGGCGCCGGTTTCGATTGGTGAATCCGACGCTATGGCTTGCCATATATGCTGATTTTAGCGAGCTTTGACGCGGGCGCCCGGCACCGGCGTTTGGCGCAGCGTATCTTCAATAATCTGGCGCGCCGTTACGTTCTTAATGCGCGCCGACGGGCTAATCAGCAGCCGGTGCGCCAGCGTGGATTCGGCCAGCAACTTGACATCATCCGGCAGCACATAGTCTCGCCCTTGCAGCGCGGCCCAGGCCCGACACACCATAAAGAGCGCCAGGCTGCCGCGCGGGCTGGCGCCCAAATAGATATCGGAGTGATTACGCGTGGCCGTGACCAAATCCACAATATATTCCTTGACCAAATCGTCTACATAAATCGTACGCACGGCGTTCTGCGCTTCAATGAGTTCTTCCACCGTGATCACTTGGGAAAGCGATTCAATGGGGTGCTTTTCCGCCTGCCGCCCCAATACGTCGATCTCCTGCGACTTGCCAGGATAACCAAGCTGAATGCGCATCATAAAGCGGTCCACTTGGGCTTCGGGTAATGGAAAGGTTCCTTCATACTCAATGGGGTTTTGCGTAGCCAACACCAGAAATGGACGGGCCATGGGGTACGTAACGCCATCCACTGTGACCTGCCGCTCTTCCATGGCTTCAAGCAAGGCAGATTGGGTTTTCGGGGTCGCGCGATTAATTTCATCAGTCAGTACAAGCTGCGCCATAATGGGGCCGGGGCGAAACTCGAATTCCATGCTTTTTTGGTTAAAAATGCTAACGCCAGTCACGTCGCTGGGCAGCATGTCTGGCGTAAATTGAATACGGCGAAACGTCGTGCCAATGCTGCGCGAAATTGCCCGCGCCAGCATGGTTTTGCCCACACCGGGAACATCCTCAATGAGCAGATGGCCTTCACACAAAAGCGCCAATAACGTTAAACGAATTTCACGATCTTTACCGATAATTACTTTTTGCACATTTTGCAATAGCTGCTCGCCAACTTTTTGCACGATTTGCATAATTATTCCTTTTTATGCTGCGTTTCTCTGAAGATTAAAGACCTACATCTTTAGAACTATCCATAAATTCAATAGTGATTGACACGGCTTTGTCGAGTGACAAACGCCTGCACAAAGAGTTTAGGACAGATACGTAGTGCGGGTAGCTCTTTTGGGCGGGTAGACAGAGTAGAGCATATTAAATAATGGCAGAACCAAATATATCTGCACCTATGGAGTTTATCAGCTGGAGTTTACCAGCATATTTAATTTTTGGGCAGATGTGTGTACGCGTGGCTACAAATTTAGACGCAAGTAGCGTCAACAGGCCAATTCTGCATAAAGATACCGCATTTACCCGCAGTAAGCAAACCGGTTTTTACGATTGCTTGCTCCTTAGAAGCGTGCTATACTTCACGCTACTTAAATACGCTACTTTGTGTCTATCCGTAGATTCTCTGCACAAGACCGTTCGGTCAGCGCAAGCGGCAGGATTTATAACCAAGTCATCGTTCATAAATAACTTGTAGATTTAAGCCTGTCAGGTCTTCGAGACCTGACAGGTTTGGTAGCTAACTTATTTCTGAACGCTTACCAAGTTTACGGATAGGAGTTTATAAGACTTCTATGATGGCGGTTGTGCGCAGCACAGAGCTATCATTGAACTGAAGGACTTACACCGGCCCAGCATAGGCGTCGCCCAATGAGTCATGCGTTTCTCTCCTGCCGATCCGCCGATGCTGCATAAGTTGTGCTTTTGCCACGTTAACAGGTTTCTCCGTGCCCAAAATGCGGTTGCCACAATCCACAATATAGATGAAAATTCACCTACCGTCCGTCCAGCACCCACGTGTTGGCGATTTACATGCTGATGCCGCACCAAGCATCCGACGCGTTCGTCGAGCCTTGCCAGCTGCTGATTATAAAGATTGGCCCATGACGTCCTCACAAACAGCGCATCCAGCGTTAGCGATTCCTTTGCCTCGTCGTCCCGGGCCCAACCGGCTTTTACAGCTTGTGCTCATAACGTTTGTCGCGCTTGCCTTGCTGATCAGCCTGCTGGCATTGACCGCCTGTGGCACTGAACCAACCGGCGACCCCTATGCCGTTTTTCAACCGGCCATGCGGCCCGAATTCAAGGATGATTTAAAAACGCTGGGCCCGGTTCCCACCTATCAGATCAGCGTGACGCTCGACACAGAAGCCGATCTGCTCTACGGCTCTGCTATCATTAACGTGCCAAACAACAGTTTGGATTTATGGGACGCCCTGGTTTTCAGACTTTATCCCATGTTGGGCCAATATGGTGGGCTCATGACCATTCAGAGCGTGCTGGTAGACAATCAGGTCACGAGCTTTATCTACCAGCCGGGCACGCAACGCACGGCGCTGCGCGTCAGCTTGCCGGCGCCGCTGCGTCCCGAAAAGACAGCCAATGTGCAAATGCGTTGGAAGCTGGAGATCCCCAGCTGGCGCGATACCAGTGACGTGTATGCCCTCTTTGGCAAAAGCCAGGAGATGTTGAGCCTGCCGCTCTTCTATCCGGCGCTGGCGGTCTATCAGCCCAACATCCGTTTTGGACGCGGCGATTGGTGGACCGATATTGGCATTGTACGCGGCGATGCCGCCTTTGCCGATACTTCGCTCTTTTGGGTAACGGCCACGCTGCCCGCCAACTATGTGCCCGTGGCCAGCGGCACGTTGATCACATCCACGTTTATTAACCAGGAACAATCACGCCATGTGTGGGTGACTGGGCCCGCGCGTGAATTTCTGCTGCACACCAGCCCCCAGTTTACTTCCGCCTATACGGAAGCATATGGCACGCGCGTCACCAGCTACTGGCTGCCGGGCGATGAGGCGGCGGGGCGCGCCGCACTCGAATATGCGGTGGCGGCGCTGCGCATCTATAGCGATGAATATGGCCCATACCCCTTCCGCGATATGAGCGTGGCGCCGGCGCCGCTCTCCTACCGTGGCATGGAATATCCGCAAGTAAGCTTGATTGGTGTGGAGACCTATTCGCGTTATCGCAACAGCCTGGAATCGCTGGTGGCCCACGAAGTGGCGCATCAGTGGTGGTACCAAATTGTACACAACGATCCGGTCAACGAGCCCTGGCTGGATGAGGCGCTGGCCGAATATTCGATCAAGCTATATATAGAGGCGCTTTATGGCGAATCGTCGGCAGATAACATGCAAAATTCGCGCTGGCAAAACCGCCTTGACGGCCTGTCCACACCGGGGTTGGGGTTAGATGAAAAGGTGGCCGATTTTGACAGCAACGTGGCCTATGAAACCATAATTTACAGCAAGGGAGCGCTCTTTTACGATGCCATGCGCAAACGGCTGGGCGACCGCAAATTCATCGAATTCTTGCAGGACTACTTTCAAAAATATCGCTACAAAATTGTGACCACTGCCGACTGGATGGCCGCCATTGAGGCGCTCGACGACCCTACGCTCGTGCAGCTGGCGCAAGACTGGGTGCAGCCACGCAGCGTCAAGGCCGCTGAGGCGGAAAACCAGGGCGCCTCGTCACAGTAACCCCGCACATACACAAAACGCCCAAAGAGTGTAGACGCCCGTGCAATCTCAGCAGGCGTTTTTAGCTCTTTGGGCGCAAGAAACAATTAATGGTTTAAAATCTGGCTTAAGAAGAGTTTAGTGCGCTCGTGCTGCGGATTGTTGAAGAATGATTCCGGGTCGTTCTCTTCCACAATTTGACCATGATCGAACATGGCCACGCGATTGGCCACGGCGCGCGCAAACCCCATTTCATGCGTCACGCAGAGCATGGTCATGCCCAACCCGGCCAGCTCGATCATCACATCCAACACTTCTTTAATCATTTCCGGATCCAGCGCCGAAGTAGGCTCATCGAAGAGCAAAATTTTAGGCTGCATGGTCAACGTGCGCGCAATGGCCACGCGCTGCTGCTGCCCACCCGAAAGTTGCCCCGGATATTTGTTGGCCTGCTCGGGAATTCCCACGCGCGTCAGCCACTCCATGGCCAATTCTTCGGCGCGCTCGCGCTTCCATTTGCGCACGTTAATGGGCGCCAGCGTAATATTATCCAGCACGGTTAAATGTGGAAACAGATTAAACTGCTGGAACACCATGCCCACTTCGCGCCGAATTTCGCTAATGTTGCGCACATCATGGGTCAGCTCAATGCCGTCGATCACAATATCGCCCTGCTGATGCTCTTCCAGCCGATTCATACAGCGGATAAAGGTGGACTTCCCCGAACCAGAGGGTCCACAGATGACGACCACTTCACCGGGCGTCACATTCATGTCGATTCCCCGCAGTACGTGAAAATCACCGTACCATTTATGCACATCGCGACAAACAATAATTGGCTCTTTGATAGTGCCGTTTTGATCCATAACGAACTCCCGTGTGGAAGGTATTGAATTTTGAAAAGGCACGTATTGCGTGTTACGTATTGCGTGTACCCGTATAGATTCTTGTATAGAGTCTAGATTCTGTACCGGTTCACGCAATATGAAATACGCAATACGCAAAGTTTTTACTAGCGCGAGCCCAATCCCACGCGCTCTTCCAATCGCCGGCTGTAGGCGGAAACCACAGAGCTGACAACAAAATAGAGCACAAACATAAAGGCATATAGCTCCGAGCGCAGCCCCAACCAATCCGGGTTGGCAATGATGCCGCGCACAACGCCCACCAGATCCAGCAGCCCCACCAGCGCCACCAGCGACGATGACTTAAAGGTGCCAATCACGGCGCCGGCCAACGGCGGAATCAAAATGCGTAGGGCTTGCGGCAGAATAATAAAACGGTATTTCTGCAGCGTATTGAGCCCCAGCGAATCGGAGGCTTCATATTGCCCTTTGGGAATGGCCTGCAAGCCGCCACGCACCAGTTCGGCCATATAGGCGGAGGAGAAGATCGAAAAACCGACAATAACCGCCCAGAATTTATCAAGTTCGACGCCTTCAGAGGTAAAGAACGGCGCCATGATAATGGCCATAAAGAGCAGCGTAATTAACGGCACGCCACGAATAATCTCAATGGAGAGAATGCTAAAGGCTTTTACCACATTGCCATTAAACGAACGCATAAAGAAATAGGCCGAGATAATAATGAGCACCGGCCACAGAGCCAGCGTCTTTTCAATTCCGTTGCGCGATGTCTCCCACAGCTCCGGCGTGCTGGTCATCAGCAAATAGCCCGTGGATAATATGGCCACCGGCCACACGATCCAGCTCGGAATCCCATAGACATCCGCCCGGCGTCCCAAAGCCAGCAGAATGCCAATGGGAAATGAAATAATATTCACAAAAAAGGCAAAAATCATGGTGAGCAAAAGGCCGCCCCAGTGATCAACATCAATCGAAGGAAACCAGCCGGTCTGCGCAATCACGCGCCAGAGCACATAGGCAACGGGCCAGGCCAACACCCACATAACGATGGCGGTCGGATTGAGCTGAATCACGCGGAAAAACCAGAGCACGGCCATCGTGGCCAAAACGATTAGCAGCCCGGCGACCAATGTAAACATGTTGATGGTGAGCCCAGCAATCGCAACCACAGGATTAAAACGAATCCAGAAAAGACCAAAGTCGATGGTTTTGGTTGCCGCAGGCAGTTCTTTTTGCAAACCGGCCAGAAAAATATAGGAGGCAATCGGCGCCAGCAGCCAAAGCCCGTTCATAATTTTGCTAAAAACCGGCACAGAAGCTTTGATGGCGCGCCGGGTGGCAATATAGGTGAACGCCCACAAAGCCAGCAGCAGCACCAGGGTCAATATGACGCGCCAGGTGTATTCCGGCTCAAGCGGCCCCGTGAGCAACAACTTGCGCGCCCCCCAAATCACCCCCCAACTGGCGCCGGATGAACGCACATCGGGCGCGGTGAGCGCTGGGTCAAATGTAGCGTTGACGTAGCCCCAGTTCCAAAGCTGGGTCATCACTTGCCCCACCACTAGCGCCAACAGGAGCGTGATCAAGGTGTTGGACACGCTGTTAAACATATTTTCTTTGAGCCACCGCGTAATAGGATTATGCAGCGTAAAGAGTTCACCCAAAATCGTGGCGACGACGGCAATTGCCCAAACGGCCACAATGATGCCGGCCCGCCGTGGCGCTGACCCCAGCTGAGAGACGGTAACAGCTAGCGTGATTACCGTAAGCAAAGCCACCCAAATGGTAAGGCCGCGCGAGCCCGTAATGTTGTCTTGCAGGAAATAGGTCCAATTGAAGCTTTTAGAAAAAGTGCCGCGCTTTTCCCGCGGTGGCTCTATTGCGCGGGTGGAAGATGTTAATGTTGCCATAGTTACCGCTCCACAAGTACAACGCGCTGGTTGTACCAATTTAGAACAACGGAGAAGAAGATGCTGATGACCAGATAGACCAGCATGATAATGATCATAATCTGCAGCGCTCGACCAGACTGGTTCATAAGCGTTTGCGAAATAAGGTACATTTCTGGGAAGGCCACAGCCACGCCCAAACTGGTATCCTTCATCAAGCTGAGGTAGGTGCTAATCAACGGGGGAATAATCACTTTGAGCGCCTGGGGCAACACAATGAGTTGGAGACGCTGACCTTCCAACAGACCCAGCGCACGGGCGGCTTCCGTTTGGCCCTTGGAGACGGATAAAATACCCGCACGCACAACTTCCGCCAGGCCACCGCCGTAGAAAATGGTCAACCCCAAGAAGAGGGCAAAAAATTCGCCCGTCATGGACCAGCCGCCCACCACATTGAACCCCTCAAAGCTGGGAACGGTCCACGTCAGGGGCGCTTCCTTCACGGAAACTATCAAATTGCTGGCCGGGCTTTCCAGCATAGCCAACGCTGAATTTAGGGCCGACTTGGGCGCCGCCAACACATCACAATTGCCCTCAGCAAAGCTGGAGATGGCGCGGCTCATTGAACTGGCCCGGTTCACTTCATAGGGCAAACCGAGACGGCGCAATTTGTTGGTGAGGTTGGGCTCGGATGGCGAGTCGCGCAGGACGCAAATTTTCAAGGCCGCCTGTTCCAGTTCTTCGTCGCTCTTGTGCGCAAACTCGCTGACGTGGTTCACGCCACCACGGGTCATGATGACGGATTTAATATCCTCAAACTCGCCGATACGGCTGGAGCGCGCCACCAGGATGCCTTCATTGTCTGCTGTGGCGCTGGAAATAATCCACCCCACGGCGGCGATGACCAAAAAGCCAGCCAACGCCCACCGAAAGCGATTGCTGGGCTTGCCGGTCTCTTGCTCGCGCCGGCCCATGAAAAACCAGGTCAACTGGAATTGCAGAATGCCCAGAATTAAGAAAGCCAGCCAAATGGGCGCGGAAGACATGAATTCTGGCCAGGGAATGCTTAGGCCGCGATTGGATAAGAAGATGGGCAGCCCAAATGGCTGAATCGCTTCGCGAATGTCTGGCAGCGCCAGCACAACAGAAAAATATAATAGCAAAAGTTGAACCAACACCGGCGTATTACGCGTGATCTCTACATAGACCAACGCTACTTTTGAGAGTAACCAATTGTCCGACAAGCGCGCAATACCGGCCAGCGTTCCCAAAATTGTGGTGGCGATTAAAGCCAATATGCCCACGCGGAACGTGTTGATAATGCCATTCCACAGCGCCCACCAGAATGAATCGGTTGTTTTGTATTCCAGCGGCGGGTCTGAAATATCAAAACCGGCATTGCCGTCCATAAAGTCGTATGCACAACGATAGGAGAAACTGCCATCGCGGCAAATAAATTGGGCCCGACCCAGCTTGCCCGCATTTTGCGCAAAATTCCCGCCCAACGTACGGACGCCTAAAATGACGATCGCAATAAAGGCGATCTGTACAATAACGCCCAAAAAGCGTATATCAAAAATATAGGAGGAAATACGCGAGAAAAAGCCCTTATTCATAGGTGGCGGAGCCGAAGCCAAAGTCTGCGCCATAATCGTAACCCCTTAAACCTGAACCTCATTCCAAGTACTGAAGCTATATCCAAAAAAGCATCTGCCCCAGCTAGGGAGCAGATGCTTTTGGTGTTCACACTCGATTTAGCGGAACGGCGGAGAGTACATCAGGCCGCCTTCTGTCCACAAGGCGTTGATGCCGCGAGACAGGTTAAACTGCGTGTCTGGCCCTAGATTGCGATTAAAGATTTCGCCGTAGTTGCCTACTTGCTTAACAACCTGGTAGCAGAAGTCGTTGCTCAGACCCATGGCCGAGCCATGTTCGCCTTCAACACCCAACGTGTTGAGCACCACTGGATCTTCACTGTTCAGCATCTCGTCTACGTTTTCAGAGGTAATTCCCAGCTCTTCAGCCTGGAACGTACAGAAAACGGACCACTTCACAATGTCAAACCAGTTGTCATCGCCCTGACGCACCAGCGGGCCCAACGGCTCTTTGGACATGGTCACATCCAAAATCTTGACTGAACTCGGGTCAGCAAAGAGGACAAGGCCCGAAATCAGACCGGATTTATCATTGGTCCAGGCATCACAGCGACCTTCTTCAAAGGCCGAACGCACTACGTCGCCCGTGTCTTCAAAAGTCACCGCTTCATACTGAATATCTAGCTTGCGCATGACGTCCGCCAGATTCTTCTCGGTGGTTGTACCTGTACCAACGCAGACCGAACCGCCTTCCAAGTCTTCCAACGACTCGATGCCGGAATCTGTGCGCACAACAATGCCCTGACCATCATAGAAAGTGGTGGGCGCAAAGTTGAAGCCCAGCGCCGTGTCGCGGCTGGAAGTCCAGGTCGTGCTGTTGCTCAGCACATCGGCTTCGCCAGATTGCAGAATGGGGAAGCGTGTTGTGCCGGTGGTAACAACATACTCAACGGCTTCGGCGTCACCCAAAACGGCGGCGGCAACTACCTTGCAGAAATCGACGTTGAAGCCTTCCCAACTACCATCTTCCTTAATAAATCCGAAACCAGGGGCGGCCCCGGCGCCCGAGCCACATTTGACTTGGCCGCGCTCTTGGACGGTGGCCAAGGTGGCTTCGCCCTGGGCAACTGGCGCAGCCGCTTCAGATTCAGCCGGTGCGGCCGCAGCTTCTTCAGCGGGCGCCTCGGTGGCCTCTTCGGCTGGTGCTTCGGCTTCAGCGGGTGCTTCGGCTTCGGCGGGCGCTTCCGCTTCCACCGCGGCGGGCGCCTCGGTGGGTTCGGCCTCGGCAGGGGCTGGCCCGGCGCCAAAACAGGCGGCAATCACCATACCCAGCACCATAGACACGACCAGGCCTATTGTGTAAAGCTTGGGGTTCTTCTTCATAAATGACTCCTTTATTTGGATTGTAAAACGCTAAAAAATGACAGGCTCATGGGAAAATACGCCGACTGGATTCAACCAAGACGAATCGCATCGTTCAATAGACAGCCGGCCCACCAGGGATGATCAAATCATCGATAATTGATTCACTAGTACAATTGATTCACTAGTGATGAAATCAATGTTGATGCCATCAACCCTCATGGGAGCACATGGCATCGGGCTGTAAAATTGAACTGTGCAGAATGTGCTTAGGCGAAACAAAGGTCATGCTGTCATGGCCTGGTTATACCACAGTACTGACATGAAACTTGACGGGGTCAAAACAGATATTTCAAGACTTACGCAGCTTTTCGCAAAGCCAGAGCCTCTTGCGCAGCCAGAGCCTCTGGCGGAGCCAGAGCGCCTGGAGTAAAAACTATCTCGTTGCAGATACTTTCTACTCTTGGCCCTTATTCAGCGCCGTGTAAGTCGTAATTAACTTATGTTACGCAAGCCTAGCGGAAAGTCGGCTCGCCGACGGTCCTGTTGCTCTCTAGCAGACTGGCTGTCGCTGCGTAACGTGAGGTAATTAACTGGAATTTTGGTAAGATTGGCCGATATTGAAGTTTACAAGCTTCTAAAACAGGGGGCGTTCGTAGCTTTGCAACTAGTGTCTCGTCAAGCATGAATTGATGGCAATCCGTTACGAATGCTTGCCGAGACATTGGTGTTCTGACTACTTATTAATTTATGTTACGCAAGCCTGGAGGAAAGTCGGCTCGCCGACGTTCCCGTTTCTCTCTGGCAGACTGGCTGCCGCTGCGTAACGTGAGTCATTAATAGGACTTACGCAAGCCTTGACGAAAATTGTGTCGAATGCAAACGGCTTCACTCTTGGCAATCCACAGGCGCTGCGTAAGTCGTGTTAGTAATCAAAACACGATTGACGGAACACTAGCCATTTTGGACTGATATACAGCAAGAATTTTGCCCAGAGGCAGTGGTCTAAACGGTCTACTCCAAAATATTATCGGATAATACCAGCGTAATGGTAACACAACGGCTTTGTATAAAATATACAAATTTTTTATTGTTTTTATCGTTACTTTGTCAGTTGAAGCGGCTTGTCAGTTGAAGCGGCTTGTCAGTTTGACCTGATATACTTTACGCTGTCGCAAAATGAACGCTTATTTTCCCATGTGGTTTGGGGAAAGCTCGCTATTTTATTGGCAACCGCAATACAATTTACTGGCTGGTGTGCAACAATTGTGGTGACGAAGATGGTTTTTATACTGCGGTTGTGATGAAAACCATAGTTTTCCAAAACTCTAGCAGAAGAGAACAATCTACGGTTTTCATACAGAGCAAAGTATAGATGAAACTTTTAGGTGATACTCTTACATCTTTTTAAGTCAGTGGTGTGGCGAATATAGCACGGAAAAAGGCGAATGTCAAAAAATAAAAACACGACTTACGCAGCGACTGTGGATCGCCAGGAGAAGAGACGATCTTTTATAAGGCGATTCTTACTCTAGGCTTGCGTAAGTCCTAAAAAATTTAGGGAACGGCTATGTCAGGCTCAATGCACCCATAGCTGCACCCCAAAGGTTTTGGTTTTTCGCATTCTTGTGCGCTATAATCCGCATGTTATTGGGTACGTCAACTCTGTTTTTCGACTCTGTTGTTTTTCGACAAAGTTGTTTTTCGACAAAGGAAATTTTCATGTCGCCCGAATTTGTCAATACTATCGCCACCATTGCCGGCGTCATTGTGGCAATCTTCGGCGCTTTTCTTTTTGCCTTCTGGGTTTCCATGGGCATTTGGACTTTTAACGATATCCGCTCGCGCAGCCGCGATTGGCTGGCCATGCTGCTGGCCTGTTTACTGGTGCTCATTTTTCCCATTGTGGGGCTAGTGCTTTACATGATGATTCGCCCCAAAGATACGCTGGCGGAAATCTATGACCGCGCGCTGGAAGAAGAAGCGCTGCTGCGCGAATTGGAAACAGCCAAAGCTTGCTACCAGTGTGGCTCGCCCACCCATGAAGCGTGGATCTTTTGCCCCACTTGCCACGCCCAGCTTCAATATTCATGCGCCAACTGTAGCAACCTAGTGCGCACGGAGTGGGACATCTGCGTCATGTGCGGCGCGACCCAACGCGGCGCCGAACCGCGCAGCACAGAGCAGCGCAATGTAGAACAGCGCAGCACCGCCCAACGCGAGACAGTAACGCCCGCTGCTGAACCCATCTTCGCGCCACAGACGCCCCAGGAACCTGAATTTGCCGCCGCCCAATCGCCATCTCCACGCCGCCGCGAGAATCCTTTTGCTCGCCCCACTCGCACCGGCGATTGAGCAGGAGAAGGCTCATGCAATTTGGCGCAAACACTTGGATCTGGCATTCACCGCTCAACAATGAGCGTTTGCGCCAAATTATTCCCCACGTTGCGCGCTTGGGTTTTGATTGGATCGAGCTGCCCATTGAGGCCCCTCATGATTTTGACTACGCGCTGGCGCGCGAATTAACGCAAGCACATGGCCTGGGCGTCAGCTTGAGCGCCGCCACTGGCCCCGGCCGCGATCTGATTAGCGCCGACCCCACCGAACGCCAAAGCTGTGTGGCATATCTGCGGCACTGCATTCTGGCGGCAGAGACCATTGGCGCCACCAACATCATTGGCCCCATCTATTCCGCAGTGGGACGTACGTGGCAAGCCACCGCCGCTGAACGCGAGCGCGCCATGGAACTGCTCATGACCAATTTGCGCCCGCTGGCCCAATATGCCGGCGACCACGGTATTACGCTCTGTATTGAGCCGCTCAATCGCTTTGAAACCAGCTTTATCAACCTGACAACCCAAGGCATTGAGTTGGTGGATCGCGTTGATCATCCAGCCTGCGGGCTGCTGCTGGATACATTTCACATGAACATTGAAGAACGCAGCCTGGGCGATGCTATTCGGGCCGCCGGTTCACGCGTCAAGCACATTCATGCTTGTGAAAATGATCGCGGCGCGCCCGGCACGGGCCACGTTCCGTGGGACCAGGTGGCGGCTGGTTTGCACGACATCCACTATAACGGTCCCGTGGTCATTGAGTCGTTTTCCGTGGAGGTGCAGGTCATTGCGCGCGCCGCCGCCATTTGGCGACCATTGGCCACTAGCCAAGACCAACTGGCCAGTGATGGGTTGTGCTTTTTGCACAGCCTTTTGCAGGGCGATTAGGAGTTAGAAAGTGGGAAGTAGGCAGGCGCGCGTCGCGTACTCCCACTTCCTAATTCTTACTCCCCAACCTCCTCCCCATAACAGAAAGGAACCAATGATGACAAGCGGGAAATTTATACCAGGCGCCTCAGCCACAGTGGATACGCTGGACTGGGGAACCATGAAATGGGTTAGTCGTCCCGTGGATACGGACGCTAGCCATCTGGTTGTGATTGAAGTTGAGTTGCAGCCCGGGTTTGGCCACGATTTTCACAAACATCCCGGCCAAGAAGAGGTGATCTACGTGCTGGAAGGCAGCATTGAACAGTGGCTGGAGAAAAAAAGCCAGACGCTCAATGCTGGCGATGCGGTCTTTATTGCGGGGGGCGTGGTCCACGCGTCATTTAATGTATCCGACAAGCCGGCCCGCCTGCACGTTACGCTGGGGCCGTCCGTTGGCGCCGAAGGGTATCAACTGGTGGATGTGGCCAATGAGGAACCGTGGCAATCGTTACGCGGATAAAACGAAATTCTGGTGTCTATGCAGTCGTTTCTTTTGTGCCGACTGAAGAAACGACTGCATATATGCTGGAAGCTATGATATGTGCTGGAAGCTATGCCTTTCTGCGTTCTTTCAGGGCTAATCCCAAAATAGAACTACCCTTTACCCCTTTCTCTCAAAACTCTTACCTCCACATTAACAGGCCGTGAGAAAACGCAGTCTGCCCTCGATTTGCCTGATTTCATGTAGAGTCAATTACATAACCACCAGGCTTGAAGCGATATAACTTGAGTCAGCGTTGAACAACAGCAAAACAATCAGGAGGGCTTCACTATGCGCGACAGCGTGCTGCGCGAGCAGAAGGATAAGCTGATGCTGCCAGTGGCGGAACAGCTCTTTAGCGCCATCCACCCCAATGTGCTTTCATTTATTGCGCTTGGCATTGGGTTGCTTTCGGCCGCGGCCATTTGGCAGCAGGCGTATTGGGCCGGGCTGGGATTTTGGATTCTCAACCGCGTTATCGACGGGCTCGACGGCTTAGTGGCGCGAGTGCATCACAAGCAAAGTGATTTTGGCGGCTTTCTAGATCTGCTGCTGGACTTTGTGATTTACCTGGCCATACCGCTCGCGCTGACAGCGGCCAACCCCGCGGCGCTGAATATGTGGGCCTGCCTTGTCCTGCTCTCTAGCTACATTATCAACCTGCTCTCTTGGACTACGCTGTCGGCCCTGTTGGAAAAGCACAAACTGCAAACGTCCGGCCGGCTCACCAGTATTGAAATGCCAACTGGGCTTGTGGAAGGGGCGGAAACGATTGCGTTTTACACCCTTTTTCTGTTGCTGCCCACCTATCTGGCGCCGCTCTTCCTAATCATGGCCGCATTGGTCTTCTTTACCGCCAGCCAACGAATCTGGTGGGCCTATCATAATTTGTAATCCGTAGATCGCAACGGCAACAGATAGCAGCGAATTCACCAATCGAGACCGACATCTAGATCGCCAACACCGTTGCGGTGTACCGAGTATAGAAAACGCGCAAAATCGAACGAGTACGCATACTATGACCGATGAAAACGTGACGGCCAATCCGGCAAGGGCCCAAAACCCAGCTTCATTTTGGGCGCAACATGGGCAGAAGGTAGCCGCGCTGGCCATCTGGCTCCTGGTAATTGGCGGCTATCTTTGGTATACCCAAACCAATAATCTGAGCCCGCTGGCCGCCGTAAAAAATCTAGTGGGTTCGATCCAAAACAGCATCTACGGCCCGCTTTTCTATATTTTGCTCTATGCGCTGCGTCCGCTCATTTTCTTTCCCGCATCGCTGCTTACATTGGCGGGTGGTTTCTTGTTTGGGCCGGTGTGGGGTGTGCTCTACACCATTGTGGCCAGCAACGCTTCCGCCATGGTGGCCTATTTGGTGGGCCGCTATTTTGGCCAAGGTCTGCTAGATGCGGATCAATCCAACGGCATCATTCAGCGCTATGCCAAACGCATGCGCAACAACAGCTTTGAAACCGTTCTCATTATGCGCCTGATCCTGCTGCCTTATGATTTAGTCAACTATCTCGGCGGCTTCCTCCGCATTGATTGGAAAGCCTTTCTCTTGGCTACGGCACTGGGCTCTATTCCGGGGACCATCTCCATTGTGCTCTTTGGCGCCTCCTTCGAGGACAACTTTGGCGAAGGGCTACCCAGCTTTAACCCCTGGTCTCTGGTCTTTAGCGTTGGGCTGCTGCTGGTTAGTTTGGGGTTGTCCCGCTATTTCAAGCGGCAGGAACAGAATTTGGATTAGCAATCGCGCCCTTTCACATACGGAGAAATCACCATGCAGGCTACATCTGAACCCACCGTGCAAACAAAAGCGCACACTGCGTCCCCGCCGATTTCCACCAATGGACACGCCATCCAGGTGCCGCCCATGGATGAGTACAACATGGATCTGATTGCCAACGTGCATCCACCCACCTGGCAGAACCCCACACCCAGCGGTCGCTACAACCTGGTTGTGATCGGCGGCGGTTCCGCCGGCCTGGTGGCGGCAGCTGGCGCGGCGGGGCTGGGCGCCAAAGTGGCGCTCATTGAAAAACATCTAATTGGCGGCGACTGTCTCAATGTGGGCTGTCTGCCATCCAAGGCGATAATTCGCCCGGCCAAAGTAATGGGGCAGATCATGGAAGCTGACAAATATGGCATCCATGTGCCGGCCGGCGCGACGGTCGATTTTGCCCAGGTCATGCGGCGCATGCGGCGCGTGCGCGCCGAAGTGAGCCACCATGATTCGGCTCAACGCTTTACCGATCTGGGGGTGGATGTCTACTTTGGCGGCGGTCAATTTATTGGCCCCGATTCCATCGAAGTTGTGAGTGAACATGGCAACCGCACGCTGCAATTCAAAAAGGCGCTCATCTCCACCGGTTCGCGCCCCATGCACCTGCCCATTCCCGGGCTGGCTGAAACGGGCTACCTGACCAACGAGACCGTCTTTGAATTGACCGAGCGTCCGCCGCGGCTGGCGGTGATCGGCGCCGGCCCCATTGGCGCTGAACTGGCGCAAGCTTTTCGCCGCTTTGGCTCCGAGGTCACCATTTTCGATATTATTCCACGCCTATTGGGCCGGGAAGACGAGGAAGCAGCAGCGGTCGTGCGCACTGTTTTTGAAGCCGAGGGAATTGGCTTGGCCTTGGGCGCACAAACCAAAGAAATTCGGCCGGATGGCGCCGAAAAAGTGATTGTGTACGAACTCAACGGCCAGCCACACGAAGCGCGCTTCGATGAAATTCTGGTAGCGGCGGGCCGCGTCCCCAATATTGATAATTTGAATTTAGAAGCAGCCGGCGTCGAATATCACAAAAAGGGTGTCACCGTACAGGAGACGCTTCAGACCACCAACCCCAATATTTATGCCGCCGGCGATATTGCGTTCAAATATCAATTTACGCATACCGCCGACGCCACGGCCCGCATGGTGCTGCAAAACGCGCTCTTCCCTGGCCCCAAGAAAAAACTCGGCGATCTAATTGTGCCGTGGGCCACCTACACCAGCCCCGAAGTGGCGCATGTGGGGCTATATGAACATGACGCCAAGGAGCAAGGTATTGCCGTACAAACCATTGTGCAATCCATTGGCGACACCGACCGCGGTCGCGCCGACGGGGAGACCAATGGCTTTGTCAAAGTGCACATCAAAAAGGGGACAGACAAAATCCTGGGAGCCACCATTGTGGCCAGCCACGCCGGCGATCTAATCAGCGAGATCACGTTGGCCATGAACGCAGGCGTCGGCCTCAAAACCATTGGCAACACCATTCATCCATATCCCACCCAGGCTGAGGCCATCCGCAAAGTAGCCGATGCCTATAATCGCACGCGGCTCACGCCACTTGTCCACGGCCTCTTTAAACGCTGGCTGGCCTGGACGCGGTAACCAGAGGGCGCGTGGCAAGGTACGCGCCGCCCGCGGCTGATAGCCGTCCGCAGAACTTCGGCGTAAAGCAATGGCTGCAACACAGCAACGCGCAGACCGCCAGACTCTCCATCAGCATCACGCCAGGGTAAAAAGACGCCCAGCAAACTTTGCGTCTCTGCGCCTTGGCGTGATATTTTGGATTGGGCATGGGAGAGCAGGCGCCGTAGTCCAAGTTTGCCACGCGGCGCCATGGCCAATCCCCATGGCCTATCCTCACATCCCCAACACAATTAAACAGATGCTAGACAGGAAACCATCATGAGCACGCGTAAATTGACCCGCCAGATGGGTCTCTATTTTGAAGAGTTTGAAATTGGCGATCGGGTTGAAAGCACCGGACGCACCATTACCGAAGGCGATGTGGTCAACTTTGCAGCCCTGTCGGGCGATTGGAATTTGATCCACACCGACGCTGAATATTGCAAAACGCAAATGTTCGGCCAGCGCGTGGCCCATGGGCTGCTCATCCTGAGCATTGCCAGCGGATTGGCCGTGCGCCTGGGCTTTATGGAAGATACGGTCATGGCCTTTCGCGGGTTGGACTGGAAGTTTGTCAAGCCGGTTTTTATTGGCGACACAGTGCGCCTGCGCGTCACTGTCGAGGAAACCAAGGCCATGCGTCGCATGGGAGGTGGACTGGTCAATTTCAAAATGGAAGTGCTGAATCAGCAGGATGAGGTTTGCCAGCGCGGCAGCTGGGAAATTCTGTGCAAGGGCCAAGAAGGCGCAGCGTAAGCGCGTGGGACTTTTTCTGTTTGCCGCAATTTTGCTCTTGGTGCTGGTCGGCGGTGCGCTGCTCTGGATGAGCCGCCGCGCCCACGAGCAGACTGGATTGCCCCAGGGTGAAGTGATTTACAGCGATGTGGGCATTGGACAAGCAGTGGAAAAACCCATCTTTAGCCGCCGCTTTGGCATTGTGGGCCGGCCCGATTATTTGGTAACGGTGAAAGAGGCCGGTCGTGACATTATCATCCCCGTGGAAGTCAAGAGCCGCCAACGGCCATCAGCACCGTTTGATAGCCACATTCTCCAACTGGCGGCGTATTGCCTACTGGTGGAGGATCACTACAAGCAGCGGCCACCATATGGCTTTCTGCGCTATGCGGATGCCACGCTCAAGCTGCCCTTTACCGATGAAGTGCGTCAGCTGGCCCTCGACATTGCCGCGGAAATCCGCACCAGCCGTACGGCAACCGATGTTGCTCGGCAGCACCATGATTTTGGCCGCTGCCGGGGCTGCGGATATCGCGCCGCCTGTGGCGAGCAAGCCTTAGGTGAATGATGAATAAGCGCTCATGGTGGGGTCGGCCAGCAGCGCCAAATCAGCCGGCTGGTCAATATCGATGGCCAAATTGGGCATGCGCAGCGTTTGGCAGAGGAGACCGGCCTGGGCCGCCAATTGTTCGTGACGCGCAAAGCTATCGGGGCCAAAGGCAAACGTAATGGCGTCTGGCGGTTGCAGCAGCAGGGCATTGGTGCCATTGTCGCGGCTGGGCACAATAATAATGCCGGGCTGGCGCTGGGCCGCGCGGTAAAGCTGCCATAAATCATCAGGCTGAATCCAGGGCAGGTCCGCCGGCAGCACCAAAAGGACAGTGGCGCCACGCGCCATGGCTGCTGCACGCGCTTGTTCCAACGCCGGGTTCAGCCCATCTACATAGATCTTCTGCTTTTTTTCTAAAAGGGGAACGGCATTATGCGCCGCCGCCAGTTGCAGCGCGGCGTGGCTCTGGCTGACCACTATCATACCAGTGCAAACGCCGGCGCGCTGCACCACGGTCAGCAGATTGGTCAGGAGTTGTTGATTGAGCGATGTGCGTTCTGCAATGGACAAGACCTTGGCCAGCCGACTCTTCCCCTCCTCAAATGGTTTTACAGGGGTGATCAGCCAAAATCCCATAGCGTTTACGCAAAAAAGTGTTCGGAAAAACGTGCAGCCTGTAGCTGCTCGGCAAATGTAATAATTTCACGCGCCAATGATCTTTT
The DNA here is from genome assembly GCA_020634755.1 of Caldilineaceae bacterium. Classification (GTDB taxonomy): domain Bacteria; phylum Chloroflexota; class Anaerolineae; order Caldilineales; family Caldilineaceae; genus JACKBC01. Next base: position 83,463 of record JACKBC010000009.1, on the reverse strand, counting down.
GACCTCTAGCGACGTCATCATGGTATCGGTCACCAGCACCGGCATATCGATTTCCGCGCGCCAATCGGCATCTTGCTGGTCGAGCACAAAGCCGGTCAACAGATCCTGATATCGGTTGGCCACCGTGGCCGGATTAATGGGCACACTCATTTCGCGCATCATTTTGGCCGCCGGTCCCTTAATGGCTTTGCCACCCACAATCGGAGTGACCGCCACTTTGGGCGCTTTGGCGTTGCTTATGGCGCGGCGCAAATGGGGGATGCTTAAGACAGGATCAATGCTTAAATACGGGTTGCTGGGGCAGAAGACAATGAGATCAGCCTCTGCCAGCGCGGCCAGCGCGGCATGGGTCGGACGCGCCTGCTCGGCGCCCACAAAGGTCAGGTCGATCACGGCCGGCTCACAGCGACAACGCACAAAATAGTGCTGAAAGGGCATATCGCCATCTTCCGTATGCACCAGCGTGCGCACCGGTTGATCGCTCATGGGCAAAATGTCCGAAGGCACTCCCAAACTGCGGCGCAGCCTTTCGGTCACTTCGGTTAGAGAGACCCCCTGCCGCAGCCACTCGGTGCGCCGCAAATGAAGCGCCAAATCACGATCGCCAATGCGGAACCATTCTTCCGCGCCCAATTGACTCATAGTGGTCAGCGCGCCAAAGGTCTCTTCGGCGCGTCCCCAACCCATTTCGGGGTTATTGATGCCCGCCAGATTATAGGTCACCGTGTCCAAGTCTGGGCAAATGGACAGCCCCCAATGTTCAAAGTCATCACCCGTATTGACAATGACCGACAGGTTGCCTGGCGCCACGACCTCTTGCAGACCCAAGGCCAGCTTGGCGCCGCCCACACCGCCCGCTACGGCGACAATACGCAAATCGGACTCTGTCAGATTATACTCGCTTCCGCCATGTTCAAAATCGACTATCACAGTCTGTTTTCCCCATTTATACTTTGGCCTATCGCAAACGAGAGCTTGTATTCTCGAGTAGTACAGCAGAAAATTTCCGCTTTATTCATGCCATTTGCTCAACGCCAGCATACAACGTGCGCCAGCGGAGCACGCTCTTTTATAATTTCGTGTGCCGCGTACCCCTCAGCCGGATATCCCAGCGTGATCAGCGCCTGTGGCTGCCAGCTCTCCGGTAATTGTAACACATCCTGCACCAATTCCGGTACAAACAGCGGTGCACACATCCAGCAAGCGCCCAAACCATACTGATGCGCAGCCAACAGCAGATTCTGGCACGCCAATGCCGTGCTCTGCACCGTCATGGTCCATTCAGCCTGGGTACGCGCCGGATCGGGATAGACATCCATATCTTCCATTGTGGCGCACGCTACGACCAACGCGGCGGCGCTGGTGAGTCGGGCGTGGCTAATGGCTATACGTCTTTCCACAAACGCAGCGTCGGCGCCATCGGCCATTAAATCTCGCCGCCAGCGTATACGCATCTGGCCGCTTAAACGCTCTTTGGTTGACTGTTCTGTGGCTATACAAAACCGCCAGGGCTGGCGATTGTGTGCCGACGGCGCCCAGGCAGCCGCCGTCAGGAGCTTTTCTAAAATGGAAGCTGGAATAGGCTCTGGCCGATAGCGGCGGATGGACCGTCGCCCCTGAACCAAACGCCAAAATTGCTCTTCATCGACAATTCTGCCATCATCGGTTTGCTTAGACGCCTCAACATCACTCATAGGAATTTCATCAAGCAGCTGCACTTTCACATGCGTCTCGCGTCCGTTCGATAGATCAGAGATACACACCTTCAAAATATATATACTGTAGAAGTAACGATTCTCCAAATATCAGGAGAACGCAAAGACAAGCCATCGAATCGGATTCCCAAATCGAGAGCGACGTCTGCATCGCCAACACCGTTGCGCTGTATTGAATATCAGAAGAAAGCAACCAAACCTTTTTGACGCTCTCTATTTTTTCAGTGTACACTAGCCAACAAATTTCACGGCGTGCGCCATGCCCTATTTTTAGCTCAACAGAGGTACGTAGGCCCGTGACCCGCCAACAGTGAAACGCATGGCCGCACAGGCATTTTCAGATTAGGAGCCCAAACATGTCCACCAAAAATGAGCCGCGCTACACTCGAACGGCCCTTTATTTGCAAGACAAACATCCGCTGCGCGATGGCATGCAATACGCACAATATGCCGAAGAGAAAGGCTTTGAAGCCGTTTGGCAAGCAGAAAGCCGTCTGGTGCGCGACGCCATTGTGCCCATGGCGGCCTATGCGGCCGCCACCCAACGCATCCATGTGGGCTCCGGCGTCATCAACAACTGGACGCGCAATATTGGTCTGCTGGCCGCCACCTTTCTCACCCTGGACGATTTGGCCCCGGGGCGCATCATCTGTGGCTTGGGCGCCTGGTGGGATCCGCTGGCCAAAAATGTGGGCATCGACCGACGCAAACCATTGCAAGCCATGCGCGAAACCATCGAAGTGATGCGCCGCTTGCTCAACATGGAAAACGTGACCTTCCACGGCGAGTTTCACCATGTAGACGGTATTGAGCTGGACGTAGTGCATGGTCGGCGCGAGCCGCGCGACGTCAAAATTATGATTGGCGCCACTGGCCCCAAAATGATGGAGCTGACTGGCGAAATCGCCGACGGCGCCGTGCTAAACTATTGCGTGCCGCCTGAATATAATATTCATGCATTAGAACAATTAGAGGCCGGTGCGGCCCGCGCCGGACGCAGCCTGGATGAGATTGACCGGCCACAGCTCATTGTCTGCTCGGTACACGAAGATCGCCAAATGGCGCTGGACGGAGCTCGAGAGCTGCTGACCCAATATTTGGCCCAGCAGCCGCATATTGCCAAAGCCAGCGGCGTTAAGCAAGAGATTGTGGAAAAAATTCAGGCCATCCTAGGGTGGCCCGCCACCAAAGAGCAGGTGCACCAGGCCATGCCGTTGGTGCCCGATGAATTGGTGCAGCGCATTACGGCCAGCGGCACGCCCAGCGAAGTCAAAGCCAAAGTGCGTGAATATATGGCCAACGGCGCCACCTGTCCCATTCTCTACCCGTTGGGTGACGTCAAATTAATGATCGACACCTTTGCCGATGGGTTTTAGGCCATGCGATTTTGGGCAAGCGTCTTGACCACACTCAGCGTGATTCCCCTTTGGCTGCGCTGGGGACTGGACCAATCTGAGCAGCAGATCGACAAAATGCAGGAGGCAGTTTTTAATTCGCCGGGCACACAAGCGCCGGTTACGCCGCCTGTGCTTCTCGCGACTGGTGCGCTGCTCAGCGCGCACTTGCTCTTGGGGCTTGCCATATTCCGTCTCAGCTTTTGGCGCACGCTGCTCAGCCTTCTGCTAAGCTTTGCCGCGGGCACGGGACTTTTTCTCATCTTTCTACAACGCAATGAGTAACCGCCCATGTATACTTTCTACGAATCACCGAGCACCTGGGCCCAGGCCCTGGAACGCAAAGCGCATCACGGCCCAAACGCCCGCGCCATGGCGGGCGGTACCGATCTGCTTATAGAGATTGAGCGCGGCGGCCATGCCCCAAATGGCCAACCTATTGGCGTCATCGATTTGACGCGCATTCCAAATTTGGCCAATATTAGGACCGAAGAGATCGATGGCCAAACGTGGATTCATCTGGGGCCGCTGGTGACCCACAACCAGTGCGTAGTCAGTCCACTGATTCAGGCCAAGGCATTTCCGCTTGCGCGCGCCTGTTGGGAGGTAGGCGCGCCGCAGATTCGCAACCGCGGCGCCATTGCCGGCAACATTATCACCGCCAGCCCGGCCAATGACACCATTGCGCCCCTGCTGGCGTTAGGCGCCACGGTGACCGTAGAAAGCGCCGCCCGCGGGACGCGCACGCGGGCGCTGACCGATTTTATCACCGGCTTTCGCCAAGTTGATCTGGCGCCGGATGAGCTGCTGGCGCGCATCTCCTTCCCGGCTATGACCGCGCAACAGCGTGGCGCCTACATTAAGCTGGGGCTACGCCGAGCGCAAGCCATTAGCGTGCTCAACGTGGCCGCCATCCTCACATTTGGCTCCTCTGCCGCTCCACCGCAGCAGGGGCAAGAGAGCAGCCAGCCGTTGGTCCAATCGGCCGCCATTAGCCTGGGCGCCGTGGCGCCCACGGTGGTGCGAGCAGGCGCCGCCGAAAGCTACCTGGCCGGCAAGCCGCTCACCGATGAGGGTATTGCCGAGGCCGCCCAATTGGCGTTGCAAAGCGCCGCGCCCATTGCGGATGTGCGCGCCAGCGCCGCCTATCGCGCGGGCATGATTCCAACGCTGGTGAGTCGCATTTTACAGCAGTTGCGGGATGGGCAGGAGCGCGCCGGTTGGCTCGAACATCCGGTTATGTTGTGGGGTGATACAGAGGGCAAGTGGCCCGTTGCCCAAGACTATTCCACCCAAGAGCTGGTGCCGGACCAGGCATTCGTCAACGGCAAAGCCGCTGCGCTGCCCGGCCACATGACGCTGCTGGATGCGCTGCGGGCGGTGGGCTGTGTGGGCGTCAAAGAGGGATGCGCAGAAGGTGAATGTGGCGCATGCACAGTTTTTCTGGACGACATGGCCATTATGGCGTGCATGACGCCCAGCGAGCGGGCCCGCGGCAGCCGAATCATCACGGTAGAAGGGCTGGGGGATGCCGCGCATCTGCATCCGGTGCAGCAGGCATTTGTGCAGAGCGGCGGCGTACAGTGCGGCTACTGCACGCCGGGCTTTATTATGAGTGCGGCTAAGCTGCTGGAAGAGCGTCCCTCGCCGACGCGCCCCGAAGCCGCTGAAGCGTTGACCGGCAACCTCTGCCGCTGCACTGGCTATCGCAAAATCATTGACGCCGTGGTGCAGGCCGGCCAAATTCTCCCCACAAATCCATAAGCGTTTTATGAGACTTTGGAACAGCATTCGCCCCAATCGCTTTTGGGAAGTAGACGCGCTGCGCGGCGTGGCCATTGTGATGATGATGATCTACCACTTCACGTGGGACCTGTGGTTTTTCCGCATTGTTTCCACCGAGATGTTTTGGTCGCCCTTTTGGAAGCTCTTCCAGCGCACGACGGCTAGCCTGTTTCTGCTGCTGGTGGGCGTATCGTTGACGATTAGCTACAATCGCCGCAAAGTAAATTCCAAGGCAAATGGATCCGACACACTCTTTTGGTCCTATTTGCGGCGCGGGTTATATATTTTGGGATTTGGCGTCATCATTGGGCTGTTTACGCGGGCAGCCGGCACGGGGCGCGTTGATTTTGGCATCCTGCATCTGATTGGCGCCGCCATCATCATTACCTATCCGCTGCTGCCCTATCGCTGGCTCAATTTGGTGTTGGGCATACTCATTTTGGTGGTTGGGCCATCTGTACAGGCCCTGCGCGTGGATACGCTGTGGCTGGTGTGGCTGGGGCCGCGCCCGGAATATTATCCGGCAGTAGATTACTTCCCGCTAATGCCCTGGCTGGGTGTCGTTTTAATTGGCATTTTTCTAGGCCATACGCTGTATGCCGGCGGCGCGCCGCGCTTTACCATGCCGCAGATTGGTCACTGGCCGCCATTGCGGCTGTTGCAGCTGTTGGGGCGTAATTCACTCTTTATTTACTTGATTCATCAGCCGCTGCTGTACGGAATCGTCTATCTGCTGGTTGTTTTGGTGGGCATAAGATAGCCGCACGCGTGTGTCCCAAATTTAGACAATATGGCGCGCCGCGCCGCCTCTCCCTGCTCTGCACGCTGCGATTGGGGCCCCTCTCCACGGGTGGAGAGGGGCCCCAATCGCACCCACTGGTTGATTGTGTCTGTACCAAAAGGATAAGGCGACAAGGTGGGTTTCTCTACTTGGTCGCCTTATCCTTTTGGGGCCTGTCCAATTTACCCAGCGCGGGCAGCCAGCGCTGATTCCATGAGCGCCTGAATGTGCTGCACCATTTCGGTGGGGTTGGGATGAGCGCCTTCCAGTAGCAAGGCGTTGCCAAAGAGCTGCTCAATGGCCGTATCGAGCAGCGGGTCAGCGGCATTTTTGGCCAAAATCTGGGTCAAATGGACAATAACCGGATGTTTGCGATTCAGTTCCAGCATCTTCTTGGGAATCTCATAATCCTGCTGGGTCAGGCGCAAAAGTCGCTGTAAGTCGCGATCCGGGCTGCCCTGTGGCGAAACCAGACGGCACGGGTTCTTGACCAGCTGCTTAGACTCACGCACGTCGGTCACCCGGTCACCCAGGACGTTCTTGGCCCGCGCAATGAGTCGAGCAAAATCTCCTTCCGACGCCTCTTCAGCTTCGTCTTTCTGCTCATCGTTTTCCGGCAAATCCAGATCGGAGTCGTCGACATTTTTAAACGGCTTGCCGTCAAATTCGCGCAGCATGGAGATCATGTAGCCGTCAATGGGGTCGGTCATGTAGAGTACTTCAAGGTCGTGGGCGCGGAAGTAATCCAGATGCGGGCTGAGTGCGACTGAGCTGAGCGCATCGCCCAACACATAGTAGATGTCGCTTTGATCGGCTTTCATGCGCACAACATATTGCGCCAGCGAGATTAAGCCGCCCGCTGATTGGGGCGCCTTTTCCGCAGCGTCTGATTCTGTATCTGTCTGGGCATTTTCCGACTCTGCCCCGTCCGCCGCGGTCTCTGGTTCAACTTCCTCCCAAGCACTGGCGGAGTCTGCCGCAGCCGATTTTGTAGAATGGAAGCGCAGCAGTTCCAGCAGGGCGTCTCGGCTATCGGCCTGGGTGGCTACGCCCTCTTTCAGAAATAGCCCAAATTCATCCCAAAAACTTGCGTATTTCTGCGGTTCCTTATCGGCCAGACTTTTTAGCTCGCGCTGCAAGCGGCTGGTCAACGCCCGGCGAATCTGACGCAGAATTGGGTTGCTCTGCACCATTTCACGCGAGACGTTGAGCGGCAGATCTTCAGAATCGACCACGCCTTCCACAAAGCGGAAATATTCTGGCAGCAGATCGGTGTTACTTTCTTGAATCAGAATTTTGCGCGAATAGAGCTTGATGCCATCTTTATCATTCATACGAAACATGCCGCGCTCGCGCTTGGAAGGAATGTACAAAATGGCGCGGATGTCCACCGGTGCATCTGTGACCAAATGGTTGTAGAGGAGCGGCTCTTCAAAATCAAAGGTAAGCTGGCGATAAAACTCTTTGTATTCCTCCTCATTAACCTGTGAAGGCTGCTGCCGCCATAAGGCCGTTTGACGATTCACTGGTTCAGGCTGCTTTGCATCTGCCTCTGCGGCGCCTGCGTCTTCGGCCTCTGCGCTTTCAGCATCTTCGCTTGCATCATCCGCGTCTTCAGCAGGCGGCTCCACTTTTTCCACAAAAATGGGAAAAGAGACATAGTCGGAATGCTTTTTGATTATCGATTCCAGCTTCCATTGGTTGGCAAACTCGGCGGCATCAGGTTTGAATTTGATTTCAATGTCGGTGCCGCGCGTCTGCTTATCCGCTGGGGCCAGGGTAAAGTTACTATCACCGGTAGAAGCCCAGGTCCAAGCCTGACCATCTGGGTGATACGAACGCGAAGTGACGGTGATTTCTGCCGCCACCATAAAGGCCGAATAGAAGCCCACGCCAAATTGGCCAATAATTTCATCCAGGGTCATCTGACCGTTGCCCTCTCCTGCGGCGCCATCGGCATTGCGCATAAAGGTCTTGGCGCCAGAATGGGCAATGGTGCCTAGATTCTGGATGAGATCGTCGCGCGTCATGCCAATGCCGGTGTCGGAGATGGTCAATCGCTTGGCTTCTTCATCCACCAACAGGTGAATGGCCAATGGCACATCAGGATCCAGCACATCGGCATTGGTGAGCATTTCAAATTGAATACGATTCAACGCATCCGATGCATTGGAAATTAACTCGCGCAGGAAAATTTCCCGATCCGTATACAAAGAGTGCGCCAGAATATCCAGTAGCTGCTTTACCTCTGTACGATATTCCATAGATTCAGCAATAGGTTCGGCCTCATTCTGCACTGTTTTGTCTGTCTCAGACATAGATATTTCCCCCTCAATTTTCATAAATTCATACAGTAGCAACGCCGCCGCGCAATCGGGCGTGCAGAGAAGCGTCATTGCAGTGGCGGGTCTACAAGGAGCGCTTGTTCTGCACAAAGCGACGTAAATTCACAAAAAATAACGTTTTCACCTGCCAATTGAACAAAATAATACAACATTAAATCATAGGCAAAGAAAAGCCGTCTGTCAAACCGGAAGATTATGTATATACGCTACGCGAGTAGATACACTTTAGACATAGACAATAGAGAGGGCAATAAAAAAGCGCCGCACAAACCTGGCGGCGCTTTGGCTCATTTGGCTTTCTGAGCAGATTATCAGGAGTACTATCGTTCAACAATAGGCAGATAGAGCTCTTTGCCCACAGTGTTGCCGGTAACCGCTTTTTGCAGCAGTTTGACCACGAAAATATCGCCAGTGCCCACAGGCGTTAACAAAGCTTCATCAGCGCTGGGGTCATAATCGCCAGGGCCATCAAAACTCCCGGTTACATAGACGCCATTGCTATCGGCGGCGATACCGCGCCCAACTTCCGATCCAGCGCCGCCCATTTGGCCGGCGGCTTCCAGTTCACCCTGGGCGCTCAAAATAATGGCAAAGGCGTCTTCGGTGCCCTGGCTGGTTAACGTGGTTACACCGTCGCCCGGATCAAAATCCACATTGCTGCTAAAGGATCCGGTAATGTTTAAGCGGCCTTCAGCGTCCAGCGCAATGTCGGTTCCTTGGTCGCTGCCCACGCCACCAATCCGTTTGGCCCAATTAAATGCACCACTGGCTTTCAGCGCCACAACAAATATATCATCACTGCCGGCACTGATTAGCTCGGCAGAAGCATCTGGGTCTGGGTCAAAATCCACCGTGTTTTCAAACGAGCCGGTAATGTATACATTGCCAGCATCGTCCACAGCAATGGCGTTGGCCACATCCGAGCCGGTCGAACCGGCGGCATATACCCATTGAAACACGCCGTTCGGATTATATTTGACCACAAATACATCGCGATTGCTGGCGTGTTCGGGAATCGCCGGCGTACCCTTGGGATTAAAATTGGTATCGGCATTGCCAAAATAACCTGTAATATACACGTTGCCCGCCGCATCAATAGCAGCCGCATCGCCGCGGTCATTAAAGCCGATGCCCGCTACATAGTTCACCCATTTAAACGCGCCATCTGCACTATTATAACTGGCCACAAAAATATCCCGCGAAGCCGCCGTACTAGTCAGCACATCGGCGCTGCCCACATTGGCTGGGTCAAAATCGGTGGTGCCGCTAAAAAAACCGGTGGCGGCTACGCTGTTGGCGCCCACCGCAACGCCATATCCCTCATCCGTGGTGATGCCCCCAAAACTATTGGCCCAAGCCAAGGCGCCATTAGGATTCAGCTTCATCACAAATATGTCGTCATCGCCCACGCTGACCCGGTTGGCTACGCCGGCGTTGGGATCGAAATCAGCCGTGCCGCGGAAACGCCCCGTCACATATGTACTGCCGTCATCCTCCACAGCCAGGGCTTTGGCTTCATCAATATTGTCGCTGCCAATGGCCTTGGCCCACACAAATCCGCCATCTTTGTTGGTCTTCGCCACAAAAATATCGCGTTGACCAATGCCAACTGGATTGTTGTCACCGCCGCCAAAGTCGAATGTATTTTGAAAGTAGCCCGCAATATAAACATTCGACGCACTGTCTACACCAATGCCGGCCCCTTCACCGGGATCCCGGCCGCCAAAGGCGATTGCCCACTCGGCCACATAGGAGTCCACAGCGTTCACAGCAGCCCATAGCCGTTGTGGATAAACAATGGTAATCAAGGCAAGTGCTATGACCCCCAAGAGCTGAATCGGGGGCAAAAATCGCGTACACTTTTCTTGTAGAACGCCTCTCTTCCGAACATTCATTGAAACCCTCCTCTGAGAAAAATGGTAATTGGGAAATTAATCAGCCACCTTTTGAACGTTCCCAAATAGGGCGTGCGTATTCGGGAACATCAGCGGTGCGAGCTTGCGCCATAAAAACTCAGTAGATCGCAATCGCAAAAGATAGAGTCGGATTCACCGTTCTAGACCAACGCCTATTTCGCCAACACCGTTGCGGTATACTGAAACTGTATGACATAATACCTTAATGACTTTGGTAAATAAAAGGGACGCACCCGTGTGCGCCCCTTTTATTTCATCTATTACCGGGCCGTTCTACTCACTTCCTACCGAAAAACCAGCGGCATGAAGAACTGGTTCTCATCGCCACCAGCGCCACTTACCGTAATGGTAATGGTTGCTGTGGCCGTGTCCTCACCACCATTGCCATCGCTGATGGTGTAGGTGAATGTTTCGGCGCCCACAAAGTCGGTCGCCGGCGAATATTTAATCGTCGTGCCGTCAATCACCGCAGTGCCACCCTTATCGGGCGTGCCAACCGCGCTGATCGACAGCGTCTCGCCCGTGTCTGGGCCAGTTGAGTCATTCGCCAACACGTTGAGCACATTATCCTTGCTGTTTTGCGCAAAGACAAAACTGTCATCAGCCGCCAGCGGCGCATCATTGACCGGTGTGACAGTGATTGTCACGGTGGCCTCGGCACATTCACTGGCTGGCGCCCCATTATCACAGACGCGATAGACAAACGAATCTGTGCCATTGAAGTCCGCCGTGGGCGTATACACATAGGTGCCATCAGCATTGAGCTGGAGTGTACCATTGGCCGGTCCGCTTACCGGTGTTGTTTCGACTGTCAAGTCGTCGCCATCCGGATCGGAATCGTTGGCCAATACGCTGGCGCCATTGTGTGCAACATCTTCTGCCGTCGTGGCGCTGTCGTTGGCAGCCGTAGGCGCATTGTTAACTTCCGTGGCCGAAATATTGATCGTGATGGTGGCATTGGCGGTGGCGCTGCCATCGCTGACCTGGAATTCAAAACCGTCCTGGCCAGAGGCGCCGCCGTTCGGCGTATAGGTAAATGTCCCATCGCTGTTGAGCACCAATACACCCTTGGTCGGATCGGTAACCTTGGTGAAGGTCAACGTATCGCCATCCGCATCGGTGACAAATGCGCTCAAATTACCAGAGAGCATGTTGCTGACGGATACCGTGTACGTATGGTTGCTGGCAACCGGCGGCGTATTGGAGCCAGCCGCGTTCACTGTAATTGTGGCCACCCCTTGGTCTGTACCCCCATTGCTATCACTGACCTGATATTCAAAGCTATCAGAGCCTGTAAAGCCACTGTCCGATACATAGGTGAAGCTACCATCGCTATTCAAGCTCAACGTCCCATTTGTCACATCGGTGAGCAGAGATGCCGACAGTGTGTCCCCGGCCACATCAATATCATTGCTTAGGACGTTACTGGCCAGCGTCGCTCCTGAATCGACCGAGTACGGGTCATCAGTAGCTACAGGCGGAATGTTGGAAACGTTAATGGTCGCCGTTGCCTGTGCGGTGCCACCTGCGCCGTCGCTGACCATGTAGTCGAACGTATCAACACCGGCGAATCCGTTGGTGGGGGTATATACAAAAGTACCATTGGGATTGAGCGCCAATGTGCCATTGGAAACATTCGTCACCACAGAGGCGGTCCACGACGATTGCGCCTGCTCGGCATCCGAATCATTGTCGAGTACTGAGGCGCCGTTTAAGGCCGTATTCTGAGTTGTTGTATAGACATCAGCATTGGCAACTGGGTCTGTGTTTGGCGTCGTGGAGAAGAAATTGAGTTTAGATACAAAAATATCCGTGTTACCCAGGCTGGTTTTATTATCCACACCTGCCGTTGGGTCAAAATCGGCCGTGCCGCGGAAAGAGCCAGTTGTGTAGACATTGCCAGAAGTATCAGTGGTCACAGCATATCCAATATCTTCGCTGGCGCCGCCCATGGCGGCGGCATCAATATAGTTACCACTGGCATCCAGCGCCCACACAAAAATGTCTTTATCACCCGCGCTCGTCACGTTAACCGTGCCGGCACCCGGATCAAAGTCGACGGTCCCCGTAAAATAGCCAGTTGCAACCACGTTGCCGCTGGGATTGACCTCGACATGATACCCCTCATCATCACCAGGTCCACCGGCTCTTTTGGCCCAAAGCAGGTCACCATTATTGTTAAATTTGGCCACAAAGATATCCTTGTTGGCCACTGAAGCACTGGTCAGCTCCAAAATGCCGGCACTGGGGTCAAAATCGACTGTGCCCACAAAGGTACCGGTTACATAGATGTTACCGGTGGCGTCAACGTCTACGCCAGATGCGTAATCATTACCGGTGTCGCCAATGGTCTTTACCCACTGGAAGACGCCATTAGAATCATACTTTGCCAAAAAGATGTCGCGCACGCCCGCATAATTTGGAATGCTGGGTGTGCCAGTGGGATTAAAGTCGGTATTTTGACCACCAAAATAGCCAACCAAAAATACGTTATTACTGCTATCGACGGCCACGCCCTGTCCACGCTCATTGGCTGGTCCTTTGACAAAGTTGGCCCATGCTACAGTGCCATCGCTATTGAGCGCAGAAATATATGGATCGTAGCTGCTGCTGGCAAACTCATATGTGGTTGTAGCACCGGTTGGGTCAAAGTTGACCGTACCGCTAAATTGGCCTGTCGTATAGACCTTTAGATCGGAGCCTACGGCAACATCATACCCTTGATCCAGATTGAGGCTGCCAAAACTCTTGGACCATATGAACTCACCGGCAGAGTCGCGCTTGGTAATGAACATGTCATAGTCACCCGCCGAAGTCAGGTCAGACCCGGGCGTATTGCCGCTTGGATCAAAATCCACAGTGCCGCGGAAATCACCCGTGATATAAATATTACCGGTGCTGTCCAGTTCAAGGGCGCGGGCTTCATCAATCACCGAACCACCCAGTGATTTTACCCATACAAAACCACCATCGCTATCTAACTTGGAAATAAAAATGTCGCGCTGCCCACGAATGGGGGCTGTTGTTGTCCCTGTGCCTGGATCAAAATCAAATGAATTCTGAAAATGTCCAGTCGTAATCACGTTGCCGCTGCTGTCCACGGCAATACCCTTACCTTCTCCATTGTTGCCGCCGCCAAACGTCGCGGCCCATGTAAAGGTGCTGGCCGAGGCGCTGCTAGCGGCAAACAGAGATTGCGCAACCAGGACCGTTGCCAGAGCTACGCTCCACCAAGCTCTAAACCGTGATTTGGTGCTACGGACAGGGGGTGCATCTGCACTGTGCCGGAAAAGGAATTTGTTGTTTTGATGCATGATGTAAATTTTTCTCCAGTAATGTTATGTTCAAAATACGAATTGGGGGAAGAGGAATTGTTAAAGCCAATTCGTAAGGTAATATTACACTGGGATTAAGTTGCTATATATTACAAATGACTTTCAACCCAAAGGCGCTTAGCCACTGTTCAGAAATAACTTATTGATTTAAACCTGTCAGGTCTTCGAGACCTGACAGGTTTGGCCGCCAACTTATTTCTTGACGGTGACTTACTACAATATAGACATGGAAATATAGACATCGATTCCGGGCGGTGAATTCGGTGTCCTCTCTTGCCGTTGCTCTCTACTGATTCTAATATAGATGAAAGAATTCAGAAAGACTCATGCCATCCAAGCCTAACATTGAAACGCGGATGGGAACTCTACACTCCTAATATTCGTCATAATTAAGACTTGTACAGCAGCGGTTGCGCAATGCCCAGAGCAGCTAGCTCCGTTCACTTACAAGAACATCTCATACTTGACCGAATAAAGGTTGATCATATAGCCTTGTCTGGAAATCACAAATATTTACCTGTGGGTCCACAATGTTTTACACCCTTCGAACTGAAAAGCTAGGCCGTACACTTTGTATACGATTTGTGATAGAATAGGATGCGATAAATTTAGTATTGTTTTCCAACTGTTTACAATTAACCCGAGGCGCCCAATGTTTACGATGTCATTCCGCTCTATAGTTATTAGTCTGTCGCTCCTGTGCGGCGTAGTGGTGGCTTCTGCCTGTAGTACGTCTGCGCCACCGCCCGTCAGCACGCGCCCGCCGGCTCCAACCTTCACCGCCACACCAGAAATTGCGCAGCCAGCGGTGCCAGTGGAGACGCCTATACAGGTGGAGCAACCGGTGGCGGTCGAACAGCCGGCCGATAACGCCGCTGGAGAACAAGCCGCGCCCACCGCAGCGCCTGTAGAAGAGCCAACTGCCACACCCACGCTGGTGCAAGCCCAGGCCGTGGTGAACATTCAACTGCTCAATATACGTGGCGGGCCCAGCACAACTAACAATATTCTTGGCTCCGCCAATGCCGGCGAGAGTTTCCCCATTACGGGCAAAAACCAAGCCGGAGACTGGTGGGAAATTGATTTTAATGGGCAACGCGGTTGGGTCTTTGGCCAACTTGTAACTACGCAAAACGTAGAATCGGTGGCCTTGGCGCAGGTAATTCCCACCGCGCCCCCGGCCACGGCCACGCCTATCCCGCCACCCACACAGGCCCCTGCGCCCACGCAAGCGCCGGCGCCCGCCGCTCCGGCAGAGCCACAGTATGAATTCAATGTGGCTGTTGTGGGCAAATGCGATCCGCAAGAAGCTGGCACCTGGTTTGCAGGCAAGGTCTACAAAAATGGTCAACCAGCCAATGGTTACAAAGTGGTTTTTAGTTATGCTCCTGATGCGGCGCCTTCTACAAACCCCATGATTAGTGGACCCCATGAAGGCTATAATGGATGGGACACGGGCTATTACAGCCACATTATTTCCGCCAATAAACCGGTCAGCGGCAACTGGTATGTATGGATCGTCAACGATGCTGGTCAGCGTATTTCGAAGGTGGCCAACTTCCAATCGAAAGGCCCCGGTGGCGATTGTAACCAGGCCGTGGTCGATTTTGACAGCCGCTAAAACTTCTTCAGCATGAAACAAGCCTTGCGTCAAACATTAGTGCTTTGGGTCAGCCTGCTCATCTTGGGCGGGCTGCTTTTTTCTATTCTGCAAAGCCCCCCGGCCCGCGTCTGGCTGTGGAACCATACGGGTGAGGAAGATTTTTTACCGCAGATCAAAGGCTTGAGCGATCTGGCGGGAGACTTATGGCGGCCGCGGCTGCGGCTGATGCCCAACGCCGTCCAACACACGCACAGCAGCTTGCCGTTTGGCATCAACGTTTTCCTGGAGCAGGAGGCTGAGCCCGTCAAACGTGAGCGCGCCGTACAAATGGCCGCTGCCGCGGGATTCACGTGGCTGCGTCAAGAATTCCCCTGGGAAGATATTGAGATTCACGGCAAAGGCGACTTTGAAGATCGGCGCCACGAACCATACCGCTCAGCCTGGGACAAGTATGACCAGATTGTTGAACTGGCGGAAAAGTATCACATGCAGCTTGTTGTCCGTCTGAGCAATCCACCGGCGTGGACGCGCGCCCAAAACGATGAAATCGGCGAAAAAGCACCGCCTGATAATTATGCCGACTTTGCTGATTTTGTTGCCGCCGTGGTCAGCCGTTATCGAGGACGCGTGCGTTATTATCAGCTGTGGAACGAGCCCAATACGCATCGGGAGTGGGGGGACCAGCCGCTCAGCCCCGAAGACTATGTGGCATTACTGCGCCTGAGCGCCACGGCCGCCCGGCAGGCCGACCCCAATGTGGTTATCATTGCCGCCGCCATGGCTGCCACCATCGATCTGCAACCAGATACGCAGCCGCCGATCCTGAACAGCCTCAACGATCTCATTTACTTGCAGCGCATGTATGATGCGGGCGCCGCGCCCTATTTTGACATTGGCGCCGTCCAGGGCTATGGCCTGTGGAGCGGCCCCACCGATAGCCGCATGCACCCGCGCGTCATCAATTTTAGCCATCATCAATTTGTGCGCGATTTAATGGTGCAAAATGGTGATGCAGCTAAACCGCTCTGGATTTCTGAGATGAATTGGAACGCGGCCCCCGATGGCGTTGAGCCGCGCTACGGCAAAGTTTCGCTGGAAACACAGGCCCGCTATCTGCCCATTGCCTATGAGCGCATCCGCACCGCATGGCCTTGGCTGGGTGTGGCTAATACATGGTACCTCAAACGCGCCACCGACGAATGGGAACGCAACGGCCAGCCGGAAGCCTATTTCCGCCTTCTGGCGCCAGATTTTACGCCGCAGCCCGTTTATGAAAGCTTTAAGGCATATGCCACTTCATTAAGGTAATACCATTTGCCAAGGTAAACGCTATCAATGGCATCAGACCCGTCAGGTTTTGAAAACCTGACGGGTCTCATCACAAGCATGGCCCTTAACTGGGCAGTTAGTATCATGTTATTGAGGTGATATTCCTCATACTCCCTATGCGCAAGTACATTCCACTCCTCCTCATTCTGCTCCTGGGCGCGCTGTTGCGCTTCTATGCATTGGACGCCAGCAGTCTTTGGAGCGATGAGGGCAACACGTGGGCGTTGACGGAACGCTCTTTTGCGCAAATTGCCATAGACGCCGCGGCCGACATTCATCCACCGGGCTATTACTGGCTACTCAAAATTTGGACGCAGTTTGGGGGTCGCAGCGCGGCGGCAATGCGCAGCTTCTCCGCTGTAGCTGGCTGTCTCCTGGTCTGGGTAATTTATCAAATCGGCACTCGCTTGTCTTTAACTTCGCCCCAAGACGGACGCCGGCCATGGGCGCGCCACACGCTAGCACTGTTGGCGGCATTTTTGGCGGCGCTCCATCCGCTCCAAATCTACTATAGCCAAGAAGCGCGCATGTATATGCTGCTGGCCCTAGAGAGCGCGCTGCTGTTCTGGGCGCTGCTGGCGCTTATGGAACAAGAACAGCAGCCAGTGGGATATCCACCCAATGGGCGGCGCTGGCTTTGGCCTGCCGTGGGCTTTGTGCTAGCCGGCAGCGCCGGTTTGTGGACTCACTACAGTTTTCCCATACTGCTGGGCGCCGCCGGCGCTACCTATCTGTATTACTGGGTCATTTATACAACTGAGCAGCGCCGTTTCAAGTTGCTGGCGCGCTTTATGTTGATCAACTTGCTCATTGTGGCGAGCTATCTGCCCTGGCTGCCCATTGCGCTTCAGCGCGTGCTCAACTGGCCCAAAGGCGGAGAATCTACGCCCATTTTCTCCGCGCTGGCATTTACGCTGCACACGCTCACCCTTGGGCCGCTGCGCAACACAACAGAGCTGACCTGGCCGCTGCTCATGGGGTTGCTGCCGCTGCTGGGCGCTTATAGCCTGTGGAGGGCGGCGCAAAGACATCCACGTAAGGGATTGGACATTCAGTTCACGGCCCTTGCTTTATGGCTGGGTGGGCCCATTTTGGTCATGTTCGGTCTGGGGCTTTTTACAGAAGCATTTCTCAAGTTCCTATTGGCAGCAGCCCCGGCTTGGTGTCTGCTGAGTGCCGCTGCCATTATGCATTTCTATGACGCGCCGCTCTTGCGCACGGCGTGGTTTGCCATCGCCACAACCGCCGCAGTAGCGGTCGCCCTGGTTGCGCTGCCGGGCTATTACACCGACCCCACGGCCCGCGATAATTATGCCGGCGCAGCGCGCTACGTACAGGCCGTGGGCGATCCCAAAACGGATCTGATCGTGCTGGATGCACCTGGCCAGCAAGAAGTGTGGCGTTATTATCATGTAGCTATTCCCACGCTGGCGCTGCCGCAGCAACGGCCGGCCGATGCGCAACAGACCATAGATGCCTTAACCGCTGCCGCCACCGACCGTCATTCAATCTTCGCCCTGTTTTGGGCGACCGATGAGGCAGACCCCCAGCGCCTTGTGGAAAGCTGGCTGGATCAGAATGCATTTAAAGGGATAGAGAGCTGGCAGGGCAATATGCGTTTTGTCAATTACACGTTAGGGGCGGAGCTAACGTGCCAATCCTTTGACAAACCGCCCACCTGGCATAATCAGATTCAGCTGCGGGGCTGGTGCCACACTGCCCGCACCAGTGACCAGACATCGATTGGCCCCGTAGCGGCAGGGCAAGTCGCGCTGATACAACTACAGTGGCAGTCGCCAATTCTCCAGCAACATGCATATAAAGTGAGCCTGCAACTGCTCAATGAGCGCAACCAGATTGTGGCCCAGCGCGATAGTGAACCGGCCGGCGGCTTGCGGCCCACCACCACCTGGAAGCCCGATGAAACGATCATAGACAATCACGGTTTAGCTATTCCACCCGGCACGCCACCGGGCCATTATCAACTGATTGCCGTCCTTTATAATGGAGAGACGAATACGCGGGAAAAGTTGGAGAATGAACTGGATGGTGATGTGCTGGTGCTTGGGCAAGTGGAGGTTAGCCGTATGGAATCAACTATTCCGTTGGCGGTTATCCCCGTGCAGCATCGATACAATGCGCAGTTGGGGCCCGTGCAGTTTGTGGGCTATGATGCCTATAAGCAGGGCTTTAGACATGCGCCAGAACAGCATCTTGA
Organism: Caldilineaceae bacterium; assembly: GCA_020634755.1. Lineage (GTDB taxonomy): Bacteria > Chloroflexota > Anaerolineae > Caldilineales > Caldilineaceae > JACKBC01. The sequence continues at coordinate 65,042 of JACKBC010000009.1, read as the reverse complement.
ACCGGGTGATATTTTACACGTCACGCTTTATTGGCAAGCCCCTTCTCCGCTGCCGCAAACGTGGCCAGCCAATTTGGAATTTGTGATGCAGTTGGGCCATGCGGAATTGCGGGCGCCGCTGGCGGGCGCCGCTTATGCGACTGCCCAGTGGCAAAGTGGCGAATTTGTACGTGGCGAATTTGATCTGCTTTTCGATGGCGTCTCGCGCCGCCCCACCATTGAAATTGGCAACAACAGCTTACGTCTAGAGCCGCTGCCGTAAAACTATCTACTCAATGTCATTAAGTGAGCGAAAAGTGCGTCGTACGGTGTCCGCCATTTTGCTCCTCGCATTTGCATGGCATACCGTGCGTCGCACGGGAAGCGGCCTTAGCTATACTGCGGTTGTGATGGGAACCGGAGTTTTTTGCGAGGTAAAAACTCCGGTTCCCATTCAGAGCTCGGCATAAATGCCATTGACTATCGACTGTAGGCTCTCAGATGGTTGACACGCCGGACCACATAATACCATTTGGCTCTGTAAAAGATCCCGTTGAGCCTCTATAATCCTACAAATGCAAAAGAGCCGAAGCAATCGCTTCGGCTCTTTTGCAAGGAGAAAGAAAACCCAAAAGGAGGAGAATTTGAGTAGACTGCACCGTTTCTACTCTGGTTTCTATCTTAGCATGGATCGAGACCTAATGGGATACGTAATATTGCGTAGTTTTCTGGCACGGGCAGATGAATCCCCCTTAAAAAGGAGAAGTCCACCATCAATTTGGATTGATGGTGGACTAGGTACAAAGGAGGAACCAAAGGAGGTACCGAGTTGTGAAGTAAGCTCCCCTCAAACTTCACAACTCCACAAAGCGTCTAAAGAGTTCTTCAGCCCTACCCTTTTGACCTCAAATGTCCCTTAGACGCTTGGTGGAACTAGACCTGCGGAACCTGTACTACGTTACAATTATTTAAACAGTTATTTAGCAATTACTGGATACGCAATCATAACCCGCGTTGCGTATAAAAGATGTAATTTTGCTATCAATTTTTAGGCAGATAATTCCATGTAAATAGTCTTGGCAAAGGGCCTGATAGTCATGCATTATCTGCGTGTGATGACGAGTATGCCGCACAATAGTTACGGCTGAGTTGCAAACGTGTTCCGAACTGGCGCAACCGCTTGCCCCGCCAGCGCATTTTGTGTAAAGTAGGCTAGAATAACAGGCACTAGGCGCCCCATGAACGTGGCAATAGTTTCAGACTGATTTGCTTTTCGAAAAAAGCGTCAACATATTTTTGAATTGGCCGCAACTAATCGTTTTGTGTAGTGTTTTACCAAAGAGGAATCAGGTTTAGCATAGAAGCTATCCGTAAATTCGGCGGTGAGTTCACTCGTCATCTCTGACAGATCGGTTTGACGCAGGGAATTTCCGGATGGGCCCTAAATAAAAGACAAAAGGGTTCGCTCAGTTCGGCATTCATGCTATCACGAAGTAGGCTCCGCCCTGCCCCACCGAGTTTGACAGGCAGAGCGCCACTGACTACAATGGCCGCGCAGTCATTTTTGACCGAGCTTTACCGCTGTTATCTGAACCCGCTATCGGGACAAAAAGTAACAAAGCTTGTGGTTTTACAAAATCAAAGCGCATAAAGCAAGTTTGTAATACGTTTCAAAAGGAGAATCTCAGTATGGCCACCAGTACTTTTGACAAAGTCAAAGACATTATTATCGAGCAGCTTGGCGTCGATCCAAGTGATGTCACAATGGAAGCTAATTTCCGTGACGACTTGGAAGCCGACAGTCTCGATCTTGTTGAACTCATTATGGCGTTTGAAGAAGAATTTGGCGGTGAAATCAGCGATGAGGAAGCACAGCAGATTCGGTCTGTGGGAGATGCCGTTACCTTTTTAGACGGCGCTTGATCGTATCGCATGATCTCTACGTCACGGTATAGTGACGCGACTTAAGCAGCGCTCGTGAGCGCCAGGCCAAGACTACCGCTGTTTTACGCTTGGCGTTCTGGTTTCACAAGACGCTGCCTAAGTTCTACCTGTCATTCCTTACGCAGTTCCTGTGGGTTGCCAGGAGTGTATACCATAATTGACTCGGCAATTTTACTCGGGTCTTGCGTACGTCTAACTGTATAAAAGTGCTATGCACATGACGTTGCTCATATGACATAGCCGTAGCCAAAGGCCGCACCAACTTTCCGTTGGTGCGGCTTTATTTTATTGATTTATATTTAGAATGATTCTAATTATCTATTGACAGTGGCCCAACATAATGCTATAATGTTCGTATAAATTAGAATCATTCTAAATAATACTGCGTGATATCGTACTGCATTATGAAGACAACCCAATTTTTTACAAATACATTAAAACAAGCGGGACACCGACTAACCGAGCAACGGCGCGTGATTTGCCAGTATTTAGCCGACACCGATGAGCATCCAACACCATATCAAGCCTTTGCTGAAATCTCGGCCAATCATCCTGAGATCAGCCGGGCGACCGTTTACAACACATTGAATTTGCTCAAAGAACTAGGCGCCATCATCGAAATCGGCTTTGGTGATGACCACACGCACTACGAAACGAATGTGCAACCACATGTCAATTTGATTTGTATGCAGTGTCATCAGATCACTGACTATCCCGCGCCAGCAATCCTGGCTGAGCTAGAAACCGTACTGCCAAAGGGAAGCCAATTTCAGCCTTGGATCAGCAAAATGGATGTATACGGACTTTGCGCTGATTGTCAGGCCCAATCGGCGCCAAATGCTGATTGACAAATTCACAACGTACGCAGCGCCTGTGAGTTGCTGAGAGTGGGCGCATTTGTATGCGACACAACTTTAGTCGAGGCTTGCGTACCTCCTAAAATTGCCATATTGCAAGCGCCACGCCACACGCGCCACACTTCTACCTGATTGTATGGAGCGGATTTACTTTGCAATCATGCCCATACAACCCTGCAATTTGCAGAGACGCGCACTTTATCTGCGCGCTTTATCTACACGACTTACGCAGCGCCTGTGGATCGTCAGGAGAAAAGACGATCTTTTGCAAGGTGATTCTTACCCTAGTGCTGCAAATATTTAATTTTTACAAATCACCACCAGTGTGTAAGCCACTTAGGATTTGTAAAAATTAAGCGGCCACGCAACTAGGAGAAGCTTATAGGGCTGACCAAGCGATTTTTACGCAGCTAGCGTGCTTTATATACTCACGTTACGCAGCGACAGCCAGTCTGCTACAAAGAAACAGGAATGTCGGCTTGCCGACTTTCCTCTAGGCTTGCGTAACATAAGTTATATATCTGAAAGGGGAATCGTCCACATGACAACAAACTCAGTCTCTTCTCTCCAGGCGGAGACCACACCCATACCCGTGGCGCCCAGCGCGTCTACCAGCGCTATTGGCGATATATTTCGGTCTTGGCGTTCCAACTACGCCCTCATTTTAACGGTGATCACGCTGCTTGCGCTTGGTATTGGCTGGGCGGGAGAGGCGCTGGGCGTCTTGCCACAGTGGGCCATTATGCTTACGGCCATTGTGGCCTATGGAGCCGGCGGCTATACCGGTTTTACAGGCGCCATGGCAGAAGCGCGTCAAGGCAAGCTCGATATTGACTTCTTGATGATTGCGGCGGCCGTTGGCGCAGCACTGATTGGCGCCTGGCACGAAGGAGCCCTGCTGCTTTTTCTCTTTACGCTGAGCGGCGCGTTGGAAACCTTTGCGTTAGAACGCACGCGTGAAGCCATTAAGGCGCTGGCAGACCTGCGGCCAGATGCCGCGGAAGTTCGACGCAATGGCCAAAGCATGGTCGTGCCAGTGGAAGAATTAGTCATTGGGGATATTGTGCTGGTACGGCCGGGCGAACGCATTGCGGTCGATGGCACCGTCATTTCTGGCCTCAGCTCGGTGGACCAAAGCCCCATTACGGGTGAAAGCGTGCCAGTGCACAAAGCGCAAGGTGATAACACCTTTGCGGGCTCGATCAACGGCAGCGGCGCCCTGGAGGTGGAGGTCACAAAGCTAGCCACCGAAAGCACGTTGAGCAAAATCATCAATCTGGTGGAAGAAGCGCGCGAAGACGCCGCCCCCACCCAGCACCTCATTGACCGGTTGAGTCAGCCATACACATATATTGTGATTGCCGCCACCATCGTCGCCATTTTGATTCCGACCCTCTTTGCCAATGAGCCATTTGCCGACACCTTCTATCGCGCCATGACGCTGCTGGTGGTGGCCAGCCCCTGCGCATTGATCATTAGCACGCCGGCCAGCATTTTGAGCGCCATTGCGGCGGCGGCGCGTCAGGGTGTGCTCTTTAAAGGTGGGGCGTACTTAGAGAGCATGGCGCAAATTGACACGGTGGCGTTTGATAAGACCGGCACGCTGACGCACGGCAAGCCTATGGTGACTACACTCCAAACATTCAACGACTTTTCCGAAACCGAACTCTTGCATATTGCCGCCAGCGCCGAGCAGTTCAGCGAGCATCATATTGCCGCGGCCATTGTAGATAAGGCCACAGAGTTGAATGTGCCGCTGGAAACGCCGGATGAATTCGAGGCCATTGCGGGACACGGCATCCGCGCCAGCTACATCCGCACCGATGCGGAAGGCGAGCCATATGAAGAGACAACCTACCTGGGCAACGCCAAACTCTTTGAATCGCTAAATATCGAATTGCCGGCCGAGATACACGACATGGGGCGCCAATTGCAGGCGGCAGGCCAAACGGCAATTTTGGTCATGCGTCAACACAATGCGGAAACGCCCGAAGCCATCGGCTTTGTGGCGGTGGCAGATGCGCTGCGCGACTCGGCCATAGATATTATTGCCCAATTGCGCGCCGCTGGCGTCAAGACCATTGCCATGTTGACGGGCGATAACGCGGATGTGGCCCAGAAGGTGGCCAAGGAAGTTGGCATTGATGAGGTGTATGCCGATTTGCTGCCCGAACAAAAGGTGGAGATTATTAAGCAGCTTTCCGAGCGCGGCAAAACAGTGATGATTGGGGATGGTGTTAATGACGCCCCAGCATTGGCCACGGCCACCGTGGGGGTAGCCATGGGCGCCGGCGGTACAGATGTGGCATTGGAAACAGCCGACTTGGTGCTAATGTCCAGCGACCTTTCCAAACTGCCCTTTACGCTGCGCTTGAGTAAACAGGCCGGTCACATTGTGCGTCAAAACCTGATTTTCGCAGTCAGCGTCATCCTGGTGTTGGTGACGGCCACAATACTCGTGCCGCTGCTCTATCCGGGCTTTGTGTTGCCGCTGCCGCTTGGCGTAGTGGGGCACGAAGGCAGCACGCTGCTTGTGGTGGCCAATGGACTGCGCATGTTGGCCATGCGCGAGTAATTCGCCGAACAAAACAGCATTAGCGGACCGCTATGCATTTTGGGCAAGCATGGTATGCGCCTTTTGTTTCTAATGGACAAACCATTTAAACATGGCACAAATGACCTCGAATAATAATCACATACATTTGTGCCATGTTTAAAGGTGATCGCTATAAGGTCTTCCTGCTCCTTGCCCGAAATGCAGCTCAAGTGAGCCGTTTTCGTCGCATGGGCTCAATCGTCAACATCCGGCAGCGTGTCAAAATCCGGAATAGCCACTCGATACACGTTGCCGTAGCCAGACACATCGCTGGTGAAGACAACATAGCTGCCATCTGGACTAAAGCGCGGATGCACGTGAGTTTGCTGGATGTGCATGCTGCTGCGGTGCTGGCACAGCGCCTTGGGGCCATCAAAGCCGCGGCCATTCCAGCGCCACAAGCGCACCACCTTTCCGCCATCGCCCACAATTAGCGCAAAATCATTTGAATGGATATGACCGGTATTGTGCGGAAATGCGTATTCTTGCTGGTCGGCGCCATCATAGCGCATCTGGCCAAAAAACTTGTAGCCATTGGCCTTGCGTCCGTGGTAACTGATCATCACCCCATCAGCGTGCCAATATTCGTGCCCCACAATCTCGTCGGGCTCTTCTCGCTCGCGCAGCTTCCACACGCGGCCGGTTTGCATATCTAGCCCCCACATCCGGTTGTCGACCAAATGCCACGGACCTTCGTGGCAAAACGTGAGCAAGTGTGGCTGGGTAGGGGATGTGTTCACGTGACCGATCCAGTAGTTCTCTTCCCACACCACGTCTGCCGCGCCTTCGTTTGGGCCACCCACAGCCACGCGCATAATGCGGCTCAACGGCATGGCCTCCCACGTTTCGCGGAAGCCCACATAGCCACGCAGCAGGTCTACCGGAAAGCGGTCCGACATATCCTCGGAAATGCTGGCACAAACATAACGGCCATCCGCCGTTACGTTGATCATGGAGACATCAAAATTGGGCGGCATTTCATAAAGCGTACGCTGCGCCAAAGTGTCCAGCTCCAGCGCGATCAACTTATACTCATGCCAAAAGTAGGCTTCGTTATTGAGCGGACTCACGCAGGCGCGTAAAAATTCAACTTCGCGCGGCAGCGGCACGGGCGCCAGATCGGTCAGCTGCGTAATGGCGCCGCTGGCTAAATCCACGCTATACAGATTGGTCCGATTGTTGCGGTCCGAGGCAAAAAGCAGCTTTTGGTCATTGGCATACCAGCCTGGGTTGGTAAAGTAAAAGTGGTGGCTGTGGCCTTTATAGTTGGTTAACTGCTGCACAGATACGCCGCTGACCGGGTCAGAAAAGGTCTGCCATTCAGCGGGAAACAGATCGCCTGTAGCCATACATTCTCCTCCATATAATTGCTAAGCTTTACCCACAAGTGGGGCGAATGGATCTGTGTGTCGCACCGGTCGCAGAGCATAAGGCCAAACAGATAGGTTTGTGACCGGTGCGTCGCACATTCTACTCGAAAATCGTTCTAGTCCACCCGTGTGCGACGCTCTGGCCGCTTTGGTAGCCGTAATGCAGCCGTTTTGCTGGCCAGTGCGACGCACACTAGTCGCCTCTCCTCGGCTGAATACGTATGCACACCTCTCATATAGTTAGACCTCACACAAGCCTTACCCAAAGATTGTTGAATATGAACTCGGCGGCGTGACAATCCATATATAGTGCGCACGTCACCATATTCTCTGCCCATCATCTTTATGGGTTTATGGGCGATTTTGCACGATTTCACCCTTCAATACGCACCAATTGTACCCCATCGCTTGTATTCAGATAAAGTAAGTTGGCATTTGTTTCCGTAAACAGGATGTTGTTGACGCGCGCTTGGTCAAAGGCTGTATCCGCCACTTTGACCCAATGGAGGCCATCAAACACTTTGGTGTAGAGACCGTGTTCCGTCCCCAGGTAAATCTGTCCGGTGGGATGCATTACCATAAAAAGCAACGCTCCTGCTCCCTCTGGCTTATCGATATTCAGCCCTTCATAGGTAAAACGCCAATCCATGCCGCCATCCGGCGTATACCAGACGCCATTTCTGTCGGCAAACCAGTTATAGTTGGCATTAAAAGGGTCGAGCGCAATTGTAGACATGCCCCACGGCGCCGGATGCACATCGGGCGTAATCTGCTGCCAGCTTTGCCCCAGATCGGTGGTGTAGGCCACAATGCCGCTGCCATCCGCCGCCTGCCCCCCCACATAAAGACGCAGCCAGGCCAGATCATCTGGGTTTTCCGTATCTTCGGTATAAACCGCCGCCGCCGACACAATTGTATAGGTATGCCACAACGCACCTTCAGATAGATCCGGGCGCGGGCGCCAACTATTGCCGCCATCTTCCGAAATATAGAGCCACTGGCAATCGGCCGCCACAATAATCTCTGGCTTAAATGGATGGGTAATCAGCGGCCGCAAGCCATTGCTATCGGGCAGCTCAAACCAGGATAGGCCCCCATTGGTCGATTTCAACATGGGCCCGCTAGGCGCCCCATCCGCACACGAATTGTGGTTGCCGCTAAAGAGTATGTTGGGCTCATCGGCATTCATAATAAAATCATCCACAACCGGCATGGAGGTCAGCAGCGCCCAGGTAGCGCCATCATTGCTGGAGCGATAGAGCCAGCCATTGGCAAAGGCATAAATCACGCTGCTGAAGCGGTCGCCAATCACCTTTTGCACCCAGTAGCCATCAAGACGCAGCGCGCTGGCCGGCACTTGCGGCGTGGCGGTGGGTATTTCGCGAATGGGTGTTGGATAGGCCGATGTGGCCGTGGGCTCAGTGGGTGGCAGGACGACCGTTGTTGGCTGCACAGTGACCACGGGCGGCATTGGCGGCTTGGCGGTGGGCGTAAATGTAGAGGCCGGTGTAGTGGGTCTCGATATGGTAGTTGGTGTCCATGTAAACGCAGCCGTCGGCGGTACTTTGGTATTTGTCGGTGTGAAGGTTGGCGTTGGCAAGGGGCTGGTGTTGATCTCTGTGGGTGTGAAGGTTGGCGTCGGCAGGGGACTGGTACCGTTGCTACCCGCAGGCGTCTGCGTGGATGGCAATGCACCGGTACCGCCTGAATTCGTATCGGTCATTGTCGCGCCGGCGGACACTTCAACGGCAGCCTGGCTGGGTTCACTTTGTTGGGCCTCCGATTCTGGCGAGTCGTTCTGCACATCCGCAACAGAAGCGCCGCCGGGTGCGTCAGCATCAGCTTCGGGCACGGCGTCAGGATCAGCGTCGTTTATGACGTCATTATTTTCTGCGCTCTCACCAGCTGGGCTATTGTCGATTGGCTTATCTTGTAATGCATTGTCACTTTCGGTGTCATTTTCTACACCCTCATCAGACATATTTTCAGAAGTATTACCAGCGCCGCTATCTGCACCGCCCGCGGTGGGCGGTTCTGGAATCTGCGCAGCAGTAGCTTCCCCAGCATCTCCCATTGGCGTAGGCTCTGCAAATGGGCTCTGCAACATATTCACCCGCAAATAGCCATCGGCAGAGAGCGCCACTGCGGGAACAATTATCATACATATAAATAATAAAGGCGTTACCACAAACGCCCGTACGGTGCGATTCATACTAGTTTCCTTACCCACTCATTACTCAGTACACCGCAACAGCGTTGGCGAAATAGGCGTCGGTCAGGATTGTCGAATCCGACTCTATCTCTTGCCGTTGCGATCTACTGTTACTCTGTTCGGCTGAATCTCATTGGGCTGTGTTGTCACTGGCGCTGCTAGACAAACCAGGTCATACAGGCGAAAATGCCAACCCTGCCTAACTCTAATCCAGGGGAACCGTGCTCAAAATAACGCAGCTCTATGCCAATTCAAGACGATAGATGGGCGGGGTGAGTAACGGTCAGTTTAGCGTGCTTCATGTCCCCCAATTTGGGACACATCCGTGGGAAGCGGGCCGCGCGGCCGCCACCAATTTCTCATAATCAGTCGCTAGCACGGCTTTATACGACGTAGCATCGGATTATTCGCCGCAATTGCAAAGTTCGCAATTGCCCTGCCCCTTTGTTTGACATCCCTGTGAAAATCAAATACGATGGCTGATTAGAGTGTTGGCAACCGCTACGCTGTATTTAGGAAATTCGGTTATCATAGCTGCGGATAATGATGGAGAAAGCTATGCCCTTATTGGACATTGTAAAGATTAATACCCCCAAAGAGGATATCCTCTATAAACCCACGCAGCAGGTGCGCATTTTTGGGCCGGCGCTGCATATGCTGCTGAATAATATGTTGGAGACCATGCGCGCATCGCAGGGGGTGGGTCTGGCCGCGCCCCAGGTGGGCATTAGCCAGCGCATTACCGTTATCGAATATCCCGATGATGAGGAAGACCCCGAAAACACTATGCGCGTCTACGAACTGATCAACCCCAAAATTCTCAAAGCCAGAGGGGCGGAAGTTGAGCAGGAGGGTTGTTTGAGCATACCGGGCCTGGCGGCAGACGTGCGCCGCAGTACCCAGGTCACAGTGCGCGCTCAGGACCGCAACGGCAACGAGTTCCGGCTGAAAGCATATGATTGGCTGGCGCGCGTCATCCAGCACGAGGTGGACCATTTGGATGGCAAACTCATGTTGGAAAAAGCCGAGCAAGTCTATAAATTGGTGGAAAATGAAGAAGGGGAGATTGAGGCCGTACCGATTGAAATGAGCTTAAAGCAAGGCGTGCGCTAGCATCCATACAGCCGCTGACCCATTACGCAGACGCTTAGTTCTGAATCACCACGGGCACTTCACACGGCACCGGAAAGTTGCCCGTGTTATCCACAACCACAATCCGAATTGTGTAAGCACCGTTGGGCAGAGAAGTGGTGTCGAACACGCCCAGCCGCCCACCTACCACCGGATTATTGGCGCCATCAAAATAGTTATAGGCGCCACCGGCCAGATATTCCAGCTTATAATATTGGAAATTTTCGTGAGTCGCCGTACCGTTGACCTGCACCACGCCAGCAAGGGTCTGGTTGACGCCGGGCGACGTGATGGCCGCCCGCGCATCCGGACATGCCGCAGCCGCCACAACGGGCGCTGGTGTGTCCGTCGGTACGGGAATCGGCGTCGGTGGGATCGGCGTATCGGTGGGCAGCGGCGCCAGCGTTGGCGTATCGGTGGGCAGCACAATCGCCGGCGCCGTTGGCGTATCGGTGGGCAGCACAATTGCCGGCGTCGTTGGTGTATCGGTGGGCAGCACAATCGCCGGCGCCGTTGGTGTATCGGTGGGAACGGCCGCGACAGATGACGAGTCACCGCCGGTGGACGCCACAAGGGTGGCCGTAGGCGCCAGCGGCACATTGGCTTCTGGGTTGGGCGTGGGGACGACGGGCTCCGGGCTAGATGCCGTTAATTCGGTCAAACGCGATTGGATACCCGTATACGCATTGAACGCCCACGTGCCAATGCGATCCAAATTCCACCAGCCAAAAAAGAGCAGCACCCCAATGAGCAAAATGGGCAGAAAAGGCAAACTTGAGCCGCTTTCTTCCTCATCAAGCTCTTCATCGTCATGCAGAGCCACATCTTTGGGCCGATAGTCGACCTGGCGGGAGGGTGGCAACGTGGCGCCGGCACTCGTATTGGATAGTGTAGAGGCAACATTCGGATCGGTAATCGCGCGGCGACGCTCCATTACCTCTTCTGGCTCTAGCTCCAAATATGCGGCGTAATTGCGCAAAAAACCGCGCCCCACAATTTCGCCAGGCAGCAGGTGCCAGTCGTCCGACTCAATGGCGGCCAAATATTTCTGCCGAATGCGCGTAGCCGCCTCAACTTCTGCCAAAGAGACGCCCATAGCTTCCCGCCGTTCGCGCAACATGGCTCCAATCTCATGCCCATATGGCGCACCGACTGTGCCGTCGGACGCCACATTGTCGCGTTGAGTTCGGGTTGCTCTGTTGGAGCTGGATCTGTTGAACATAGTCGCCAAAGGGTAAGTTGGGTGCTCTCTCTTATTGCAAATTCGCATTCGATCTTACGCAAAGCGCTCTGGCTCTGCGCAAGTTTTACGGACAAATTTTATTTATCAGCGCACTGCGACAGTGGCGGAAATATTGGTATCCGTCTAGGTACGGAGTCCCACTAATTGCGTTGCGTTGCGGTCCACTAGTTATGCTGAGTGTATATTGCGCCACGCCCTTTGTCAATTTGCCCATTCGATGAAACGGTGCAAACATTATCTATATGCGCTATGACTTAATTAAGCGGATTCAACGCCTTTTTACAATCATCGGGCTCATTAGCTTTTTTGGCATCGTGATATTGGCCACACGCGATGCGGACTTTGCATTTTCTTCCAGCCGTGGCGCAGGCTGGATGCCCCAACTTTTCAGCCGGCCGCAGATCGCGCTGATCAGCGGCCACGCCGGCAGCGATTCCGGTGCTATTTGCACAGATGCAGCCGGTCAGACTACGCTCACAGAGGCCGCCATAACGGCAGCCGTCTCTGCGAAAACCGCCACGCTCTTACAGCAGAGAGGCTATGCCGTCACAATTCTCAACGAGTTTGACGAACGGCTCAACGGGTTACAGGCCGTCGCGCTGTTGAGTCTACATGCAGATAGCTGCGTCGACCTGAGCGGTTATAAAGCGGCATACAGCGAAACCAGCGCCATCCCCGAGACCGATGCGCGTTTGACTGGCTGCATTGCCCAATATTACGCGACCGAAACCGGTCTCCATGAACACCCGGAAACCATTACGCACAATATGACCGAATATCATGCTTTTCGCAAAATCGATCCAGCCACACCCGCCGCCATTCTGGAATTGGGATTCCTGGGCGGCGATCAAGAATTGCTGACCGCTCAGCAAGATCGGTTGGCCCAGGGAGTGGCCGATAGCCTGGATTGCTTTTTAAGCACACCATCCACATCAACACCATCCACATCAACAACGCCCACATCAAAATGAATATATCTTTCATAGAATTCGCCCAATCGAACGCCCAACACGTCGAAGCCATCGTCGGTCTGTGGACCACCGCTTGCGGCCCGACCCTGGCTATTTCACCACGCTTGGTTTCATATAATTGGCAACCCATGCCAGACCTTGCCCAAGCGGGCGTGCTGGCTTGGCAAGCCGGCGAGCCCATTGGCTTTGTCTTGGCCAGCACGTTGAAAAATCAGCCGGCGACAGCCTCGCCAGAACAAGGCTGGATCGACGCCATTGCGGTGCTGCCCGAAGAGCAAAACCGCGGCGTTGGCAAAGCGCTGCTCGCCTGGGCTGAAGGGTGGCTGCGCGACCGGGGCTGCGCAATGGTCACACTGGGAGGCAGTCTGCGCCCCTATGTCCCTGGGCTGCCGGTGGAACTAGAGCAGCTCAGCTGCTTTGAACATTATGGCTTCATGAACCGGGGCACTGTTTGGGACGTAGCAGCCAACCTGGCGGGCTATGAGCGGTCGCGCAGCGTGCGCGAAGTCGCCGGCGCCGTGCGTCCGGCCCAGCCGGGCCAAGAGCAAGCGCTCAGCGCCTTCTTGCAGCGTGAATTTCCCGGACGCTGGCGTTATGAATTTGAGCGTTTTGTACAAAATCAAGAGCGGCTCTCCGACTTTATGCTGCTTTGGACCGAACGGGGCGTTGATGGCTTTTGCCGCCTGACTTTTGAGGATTCAGCACGACCCATTGAGCGCTTTTATCCGTATGAGCTGCCGCGACCGTGGGGGCAACTCGGTCCCATAGGCGTAAGCCAGGATCAGCGCGGCCACGGATTTGGCGCCGCGCTGTTGGATGCTAGCTTGCGCCGGCTGCACAACAATGGCATCAATGGCTGCATTATTGATTGGACCACCATTGTTGATTTTTACGCCAAATTTGGCTTTACGCCGCATCGCGCATATATCCGCATGAGCAAGTCCATCGCATGAGCAACTTTACCCAGTTGAACCAAATTTTGCAGACGGCCGTGGGCGCCGTCGCGCCCGCCATTGTGTGTCGCGTGGAGCAGGGCAATAAAGTCCTGTTTGCCCAAAGCTATGGTTGGCTAGATCCCACCCATGAGCAGCAGCCGACCCAACTTGGCGCCTATTTTGACTTTGCCTCGCTGACCAAGCTGTTTACCACCACGGCCTGCCTGCGCCTGATTGACCAGGGCCGCCTGGCCCTGGATCAGCCGGTGGCGGAGCTCGTGCCCACTTTTGGCGGCCAACGCCTGTTGGGCGGCGCCGAAGACCCCATCTCCAAGCAGCCCACCGCCATTGACCCGCGCTGGCTCGATTTTGCCCACACGGCCGTTGATGCTGATGCGATTACCATTCGTCATTTGCTTACGCATACCAGCGGATTGGCGGCCTGGCGCAGCATCTACAAAGCCTGTGGCCCCACGCCGTCACCCCATGTGGCGCTGCGGCAGGCCGAAGTGCGCGCCCGCCAACAGGCCGGGCTGGCCGCGCTCGTTGCATATCCCTTTGTCTATCCTACCGGGCGCGCCTACATGTATAGCGACTTGGGGTTGATTTTGCTGGGCGCGGCTTGTGCAAGGGCCAACGGCGATGCCCATATTGGCCAAACTATTGCAGCACTCGTCACACAGCCTTTGGGATTACAGGCGCGCTTCAACCCGCCGCAAGAGCTGCACGACCAGATTGCACCCACCGAATTTTGCCAGTGGCGGCAGCGTCGTTTGCATGGGGAAGTACATGACGAGAATGCCGGGGGCTTGGGCGGTGTGGCCGGTCATGCCGGGCTATTTGGGACAGCAGCCGACTTAAGCCAGTTAGGACGGCTTTACCTGTCAGGGGGAGAGAAATTGCTTTCCACGGCCATTGTAGCCGAATGTCGACAGGAGCATGTCTGTACAGCGGCAGGTGACCGACGCGGCCTGGGCTGGATGTTGCGCAGCGAGCCCAATCCGTCGTGCAGTCGGCTTTTCAGCCCAACGAGCTTTGGCCACACCGGCTATACCGGCACATCGCTATGGTGCGATCCAGAACGTGATCTGACCGTGGTGCTGCTGACCAATCGCGTCTACAATGGTCGCCACCCGCAGCCCATTGCGCAACTGCGCCCCGCCGTCCACGAAGCCATTGTACAGGGGATTTCCGCGCAATAGCACTGACGCAACCTCTTGCGGAGCCAAAGGGCGTAAGTCGTACATAAATTGACATTCATAAATTAGTATAAAAAAAGCGCCGGGAGATCCCGGCGCTTTTTTTATATGCTTGCTTAATCCAACTCTACGTCTAAATCGTTCAACGCATCGTCTTCATCGTCTTCGTCATTCAACATTTCGAAGTCGATTTCCATGTCGTCATCCTCGTCATCATCGTTAATGATGCCGGCAGAGACGCCCAAAGGTTCCATACCCAACTCGGCCACACCGGTCAGTTCAGTGCCGTCCAGGTCAATGAAGTCCAGATCGGCCATATCCAGATCGTCGAGTTCCTCATCAGTATCCATCATTTCGGCCAGTTCAACATCTTCTTCCTTCATCTCGGCTGCCCGTTCCAGGCGGGCGTGGAAGCCGGTGCCCACCGGAATCAACTTACCGATGATCACGTTCTCCTTTAGACCGCGCAATTCATCGCGCTGGCCACGGGTGGCCGCGTCGGTGAGCACGCGCGTGGTCTCTTGGAAGGAAGCGGCGGCTAGGAAGCTTTCCGTGTTGAGCGCCGCCTTGGTCAAACCAAGCACCACCGGTTCGGCGCGGGCGGGACGCCCCCCCTTGGCCACCACCGCATTGTTAATATCCTCAAAGCGGAAGCGGTCAATCAACTCGCCAGGCAGCAATTCAGTGTCACCGGTAGCACGCACCATAACGCGACGCAGCAATTGGCGCAACACCACTTCAATGTGCTTGTCATGGATACCCACACCCTGGCTTTGATACACTTTCTGCACTTCACCCAGCAGATAGAGCTGGCACGCCTCGCGTCCCTGAATACGCAGAATCTCTTTGGGATTCTTGGCGCCTTCCGTCAACTGTTCACCGGCAGAAACGCCATCGCCTTTATCAACACGCAGACGTGCATTAGCCGGAATCTCAGTCTCCCAGATCATTGAATCTTCACGGCGAATGGTAGCCATAATGGCGCCATCAGCATCGGGCTCAATAAAGATTTCGCCCTCCATGCCGGCCACAATGATGGCATTATCCGCATCGGCATCCGCATCATTGTTGCGGGCAATTACCGTATCATCCTGCACGCGGTCGCCATCATCCACCAGAATTTCATAGCCGCCGGGGATTTCCACATCCCGTTTCTTCAGGTCCGTGCGGCTCACTTTGAGCATGCGCAGTTCACCCTCCCAATAGATGTCGACGTTACCATCGATCTCGCTGATAACAGCTTCACCTTTGGGGTTGCGTGCTTCAAACAACTCTTCTACACGGGGCAGACCCTGCGTAATATCGTCGCTACCGGCCACACCACCGGTGTGGAAGGTGCGCAACGTGAGCTGTGTACCCGGCTCGCCAATCGACTGGGCCGCAATAATGCCCACGGCCTCACCCAGCGCCACCACGCCGCCACGGGCCAAATCCTCACCATAGCACTTCTTGCAGATGCCAAAGCGAGACTCACACGAAAGCGGGCTGCGTACATAGGCGCGCTTGATGCCGTTGCGCTCAATGGCAGACAGAGCAGCTTCATCCAACAGTGCGTCACGCTCCAAGAAGGCTTCGCCTGTTTCTGGGTCGCTCAGATCGCCAGCCAAGTAGCGACCAGCAATCCGATCAACAAAAGACTGTCCCATTTCCAGCGCCTCTGCCTCGGTGATCCAAATGCCCGAAAGCGTATGGCAATCGTCCTGCGTGATGATCACGTCCTGGGCCACATCGACCAGACGGCGGGTTAGATAACCAGCGTCGGCCGTGCGCAGCGCCGTATCGGCTAGACCTTTACGAGCGCCATGCGTACTCAGAAAGTACTCGAGCGCTGACAGGCCTTCACGGAAGTTGGAACGAATGGGCAGCTCAATAATGCGTCCATTCGGGTCGGCCATGAGACCACGCATACCGGCCAGCTGGCGAATGGTGTTCACACCACCCTTGGTAGCGCCGGATTGCGCCATGGCGCCCAAACCGTCCACCGGGCTGAGCAGCGTGCGCACAGCATCGGTCAGCTCTTCGGTGGCGCGTGTCCACAGCTCCACCTTCTTGTTGTATAGCTCTTCTTCGGTAATCAGACCACGGCGGTACTGCTGCTCGCTGCGATCTACCTCGGCATTGGTGCGCTCTAGAATTTCGGGCTTTTCCGTCGGCACGTTAATATCGCTGACTGCAATCGTAATGCCCGATTGGGTGGCAAACCGGAAGCCCAAATCCTTAATGTTGTCCACCATATCGGCCGTTACAGCGCGGCCCAAATGTTTATAACAGCGCTCTACAATGCGGTCTACGCCCTTGCGATCCAGCACCTCATTGATATACCAGATCTCCGGCGGCAGCGCCCGATTGAAGATGATGCGACCGACTGTGGTGCGCAACATGCGCTCTTTGGGCCAAGTGGCGCCCAACAAGCCCAGCTGACGCAACGACTCGCGCAGTTCATCCATGGCGGCGCGGCCAAAACCGGCCACGGCGTCAATCATCTTGGTATCACCCTGTGCATAAAGATCCATGACCTCACCAATGCTGGTCAAACCATGCGCCGACAGCGTCTCCATGACGCGCTCGCCTACAGCCAGCTCGGAGATGGGTTTCTGGTCATATGGCATGCTAAAGCGAATCAAAATTGGCTGGCGCAACTTAATCCAGCCCATGCCATACGCGTATTCCGCCTCGTCCATGTTGGCAAAGGTGGGCAGGCGGGGCGTTTCACCATTCTGGCCATTCCCGTTTGCACCGTTCCCATTCGCGCCATTGCCATTGACGCCACGGCCGTATTTGCCATACTTGCCGCCCCGGTTATAGTACAGCATAAAGTCGGGCTCTTCGACGGTCAGGTAGTAAACGCCCATGACCATATCTTTTGACGGGCCCACAATGGGCTCACCACTGCTTGGCTTGAGCAGATTCTGGCTGGCCAACATCAGCTCGCGCGCCTCTTTGACGGCCTGTTCGCTCAACGGCACATGGACGGCCATCTGGTCGCCATCAAAGTCAGCATTAAAGGCCGAACAGGTCAGCGGGTGCAGCTGAATGGCGCTGCCCTCAATAAGCACCACCTCGAACGCCTGAATACCCAGACGGTGCAGCGTCGGCGCACGGTTGAGCAACACGGGGCGCTCTTTGCAGATCTCCTCCAGCACATCCCATACCTCGGAACTCTGGCGGTCGACCATGCGCTTGGCGCTTTTGATGTTGTGCGCATAGTTGTATTCAACCAGGCGACGCATGACAAAGGGGCGGAAGAGTTCCAGCGCCATCTTCTTGGGCAGGCCACACTGGTGCAGCTTCAGCGTCGGCCCAATCACAATAACGGAACGACCGGAATAGTCAACGCGCTTGCCCAACAGATTGCGGCGGAAACGACCCTGCTTGCCCTTGAGCATGTCGCTCAAGCTCTTGAGCTTACGCTTCCCGCTGCGGCTTACGGCACGGCCACGGCGGCCATTATCCACCAGGCTATCGACGGCTTCTTGCAACATGCGCTTTTCGTTGCGCACAATGACATCCGGCGCGCCCAGCTCCATGAGCCGGTGCAGGCGGTTGTTGCGGTTGATTACGCGGCGATAGAGGTCATTCAGATCGCTGGTGGCAAAGCGTCCACCATCGAGCTGCACCATGGGGCGCAGTTCAGGCGGAATGACCGGCAGCGCCGTCAAAACCATCCACTCGGGGCGGTTGCCGCTCTTGCGGAAATTTTCCACAACGCGCAGGCGCTTGGCCGCTTTCTTGCGACGCTGCTTGCTGCGCGTGGTGCGGATCTCTTTGCGCAACTCTTTAGTTAGCTTGTCCAAATCCTCTTTGGCCACAATGTCGCGGATGGCCTCGGCGCCCATACCGGCAGTGAAAACGTTGCCCCACTGTTCAGATAGATCCCGGTAAGCGGTTTCGGTCAACAGCTGCTTCTCGGCCAGATTCTTCAGATTCTCCAGATCCGCTTCCATCTGCTCGCGAATCCGGTCTTTGCGTTCTTCAATCGAGCTGCGGAGTTCATCTAATTTGGCGCCAATATCGCGGCGGATGTGGTCACGCTTGGCCGAAATCAACATGCGGATATCGGCTTTTTCTTCATCCGACTCGTGCTGCAGTTCGTTCAACTTATCCTGCACCAGGTTGCTGATGATGCTCTCGTGATCGGCAGAAATTTTCTCACTGGCATTAATAACAATCTCATCATCCAGCAGCTTATCGCTGTCGGCCGGTTTACCGATGTTATTCTGAACCCAGGTTTGCAGCGTTTGCGCTTGTCCAATAATGTCTGAAGATTTCTGGGTAATGCGCTCATCAAGCGCCTGTACCTCGCGCTCTTCTTCAGAGTCCAGCTCGGTCAATTCAGATTCCTGCTGCCCCTCTAGCTCATCAACCTGATCCTGAATCTCACCATCAATGCGGGAAAGACGCAGGGCAAGCTCGCGCTCGTGACGCAGAATTGCGCGGCCACGGGCATCTTCGTTTACATTGGTAATGATAAACTGGGCAAAATAGAGCACGCGCTCCAAATGGCGCGGGCTAATGTTTAATAGTAGCCCCAAGCGACTGGGGACACCCTTAACGTACCAAATATGGCTCACGGGTGACGCCAGCTCAATGTGGCCCATGCGCTCGCGACGCACGCGGCTGGGCGCCACTTCGACGCCACACTTATCACACACAATGCCCTTATAGCGCACGCGCTTGTACTTGCCGCAGGCGCATTCCCAATCCTTAGTAGGCCCAAAAATGCGCTCGCAAAAGAGACCGTCTCGCTCTGGCCGCAGCGTGCGATAGTTAATGGTTTCGGGCTTGGTAACTTCACCATAGCTCCATTCACGGATCTGCTCCGGGGAGGCCAGTGCAACACGAATCGCATCAAAATTTCGTACTTCCATAGTCTATTCTGTCTCCTATCGTGACCGTCATAACCCCTACCCCTCCCTATCCCTCAAAGGATAGGAGAGATACTTCCCACTCCTGATAGAAGAGGGCAGGGGGAGAGGTATTATTCGCTCGTGCGGCTCATGGCGCCCGGCACGTTCAGGCTGAAGCCCAGCTTGGGCAAACGCTCTTCCGTCTCTTCCTTGCCAAACTGAATGATTTCGTTCTTTTCGTTGATTACTTCCACCGAAAGCGCCAAACTTTGCAGCTCTTTCACCAGCACGCGGAAGCTTTCCGGAACGCCGGGGCTCTGAATCTCTTCGCCTTTGACAATGGCCTCATAGGTCTTGACGCGACCGCTCACATCGTCCGACTTGACGGTCAACATCTCCTGCAATGTGTAGGCAGCGCCATATGCTTCCAGCGCCCACACTTCCATCTCACCAAAGCGCTGACCACCAAACTGGGCTTTACCGCCCAACGGCTGCTGGGTCACCAAGCTGTACGGGCCGGTGCTGCGGGCATGTACCTTGTCTTCCACCAGGTGATGCAGCTTGAGCATTTGCACAATACCGATGGTCACGGGTGAATCGTACGGCTCGCCCGTCTTGCCATTATAAATGCGCTGCTTGCCGGTGGTCGGCAGCGGCCAACCGGTCAGGTTGCTAATATTTTGCGCCATCTCCAGCAGCTCTTCGCCTGCAATCGCGCGCAGATCGTCATGCGTATAGTCATCATCGTGATGGATAATCCACTCGCGCAGCGCAATATCCACGGCTAGCTCATTGGCTTCGAAGGTGGTGCGGCGTTCGCCATAGGCCGAAGACATTACGCTGGTGGGCTCATAGCCCAGCTCGCGCAGCCATTCAGCCAGACAGGCGTGGCGGGCATACACCTGATTCTGATAGAGCGACTCGGGATCATAACCCAGCGGCTCTAACCAGTTGATTATGTAAATCAGGCGGGCATCGCCGTCGTCCAGAATCTCTTCAGGATCGACATCTTCCGCTTCCATCAGCTCCCAAGCACGCCGCGTAATCACATTCCAGGCTCGATCAATCAGCCAGGCACGCGCCAGCTCGGCGGCAATTTCATGCTCTTTGGCGCCATCAAAAACCGGCGTCTCGGCCATAAAGCCCAAACGACCCGCGGCCCAACCCAAGTGGGCTTCCAAAATCTGGCCAATGTTCATGCGGCCCGGCACACCCAGCGGGTTGAGGATAATATCCACAGGCGTTCCATCTTCCATAAAGGGCATATCCTCAATGGGCACCACTTTGGAGATGACGCCTTTGTTGCCGTGGCGACCGGCCATCTTGTCGCCCTCGGTCAAGCGGCGGCGCTGCGCCACGCTGACGCGCACAATCTTTTCCACGCCGGCAGGCAGATCGCGATACTCTTCGCGATCCAGCACTTTCACATCTACCACCTTGCCTCGCTCACCATGTGGCAGCTTAAGCGAGCTGTCTTTGACTTCACGGGCCTTTTCCCCAAAGATGGCGCGCAGCAGTTTTTCCTCTGGAGTCAGCTCAGTTTCGCCCTTGGGGGTAATCTTACCCACCAGAATATCGCCAGGCGACACTTCGGCGCCAATGCGGATAATGCCCTCTTCATCCAGATCTTTTAACGCATCCTCACCCACGTTGGGGATATCACGCGTAATTTCTTCAGGACCAAGCTTGGTTTCGCGGGCATCTACTTCGTGCTTTTCAATATGAATGGAGGTGTATTTGTCCTCCTGCACCATGCGCTCGCTGACCAGAATGGCATCTTCAAAGTTGCCGCCTTCCCAGCTCATATAGGCCACCACCACATTTTGACCCAGCGCCAGCTCGCCATTTTGCGTGCTGGAACTGTCGGCCAACACCGTACCGCGCTCGACGCGATCGCCCTTAAACACAATGGGATGCTGGTCGATACAGGTGCTCTGGTTGCTGCGGTTATACTTACGCAGGTGATAGACGCGACGCGTGCCGTCCTCTTCCTGAATCACCACTTCAGCACCGGTCACGCTCACCACTTCACCAGGGTTGCGCGCAATCAACACCTGCCCCGAATCAACCGCCGCCTGATATTCCATACCGGTTCCCACAATGGGCGCATCGGGACGCACGAGCGGCACGGCCTGCCGCTGCATGTTGGACCCCATCAGGGCGCGGTTGGCGTCATCATGCTCCAAAAACGGGATAAGCGCCGCCGAGACGCCCACAATCTGCTTGGGCGAAACATCCATATAGCGAATCTGGTTAGCCTGCGCAAACTCAAAGTTTTTGGAACGTCGCGCCGACGGACGCGGGTTCTGAAATTCACCCAGTGCATTTAGGGTCGAAGAGGCTTGCGCAATCGAAGCGTTCTCTTCCTCATCAGCCGTCAGATAGACTACTTCCTGGCTGGCAAACGGTTTGACGCGCACATGCTCAATGCCTTCTACATCGCTAATGCGCTCGGCCAAATCGGCATCGATCACAGCGCCGCGCTCGGCAATCACTT
Source organism: Caldilineaceae bacterium (assembly GCA_020634755.1). Lineage (GTDB taxonomy): Bacteria > Chloroflexota > Anaerolineae > Caldilineales > Caldilineaceae > JACKBC01. The sequence goes on along the minus strand of JACKBC010000009.1, from coordinate 43,261 downwards.
CTTCCGTTTCCGGGTCAATCACATCGGCCGCCAGCGTGCGGTGCAGCAGGGCGCTGGGCTTGGCCTCCACCTCGTTGTGCACTTGCCGATAGGCGGTCTCAATAAAGCCAAAATCATTTACCCGACTGTAGGAAGCCATAGAACCGATCAGGCCAATGTTGGGACCTTCCGGCGTTTCTACCGGGCAGATGCGGCCATAGTGGCTATGGTGAACATCGCGCACGTCAAAACCGGCGCGTTCACGGCGCAGACCGCCCGGCCCCAATGCGCTTAGGCGGCGCTTGTGGGTCAACTCGGCCAGCGGGTTGGTCTGGTCCATAAACTGGCTCAGCTGGCTTCCGCCAAAGAATTCACGCGTGGCGGCTACCACCGGGCGAATATTAATAAGGCTCAGCGGCGTTACCTGCTCGGGGTCGCGAATCGACATGCGCTCGCGCACGACGCGCTCCATGCGCAGCAGACCAATGCGCAACTGATTCTGGATTAGCTCTCCCACTGTTTTGACACGGCGGTTGCCCAGATGGTCAATATCGGTTTTGCCCGCTTGACCGTTATTAATCTTAATAATATAGCTAATCACAGCCACCAGATCTTCGGTGGTGAGCACGCGCGTCGCCATGGGCGTATCCAGCCCCAGCGCCCGATTCAACTTATAGCGGCCCACGCGGCCCAAATCATAGCGGCGGGCGGTGAAGAAAAGGTTTTGCACAAAATTGTTGGCGTTATCCAGCGTGGGCGGGTCACCCGGACGCAGCTTGCGATAGAACTCGAGCAGCGCATCTTCTACACCCTTCTGCGAATCTTCAGTCGGGTTAGAGGTGGGGTCGCGCTCCAGCGTTGACTCAATAAACGGATGGTCAAAATCGGTATCCACATCCTTAAAGAGATCACGAATTTCATCATCGGTGCCAAAGCCCACGGCGCGCAGCAAAATGGTCACCGGCAGCTTGCGCTTGCGGTCCACCTTGACGCTGACAATATCGCGCTTGCTGGTCTCAAACTCTAGCCAGGCGCCGCGATTGGGGATCACCTTGCCCCCACCCAGTTCGCGGCCCGTGCTGCGGTCTTCTTCCACAGAGAAATAGACGCCGGGAGAGCGGATAAGCTGGCTCACCACCACGCGCTCGCTCCCATTAATAATAAACGTGGCGGCTTCGGTCATGAGCGGGAAGTCGCCCATAAAAACTTCTTGCTCGCTAATTTCGCCCGTATCGCGGTTGATCAACTTGATCTTTACCCACAAGGGGGCCGAATAGGTAATATCGCGCTCACGGCATTCCGTTTCGGGGTACTTGGGCTCGCCAAAGTAGAAATCGCCAAAATGCAGCTCTAAATTTTTGTTAAAGCTGACAATTGGTGTAATCTCATCAAATAGCTCGCGTAACCCACTCGTCTTGAACCATTCAAAACTACGCAACTGCACTTCCGTCAACCTGGGCAAATCTAAAATTTTGGGTGTTTGGGCATACGACTTGCGCGGCGTTTGCAAGGCGGGGTTGATGCCGCTTACGCTCACCGACTGCACATCATGATCAGTTACACCGTTTGTAGTCATTAAACTCATCTATTTCCGCTCCTTACACCGTATTGAAACACCAAAATGAATCTACACAATCAAACCTACAATATCAAATCTACAATATCAAACCTACCATTTGGTACACCGCAAAAGTATTGACGGTATAGATGTGGACGATACAGACATCGGCATGGATGAGAGAATCCGCCTACATCTTCTATTATGATCCTACCGTTTCTACTATGATCCTACGGTTGCGATCTACCACCAATAACTGACTCGCAAATTAATCCAGTAAATAACGCCAAATAGACCAATTCAAAATTGCCCAACCGCAAAAGCAAATACAAGAAGACACCTCAGCCCAATAGTAATCTGCTAGCAACCTTGCCAACCTGCATACTATCGAAATCGAGGTGCCTTATTTAACGCGTGTCTGGTTTAATAAAAGTCATTTATGCGCTGAAACGTACTTTTCCTAATGGCTGTTTACAGGGACAAAAAAATCGGGACATTCTGGAATTTGCCCGTATATTTGCATATACCCTCCAGATGAGTTCCCGATCCTCCCTATCCTTATTAAGCTGACAAAACGCGATCCATACCGAAACTTGGCTATTATAGCATGTTACGGCGGGTTTGTCAACCCCCAATTTGCAAATTGATGCATTATTTCCTGATGAAACAATATGGCCTAGTTCGTTTCATCACCGAATAGGACTTCGGCAAGCCATACGTACATAATGCTGGGGTCGCCGTGCCGTTTTCTTGTGGCTATGCACAGGTGCGGCGAAAGCCGTGACCAATTTGATTTCACGACAGAAACGTTGCTTATTTTAGGGCTTATACGATGCCAGTGCAGCAAGCTAGCACCCACTTTGCCAATCCAGAAAACCTTTTATCCCTCTTGGGACTTTTCCAGCTCTTCAGTTATCCGTTACAATATGGATACGCTTACGTAGGGCGCGTTGTGGCGGTGGGCGCCGCGGGTTCAGCCGAAAGGATGGAACAGCATGTTTTGCCTGCCAGCCACATCAAAGCGATTATTGGTAAACGTGTAGCCTTTTTTGGACAAAAAGCTCTTGATCACAGTCCACCTTGCCAATAACCGCTGGCTGCGCTCAGCTCACCAGCAGCCAGGTGAGCATCTCTGGCGCCAAATGGAGCTGAAACAACATTGCGCATTGGTCTTATAATTTACGGCAGCCTAAACATCATCTCGGGCAGCTATTTGTACGACCGCATGCTGGTCGAATATCTGCAAGCGCAAGGGGACACCGTTGAAATTATCCCCATGCCGTGGCGCGGATACGCCAACAATCTGTTTGACAACTGGTTGCCGCCTCTTCCCAACCGCCTGCGTACGCTCGATGTGGATCTGCTGCTGCAAGATGAACTGAATCACCCCTCGCTGTTTTGGCTCAATCCCAGTCTGGCTCGTCAGAAACGTTACCCCATTATCTCCATTGTGCATCACCTGCGCAGCAGCGAATCGCATCCGCCTTTGTCCATGCAGCTTTACCGCTGGGTAGAGAAAAATTATCTGCACACAGTAGATGGTTATGTCTTTAACAGCCAAACCACCCAAAAGGCTGTAACCGAGCTGGCCGGCGCAAATGCCGCAGAGCGCCCCAGTCTGGTGGCCCATCCGGCCGCCGACCATCTGCCGGCGCCCACGCCAGCCCTATTGACCAATTATATCCCGCTGCGTTGTGAAAAAAACGGCCCGCTGCGCATCCTGTTTGTGGGCAACGTCATAGAGCGCAAGGGGCTGCACATGCTGCTCAAAGCGCTGGCTACGTTACCGGCAGCGGAATGGAAGCTGGACGTAGTGGGCAGCTTGACCGTGGATGAAGAGTATGTCGAGCGCATTCAGCAGCAAATCGATCAGGACCGATTGCGCGATCAGGTGAGCCTCATCGGCGCAGTCAGCAATGAAACGCTTTGCAAACACTACCTGCACGCCAACGTGCTGGCCGTGCCCTCATATGAAGGATTTGGCATTGTCTATCTGGAAGCCATGCGTTTTGGCATACCGGTCATTGGCCTCATGGCTGGGGGGGCTAGAGAGATCATTACACCGGAAGAAAATGGGTTTCTCGTCCCGCCCAATGATCACGCCTCGCTGGCCCACTATATTCAACAGCTCAATAGCGACCGCGGCCTGCTGGAACGCATGAGCATGGCGGCCATCCACACCTATGCGGCCCAACCCACGTGGGAGCAGAGCTGCGCCACGATCCATCACTGGCTGCACGAGTTCCATATGCGGCACGCCGCGCAATATGGACTGTCTTCCCATGCCAACGCCGACTGAATCATCCTTTTAATGCCAACAGGTTCACTCTTGGCCGCCTGCGGGCGCTGCGTAAGTCGTGTGGATAAGACAAACAGAGAGCCAGCCCGCGTCCGTTGACGCGAGCTGGCTCTCTGTAGAATTTTACAAATGCCGCGAGATTATTTGCGCAGCAGCGGCAAATACAGCTTTTCGGACAAAGCGGAAAGCGGCTCCAGCAAAATCACGGTGGGGCGGCTGGCTGCATCTTGGCTAGAGCTGCGGGTTAACACGGGCAGCGCATTGTCGGCCTCCACGCGTCCTTGCAGAGATAACGAGGCAACATCACTCGGCGTATCTGGCTGAATCTGCACCTGAAACGTCAGCGTCACCGTACTATTGGCGGCAATTTCGCCAAAGAATAGCGGGAATTGGCTAACGTTGCCCAGATTGGCCGCTGCGTGCGTATTCACTTCTCTATCCACCACAATGGAGCCTTCCACAAAATCCAGATAGTTGCCAAATGTCTGGTAGAAGCTGGCGTTCTGTGCATTTTGACCACCGCTATTTTTAATGATTGTGCGGATCAGCAGAAAATCACCCGGTGCGGGCAGGGTCTCCCCATCATTTTTACCAGCTAAAAATTCATAGGTTTGGACGGCATCAAAGACGGGCCCGGTGGCGCCAACCGGCGTTCCTTGCGATTCTGGTGTGGCGGTAGCATCCACTGCGGGCGTAATGCTGGCTGTTGCCTCGGTGGTGGGCATTGGCGGCGCCGTCGCTTGGGTCGTTGGTGTATTGCCGACAGCCGTCTCTTGCGGCAACGCAGTGGGCGTCGCGGTCAGCGGTGTGCCTGTCATTAGAGGCGTAGCGGTCTCCGCCACAATTGGCGTGGGCGTCAATGTGAATGTCGGCGTAAAAGTAGCAGAGGGCGCCACTGTAAACGTGGGCGTAAAGGTAGCCGTTTCAGTGGGCGTTGGCGTTGGCTCTACGGTGTCTGTAGCCGTGGGCGTAAAGGTGCTGGTCGGTGTAGGCGGCAACGAAAAGGCCAGCAGCAGCCGCGGCGCCTTAGACGCAGAACGATCATAGGACACAGCACGGCGCTGACCAGAACCGGTAATAATGAGCGCAATATCACTGCCGGCAACCCAGTCACCGCGATTAATGATTTCCTGCACAACTGTCGTCAAACTGGGGGAAACATAGATCTGGTTCTGGCTATCCCAAGGTGCTACATTGGGCCAAGAGACAGCGGCCGCCGTGCGCCCCCGCGCCGAAACATTGGTTTTTGCCGTTGTAAAGGTAGGCGCATCCCCAATTGCTTGCCCCTGAATCAGCCAGGAGGTGGCGCCGCCATCCACACCGCTAGCGGTAAATTCAAGCGCCGCGCGCAGCACGGTGGCCTGGGGCGGAATCGGCAATTGGCGAAAGCGCAGACCGATAATTTTACGCGCCGAGCCATCATCAACAATGTCCAAATCATTGCTGGTCAAGTTAATATTGCCGCTGGCTTCGGTCTCTTCGGCATCATCCGCACTGGCCACAATGCGAATGGCCATTTCCTGCGCATCTGGCGGCAAAGTGGGCGTAAATGTAGGCGTGGGAGTGGCCGTATTGGTGGGCGTGTTCGTTTGAGTAGGCGTATTGGTCGGTGTCGCCGTATTGGTGGGCGTAAAAGTAGGCGTTGGCGTCAGCACCGAAATTTGAATGGGTGCAGATACGCTGACGGCGCCCCCATTGTCGGCAGCCACCATGGTCAACGTATGATCGCTAACCGTGGCCCCAATCCATGAAAACCCCCAGCCGTTCCCACCGTTCGTGTCTTCGCCAATTTTGACGCTATCCGCAAAAAACTCGACCTTGATCACCGTGCCGTCGCTATCGGAAGCCGCGGCCAGCAAGATAATGGCGTTGCCCTCCACAAAGCTACTGCCATTGGCCGGGGAAAAAAATGCAATTTGAGGTGGTTGGTTCACCTGAATTAGGGCGGGGATCGACTGATTGCGTTGGTGCTCAGGCGGCATAAAATTGGCGGCAAACGAGCCGCTCTCATCCGCCGCGCTGAAAACTCCTTGCAGATTGTGATATAACAATGAGAGCGCCAGGATGCTCAGCGTGCTAACAACGGTCATTAGCACACGAGCTGTATTTGGGCGATGCAGGATGGCGCCAGACTGACCGGAGAACGTTCCCATGCGGGTTAATTGAATGAACACAATGCGATGTTCCTTATAGGCTATCGTGAGGCCGTTCGCCATAAATGGAGCCAGCCCTATCCCCAACCTTCTTAATCTACTTATAATACCACTAAATTGTATAGACAAATCCATTATTTGTGACATTTTATTGACAATTTGTAACTATTCAGGCATCCCGCAGCGCCGCTTGCGCGCACCAAGCCGCAAGCACTAACGCCCAGGTCTCTGGCATCAACCAGAAATGCATAGTTTGCGCTTGCCCCGTGTGTGGATATAGGGCCATCGCGAACTTCGTAATCGCAACGGATAAATCCGGCAGCTCACAATGAAAAGCCACCGCAGTGGCTAAATGGCAAGCGGTTGAGACAGCTGCTACGTGTCAGCCGCGGATTTTAGCCCTGCTTTTTTAAGGTTTGCGATGGCCCCGTGTGTGGATACCCATCCACTTGCACTCAGTGATATACTATTATTATGAACCTTCTTACCATTGAAAATCTTTCCAAGCAATTTAGTGAGCGGCTCCTCTTTGACGGCGCCCACCTGCGCATCAACGAAGGCGACCGCATTGGGCTCATCGGCGTCAACGGCAGCGGCAAGAGTACGTTGCTGCGCATTGTGGCCGGGTTGGAAGCGCCAGACAGCGGCGGCGTATACGGGCCGGGCAATGTGCGCGTAGAGTTTCTTTCGCAGGAACCGGAATTGGACGATGCGCTGACCGTGCTGGAAACTATTTTTTACAGCGATTCGGAACAGATGCGCCTGTTGCGCGACTATGAAGAGACCAGCGCCGACCTAGAGCAAGAGCCACACAATGAAATGTTGCAAAAGCGGCTGCTTGAACTGAGCGCCGAAATGGATCGCACCGGCGGCTGGGCGGCCGAAGCCAATGCCAAGGCCATTCTCACCAAGCTCAACACCACTAATTTTCACGCCCAGGTGAGCACGCTCTCCGGTGGGCAGCGCAAGCGGGTGGCGCTGGCGCGGGCGCTCATTGACCGCGCCGATCTGCTCATCCTGGACGAACCGACCAACCATATTGACGCCGAGACCGTGGCCTGGCTGGAAGAATATCTGTCCACCGAACGCCCCACCTCGGAAAATCGTGGACCGGGTGCGTTGCTCATGGTGACCCATGACCGCTACTTTTTGGATCGAGTTGTTAATCGCATTGTGGAATTGGACCGGCGGCAGCTGGTCTCCTATGCGGGCAATTACAGCCACTATCTGGAAGATCGCGAAGCGCGCCACGAACGCTTGGCTGAAGAAGAACAGAAGCGCCAAAAGCTGCTCAAACGCGAGCTGGAATGGGTGCGCCGCGCGCCTTCGGCCCGCGGCACCAAGCAAAAAGCGCGCAAGCAGCGCGTTGAAGAGCTGATGCAGATCAGCTATGACAGTGGCGAACAGAAGGTAGCCATTACGCTGGCCGGCAGCCGGCTCGGCAAGCAGGCGCTAACGGCGCGTGGGCTGGTCAAGCGCTATGGCGAACAGAATGTGGTGGACCACGTGGACTTTCACCTGGAGCCGGGTGACCGCATTGGTCTGCTGGGCCCCAATGGCGCCGGCAAAAGCACCTTTCTCAACCTGCTCGCCGGCAAGCTAGCACCCGATGCCGGCCAAATTGAGTGGGGTGAAACCGTGCGACTGGGCTACTATGACCAGCGCAGCATTGATCTGGATGACCACATGCGGCTGATTGAATTTATCGAGCAGGAAGCGGCGCTCATGCGCACGGCCACGGCCATACACCAGTGGCAGGGCCGCGGCGCCCGCGACCGCACGGGTGAAGAGGTGGACGCGGCGCACATGCTAGAGTGGTTTCTTTTTCCACGCCCCATGCAGTACGCCCGCATCGGCAGCTTGAGCGGTGGTGAACGGCGGCGGCTTTACCTGCTGCGCACGCTGATCCATCGGCCCAATGTGCTCTTTTTAGACGAGCCAACCAACGATCTGGACGTACAGACATTGGGCGTGCTGGAAGAATTTTTGGATCACTTTAGCGGCTGTTTAGTCGTGGTTAGCCACGACCGCTTTTTTCTGGACCGCACGGTGGATCATCTGGTGAGCTATGAACATGGTACGCTCGGCCCGCGCTACCCTTCACCTTATGAGACATACATGCGATTGCGCAGCGAGGCAGAAGCGCCAGAAAGTGCGCCGCCGACCAGCATCGTTGGTGAAAAGCCCCTGCCCACCGCAACCAAAGAGCGTCCACGCAAACGCAGCTGGAAAGAAGAGCGCGAACTGGAAGGACTAGAGACGCACATTACCGATCTAGAAATGCGCAAGGAGAATCTGCTGGCCGATATGGCCGCCAGCGGCAGCGACTATGTGCGTCTGCAAACGCTTTCAGACCAGCTGGAAACGTTAGCGCGCGAGCTGGAAAATGCGCTGGAGCGCTGGCTGGAATTGGCAGAAATTTAGTCAACGTTTGCATTATGTTATCGCGCCGTTTGTATTGCATTTGAAAGATTATATTTAGGAATCTTTGGTACACTGTTATTCGTTATTTACGTGTAAAACTGAACAATCACCAGTGAGGTTCTCATTACAGAATACCTTTGACTGACGATACTCTTTTGAATGCAGATGTTGCATAACCCCAGTCCCGTCAACGAGCGTTACGCAACAATAACAATAAGGCAGAAATAACATTATGATGAGGTTTGACCGATTTACCGAAAAAGCGCAAGAAGCCGCCATGCGGGCCTACGAAATCCTGCAACGCTACAAGCACGTACAGGTGGATACGGAGCATATGTTCCTGGCGCTGTTAGAGCAGCCGGAAGGGGTGATCCCTCGAATTTTGGAAAAGTTGGAAGCGCCCGTTGAGGTGATCGCCAGCAAGCTGGAAACCATTCTGGATAGCGCGCCCAAATCCAATGCCAACCCATACGGCAACGCGCCGCAGGCCCAGGTGTTTATTACCCCGCGCCTCAAGCGCGTGATGGATCTGGCCAACGAAGAGGCCATGAAGCTAAAAGATGAATACATTAGCACCGAGCATATTTTCTTGGCGATCGCCAGCGAACGCAACACGCCCAGCGCCAACATTCTGCGCGAAGCCAGCATAACCAAAGAGCGCGTGTACGACGCCATCAACGAGCTGCGCGACGGCAAACGCGTCACCGAGCCCAGCGCCGAGAGCAAATACCGCGTGTTGGAAAAATTCAGCCGCGATTTAACTACGGCGGCTGCCGAAGGCAAGCTGGACCCGGTTATTGGCCGCGATGCCGAAGTGTTGCGCGTGCTGCAAGTTCTTTCCCGACGCACCAAAAACAACCCGGTGCTCATTGGCGAGGCCGGTGTGGGCAAGACTGCCATTGTAGAAGGCCTGGCCCAACGCATTGTGGAAAACGACGTGCCCGAACCCCTGATGGGCAAACGGGTCATTTCGTTAGACATGGGCGCCATGCTGGCCGGCACCCGTTTCCGTGGTGAATTTGAAGAACGTCTGAAAGCAGCCATTGAGGAAGTGCAGCGCAGTGATGGTGAGATCATCCTCTTTATTGATGAGCTGCACACAGTGGTGGGGGCGGGCAATGCGGCCGGCGCGCTGGATGCCAGCAATATGCTCAAGCCGGCCCTTGCCCGTGGTGAATTGCAGTGTATCGGCGCCACCACGTTGGATGAGTATCGCCAGCACATTGAGCGAGATTCCGCCTTGGAACGGCGTTTTGCGCCCGTCTATGTGGATGAGCCCAACATTGAAGACAGCATCGAAATCTTGCGCGGGTTGCGCACGCGGTATGAAGAACACCACAGCGTCACCTTTGAAGATGACGCGCTGGTCGAAGCGGTCAAGTTAAGTCATCGCTACGTGACCGACCGCCGCCTGCCCGATAAAGCCATTGACTTGATGGACGAAGCCGCGGCCAAGCTGCGCGTGGCCATCTATTCCATGCCGCCGCTGCTGAAGCAGAAAAAGGCGCAGCTCAATGAACTTTTGGAGCAAGAAGAAGGTGCGTGGGCGGCCCGCGAATATGAAGATGCGGCCAAATTCAAGGCCGAACGTATGCGCCTGGAGGAAGAATTTAAGAACGAAGTGACCGAGTGGCGCGTGGCTTCGAATCTAGACGATATTGTGGCGGCCGATGACATTGCTGCCGTCATCAGCTCCTGGACGGGCATTCCCATGACCAGCCTGTTGCAAACCGAGTCTGAGAAGCTGCTGCACATGGAAGAACATCTGCGTGAGCGCATTGTGGGGCAAGAGCAGGCCGTGGTGGCGGTCAGCGACGCCATCCGTCGCGCCCGCAGCGGCCTCAAGGATCCGCGGCGCCCCATTGGTACATTCCTGTTCTTGGGGCCGACCGGCGTGGGCAAAACCGAATTGGCCAAGGCGCTGGCGCAATTTATGTTTGACGACGATGAGTCGCTGTTGCGCATTGACATGAGTGAATATCGGGAGCCGCACACGGTGAGCCGCCTCTTTGGCGCCCCTCCCGGCTACGTGGGCTACGATCAGGGGGGCCAATTGACCGAACAGGTGCGCCGCCGCCCCTATCGCGTCATCCTGTTTGATGAGGTAGAAAAGGCGCATCCAGAAGTGTGGAACAGCCTGTTGCAGATTATGGATGACGGGCGGCTGACCGATGGCCAAGGGCGCGTGGTCGACTTCCGCAACACCGTCATTATTATGACGAGCAACGTAGGCGCCGAGGCGGTCAAGCGCGGTCCGCTGGGCTTTGCCACACCCGAGTTTGATGAGAGCAACTATACATCGGGTGAATACAGCAATCAGCTTAAGCGGCTCTTCCGGCCCGAGTTTCTCAATCGCATTGACGAAACCATTGTATTCGACAGCCTGAACAAGAATGAAATCCGCCAAATCGTCATGCTGCTGATGAAAGATATTCAAGAGCGGCTGGAGGAGCTGGGCTTTACGGTCGAATTGACCGAAGCCGCCGCCACCCATCTCTCTGAGGTGGGGTTTGACCCGACATATGGCGCCCGTCCGTTGCGCCGCCTGTTGCAGCGCCGCGTGGAAAATGAACTGAGCAAGGGATTGCTCAAGGGCGACTACAAAACCGGCGATCATGTGGTGGTCGACTACGACCCAGATGCAGAAGGTGAAAACAAACTGATCTTCCAGGTTACCGAGCAGGAGCCAATCTTGGTTGAGCTGCCGATCAATGCCGATGATGTGGACGCGTAAGCATGACCGAATGACTGGATGATGTTTTGGCGACTCGCGCTGTATGGATACAGCACGAGCCGCCAAAACAGAACAATCAGTAGATCGCGAGGGCAAGCCATAGCGTCGGATTCATCAATCGAGACCGACGCCCGGATTGCCAACACCATTGCGGTGTACTGACAATTAGCCGCTATGCGTCAGCTTAGGCGCCAAGAATGTCGCTCTTAGAAGCTGTCTGAAAAGGTGATTAAGGCGTGTCACATTCCGGGAAAGGGCCACGAAATTCTGGTCAAATCATCCGCAATCGGCCCTTTCCCGGAATGTTTTGTACCCAATCGAGACTTTTCAGACAGCTTCTTACGGATACGCTCTGTTTTGTCAACAGTAAAAATCAATTCTATAATTTAGAACTTACGCAAGCCTCGAGGAAAAATTGTCAGGTCCGCTCTGTTATGCACGCTTGTCGATCTACGGGCGCTGCGTGAGTCGTGTAATTTACCTATGATCCTATATTTCGGCTGCGACTGAAATATAGGATTCTTTTTATCCAATCTCACCGCGGGGTACACCATGTCGTCGCTTCAACTTTTTGCCGTTACATCCAGCGGGCCGCAGCCGTTGCCCGTGGCCGCCAACGCCAGCGAGTTGGCCGATTTATACGAAGGCCTGTCGCTGGGCGTCTATTCTTCATTGCGCACCTTTGAACACAACAAATTTTTGTGGTTGGATCATCATTTGGCGCGCACGGTCCGCTCGATGCGGGCATTGGGTTGGACGTACACGTGGGACGAAGCGACGCTACGCCAAGCATTGGACCAAGTATGCAGCGCGTTTCCGGGGGCCGAAATGCGGGTGCGCATTGATGTGTTGGCAGAGCCCGCCCACCAATTGGGAACGGAAAGCAGGCTTCTAATCGGGTTGGCGCCGTTCAGTCCACCGCCCGCCACGCTCTATGAACAAGGCGTGGCGCTAGATTTTGCGCCTGGGGTGGCGCGCACATCCCCGCTGGTCAAGACAGCTGATTTTGTAAAGGCGCGCGAAAACATCCAGCGCACAGATGCTTATGAGTATTTAATGACAAACCAAGAAGGCCAAATCCTGGAGGGGCTCAGTTCAAACTTTTATGGGGTGCTGGGCGGGGTTGTCCACACGGCCAATGAGGGGGTGTTAGAAGGGATTACGCGTCAGATTATTTTGGAACAGATAGACCATTTGAGCATTCCGCTGCAATTGCGGCCCATTACGGTTGACGAAGTGGCCCATCTAACCGAGGCCGCCATCAGCAGTTCATCGCGCGCGTTGTTGCCCGTGGTGCGCATAGGCGAACAGGTCATTGGCAACGGGAAACCAGGTCCCATTTGCCGTCAAATTTTGGCGGCCTATAATGAGTTTGTGCAGCGGCAAATCCAGCCCGCGGCGTGAAGCAGTCTACTGGTCAACGTTCCGTTATCATAATGGCGCAACGTGATTGCACACGAAGCAGAGCAAAACAGGAAAACAAAAGCGACTGTCGCATGGACAGTCGCTTTTGTTTTCTGTGGTGGAGATGGCGGGAATCGAACCCGCGTCCGAAACACTCGTTCAGAGACATCTACAAGCTTAGTCACCATTTTACGTTTTGCCGAACTGACCCCTGGCGACCGGGTTCACGGTGTCGGCTAGCCGTTGATCCTTAGATGACCTTAACGGCGTCCAGTCATCGCAGCCTCTCAGTATATGTCGGCATCCGCTCCAGCCTGCAGGCGCCACTGAAGCGGGCCGTGACCCTACATTAGAGGGTCAGGATTGGTCTGCTTAACTTAAGCAGCCAAGGCAGCCGGAGCGGCCTGGGCGAAACCGAAGTTGAAGACCTTGCCTGTTGATTTGGCATTTATATGTGTTGCGCCTTTTTAACGTAGCCGACGCTCTACGGCTTGCAGTCAAGGAACAGCCTGCCCCGTCGAAGCCGTTCATCCCCATGATTCAATCAAGACTTACGCAGACCTTTTGTTTAATCGCATGTTGTTTCAACAGATTTTGTTTCATTACACGGAAACAAATATAGCTTACCATGCGATTCTCACGCTAGCTTGCATAAGTACTGTATACAAAGTATAGCACTTTTTTTAACAATTGTAAATGGAAAATCTATTTGCGTTTTGTCTGTGTTTTGGCCTTGCGCAGAACCCAAGTAGGGCCATTGAGATTTCAGGTGATTGACAACAGCGGATGTCCCCGGCACCTCGTTTTGTCTACAGAGTCATCGCGTCGAAAGTGCCGGGGACGTCAACCACATGAGATCTATTGAACTCCAAAATAAAAAGCCGCCTCTGCGGAGGCGGCTTTTTGTGGCATATCGGAGTATAGGCGCTGCGTGAGTCAAGCGCTATTGCAGATTCAATGTAATATCAATATCCGACCCAGGGGCCAGCGGCAGAATCTGATCGTTAATGATGCCGGAAAGCGCCGGATCGTTCAACGGTGAATCTGCGCCCAGGAATGGGCCAGCCAAATCCAACAGCCGTTTAATCGTTGGCTCATCATAATCCAGCGAGATGAACTCGTCGCCGTTGAATAAAATGCTCAACTTATTATCGCCATTTTTAATCTCGACCTGCTGGGCGCCAATGCTCTGGAGCATTGTCTGTACATTGGCCGGCAACTCTGGCAACGAAGAGGCCAAATCACCCAGCTGCTCTGCCGAAATACCGCTGAGATCGGCCAACTTCCCGCCCGCGTATGTGGCATCCAGGTGAATGGTCGGCGGGGCAAAGTCTCCCACGGTGGCCGGCTGGAGCGTCGTATCAATTTCGCCCGTGCTAGGCTGGCCGCCCGGTAGCGTTAAGTTCAGCTTCAGCGGCTTGTCCGCCATTAGCGATTTGACGAGCCCCAGATTGCCGCTCAGCGCATCTGGCGACATGCCCAACAGAGGTTCAGCCATTTGGTTGACAAAAGTGTCCAGCGTGTTTTCGCCCAGGTTAATCACCGGCAAAGCGCCGCCATTCACACCCAATTTGATCTGAGAGGTAGAAAGATCCACATTCAAATTCTGAATATTGGCCGCTTCTAGCTGGCTCAATACATCTGCCGGCAATAGCCCTGCGCCCAAGGGGAAGCCCAAGGCCGTCAGAGAACCGTCGTCGCCCACCGTTACATCCAGATCAGGCAACACAAATTCGCCTGATGGCTCACCGTTAAATGATACATCCACATTCAAATCGGCGCCTTGAAGCTGCGGCACAATATCATCAAGCATGGCGGTGGTGGGAGAATCGCCCAAAAACGCACCGGCCACTTTCATGGCCTGATCCAAAGAGCTCGAGTCGTATGCAATGCTGGGCAGTTGCTGCCCGTTAAGATTGAGGTCAAGGCCATTGGGCTGCGTTTTCACCTGCAAATTTTCGGCGCCCAGTGACTTCAGTATACTCATTACATTGGGCGGCAAGGTAACCCCAGGCAATGATACGCCAGATAGAGAAGCATTGCCGCTGTCATCAAACGCAATGCCGCCTAGCGAGAGCGCAGGCAGGCTGGATTCGCCAGCCGCTTCTTCTGTAACCGTCGTTTCGCCCGTCCAGCGCGGCACATTGACCTGGGTCTCACCGTCAGCCACCGGTACATCAAGCGTGACGCCCAGACCATATTGACGCAGCATGGGCAAATAGCCGGCAATCATGTCGCCGGGAACGCCCATTTCAGGCGGCAACTTTTTAAGCACATCGCTCAGCGCATTGACCGAACTTTCATCCCACTTAACATAGGGCAATTCGGCCCCGTTGTCGTAGACATGAATACCGTTGTACCCAATACGTACCTGCAATTCCTGCACATTTGCCGCCTGCAATTGTTGCAGCGTGGCCGCCGGCACAATGGGATTGGGGCCAAGGCTAAATCCAAACACTTTGGCCGTGCCGTCCGGCTGAATGCGCAACGGAATCGAAGGCAGATTGAACCATGTGGAACCAGTGCTACCGCCTCCACAGGCGCTTAACATAAAGGCGCTTAATAGAACCAAGAAGACGCCAAGAATCTTTGATTTTCCCTGCATGTGCAGTCTCCTTTTGCGTGTGGTCGTAAATGATGTCGCTTGATAATCAGTACAACGCAACGGCACTGGTGATTTTGGCATCAGTCCTAATTGATGCATCTAGCTCTATCTCTTGCCATGGCGGTCTACTAATAATAAATACATGTGTTCTTATTTATGCAGACAAATGTGGATGACCAAAACTGGGAACATTTGCCCGAGGTGAGGATGTCTCTTGTTTATTCATACGAACCGGACTTTACGCAAGCCGGGCTTTACGCAAGCTCGACTACAATTGTGTCGAATGCAGACGGATTCACGCTTGGCAATCCACTGGCGCTGCGTATGTCGTGACAAAATGAAAGAGGGGGCGTTTCTCCTGAATATAGCTCATAAATAATACACTAGATCAGGTCATCGCACAAGCGCTGTTAGCCTGCGCAGCGCATTTCCCCAAGGGTTCCACAGATTGCACAGATTTTCAGGATTTTCGGCCCGCCCATGGATGCTCAGCTTTACCCACAAGTGGGGCGAATGGATCTATGCGTCGCACCGGTCGCAGAGAACAGGGCGAAACAGATCGGTTTGTGACCGGTGCGTCGCACACTGTTTTCGAGCATCGTTCGCGTCTACCCGTGTGCGACGCACGGTCCAGACGATGTCTGGGCAGTCACAGCGGCCGCGGACCGTGCGACGCACCTGGCCTCCACTCAAGGCCAGAAAGATGTGGGGTATGGAAAGAGATGGATGGCAGAGTGGGCAATCCGCTGCTCACAAATGTTTGTTAGCAAGCTAGTACACAACGGCGTAAATAAACCGATGGTTGGCCGTGGCGTCAGAAGTTCGACTTCTCGGAGAAGTCGAACTTCTTAACCGTAGGCGCACTTAGGCCGTCGTGTACTAGTGCCCAAATCGTTGTTTCAGCGCCGCCCGCATGGCATCTTGATCGCTCCATGGATATTCGGTTTCACCAAAGCACATGCTGCGTTCATGGCCTTTGCCAAATGCCGCCACCACGTCGCCAGGGCCAGCCATGTCCACGGCATATTGGATCGCCTCCGTCCGGTCCGGCACAATCGTAAACGCCTGGTCAGCAGCATATTCCAACACACCGCTGGCAATGGCGCGATTGATGGCCGCCAAATCTTCTGTGCGTGGGTCCTCGGCGGTAATCACGGTGAAATCTGCCAAGCGACCGCTTACGTTACCCATGAGCCGCCGCTTGGCCACATCGCGCAGTCCGGCGCTGCCAAATACGGCAATCAGTCGTCCATTTGTCCCCACCAACGGACGCAGCGTGGTCAGCGCTCGCTCCAGGCTGGCGGGCGAATGGGCAAAGTCGACTAGCGCCAGAAATGGCTGGCCACAGTCAATGCGTTCCATGCGTCCCGAAACGCCGGCAAAGGTTGCCACGGCGCGCTGGATAATGAGTGGCTCAACGCCCAACGCCAGCGCCACTCCAGCGGCGCACAGCACATTGTAAATGTTAAAATCGCCAATGAGCGTCGACGCAATAGCAAACTGCCCGCCCGGCCAATGCAAGACAAAACGCGTGGCGTCGGGCAAGCTTTCTACATCTGCTGCGTACAGATCCAGCGCGGCATGGCGCTGGTGGGCAATCTCTGCCGCGGGCGTGGCCAGGCCATACCTTTGCACCGGCACCGGCAGTTCGCTCTGCGCTGCTTCTTCTGCCAATGCCTGCTGCAATGCGCTCAAGCTGCCCGTAGCGGTACCATAACCGCCTAGATCATCCCCGTTGAGCAGGGCAATTTTGGGCGCATCGATTTTGGACGGCGCGGCAAAAAGCGCCCGAAAAAGTAACGCCTTGGCGGCCACATAGGCATCGCGCGTCTGGTGCCAGTCGATGTGCTCATGGGTAATATTGGTCACCGCCGCCACATCAAAATCAATGGCGGCCACCCGATCTTGGGCCAACCCGTGGCTGGTGCATTCGACCACGGCATATTGGCAGCCGGCATCGCGCATTTGCGCCAAAAATGCCTGCACAGCCGGCGCATCGGGCGTGGTGACATGAAAACCTGTGTCGCTCTCCTGACCACAAATGCGCGCCCCCACAGTGGTGATGACGCCGACGCGCCCAGCGGGAAACGTAGCGGAGCGGGTGGCTTCGATCAAGATACTTTCCAGCAGCGTCGATGTGGTGGTTTTGCCATCGGTGCCGGTAATGCCAATCACCGTCATGGCGCGGCTGGGGAAGTCATGCAGGGCGGCACTACAAATGGCCAGGGCTTGGCGGCTCTGCCCAACTTGGATGTATGGCAGCCCATCGGGCAGCTCCATGCCGGCGGCGCGCAGTTCAGCAGGCGATTTCACACCCATCATGGCGGCGGCCCCCATGGCGGCGGCGCGTGTTAAAAAGCGGTGGCCATCAAAAGTGCCTCCGGCAACGGCTACAAAAAGCGTACCCGGCAACACGGTGCGGCTATCCCCAGTGACCGCCATAATTGTGATAGTCGCTGGATCATAGTCGCCGTGGAGCTGAGCATCGGTTAAATGAGAAAGCAATTGGGCAAGTGTTTTCATAAGAATGACACCATTCATCAGTGTCTATTGGGATAGCAGTTACGCAACCCTGCGTCAAAATTGCCAAGCCAGTCATACGGTTCTGGCCTGGCACACCAGCTGCGGGCTGTACCAAACAGCAATAGCTGCAAGGCGGCAACGATCGTGAGGGGGTCAATGAATGACGCGCGACTCAAAGAGCTGAACTGCCCTATCAACGTAATGCTTGCGTTTATTTAATATATCACGTTGCCAGGTGGGTGGCCGCTCCACCAGCCGCGGATCCAGCCCCGCGGGGATCTCATACAGAGCGCGCTCCAGGCGCGCCACCCACCAGACCAACATCATTTGATAGTAGATCCAAATGCGGCGGGCGGCAATGGGTTGACCAATCATGTCGCAATATGTTTGCACCACCCAGTGCCAACGGTCATGCCCCACCGTCATATAGCCAGGATGCGCCATCAGATCGGCAATATCAAAAGTCGGGTCGCCCCAGCCGCTATTTTCCCAATCCACCGTGGCCCACAGGCCAGAGCGCCGCACAAAATTGGTAATATTGGCGTCATCGTGGCACAGCATGGCCGGCGCCGTGGGCCATGCTTGGATTGGCAAGGCGTAAAAGCGTTCGACCAGCGCCTGCAATTCAGGTGTACGTTTCTCCACTGGAATCGACTGAAGCTGCGTCTGAAGCGCTTGGTGGCAACCGGCCAAAGAATTTGGGCTAATCACCGCGCGCAGGGGTAAATCTGTTTTGTCCGCCGCCACGCTGTGGATCAGCGCATGTTGCTCAACCAGCCGCTGCCACTCTGCTTCGCTGGCAGGCGGCGCATCTATCACCTGTCCATCCAGCCAGCTCTGCACCATGACCGATTGCGCATACCCCGTATCTTCCAGCAAAATCGACGACGGTGCGATGGCCAGCCCAGATTGGTGCAACGCGGTCAAAGCGCAGAATTCACGCTGGGCGCGTTGGCGGCCATCCCGCACCATAAATTTGATAGCCAGATCATTTTCCGGCGCTGTCGCCCGATACACCAAACTGTTGGCGCCCCCGCGAATGGGAGTGATCTGCCAGCGGTCCCACGTGGTTGGTTCTGCTATTCGCTGGGCAGAAAGAAAATCGAGCAGCGGTTGCAGTAATTTGTGCATGGTCTAAATATCGCGCGGGCCGCGCACCAGTGACAAGCCGGCCCCTAAGACCACCACAACCAGCATAATGCTGAGCCCCACCAAAATGGGCGGCAAATTTTCGGTCATTACCTCCACCACATCAATGGGTGTGGGCGTTGCCGTGGGCGTGGGCGTAATCGTTGGCGTGTTGGTCGGTTCCGGCGTGGCGGTCTCGGTGGGTGATGGCTCGGGCGTCAACGTGGCAGTTGGCGTGGGTGGCGCCGGCAAGGCTGTGGGCGTATCTGTCGCCGTAGGGATCACAATCGCAACGGGTCCCGTTTGCGTAACCGGCGCCGTTTCAGCGGCTGCATCCGTCAGCACCTCGGTCAACGAAATAGGCAGCGTAACGGTCAGCGGCTGCTCGACATCCACATCGCCAAGCGGCAAATCGACGGGAATGGTAATGGGGCTGGCGTCCGTCACTTCCCCAGTGGTTGTCACAGTGGTTGTTAATGTAGGGCCAGACTCTAGCACAGGCGCATTAACCGGCGTAGCCGTGGGCAGCGGCGTTTCGGTGGGTGTAAATGTGGGCGTCGGTGTCTCCGTTGGTACGGGTGTATCGGTAGGAACCGGCGTGTCCGTGGGCGTTTGCGTCGGCGTATCGGTCACCGTCGGCGTAAAGGTGGGCGTTTCCGTAGGCGTGGCCGTATCGGTGGCCGTGGGCGTTTCCGTGGGTGTATTGGTGGGCGTGGCCGTATCGGTGGGCGTGGGCGAGGGCGTAAAGGTGGGCGTGGCCGTGGCCAGGGCCGCACGCACATCCAAGCGCGGCATATTGGCCACAGAAAAGAATGTACGTCCGTCGTCATCGCTGCGTAGCACCCAGTCGGTCACCGTACCAGCGTAGATGGTGCGGGGAGCTTCAATTGTATTGGCCACGGCATAGACCACACCCGCATAGGGTGCGCCATTGAGCAGCGGTTGCTCCCACGTTTCGCCGGTTCCGGCCCATAAGCCTGTTTCAGTACCAGCCACGAGCCGCGCGCCACTGCTCACAATGTCGTAGACCACCGTGTTGGGAAAGCCGTTGACGCGATTCCAAGTCAACCCATCTGTGCTGACGTATAGACCATCGGCGGCGCCAGCATAGACGGCATCGGGCGTGGTCACCAAGCTAAACACAATCGTAACGGGAAATCCGGTCACCTGTTCCCATGCGGTGGCCGTAGGCAACAGGCGATAGAGACCATTGTGCGTACCGGCATAGACCACATCCTCATACACGGCCACTTCGCGCACGCGGCGCGCCTCTCCCGCCAGCCCGCCATCCAGCTTCTCCAAAAAAACACCGCCATCCTCACTGCGAAAAACGCCGTCCCAACGCGTGCTGGCATAAAAGACCGTGCGCTGGTTTTGCACGGAGGCGATCAATTCGCCGACAGCACTGTTTTCGGTAAGCAATGATTGAATGGCAGGAGACTCATTCCAAGTACGTCCGCCATCTAAACTGCGAAAGAGCAGGCCAAAACCACCATCACCCGCCAGCACCAAATCGGGATTTTGCGGGTCAAAAGCTAAACCAGCAATGCTAATATTCTCAGGCAGACCACGGTCGGCGCGCCGCCAGCTCACCGCGCCATCCAAGCTGTAAAAGATGGTAGGTGGATCGGGTGAATTGATCACGCCCGCCAGCACGTGGTTTGGCTCTCCAGGCATGACCGCCAGGCTAATGGCGGCATTCCGCGTGGGAACTGCGCCGCCTTGGGCAAATCCCCAACGCGGCCACATAAATGCCCATGCGATCAGCAGGGACAGGCAACAAAAGAGCAGGCTTAGTTTTAGGCCAGCGTACTTAACCGTCATAGATAATTGAAGGTGTAGATTGGTGTTAGGCTAAGAACCTATCCGTAAATTCGGTTGTGAATTCCTGTGCTCTCTCTGACAGATCGGTTTGGCACAGAGAATTTACGGACAAGCATTAAATAAGCAGAATGGTGTTAGGGTAAGAACCTATCCGTAAATTCGATTCAACTTTTACAGATTTATAAATTAATACCGGCATAGAAGTTCGACTTCTCGGAGAAGTCGAACTTCTGGGATACCAATACTATTTTGTTTATACATAATAGTTGAACTGCCCCATGATTATACTTCGAACAAAAAAAACGTCAAAGGATGGAGAAGGTTCCATCCTTTGACGTTTTTTGAGGTCTGATTTGTAAGCGCGTGTTGGCTAGAACCGCAGCGCCAACAGGTGTCGAGAAGCATCATTGGCAAGGTCAATAAAGTTGGGTGGGTAGATGCCAATCCATAAAGTGACCAGCACACAAATGGCCAAGGTCAACTGTAGCGCCATGCCCATATTCAGGGGCTTAGGCGCAATTTCGGCGCCGTTGGCATCAACGGCCGGTTCATAAAGCATGGCGGCCACCACGCGTAGATAGTAACCCGCCGCAATACCCGCATTGATAAAGCCGGCCGCGGCCAGGAAGAAGTATTGATGCTGGACGGCGGCGCCAAAGACATAGAATTTGCCCATAAAGCCACCAGTCAACGGAATACCGGTCAGGCTGAGCAAGAAGATGAGCATGGCCAGCGCCAACCCGGGCGAACGCTGCATGAGACCACGGTACGCAGAAATATCATGGCTGCCGCTATCTTCTTCAATGGCCATGACCACCATAAAGGCGCCAATGTTGGTAAAGAGATAGGCAAAGAGATAGATCAGCAGGCCGTTGAGACCGTTCATGCCCAGTGAAGCCAAGTCAATTTGGGATAATTCGGCCTGCGAAGCGGAAACAACGCTCACCAACCCCATGAGCATGTAACCGGCCTGTGCCACCGAGCTGTAGGCCAACATGCGCTTGACGCTATTTTGGCGCAATGCCATTAGGTTGCCCACAGTCATGGTCAAAATGGCCAGACCAGAAAGCACCGGCACCCATTCGACGCTAAACGCGCCCAGGCCAATAAGCAACAGACGGGCGGTCACGGCAAAGCCAGCCGCCTTGGATGCCGTCGACAGATAGGCCGTCACGGGAGTGGGCGCGCCATCGTATGTGTCTGGCGCCCACTGGAAGAAAGGAGCCAGCGTCATTTTGAAACCCAGCCCCACCATGAGCATCAAAACTGCGGGCAGCGCCACAATACTAAAGTCCGTATTGGCGGCCATGGCCTGCGCAATTTCGGTCAGATTCAAGGAGCCCGAAACGCCATACAACAGACTCATGCCGTACAGCATGACCGATGAAGCCACCGAGCCATAGAGGAAATATTTGAGACCCGCTTCACTGCTGCGCACGTTGTTACGCAAATAACCAGCCAAAATATAGCTAGAGATGGAAAGAAATTCGAAGGACAAAAATAGCAAAATAAGGTTATTGGCGCTTACGACCATGCCCATGGCCATTGACGTAAAGAGGAAAAGTGACCAGAATTCGCCCCGCCCCATGCGCGGAGAATAGCGGTTCATATAGCTACCGCCGGCAATGGCAACTAGCGTCATGCCAATATAAATGGTCATCTTCATAAAGCTGGTGAACGGATCAATATCCACCAGATAGGCAGCCACGTGCGGTCCCTGGCTGGTTGGACTGCCAAAAGAGAGCATTTGCAGTAGTGCGCCCACCAAACTAACGACCAGAAAGAGCACAGCCACGGCCATAAAACCGCGACCACTCTCACGCTGGTAGGTTGTGCTATTCTGAATCATGTCTAGCAGCAGGATCAATAACCCACCAACAATCAGAATGATTTCGGGCAAAATTGAGCCTAAAGACCCGATACCGATTTCGCTCACAACAGTTCTCCTAGATTGCAGAGTTGCAAGGTTGCAGAGTTGCAAGATGGCCGGCCACAATTTGATTGCGCCTTATTGCGACCTTGCAACTCTGCCAGCTTAAGAATACAGCGACTGGATGTAGGCCAAAATAGAAACAGCAGAGCCGTTAAAGTAGTTCAGGATAAAGGTGGGGTAGATACCCAACACAAACATCCCAATGACCAGCGGCCACAAGGTAATCTTCTCAAAGAGGGCCATATCTGTTGGCCCATCCGCCTCTTCACCATACACAGTGGTCCAATGGTGCAGCTTGTGTGGATCATACTCACCCAGGAAGACATTCTGAATAATGCGCCACAAAATGTAAACCGCCGTCATCACAATGCCGATGGCGCCAAAAGCCGCCCAGTATGGCACAATGGCGAACGCACCTCGGAAGGTGAAAAACTCTGCCCAAAAGCCGGCCAAACCCGGTAGCCCCAAGCTGGCAAAACCGGCCACCATCATCAGGCCATAATAGTGTGGCGTCTTGGTAGAAAGGCCGCCAAAGAGAGAGAGATCACGAGTGTGGGCCCGTTCGTAAATCACGCCAACTAACAAAAAGAGTGCACCCGTAATAATGCCGTGATTGAACATTTGCAGCGTCGCGCCATTTATGGCCATGGCGGCGCTGTCCATTACGGTCTGCTGGCTCAGGTTGAACGTTTCCATGGCGGCCTTTTGGCCTTCGGGCGTTAACACATTTGCCGCGGCGCCAATCCCCAACATGACATAGCCCATGTGGCTCACTGAACTATAGGCAATGAGCCGCTTGAGGTCGGTTTGGGCCACACAGACAAACGCACCATACACAATGGCAATGGCGCCGAGCGCCACAACCCATTGCGACCAGTATTGACTGGCCACCGGCAGCGTGGGCAGCACAATGCGCAGGAAGCCATATGCACCCAGCTTGAGCAATACACCGGCCAGAATAACGCTACCGGCAGTCGGCGCCTCGGTATGGGCATCGGGTAACCAAGTATGGAAGGGGAAGCTGGGGACTTTGAAAGCAAAGCCAAAGAAGAAGCCCCAGAACACCAAGCTGCCAAGCAGCAGGGCGCGATCGGGCGGGAAGTCCGCAAAGGGCTTGGCGGCGGCGGCATCAATAATGTCAAATGTACCCGTGACAAAATAGATAGCCAGGATAGCCAGCAGCATGGCCACTGAACCGATCAATGTATAAATAAAGAACTTGATCGCCGCATAATTGCGGTTGGCGCCACCCCAAATGCCGATGAGCAAATACATGGGCACCAGGCTGATCTCCCAGAAAACGTAGAAGAGCACATAGTCCAGCGCCATAAAAACGCCAAACATGCTCATCATCAGCAGGTGAAACATGCAGAAATATTCTTTTACCCGCATGCGGATGGTGCCGGCGCTGTAGTAGATGCTCAGCGTGGAAAGCACCGCCGTTAGGAAAATCAGCGGCACGCTCAGACCATCTGCGCCCAAATGAAACGAGGCGTTGAGTGATTCGATCCAAGGTGCACGCACCTCGAACTGCATGCCGCCGGCTGTATAATCATAGGCGCTCATCAAATAGATGCTCAAAATCAGCGGCACCAAACTGGCCACAATCGAGCCCCATTTGATCAGGCGGTCATTATTGCTAAACAAGACGAAAATTGCCGAAACTGCTGGCCAAAACAGAATCACCGGCAGCAACCATACGTTCTGGGATTCCATCTACCTTTTCCCTCCGCAAAACTTGGATGTTAATCAGCCGATTGCACAGATTAGGAGATTTGTATATGTTCTACCCAACCCGCATAATCGATTGATCAAATAAATCGCTTTATGTTCTATTAAAAATTCTTGGCTCATCTGTAAAGAGTGTGAATATCGACGATTTTGCGACTGCAAATTATTTCGTTTTCACACTTTCGGCTGATGAGCGAAATTATTTTGATTAAACCAGCGTCAACAAAATCGGCATGGCCCGCAGCAGCAGCCAGACCATCATCGAGACGGCCACAACCATGAGATACACTTGCACCTTGCCGTCCTGCGTGTTGCGCAACCAGCCGCCAAACAGATTGGTGACTGCGGCCACCCCATTGACAAGCCCGTCCACAATAAGCCGGTCAAACGCGGCGCCCACCTGCGCCAGCCAGACCCCAAAGCGCCCCACGGCATTCACAATCGGGTCAATGACCCACTTTGCATCAACCAAGTAGAGCAAATTAGTCAGCAGCAATGTAAACGTGATAATCGTATATTGATACAGCTCATCAATATAATACTTGTTGTGGAACACGACCCAAATGGGTCCCAACAGCTTGCGCACGGGGTCCACTTCGCCTTCACGCAGCCCCTGGCCGTAGACCATGTAGCCCACAGCCAAACCGCCCAGCGCCACAATTAGCGAAACGCTTAGCGGCACAAAGCTAAAATGCGGGTGCGCCACGTGAAATTGATTATACTCAATGTGGTGCTCCAAAAAGCCCTCTAACCAGTTGGGAATCCCAAACCAGCCCGGTATGCCAACCCAGCCGAGGAAAATGGCAAAAGGCGCAATCAGCAGCAACGGCCAGGTCATGGTTGGTACACTCTCCGGCGTATGCTCGGCCATCTCCGTGCGCGGCGCGCCCAGGAAGGTCATGCCAATTTGGCGCATGGTATAAAAGGCTGTGAGGAAAGCCGCCAGCGCCAACGTCCAAAACACAATCGTGTTGCCACCATCCCACGCAAATGACAGAATCTCGTCCTTCGACCAGAAGCCAGCCGTAAGCAGCGGAAAGCCCGATAGCGCCAAACCACCAATGATGAAAGTCCAGCCCGTACGCGGCATCCGCTCCAACAGCCCCCCCATGTTGCGCATGTCTTGCGCATCTTCAGGGTTCAACACACCATCGGGCCGCTGAATCAGCGCCGGCGCGTGATGCCCATGTCCGTGCTCGTCACCATGCGCATCGTGACCGTGGCTATGTTCATGCACATGGTGTAGCCCATGCTCCACACCGTGAATCACGCTGCCGGAGCCCAAGAAGAGCAATGCCTTAAAAAAGGCATGGGTTAGTAAGTGGAAAAGCGCAGCTGGAAAAGCGCCGATGCCAATGGCGGCCACCATATAGCCAAGCTGGCTAATCGTAGAATAGGCCAGCACGCGCTTGATGTCCCACTGCGCCACGGCAATGGTCGCCGCAAAGAGCGCCGTAAAGCCGCCAATAAAGGCGACAAACTGCATGGCAGCCGGCGCGGCTTCCAGCGTTACCGCATAAAGTGGATAGAGGCGGATCAACAGGAAAACGCCAGCCGACACCATAGTCGCGGCATGAATCATGGCGCTAACTGGCGTGGGGCCTTCCATGGCGTCCGGCAGCCAAACGTGCAGCGGGAACTGGGCGCTTTTGCCGATGGTGCCAAAGAAAATCAATACGGAGATAATACCAATGATCGGCAAGCCGCCAATGACCGCCCAGTTTGTGGGCATACTCAACTCAGCCAGATGCTCCAGATTATGCACGTTCAACATTTCGCTAAACATGAGGCTGCTGGGCTCACTATAAATATAGAGCATCATCATGCCAATGAGCATGATCACATCACCCACACGCGTAGTCATAAAGGCTTTAATACTGGCCGCACGCGCCGAGGCTTTTTCATACCAAAAGCCAATGAGCAAATATGAACACAGACCCATTACCTCCCAAAAGATAAAGAAGGTAATCAGCGAATTGGAGACGACCAGTCCCATCATGCCGGTGGCAAAGAGACTAATGTAGGCCATAAAACGGCTATAGCGGGGATCTTTGCCCTGCGAAGCCGCCAACGGGTAATCCGCCACGCTCAGATGATGCGGGAAGGTCATGTAGCCACTGGCGTACACAAAAATCATAACCAGTAGGAAAGAGACCATAAAGAGCATCAACGCGCTGGGGGCGTCAACCAGATACCCCACATGGATTGCGCTATTGCCAGTTGGAATCGAGAAAAGCTGGCCTTCCACGGGATGTGCGCCAAAATGTTCGGCGCCAAACGCGGCAAACGCAATGGGCCAGCTCAGCAAGAAGCTGATTACTGCCCCCCCAATGGCCACGAGCGCGCTAACGGTCTTATTGCGATTGGTAAAGAGGACAATTGCCAGGAAGGCCAGGAATGGCGGAACGGGCGCCAGCCAAGCCAGGTTCAGAAATCCTTCCATTCAGTCAACCTCATTTCAGTAAGACTTACGCAAGCCAGGAGCAAGAGTCGCCTCATATGAGATGCTTCCCGCCCATGGCGAACCATTTGCGCTGCGTAAATCGTGTTCAAGATAATTTACGGGAACCAGTTGTCAAATTACCAACTCCGTAACCGACAACAGCTCCCACAGCAATGAGAACTATAAAAATCAGATCATTGGCGAGCTGTAGCCAGGTGCCAAGCGCTGTAAACGCAATGGCGCCCAAAATAGCGAAGGAGAGAAGTTTGCGCTGCTCTTTCTTGCGCTGCTGTGCTATCTGCAATAACTCGGCTGCGTTACGAAAAGAAGGGAGGTGCCGAACCACTTCCTTCAACGCATGGGCCGCGCCCGTGTAATTCCCTTCCGCCATCTTTTCTTCGGCAAGCCTATATAGGAAGTCACACTGTTCTTCAAGCGTCCCCGTCAGCTGCTGTTTCTGCAATTTTCAAAGACCTCTTTGGCAAAGCGAGCCCCAGGTGCAGATGGAATTCAACCAAACCAAATCTGCAGCATCAGTTCGGCTGTGTTCCATTCCGCCTAAGCACTATCCTTGCAGAACGTCCAACTCGTCCAAATTTACCGTCTTGCGATTGCGATACACAGAAATAATGAGGGCTAGCCCCACAGCCGCCTCTGCCGCCGCAATGGCAATGACAAAAATGGAAAACATTTGGCCAGCCAGGTTTTCAACATTTTCACCATAGCGCCAAAATGCAATCAGGTTGATGTTGACGGCGTTGAGCATCAGCTCAACCCCAATCAGCACGGCAATGGCGTTGCGCCGAGCCAGCGCCGCGTATAGCCCACAAGAGAATAAAAAGGCGGCTAAAATAAGATACCAGGTAATTGGAACCATTGCTGAATCCTTAAGACATGTTGCGGGTTCATATTGCGGGTTGCGTGACCGCTTTCGCATTGCGCTGCGGACCTACGCTGGATTTCATCTATGCAATATGTGACGCACAATAGGTTTCTTCGGGTCTGTCCGTAAATTCACAGATATACTTTACGCTGAATAAAAACCGCAGTTTTTCTGACTAAGACGCTAACGGGAAACTGCCGTTTTCATCACAACCGTAGTATAGCTATTTACTCAATCATGTGGTCGCGCGCCAGCATAATCGCCCCGGCCAGCACCACCAGCAACAGCAGCGCCATCATTTCAAAGGGGATCAAATACTCATTTACAAACAGACGACCCAAATTGGCAATAATGGCCTGACCATCACCCAACTCTACGTAGGCCTCTTGCCAGGGCACTTGCAAAAGGAAGCCAGCCATAACGCTAAACATGGTGCCAATGACAATGGCCGCCGTACCTGCTTGCCGGTTATTGGGTGACGTATCGCCAAACATCATGCCGCGGGTCAACATAATTGCAAATGTAATCAGCGTCGAAATGCCGCCCACATAAATCAGCACCTGGCTGACGGCTAAAAATTCAGCCTCAAGCAGCGCATAAAGACCCGCTACGCCAAACAGGGCGCCCACCAATGCCAGGGCATTGTGAAACAGATTGCGCGCCAATACAACCAACAGCGCCATAACGGCCGTAAAGAGCGCCACCTGCACAAACATAAATTGCTGAAACGTGGGCAATTGCGCGATAAGTTCATCTAAATTTGCAGGCATCGAATCAATCCTATCTCGAATGTAGAACGCTCATCAACCGAAAGTGTGAAAACCGATGATTTTGCTGCGAACAAATGATTGCGTTTTCACACTTGTCACAGATGAGCCAGTGTAGAAATTTCATTAATCACCGGCAGCGGCTGTCTCAGCCGTGGGCGCCGGCCGCATGGTGCCAATGAGCGTCTTGGGCTCGAACGCGCGCTTGCTGCGCACTTGCTCCCGCTTAAAGTGGTTGCCCAGAATATTGAGCACAACGCCAATGACGACCAGGTTGCCCACCAACACAGCGCCATACTGAATCACAGCGCCGCCCGGCAGCTTCAGGGCAATCATCTCCCACAGGATCAACGACAGCACCAGCGGCACCAGCACCTTCCAAGCAAAGGACATCATTTGGTCTACACGAATACGGGGAAAAGTGCCCTTGATCCAAACAATCGCTATGTAGACAGCAAAGGTCTTAATATTGAAATAGATCAGGCCCAAAATCTGGCTAAACGGAGCGGGCAAATTATCGACAAATGGACCTTGCCAGCCGCCGAGAAAGAGCGTAACGGCAATCGCGCCCAAGAAGAATGTGTTGATAAATTGGGCCAGAAAGAACATGGCGAACTTCATGCCCGAATATTCAATGTGGAAACCAGAAATCAATTCAGATTCCGCTTCCAACAAATCGAACGGGGTCTGTTCGCTTTCGGCCAGAGCGCTAATAAAGAAAATGAGGAAAGCACCCGGCATCAGGAATACCAGCCAGCCAAACCCCAAATTGAGGCCCAAGACGTGCAAGCCCTGTGCGGCCGATATCTCACCCATGCGCATGGTGCCCAACAGCAGAACGGGCGCCAACATGGAAAGCACCATGGGGATTTCATAACTCAGCAGCTGCGCCACCACACGAAATCCAGCCAATAAAGCATATTTATTGTTACTGCTCCACCCAGCCATTAAGTCTGCCATAATACCCACAGAGCCGAGGGCAACCAGATAAAGAACGCCAATGTTGAGGTCGACGCCAATCAAACCGGGGGCAAAAGGAATTACAGCCAAGATCATAATGACGCCAAACACAGAGAACACGGGCGCCAAATCGTACGTAATCATATCCGAATGGGCGGGGCGTATCACTTCCTTGGAGAGCAGCTTCATGGCATCGGCCACGGTCTGAAAAAGACCATACCGTCCCACACGATTGGGGCCAATGCGATCCTGGATGCGGCTAAGCACTTTGCGCATAATCCAGATCAGCGCCAGGGTCAATATCAAACCCACATTAGCCAGGATAAAGGCGCCCAAACCATAAGCCAACCCAATGGCCAAGAACTTGGGCATTCCCAACCCAGTAAATAAATTTATTAAGGAATCACTCCACAACCATTCCTGCTGCATACGCTTCCTCCACAATCAAGTACTGCCGACAAGTCCTATAGGCCCAAGATGATACAATGATATAGGCCTCACGCCGGCAACCGCGTAAAAATCGCCAGACTCGCCACACATACGCTCCGGGCGATCCGCTGGCGCCGCGCAAGTCTTATAATAGAATTTTTACTGCCACTCCAACGAACCTTTGCGCCATTCCAAGAGCAGCCCAAGGATCAAGATCAGCACAAAAGTGATAGTTGCCGCAACGCCAAAGAGACTCAAATTGCGGTAGGCCAATGCAATGGGAAATAGAAAAATGACTTCCACATCAAAAATAAGGAAGATAAGCCCAATCAAATAGTACTGCGCACGAAACTGCACCCATGCATCACCAATCGTCTCAACACCACTCTCATAGGTGTCGCCCTTAATGGCATCAGGTTTGCGCGGGCCTAAAAGATAGCCCATAAAGGTGGCAGCTACCGGCAGAATAAATGCAATTCCACTTAAAATTAGCACAAAGGCATAACCTTGCAGCATCACGGCGCCTTTCGTTAACAACTACTAGTGACTATTTTTGATCTAAAATTAATGAGGGATTCACCAAAAATTGGTTAGGGATCAATCAAGAATTAACAAACCAAACCCTCAATTCAGCCCTGTCAAATCGATTGTGTATAATTGAACAATCGCCATCATAACATACAACCAAGATAAATAGAAAGTCTGTAGCCTGCTAAAAACAGATTTATTTTTGCACAATACACAGTAATATATAGTGAAAAATCCAGCCACTCGTGACATGGTTTTACGCCAAAATCATGCGGGACCGCAGCAAGTTTCACAACATAACCGCGTGAGAATTATGGGGGAATATTCAAGTCCCCAATATAGAATAGCCACACTGCCAACGGGAATACAAAACAGCCGCACAACGTACGTAACGGCCATGCAGCAGCAAGAAATGGTACATAGACAACATTTTATTTTCACAATGGCAACTGCTCAATATTGGACACCAAAATTAGCTCGTGATAAAATGCACGAATAGAATTCAGCAAGTTATCAGCGATCAACATAAACTATTGACGCAAGTTATCAATCATGTGCATGTCCTTTTAAAATTGCGCAAACCCTGAGCATTGGTTCTGCCCAAAAGGAGAATGTAGTTCGTGGCAATTGATTATCTTCCGCTCTTGATTTTGGTTATTATCGCCATTGGTTTTGGCGCCATTGCCGTCATTGGTCCCAGCCTGTTGGGTCCCAGCCGCCAAAACAAGCAAAAGCTAGAACCATATGAATCGGGCATGATCCCCTTTGCCGATGCCCGCCGACGCTTTCCCATTAAATATTATATGGTTGCCATGCTCTTTTTGCTCTTTGATATTGAAGTCCTCTTTTTATATCCCTGGGCGGTTACGCTGCGTGAACTACGCTGGCAAGCATTTGCCCCCATGGGCTTTTTCCTCATCCTCCTCGTCTTTGGTTTCCTGTATGAATGGAAGAAAGGCGCTCTGCGCTGGGAAGACTGAGGCCAGCAAAACAATTCCCGATTAAATGAAACTTTTGCGTAGTGCGTCGTGCGTGAACCCGTAGAGTTACTTGCAACCATACAAGATTCTCAACCGGTTCACGCACGACGCACCACGAAATTGATATTTTGTCCGAAGCAGTTGTTTGCACAAACGTAGCTTTTTGCACAACAAAGGTCATTTTCACATCATGGGTCTTGAACAAAAATTGCCGGAAGGCATTCTCACCACCAATTTAGAGAAGCTGGTCAACTGGGGTCGCCAAAACAGCACCTGGCCATTGCTCTTTGGCCTGGCCTGTTGCGCCATTGAGATGATTGCCACCGGCACGGCGCGGCACGATATTGCCCGCTATGGGTCGGAGCTATTTCGCGCCAGCCCGCGCCAAGCCGACCTAATGATTGTGTCTGGCCGCGTCAGCAACAAAATGGCGCCGGTGGTCAAACGACTTTATGACCAGATGTTGGAACCCAAATGGGTCATTGCCATGGGCATCTGCGCCAGCGCCGGTGGGCCGTTTAACAACTATGCCATTATCCAAGGGGTAGATAAAGTCATCCCCGTGGATGTCTATGTGCCGGGCTGCCCGCCGCGCCCCGAAGCGCTGCTCTATGCGCTGGACAAATTGCGCGAAAAGCAAGGCCGCGAAACATTTGCCCTGTATCAACGCAACGCCTTGGCCGATGCCATGGTCGGTCCCGAAGGCATTGAAACATTAGACACCTTGCGCGCCCAAGAAGCTGTGCGCTAGGCTATATGCGTCGGATGGGAATTACGGCAAGCTTCTTGCTCCCGTATCCCCACCTTCAAACGCCCAGAATATTTATGTTTGGAGAATAGAATGCTCAAGGTCTCTCCAATTCACCGCCAGTATGAAGTATTGCCCAGCCTGAACGATCCGTCGATTCCGGCTATGGCGCCCATGCCCGCTGGCGAAACCGCAGATACACAGCGCATTGTCGAGCGCTTTGGCGATGGCATCCTTGCCGCCGGTGTGCACAATGGTCAGCAGATAGTCTACGTGCAGCCCGACCAATTGCTAAACCTGGCCAAATTTCTCAAAGAGGATGCCGAACTTGCCTACGAAGCGCTGATTGATGTCAGTGCGGTGGACTGTTCCAAGCTGCCCCAGCCCTTGAATGGCCGCCGGTTTCAGACTGTCTATCAGCTGCGCTCCTATGCCCGCAAGCAGCACATTACGGTCATTTGCCCGCTGGAAAATGACGAAGAGCCGCAAGTGGACAGCTTGACCTCGGTCTATCAGGGCGCCAACTGGCCCGAGCGTGAGGTGCTGGATCTCATGGGCATCACCTTTGTGAACCACCCGGACCCGCGCCGCATTCTCATGCCGGCCCACTGGCCCAACCATCCGCTGCGCAAAGATATGCCGCTGGGTGGCGAAGAGGTGCCCTTTAGCTTCACCTGGGGCGATCCTGAGTTTGAAACGCTGGGCAAGCAAGTATTGCCCGCCGAAAGCGTACCGCCCGAAGTGCCCCCCGGCATGAGCCGCGAAAATATGATCATCAACATGGGGCCACACCACCCCAGCACCCATGGCGTGTTGCGGCTGGCCGTCGAGCTGGATGGTGAAACGGTGATCAACGTGGATGCCGATCTGGGCTATCTGCACAGCGGCTTTGAGAAAACTGGCGAAAATAAGCGCTACAAAGATTTTGTCTATTATACCGACCGCATGGATTACTTGTCGTCCATGAATAACAATCTGGGCTACGTTTTGGCGGTCGAAAAGATGCTGGGTCTGGAAATTCCCGAGCGGGCGCAAGTCATCCGCGTCATTATGAGCGAATTACAGCGCATCTCTTCTCACCTTTTCTGGCTTTCCACCCACGCCCTGGATGTCTGCGGCACCGGTATGAGCCTGCTCATGTACGCCACGCGCGAGCGCGAGCGCATCTTGGACCTTTTTGAAATGGTCTGCGGCGCCCGGCTCACGCTGAGCTATATCCGCGTGGGCGGCGTTTGGAAAGATCTGCCGCCGGCATTTCTGGGCAATTTGCGCCATCTGCTGGAGATTTTGCCCGCCGCCTTTGATGATTACGAAGCCATGCTGACCGATGCACCCATCTGGCGTGAGCGGTTGGAAGGCATTGGGCATTTGAGCCGCGAGGACGTGATTAACATGGGTCTCACCGGCCCCATGCTGCGCGGTTCCGGCGTTGATTGGGACATGCGCCGCGATGTGCCCTATTGCGGCTATGAAAATTACGAATTTGACGTACCCGTGCGCACGGCGGGCGACTGTTACGCGCGCTACGAAGTGCGCATGGCGGAAATGCGTCAGAGCGTGCGCATCTTGAATCAAGCCATTGCGCGGCTACCCGAAGGTCCCTATAAGACCGAAGACCGCAAAGTCAGCCTGCCGCCCCGCGCTGAATTAGATGTGAGTATGGAGGCGCTGATTCACCACTTTAAGCTGGTGACCGAAGGCTTCCACGTGCCGGCCGGGTTGGGGTATCATGGCATTGAGGCCAGCAAAGGCGAATTGGGCTTCTTTATTTATAGCGATGGCTCCGGCGTGCCGTATCGGCTGCACGTCCATGGCCCTAGCTTCAACAACCTGTTCGCCATTGCCAAAATGTGCAAACACCACATGCTGGCCGACATTGTGACCAATATTGGTTCGATCGATATTGTGCTGGGGGAAGTGGATCGGTAATAGAACACTGATTTTTCTGATTGGATGGATTGGCGCTGATTTTTTGGGTTGTTCACATGGTGTATAAGCATTCGGATATTACAGAGCAGATTATCGGGGCGTTTTATACCGTTTATAATGAGTTGGGGCATGGCTTTTTAGAAAAGGTATATGAAAATGCCCTGGCGCACGAGATCCGAAAACGCAACTTGGTGGTCAAACAACAGCAGCACATCAAAGTTTATTACGACAATATAATCGTCGGTGAATATTTTGCGGACTTGTTGGTCGCGGACAAAGTGATCGTAGAAATCAAAGCAGCTGAAAATATCGACGAAGCTCATCTGGCCCAATTGACCAATTACTTGAAAGCCACCAGATTTGAAGTGGGCCTAGTGCTAAATTTGGGTCCACAACCACAGGTAAAACGTCATATATTCGATCAACAAATATCTACCAAATCAGTCTGATCCATAAAATCAGTGTTCCATTCCGAAGTAAGTTTAGCCCTAAATTTTGGTCCGCAACCACAGACAAAATATCGAAATTCGATCAATAAAAATCTACTAAATCAGTCTGATCTGTAAAATCAGTGTTCCATTCTCAGGAAATCTCTATGGCATTTTCAGACGCGTTACGCAAAGAACTGCAAGAGTGGATGGCGCTTTATCCAGAAGGGCGACAGCGTTCAGCTGTTCTGCCCTGCTTATACGCCATTCAACGCACATATGGCTACTGCTCGGTAGAATCGCAAAACGAGCTGGGCGATATGCTGGGCATGACGCCGGCCGAAGTGGGCGCCGTCGTGGGCTACTATCATATGATCAACGAAGAGCCCAAGGGAGACTTCCATGTGGAGGTCTGCACCAATGTGCCTTGCATGTTGCGCGGGGCCAACCAGTGTATGCATCATCTGGAAGAGAAGCTGGGCATTGGCCACGGCCAGACAACGGCGGATGGTCAATTCACGCTGGACCACATGGAATGTTTGGGCTCGTGTGCAACAGCGCCCATGGTGCAGATCACCGAGAAAGCAACCGGTAAACTGCGCTATTTTGAGGAATTGGATTCAGCAGAAGATGTGGCCAAGCTGCTGGACTTGGTCAAGAGCGGCAATGCCTTTCATACGCAAGAGCGCTGGACGCCGGACGCGGATCCCAATAGCGAAGGCGTCGGCGCCGGTCCCTATCGCATTGGCGGCATGGAGGAGCGCTTCCTGACCGCGCGGATTGGCAAACCCAACAGCCACCAGATTGATACCTACATGGCCGATGGCGGCTACGAGACCGCGCGGCGAGTGCTCACCGAAATGGCGCCGGAAGAGGTGATTGAGCAGGTCAAAGCCTCGGGCCTGCGCGGCCGCGGCGGGGCTGGTTTCCCCACCGGCGTCAAGTGGAGCTTCTTGCCGCCGACTTCGCCGGTGCGCTACCTTGTGGTCAACGCCGATGAGTCAGAGCCGGGTACCTTTAAAGATCGGGCAGTGATGGAGTATGATCCGCATCAGCTAATCGAGGGGATTATCCTGGCTGCGCATGCCATCAAGACCGACCGCGCTTTTGTCTACATCCGCGGCGAGTATTATTTTGGCTACAGCCGCCTATGGGAGGCCGTGCGCGCCGCCGAAGCCAAAGGTTTCTTGGGCGAGAATATCTTCGGCATCGAAGGTAAAAATCTCAAACTCGTCATCCATCGCGGGGCGGGCGCCTATGAATGTGGCGAAGAGACGGCGTTGCTAACCAGCCTGGAAGGTGGACGCGGCCATCCGCGTTTGAAGCCACCGTTTCCGGCCAATGAAGGCGGCGGTTTGTATGGCAGGCCTACCATTGTAAACAATGTGGAGTCCATCTCTAACGTACCGCACATTATGCGACGCGGAGCCGACTGGTATAAGGGATTTGGTACGGAAAAAAGTCCCGGCATGCGTATCTTCTGCCTGAGCGGCAACGTAAAGTATCCTGGGCTCTATGAATTGCCCCATGGCGTCCCCTTGGGAGAGTTGGTTTATACCCATGGTGGCGGTACGCAATTAGCAGAAGCCGCAGTGAAAGCCATCTGCCCGGGCGGGCTGTCCATGAAACTCCTGACGTCGGACCAAATGGAAACACAACTCGATTTTGAAGGGGTGCAGGCAGCAGGATCACTACTTGGCTCGGCCGGTATTATTGTGATGGACGAGCGTGCATCCATGGTGGAGGTGGCGCGACGTACGGTCTCCTTCTATCGTGAAGAGAGCTGCGGCAAATGCACGCCCTGTCGCGAAGGCACCACCTGGCTGGAAAAAATTCTCATTCGCGTTGAAAATGGCGGCGGGCGCCTGCAAGACCTGGAGTTAATGGAACATTTGAGTAAGTTCATCGAGCGGCGCAGCTTCTGTCCCTTTGGCGATGCTTCGGTTTGGGGCATGCAGAGCGGCCTGCAAAAATTCCGCGGTGAATTTATTGAGCTGATCGAACAGACCAATCCCAGCCAAATCGGACCCGATATTCCCATTCGCCCCATCTATCGGCCCGATACGGGACAAGATAGCGGTCTGCATACCAGCACATTACCCATGGTGGGCGAATCACCACTGATCCGCGATAAAGCCGATGTGGCGGCGGATGATTGAGATTTACCTCTCTTCCTCTTCTTGAGGGAAGGGAATCTAGGCGATATAGGTGTCCGTTACTCTTCTCTCCCAAAGGGGAGGCGGGGAAATATTCCGCAGTAATGGAGTAAAAATGATAGCGACAGCTGGAATCCAAACACAACCCAACGCGGTTGCTTGGTGGCCAACTGAAACACTAGCGGTTCGGCGTTTCAGCTTAAGTGAATATCACCAACTGGTGAACATGGGGTTTTTTGAACCTAATGAACGGCTCGAGCTAATCTATGGATTATTATCGCCCATGAGCCCGGTTCAGCCCAGACATGCCGCGGCGGTTACGCAATTGACCACACTACTATATCAGCAGATTGGCGGTCAGTGCATTATTCGCAACCAATCGCCGATTACGCTGTCGACGACCGAGTCTGAACTCGAGCCCGACTTAGTTTTGGCTCAGCTGCAAACGGATAATTATGCGAGTGGTCATCCAGAACCAGACGAGATTTTGCTGGTAGTAGAAGTTTCTGATTCGACGCTGCGCTACGATCAGGAAGTGAAGAGCAAGCTGTACGCGGAAGCGGGAATTCAGACATACTGGATCGTTAATTTGCAGACCGACCAGCTTGAATGCTATCAAGATCCTGTGCTGTTGGCGGCAGGCGGTTCTGGCTATCAGAAAAAACAAATATATCGCGGAATTGAAACCGCACATATCCAGGCATTCCCAGATGCACTTATTCCGGTTAACCAGATAATGCCTTTACGTACGGATGTAACATAGGATAAACAAAGCTATGACCGATCTAGTCACGCTGAAAATTGATGGCCACGAAGTATCGGTGCCCAAAGGGACGCTGGTACTGGATGCGGCGGCCAAGCTGGGGATTGAGATCCCCATTTTTTGCAGCCACCCCAAGCTGGATCCCGTGGCCTGCTGCCGCATGTGCCTGGTCGAAATGTCTGGCCCGCGTGGCGCTTCTTTGCAGCCGGCCTGCGCAGTGCCTGTGGCCGAGGGCATGGAAGTCAATACGCAAAATGAAAACGTACGCTCCACCCAGGAGATGATGCTGGGGTTCATTTTGGTCAACCATCCGCTGGACTGTCCGATTTGTGACAAGGGCGGCGAATGTCCCCTTCAGGACCAGACCATGCGCTTTGGCCCCGGTATTAGCCAACTTGTGGAGCCCAAACGGCATAAGAACAAAGAGCACCTGATCTCCGACACGATTGTGCTGGATCAGGAACGCTGCGTGGTCTGCTGGCGCTGCATTCGCTACTTGCAGGAGTGGGAAGATAAACCCCAGCTGGCCCTTTTTGAACGCGGCGGCGAGACGCTGATCGATATTCAGCATGGCCAACCGGTAGACGCCAAAACCGGTGGCAATATTATTGACATTTGCCCCGTGGGGGCATTGACCAACCGCGTGGCCCGCTTTAATTTCCGGCCTTGGCAGATCGAACGCACGCCCAGCATTGACCCGCACTACTCCACGGGCGACAACATTCGCATCGATACGCGCACGCATCAAATTCGGCGCATTGTGGGCCGCGAGAATATGCAGGTCAACGATCAGTGGATTGCCGACAAAACCCGCTTTGCATACGAATGGGTCAATAGCGACCAGCGCTTGCAGCACCCGCTGGTGCGCAAAGATGGCGAACTGGTGCCGGCTTCTTGGAGCTATGCGCTGCAATATGTCGTAGATCGGCTCAAAGAGATTAGTCGCAAGAACGGCGCCGACGCCATCGGCGGCATTGGCAGCACCAAGTTGAGCAACGAGAGCAACTATCTCTTCCAGCGCCTGATGCGCCAGTTCATTGGCACCAATAATGTGGACCATCGCAATGGTGGCGACGTGGCGGCGCTGGCTACTGGCCTGCCGGCCTTGGCAGACATTATGAAGCCGCAGTATGGCCCCAACCCCAAGGTGGACACTATCTTCCTGGTCGGTTTTGACCCCAGTGAAGAGCTGCCCATTCTGGATATTCATCTCAAACGCGCCGTGCTGCGCGGCGGCGCCAAGCTGATCATTGCACATCCGCGCCAGATTGAGCTGACCCGCTACAAGGGGCCGCATCTGGCCTACAAGCCGGG
Source organism: Caldilineaceae bacterium (assembly GCA_020634755.1). GTDB lineage: Bacteria > Chloroflexota > Anaerolineae > Caldilineales > Caldilineaceae > JACKBC01. Next base: position 4,638 of record JACKBC010000009.1, on the reverse strand, counting down.
CAGCGAAGTGACCATGCTCAACGTCCTCACCAAGCTGGCCATGTCGGCAGGGGAAAAGAACGATGCTGAACTCAGCAAGCTGCTGACCGGCGCTACGCAACAGGCCCTGAAAGATGTGTGTGATGTGGCGGTGGATGAAGCCAAACGCGCCGCTGAGCTGTTGGCCCAGAGCGAAAACGCGCTGATTATTTATGGCCCCATGGCGGCAGATGGACCCAACGGGCCACAGGTCATCAATGCGCTGACCAATCTGGCCATGATCACCGGCCATTATGAACGGTTGGCCTACATTGGGCTCGACGCCAACAGCCAGGGCTGTCGCGATATGGGCGTGCTGCCCACCAAGCTGCCCGGCCACGCCGAGCTGGATGATGCCGAGGCGCGGGCACGTTTGGAACAACTGTGGGGCTGCACATTGCCCACCGAACCCGGCAAAACGTATAAGCAGATGCTGGATGCAGCGGGCGGCGCCATCAAAGCGCTTTATGTGATGGGCGCCGACCCAGCCAGCGAACGCCCTGACTGGGCGGCCAATTTGGACAAGCTGGATTTGCTCATCGTGCAAGATCTCTTTCTGACCGAGACGGCGCAGCTAGCCGATGTAGTGCTGCCCGCCCTCAGCTGGGCCGAAAGCAATGGCACCTTTACCAACTGCGAGCGCCGCGTGCAGCGGGCGCCCAAGGCGCTGACCAACCCGCATACCAAGGCCGCCGCCGACTGGATGATTTTGGATCATTTGGCCAGCCGGCTGGGCGCCAATTGGCCCTATGCTGATGAAAAGGGTGTTTTGCACGAAATTACCGAAGCCGTGCCCATCTACCGCGGTCTCACTTGGGAAGCGCTGGGTGATCAGGGTCTACAATGGGACGCAGCGCAGGTGCGACCGACGGCTGAATATCGCCAGGCCGTGCAGCCCGAAGCGACCGCCAGTGCTGAATATCCATTTGCGCTGGTCACAGGCACCGTTTCGTACGATGGCGGCAACATGTTCGCCCTGACCAAGCAGATGCACAACATTGCTTATGGCCCGATTGTGGGCATTAGTCCCGCCGATGCGGACCGTCTGTCGGTGGCCGACGCCACCCCCGTTACGGTGAGCAGCCCATATGGTGCGTTGCAGGTGCAGGTTAAGATCAGCGAACAGGTCAAACCAGGCACCGTCTGGATTCCCGAAAGCCTGCCGCAGTCTCCCGTGGGCGCGCTGCTTAATGGCAGCAGTGCTGAATATGTGAAGATAGAAGCGTAAGACTATTTACGATTTTTGATTTACGATTTACGAGTTATCTCGCTAACCAAGAACTTTGGTAAATTGTATCAATTAATCGCTTTGGATCTACGATTTGCGGAACATTGTGTTCATGAATAGCGCTTCGTAAATCGTAAATCCCACATCGTAAATCCCAAAGGTTTTCACTATGGATTGGCTTAATCTAGTCATTTTACCCGCCATTCGGGTGATCATCATGATTTTTGTGCTGCTGACCGGGGCGGCGTATCTGACCTGGTACGAGCGCAAGCTGATCAGCCGCTTTCAGATCCGCTATGGTCCCAACCGCGCCGGCATCTATGGGTTGCTACAGCCGGCTGCCGATGGCATTAAAGCCATTTTCAAAGAGGAGATCATCCCCAATCATGTGGACAAGGTGATCTATCTAATGGGTCCAGCGTTGGCGCTGATTCCGGCCATTGTGATCTGGGCGGTGATTCCCATTGCCAAAGAGACGCCCGCCATTGCCGATGTGAATATTGGCTTTTTATGGATTTTGGCGATTGCCGGCGTCGAGAGCTACGGGCTTATTCTGGCGGGGTGGAGCAGCAACAACAACTATTCGCTGTTGGGCGCCTTGCGTTCTTCGGCGCAGATGATTTCGTACGAGCTGCCCATGGGCGTCTTTCTGGCCAGCGTCCTTATGTTGGCCGGCAGTTTTAGCCTGGTGGAGTTGGTGCAAAATCCACGCCCCTGGTGGGAGTGGATCTGGCTGTGGGCCATGTTTCCCTTCTTCTTTATTTGCATTTTGGCCGAGACCAACCGGGCGCCCTTTGACTTGCCCGAAACTGAAAATGAGCTGGTGGCTGGCTATCAAACCGAGTATGGCGGCATGAAGTTCTCGCTCTTCATGATTGCCGAATATATCAACATGATTACCACCAGCACCATCATGGCGACCATCTTTTTTGGCGGCTGGAAGTTGCCCTTTGGCATTCTGCAAAATGTGGTTATTTTGGGGCCATTTGTGTTGCTGGCCAAAGTGCTTGTGCTGCTCTTCCTATTTGTGTGGGTGCGCGCCAGCATTGGCCGCCCGCGCTACGACCAGCTTATGAGCTTTACCTGGAAATTCTTATTGCCGCTTAGTCTGGTCTACATGTTTATTACGGCGCTATTGACGATTCAATTTAAATAAGGGTTAAATAAAGGAGTGGGGAGTAGGAATTAGGGAGTAAGAAAAGAAGTTCGGTGTTGACCGCCTAATCCCTACTGCTTAATTCCTAATTCCCAAAAGGTATACATTATGGGATTTGAACGATTTATCAAAGGCGCTACCGAAATTGGTAAGGCCATGGGCGTTACGCTGAAATATCTGCGCCAAAAGCCGATTACCGTCCAATATCCAACTGAACCGGTACCGGTCTATCCGCGCTTTCGCGGCAAGCACGAGCTGCGTCGTTATGAAAATGGCATGGAGCGCTGCATTGGCTGTATGCTTTGTGAAGCGGCTTGTCCTACCGGCGCCATCTATGTGGATGCAGCCGAGAACGATCCGCAAAATCCCACGTCGCCCGGCGAACGGTATGCGCGCACCTATGAGATTAACCTGTTGCGCTGCGTCTTCTGTGGCGATTGCGAAGAGGCGTGTCCCACCGAAGCCATTGTATTGGGCCATGATTTTGCCATGGCCAATTTCAACCGGCGCGACTTTATTTTGACCAAGCCAGAACTGCTCAACCCCGGCGAACCCAACGTGGTGATCCGGCCCGAGTAAGATAAAGAATTTTTTGAAAACAGATTACACAGATTGACGCAGGTTTGGCCATTTTTCAATCACAGAACCTGGTGCAATCTGCGGTTAACCATACCGGAGAGTCCTTATGGCGTTGCCGATGCTCTTTTTTGTATTGATTGGTGCGATTAGCGTGGCGGCGGCGGTTGGCGTTGTTGGCAGCCGTCAGCCGGTGCACAGCGCGCTGTTTTTGCTAACCAACTTTGTAACGCTGGCCGTACTCTATATTACGCTAGAGGCGCAGTTCCTAGCTGCCATTCAGGTCATCATTTATGCGGGCGGCATTGTGATCCTCATTCTGTTTGTGATCATGTTGCTGGGCTCCGAAGAGATAGATGGAGACATTACCAACCAATCGTGGACCGGCTATGCGGGTCTGCTGTTGGGTCTGTTTATGCTGAGCGCCATGGCCTTTAATTTCCTCAATGCATTTGGGGAGATGGATGCCAACGCGGCGGCGCTGCAGGGTGGCGCCCCCAAGCCAGTGGGTTTGGCGTTGTTTACCAAATATATATTGCCCGTGGAACTCGTGGGCGTGCTGCTGTTGGTTGCGCTCATTGGTGCGCTGCTCATGGGGCGATTCCCCTCTAAGCGAGTAAGTTAAAGAAGTCGGGCAAGTGGGCAACTTGCCCTACATGAATGAGAGGTGCTTGTGGTTCCCACAAACTTCTATCTGATTTTGAGTGCGCTACTCTTTACCATAGGGGTGGCCGGCGTGCTGACGCGACGCAACGCGCTCATTATTTTTATGTGCGTAGAGTTGATGCTCAACAGCGTCAATTTGACTTTGGTGGCGCTCAGCCGTCACTGGGGCAACTTTAACGGCCACATCTTTGTCTTTATGATTATGGCTGTGGCGGCCGCAGAAGTCGCCATTGGTCTAGCAATTTTGATTGCGCAGTATCACCTATCCAAAACCACCAACATCGATGAAATTAATTTGATGAAGTGGTAAGTCAGGATCAACAGAATGCGCAGATTCTCCTTGCTTGATGAGCGTGAAGCAAGAGATATTTTTATCTGCATGCCCTGTTGATCCATTAGATCGGGAGATGTTTCCGATGTTTAATTTGGCCTGGCTATTATTTGCCTTTCCAGCCGCAGGGGCGTTAATCAATCTCTTTGGCGGCAGCAAAATGGAACGCGCGGCCATTGGGGGCGTGGCTGCATCCGCAGTGGCGCTGCCCTTTTTGGTGGCCGTGGGGCTGCTGGCGGCATTGTTGAGCCTACCAGCGGAAAACCGCGTGGTGACCGTTGAGATGTGGAACTGGATTGACATTGGCTCGTTCCATGCGCCGGCGGCCATGCTGATTGACCCGCTGAGCGTCACCATGACGTTGATTGTCACTGGCGTGGGTACGCTGATCCACATCTACGCCATTGGCTACATGGAGCATGAAGAGAACTTCCAGCGCTTCTTTGTATACCTGAACTTCTTTATCTTTGCCATGCTGATTTTGGTGCTCAGCAACAACTTCCTGGGTATGTTTGTAGGATGGGAAGGCGTGGGGCTGGCTTCCTATTTGCTGATTGGCTTCTACTTTGACAAAGAAGACGACATGTACGGCTCCTATGCCGACTGTGGGAAGAAAGCTTTCCTCGTCAACCGCGTGGGCGACTTTGGCATGATTCTGGCCAT
>JACKBC010000089.1 GCA_020634755.1 Caldilineaceae bacterium | reverse complement strand
CCGCTGGAGAGCAACAGCGCCGGTCTGACGCCGCTACACGCACTGGGCGCAGCCAGCCAGGCCATAGATGCCGGCGATTGCAGTGGCGGCATGGTGCTGACTGACCAGCGCGGCGTCTCGCGGCCACAAGGCGCGGCCTGCGATATGGGCGCATATGAAAAAATTGGTGAAACAGCGCCATTGCCTACCCCAACTGGTGAGATTCCGGCCACACCCGTGCCTACGCAGATCGCACTGCCTACCGCCACCCAAAGCGCGCCCACGGCCACAGCAACGCAGCTGCCACCCACGCCCATTCCATTCACGCCGACGCCGGTTCCGCCTACGCCCATTCCGTTTACGCCGACGCCCACGGGGCCACCCAATACCGAATTCTTTGGCGGGCGCGTCTGGCAGGATCTGAATAGAGACAGCGTGTTAAATGAGGATGAGCCGGGCATTGGCAATGTGCAGATGAATTTGGTGGTGGCCGCTTCGGGCGCGTTGATCAGCCGCACGCGCACGGATGAGAATGGCCTTTATGGCTTTTACATTTTGCGCACAGAGGCGCGGCCCCTTATGGTGGGCGTGGCGCCGGTGACGGTGCCCGCCGGGTGGCGGCAAACGTTTGATGTTGACGGCGTATTGGATAATAAAACACGGCTGGCCCGCAATGATGATGGGCTGTACGCACGAATTGATTTTGGCTATATGGAGCCGCCGCCGCCACCCACCGGCCAAATTAGCGGCCGCGTCTGGATGGATGATAACCAGAATGGGCGTGTGGACGGGGCTGAAAGTGGGCTGCTCGGCGTGCAGGTCAATCTGGTGCGGCCGGCTGATGGCAGTTTTCTGGCCAGCACGCATACCGATGAAGCTGGCGCTTATCACTTTGACCAGCTGCCGGCGCGCGACTATATGGTGGGCGTGGCGCGCAGTAGTTTGCCGCCCGGCGTCGCGCCCACGTTTGATAACGATGGCAACCCAGATAACAAATTTACCTTGACCCTGCGTGCAGATGAGGTGGTTGCTGATGTACACTTTGGTTATGGATCAACCGGCGCCATGACCAGCGCTGAGCTTGCCGCCGCCGAAGTCAATGCGTCCAGCATTGAGCTGGCTTTCTTGCCACTGATTATGCAGTAAAAAGGTCCACTTGAGCAGCAAATTGTGTACCCGCTCAAATCGTTTAAGCGATGCACCAAGCAAAGGAAAACCTGTGTCTGATCATCCTAACCCCGCCATTGAACGCGCTATGCATAGCGTCACCGCCGCCGTCTCGCGCGCCGATGCCGACCCAACGCGCCCAACTTTTCACTTTCGTCCGCCGGCCTTTTGGATGAACGACCCCAACGGGCCCATTTATCACAACGGCTGGTTTCATCTTTTTTACCAACATAATCCATATGGCGATGAATGGGGCCACATGCATTGGGGCCACGCCCGCAGCCGCGATCTGGTGCGCTGGGAGCATTTGCCCATTGCGCTGGCCCCTTCGCTAGAGCTGGGCGAAGAGCACGTTTACTCGGGTTGTGCCTGGCCCAATGGTGATGGTGAGCCGCGGCTCTTTTATACTTCGGTTAAATCTGGCCCCAAGGAGAGCCGCCCGCCCAACGAACAGTGGGCCGCCCGTCCGCTGGATGCTGAATTAATTGTGTGGGAGAAGCATCCGGCCAATCCTATTTTGGCGTTGGCAACGCACGGCGGTCCGCTTTTTGATCGAGAATGGCGCGACCCTTTTATTTTCGCCGAGGCTGGGCGCACCTTTATGGTGGTTGGCGGCGACTTTGATGATGTGGCCGGCGTGGCGCTTTATGAAGCCACAGATGCAAGCTTGACGCGCTGGCATTATTGCGGTTTGCTGGTGCAGACCACCAAAGACAAGCTGCCCTTTTATGAATGCCCCAACTTTGTCAAAGTAGATGGCAAGTGGATTCTGCTCACTTCGCCCTATCGAGAGATTGAATATATGGTGGGTGATTTCGATGTGGAGACACTGACCTTTACGGTTGAGCAGGAAGGCGTACTGGATCCCGGCTTTAGCCATGTGCCCAATTTCTATGCGTCAAATATCCTGTTTGATGAGGCTGGCCGCTGCATTCTGCTGGGCTGGGTGCGTGGCTTTGCCAATGGTCGCGGCTGGAACGGCGCTCTGGCGCTGCCGCGCATTTTGACCATTGGCGATGATGGCCATCCGCACCAGCAGCCCATCCCCGAGCTGGCGCAGCTGCGCGGCGCACTGACTGATTTGGGGACGCATGGACTTACCGGTGCCGGCGAGGTGGAATATACGGGTGCGGCGCCATCGGTTGAAGTGCAGGTGGCGCTTGCATTGGGAGAGGGCGCCAATGTGGGGCTCGTGCTCAATGGTCAGACGCTGGTGACCTATCAAGGAACCGAACAGAATGGTCAATTGAATGTGGCCGGCACAGAAGTCGCGCTGCCGCCGAATGCAGATGGCTCGCTCAAGCTGCAAATCTTTATCGATCGCTCTGTGGTGGAGCTTTTTGCCAATGATGGCAAAGTCGCGGTCACGCGCCTGATTGACACGCCAACCGACCGCTGCCGGCTCACATTCTACAGCCGCGGTTCTCATTGTAAAGTGCAGACGCTGCGGGTTTGGGAAATGCAGAGCGCCTGGGAATAGCCATGTCTTTTACACCGCTAGAACTCTCTGATTTAGTCCGATATCATTATCCAAACTTGGCGCAACCGCCCGTCATAACGCCCATTGCCACCGGCAAATTTAATTCGTCCTTCTGGGTGGAGGCCGACGGCGCGCGGCTGGTATTGCGCATTGCGCCGCCGCGCGATGCCGTTTACGTTTTCTACGAAAAGGAGATGATGCGTCAGGAACCGCAGCTTCACGAACTGCTGCTGGCACAGACCAGCGTGCCGGTGGCGCGCATTGTGGCCTTTGACGATTCGCAGGCGCTGATCGACCGCGATTATATGCTCATGGAACGTTTACCGGGCCGCCCATGGAGCGAGGCGCTGCACGTGGACTTTGACCACGTTCTGCGCCAGGTGGGCGTCCATTTGGCCGCAACGCACCGCTTGACCGCCGAACAGTATGGCTATCTGGGCGCGCATCAGCCCATGCTGCCACAGTCGAGCTGGGTGGATGCCTTTGCCATCATGTGGCACAAGATGATCGACGACATTGTGGCCGTGGGCTATTATGATGCTGCGGAAAGCCGCATGATGCGCCAGCTGCTGGACCAGCAGTTGCATCTGTTTGACCGGCCCGTGGCCGCCAGCCTGCTCCACATGGACATTTGGCAGCAGAACATTCTAGTGGATGATGCCGGAAGCGTCACCGGTTTGGTGGATTGGGATCGAGCGTTGTGGGGTGATCCGGAGATTGAGTTTGCCGTGCTGGACTACTGTGGCATTTCCGAACCGGCCTTTTGGGAAGGATACGGGCAGGCGCGCGATCGGTCGCCAGAGGCGCACCTGCGCCAGAATTTTTATCTGCTCTATGAAGTGCAAAAGTATATTGTCATCTATCACGGACGTAATGGGGATGCAAACGGGGCGCAGCAAAAGAAGCGGCAGGTCATGGATATGGTGCGGGCAAATTTATAGTCGTTTCTGCATCAATTGGGCAGCCCACGCAGCATCTTCAGCGGACAATGGCGGCGCTGGTGGCTGGCTGTAATCAATGGCCAGATCATACCCGCCGCGATCATAGAGCTGATGTAGGATTTGATTCAGCGGCAGCACGGGCTCTGTTTCGCCCCAACGCAGTGGAATATGGAATGATGGGATGAGCTGGCGCACGCTGAATAGGTAAAGATCGGCTGCCGGGCGTTGCCAGTTGCGGCTGATCACGATGCGATAATCGCTTGGTTCGTGCGGGGCCACCCCCCGCACTTTCATAGCAAAAGGCTGTCCACCGCGCAGCAAATCAATCTCAACCAGACTCGTGGCGCTGGCCAGTACGTGTAGTCGCTTGCGCTCGTACTGCTGGCGTCCCTCGGCACTCGATTTATT
>JACKBC010000088.1 GCA_020634755.1 Caldilineaceae bacterium | reverse complement strand
CCGGCGTGGGCAGTGCTGGAACCGGCGTGGCCTTTGCCCAGGGCGGCATCGTGGTGGTCAGCGCCATTGGGCTGGGCTTTTCGCTGCTGCTGATTGCGGCCACCATGTGGGTCACGCGCCGCACTGCAGACGTAGTGGTGAGCGCCGGAGATTAGACGCAAGCGCATGAGGTTGGTCACATCCGCCATGTCGCACTTTTCTGTCCATCCACTGGCGCTGCGTAAGTCGTGTATCCAATGTCATTTAGTGAAGGCCGCTTCAAGTGCGACGCACGGTATGCCTCTTGAATGCTAGAACTAAAGTAGCTGACACCGTGCGACGCACTTTTCGCTAACTTTATGACAATGGTGTATCACCTAAGTGACAGTGTTCGAGTTACAAAAATTTGTAGCTCGAACACTGTTTTTTTGTAGGCCCCTGGCCAAAACTTAGGCGTATTTCTGTAGATCGGGCAGCAGCAGATGCGGTATAGTATAGGCATCACGTTCATTTGGGCTAATCCAGAAAAATAAATATCCAAATCTTATTGGGTTTTCTGGATCAGCTGGAAGGCTTTCTGGTATATCTTAATTTTTGGAAAAGCCTTGCATCAATCATGCGGTGGGTACTACTTACTGAGGGCACTAATGATGAAATGGTTTTCAAAACATATGATCCAAAATCTGGGCTGGCTCTATGCGCTCATGTTCTTTATGATTGCGTCGCTTAGCTATATTCCCGGTCTGACCGACGCCAACGGCCAGCTCTTTGGCCTGTTTAGCCTAGATATCTATGATGATCTCTTGCATTTCGGCTCGGGCTTGTGGGCAGCCATTGCCGCCTGGCGCTCGGAAAAGGCCGCGCTGCTCTACTTTCGACTCTTTGGCCTTATTTACGGGCTGGATGGGCTGCTGGGTCTGGCCACCGGTCAGGGCTACTTGGATGGCGGCATCTTTCTCTACGGCGTGACGCCGCTCAGTTTTGCCACGCGCGTCGCCACCAATATTCCGCATATCCTAATTGGCGGCATCGCCGTCTTTATTGGCTATGTATTGAGCCGAAAATATGCACAGGGCTGAGCTTGCGTGGGCTGGTCCAGCGGGTGAATGCATTGATTAACAGGCAGCTAAAAATAATAGGGTTCAACGAGCGATATGCAAATGAGACGCAGGCTTAAACGCATTGGCGCGGTTGTTGGGATTTTGGTGGGCGTGCTGGTGTTGATTGCGCTGATTCCGCTAATTGGCGTGGCAGTGCAGTGCAGGCCATTTGGGCCGACGCCCGCCAGCGCCACAGAGTCGGTTGCGTCGATAACAAGCAACCCGGAGACGCGTCCAGAAGATCAGACGTTCCTGACTTTCCCAGAGTGGTATATTGTGTACAGCGCCGATGAATATGCGGCATTTGTGGCCACCAATCCGCCCAGCCGTTTTCCCTTTTGGGCGGCGCTGCGTCAATATTGGCGCAGCTATTATGATGTGTGTGCAGTGACGCGTGAGCGCTATGCCTTTAACGGCGGCTATCATCTAACGCTAGCGGTTATTGGGGTCAGCTTTACCTATGAAGATCTCTTTAAAGGGCTGTATGAAAAGAGCGTTGGTCGGGCCACAGAATGGATGAGCAGCGCCGAGCTGACGGCAGAAGACGCCTATGCCCGCCAGGTTGCCCAGGAGTATGGCGACTTTATCCACACAATTCCGTGGTATGAATTTCCGTTTGGCGAAAAGTTGCGCGGGTTGTGGCGCGAAACGCCGCTGTGGGGGCCGAACATTGTGCGCAAATGGGAGCGTAAGCTAGCGTTGAGCGTTGAATATGGCGGCAAAGCGCTCTACGGGAAATTAATTCGACAAGGCACGGCAGCGGCATATGGTGCGGAAGAGCTGGAAATTCAAGCCGAAGCCAGCGGCATTACAGACCGGCTTTTGCAGGCCGAACCCCAGGTCAAACTCATCCGCAAGCTCAGTGACGGCGACGCACAGATCTCTCTACCGCGCTATGAAGCCTTTACGCAACTGGCGCCGCGGCTGGCCGACCAAGGCGTGCAATTTACAGAGATCGCGGGCAACCATCAGATCCTGGTGACGCTCATTGCGCCCGACGACTGGCATTACGATCTGCCGACGGGAGATATCCTTTTCACCATGCCGGTGCTCATTGCGCCACAGAACAACCGCATCGCCGTCGAAACATCCGTATCCACCTTGCATGAGTTGCTCAACGCGCTGGCGGATGGTCCGGCCCGGCTAGAGCACATTTATGATTATTGATGTACGAGTAATGTTTCCCAAAGCGCTTGGGCCGGTGAGCACTCGGCGCAAATCGTACATGAGACATTATCGGTAATAAGATCATTTAAAAATTGTACGCTGATTGACGCCGATAAACGCAGATTATACAGAGAGAATCAGCGTTTATCCGTATCATCCGCGTACGCAATCTTCATTCCGATAATCCCAATTGTATTGTACAGACAAAGGGTTTGACCATGAAGTCATTAAACCAATCCACCACCACGCGACGCAGCTTTTTGGCGCTGCTGTTGGGGACGCCAACGCTGTTTGCCCTGTGGAAAACCAATGAATACGCAGCGGAGCCGCACGGGGAGAAGGCGTGTTTACAGCTTGACCCAGCGCTTGCCCAGCCCATTGTGGAGCCGGCGGTGGTGGAGGCCGAAGCGGCAGATTTTGCGTTGCCCTGGGCGCAAAAGGGCGGGGCGATCAATGATGCAAGCTGCGTCAACGAGACCGCTGTTTACGGCATAGTGCAGGTACGCAGCGAAGAGGATATCCGCAACGCGCTGCGCTTTGCAGCGCAGGAGAACCTCAAAGTGGCCATGGCCGGTGTGCGCCACAGTATGGGCGGGCAGGCCTTTTATCGCGGCGCGCTGGTGCTGGATATGCGCCAGTTCAACCAGATCTCGCTTGATGCCGAGAATAAGCTGTTAACCGCACAGAGCGGCGCTTCGTGGCACCAGATTCAGGAGCTGCTGCATCCGCGCTTTGCGGTCAAGGCCATGCAGTCCACCGATATTTTTACGGTGGGCGGCTCCATTTCGGTCAACGCCCACGGCATGGATCACAACGCCGGCGCGCTGGGGCGCACCGTGCGCGCCATGCGCATTATGCTGGCCGATGGCGCGGTGCAGACGGTGAGCCGCGAGGAAAACCCGGAATTATTTGCATTGGTGCTGGGCGGCTATGGGCTATTTGGCATTATTTTGGAGGCCGTGCTGGAGGTGACGGACAATGTGATCTATCAGTCAAGCCGCCGCGTCTTAGACTATGCTGAATTCCCGGCGCTCTTTGACCACGAGCTGATCAACAATCCACGGCTAGGGTTGATGTACGGTCATCTTTCGACTGCGCCACAGTCTTTGCTGCGCGAAATGCTTTTGTACACCTACGAAGTGGCAGACGCTGATGCAATCGCCGTCGATGCCGTCATTCCAGCGCTGGGCGAAGTATCAAACACCAAATTGCGGCGCTTGGTGCTAAATCTGTCCAAGCAGGGGGTGCTGGCCATGCGACTCAAGTGGTTTGCCGAAAAACATGTTGAGCCGCGTCTGGAATCATGCTCGATCTCGCGCAATCAGGCTATGAAAGAGGGCGAAGCCTGCCTGGTTTCACGCAACGAGCCCATGCACGACTCGGTCAAGTATCTGCAAAACAATCTCAAAAACGAAACCGATATTTTACATGAATACTTTATCCCGCGTGACCAGTTCGTGACTTTTATCGATGGACTGCGCCAGATTGTGCTCACGGAAGAGGTCAATTTGCTCAATGCTTCGGTGCGCGTGGTGCATAAGGAGGACAACTTTCTCAATTATGCGCCGACAGACATGTTTTCCATTGTGCTCTATATTAATCAGCCCACCACTGCTGCCGGTCATGACCACATGCACACCGTTACCAGCCGCCTGATTGACCTGGCCATTAGCCTCAGCGGCACCTTTTTTCTGCCATACCAGCTCTACTTTACGCCCGCCCAGCTGCGTGCGGCCTATCCGCAAATCGACGAATTCCTCACGGCCAAATTGCGCTACGATCCACAAGAACGGTTTACCAATACATTTTACGAAAAATACGCCGCGTGATCTACGGATTTACGAGTTACGGATACAATTCCATTATTTTCAAGAGCCAGCGGCCAACACCGGCCCATCCAAACAGAGCACACGGCCATCGTGCTCGCAGGCGCCGCAGATGCCAATGCCGCAGCGCATATAGGCTTCCCAGCTTAGCTGCTGTGGCACCTGATGCTGTTTACCCAGCTGGGCCAACGCCGCCAACATGCCGTGTGGGCCGCAGGCATATATGCCGTCGATCTCCCCAGCGGCCAGCAGCGGCGCCAAGAGATCGGTCACGCGGCCGTTTTGCCCTTGGGTGCCATCCTCTGTGGCCACATGCAGCGTATGTTGGTCGCCATCCAGCCCGGCAAAGTGAGG
>JACKBC010000087.1 GCA_020634755.1 Caldilineaceae bacterium | reverse complement strand
CGTCGGTGGGCATCAAATCCGGCGGGCATACGCGGCTGGTGTCGATTATTCACTCGGTGGCGCTGCTGGCGTCGGCGCTGCTTTTTGCCCCCATTATATCGCGCGTGCCGCTGGCCGCGTTGGCCGGCGTGCTCATGGTCACTTCGTATCGCATGAACGAATGGCACGCCATCCGCTTTATTTTTAGCAAACGCTTTAAGACGGGGATGATCACCTTTGTAATCACGCTGCTGGCCACGATTACGCTGGATTTGACGCAGGCCATTATTATCGGGGCGGCAATTTCAGCGCTCATATTCATCAATCAGGTGGCCAGTTTGCAAATTGATGTGCAGGCCGTGGATGCCACAAAATTGCGCGAACGGGGCATTGCGCTGCACGGCACGGGGGACCGCATCCGCGTGGCCTATTTGACCGGGCCACTCTTTTTTGCGGCCACCAGCAGCTTTAACGAAGCCTTTGCCCATAACGATGATCTGCAAACGCTGATCCTGTCCATGCGCGCGGTGCCCATGATCGATGTTTCCGGGCTGGAAGCGTTGACCGGGCTGTACGAACAGCTGCATACCGCCGGCAAAACGCTTATGTTGACCGGCGTGCAGCCCAGCGTAATGCGCTATTTGCAGCGCAGCGGGCTCTATGAGGAAATCGGGGCGGGGAACTGTTTCTGGGGCGCCGATCGGGCGATTGTTGAAGCAGATGCTCGTCTGGCTGATTTGCGGCCTTAGTCATCTATTGGGGAACCGAACGCGAAAGTTCGGTTCCCCATCACAGCTTTGCTACTCTTCTTCAATAAACAGATTGTCGCCTCGGTGCAAACGCTGTGCAATCTGATACGTCTGCCCTTGGGCGCGCACGGTGGGTGAATGGGCGGCCAGATAGCGAGCCGCCGCCACCAAGACATTGACAGCCTCCGGCTGCCCGCGCAGGAGATCATAGACGCGGAAGGCCGCTTCCACAGACTGGATGGTGTGGAAATCGCGATCTTCGCGCAGCAGCAGCTTGCCCAGCGTCGCCTGCATTCGTTTGGGCTCACCGCCGCCATATAGATATTTGGCCACCAGGCGCGCGGCTGGATTCACCTGTTGCTGGCGGTCGAGCAGCGGGATGAGCTCGGCCAGCACGGTGTCTGGGCTCTGGCCATTGACGTTGGCCTCGGGCAGGCGCGCCGCCGGTAAATTTAAGAAGCGGTCCAGGTAGATGCTCATGGCGGCGTCAAATACGCCGCGCAGCAGCTCGACGGAGGGCGCCCGCCGCAGCCCCTGCTGGACGGCATTGGCAAAGGTAAAGGTGTGGAGCGCCGTGTCCCAGTCGCCAAATTCGTTGCTGGTGTGGAAGCGCGCCACGCGCAGCGCGGCCGCGTACACCACGGTTTCGGCCAGTTGCGTCATGGTGCAGCCGCTGCGCAGCGCATCCAACAGCGCATTGACAATGGCAAATGGATCGTCTTGCAGCAAAATCTGGCTGAGCGCCGCGCCATTGTGCCACGCATCGGGCTGGCTGGCGCCTTTTGGCGCCACTGTTTCCAGCTGCGCAAACGCCCCGTCGAGAATTTCAATCAGGTCAATGGGATGACGCCACGCATTGGATTCCTCCATGCGGGCGGCGTTGGCGTACCCGGCCACCAGGCTGGTCAACACCAGTTCGGCATTTTCCCACCCCGCAATATCTAGCGCCTCAAACGCCTTATTGGTAAAGTCAGCTGGATGACCAATATCAATATAACGATGGTCCGTAACGGCGGCAAAAAGCATGTCGGCCATTTGCACCGAGGTGGCGCCCGCGCGCACCGCGGACACAATACAGCGCTCGGCGCCTTCTGCATCGCGCACTTCAATAAATTGGCGGAACCAATTTTTGAGCTGGCCGATGTATGCCGCGCCATCCGCTGAAGATTCATTCTCCGGGAGCGGACGCACGGTAAAGCGCGGCGGGTGGCCGGCCGAATCACGCGCTACGGCGGAGAGGCCGTGATACATGGCGCGCGGGCGATCCTCGGCATCTAAGTGGGGCAGCAGATTCATCATGCAGACGTGCATGGTGAGCCCCTGGCCCCAGCCCTGTTGGCGATAACGGGCGCCAAACGTGAGCCCCATGCGGAACGGCTCCACCGGGTCGCGTCCTTCTTCCATCAGCGTGAGCGCGGCCTTGCCCAACACCAGCGGGATATCCCGTTCCAGCCCCACCGCCAAGCGATCGCGTTGACGCGTGTATTCGTCGACGGCTGAGCCAATGTCTACCCAGATCTGCTCACCGTCATCGGCGGCGCGCACTTCGGTGGGGAAGGCGCGCACATCATCGGCGAACTGGTCAAAGGCGCCGCCGCTGGCCAAATCAAACCGGGCATGGTGCCAGTGGCAGGTCAGAATGCCGCCATGAACGCTGCCTTTGTCCAAGGGAAAGCCCATATGCGGGCAGCGATTATCGACCGCGTACACCCTGTCATTGTGCAGAAAGAGGGCCAGCACATGCCCCCCGGCGTGGACAGTAAGGCATTGGGCGCTCTTGAGCTGGGCCAGCGACGCGACGTTGACAAAATGGCCAGCGGCCCCGGTGCGCATGGGAAGCTCTTCCGGGCGTGAGATGGTGGTTGAAGCCAAGGGAATCCTCCTTTAGATACATAGGTAGTACGCCGCAACGGTGTTGGCGATTCAGGCGTCGGTCTCAATTGGGGAATCCGGCCCTATGTCTTGCCATTGCGACCTACTGATATTGGTTGATGGTGTCCATAGACACGTAAATCTGTCCGGAAATTTGGTCGTGGTGCTTACGACTTTGCCGATTTACAGAGGTCGACGTAGAGAATTTCCGGATAGATATTTATGTCTCAGTATAGCATAGGGCGCTGCGTCATACATCTGTCCATTAGATCAGGGCCAAAATTCACCAGATATTCTTAAAATTTTACGGTTTTTTCTTAAAGTTTTCTTAAAATTTTTAGATTAAAGAGGGTTGATAACTCTATGGGGCCGACTTGGCGCTTTTTGAGAAGATGAGAAAATTGAATTCTTACTAAAAGTTAATGTCGCTTAAGTTTTTTTCGAGTAGAACAGAAATTTTGTCATATTAGATGTTGAAATTTGTGTAAGTTAATGCTAAACTAACAAACAGGATTTGAAAGTCTACAGAAGTCTACAACGGTTAAAAATCGTAAATTGTGTTTTGTTTGCTCTGCCATTTTGTTTAGATTCACTTTATGAATACCCAAATTTCTCTCACTCGACCCCCTATATTTTACTGGTAGATACAAACATGCGTATCAACATTGTTGGCACGGCTGGTTCAGGAAAAACAACTTTTTCAAATACATTGGCTCACTATATGGGGTTGCCCCACATTGAGCTGGACGCACTTTATTGGGGGCCAAGGTGGCAACCGGTCGCCTTGCCGCGTTTCCGTGAAGATGTGAAACAGGTGATTAAAGAGAACCGCTGGATTGTGGATGGGAACTATCGCACAAAAGCCAGAGATATTATCTGGGAGAGGGCGCAGACAGTCATTTGGCTGGATTATCCGCTGCCGTTGGTATTGTGGCGCTTGTGTCAGCGTTCGGTGACCAATATTTATCATCAGAGCGATCTGTGGGGAACTGGTTCGCGAGAAACGTTGCAAAAACAGTTCCTGGGCCGCGATTCGTTTTTGCTTTGGGCTGTTCAGACGCATAAGCCGCGGCGACAACGATTGGTTGAGGCCATGAATTCGGGTCGTTATGCACAGATTGATTTTGTGCGCTTGGCGTCGCCCTTTCATGCCCAAATGTGGCTCAAGCAGATGAGGCCTCAAACGCAATCCGCCGCTTGGTGGCCATTTGGGAATCTGGATCCCATCTGGGAGTCGTAAACGTTTGACGCGATCTATGCAGCGCCCATAAAGTGTTAAGGGTACACCCGTCGTCAGACAGGTTTTAGTCTTATAACCGCATGAGCGATTCGCACCTGGCATACTAATGATGCCGGGTGCTTTTTTATTTTGGGCAGGCGGCCTAGATTGGAGTAAACTGGAGACACCTATTTTTTATGCCCGTGGCATTCCACTTGCTTCCCGCAATATTGCAAATAATTACCTTATGCTGAGCCAACTCTTTGCTACTCAACCGGATCTGGCCATTACTGCCGTTGCGTTTTTGCTGTCATTATTGGCCATTACCGTGGGCTATATACTGTTGTCCTGGCGTGGACAGTGGGCCGGGCTGCCCAAAATTGGCTCGCGCATTGAGTTTTTATGGGTGTTAACGACGGTTTTTTGGGTATCTATGTTGCTCAATCCCAAACTGTTGATCCTTTACATTGCCTTTATTGCCTTCCTGGCGTTCAAAGAATTCCTCTCGCTTACGCCCACACGGCGTGCGGATCGGCGCGTGCTCTTCTGCGCCTATTGGGTGATACCCATTCAATTTTTCTGCATATGGCGTGGTTGGCGCGAGGCCTTTAACCTCTTTACGCCGGTTGTAGTGTTTCTGGTTTTGCCCATGATTATGGTGATTGTGGGCGAAACGCGCGGCTTTTTGCGGGCCTGGAGTACGCTGGGCTGGGGCATTATTACCACCGTTTTCACCTTGGGCTATCTGGCCTATTTGGTGGTCTTGCCGCTACCGGCCTCTTCATCCATCACCGGCAGCGGACTGTTTCTATTCTTAGTGGGGTTGGCCCAATTAAATCATGCCGCCCAGTACTATTTTGGCAAGCGCTTTACCGACCCGCGGCTGAGCCTGAAAGTAAGTACAACGCGCAATTGGGCCAGCTTGGCCGGCAGCCTGGTGGTAACAGCGCCGGTGGCCATGTTGATTGGCCCGCGCCTGCTCCATTTTTCCACGCCGGTCAATTTGATGCTGGGCATGCTCATATCTGTGGGCGGTTTTATTGGGTATATTATTATTTCGGCCATCAAAGGCGATCTACAGCTGAAAGACAGAGGGTCGATGACGCCCGGCAG
>JACKBC010000086.1 GCA_020634755.1 Caldilineaceae bacterium | reverse complement strand
CTGGCCCAGGGGCGGAGCATCACGTTGTCTGATGGCCGCGTGATTGCGCCCGATGATGTGCTGGGTGAACCGCAGCGCGGCATAAAGCTCTGTTTTGTGGGGGATGTGAGCCACACCGGCCCGCTGCACAAGATTGTGGAGGGGGCCGATGCGCTCATTATTGAGGCCACTTACCTGGAAGCGGACAAAGAATTGGCCCGGCAGCACGGTCACATTACGGCGGGGGCCGCAGCGCGGCTGGCGCGCAATGCCCAGGTAAAGCACCTGCTGCTGCACCACGTCAGTCGTCGCTATCGCCGGCAGGATATTGTTGAGGAGGCCGCGGCTATTTTTGCCGATGTGCATGTCGTCAATGATTTTGACCGCGTTCAGATTCGACGGGATCAAGAGCTGACCCTTACCAATTTACGGCGCTGAATTGAACAATTCGGCATGTACTTGCCATAAACGGATGGCGCCCGTTTGCGAACTGGCGGCCAAAAAGTGGCCTGGCGGACTAAATTTAACGGCAGTCACACCGGTGAGCGTTTGATCCGGCAGCACCATTTCCACGGCAGCGCCAATATTCCAGAGATAGATATTGTTATCGCTGGCGGCCAGGGCTAACAGATTGCCGGACGGATGTGCCGAAATGCTAACGAGCGCGCTGGTGGGCGCGGGCTTCAATGAGAGTTGGACGGCTTGTGGCGGCGTCAAAGTCCAAATGCGCGCCGTCTTATCGTAAGATACGGAAGCCAGCTGCTCTCCCGTGGGGAGAAACGTGAGGTCGGACACCCAGTCGTTGTGTCCGGCCAAATTCACCACGGAGCGCTGGGTGGCTAAGTCCCACACAATGATCTGGTTATCGGCGCCTCCCGAGATCATGCGGCTGGCGGAGGCGTCGATGGCCAAGCTAAACACCTGACCGCTGTGCCCCTCCATATTGGCCAACTGTTGACCACTGTCTGCGTGCCATAATTTAATCGTTGAATCGGCTGCACCCGATGCCAAAATTGGATTGTTGGGGACATAGCCCAGCGCAAAAACCTGCCCCGTGTGGCCAACCAGCGTGGTCACCGAATGGCCTGCATCAATATCCCACAGCTTGATCGTTGCATCTGCTGAGCCAGACGCCAGTCGGCGGCTGTTGCGCCAATCAAAGGCCAAGGCCGAAACGGCGCCGGTATGTTCGGCCAGAATCTGCACGGCCACTTCCCCACTGCTATTTAGATTCGAGAGCCCCCACACCACAATAACGCCATTTTCCAGGCCAGTGGCCAGCAGACTTTCATCTTGGTTCAGGGCAATGCTGCGCACAGGCACACCGGTTTGCGCTTCTAGCACAAATGCCAGTGGCTGGCTGTTGTTGTCCGGGTTTGTGCGAATTTGAATATTGCGCGATACGTTTTGAATCAACGTTTGGCGCTGGTCAATACTGAGCGCAGGGACCGTGGGCAACGGGTCGGATGCTGGTTGCGCGTCTGCCGGCTGAGTCGGGGTTGGGCTGACCGTTGCCAGTGGAGGTGTAGCAATAGACGTAAATATAGTGCGCAAAAAAGTACCCAACCCAGAAAAAAACAGGATGAGCAAAATCAGCCCAATAATGAGCCCACCAGCACACGTTTGGTTAAAAGAGATGCCACCTTCAGTGTCCATCACATTTTCAGCTTGCTATTGATGCAGAATCTTCTGCAGGGACCGGCTGTTGAAGTGGTGTAGTGCGCGATGGTGACGGCTCAACAGCAGGAAGATCCCATAAGGTTAAATTTGAGGCTGTATCTAGGTTGTTTTGCCCCTCTAGTTCCTCTTGTAATGATACTCTGAAGGGGAAAACCAGATCAAGTAGACCAATGACCAGAATGGTGGTTAGGAAAGACAAGCCACCCGTGGCAAAAATGCCCATCAGTTGTGCCCCCAGTTGGCCAATCACGCTAAGCCCGGAATCGAGAATCGTGCGGTCGGCCATAAAGGCAACGGCTAATGAACCCCAAATGCCGGCCCCCAACGTGATCGACGTAATGCCCACGGCGTCATCAATTTTGAGGCTGAGCAAGATGCGGTCCAGCATGAGCATGCTGCAAACGCCCACAGCGCTAACAATAATGGCCCCTTGTGAATGAAAGGCATGCGCGCCTGCCGAGACCGCCACCAGCCCGGCCAGAAGCCCGCGCACCAAATATGGGGTTTCAACCAGATTGCCGTTTTGAAACATGCGAAAGGGCACAATGGCCAGCAGGCCCGCCGCGCCGCCGAGCAGCAAGTTCATTGCAATTGCCCCCATATGCGCTTTTCCTAATAGCACAGCGTTGCCCAGCGCCAACCCAAGCCAGCCCATCCAAAGCAGGAGCGCACTCAAAATGAGATAGGTTGGGCGCGATCGGTTTGATGTATAGGTTGGTGTTTCTTCTGCGAATCGTCCAATGCGAGGTCCAAGCACAACCAGTAAAGCCAATGTACACCAGCCGCTGGTGCTGAAAAGAACTGAAGCACCGGCCAGGTCGATAAAACCCAATGCGGCCAGCCAACCTTCAGATTCACCCAACAGCCGACCGCCCCACATCCAATGGCCCAGAAGCGGATAGATCAGTATGGAAACAAGCATGCAGATGAGCAAGTATCCTTCAAGCCGCAAGCGGTCGGCGGCGGCATTGGCAATCAAAATAGGGGGCAGCATACACATTAACATCTGGAACATGAGGAAAAAGGCTAGACTGGGTTGAGTTCCGCTGGACACAGACGTCAAGGATGCTTCCATCAGGTCGGGGGCAAATTGGGTCCAACCTACTACGCCCCAGCCATCAATAGATTCCCCAAACATTAAGCCGAACCCGATGAGCCAGAAAAACATCATAACGGTTGCCAACCCAAGTAGGCGTCTAGCTGCACTATGGGCGCCGCCATGACGTACAAACCCGCGCTCGCTCAGGATGAACCCAAGGAGTAAAGCAAAAATTAAAATAGCAGCTGCCAATAGCCAGCCATTGACCAATTCCATAAGAGCAAGTCTCTTTTCCTAACCATATATCGCAAGCTGCGGGCAATATGCGGAGGACTACGGTGCATGTATGCGGTGCTGGTTGGACGGTTGCGATCTACTTGGTATGCAGCAAAACGAACTCGTTTTGCCTGCATACGACTATATTAGAACGTACACAGCAGCGTGTGGAGCAAGAGCACCTTGAATAAAATCATGCTGAGTGCGGACTGTTTACGCGTGGTAATCCACAGGCGCTGCATAAGTCGTATTTATACAACCTGTAATGGCGCAGCCAGCTGCGCCTAATGGGCAAGTTGCACGCTTTTGAGTATAGCATAAAACGTAAGGACGCTTTCTTTCAAATGCCTAACTTTTATTGGGCATTGGGCCGGTGTGTTAACGCATCTACCGCGCCTGGGTCTCCTTTGAATAGATTGTCCTTCCAGACAATTTGTTGATATAATCAACTGGTAACTATTCACCCCTCCCTGGCCCTCCCCTGGCCGCTACGCTAGGAGAGGGAAGTGTGCCATCTCTGGGGCGATATAAGCTCCGCCCCTCGAGGGGGAGGCTGGGAGGGGTCCAAGTGCCTGAATAGGTACATCAACTGTACTCATTTTTATGTATAAATAGCTTACGCAGGGCCCGCAGACTAGGATTTGCTGGCTTCAGGCTTGTGTAGGTTTTCATAGATTATTTTGAAGGACAACAATGAGCAAAGAATCAACGCAATTCAAAATGACAGAGGAAGCTTTCGGTAAGCCTCAGCATTTATTAGCATTTGTCGATGCCGATATTATTAGTGGGAAAGATGAGGTTGCGCGCGAAGAGTTGCTAGAGAATGTGCGACGCTATCGCAGTAATGGTGTGGCGCCTCTGTGGGTAAACTGGCTGCGCCATCGAGCGGATCTACGCTTTGTGTGCCTGGTGCGCGATGTATCGGAATTTAACGACTTTATGTTGGATGTGGTGCGTAATGTAGAAGGCGTGCGCGAAACGGGAACGATTCTCAGTTTTGGTGGACGAGCAGATATTGACACGCTGCTCGATTTGGAAATGGATGTAAGCCCCCAGGGCCAGATGGTGGCGGCCAGCATTCAGATCGACGTGCAGCCGGGTATGGACCGACATTGCTTTCAATCGCTGACGGAGCTGCCGCCTCATCCAGACGTACGGCGCGTCTGGCTGCTCAATTGCTATCACAGCGAGAACGCTGACCTGATGTTGCTTTTATTAGGGAAGAACATATCGGCTCTTACAGGGTATGTAATGAGCTGGGTACGCACAACCCCCGGTGTGATTGATACCGAAATGAGTACCGTTATGGACTGGCGCTGGCTGGCCAGCCCGGAGGATATTGTGGAGCTGTGCGAATTGTTCTTTACGCATAACTACCGCGGGCAGTTTCGTAAAAGTGGAGAGGGCTGGTAAGAGCCGGTTATTCTCGGATTAAAATGCGGCCGCAAAATGGACAGTAATGGGGTGCGGTCTGATTTTGCTGGCTGGCCTGAATAATACCAGATGGCGCTTGCATATTGCAGGCGCCGCACGTATTATCACTCCGAATCGGCGCAATGGCTACGCCAGATTTGCGCTTGCGCAGTTGCTCATATTGGTCCATTGACCGCTTGTCAATGGCGTCTGCCACCTCTTGCCGACTTTGCTTCAGACGTATAAACTGTGTCTTGAGCTGCTTGCCTTCGGTGATCAGCTTTTTCTGCGCACTTTGCCAGGTGGTCAAGAGCTGCCCCAACTCTTTTTTCTGGGCCTCCAGCTCTTTGCCTAGTTCTTCAGTTTTAACAAACGCCTCTACTGTCTGCTCTTCGACCTGGGTGTGTTGGCGACGCAATGCCTCCAGATTTGCTTGTAGCGCCTCCAACTCTTTGTGATTATTCACCTTCCCACTCATTAGCAGATCATCGGTTTCTTGAATCCGTGTTTTCAGCGTCTGCGTTTCCAATTCTAGCGTTCGCTGCTGATTTTGCCAGTTGTGGAGCTGCGCCTGTACCGCTTCCGCGGCGGTCCGCTTGGCCTTGATTTCAGCGCTTTCGCCCAGGCTTTTTTGAATTTGCAGCAGGCGCCGGCGCACCTTATCCCAATCCACGTCAATTTTTTGCAAATTGTATAAAGCCCGGATGTCAATCATCTTTTCCTCCGCTAGAAACGGTTGAACTCAGCATTCGTTATGTTGCGATGCAATGCCGCTCTTTGCATCTTGGTATCTGATATATAGATTACAAAACGATAGTCTTTCCAGTTGATTATATCATCCTGCCCGCTTCTCGCATAACCTACTACCTCCACGTTACAAAATACGCAATATTACTTATTCCTAGAGATTGAAACAACCGTAAGCTAATGGTATACTGGTGTACACCCTCTTTTAAACAAAAACAGGCTTGGCGTGAAAGCTGTAGATATACTTATGCAAGATATGATGACGTATCCATTTTTTGACCAATTTGAATCTCCCTCAGAAGATGAACAGGTAGGGCTAGATCGACCCATTCGAGTCATGATTGTGGAAGATCACCCGCTGATGACGCAAGGCTTGCGCCGAGTTGTTGAAGTTGAAGATTCATTGGAGATTGTGGCCGAAGTAGACAATGGCGATGATGCTGTGCGAACGGCCAAGCGTCAAAACCCAGATGTAATCTTGATGGATATAAACTTGCCCGGCAAGAATGGCCTACAGGCCACGCGTGAAATTAAATCTGACCCCGATAGTGAAAACATCAGCATTATTGTGCTGACGGCTTATAATGATGATGAACAGCTGTTTCACGCCCTGCGCGCCGGCGCTTCCGCCTACTATCCCAAGGACGTACGGCCCAGTGAATTGCTGCCCGCCATTCACGCCGTCGCCACCAATCGCTGTGTGATCCACGATGAGATCATGAGCAAATCGCAGGCGTTTCGTTGGCTCATTCGCCA
>JACKBC010000085.1 GCA_020634755.1 Caldilineaceae bacterium | reverse complement strand
CGCACGACAGCACAGAGAATGTACGGACAGCCCTAAAGTGCCGGTTGGCAGGCAGCGGATAAAGATTGTTCCACCGCCTGCCCGGGTTGAAAAAGGGTTCGATTCCCTGTGCCGGCTTTTGCCTCAATCGGGCCTCATCCTCAGGATAGGACGGGTTGGTTTGGGCCAAAAATCTGTGTATCAGGCGCGGTCCCCCGAGCCTGGTACACATTTTCTCCACTATTGTGTTAATGCCTATGCGCGCACCGTGAACAACGCGCCGCACGCGGCCTACGCCTGTCGAAGGCCGGTATTCGCCGCAATCGGTATAGGCAACACCTGTATCGTCACAAAACTTTACGCCATCTCAAGAGGTGCATTATGAAATTAGCCGAAGCACTCATCATGCGCGCGGACGCGCAAAATCGAATTGAACAATTGCGAATGCGCCTAAACAGCAATGCGCAGGTGCAGGAAGGCAACGCGCCAGCCGAAAATCCGCAGCATCTCCTGGCCGAATTCGAGCGCACGGCGGCTGAACTGACGCACCTGATCCAGCGCATTAACGGCACAAACGCAGTGACGGTACTGGCCGATAATCAAACGCTGGCCGATGCGCTGGCCTTGCGCGATGTGCTGAAGCTGCGTCAAGGCGTTTATCGCGGATTGGCCCAAGCGGCCCTTGTCAGCGTGAATCGCTACAGCCGCTCTGAAATTCGCTCACAGAGCACAGTGGATGTGGCCGAAATCCAGACATTGGCCGATAATCTGGCGCGCGAACATCGCGAATTAGATGCCCAGATTCAAGCCGCAAACTGGTTGACGGAATTGATAGAATAGAGTCAAGCAATCACGCTAATGTTCCCTTCGATAAGCTCAAGGAAGCACCTGACAAGCTCAGGCAGCACCTGACAAGCTCAGGGACCATTTGAATGGTTGCACAGAAGGTAGCTTTTTCAGCAGAGGCGAGCACAAACCAACCGCCTTGGAATAGGGCTCCGGTGGGCAGGGCTGCGCACCACAATTAACGGTTATGCCCAGTACAGTTACAAGCGTACGCCGTAATGTGAACGTTACTACCAAGTGCTGATCGGTTGAAAAAGTGAGGGTGGGATTGGGGAAAACAAGAGGAGTTATGGCCAAAAAATTCAAGACGCATACGCTTTTACAAGATTACCGCCACTTGAGCAACTTTGGGGAAATTGCCCAAACCACGGCGGCCTGGGTAAAAGAGCACCCCCACGCCGCGGCCCATGACGTGATGCAGTGGGTGCACACCACCTATGGCGCCCAAGAATTCCTCAAAATGCAGAAGAGTGCGGCGCCCCTGGAGCTCTTTGGGGCGGTTGGCGACCATATTCCCGCCAACGCCGTGGACCAGATGTACACCGTCATGCGGCTGCCCATGGCCACGCGCGGGGCGCTCATGCCCGATGCGCATTTGGGCTACGCCATGCCCATTGGTGGCGTGGCCGCGCTGGAAGGCGCCATTTCGCCATCATTTGTCGGCTACGACATCTCGTGCATGGTGCAGCTTACCATTCTGGATGTGGATGTGGAGGCTTTTGAAAAGGAGCGCCGCCACTTTGCCCACAGCTTGCGCCACGTTACTTCCTTTGGCATGGGAGCCGATTTTGCCAAAGGCCAACGCGAACATGCAGTAATGGATGAAGCCGACTGGAGCCAGCTCCAAGTCCCCGCCAAGCTCAAAAGCCTGGCCCAACAGCAGCTGGGCTCGTCTGGGGGCGGCAATCATTTTGCCGACCTGGTCGTCCTGGAAATGTTGAGCGACCTAGAGGGCCTTAAGGCCGGCGCCCAAGCTGTGGGGTTGCTCACCCACAGCGGCAGCCGCGGCGCTGGCCACAAGATTGCCACCCATTATGTGCAGGTGGCAGCCCAACAGACCAAGCTGGTGGCCAAAGGCGTGCCCAAGGGCTACGAGTGGCTGCCGCTGGACCACGAACTGGGCCAGCAATATCTGGCCGCTATGCAGCTCATGGGCAAATACGCCAAGGCCAACCACGACCTGATTCACGACCACTTCTGCCGCGCCGCCGGTACACACGGCGTGCAGCGCATCTGGAACCGCCACAACTATGCCTGGGTGCAGGGCAACGAGGTCATTCATCGCAAGGGCGCCACGCCGGCTGAAATGGGTCAACTGGGATTGATTCCCGGCAGCAGCGGTACCGCGTCCTATCTGGTGCGCGGGCTGGGCAATGAGGCCAGCCTGCACTCATCTTCACACGGGGCCGGGCGCTGGCACTCGCGCACCGAAGCCAAGCGCCAGCACAGCGAAGCGCGCTTTCAGCAGCACATGAATGCCCAGGACATTCTGCACTTTGGCCTGGAGCCGGATGAAACATTTCTGGCCTACAAGGACATTGAAATGGTCATGGGGTTGCAAACTGGTCTGCTCGTCGAGCCCCTTGCGCGCATGACGCCACGGGTAGTCATCATGGGCGGCAAGGCGGACGATGGTGATTAATCAAAATTGAACCGCGGATGAACGCTGATAGTTATCGGCATTCATCCGCGGTTCCTTTTAAACAAAGATTGTCGCCTATTTCTAGCTCTCCCTTTGCCAGAATATGGTATACTACGACCATCCAAACGAAATAAAGATGCGACAAGGGAGTAAACTCCTCGACCGGTACACGCAATACGTGCAACGCATATCAAAGTAACTATTTCTCTAGAATGGCCCAAACTGCATGTCTATCCCATTTGATCCAACCGAACATTCGCACCGCCGGCGCAATCCGCTGACCGGTGACTGGGTGGTGGTATCGCCCCACCGCATGAAGCGCCCGTGGCAGGGACAGGTGGAAAAAGCGCCGCCCGACACGCGTCCAGCCTATGACCCAACTTGCTATCTCTGCCCCGGCAACGAACGCGCCGGCGGCAAGCAGAACCCGGCCTATGCCGACGTCTATGTCTTCGAAAATGACTTTGCGGCGCTAGTCAACAATGGCCCCAGCGGCGACGTGGGCCAAGGTGAACTGTTCCAGGCCACGGCCGAGCCGGGCGTCTGCCGCGTCATGTGCTTTAGCCCCCGCCACGATCTGACGCTGCCCGAAATGGACCCAAGCGCCATCCGTCGCGTAGTGGATACGTGGGCGCAGCAGGTGGCCGAGCTGGGCGCCCGCCCCGACATCAATTACGTGCAGCTCTTTGAAAATAAAGGCGCCGTCATGGGCTGCTCCAACCCGCATCCGCACGGCCAGATCTGGGGTACGCACACCGTGCCCGATGAGCCGGCCAAAGAGGATGCGCGCCAGCGCGCCTATTTTGAAAGCCACGGCGCGCCGCTGCTGCTCGACTATTTGAACGCCGAGCTGGAGCGGAATGAACGGCTGGTTGTCGAGAGCACCCACTGGGTGGCGCTGGTGCCCTTCTGGGCAGTCTGGCCCTTTGAGACGCTGCTGCTGCCCCGCCGTCACGTGACCCAGCTGCCCGATCTAAGCGACGCCGAGCGCGCCGATCTAGCGCAGATCCTCAAGCGGCTGACCACCCGCTACGACAACCTCTTCGAGACCAGCTTCCCCTATTCCATGGGCTGGCACGGCCAATCCAGCGACGGCGCCGACCATCCCCACTGGCAGCTGCACGCCCACTTCTACCCGCCGCTGCTGCGCTCGGCCACCATCAAAAAGTTCATGGTCGGCTTCGAAATGCTGGGCGCCCCCCAGCGCGATCTCACCGCCGAGCAGGCCGCCGCACGCCTGGCCGCGTTGAGCGAAGTCCATTATAAGAGTGTCCAGTAATCCCCTTACCAATCGCACCAACTCATGCTACAATGGGGCCAAACCGGAACCATCCACAAACCGAAGCAAAGGATGCCCCCATGAGCAACCCCGCAAGCAACTCTGAGGTATTGGCGCTGATTGCGCAGGCCAAAGCCGAAGGCTGGACCGAACTGGACTTGAGCGGTCAATATTTGACCGAGCTGCCGCCTGAATTGGGCGATCTGCGGCAACTGGAAGTGCTAAATTTGGGCCGGAGCGAAGCACCCTATCGCTATAATTATCTGACGGCGCTGCCTGACTGGATAGCCCAGCTCTCGAATATTCACACCCTCGACCTTCGCAACAATAAGCTGACAGCGCTGCCCGACTGGTTGGCCCAGCTCACCAACCTGCAATCCCTCGACCTCCGCTACAACAATTTGACGGCGCTGCCCGACTGGATAGCCCAGCTCACCAACCTGCACACGCTTAAACTTGGCTATGCCAATCTAACATCGCTGCCCGAAGAGATGGCTCAGCTCACCAACCTTCATGTTCTCGATCTCAGCTACAGCCATCTGACGGCGCTACCAGATTGGATGGCCCGGCTATCCAATTTGTGTATACTCAACCTTAGTCATGCTAATCTGATGGCGTTGCCAGATTGGATAGTTCAGCTCTCCAACCTGCACACCATCAATCTCAGCAACACTTATCTAACATCGCTGCCCGAAGAGATGGCTCAGCTTATCAACCTTCAAGTCCTCGATCTCAGCTACAACCATCTGACGGCGCTGCCAGATTGGATAGCTGGGCTATCCAATTTGTGTATACTCAACCTTAGCCATGCTAATCTAATGGCGTTGCCCGATTGGATAGCTCAGCTCTCCAACCTGCACACCATCAACCTCAGCAATAACATGCTAACGGTGCTGCCGGATTGGATTTCTCAGCTCTCCAACCTGCAAGTCCTGAACCTCAGCAGCAATACTTTCACGGCGCTATCGGAGGAGGTAGCTCAACTCGTCAATCTGCATACCCTCGATCTCAGTAACAACATGCTAACGGTGCTGCCCGATTGGATGGCTCAGCTCTCCAACCTGCAAGTCCTAAACCTCAGTAGCAACACATTGACAGCGCTGTCCGAGGAGGTAGCTCAACTCGTCAATCTGCATACCCTCGATCTCAGTAACAACATGCTAACGGTGCTGCCCGATTGGATGGCTCAGCTCTCCAACCTGCAAGTCCTAAACCTCAGTAGCAACACATTGACAGCGCTGCCTGACTGGATGGCGGACCCAAACAATCTGCTCAGATTGCAGTCATTCTATATTGGCGAAAATCCAATTACGTCGCCGCCAGCCGAACTGCTGGGTGAATCCTTATCCATAGGGTATGGACAGGTGCATATAGAGGCCATTCGTTCATATTTCCGGCAACTACAAAGCGAATCTGCCATCTATTTTTATGAAGCTAAGCTACTCATTATCGGCGAAGGCGGCGCGGGCAAAACGTCGCTGGCGCGTAAGCTGCTGGATCCAAATTGTGCGCTGCGGTCCCGAGAAGAGAGCACCGAAGGCATTGATATTTTGCCCTGGCGCTTCCCACTGCCGTCTCACATGCCTGACGGCGAATATACTGCTAATATTTGGGATTTCGGCGGCCAGGAGGTCTACTTTGCCACCCACCAATTCTTTCTCACCAAGCGCTCGGTCTATGCGCTGGTGGCCGACACGCGGCGGCAGCACACCGACTTTTACACCTGGCTGCGCATGCAGGAGACCTTTGGCGGTGACAGTCCGGTGGTGCTGGTCAAAAACCGCAACCGCCAGCAAGGCAACAGCTTTTCCATTGAGAATCTGCCCCATTTGCAGCAGCGCTTCCCCAACCTCAAAGAGATTGTCGAAGTCGATCTGGATGAAGTGCCCGGGGGCAGCGGCTGGCAGAAGCTGCTTTTTCACCTGCATGACTATCTGCTCAACCTGCCCCACATTGGCCAGCCCAGCCCCGCCACCTGGGCCAAAGTGCGCAGCGTCATCAAACAGGACGGCCGCGACACCGTCACCTGGCGCGAGTTTTTGGCGCTCTGCCAGGCCCAAGGCATGGATCGGGCTGGCGACATCCAGCAACTGGCCGAATATCTGCACAACCTGGGCGACATTCTCTACTTTCACCACGACCCACTGCTCTGCGATCTGGTGATCCTCAAGCCCACCTGGGGGTTGGATGCAGTTTACAAAGTGCTGGACAACCGGCAGATCATTGCGCAATTGGGCAAATTCAGCCTGGCCGATCTGCGCGGGTTGTGGAACGATCCCAAATATGCGGGCTATCACCCTGCGCTGCTGCGGCTCATGGAGAACTTCCAACTCTGCTATCCGCTGCCCGACGTGCGCGATGCGTATATTGCGCCGCAACTGCTGGATGACCAGCCGCCCGCGTATGATTGGGATGGCGAAGAGAATCTGCAACTGCGCTATTCCTATCCAGTCTTTATGCCGCGCGGCATCCTTGGCCGCGCCATTGTCAAGCTACACAAGCGCATTGAGGTTCAAAGGTTGGTCTGGCGCTCGGGCGTGATTTTAGCGGACAATTATGCGCGCGCCGAAGTGCTGGAGCTGCGCGGCGAAAAGCAGATTCGCATTCGGGTCAGCGGACGCCTTAAACAGGATCTGCTCATGGAAATTGTAC
>JACKBC010000084.1 GCA_020634755.1 Caldilineaceae bacterium | reverse complement strand
ATGTTGACGGTTGTGCGCAGCACAGAGTTAACACACAATCTTTGCGGTGAGCATGTTGTCAAAACATAAGCAGTAAATGCGATCCCCTCTTCTAACCTGGAGCGGGATCAGAGGGAAGAAATACGCCATGCATTTAGAACAGATCCTCCAATACGACGAATGGTATCGGGCGCCGGATTCGCTCTTGCAGCAGGCCAATATCAAAGACTTTGCCGCCGAATATCAGCGCAGTATTGATGATCCTGAGGCCTTTTGGGGAGCGTGGGCTAGCCGGTATGCATGGTTCACGCCGTGGACCAAAGTCATGGAGTGGGATTATCCGGATCACCGCTGGTTTATCGGCGGCCAGACCAATATTACGCTCAACGCGCTGGACCGCCACGCCGACGGCCCCAATGGCGACAAGCTGGCCATGATTTGGGTCGGTGAGGATGGCGCCGAGCGCAAGGTGAGCTACAAAGAGCTGCGCGATCTAGTGGCGCGCTTTGCCACCGGCCTCAAATCGCTGGGGCTGGGCAAGGGCGACACCTGCATTATTTACATGCCATTGACGCTGGAGGGTGTCATCTCCATGCTGGCCTGCGCGCGCATCGGCGCCATCCACAGCGTGGTCTATGCCGGCATGGGCGTGGGTGCCCTGCGCGACCGCATTTTGGATGCCGGGGCCAAAGTGGTGATTGCCGGCGACCAAAGCATGCGCCGCGGCAAACCGGTCACGCTCAGCGGAATTGTAGACGAGGCCATTGCGGGGCTGGCGCTGGAGGCGGTAGTCTGGTTTCAACGGGGAGAGCCGCGGGCGCTTAAGGCCAATGAGGTTGACTTTCTGGCCCTGCTCAACGCGCATGGTCCCGATACGGCGCCCGAACCAGTGGATGCCGAGCACCCGCTCTACATTCTCTATACCTCCGGCTCTACCGGCAAGCCCAAAGGCGTGGTCCACGTACACGGCGGCTACATGGTTGGCACGGGCTATCATCTGCGTGGCTTTTTTGATGTGAAGGACGATGACATTTATTGGGCCACTTCGGATATTGGCTGGGTGGTGGGTCATTCGTATATTGTCTATGCGCCGCTGGTAGAGGGCGTCACCTCAGTCTTTCGCGAGGGCGCTCCGGACTATCCCGACCCCGGCGTCATCTGGTCGCTGGTGGAACGGCATAAGATCAACGTTATGTTTACGGCGCCCACGGCAGTGCGCATGTTTATGAAGTTTGGGCCTGAATATCCGGCCAAGTACGATCTGTCGTCGCTGCGGCTGATCACGGTGGCGGGCGAGCCGCTCAACCCGGCGGCGTGGCGCTGGGCCAATAGGCATTTGCTAGACGGCGGTCAACGCGGCACTGTGGCCGACAACTGGTGGCAGACCGAGTTGGGTGGGCCGACCGTGGCCACCCACTTTTCCCTACCGGGCAAACCGGGTTCCGCGGGTGTAGCCATGCCGGGCGCCGTGGCTGCCGTAGTGGATGCCGATGGCAATGACGTGCCCAAGGGCAAGGGCGGTCTACTGGCGCTGCGGCGTCCCTTCCCGCACATGATGCGCACCATCTGGAACAATCACGAACGCTACACCCAATATTGGAACGAAATTCCCAACGTCTATGCGGCGGGCGATGTTGCCAGTTGGGACGATTCCGGCTACATAACCGTGTTGGGGCGCAGCGACGATGTGCTCAACGTGGCCGGCCATCGTATTGGCACAGCCGACGTAGAATCGGCGTTAATCACGCACCCCGCCGTGGCCGAATCGGCCGTCATCGGCGTGCCGGATCCAATCAAGGGCGAGGCGATTAAGGCCTTTGTGGTGCTGGCCTTGGGCAGCACGCCCACCGACGAGACGCGCCAAAGTATTGTGGCCCACGTGCGCAAAGAGTTAGGCCCCATCGCCACCCCCGGCGCGCTGGACTTCATCGAAAAGCTACCTAAAACACGCAGCGGCAAGATCGTGCGTCGTCTACTCAAAGCGCAGGAGGTGGGAGATGATCCAGGAGATTTGAGTACGTTGGAGGACTAAGGGGATATACGATGTATGCTAGGTCACGCAGTATTGTGGCTCGATTCTCGGCATGTGTATTCCTACGATTAAGAATAATCATTACATGTTGCAAATCCAGATCGTTAACTAGACATTTCGTAAATCGTAAACTTGTACTGAGCGATGGCGAAGTATCTGAGTTCGTATATCATTCCATTCATTTTTTCAAAGGAGAATCGTATGGCAAAACGAGGCGCCCCGCAGCGGGCCAAGAGCAATCCCATTGATAAGGGCAAAGCGCTTGAATATTGGAAGCGCAACATCAGGCTGATTTTAACGCTGCTGGTGATCTGGGCATTGGTTTCATATGTGGCGGGCATTATCCTGGCCCCTGTACTCAACAATATTCGCCTGGGCAGCTTGCCGCTGGGCTTCTGGTTTGCCCAACAAGGCTCGATGATCGTGTTCGTGATCCTGATCTTTGTCTATTGCTGGCGCATGGACAAGCTGGACAAAGAATTCGATGTGGATGAATAAATAACCCAATCCTTTAAAGGAGTCATTTTAATGTCATCTGTTGAACTTTGGACCTACATTGTGGTAGGCATCACCTTTGCGCTCTATATCTACATCGGCTATGCAAATCGGGTGCGCGACACCAAGGGCTTTTATGTGGCTGGGCAAGGCGTACCAGCGGTTGCCAATGGCGCGGCCACGGCAGCAGACTGGATGAGCGCAGCGTCGTTTATTTCCATGGCCGGTCTGATTTCATTTATGGGCTTTAACGGCACGATTTATTTAATGGGCTGGACGGGTGGTTACGTGCTGCTGGCGTTGCTCCTGGCGCCCTATCTGCGTAAGTTTGGCAAATACACTGTGCCGGACTTTGTGGGCGACCGCTACTATTCACAGCTCGTGCGCGTGCTGGCGGCCATTGCCACGGTGGTAATTTCGCTGACCTATGTGGCGGGCCAGATGCGCGGTGTGGGCATTGTCTTTAGCCGTTTCTTGGGCGTTGGCATTACCACGGGCGTCGTCATCGGCATGTTGATCGTGGGCTTTTTTGCCATTTTGGGCGGCATGAAGGGCATTACCTGGACGCAGGTGGCTCAATATTCGGTGTTGATTGTTGCATATCTTATTCCGGCTTTCGCCATCGGCGCTGTCTTGACCGGCAATCCCATTCCCCAAATTTCCTTTACCTTTAGCGACATTATCCCGCGGCTCAACGATTTGCAAGTAACGCTGGGTTTTCAGGAATATACACAACCCTTTGTGGGCAAGGGGATGCTTGATGTCTTCTGCGTCACGCTGGCACTTATGGCCGGTACTGCGGGTCTGCCGCACGTGATCACCCGCTTCTACACGGTGCCAAATGTGCGCGCCGCCCGCTATTCGGCCGGCTGGGCGCTGCTCTTTATTGCGCTACTCTATACCACTGCGCCAGCCATTGCCGCCTTTGCGCGCTACAACCTGATCAACACGCTGGATACAGCCACGGTGGCCAATGTGGAGCCGGGCGACAAGCAGGACATTTACATTCTCAACGACGCCAACGGCCAGGAAGTAACCTGGGCTACCAGTTGGCAAAAGACTGGGCTACTGGCCTTTGTGGACAAAAATAACGACGGCAAAATCGCCTTTCTGCCGGGTGATGCCTTTAACGGCACCAACTTTAAAGAGCCCAAGGCGGACACCGCAAATGAGGCCTACTTTGACCGCGATATTATTGTGCTGGCTAATCCCGAAATTGCCAAGCTGGCGCCGTTCATCATTGCCTTGGTAGCGGCAGGCGGTCTGGCGGCGGCGCTTTCCACGGCATCTGGTCTGCTGCTGGCCATGTCCAGCGCTGTGTCGCACGACATCTATTATCGGGTGATCAATCCCGGCGCTTCGGAAGACAATCGCTTGATGGCCGGTCGCATTGCCATTGGCGTTGCGCTCATCTTTGCCGGGTACTTTGGCATCAACCCACCTGGCTTTGTAGGGCAGGTGGTGGCGCTGGCCTTTGGGCTGGCTGCCTCCAGCACCTTCCCGCTGATCCTGCTGGGCATCTTCGACAAGCGCACCAATTCAGCGGGCGCCACAGCGGGCATTATCGTGGGTCTGCTCTTTACGCTTCTCTACATCGTCAACACCAACTTCCTCAAAAATCCGCCCTGGATTGCCGGCATAAGCGGTGAGGGCATCGGGGCTATCGGCATGGTCCTCAACCTGGTAGTTACGTACGTAGTTTCGCGTATAACCGCCGCGCCGCCACAGGATATTCAGGACATGGTCGAGTCGGTGCGCGTACCGCGCGGGGCGGCAGATGCCGTAACCGCTCACTAATTTGAGAATTTGTATTCGTTGACCGCATGTGATAAACAAAGGGGCGCAATTGAGCGTCCTTTTGTTTATCAAGTAGGTACGTATGTCTCATATGCCGCCCTCCCCCATAACCGAAACATCCACTGCTGCGTCGCGCACATTGGCCGCCGCCATCAAACATGTGATGAATCGGACGCCACTCTATGTGGCCCCATCGGCCACGGTGGGTGAAGCCGCGCAGCAGATGACGGCCGCTGGCGTTAGCTATGCGCTGGTCTCCGCCGACCCGCCTGGCATTATCACCGATCGCGATTTGCGCGGGCGGGTGCTGGCCGTGGGCCGCGGGCCGCAGACGCCGGTGGCGCAGATTATGAGCCGTCCGCTCAAGACCATCGACTCGGATCGACCTATCTACACGGCGCTGTTGGTCATGGTGGAAGAAGGCATTCATCACCTGGCCGTGGTGGAAGAGGGCGCAATTGTGGGGTTGGTCAGCGATGCCCATCTGATGCGCCAACAGTCGCACAGTCCCATCTATTTGCAAAGCAAAGTGGAGAGTCTTGCGCAGAGTGAACTGCTGGCTGAATATGGCGCTGAAATTACCGACACGGTGGAGGCACTGCTGCTAGGCAACCTGGGCGTGTCGCAGATTGGCCAGATTGTTTCCAGCCTCAACGATATGCTGGCCAAGCGGCTCTTGCGCCTGGCCGAAGCCGAGCTGGGGCCGCCCCCCACACCCTACGCCTGGATTGTCTTTGGCTCCGAAGGGCGACTGGAACAGGCGCTGCTGACCGATCAGGACAACGCTCTGATTTATGCCGAGGAGAGTGAAGCCGCGCGCGCCTATTTTGGCAAGCTGGCCCAAAAGGTAATCGATGGGCTGATTCGGGCCGGGTTTCCGCCCTGTCCCGGCGGCTATATGGCCACCAATTGGCGCCACCCGCTGGCCGCGTGGGAAGCCATTTTTGCGGCTTGGGTGCGTAAACCCGAACCCCAAGCGCTGCTGGAAGCCTCCATCTTTTTCGATTTCCGCCCAGTGCATGGCGAACTGTCGCTGGAGCCGCTGGAAATGATTCTGGTCAGCGCCCAGCATGAGCCGCTCTTTCGCCGTCTCATGCTGCAAAATGCGCTGGAATTTCACCCGCCGCTCAACTTTTTCAAGCGCGTACGCTGCGATGGTGATGGCATGGTGGACATCAAAAAGGGCGGCGTGGCGCCCATTGTGGGGCTGGCGCGCGCCACATCTCTGGCCGCCGGTTCGCTAGAACGTTCTACATTGGAGCGGCTGGCGATCTCGGCTGAATCTGGTACAATAAGCCAGGAGGGCGCCGATCGGCTGGCCGAAACGCTGGAATTTCTGCTGCGCCTGCGTTTGCGCCAACAACTGGCGGCGGCTCGTGCTGGCCAAACGCCCTCCAATAAAGTCGCCTGGGATGAGCTGTCTGCCCTGGAACGACGCAACTTGCGCGCAGCTTTTGTGACCATCGAGCAGATGCAGAACGGCATCAGCTCTGCGTTTCGATAGGAGATGAGGGGAGTAGGGAGTAGAGATTCGGCGCACGAGTGAAGATACGTACGGACGCCTAATCCTTATCCCTTACTCCCTACTTCCCAACCCCATGAACCACCGACGCTTGATCACCGGACAACGGCTGGCCGCGCTCTTTCTGATTGGCTGCCTGCTTTTCAACTACCCAATTCTCTCGCTTTTCAGCCGGGACGCACGCCTGTGGGGTGTGCCGGCACTGTATGTTTATATTTTTATTTCTTGGGCTGCGCTGATTGGGCTTATGGCCATGGTGATCGAGTTGCGTAGGAAGTAGGAGGCGAGGCCTTCACTCTGAACAAACACCGAATATGCTAACCGGAGGGGCGATTTTCGCCGTTGCAACAATTTATGTGGGCGTTCTGTTCGCCATTGCGTATTATGCGGATCAGCGGGCCGACGCGGGGCGAAGCTTGAGCAACAACCCGTACGTCTATGCGTTATCCATGGCGGTCTACTGCACGGCGTGGACTTTTTATGGCAGCGTAGGGCAGGCCGCGCGCACGGGCATTGGCTTTTTGCCCATCTACATTGGGCCGACCCTAATGGCGGCGCTCTGGTGGTTTGTGCTGCGCAAGATTATTCGCATTAGCAAGGTGAACCGCATCACCTCCATTGCCGATCTGATTGCATCGCGCTACGGCAAAAGTCCGGTATTGGGGGGGCTGGTCGCAATCATTGCGTTATTGGGCACGATCCCCTATATTTCACTTCAGCTCAAAGCCATCTCCACCAGCTTCACCCTTCTGTGGACGCATCCGGATCTGAGTGGCGCACAGCCCATTGGCGATCACTTTTTTGTGCAGAACACGGCCTTTTATGTAGCCATGCTGCTGGCTGGTTTTGCCATTCTCTTTGGCACGCGCCATTTGGACGTAAC
>JACKBC010000083.1 GCA_020634755.1 Caldilineaceae bacterium | reverse complement strand
GCCGTCACGCTCAACCCCCAGCTGATTGTGGCCGATGAACCGACCACGGCGCTGGATGTAAACGTGCAGCGGGCCGTGTTGGAAACAATTGCCCAGGTCAAAGAGCAGACCGGCGCCACCATTATTTTTGTGAGCCACGACATGGCGGTGCACGCCGAGCTGGTGGACCGGCTGGCGATTATGTATGCCGGTGAAGTGATTGAAGTGGGCACGGTTTATGAAATTTTTGAAGCGCCGAAGCACCCCTACACGCAACGGCTCATCGCTTCCATCCCAGATTTGGGCGGCGAGCGCCACCGGCTAGAGAGCATTACCGGCATTGCGCCCAGCCCGATTGCGTGGCCGCAAGGGTGTCGCTTTCATCCGCGTTGTCCACAGGCTATGGCTATCTGTAATCAAGTGGCGCCGCCCGTTTTCGAGATGACGCCCGGTCATACAGTGGCCTGTCATCTCTACAATGATCCCCAGGAGATTGCGCTTTATGAGGCGCAAGAGCCGGTAAAGGTGATGCAATCATGACAAGCCGATCCAATGGCGCACCACTGCTAGAGGTGGCCCATGTGCGCAAAGTGTTTAGCAATACCGGCGGGCTTCTGTCGGCGCAGGATGTGGTGGCGCTTGATGATGTTTCGCTGATGCTGCAAGGTGACGAGGCCAAGCTGTTGACCATTGTGGGCGAAAGCGGTAGCGGCAAAAGCACGCTGGCCCGCTGTATCCTGGGGTTGACGCCCATTACCGAAGGCAGCATTCGCTATTGCGGTCAGGAAATCAGCCAGATGAACCGGGCGGCGCTGCATGCGTATCGGCGCGCCGTACAGCCGGTCTTTCAGGATCCCTACGCCACCTACAATCCCTTTTATCGCATCGATCGCGTGCTCAACATGATTGTGCGCAAGTTCAAGCTGGCTTCTTCGACAGGCGAAGCCACCAAGCTGATCGATGAAGCGTTGCGTGCGGTCGATTTGCGCCCCCATGACGTGCTGGGCCGCTATCCGCATCAGCTCAGCGGCGGCGAACGCCAGCGCATTATGCTGGCGCGCATCTATCTCATGAAGCCGCGCCTGATCATTGCCGATGAACCCATTTCCATGATCGACGCCGCGCTGCGCGCCCTTTTTCTCAATATTTTGATCGATTTTCGCGATGAATTGGGCATCTCCTGCATCTTTATCACCCACAACCTGGCCACTGCTTACTATCTGGGCGGCGAAATCATGGTCATGTGCCGCGGGCGCTCCATTGAGGAAGGCGCCATGGACAGCGTGGTTAAAGAGCCATCGCACCCCTATACCCAGCTTCTGATCGACTCTGTGCCGTCCCAAGACCCGCGCAACCGCTGGAACAGCAAACGCACCACCAACGCGGTTGAGGCCAGCGAGCTTACTTTTTCGGCCAATGCGTGCGTCATTGTCGAGCGCTGCCCACACGTCATGGATATCTGCCGCAACAGCCGCCCGCCCGAATATGTGATAAACGACCAGCACACCACGGCCTGCTTTCTGTATGACGACCACAAAGTTGCTGCTAATTAAGTGAGGGGTGTGCATGTATGATTCACCGCGCGAGCTAATTGAGGCGTTGGCGGCCACGCCGGACATTCTGCAAACGCTTCTGCAAAATGTAACGCACGATCAAGCACTGCGCGCCCGCGGTGGCGATGAGAATTGGTCCATTGTAGAGGTGATGTGCCATCTGCGCGATGCCGAAGAAGTTGCGATCACGCGCGTGCAGACCTTGCGCGACGAGCCGCAGCCGCTCATCAGCGGCTTTGATCAGGAAGCGTGGGCGGCAGAACGCAACTATGGAGGAGACAATTTACAGTCTGCCCTAAATGCGTTTGTTGAATTGCGCAATCAGCATATTGGTATGCTTGCAGTTCTGTCGCCGGCGCAGTGGGAGCGGATCGGCCATCACCAGCAACACGGACCGGTGACCATCAGCAATCATACGTTGCACATCGTCTGGCACGATCTGGTCCACGTGGCGCAGATGGGGCGGCAGTTGCGCAATTATAATAGTTGAATTCTCAAGCTTGTTTATTCGCGGCATGGCTTGCAGGGGCCGTCCCAGCGTGTACAACATCACGCCGCACATACGCCGCGGTAATGGATTGCTCAGCGGCCAGTAACTGCGTCGGCGTGCCTGTAAAAACCACCTCCCCGCCGGCGCTCCCGGCATCGGGCCCCAAGTCGATGATCCAATCGGCGTTTTTGATCACGTCCAGGTCGTGCTCGATCACAATCACCGAGTTCCCCTGATCCACCAGCCGGTCAATCAGTTTGAGCAGATGACCGGTGTCCGACATGTGCAGCCCCGTCGTTGGCTCATCCATCACATAAATTGAACTCTGCTTGTGCAATTCGGTGGCCAGCTTGAGCCGCTGGCATTCACCGCCGGAGAGCGTGTCCAGCGGCTGGCCAAGTTGCAAATAGCCGAGACCAACATCGTTGAGCGCCTGCACCACTTTCTTGATCTTTTTCTCCGGGAAAAAGTCGAGGGCGGCCTCAGTCGTCAGCGCAAATACATCGCTGATCGATTTGCCGCGCAGCTTGAACTCCAGCACATCGGCGGTAAAGCGGTGGCCCTCGCAGACCTCACAGGGCGATTTGATGCCTTCCATAAACGCCAGGTCGGTGTAGATCACGCCCAGCCCATTGCAGTTGGGACAGGCCCCCTTGGAGTTGAAGCTAAAGAGCGACGGGCTGGCGCCGGTGGCCTTGGCAAAGAGCTTGCGGATCTCATCGAGGATGCCGGTGTACGTGGCGGTGTTCGAGCGTCGCGAGACGCCAACTGCCGCCTGGTCAATCACCACCGCGTCGGGATGCAGCGGCACAAAGATATCGTTGATCAGCGTGCTCTTGCCCGAGCCTGCTACACCAGTCACCACGGTGAGGACACCAGTGGGAATCTCCACCGTGACATTCTTCAGATTGTGCAGGTTGGCATTGGAAATGGTCATTGCGCCAGTTGGTTTGCGCGCGCTGGTTTTGAGCGGCAGCCGCTGTTTCATGTGGGCGCCCGTAAGCGTATTGGCGTGATTCAATTCGGCCACTGTGCCGGCATAGACGACCTCGCCGCCGTGACGCCCTGCACGCGGCCCCAAGTCAATCACATGGTCGGCAATGTCAATCACATCGCGGTCGTGTTCGACCACCAGCACCGTATTGCCTTTATCGCGCAGCTTGCAGAGGAGCGTGTTCAGGCGCTGCACATCGCGGGCATGGAGGCCGACGCTTGGCTCGTCGAGAATGTACATCATCTCGGTCAGGCTGCTGTTGAGATGGCGCACCATCTTAATGCGCTGCGACTCACCGCCGGAGAGCGTTGAGGTTTCGCGATCCAGGCTGAGATAGCCTAAGCCAATGGTGATCAGGTTATCAAGCTGTTCAACCAGTTTGGCGCAAATGGGCACGGCGATGGGGTCGGTAAAGCCGCGCACAACGTCGATGAGCTCTTTCACTTCGAGCGCCCACAGGTCGGTAATATTGTAGCCGGCGATCTTGCTGCTGCGCGCCAGATCGTTGAGCCGCTTGCCCTGGCAGCGCGGGCATACGCCATTGGCCACAAAGGTCAGATAGATCTGCCGGTTGCGGTCGGACATGGCGTTGACATCTTTTTGCACATAGAGCCGGTTGAACTTGGTGACAATGCCCTCGTAGCTCATGCTAAAATCGGCGCCGGCAAAGTTGCCGGGCACTTTCCCTTCGCCGTAGAGCAGTTGATGCATCTCTTCATCACTGTAGTCGACCAGCGGCTTATCGTTGTCAAAGTAACCACTGCCGCTGTAGAACTTCCAGTACATCTTACCAACCGCAAAGTCGGGATGCAGAAACGCACCTTCATTGAGGGATTTGGATTTGTCGATAAACTTATCCATGATCAGCTGCGCCGAGCGCCCAATACCGTCACACTCGGGGCACATGCCCGGCGGCTCGTTAAAGGAAAAGGTGCTGGCCGGCCCCACATGCGGCTGCCCCACCCGCGAAAAGAGCAGCCGCAACAGCGGATTGATGTCGGTAATCGTGCCCACGGTGGAGCGTGAGTTGCCGCCGATGCGCTTCTGATCAATGATCACCGCCGCCGAAATATTCTCGATGGCATCAATATCGGGATGGCCATAGTTGGGCAGAAAGCCGCGCACAAACGCCGTAAACGTTTCATTGAGCTGCCGCTGTGCCTCGGCGGCAATCGTATCAAACACCAGCGACGATTTACCCGAGCCAGAAACACCGGTGAAAACGGTGATTTGGCGCTTGGGAATCTGCACAGAAATGTTGCGTAAATTGTTTTCCCGTGCGCCGATAATGGTGATGTAGTCGGTTGGTCGTGTACTGTTCATGCAATCCTCTACAGTCAAGCGCCCCTATGGGACAAAGATTTGATAGTTACTGTTTTCATCGTATCAGTATTCCGCAACGGTGTTGGCGAGATAGCGGTCAGTCAAGTTAGTTGAATCCGACGCTATCTCTTGCGATTGCGATCTACTAATAATCTAGAGCCACTTTGCCCGCGATAGGTTACTGGCCAAACACGGAAGCCATTCATGGTCCGGTTTTTGGGCCGCATGGGGGAGAATGGCAATGACCAGCTACCCACAGAAACGTCACGACTTACGCAGCGCCTGTGGATCGACAGGCGTGCATAACATAGCTGACCTGGCGATTTTTCCTCGAGGCTTGCGTAAGTCCTAAACGTGTAATGTTCGCGCTAGACATAAACGATCCATGCCCGGATCAGTGCGGTGAAGGCAGGTTGTTTGGCCTGTACCTCAGCCAAGCTGGTAAAGGTCACTGCGGCCCGATCCTGGGCCAGCCATTTGAGCAGGCCGGCGGGGTCGGCAACGTCGATGCCGGTGGCAGCCGTTTCCCGCACTTTGGCGCCGAGGTGTAAAATCAGTTGCAGGGCGCCCTTGCCGCGCAGGTGAAAGGTGGCAAAGGACTCGGTGGTGCGAAAGCTCGGCGCGTTCCACTTGATCTCCTCGCAGATGCGAGGGTCGGCGGCCAGGATGATCTGGCGCAGCGCGAGAATCTCCGGTTTGTGGGGATGGTCCAAGGCGGCCAGAAAGTCATCCACCGACTGCCCCCCTGTTTTGTTCACCATGGCTCCTTTTCGCTTACTCGCCATCGAACGCCGCCTGCAGCGCGGCAATGTCGATCTTCTTCATCTGCAACATGGCTTGCAGCGCCCGCCCCGCCTTTTCCCGGTCGGGGGCGCCGAGTAATTCGCCCAGTGCGTTGGGGATGATCTGCCAGGAGAGGCCAAACTTGTCCTTGAGCCAGCCGCAGGGCTCTTCGCAACCGCCCGCCGTGAGCTTCTGCCAATAGTGATCTACCTCTTGCTGCGTTTCACATTTTACAAAGAGTGAAATCGCCGGCGTAAATGTATACATGGGCCCGCCGTTCAGCACCATAAATTCCTGGCCCGCTAAGACAAACGTCCCCCCCATGAGTTTGCCATCCGGCCCGGGCATAGTGCTGACAATGCGGGCGTCTGCGAAGATTGAGACGTAGAAATTCATGGCTTCTTCCGCGTTGTCGTCAAACCAGAGAAACGGGTTAATCTTTTGCATCACATGCTCCTTTGTTGAATGGATGCGCCGCTTTCA
This sequence comes from Caldilineaceae bacterium, assembly GCA_020634755.1. Taxonomy (GTDB): domain Bacteria; phylum Chloroflexota; class Anaerolineae; order Caldilineales; family Caldilineaceae; genus JACKBC01. The sequence continues at coordinate 2,541 of JACKBC010000083.1, read as the reverse complement.
CAGCGTATCGACAGGTTTGCTGGAACATGTATATTCTACCAGGGCTGAGCGGCAAAGTCTTGTATAAAATGGCAAATTTGATCTGTAGGACTTACGCAAGCCTAGAGTAAGAATCGTCTCGCCAAAGACAGTCTCTTCTCCTGTCGATCCACAGGCGCTGCGTAAGTCGTGATCTGATTGGCGAGTATGGGTGGATGCGACCTGGCGCGCTACATCTCAACATCCATATTATCGACGTGGAGAATTTGGGCTGGGGTATGGCCCACCCATTGGCGCAGGGCGCGCGTTAGGTGGGGTTGATCGTAGTAACCGGCTTCGTAAACGGCATCGAGGATCGAGACGCCCTGTTGGAGCAGGGCCGCGGCCTGCTGGGCGCGCGTCATCTGTTGAATCTGTTTGGGTGATAGCCCGGTGGCGCGTTGAAAGCGGTGACGCACGGTACGCGGCGCAAAATCATGTGGCTCAGCCGCCAGCACCGTACCGACCAGCGGATCGTGGACCAGGATCTCGTCGTGGATCAGCCGGTTGACAAAGGTTTCCACGTTGTCAAAGCTCGGCAATTCCCAACTTGTGCTTTTGAGGCGGAAAGTCGGCCCGGCGCCTTGCGGCAAATGCAGTTCATTGTCCAGCAGATGGGCAAAAGACAAGTGGGGCATAAAGACGCCGAGTTTGAACTTTACCCACAAAATCTCGCCGCCCGCCTGCCATTCGGCAATGCCGGCGCTGCGCCACGGCCCCACCAGCAGCGGATGGACTTGGCCCTGTTCATGCACAAAAACCATGTGCCAATGCGCCTCGGCAGGGCGGATGGCCGAACCATATGCCAGCGAATGGCCGTGCATGACCGTTTCGATATAAGGCGAATCGGATGGGCGTTGTTCAACTTGTAGCGTCATGCTGACTCTTATCCGGCTTCATTCAGAAATGGCTGCACCATCATCGGCACCAGCGATGATTCATGGACATTGTAGTGTGTGGTGCCGGGCAGAATGACCAGGCGATGGGGCGTCATACCGGAGCCATCCCAACCCCCATCGCGTTGACCGCCACCGAGCAGGTCAAAGAACTCAGCGGCGTGGCTGGGCGCAATGCTGTCGGCGTCGCCGTAGATGAGCATAACCGGCATGGTTAAACCGGCGATGTCGGCGGTCGAATCATTCTGCTGACGCATAAGATCGCCCATCTTGTCGAGCAATTGGGGAAAATCTTCGGGGTGGGGCGCAACTTCGGCGTAATGCTGGTACATCGGCGTACTCTGCATGGCTTCTGCAATGGCGGAACTAATGCCATGCATGCCCTCCCGCACGTCGGGCAACCACCCGCTTTGGCGGGTTGGCGTCGACAGCAGGATCAGCTTGCGCACCAACTGCGGATATTGAATGGCCGTACGCAGTGCGACCCCGCCCCCAAACGAATAGCCCAAGAGATCCACCTGGGCGAGACCAAGATGCTGGATGAAACCGCCAATGTCATCGGCGCAGAACGCGTAGCGAATCGGGCGGTCGATATCCGCGGTGCGCCCATGGCCCTGTAGATCCACGCCGATGATTGTGCGTTCACCACCGAGCGCATCGATCAGCTCATGCATCATTTCGATCCGGCTAAAACCGCCGTGGAGCATTACCAGCGGAACGTCTTGGGATAAAGGCTGGCCATGAAATTGATAATAGAGCCGAATCCCATTGACCTCGGCATACGCGCCTTTGTGGTTGGTTTGCGTACCGGCAAAGGCCAAGCCTTGGGCGGCCAGCGCATCACGCAGGATGCCCAGCGCTTTGGGTCCCACGCCGTGCAGCTTGGCAAGGTCAGTCTCGCTTACTTTAGTGAGCGCGTCCAACGTGTCATAGCCAGCATTGTTTAACGCACGCAAGGCCGGCGCGCTAATTTTGGGCAAAGCGCTTGCCTGAGTGGTAGCTTTCGTCATATGAATTACTCCTGATTTAACCGGGCCAATAATTTGTCCAAATGTTCTTGATGATGGTCATAGGAGCCCAGCAGGACATCAGCCAGCGAGTAGCCACTGAGCCACGTATAGCGACCGGCATCGAGCAGCGCTGGTTCTGAGACCTGTTGGCTGACGGTCAAAAAGTGGAGAAACGCGGTGCGCCACGCCGCATACACCTGTGACCAGGGGTGCTCGCGGTACAGTTCATAGATCTGTGCATTAATTTGATCGTTGATTGCTTCATGATCAGCCTCGGCATCTGCCCTGATGACTGTGGCGTCTGGCCACCACTGCGGCATCTGCGGCTCCGTGTTGTTCACCCCCGCTTCCATGCGCGCAATCGAGCGCTGCTGCCAAGCCCACAGGTGGGCAAGTTCGTCTTTGAGCGACAGTTCGTTTGGGTCGGGTTGGGCGGTGATCTGCGCTTCACTCAGGCTGGCCAGCACGCTTTCCCAGTGGTCGAATTCCTCACGCAATGCAGCTAGCATATGGGTTTTCATGTACATGCATATCTCCAATCGGCTTCGTGCTCGCGGATACGCTCAATCACGCAGGCGTGATTGAATAAACATTACTTTTCACGACTTACGCAGCAT
>JACKBC010000082.1 GCA_020634755.1 Caldilineaceae bacterium | reverse complement strand
CAGTGGGTTGATGCCTGTCTGGAAAATAGCCGCTCAGCTGGCTGCCTAATGGGTGACGAATACGAAGCGGATGATAGCAGTACCACCGCCAATGAAATCAGCGTCGACGGGGCATCACAGGAGCATAATTTCCATCACGAGACAGATATTGACTGGTTCAAGTTCAGCGCCGAAAAAGGCGTCTCGTACCTGATAGAGACCGAGTCGCCCCTCTTGCTGGCCGATACATTGCTCTGGCTCTATGATCAAGATGGCGTAACGCCCCTGACTTACAATGACGACCAACAAAGCGGCATAAACAGCGCGTCATTACTCTGGAAAGCGCCGGCCACGGGCACATACTACTTTCAGGTGGAAGAATTTACGGGCAAGAGCGGTCCCATATATCGGTATACCATCTCTGTTCGAGCACTTCCGCACACCATTCATCTGCCGCACATTGCCGTTCAGCAGTAAGGCGCATATGCCGGTTGACGGCACCAATTTGCTTTGGTAAATATTGCTGTCGATTCGCCCTCTACATTTGAACGTTTAAAGTGGCGAAATGGCGGGTAGCAAAATGGCATTGCCACCTCGCTACTTCGCCACCTCGCTACTCCGCCACCTCGCTACTCCGCCACCTCGCTACTCCGCCACCTCGCTACTCCGCCACCTCGCCACTCCGCCACCTCGCCACTCCGCCACCTCGCCACTCCGCCACCTCGCCACTCCTCTACTCCGCCCCTTGCAGCATCTCCACCACGCGCGGCGCGGTCATGGGCAGGTGCGTCATGCGGATACCCGCGGCATCGCGGATGGCATTGCCAATGGCGGCGGCAGTGGGTGTTACCGGCGGCTCGCCCACGCCCTTGGCGCCGGCTGGACCAAAGTCGCTGGGCACCTCCACCAGCACCGTCTCCACTTCGGGCGCGGACTGTACAAAGCTGGGCATGTTATAATCCATCCACGATGCGGTAATGGGCTGGCCATATTCGTCATAAAGCATGCTTTCGTGGAGCGCCCAGCCCACGCCCTGCATGGCGCCACCGATCAGCTGTCCTTCCACGGCGGCGGGGTTGATGGCGCGCCCCACATCCTGGACGATCACCAGCTTGTGCAGCGTAATTTCGCCCGTGTTGGCGTCCACTTCCACCTCGGCCAATTGGGCGCAAAAGCCGGGCGATTGCGCAGTAACGGCATGCCGCCCGTGGCCGATAATGGGAGCCAGCGTACCGCCAAACTGCATGGTTTTGGCGGCCAGTTCAGAGAGCGCAATGGCGCTGTCTGGGCTACCTTTCACCTGCACTTTGCCATCCACAATGTCTAAATCTTCGGGGTCAACTTCCAACAATTGGCTCACGTGCGCCAGCGTTTGGCGGCGCGTTTCCAGCGCGGCCTGCGCCACGGCATGCCCCACCGTATAGGTGATCTTGCTGCCGCCGGCGTTGAGCGCAAAGGCCGGGCCATCGGTGTCGTTATTGGTAATTTTGACCTTTTCCGGCGCAATGCCAAAGGCTTCCGCCGCCAGCAGGGCAAAGCCCGTATTGGTGCCGCTGATATCGGCCGAACCCACCTGGATGTGCAGCTGACCATCGCGCTCCAGCTTGCAGGCGGCCGAAGCGGGGCCGGTGCCGCCCAGCCAGCCGCCAATGGCCAGGCCCACACCGCGACCAGCCGCTTGGGCCTGGGCGCGCTGCTGCCAAACTGGATGTGCTTGCAGCGCTTGCAGCACTTCGCGCATGCCCATTTTGGGCCAGGGCTTGCCGTTGATCAGTTGGGCATCGGGACCAGCGGCGTTTTGCAGCCGCAACTCCACTGGGTCCAGCTTGAGCGCCCTTGCCATTTCATCCACCACGCTTTCCAGCGCAAACATGCTCTGTGGAATGCCCGGCGCTCGATACGCGCCCACCGACTGGCGGAACGACAGCACGTCGGCGCCACTGACCATCACATTGGGAATGTTGTACATGCTGCCGCCGATGAGCAGCGAAATGCCGATGGGCGAGCCGGGAAAGCAGCCGCTGTTAAAAGCCACATCAAATTCGAGCGCCGTAAATGTGCCGTCTTGCTGAGCGCCCAGCTTAACGCGGATACGGCCTTCGGGTGTGGGCACCGTGGCGATCAGCTCATCGTTGCGCGTCAATATCAAGCGAATGGGGCGCCCCACCGCGCGGCAGGCCAACGCCAGCAGCGGCTCGTACAGGCAGCCTTTGCCCCCAAAACCGCCGCCTACCGGTGTGCCAATACATTTCACATCCGACTCGCTGAGGCCCAATATAGCGGCTACGTTTTCGCGCACCATAAAGGGTCCCTGCGTACTGCTCCAAACCGTGACCTGATCGCTATACGGATCCATTTGCACGGCGCAGCCGTGGGTTTCCAGCGGACTTTGGTGAACGCTGGAAAGCGTAAAAGTGCGCTCAATGATCTGGTCAGCCGCCGCAAAACCAGCCGCCAGATCGCCACGGTCAAATTGGCTGTGGCTGGCTATATTGCTGGCTTTGTTCTCTTGTGCATCCTCACCGCCCACATCGGCGCCGTGGGCCGCCGCCTCTTCCGATTCACCAGGCTTGCCGCCGGGCCAAACCAGCGGTGCGCCTTCGGCCAGCGCCTGTTCCAGCGTCACTGCCGCGGGCAGCGGCTCATATTGGACCGAGACCAGCTCCAGCGCATCTTCGGCAATGGCCTCGCTCTCTGCCAGAATCAGCGCCACGGGCTGCCCAGCAAAGATGACGCGGTCGCGCGCCAGCAATAGGCGCTGGCGACTGACCGGCGGGACGTTGGGCAGATCGGACGCCGTCAACACGGCGGCCACGCCCGGCAGAGCCGCGGCGGCGCCGGTATCGATCGACGTAATGCGCGCATGGGCGTGGGGGCTAACTACAAAACGTGCATGCAACATGCCGGGCAGGGAAATATCGGAGACAAAGCGAATCTTGCCCGTCACTTTGGATTCGCCTTCGACCAGCCGCGTGCGCCGACCGATTGCTGACACGGAGGTGGGCGGGATGGAGACCGCCGCCATCGTCGTTGCCGTCATGAAAGACTCCATTCTATGGCTTTGTATAAACTTCGATTGGTATGTTTCGCGGATACTGGCTAACCGAAGCCAGATTGTTTTCGAGCAATGCACCAAAATTATAAACGCTGTCTGCGGAACCGTCAATGGCTTGCAAACCCCATCATTCGAATTAACTTTTGCCAAATTAAAAGGTTGGTTCTATGCTGATTAGAATCATTTTTTAAAAGAAACCCGAAGGAGCAGATCATCGAACAGGCAAGCAAACGGACGGTAACGGCGTTGGGGTTGACGGGCTATGTGCTGATTGGCACGGTCGCAGTATTGATCCCAGCGGTGATGCCATCGATTACGGATGAGTTTTCAGCGGCTGGTCTATCGCTGGCCGCCATTGGGTTGATCTTTCCAGCCCGATCCATGGGCGGCATATTGGGTAACTTGCTGGCAGGCGTGGGTTCGGACAAACTGGGCCGGCAGCGCATGGTCTGGCTGGCGGCGCTTTTGGTGAGCGTTGCGTTGGGATTAACGGCCTGGGCGAGGCCGTGGCTGCTCTTTCTGGCGGCGCTGGCCGCGGTAAACTTAACGCAGGCCGCGCTCTCTACGGGCATCAATGCGCTGGTGGCCGACGCCAATCGTGAATCGCGGGCGCGAGCGCTCAATACGCTGCACGGGGTATATGGGGCCGGCGCCGCGCTGTCCCCACTGCTGATTGGCTATTTGCTAGAAGGAGGCCTGCCCTGGCGTTGGGCCATAGCCGGTGCAGGCGTGCTGTGGCTGCTGTATGGCGTACTCTTTTGGCTGCTGGCGGGCAATGGGCATGATGGCCAGACGGGCGCGCGCACCCAGCAATTGGATTGGACCATGCTGCGCGATGGTCCATTTCTGGCCCTCTTTTTTATTGCCTTTGCCTACAACGGCGTGGCCTATAGCCTGCTGGGTTGGATCGCCATCTTTATGCAGCGCTCGGCGGGATTCTCCATTCTGGCCTCCGTTTCGATGATTTCCGTCTTCTACGTGGCGCTGACGGTGGGTCGCTTTTTGTGCGCAGCCTTTAGCGAGCAGATTGGCTATGCCAGGACGCTTTTGCTGCTGGGCATTGGCATCACGCTGACCTATCCGCTGGTGATCTTTGGCTCAACGTGGCTGGTGGTGGCCGGCGTTTTCCTGACCGGATTGAGTCTCTCCGGCCTTTTTCCCACCTCTCTGGCCTACGGCGCTCGCCACTATGATGCGCAGACCGGCGCGCTCACCGGCACGCTCAACGTGGCCATGACGCTGGGCGCCATGATTCCACCGCTGTGGACGGGCATCATTGCCGATGCGTGGAGCTTTCAGGGCGCACTCGGGGTCAATTATGTGCTGGTGGCGCCGTTGGTGCTGGTGGCCATCTATTTGCGTAGAATTGAAGCAAATTTATCATGAATAATGAAGAGCGCATTCAAGCGGCGCGCCAATTGTGGGACGCCGAAGCCGCTACTTTTGATGACGAACCCGACCACGGCCTACGCCATCCAAGTATACGCAATGCCTGGTTAGATTTGCTGCGCCAGTGGCTGCCCACCCCGCCAGCCAACATTCTCGACATTGGCTGTGGCACGGGAACGCTGAGCGTCCTCATGGCCGCGCAAGGGCACACAGTAACTGGCATTGATCTATCCCCGGCTATGATTGCCCAGGCCCAAGCCAAAGCCGCGGCCGCTGGGCAATCAATCACCTTTCACATAATGGATGCCGCCTTTCCACGGCTTGGGCAACACCGTTTTGAGCTGATTCTCTGCCGCCACCTGCTGTGGGCTTTGCCAGAACCCAAGGCGGTGCTGCAGCGGTGGTCCGATCTGTTGAAGCCAGCTGGGCGATTGATATTGATTGAAGGCTTCTGGCACACTGGCGGCGGTTTGCACGCGCAAGATGTAAAGGCAGCATTGCCATTGCACCTCACCGATGTCCAGATCCAACCCCTCAGTCAGCAAGCCATCCTTTGGGGTGGTCCGGTTACAGATGAACGATATGCCATAATCAGTAGATCGCAAAGGCAAAAGATAGGGCTGGATTCTCCAAACGAGACCGATGCCTAGTTGTCTGGCCGCTTAAGTTTCGCGGCACTAGAACGCCGACACCGTTGCGGTGTTTTGATATTGGCCAAGATGCGCTATTTTACAATGCGTCCGTATTGCGCTCGGCAAACATGGCCGCGGCCATGCGCCGTTTAAGCGGCGGCAGCACGTTGGCCACTTTCATGCCTGCACGCATGGTGTGCAGGATGAGATCGCCGATAACCGGTTTGTGAATGGCGTCATCCCCGCTCATCTGCGCCTGCGATTTTTGCACTGCGGCAAAGCCATAGCGGCGCATTTCGTCTTCGTACTCGCCAATGGCCTGTAGTAGGGTCAGTTCACCGTTGCGCACGGCTACCAGTTTTTGGCAAAGCAGAGCCGCGTCGCGCAGGGCCGTATTGGCGCCGGCGCCGCGACCGGGCGTCATCGTGTGGATAGCATCGCCCAGCAGCGTAATATTGCTGGCGGGCCACGGTGCAACGGGCACAGAGGTGCGAATATTGATCGGGTAAACCGTGGTCGGGTCGGTCATGGCCATGAGTTTGCGCAAGTTGGGATGCCAATTTTCGGTCATGGTCAGCGTGAGCTCGATGAGTTGGCTGCCGTCCAATTTGAGTGGATCCACGGGGAAGTGCTGTTTGGCGGCCCAGAAGCCCCAGCCGATATAGTCATCTGGATGGTCGTAGCGACGCCCGCACCACTGGGCCAGCAACTCTTTATCACGCGGGCTGGCGCCAGCTTTAGCGCCGTTCTCATCCCAGTTGAACTCGACCACGTGGAGGATGAGCCCGTACCCTTTGGGCGCAAAGAACATGGACATGCCCGCCAGCGCTTTCTGTGGCAGCAATGCGCGCGCTTCAGGCGTCATGGGCATTTTGCCCCCCATGGAAAGCATGCCGCAATCTTCCAAAGCCGCGTGGGGCAGGTATTGTTGACGCACCCGCGAGTTTGTGCCATCGGCAGCGACCAGCAAATCCCCCGTCTCACTAGTTCCGTCCGCGAAGAAAGCGGTCACCGTGCCGTTGGCATTCTGTTCGTAGCGGGTAAACTTTTTGTCAAATTGAATGACCTCCTCCAGCCCTGTGTATAACACTTGGCGCAGCGTCGAACGATTCACGGTCTTTTCGCTTTCAATGGGATCATCACCCAGCGGCAAATCGGCGCCGCCGAATGAGAGCGTTTCCTGCAAATGTTCGCTGTACATGTTAAAATAGCGCGGCGACCGCGCGCACGTTGCCACGAATAGGTCATACAGATCGGCCGGTACACAAGCATGCAGGGCGCGGCTGCCATCGGGGCTGATGCCAACCCGATAGCCCTCGCGCCCACTCGTGCGCGTGCGGTCACGCTCAAAGGCCATGACCTCTATGCCGGCTTGTTTGAGTGCATGCGCCAAACTGGCGCCGCCTGTTCCCGCTCCGATGATGAGCACTTTGAAAGAAGGTTTGGCGCCCGTTGATCCGTTCGTCAAGGTTGCATTGCCCATTTTGTTCTTTGCTCCAAATTTGATAGAATTCACAATATAACGCTCGAAAATCAATTATCTCCAAAAGCGAGATAATTATAATCGGAGATATTTATTTTGTCAAGCAATTTGTCAACTCAAGCGGACCAATCCGCCACAGAACGGCAGGCCCTGATTGAGACTCTGGTGTTTCAGCTCTCACGGCAGCTCAGCACGCGCACAGTGTTGATGCATGCGGCCATTGCTGACTGTATCGGACTCAGCCAGGGGGACCACAAAGCCCTAGACCTCCTTTATGATGCCGAACAGGCGGGCACGTTGTTGACCGCGGGCCAGCTAGCAGACGCCGTGGGTCTCTCGACCGGCACAGTGACCAGCTTGATTGACCGCCTGGAAAAAGCGAACCTAGTGCGTCGCATTGCCGATGCGAGCGATCGGCGCAAAGTTGTGCTGGAACCTACCCACGCCCGCGATGAAGAAGCCCGCGCCATCTTTGCGCCCATTGCCGCCGCCGCCATCGAATTGGCCGAACGCTATTCCAATGCCGAACTGGCCTTGATCACAGATTACATTCAGCAGAGTATTGCGCTTACGGAAGAGCAGTTAGAGCGGTTACGCAATCTAAAGGCTCAAGAATAGATTAACTGCATTCATACTTTGTGACTGGATATAGAAAGGATGGAAAGATGGCAGCACCAGAGCTAGAGATCAGCAAAATCGGGCAGATCGCGATCAACGTGCAGGATGTGGACCGCGCGGTCGCCTTTTATCGCGATATTTTAGAATTGCCGTTTCTCTTTCGCTTTGGCGGGTTGGCCTTTTTACAATGTGGCCAGGTGCGTCTGCTTTTGGAACAGCCGCCAAACGGGCAAGAAGAGCTGCGTAATTCGATTCTGTACTATCAAGTGGCGGACATTCAGCAAGCCTACGTCACATTACAGGAGCGGGGCGTCGATTTTATTGATGAGCCACACATGATCGCCAAAATGCCCGACCACGACCTGTGGATGGTCTTTTTTCACGATAGCGAAGGTAATACAGTGGCATTAATGTGCGAAGTCCGGCAATAACAAGGAGGCGGTTCCATTGCAGCCGCATGAAATTGGCCACAGCTACGACCAGATTGCCGAGCGTTGGCACGGCGACAGCTTCCCGCGCGCCAACGGCATGGCCCAGCACGAACGGGCCATTGCCTTCCTGCGGCAGAAACGCCATGCGCTCGACGTTGGTTGCGGCAGCAGCGGACGCATCATCGATCTGCTGCTGCAACACGGTTTTGCCGTCGAGGGCGTGGATATTTCACCGCGCATGATCGAGCTGGCGCAAGCGCGCCAGCCCAACGTTGCCTTTCATCAGGCCGACATCTGCCAATGGGCGTTGCCGCGCCAATACGATCTGATTTCGGGATGGGACAGCATTTGGCATGTTCCCTTGGCGCAGCAAGAATCGATGCTGCAAAAGCTCATGGCTGGCTTAGCCCCCGGCGGTATTTTGATCTACACAACTGCTGGTTTGGACGCGCCGACGGAAAAAGTCGATTCCGCCATGGACGTGCCGGTCTCTTATGGCGTGCTCGGCATTCCCAATACATTGAAGCTAATTGATGCGTGCGGCTGCGTTTGTCGCCATTTGGAGTATGATCAATATCCCGAGTTGCATCTTTATCTGATTGTGCAAAAGTTGTCCAGAAGCGATTAAGCCGCCATCATGCGCCAGCATTTTGCGGATATGGCGAGGTATGAATGTAAGTCAATACGGAGTATTGCGATTCGTTACTCCGCACAAAATCGACCACGCGCGCAATGGTGGCCTCGTCACGCAGGATCCGGCGGTGCCCCAACCCGCTGGTATAGTGCAATTCACTATCCGGCCAGACGTGGTGCAAGCGCGCTGCCTGTTCACATGGGACCTCATTATCCTCTTTGTCGTGGATGATCAATCCCCCAATGTTTCTGCCAGCCAGCGTATGCGTCAGCGAAAAGTGTTCAACCGGACGCTGGGCAACACGCTCGATGTATTGTTTGACCCCATCGATTGAATGGTCGGAAGCATTGAGTTGGCGACGGAATCCATCAAATACAGCCATCATTTCGGCTGGGGAACCAATGGTCACTAATTTTGACGTTTGTGCACCTTCAGCTAGCGCAAACCCGGCGGCCATACCGCCAAATGAGTGACCGATCATGGCGGCAAATCCCCCGAACTCTTCACTTAGCGCCTGAATAATGTTGCTCACCTCCAATAAATTGGTGTATCGTCCCCAGGAATCCCCATGCGCCGGCGCATCAAAGGTAATCACTTGATAGCCAGCCGTCACTAGCGGCGCGGCTAGTGTGGCCATTTGTGAGCCGCGCCCAGCCCAGCCATGAATCAACAACACGGCGGGCGCGGCGGCGTTGCCCCACTGATAACAGACATAATAGGGAGCGTCAGACGCCCGCTGATAATAG
>JACKBC010000081.1 GCA_020634755.1 Caldilineaceae bacterium | reverse complement strand
TCTGCCATTCATCATCGCCGGTGGGAGCCCAGCCAATGTCATACAGAAATTCCACGGCCCGCAACAGCGCTCGATCTTCCCATTCCCAGGCCGGGTAGCCCGCCCGCTGTAGCAGCTCGGCCTGAACCAGTGCCCCCTGCAACCCTTCCCATGCGTAGCCAGTGTGCACTGGGGGCCACTGGAATGGGCCCCCGCGCCGCATTTCCTCGGGCAGAGCGCCATCAATGCTGTGCCCATCCTTCATGGCCCCCAGCGGGTTAATACCCACTGGATTCTCGGGATCCGCCTGCCAGGAAAGATCACCATAGGAAAACCCGCTATAGGCCGTGCGGTCGCCCAACCAGCCGTGGAAAACAGCGGCCGTGCGCTCTAGTTCGACGCTATCGCCCAAATAGATGGCTATCGCGGCGCGCGAGGCGCCGGCATGCGTTCCCCAATTGTTGGGGCGTCCTTCATCGGTGCTTTGCAATGTAAGATCGTCCAACGTTTCGGTGAGCAGGGCGCGTAATTTGTTGCGAAACTGGCCATCCAATTTGGCATCCACTCCGCCCAAATCAACGAGGTCAGCCGCAATCACATAGGCGACCAGCTCACGGCCTAAAGCCAGCGTGCGTCCGCCAGATTCTGTATCATTCTGCGCAATAATGCGTAGCGCATTTACAACCTCGTTACGATAGCGAACCTGGCCAGTGCGCGCATAAACGAGCGCCTTGGCCAGCACCCGCACATTGGCGTCACAGTTCTGGTCGCTTAAATCGGGCATGGGGGTCGGCTGATCGGCTGTGGTTTTCAAATAGTCCCAAGCCGGGCCATCCATGGGCAGCGCGGCCAATTCTTCTGCATTGAGCCACATGCCCAACGTGGGTTGCGGCAATGCATCTACCTGAACCGTATGCAACGCCGCATCGCCAGCATCCGATTCGACGGCGCAGTCCTGGGTGATGGTCAATGGCAGATAGATATAGCCGGTGGATTGAATGGCGGCCGCCTGACTCAACAGGATCATCAGCGGGAGAATCAGGATTTTAAGCGCTCGTCCTATTTTCGGGGAGGATACAAAATTCAACATAAACTACACCTTATAACACAAAAGAACTACAACACACAGAAGAACTATGCCCAAGTCTGGTGGATTGACACATTTTATACCATTTGGGTCTGTAAAAGCCATGCATAATTTACACTTTTACGCTGAGAAAGGGGTAATTATCGTCGCTTCTATAACCGCAGTAGGGATTATTTTACCGCCAAGAGCGCAAAGAAACGCAAAGGGCATACTCGAGTATTCATTACGGATCTGGTATGTTGGATACGCAGCACGGATAATGGGGAACGATGAATGAGAGCGGAGCGGTAATCGAAGAATTTAGACGTATACTTGCTAACAAAAGAGCGAGTGCCGTAGTGCGCCACGGCACTCGCTGGTTAGAGCAAGGCCCAAAACATGCTTACTTATTGGCCATAACCGGTCGCGATACTGCCGTCATCCAAGCCGGCTTTGATCTCGTCCAGCTTGGTCTTGACCTCGGCCGGAATGGTATCCTCAAAGTCATGGAATGGCGCCAACGCGGCGGCGCCATAGTAATTGCCCGACGTCATATCGCCACCATTATAGAGCCCAATCAATTCAACCACGCCAGGGGTAATCATCTTCATGGCGCTGGAGATGAGGCACGGGTGGGCGGCGGGCAGCGTTTCCCACTGGTCGGTATCAACGCCAATGCAGTAGAGACCTTCGTGGGTGGCCACCTCTTGCAGCGCGCCGTTACCGGTGCTGCCGCCGGCGCCAAAGATCACGTCTGCGCCCTGGTCAATGGCCTGCTTGGCCGTGGCTGCTCCCCATTCCGGGTCAATGAACGCCTGAGAGAGTTCGCCGGGATGATAGGTGGAAATCAGGTTGATATCGGGGTTGATATAGCGCGCGCCCGCCTCATAGCCCTCTTTAAAAGCCACCACCGGCGGCACCAGATCGGTGCCCAGCACGGCGGCAATGGTGCCCGATTTCGTCATGCTGGCGGCCAGTGCCCCGGCCAAAAAGCCCGACTGATCTTCGTGGAAAATCAGGCCGGTCAAATTGGGCAGCGGCTCAGCCTGGAACTGATCGACGCCGATAAAGTAAATATCAGGATTATCGGTGGCCGCCGTAATGGTGGCTTCGCCCAGCGCAAAACCGACCGAAACGATCACGTTGAAGCCGGCATCCACAAATTGCTGAATGTTGTCAGCGTAATCTTTGGCGTCCTGCGTTTCAATATATTTGCAATCTTCGCCCTCGGTCAGCCCAAGCTCGCTGCATATCTGCAAAACGCCATCCCAGGCAGACTGATTAAAGCTGCGGTCGTTGACGCGGCCCACATCGGTGACCAAGCCAATTTTAATATTGGCGGCAGCCGCGCTATCGGCACTAGAATCACTTTGAGAAACTTCCCCCGTTGGCGCCGCCACAGGTGCACAGGCGCTGAGCAACAACATGAGGATTAGTACGATTGCTGCCAGAAACGACAGCCGATTAGAGGTATTCTTTTTGTGCATAACGGTGTTTCATCTCCTTGAAAAGCACTACAATTCTGGTTATTTAGTGGTTGAACTGCGGAGAGCTTTTTGAGCATTCGACGAGAATGGGTACACTATTAACTGATTATACCCAATTGAATTAGGTGAAGCAAAGAACTATTCAGCAGATCATAACCGATATTGTTTATGCGCAGTATCAATGGAATATTTCCACATCACAATTTCTGCATCACATGATGTGAAAGAGAAGATTCTTATGTCAAAACCATTACGCCCCATCCCTTTAGGAAGACGACGCGCCTTGCAGCAATGTGCCCAGGCTGATGATACGTTCGCCATGCTGGCGATTGATCAGCGTGGCTCGCTGATGGACACCATGTCCAAATACAAGGGCAGCGAAGTTACTTTTGCCGAGGTAGGCGCGCTCAAGCGCGACATTGTGCAGATTCTATCGCCCCTTTCCAGCGCCACGCTTGTCGACGCCGAGTATGGGTACCCCGCCACTGTGGCCGATGATACCTTTCCAGGCAGCGTAGGCATGTTGATCGCGCTGGAGAAGAGCGGTTATGTGGGTGATCCCACGCTGCGCCGCACCGCGCTGTTGGAAGGCTGGCATGCAGAGCGCATGCGGCTGGCCGGCGCCACGGGCGTCAAGCTGTTGGCCTACTATCGGCCCGATGCCGAAAACGCGGCCGACCAGGAAGCGCTGGTGCAGGAAGTGGCCGACCAGGCCCATGCAGTTGATTTGCCGCTTTTCCTCGAGCCGCTCCACTATTCGCTGGACGCCAACGTCAAAACCGTGCCCAATGCGCTGCGCCGTCAACTGGTCATTGAAACGGCCAAACGGCTGATTCCGCTGGGCGTAGATGTACTCAAGGCGGAGTTTCCCGTGGATGTCCAGCAGACCGATGATGAAGCCGAATGGGCCGATGCCTGCGCCGAACTGAGCGACGCGTGTGCGGCGGCGCAGACACCGTGGGTGCTGCTTAGCGCCGGGGTCGATTATGACACGTTTGTGCGCCAGGTGCGGGTGGCGTGCGAAAATGGCGCCAGCGGCATTTTGTGCGGACGCGCCGTCTGGAAAGAGACCATGACCATGCCCGCCGCCGATCGCCGCGAGTTTCTGCACTCGGTCTCCGTACCGCGCTTTAAGCGGCTGCGCCATTTGGTCAGCGCTTCAGCCCGGCCCTTTAGCGATTTTTACCCACCCCAGGACGCGAACGATTTGCAGGACTGGTGGAAATAGCAGCATATCCACAAAACCACAGAATTTTTGCGGATTTGCCCAATCTGTCCCAGGAGAATTTATGATGAGCGACAAACCCATTGCGCTCACCGCGCTGGTTGAATGCGCCGGTTGAGCCTCTAAGCTCCCACCGGGGAGCCTGTCGCCGGTCGTGCGACAAATCGCCGGATACTTTCCGGCAACTGAACATGAAAATGTGCTGGTGGGTCTGGGCGAGCCCGATGACGCCGCGGTCTACAAGCTGGATGACGCGCGGGCGCTAATCAAAACCACCGACTTCTTTACGCCGATTGTGGATGACCCGTGGACCTATGGCGCCATTGCCGCCGCCAATTCCATGAGCGACGTTTACGCCATGGGCGGCGAGGTGCTCTTCTGCCTGAACATTGCCGGTTTCCCTGAAGATTTGGACGCCGACATTGTGGCGCAGATCTTCGCCGGCGGTGCGGCCAAGGTTAAAGAAGCGGGTGCGGCCATTGCCGGCGGCCACACGGTGACCAACCCAGAGCCCTTTTACGGTCTCAGCGTCACTGGGCTCATCGAGCCGGCACGCGTCATGCGCAAGGGCGGCGCGCGGCCCGGCGACCTGCTCTTTTTGACCAAGCCGCTGGGCACCGGCATCATCACCACGGCGGCCAAGTTGACGGGCGCCGCCGAAAGCCGCGCCCACCGTTTGGCCCGCCGCGCCCAGGGCAAGCCCGATCTAACGCCCGCTCATCTGGAAGCGGCCATTGACTCCATGCTGCGGCTCAACCGCATGGCGGCCCAGGCCGCGCAGCTGGCCGATGTGCGTACAGCCACCGATATTACCGGCTTTGGCCTGTTGGGCCACGGCTGTGAGATGGCCAACGCCAGCCACCCAACCGCGCGCACCGGGCTACGCATTCGGGCCGCCGACGTACCCGTACTGCCCGGCGTGTGGGACTACATCAAAGCGGGCTATTTGACACGCGGCAGCCAGCGCAATCCTGGCCACTTTGGTCCATATGTGCGCTTTGCCGAAAGCGTGACGCCGGCGCAACGCACGCTGCTGTGGGAGGTGGAAACCAGCGGCGGCCTGCTGACTGCCATAACACCGAAAAACGCCGCGCGCTTCCGCACGGCCTGCGCGGAACGCGGTCAAGCCTATTGGGAAATTGGCGAAGCCGTGGAAACAACCGGAATTGAGGTGGTTTAGTAGGGGAGTAGGGGAGTAAAGGAGTGGAGGAGTAGGGGAGTAGGGGAGTAGGGGAGTCAGCTCTACTCCTCCACTCCTTTACTTCTTCACTCCTCTACTTCTTCACTCCTCTACTTCTTCACTCCTCTACTTCTTCACTCCTCTACTCTTCACCAAATCCTAACGCGTGCGCAATCATCTGCTCAGCGGCTTCGGCAAGTTGGGCAGGGTCATCCTGCGGGGTGGGTTGAACAGCATCCAGTGGAATAATTTCCGCGTGGATGGGGCCGGGAAAAACGGCCAGCCGCCAGAGCGCAGCCATAAGCGACTCGCCGCTGCCGCCATGCCAGACAACCACATCTATATGGGTATAGCGGATGGCGCAGGGCAAATAGGCAATGCGGTGGGTGGCGGCAATTTCAAAAGCGCCATACCGAAAAGGATTGAGCCGGATGCCCGGTCCCAACTTGCCCTCTGGAAAGAGCACCAGCGGCGGCTGTGGCTCACGCTGCAGCGCATGGGCAATGGCCTGGCGCGCCTCCTGGCGCGCTTGGCGCTGCGAACGCTCTACAAAGATGGTGCTGACTCCTTCGGCCAGCTGCCCCACAAGGGGACGCTTTTGCACTTCAATGGCGGCCAAAAAACGCACCGGCATCAGGCAGAAGAGGATAATCGGCTCCAGATAGGAGATGTGATTTGAGAAGATAAAGCCTTGGTGCCGCTGCAACATCTGGAGGTCGGGGCAATGATAGCGGATGTTGAAGACAACGGCGAACAGACGCGCCAAACCGGTGGCAATCCAAGCCGACAGTCGGCTACCGCCATAGCGGATAGGCAGCAAATTTGCCAACAATATCAACACCAATCCGGCACTGATAATCACAAGAATAAGGAAGACGCGGGTGACGCCCAGTAATTGATTCATAAATATCTATTCTACTTGTTGGCGCAAACGCATCCAAAAATTTGGGTCACAGAATTACCGTGTGTTAAACTTAGGGGTGAGTTACGGCGAGGGACATGGCGTAAACGGAAACGCTGGTCCCTCGCTCTTTCTGTGCGCAGGATGTACCTGCGGGCGACTCCAGAGGAAGTCATGTAGTTAGCATTCTGTTTGAAAGGAACAGCATGAGTAATCAAGAACAACGTGGATACGAGCTGGTCTATATTGTCCAGCCCGAAGTCAATGAAGATGGTCTTGGCGCCCTGAATGAGCGGGTAACCCAAGCAATTGTGGCTCAGGGAGGCGAGATTGCCAATACCGAATTGTGGGGAAAGCGCGCGTTGGCCTACCCGATCAAGAAAAAATTTGAAGGCCACTATGTGCTTCATCGGGTCAACATGCCGGGCAGCGGCCTGGACGAAGTAGAGCGTCTTCTGCGCTTTAACGAAGACGTAATGCGCTATCTTTTTATTCGTACGGCAAACTAATAGACGCCTTGCGCAATGCCAGTGCAACGCCAGCAGAGAAACAGATCTCTTGTCCGGCGCTTCTTGCCACCGGTGTGCGCAAGGATTTCATGCAGAGGAGCTTCTGATGAGCGAACAAGAAACCACCCCAGTTGAAGAGAGTGCGGAAAGCAGCACCAGCCCCAGTCAGCCCAATCCACCGGCGGCCGCCAAACCGGCGACGCCGCCAAAGCCAAGCCAGGCGGCGAAATCGGCGCGCTATGATGACGATGACGACGATTACGATGACTATGAGGATTATGACGACGAGGAAGAAGAAGAAGAGTTAGATGCACGCGGTCGCTTTGGCGTGCCGTCCGACTATGTACCCTCGACGCAGCGTGGCCGCTCACGGCGGATTCACATTGATATTAAGTTAGAAGATCTGCATTACAAAAATATCCCATTGCTCACCCGTTTCCTGGACACGCGCGGCCGCATTTTGTCCCGTCGCAAGACCGGGGTTAGCGCCAAAATTCAGCGCAAGGCCGTCACCGCCATCAAGCGCGCGCGACATTTGGCGCTGCTGCCCTATACGGCGGAACATACTCGGGTAACGCGTCTGAAAAAGCGCGGCTAAACGTTTGTGACCAAACAAAAGCTACTCAGTCGACAGCTTGTCAGCTATCAGCCGGTCAGCCATACGCTGCCATGCTGACCGGTTGCCATGCTGGCTGGCTGAGTAGCTTTTCTATTTCTGGGAACTGTTTTGAGCAATGTCAAAAAAAAAGAAACAACAATTAGATGAGCGGGAGTTAACCCGCAAAGAAGAGCGGCTGCGCGCCCGCGATCAGGAGCGCAATCGTAAGCTCTTTTTGGGAACGGGTATCGCGCTGGGGTTAGCCTTGGTCGCCATTCTCATTGGCGCCATTATGGAATTTTTAGTACGGCCCAATGCGGCTGCGGCCACCGTTGGTGAGGATAAGATCACCACCAGCGAATTTCGCCGCCGCGTTCTGCTAGAACGTACGCAACTCATTTCGCGCTATCAGCAGCTTCAGCTTTTAGAGCAGCAGTTTGGCGGACAAAGCTTCTTTGCCAATCAGATTGCGCAAATTGAATCGCTGCTGTCTAATCCACAAACGCTGGGCGTACAGGTGTTGGACCAGCTCATTGATGAAAAAGTCGTGCTGCAAGAAGCCGCCAAGCGCGACATTACGGTGAGCGATGCCGATGTGGATGAGCAACTGCGCGAACAGATTGCCAACGAGCGCGGTTTTGTCACCGAATCGCAAGCCACAGCCACCACCGAAGCCGGTGTTGAAGCCACGGCGACGGCCCAACTTTTTACGCCCACGCCAACGCCCACCATCGACATCAGCAGCACAATCACGGCCACGGCCACCATGATTCCCACGCCCACCCCACGGTCGATTATGACCGATACCACGTATACCGAGGGCGTTACGGCCCTGACCGACGGGCTCAAATCATCGGCCAATATGTCGCTGGAGCAATACCGCGAAGTGCTGCGCGCCAACCTCATAACGCAAAAGATGAGCGAGACCATTGGTGAAGAAGATGTAAGCAGCACCGAAGAACAGGTTCACGCCCGCCACATTCTGCTGCGCGACCGCGAACCCACGCCGACGCCCACCGAAGTCCCGGCCGACCAACCGACGCCGGAACCAACGGCCACCGCCACGGAACTGCCCGAGGGCGCGCCCACACCCACGCCCACGCTGGGCCCACGCACCCGCGAAGAGACGCTGGCCGAAATTACCGACCTGCGCAAGCGCATTGTGGATGATGGTGAAGATTTTGGCGAAATTGCCAAGGAATATAGCGATGACCCGGGCAGCGGCGCCCAAGGCGGCGATCTGGGCTGGTTTGGCCCCGGCGCCATGGTGCCTCCCTTTGATGAGGCGGCCTTTAGCCTGCCCATTGGCGAAGTGAGCGAACCCATTTCTACCACCTTTGGCTATCACTTGATTGAGGTGTTAGAAAAAGACGACGCTCGCCCCAAAGATGAATCGCAGCTTCAGCAAGAGCGCACACAAGCCTATCAAGATTGGCTGCAAGCGCAAAAAGGGCTACTGACCATTGACCGCCCCAGCGATATAGAGTCGCTGCTGCCGCCGGAACTGCGCAATGGGTCCAGTGCCGCTGCGCTACCGCAGTAGCATAGCAATTCCATGAATAACTTATGTTACGCAAGCCTGGCGGAAAGTCGACTCGCCGACGTTCTTGTTTCTCTCTAGCAGACTGGCTGTCGCTGCGTAACGTGAATTAATAAAAAAGACTAACGCTGACAGCGTTGGTCTTTTTTATGCCTGTTGATTCGCCCGTATGTAAAAAACAGTATTTACAAGGCTGCCATTACGTAGTATATTATACATAAAATCGCGCATTCATATGACAAGGGAAAGAGACCAAATCGAACGCTTTGAGTTAAGTTGGCCCGGCAAAAAGGCGGCATTGGCAGCCGCTGATACAGCTACGCACGCCACACTTTGCGCCGCGCCGGCAGAGTCTGTAAACTGGACGCAAGCGCGTCATCTTTTTATTGAAGGTGACAATCTGGACGTCCTCAAACTATTGCAAAACGACTATGCAGGGCGGGTAAAGATGATCTATATTGACCCGCCGTATAATACGGGCAAAGAATTTGTCTATCGTGACAGCCTTGTTGCACCGCTGCATAAGGCGCGCGCGACTGTGGCCGGCCACGGCACAGCGCAAAATGGCTCTGCCCCACCCTTGGCGAGCGCAGATACAGGAGCAGACGTTGCCAGTCGCCACCATGCGCACCATACGGCCTGGCTCAACATGATGTATCCGCGGCTGGTGCTGGCCCGGCAGCTGCTCAAAGAGGATGGCTTGATCTTTGTGAGCATTGATGACAATGAGGTCCACCATTTGCGCCTGGTCATGGATGAGATTTTTGGCGCAGAAAACTTTGTGACGCAATTTGTGTGGAATTCGTCAACCGCTGGCGGCATCCGCGCCAAATATGTAAATCGCAATCATGAATATGCGCTTTGCTATGCCAAGACGCTGGCGCAGGTGCCGCAGCTTTTTGCGCCTCTGTCGCAGGAGGCGGTCAAACAGTATAACCGCCGCGACGCCCGCGGCCGCTATCGCGAAAAAGATTTTGCCTGGGTGACGCAATCGACCAACAGCAATCAGCGCTACCTCATTGAATGCCCAGATGGCGCCTTTGTGCAGCCCCGGCCCGGCTATCTTTTCCGCTTTGTACGCGCCCGTTTTGAAGAGGCGCTGCATAACGACTTGGTGGTTTTTAAGCGCACCAAGACCAGCCCGCTCATCGACCAGCATGGCAAACGGGCGCGCTGGAATATTTACATCAAGAAGTATTTGGGAGACGCAACCGGCGCCCCCTCTTCGCTGACGCCCAAAAGCGTG
>JACKBC010000080.1 GCA_020634755.1 Caldilineaceae bacterium | reverse complement strand
CCTCGGCAACCTGGACAATTACCATCGTAATTCGTAAATTATTTGGTGTGGCTGGTTCGGACTGATATACTAAAGCGCATGTCTATTACGCGCCAACAAACGCCCAACCCCAATGCGCTTAAATTTGTGCTGCCGGAAAAGATGTTCGCCCAATCCATAAACTTTCCCAGCGTCGAGTCTGCTGCATCCAATGAACTGGCGAACAAGCTTTTTGCTTTGGGTAATGTCTATAATGTGTTCATGGCGCAGGATTTTGTAACGGTCAATAAATTTCCCAATGCAGAGTGGGAGCCATTGGCTAGCCAAATCGAACTAATTATTCAGGAAGAGATCATATAAGCAAGAGATTGCACAGGAATCCCCACGTGAACGACCTGTGTAGTGGCTTGTGTCAATAACCCATCTTCATCTTCGGTTCGTCTATATGACTTATGCTACGCAAGCCTAGAGGGAAGTTGGCTCGCCGACGTTCCTGTTGCTCTCTAGCAGACTGGCTGTCGCTGCGTAACGTGCGTATATGAATAACATCTTAAATCCAAAATCACACATCACGATTTATGCAGTGCTTGTGGTTTGTCACGAGAGAACGTATGCCAAGCGCTCTAGCTCCACAAAAGGCTGTGTAAGTCCTACAAACTAGAAATCGTAAATCCTATGACCCAACCAACAATGGTTTCAAGTGAAAATGGCCGCAAGGGCGTCATGGCCGCTATGGAGCTGCTGCGCAACGGCGGCAGCGCGCTAGATGCCGTCGAGCTGGCCTGCCGCATTACCGAAGATGATCCTGAGGACCACAGCGTAGGCTACAGCGGGCTGCCCAATCTGCTGGGCCAGGTCGAGCTGGACGCCAGCATTATGGATGGACGCACGCTGCGCACCGGCGCCGTGGCCTCCATCCACAACTATGGCAACCCCATTACCATTGCCCGCCGCGTCATGGAAGAGCTGCCCCATGTGCTGCTGGTGGGCGCGGGCGCGGAACGCTTTGCCGCCGAAATCGGCCAGCAGCCCGCGGATCAGCGCACTGCCGAGGCGCTGGCCAAGTGGCGGGAGCGTTTCGCCGAAAGCGGCTTGGACCCCAACGCGCTGGGCGACAATTTGCGCGCCGTGGCGCACGTGGTGACGCGCCCGGTCAATTTAAAGGATAAACCGGTGATCGAGCCGCCGCTGCATGGCAAGCCGGAGACGCTGGGCACGGTCAACTTTCTGGCCATTGACCAGCGCGGTGATATTGCTTCCGGCGTCAGCACCAGCGGCATTGCCTGGAAATATCCGGGCCGCGTGGGCGATAGCCCCATTGTGGGCGCCGGCAACTATTCCGACAACCGCTATGGCGCCGCGGCCTGTACCGGCATGGGCGAGCTGGCCATTCGCGTTTCCACGGCGCGCAGCCTGGTGCTTTACATGAAGATGGGCATGTCTCTGCACGAAGCCGGTATGGAGGCGCTGCGTGACCTGAGCGTGCTGGAAATGGTCGAAGGTCGCTATATGAACATCGTGGCGCTGACGCCAGACGGTCAGCATCAAGGCTTTACCACCGTGGCCGGACGCAAATATTTACACATGCACGCCGCCATGCGCGAGCCCGAGTTATTGGATCGCACCTGTCTGGAAGAATGAAAAGGTGAAAGGGTGACAAAGTGAAGGGTGACTTCGACAGATGCGGTCACCTTGTCACCTTGTCACCTTGTCACCTTTTCACCCTGTCACCAGCTCCCCTGCTGACTTTGCCAAAATAGAACCGACTACAAACCTCTCATGCCAACCGCTGTTCGAATGCCAAAACTTGGGGAAAGCGTTATAGAAGGCCAGGTTGCGCGCTGGCTCAAAGCGCCGGGCGACCAGGTGGAAAAGCTGGAACCGCTGCTGGAAATTAGCACAGACAAAATTGATACCGAAGTGCCCGCGCCCGCCAGTGGCGTGCTGCTGCAAATTCTGGTGGCGGAAGGTGAAACGGTAGATGCGGGAGTCACATTGGCCTTTATTGGCCAGCCCGGCGAAGAATTGGCGCAACCGGTTCCCACAACAGCGGCGGCGCCCACCGCGCCGCCAACCGGCGCCCCCGCCGCTTCATTCCCTGCGGATCCCGCCCCGACCATTGCCCAACGACCGACGGGCCGTGCGTTCATCAGCCCGGTGGTGTCGCGCATGGCTGCTGAACATAGCGTGGATCTGGCGCAGGTGCCGGGAACGGGGCTCAACGGCCGCATTACCAAGAAGGATATGGTGGCTTTCTTGGAAAACGGTGCCGCGCCGCCCGTTCTGTCAGCGCAACGCACGTCCATTGCGTCGTCCCCGTCTGCCGGATGGGCGCTGAATGAAGATGAAACCCTGCACCCGCTGACCAGCATGCGGCGCGCCATTGCCCAACACATGGTGCAGAGCAAAGCCGTCAGTCCCCATGTGACCACCCTTTTTGAGGTGGACATGACCGCAACGGTGCGCCATCGTGAAGCCCATAAAGAAGCGTTTGCCACCCGTGGTTTGCATCTCACCTATACCGCCTATTTTGTCATGGCCACAGCCGCGGCGCTGGCCGCGCATCCACGCGTCAACAGCCGTTTTCGCGAGGATGGGATTGTGCAGAGCCGGCGCGTCCATCTGGGCATTGCCGTGGCGCTAAATGACGGGTTAATTGTGCCGGTGTTGCGCGATGCCGACGAAAAAAACTTGCAAGGCGTCGCCAGGGCGCTCAACGATCTGACGAACCAAGCGCGAAGTGGTACACTTATGGCGGATGCCACCCGCGGCGGCACATTTACCATGACCAATCATGGAACCAGCGGTAGCCTGTTGGGCACACCCATTATCAATCAGCCGCAGGCGGGCATTTTAGGAATTGGCGCCATTGTCAAGCGGCCCGTGGTGCGCAGCGCAGCGGCTTCGCTACTGCCCAGCGCGGATGACGCCATTGTGATCCGCCCCATGTGCTACCTGAGCTTTACGTTTGATCACCGGGTGCTGGACGGGGCCGAGGCAGACCGCTTTGTGGCGCACATCAAAGAGCAACTGGAAACATGGATATAAAACATGGCTGAACATAATTACGATTACGACGTTTTGGTTTTAGGCAGCGGCCCCGGTGGCTATGTGGCCGCCATTCGCGCGGCGCAGTTGGGGCTAAAAACCGCCATTGTGGAGCGCGAAAATCTGGGCGGCGTCTGCTTAAACTGGGGCTGCATCCCTAAAAAATCATTGTTGCACAACGCTGAAGTGCTGGAAACGCTGCTGGAAGCCGAAGACTTTGGCTTTACCTTTGAGAATTTACAGGTTGACTTTGGCAGCGCGATCAAGCGCAGTTTGGGTGTGGTTTCGCGCCAGACCAAAGGCGTGGCCTTTTTAATGCGCAAAAACAAGATCGACGTCCTCGAAGGGCAGGGCGTCTTTCAGGACCCGCACACTATCGAGGTGACGCCGGCGGAGATCAACCCAGACGCGCCGGCGCGGACCGTTTCTGCCGCCAATATAATTATTGCCACCGGTGGCCGCGCCCGGCCGCTGCCCGGCGTGGAATTTGACGGCGAACGCGTGCTGCAATATCGGCACGCCATGCGCCTGGCCGAAAAGCCGGAATCGCTGATTGTGATTGGCGCCGGCGCCATTGGCATGGAACTGGGTTACTTTTACAGCACCTACGGAACCAAACTGACGGTGGTCGAGTTATTAGATCGTGTGCTGCCCAATGAAGATCCCGAAGTTTCTAGCGAGGTGGCCAAGGCTTTTAAGGCCAAAGGCATCAACCTATTGACCGGTGTGCGCACGGAAGCGGTGGAAGTAAGCGACAGCGGCGTGACGGTGACGGTGCGCAATATGCAGGACGACAGCACCAGCAGCGTTGAAGCCGCAAAGGTGCTGGTGGCCATCAACATTGTGCCCAATACCGAAAACCTGGGGCTAGAGGCAGCCGGTGTCCAAACCGATGAGCGTGGCTATGTTAAGGTGGATGCAGTCATGCGCACCAATGTGCCACACATTTACAGCATTGGCGACTGCACGGGCAAAATGCCGTTGGCCCATGTGGCCAGCGCCATGGGCATTACGGCGGCGGAGACCATTGCCGACGTCGAAACGCTGCCCATTCCCGACGAAAAGTACAAATTTATGCCGCGCTGTACCTATTGTAAACCGGAGGTAGCCAGCATGGGCATGACCGAAGCCCAGGCCAAAGAAGCCGGTTACGAAGTCAACGTGGGCAAATTTCCATTTCTGCCCAATGGCAAGGCGCAGGCGCTGGGGGTCAAAAGCGGCTTTGTGAAAATTGTGGCCGACGCCAAATATGGCGAAATTTTGGGCGCCCACATGGTGGGACCAGATGTGACCGAACTGCTGCCCGAGCTGAGCCTGGCTCAGTTTATGGAGATCACGCCTGCGGAAATTGCGCGCACGGTGCATGCCCACCCCACGCTGTCGGAAGTGATTATGGAAGCTGCCCACGCCGTTGAGGGCCATCCAATCCATATGTAA
The DNA here is from genome assembly GCA_020634755.1 of Caldilineaceae bacterium. Classification (GTDB taxonomy): domain Bacteria; phylum Chloroflexota; class Anaerolineae; order Caldilineales; family Caldilineaceae; genus JACKBC01. Next base: position 6,778 of record JACKBC010000080.1, on the reverse strand, counting down.
CGCTCATGGAACTAACTATGCTGGCCTCTTTCCCACCCCCTCTGCACGTGGCCCTAAGTGCAACTTAGGCGGAGCGGGGCGCAGTCATCTTGTCAACGCAGAGATTTCCATAGTCGAAATCGCTGCGTTGATGGGACGGCAAGTCCTCCCTCCACCGCGTGGGGGGAGGATTTAGGAGGGGGCTGGATAGTTACAAGCATATAAAAATCAGGAACGTTTTGTGTCGCACGCGGAATTGTCGGAAGCGGTTGTTTCTACGGAAATCTCCGTTCGTTTTGCGGAAACGGACTCGATGGGCGTGGTGCACCATGCCGCCTACATTGTTTGGTTTGAGGTGGGGCGCGTGGCCTGGCTCAACGCCGCCGGCATGCCGTACAAGGAAATTGCGCAGGGCGGCAACCATTTTGCCGTGACGGGCGTCAACGCAATTTACCGGGCGGCGTCGACATTTGGGGATGTGCTGTGCATCCAAACACGTTTGACAAAGCTGCGCAGCCGCCAGGTCAGCTTTGCGTACGAAATCCGTCATCGGGATAGTGGCGAACTCTGTGTTACTGGGAGCAGTGACCATATTTGTGTGGATTTGCAAGGCCGCATGTCCAAGCTGCCCCAGGCGGTTCTGGATAGGCTCTGGGAAGGGGCAAACGCGCTAAAATGATTCACCTTGAGCAGCATGGACCAGTCGTCGCCATACGCATGTCGCGCGCGCTCTTTGGCCGCCCCATCTATTGGACCGCCGCCTATTGGGTGGATGGCCTGCTGATTGACACCGGGCCAAGCTGCACCGCCGCCGAACTGCTGCGCGCGCTGGACAAAATGCCGGTTGAGCAGGTCGTACTCACCCACAGCCATGAAGATCACATTGGTGGGTTGGCCGCCGTGCGCCACCAATTCCCGGCGGCGCGCATCTATGCATCCCAACGCGCCCTCTCTACAATTCAGCAGCCAGAGCGCCTTCAGCTTCAACTTTACCGCCGGCTGCTGTGGGGCATCCCCAAGGCCACGCCCGACGTTATGTCGCTGGATGAAACCGATAACCAAATTTGTACACCGACCCATCTCTTTCGCGTAGTGGAAACGCCAGGCTATTCTGTGGACCACATTAGCCTGTTCGAGCCGCACCAGCGCTGGCTCTTTTGTGGCGACGTCTACATGGAAGGCAAAGAGGAAGCGTGGACGCCTGAATTCAACATGTTTGGCATTGTGAGCAGCCTGCGCACCTTAACCAGCCTGCGTCCCGAAAAGCTCTTTACCGGCAGCGGCGCGGTGCGGCGCACGCCACAGCCCGAGCTGCACGCCAAAATCCGCCAACTGGTGACGCTGGCCCGCGAAGTGGCGCGGTTAGAGATTATTGGTTTGAACACGTCCGAGATTGTGGCCTGTCTGTTTAAAGAAGAGTCGCGGCTGGCCTTTCTGACTCGCGGCCATTTTTCCGCCCTGAATCTGGTGGAAGCGTGCCGGGCCTATAACGCCATTTTTACTTCGGAACTTGAGCCCCACAATTCCTATCCTGCACCAGGTGACCGCTATAGCCGTTTCGGTCGCTCCTCTATTGACCCGCTCAAAAGCGAACCCTCAGACGAAAACGATCTGGCAGGCTAACTTCATTATGCGTGTACTAATTACCGGCGGCGCCGGCTTTATTGGTGTTCATCTGGCCAATGAATTGTACCGGCGTGGACACTACGTGCGAGTGTTGGATGATTTGAGCGCGGGTGACCCAGAACGATTGCAGACCGGCATTACCTTTTCACGCGGTGACGTGCGCGATGTGCCCAAGCTTTGGTCGCTGCTGCAAGGGGTGGATGTGGTCTATCATCTGGCGGCCCGCGTGAGCGTGCCGGCGTCGTTGCTCTACCCGCGCGAATATAACGACGTGAACGTGGGCGGCACGGTGGCGCTGCTGGAAGCGTGCCGCGACGTGGGCATTCGGCGTATGGTGCTGACCAGCAGCGCGCCCATTTATGGCAACCAGACCACCGAAATCGTCAACGAAGAGATGCCGCCGCGACCGGCGGTTCCCTATGCCGTGAGCAAGCTGGCCGCCGAACAATACATGTTTAACATCGGCATGCACAGCGGTTTTGAAACGGTGGCGCTGCGCATTTTTAACGCCTATGGGCCGGGCCAACCGCTGCCGCCTTCCCACGCCCCAGTGATTCCCCAGTTTATGCAGCAGGTGTTGGGGCGCGGCTCGGTGGTCGTCTTTGGCGACGGCCGGCAGATTCGCGACTTTGTTTTTGTGGACGATGTGGTGCAGGCGTTGGTGTCCGCGGCCGATGCGCCCCACGTGGATCGGCAGATCATCAACGTGGGCAGCGGCCAGGGCGCCACCATCAACGAATTAATCGGCGTGATCGAAAAGGTGGCCGGGCGCAGCGCCAACGTGCTCCACAATACGGAGCGCCCCAGCGGCCTATCGCGGCTGGTGGCCGATCTGGAAAAGGCCAAGCAGCTGTTGGGCTATCAGCCCCAAACCGAGCTGTTTGCGGGCCTACAGCGGCTCATGGATGAAGATCCAATCTTCCAGCACCTGCGGCCCGTGACCGATGCCTAAGTTTTGTTAAGAACCTAACCATAGCCCATGTTTATCCCAATTTCTCGTTCCCTGGTCGGAATTCTCATTCTCATTTTGCTGGTGCTGGCCGGCTGTAACGCGGGCGACCGCGCGCTCAGCGTCTATCTGCGCATGAATCAGGCCGCCGTGGAGCAGCCATATCGCGCGGACCCGCGCGAGGTGCGTTTTGAAGTGGAGCCGGGCACCCCTGCCCGCGTCATTGGCAGCAACTTGGTGGCCGCTGGGCTCATTGGCGATGACCGCCTGTTTGAAGCATATGTGCGCGTCAACGGGCTGGTCAATCAGCTGGAAGCGGGCACCTTTGTGTTGAGCCCTTCGATGACGCTGGCCGAAATTGTGGAAAAGCTGCAAAATTCCGCCGCCGACAGCATCCGCGTCACCATTCCCGAGGGCTGGCGCATTGGGCAGATTGTCGATCTGCTGGATGAGCTGGGGGTCTACAATGAGAGCCAGTTGGCCACGCTGGCCCAATATGCCCAAGTCGTGAACACAGGCGATCTAACCGGGCTGGATTTAACCCCATATCCTTTTTTGCAAACGCGTCTGGACGGCATGGGGCTGGAGGGCTACCTCTTTCCCAATACATACGAAGTGCCTGCTGTGGACGCCACCGTTGAAGATGTGTTGGGGCGGCAGCTCGACGGCTTTGCCAATACGGTTATGCCGGCTTACCAAGCGGCCGTGGATGGCGGCAAAACCACGCTGGATCTCTACGCCGTGCTCACGCTGGCCAGCATTGTGGAGCGTGAAGCCGTGGTGCCAGAAGAACGCCCGGCCATTGCGCGCGTCTATCTAAATCGGCTGGCCCAAGGCATTCGGCTGGAAGCGGATCCCACGGTGCAATACGCCATGGGCTATCAGCCAGAAAGCGACCAATGGTGGAAGACGCCGGTTTTCCTAGAAGAATACAGCTCGGTTGACAGCCCCTACAATACCTATCTCTACGCCGGTCTGCCGCCCGGCCCCATCTGCAACCCCGGCCTCAGCAGCATCCAGGCCGTGCTGGAGCCGGATCCGCACAACTATCTCTTCTTTGTGGCCGTACCCGGCGAAGGGGGGCGGCACGTCTTTGCCGAAACCTTTGCAGAGCACCAGGTGAATGTGCAGAAGTACTTGGGACAATAAAGGCGTGATAAGGTGAGTGGGTGAAAGGGTGAGTGGGTGAAAGGGTGACAGAACTTGCTGAAGCTGCCATGTCGTCTTGCCCAATCACGACTTACGCCGCGCCCGTCGAGCGCCACGGAGCATACCATAGCTGACCTGCGGATTTTTATGCTAGGCTTGCGTAAGACCTATAAATTTAGTGAGAACAATTTCAATTGAACACAATCGCTCAACCAACCCGCAACCTGCTGGCCATCTGCCTGGATTCGGGCGACACGCTGGTGGATGAAGGGACCGAAATCAAAGACGCCCGCGGCGCCGTGCTGGAAGCCGAGCTGATTCCGGGGGCGGCCGCGTTGGTGCAGCAGATCAAGCAGCGCGGCTATCCGCTGGCGCTGGTGGCCGATGGACCGGCGGCCACCTTCCACAACGTGCTGGGCCATTATGGGCTGTATGATCTCTTTGACGCATGGGCAATCTCCGAACTGGTGGGCGCCGAAAAGCCCGACGCGGCCATGTTCCAGACCGCGCTGGCGCAGCTGGCCATTGCGCCGGCCGACTATGGCCGCGTGATGATGGTGGGCAACAACTTGAGTCGCGACATTCTGGGCGCCAACCGCCTGGGGCTGATCAGCGTCTGGATCGACTGGGCGCCGCGGCGGGCCAAAACGCCGGCCAATGCGCTGGAAACGCCCGATTACACCATCAAAACACCGCTGGAATTGCTCAGCCTCATTGATAAATTAGCGTGAAATCACGTTGGCCCTAAAGTGATAAGGATATTGCCATGACGAGCAAACAGGTGGCGCTGGCCGTGACCATGCACGACCCGCAAAGCAGCATGTTGGCCCAGGCGCGCCAAGTCAGTAGCGTGCTGGCGCACTGCTTCGCGCATATGACCGTCTACGCCACGCCCACCAGCGGCGCGGCGCTGCGCACGTATCTAGCCGACCAGGGCGCGCAGATTCGGGTGCAGGAGCATGAATTGAAGGATGGATTGCGCCAATTGGGCGGCGTGCGCCGGGAGGCGGTAAGGCTGGCGGGGGAGACCGGCGCGCCGCATATTTTCTATTGCGACTTTGACCGCGTTCTGCACTGGGCTGAATTTTATCCCGCTGAATTGGCAACCGTGGCCCAGCAGATCACCAAGTTTGACTTTTGCGTATTGGGGCGCACGGCGCGCGCCTTTCACAGCCATCCGCGCATGCAGGTGGAAACAGAGCAGATTGTCAACAACGTATTTGCCCAAGTGAGCGGGCGTCAATGGGACGTGCTGGCGGCGGCGCGCGGCCTTTCGCCGGCGGCGATTGCCTGTATTGAGCAAAATTGTCCCGACGACACGTTGGGCGTGGATGCGTCGTGGCCGCTCTGCATTTTGCGCCACGCCACTTTAACCACGGGCTATTTCGAGACCGAGGGTCTCGAGTTCGAGACGGCGGACCGCCACGGCGCCGAAGTAGACGCCGCGGGTGGGCGCGCCGCCTGGATTTCACAGGTCGACGCCAGCCCACGACGCTGGGCGCGGCGGTTGGAAATGGCGCAGATTGAAGTAGAGTCCATGACGGGATTTAGCCAATGAGATCTTTTTCTGCATTAGATATTCCCACCGCGCCGCCGCGGCACACCCGGCGCATTGAAATTGTGTGTCACCGCGGGGCCAACCAGTATGCGCCCGAAAACACGTACGCCAGCGCCCAAATTTGCCTGGATTGGCAGATGGACTATGTGGAAATTGACGTAAATACCAGTCGCGATGGCGTACTCTTTCTGATGCACGGACCCGAGCTGCATAAAACCACCAATGGCGTGGGCAAAATTGGCGACCTGACCGCGTCCGCAATCGATCAATTGGACGCCGGCAGCTGGTTTCACCCCACATATGCCGACCAGCGCGTGCCGCGGCTGGCGCCCTTCTTGCGCTGGATCAAGGGCAAGGCCAAGCTCTTTTTGGACGTCAAGGCCGCTGACCATCGTCAATTGTTGGATCAAATTTATGCCAGCGGTTTTGAGGATGAATGCTTTTTCTGGTCTGGAGACAAAGCGTGGTCGCGCCAATTGTACGAACTGGCGCCCGAATTGGCCATAAAGGTAAACGTTGAGCGCGCGGCCGATGTGGTAAACGCCCATGAATACTTTGGCGCCCGCATTGTGGAAATGGATCTAAAGCACCTCAACCAGCCGCTGGTCGACGCCTGTCGCCAGCGCGGCATCAAAGTGATGCCCTACGTCAAAGAAAACGATGCGGCGGCCTTTGGTCAAGTGTTGGCCTGGGGCGCTGATATGATCAACCTGAATCATGGCGATGTCTTTGCCCGCATGGCCGCCAACTGGAATCAAGATACGAATCACCAATGACAACGCTATTTTGCGACGTAATTTTGTTTGACCTGGACGGAACGCTGGTCGACTCTCACGTGGTGGTGGAGCGGCAGTGGCGTATTTGGGCCGCTCGGCATGGGCTGGATGGGGATATGCTGCTGGGCATGGTGCATGGGCGCAAGGCAGATGAATCCATGCGCATGGTGGCGCCCCATTTGGATATTGCTAAAGAAGCAGCCCTATTGGCGGCGGCAGAGACCGCCGACCTGGACGGCGTGGTGGCCATGCCCGGCATGTCCGACTTGCTGCGGGCGCTGCCAAGCGACTGCTGGGCCATTGCCACCTCTGGCTCGCATTCCATTGCCACGGCCCGCCTCAAGCATGTGGGCCTGCCCGCGCCCAACGTGCTGGTGACCGCAGACGACGTGACGAACGGGAAGCCCGCGCCGGATCCCTATCTGCTGGCGGCCCGCCGTATGGCTAAAAAGCCGGATCAATGTGTCGTCATCGAAGATACGCCCGCCGGCATCGAGTCGGCGCTGGCTGCGGGCATGCGCGTCATTGGGGTGATTACCACCCATCAGGCGGCCGATTTGCAGCGCGCCACGGCGGTGCAGCCAGTTGATAAACAGATACGCGTGACCATTGGACAGAACGGGTCGCCGCGGCTGCGGATCGATGTGCCTTGATCAAAGAACCAATTGAGCGCTTTGCTCAGGTACAGTCCGACTCATATTTGGATGTGGCGCCAGAGCTGATTGTCGAGATTCTGTCGCC
>JACKBC010000008.1 GCA_020634755.1 Caldilineaceae bacterium | reverse complement strand
TGTACGATGCGCGATGGACGATTTGTTTGTTCGTCGACTACATGTGGGTCCGCGTCAATCTCTCGCGTATCCGTGACTTCATTTTCCCCGTGCCCCCTCGCAAATCGTACATCTGAGCTCGTAGATTCAGTTAGCCTTTCCCACAGCTTCTTTTCGGTTTCCACATCCAGCGCGCTAGAGAGATCGTCCACCACGATCAGCTCCGGCTGACGTACGAACATGCGCGCGGCCGCCGTGCGCTGAACTTGGCCGCCCGAAAGGCGTACGCCTTTGGAGCCAATGCGCGTCTCCAGCCCGTCGGCCATCTGCGCCAGGTCGTCTTCAAGCACAGCTTGGTATAGCGCACTGGCCAGATCGACCTCACCCTCATCCAGCCCCAGCAGCAGATTTTCTTTGAGCGACGCGCTGACCAGCTGCGGCGTCTGCGGCGTGTATGCGCTGCGCGGCGGCGTAAAGAAGGTGGCCGGTTCGCACACTGGCTGCTCGTTCCAAGTGATCTCGCCGCTGCTTTTGGGCAGCAGCCCCAGCAGCGTGCGCAGCAGCGTGGTTTTGCCCGCGCCAATACGCCCAGTGATCACCGTAAAGCTGCCGTGGTGCAACGTAAAGCTAACATCCTCGATCCCTTTGGGCGCGGCCGAAGGGGTCTTTGCCGCCGCCTCTGTATGGGGTTCCAGAACCGGAGGATAGCGGTACGTCAGGCCATCTACCTCTAATATGTGCAGACGCTCTTGTGGGCCACGCTCTGCCACGGGCGTTGCCGGCTCCGGCGCAGATTCAGCCGTGAGGTGTTGCTTCAAATAGAGCGACTCATGCGCAACCAGCTGCATGGGAGGCGCCCCTTGCAGCAGCGCCACCATGCGGCGCAGCGATACGCCCGCCTGCTGATAGTGGGCCAGAAAGTTGCCAAAGCCGCGCATAAACTCGGTCAGAAAGCCCAAGTAATAGACAAAGAGGGCAAAGTCGCCCACGCTGAACGACTCGTCGCGCAGCACGCCCGCGGCCAGCAGCAAGATAATGCCGGTGCCCAACGTTCCCAGATTGCCGTAGAGTGCCTCCAGCACCCGCGTAAAGACGTGGTCGCGCACCATCATGCGCTGCCGTTCGTCATTGAGCCGGCGGAAATGGGCCAGCACATGCGCTTCGGCGCCGGCCACTTGAATGGCCTGCACCGAGCTAAAGATTTCGCCCAGGCTGCCGGAGACCTTTTCCGTGGCTGCGCGGCTGGCCGTGCGATAGCGCTCAATCCGTTTGCTGGACGCACGTGCGGCAATGATGACCGCGGCCAGCGGCAGCAGCGTAAAGAACGCAATGCGCCCGTTAATGCTGAACATAATGGTCGCCGCCACTACCGCAAATGTAAAGATCGAAATCTGGTCGATAAACCAGCTCACGGCATTTTCCACGGCCTCGGCATCATCGCGGAAGGTGTTGAGCACTTCACCCACGGCGCCAGGCAGCGCGTCGGCGCCTGGGCGCTCCAAGATGCGCGTCAACAGGTTGTGGCGCATGAGCGCGCTCAACACAAAACGGTAGCGAATATCGGCCATGGCGCCGCCAAAAATCGTGCCAATGTAAATCAGCGCGCCGGCGCCCACTAGGGCGGTCACGCCCCAAACGGTCAGGCCAAAGGGCGCATTGCCACTCAGCGCATCAAAAAACGCCTTGGCCAAAAGCCCCGGCAGCAGCTCGGCCAAACTAATTGAAATCCACGCCAGCGTATCCAGCACAAAGAGCAGCGGCCGGTATTGAATCAGCCGCCACAGAAAGGCGCGGATGGGCGGGAGGGTTGTCGTATTCATGGTGTCTCCGTGTTTAGTAAAGTAGTGGAGATGCTCGATCACCTCTACTCCTCCACTCCTTTACTCCTCTACTCTTCTACTCCTCTACTCCTCTACTCTTCTACTCTTCTACTCCTCTACTCCTCTACTCCTCTACTCCTCTACTCCTCTACTCCTCTACTCCTCTACTCCTCTACTCCTCTACTTTCTTCCTATGCCAATACCTCGGCCATGCCCGTGCGCAGCAACTGGGCAAAACGCGACTCCGGCCGCGCGGCCAGCACAATGCGGTCATCGTGTTCGATAATGCGACCTTGCTCCAGAATAAGAATTTCATCGGCGCGCTGCACCGTACCCAGCCGATGCGCAATCAGGATAGCGGTGCGGTTGTGCAGCAGCTTATCAATGGCGCGCTCGAGCAGCATTTCGGTGGCTGGATCCAGCCGCGATGAAGCTTCATCCATAATGACGAGGCCGGGGTCGGTTAGGAAGATGCGCGCCAAGGCCAGCAATTGCGCCTGCCCGGCCGAGAGACCCGCACCCCCTGCCGCCAATGCGCTCTGTAGACCGCTGGGCAATCCATGTAGCCACGGTCCCAATCCCAGATCGACCAGCACCTCCTCAATATGTGCATCGGGTATGGTCGGGTCGAAGAAGGTCAGATTGTCGCGCACGCTGGCCTGGAAGAGCTGCACATCCTGGGTCACCATGCCGACGCGGCGCCGATAGGCCGCCAGCGGCACGGCGCTCGGCTCGATGCCGCCCACGCGCAGCGTGCCGCCGGTTGGGTCATAAAGGCGCAACAGCAAGCGCGCCAAGGTGCTCTTGCCGGAGCCGGTGCGTCCCAGCAGCCCCAGGACACGGCCCGGCTGCAGGGCAAAGCTGAGGTCGTCCAACACCGTTTCATCGGGCTCATCGGCATAGCTGAATGCCACATTGGTCAGTTCTACGGCCAGCGGACCGGCAGGCAGCACATGGCTCGGTTGCGGACCATCGGTCAAGCGCGTCGATGTGGTCAGCAGCGTGTTGATGCGCTTGATGCTGGCTTCGGCCTGCTGCAATTCGGTCAGTTGATGGCGCAACTGCGCAATGGGATCGCGCAGCAGCTCGGTATAGTTGTAGATCAGATAGACCGCGCCCAGCGTGACCGCCCCTTTTAGCCACAGCCATCCACCCAGCCCAAAGGCCAGCATGGTGCCAATGGCAAAAACGCCGGCATTGGTCATCCACATGGAATAGCCGGCCAAATCGGCTTTGAGTTTGATGGGCAGCCACTCACGCAGGATCGTGCGGAAGCGCTGCATGACGTAGCCGCGGGCGCCGTTGGCCGCAATGTCTTCGGTGGCGGTTAGATACTCGCTCAGGAAGCCATAGAAAGAAGCCACTACTTCGCGGTGGCGTTCCCAAAACGGGATGGCAAAGGCGCGAATGCGCACCAGTACAGTGAGCCCCAAGCCAGCAAAGAGCGCCAGCGCCAGCCCCACGCGCCAATCTTCGCGAAAGAGCATCACCAGGACGCCCACCATGAGCAGCGCGTTGCCAAAAATATTGATGGTAAAGCGTGAGAAGAAGCTGGAGAGCTTATCCACGTCGCCGTCAATGCGTTCGATGAGTTCACCAGGCGTGCGCGTCTTGTGAAAGGAAAGGTCCAAATTTAGACAGTGCGCCGTCAGGTCATAACGTAGCGCGTTGGTGGCCGTCCACGCCACTCGCTCGGAAAAATAGGTGGCGGCCACGGCCAGCGCTTGTCCCAACACGGCCACGCCTAGAAAGAGCAGGGCGGCCTGCACCAGCGTCTGCATGGCGCCGCCATTGAGCGCGGTGTCGATAAAAAAGCGCATAATCTGCGGGTTGAGCAATCGCAACCCGATGTTGAGCAGCAGCAAGAGCGCCATCCAAAATACATGTGTGCGCTGCGGTCTCAGATATTGGGCCAGCAGCCGATAGTAAGATTTGAGGGGGATATTCATACTTGGTTTCTCCAGCATGTTGCGTATTGCGCGTTATGTGTATCGGCATTGTAGCTTGTTTCCATACTACTCTCTGAGCCAGTACACGAAATACGCAATATCAGACGTTGAGTTTATTGCGGGTTGCGTGGACGACGTTCATCCTTCATTGCGCAGAAGATGACAAGCCGCCTGTGAACCAATAAAAAAAACGACCACAGGGATTCCCCGTGGTCGTGGAGGTATGGTCATGGCGGCGGCAAGCGCCGGTGTTGACCATGCGCGCTGGAAGCAGCGCGCAACGTTGTAGAAAATACAACGGCCACGGGGGATTGAACGCCCGTGGCCGTTAGGGTGCTTACTGGTGCAAAAGCTATCGGCTAATGGGCGCACTCCGCGCAGAATCGCGGTCCTGCATGGTTTCTCACGATTCGTTTAATCATTGAAATGCGCCCTCCGTTATATAGTGGTTGGCTGGAAAAATTAGTGCAAAAAAGTTTTGTAATTGTGGTTACCCTTTTTGGCAACTTGGCCAGTCTAACACCTTACAAATTGAATGTCAAATCGCCAATTGTTTGATTGCGCATTCTTTTGGCTTGACTTTGGGCAAAAACGTTTGCCCCTGGTGCTCGACGAAAGCATCAAACGCTGTAGGAGTGGGTTGGGCGGATTGTTTTGGGGAAGGTATACTGCTCGTATCAATAAGCCGTATGCCGCAACGGTGTTTGTGATTCAAGCATCGGTCTCTTCGGGTGAATCCGGCCTTCTTTCTTATCGTTGCCATTTATTGAATTATGTTACGCAAGCCCGGAGGAAAATCGGCTCGCCGACGTTCCTGTTTCTCTCTAGCAGACTGGCTGTCGCTGCGTAACGTGAGTTATTGAATCTAGAAAGCCGTGCTATGACAACCAAAAGTACGACGCGTGCAGGCCGCGCGTCCGCCACATCATATAAATGGTATGTTTTGGCGCTGGGCGCTTTTACCTTTACGCTGGTCGTGGCCATCCCCACCATGTCGCTCCCCGTCCTCTTCGAAGAGATTCGCAGCGAGCTAAATTTGAGTTTGGTGCAGGTGGGCTGGATTTGGGGCATGGGGTCATTTATGAGCATTGTCATGGGGCTGGTGGGTGGCACGCTGGGAGACCGTTTTGGCCCCAAAAACATGCTGACTGCGATCTGTGTTTTGGTAGGCGTGACGGGCGCGGCGCGCGCCTTTGCCACCGACTTTTTTTCACTGGCCGCTACCATGTTTTTGCTGGGGCTTTTCTTGCCTGCCATTCCCATGAATGTGCATAAAACGTGTGCGCTTTGGTTTCCCGGTCCACAATTAGGCATGGCCAATGGCGTCGTGTCGGTGGGGATGGCCTTTGGCTTTATGCTGGGGTCACTGCTGGCGGCCACCGTGTTTTCACCGCTGGTGGGCGGCTGGCGCAATCTGCTCATGGTCTACGGCGTAGTGGCCATTCTGGTTGGTCTGCTGTGGTACCTATCCAAACCGGTGGCGGAAGATGACGACACGGCGGCGGCGCGCAAAAAGTCATCACTGCCGGAAGCGCTTTCACATGTAGCCAGCATTCGCAACGTTTGGCTCTTTGCGCTGGCCACCATGGGAATTTCCGGCTGCCTCAATGGCGCGCTGGGCTATTTGCCGCTCTATTTGCGAGAAGCGGGTTGGCTGCCCGTCACGGCGGATAGCGCCGCTGCCTCCTTTCACGCGGCCAGCATGTTGGCCGCCATTCCCATTGCGCTGCTGTCGGACCGGCTGTGTGTGCGCAAGGGGATTCTCATGGTGGCCGCCGGGTTGATCTGCACGGGCATTGGGCTGCTGGCCTTTGTACACGGCCCGCTGATCTGGCCAGCTATTCTCACGGCGGGCGTGGTGCGCGATGGGTTTATGGCCATTACCATGACGTCGATTATGGAGGTGCGAGGGGTGGGCGCCCGCTATGCCGGTACGGCCACTGGATTGGCCATGGCTTTTATGGGGATTGCCAACGTCATTGCGCCACCGCTCGGCAACAGCTTGGCGCGCTTTGGCGCCAGCATGCCCTTTTTGCTGTGGAGCGGCATGGCGCTAACCGGATTGCTGGTCTATACACTGATCCGCCGACCCGCCGAATCGACCTAATCGATGGATGGCATCGGCATGATTCGTTTGATTCGATGTAGAATGTGCGCTAAGATGGCAAGTAGCGTAACGGCATCATGCCACCCTGCCACCTTACCACCATGTCATTCATAAAGGAGCCATCATGTCCCAAAATGCCCAGCGCGAGCAGCGCATTCAAATCATCGCCAGCCTACCGGCGCAACTGCGTCAATTGGTTTCCCAACTGAGCCGTGAACAGCTCATGGCGCGACCCATCGATGGCGAATGGTCGGTGGCGCAGAATGTGCATCACATGGCGGATTCGCACATGAACAGCTTTATCCGCCTCAAGCTGATTTTGACTGAAGAAAACCCCACACTCAAGCCGTATGATCAGGATGCCTGGGGGCGCATGAACGATGAAGATAACCCCGAACTGGAGAGTTCGCTGCTGATTCTGGACGGGCTGCACCAGCGTTGGGTCATGGTCTTCCGCAGCCTGGACGAAGCGCAGTGGCAGCGCACCGGTTACCACCCCGAGATTGGCGCCGTCACCGTGGCGGATCTATTGGAGACATATGCCAGCCACTGTCAAGAGCACGTGGAGCAGTTGCAGCGCACGCTAAAAGCCCAAGGGCAATAAGGGTGTGCTGCGTTGGCGAGATAGGCATCGGTCTGGCTTGTTGAATTCGACTTTATGCTTGCCATTGCGGTCTACTGGATATGGTATAATTGATCCTAAGGGGAAGAACATACATATATTTTGCAGATTTATAAATTAACACCGGCATAGAAGTTCGACTTCTCCGAGAAGCCGAACTTCTGGGATACTAGTCTAATTTGTTAATACACAATAATATATAAATATATATATGATCGGTAACTATTCAGGCCACTCGGGGGCTGAGACTTCGGCGTGAGCGCAGTCATTCACGAAGTGGTTGCAGAGCAACAACGCTTGTCGAAGCCCGTGTCCCCTTCGACGTCCCAAGCGCAGTTTGGGCGCTCAGGGGACGGCTGAATAGGGACTCAATGTCATAAAGTGAGCGAAAAGTGCGACGCACGGTATCCGCCATTTTGTCCTCGCATTCGAGTGGTATACCGTGCATCGCACTGGAAGCGGCCTTAACGAAATGACATTGAATAGGTACTATGAATGTAGTGAAACACGCATGGGCCATATGCTAAGTCGTTCAAAAAGAGTGAGGAGGCAAATGTGACTGAATCAGAGTATCAAAAGTGGTGGGAGTATCATATTCGTGTTGCTCGAGGCGAAGTTCTTAATGAGTTGGAAGCAGCAATTTATAGTGCTGGTCTTGATGAACTTGATCGCGCAGAAGCTGAAGAAATGGAGCTTTTATCGTTGGCGAATTTGCGCCAACTACGAGGCCAGATTCAGCAGCGTACATCTAGCCTTGGCCAACTTATGCAACGCAATGAAAAGTTTGGCCGTCAAATTACAGAATTAGAGCAGGCCTACGAGAAGCTGACCGGCTACTCTTTGCTAATGGATTCTCATGTCTCATCCCCGACTTGAAGTCGTGCGTCGCCTTTATCGTTATGCATGTGGCTATTGCGGCGTAACAGAGATAGATGCCGGAAGCGAATTAACCGTTGACCATTTTATGCCACGTGTAGCTGGTGGTGGTGATGATTTGGATAACTTGGTTTATGCATGATGGAAATGTAACCAGTACAAACATGATTTTTGGCCCAATGAAGACGACATTTCGCAACAACGCCGGATATTACATCCGCTCCTGGATGAACTGAATATTCACTACCGTGCGAATGAACAGACGGGACATTTAGAACCGCTGACCGAAACAGGGCAATTTCATCTTACTGTACTTCGGCTTAATCGCCCCCAGCTAGTTAAATCACGCCTAAGTCGACAGTTGGAACAGATGCTGCTTGAAAAGCAGCATCTCCTAGAAGCACAGATTAACGAATTACATAGGATTATTGTTGCACAAGAACAGTATGTAGCAATTTTAAAGTCGCAGATTGATCAGTTGCAAAGTCACTAGCACTCGGTATGCCGCTGCTTGAAGTTTCATCGCTGGGAATGTGTCATTACGCGATGTAAACTGAAAAAATCTTCTACTTGACCGAATGCCGGATGGAAAAATACGGATTTATCTCTTGACTACGCCCAAAATGCACAGTTGCATCTGCATCATCACCGAGCGCCTGCGCAATGACGCCGGCATGAAAGTGTAGCAAGGCATCTTGTGTACCCAGGCGCAGCGCTTCTTCGCTGTATTTTTGCGCCTCTTCAAAACGGCCATTTTTATAGAGCGCCCACGCCAACGCATCGGCGGCATAGATGGTCGGGCGCGCGGTGTAGGCCGCCTGCACGTCTTGGAGCGCCGCCGCCGGGTCATCGCCATATTCCACATCAAAATAGGCCAGCTCCAGATCCACATTCATGCCGGCGCTGGCGTTGAGCTGCTGGATCACGTGGACCAGCTCGCGCTGGGCGGCGGCTTTTTCCCCTTGACCCGTTGCCTCATATAGATCCGCCAACTCGACAATGTATTGGGGCAATGGCAGTCGCGTTGTAATCCCTTCATAAGCCGTAATGGCGGCCTTATATTCACCGCGGGCGGCTTGAATGCGCGCTAGCCCGGCCTGGGCGTGAATATAATCGGGACGCTGGGCCAGCGCCGCCAGATATACGGCTTGCGCCGTCTCCAAATCGCCGCGATTGAAGTAGAGATGCCCCAATTGTACCTGCGTCCATAAACGGCTTTCCGTGCCTGGAACAGCTGCATCCACCGCTGATTGCATGGCTTCAATGGCGCCATCTACGTCACCATGCAGCTCGCGCAGATAGGAAACGCGGCTGTATGATTCCAGACCAGGCCGCAGATTAACCATCTGCTGCGCCGCGGCCACGGCGGCGGCATAGCGCCCCAATTCCACATTGCCGTCCACTAGAATGCCAACCGTTTCGGCGCGCCACGGGTTCACCTTCTGCGCCTGCTCCGCCCACTGCAGCGCCCCTCCAAAGTCGTGTAGGGCCAGCGCCAAAACGCCTTGCCCCACCAGCGCATCAATCTGCTGCGGGTCGCGCTGGAGCGATTCTTTGAAAGTCTGCCCAGCGCGCGCATAAAGCGAAGCATCACCGCTTTCGCGCACCTGTTGCAGCAGGGCCAGCCCGAGTTGCGCATAAGCAATCTCATCATCGGGGTTGGCCGCCAGTCGTTGCTGGAAGCGCGTGACGAGATCGGCGGCGGTGGGCTGCATGAGCGCAGGGGAAGCGGCTAGATTGGCGCGGTGGGCAGCTTGCCACGTGCGCCAGCCAATGGCTGCTGCCAGCAAACATAACGCAATCAGCAATATGCGCAGGGGCTTGCGGCCAGGGCTGAGCATGAATTGTGGTCGAACGGTTGCAAGATGCATGGTGAATATCCTCAGTGATGAACTGAATTTGTTTCCTTCTCCTCTCTGCCTGTGCAGAGAGGAGAAGGTGGGGGGATATGAAACAGGTTATTTCTTGGCGACCGGTACAAAGATCTGCACCGTCTCTTGCGTTGAGCCAGTGGCTTCATTTATTTCGGTGTCATCGTCATTGGCGAGCTGCTCTTCACCGCGGTCCGTGCCGCGCAGCACAGTGCTGCTGGTGGTGTTGCGAGCAATGACATCTGCGGTGGGTACAGATTCCAGCTCAATGGCGCTAGCCTGCACGCTGCCGTTGACTTCGTACTCAATGTAGAGCATGGGCGCATCGCCGGGCTTGCCGTCTACGCTCCAAGCTGAGCGTTCGCCATCACCGGTTATGATAAAGGCCATGGCGTTGCCTTCCTGCCAGCCGCTGCGGTTGACAATCTCTTGCACCACCGGGGCGAAGTTGATGCTCCAGTGACGCTTGTTCTTGATAAATTCACCCACGTTGGCCCAGTCGCCAAAGGCCGTGGTCTTGGGGCGATTGCTAATATTGTGGCGCTTGTTCTCAAACGGAGTTGCGTTGTCGCTGGCTTCACCATAGATTTGCAAATTGGCGGGGCCGTTGTCATTCTCTTCGGCGGTAAACTCAATGTGGGCCGCCATAATGGTGGCGCCAACCGGCACCTTTACATTGAGGAAGCGCACGCCCACGGTCTGCGGCTTGCCTTTCAGCGTGCCCAATTCCAGATCGCGGCTGCCAAAGTAGTTGCTGCCGCTCTGGCGCTCTTCCGAATCGTCGCTCTTGTCACGCGCCAGCGACATAACGGAACCGACAATTTGGCTGGCCTTGACCGGATTCTGGTGGAAGTGCTCCTGTCCGCTCTGCGCCGTGGCCATGTAGGGGAAGTTGGCATCGAACGGCTTATCGTTAAAGTCTACATTGTCGCTCAGCACCGGGATCAGATCGGCGTTGAACTGGAAGTCGGCATCGCGGCCATCCAGCACGCCGTATGCAGCGCCGGCCACGGCCAGCAGTTCGATTTCCACAATGTCATCGGTCAAACGGCGGCCATTGGGGAAGCCACAGGCATCGCCACCCAACACACCCAAACGGCTTGGCGTGGGGGAACAGAGGTCGCCTTTGATATCGGTGTTGATGCGAATCATCTCGGCGGGAACTGCATTGGCCGGGCGGTTTACATTGGTGCCGGGGGGCAGCAGCGCCGGGCCATCCTTGGTGTGAATCATGAACTCGTCGGCCAGCACCATGCCCGTCAAGAAGATGTCGAAGATGTCGCCGCGACCGGAACGAGGCGTACCCGTTTCAACTTCGGTGCTGCAATCGTCGTCAGCATCACCGGGCAGCGGCACGCCATACAGCGCGCACAGCAGGCGACCGATTTCGGGATCTTCCACGCTTTTTTGCAAAATCGGGCCAAAGGTCGGGTCAGTATAAATATCTAGATCCTGCTCGGGCTTGAGCGTGTTGAAGGCATCTTTCAACGCATAGGGCAGCACCACTTCGTTGACCAGCGGCATGCCCAGGCGCGAAACCTGTACATAGTCGCCGCTGTGGGTTTCCAGACCGTCACCGCTGATCACGCCACCCAACCCGTTGAGCACGCGCATGGCTTTGCGGTTGGCGGCGGCCCAGACGCCCAGCACCGGCTCTTCACCCTGCTTTAGACGGCTGATGGGAATTTCGATAACCAGGCTGTGGTTGTTGAAGCCAGAGACCGAATCGACCGGATTGTTATTGCCATCGGTGTAGCCAATGGGTGCGGGTTGACCGCGCAGCGTAAGCAGATCAAAGACTTGCAGATCCACCCAGAAAGCGTCATCGGTCTGGCCGGCGTAAATCTTGATGTCGTCGCCACTATCGCTGGCCGTATAGATAAAGTTGCTATCAAACTCGTCATAATTGGGCGTGGACTTGCTGCCAATGTTAACCGGCGGCGCCAGCACATTGTCCAGCAGCGTTTTGGAGCCAGCCGATGTTACCTCGAAAAGGCTGTAATGCTGCTGGCGGTTCCAATTTGTGCCATCAGGCCCAATGGGGCCGGTGTTGTACAGGAAGGTCAACGGGTTTTGAATTTGTTCGTTGGCTTCCAGCACATAGGTGAAATCGGGCACGGCGTCGCCGTTGTTGTCCACATTGATGGTATAGTGGACGTTGGGGTCCCACTGGAAGTAATTGGGGCCGCCCTCCGGTCCTTCAAAAGGAATCCAGCTGGCCACCAGCACCACATTGTCTGGATTGGTGGGTGAAACAAAGACATAGGTGTCGGTGTTGTCGGCAAAGGCATCCATAGAAATCAGCGGCGCTTCGCGATGGCTGGATGCCTCAACATCTGACTGTTGCACAATCAGTGATGATGCGGTCATCAGCACCGGGGTAAGCGCAACGCTGACGGCTAAAGCCGCGCGTTGCCAAATCGTCGAGATTGGATTACGATTCATTTCGTCTCCTTAAATCAGTTGTTTATGTTGAAATTTTGTCGGTTGAAACTGACAATTGTAACGCGTAATAGTGGGGAGATAGACGCACTCTTTGGGCTTTAGGTAAGGTGGCCGCCTTGCCCAATCCGATGGTGCGTCGCCCTTTGTACGGATATGCGGTTTTAGAATTATTGGGGCATGAACTAATTTCCTTTCAATGTGAATGACCGATGGTTTTGTGGACCTACAAGATACCGCAGGTGAATTGCTCTATTGCATTTGTCCCAGCGCCTGCCACACAATTCCCGCGCCCACGGCTGTGATAAAGAGCGAACTGGCAACCGGCATCAGCTTGAGCAAGCGACCACTTTCTGGGAGCTTGGCAAAGTACTTACCGGCATAAACCAGCGCCAGCCCAAAGGCCGTGAGCACCCCCGCTAGCCCCAAGCTAAATGCCACGATCAGCACTAAGCCAAAGGCAATTCGCTCCAGCGCAATGGCGCCCAACATGACCACCAGCGCCGAAGGACAGGGCAGCAGTCCGCCTGATACACCCAGGGCCAGCAAGCTGCGCCAAGTTACCGGCGAGCCATCCTCCCCAGGCACCGCGTGGCTGTGATAGTGAATGCCGTCATGGGTGTGCAGGTCACTGGGCGCATGATGATGTTCGTGGTCATGTGCGTGCACCTCGTGATGATGGTCATGTTCGTGACCATGGCCGTCTTCGTGGTCGTGCGCGTGACCATGGCCGTCTTCGTGGTCGTGCGCGTGACTAAGATCTTGATGCGCATGAACATGTTCGCTGGGCAGGCGGCGTAACCAGTTCCAGGCCAGGGTTAGCCCGATGCCCACGACCATGAGCCCAGAAAGCAGGCTCAGCCAAGGGAAGAGCGTTTCGGGCAGGATATAGCGCGAGGCAAAGAGCGTGATTAGCCCCAGGGCGAAGACCCCCGCCGTGTGCGTAATGGTGGTGGTCAGGCCCAGAAAGAGGGCGTGTTTGGCCGTGCCGCGTGAACCGACCAGATAAGCGCCCACAATGGTTTTGCCGTGACCGGGCGAGAGAGCGTGTGCCGCGCCCCAGCCAAAGGCCGCCAGCAGCGCTACCAAGAGCGTCCACGGTCCCAAGTTGGGCAGGTGGATCAGGTCGGCAAACGGATCACTATTGCGCACGACGGCATCAGCAGAATTGGCGCGCGGGATCACCAATTGTGTTGGCTCTGTTGAGTGGCTACTTTCCCCAGATGCTCCATTTAATTGAAACTGAAACTCAGCCTGGTTCATAACCGGAGGACTCTGCATTAAATCGGCGGGATAGTTGGTCAGCTCCTGGCTTCTGTCTGTTGCTGGCGCGCTGGAGTTGAGCAGCTGCACGCCATCTGTCGCCTGCACGATCACTTCCTGCCAGCCCAAACGTCCGCTAAAGTTGGCGTCGGTGAAGCCAGCCTGCCAAATTGATCCTGCATCTGGCGCCGTCGTTACAAACTGGCTGTGCAGCCGCAAAGTAGGCAAACCAGCCTGACCGGTGGGGAAGCTCAGTTCTTGGCTGGCCAGCGTCCACTGCTGCGGCTGACCGTTGAGGGTCAGATGCAGATTTGCCTGTAACTGGGGTAGCAACTGAGCCAGATAGGCGTCTTGCTCGGCTGGCTCAAAGACGCCGTTGCCATTGGCGTCGATCTGCGGACGCGCCTGCTGCGTGGGAATTTCGGCCATGTCCAACACATAGGTAAGCGTAATTTGGTTGCCGCCGACTTCCAATCGGCTATAGCGATTTATGGTGAAATTTCCTAATGGATGGGCCAGCGCCACGACGGGTGTAGCCATAAGTAGAAGAGCAAAGAGCAGACCGATATAGAGGGAGCGCCACTTAACAGGCGCGCCGCGCAACGCGTATGGAGTAGACATCAAATTCCCCTTTGGATTAGGGCCATTCCAGAAAAATAAGTATTCATCACAATGGCCTCTTCTCGCTGGAATGGCTCCCGCGTGTTGCGGCAGCTTTCTTCCATTAAAAATGGGCATTTGTTCTTGGAAAAGCCAGGATCGCGTGTCCCGTATGAGAGTGTAAAGCTTCTATTCACTATGACGCAGCTGCCGCCAACTTGGATCACACCAATTTTTTGAAAATTCAAAATTGATCGAAATTCATTTTCGCCCCCAGTAATTTCTGCAACGCCGCTTCGCCCTGCCGCATGGTCCAGCGGTGATTCTCCGCCAGCACGGGCTTGACCAGTGGCGACAATAATCTTAGCAACGGCTTGTCCGCCTGCACGATCCACTCAAAGGTGACGCTCGTGCCCGCCTTTGTCGGCGTCAGTCGCCAGGTGCCGGTGCCGGTCAGATCGCCATATGCTTTGAGACTCATCATGGTGGGCGCTGTTACGGCGGTCACTTCAGAGGTAAAATGGATGGTGTAGGGCAGCCGCCCGTGTGCCTGCACCGCCGCCTGTGCGCCCACCTGATCGCCCGCCATGGCGTTGAGCGACTCTACTTTGTCATAGACCATGCCCCACCAGCGCGGATAATCGCCACCGTTGACGATATATGGCCACACCTCATTGACGCTGGCCGGCACGGACCATTCATCCAAAAAATAGTACCTATTGGCATTCAGTGCGGCCCGGCTCGAACCCATTTCTAGCAGCGTCTTTAATTGCTGCGTCGCCTGCTCCGATTCCTTCTGCACGCGGCGGCGCACCACCAGTCGGTCTATGATCGTGAAAAAGAGAGTGGGCGTTGGATAGGTAAACTCACGCTGAAAGAGAGTGCCCTCGCCATCCGGTTGCAGCGTGTATGAAACCACGCCGCCGGCATTGCGCCCTACAATGCGCCCGTCAATTACCCAGCGGTGCGGCGCATCGCGCTCCATCACCGTCCATATCACTTGCCCACGTCGCCCCGCCACGTGAAACGACTCCGTCACCTGCTCGCCAACCGCTAGCGAATGTGCGGTGGCCCCTTCTACACCCAACGAAGATGGGTGCCACCGGGGCCAATTGGCCGGCGTCGTTACAAAATCAAAGACCTTGCTCGGCGACCGCTCAATATGAATTTGTGTATACATCCGCGTCATCATGCTTCTCCCATAGTCCGCAAAAGAGGTAGTTCCTTCACCGTATTCATGCCTTTCCTTTTCGAAGAGGAATGCTGTCGGCTTAAACAAATGCTCTTGTCAGGGTAGCGTCCAGGTGCGAATGAAATGCGAATTAGCCGTGAATTGAGTGCGAAAAATCGGTCTCGTTCGTGATGGCCGGCTACATTCCGCCCAACCGGTCCGTCAATCCAGTTGTGCTTCACGCAACTTGGTAGAGTGTCAACCGGTGATATTGAGAATTTGCGGACAGACATTTAGTTGTAAGCAAGGGCTGCCTGTGCTGATTGTTCTGCCCGCCGAGCGTTACACCCATATTTCATCACTCGCCACACAATGGTTGGATGGAAAAGCGTGGTAGGCGGCGCCATTAAGTTCATCACCTTGAGGAAGGCGCAGCAGACCACTTCATCATGCAGGGAAGCCCGATGGACGCGGGCCATATACTTGTTGATTAAATCTACACCTGCCGGTTTGGGGCCGCTGGTTTCGGCATAACGGAAATCCTCACCCACGGCCAGCTGCCACGGTATGTCGATGACTTTGGCCGCGGCTTTGAAAAACGCCAGCGCCATTTGCGCCAATGAAGTCCCTTGCGTCAACAGCTTGTCCAATTCGGCGGCTTGCAGGGCGGCCGATGTCATGCCCTGGCCGTAGGTGGGGTTAAAGCTGGAGATGGCGTCGCCCAGCACCAGAAAGCCCTGTGGAAAGCGGCGCAGCTTTTCATAGGGGCGACGCACGCTAAAGGGGAATTTGTGCAACATAATGTCGGTTCAAACTGCCGCCCAGCACAATGGCGTGTTGATTTGAAAATAGGGTATGGGAATTCATGTTCGACTCTCCAAGCGGTTTGAACTAAAGTGTTGTTGGCGGCGGCCCAGCGAATATGACTGCTGTTATGACCGCCGTGTTGCCTACACTTTAGCGCCTGGCTGCGAACGGAGTGTGAATTGCGAGGGAAGAAAGGGCGAATTATTATTTCAGCAATAATGCTTTGGATTTTACTGTCGTATTTGTCTGGCAAATTTAATGCTCTGCCCGATAGACTCCTTACATCATCTTTGCAGGATACGTGGCTCACATAGAAATTCATGACCATGGCCGAGTATCAATCTCCTTTAAGATCCGGTGGGCCGTCTCCCAAAGGTCGCGAAGCCGACCTTTGCACTGCGCCGCGTGGACAATGTCGGCTGGCAACTTTGTTATATTCGTCTCAATCTGTTGTCCCGCTACGTCTGCAAACCGGCGCGATTTGGCCATGAAGGGTGTTGCGTAACTCCCTCAAAGACGAATTAATCTTCGATGGCTCCTAAAGACTTGAGAATGGCTCTTTGTGCTTCAGTCAATCCGGTTACTCCGGTAATATTCATGTGTTCATAGGGGCCATCGACCCGTAATGTGTTCAAGCATTTACCACTTTGTAAATCCCACAGCTTAATGGTCTCGTCAGCGCTAGTGCTGGCCAATGTCTTGCCATCTTGACTGATACCTACTGCCGTCACACCCCTGCTATGGCCGCGATAGATACGAAGGCATTTGCCTGTGCCAACGTTCCATATACATATCGTGCGATCATCACTGCCACTTGCCAGAATTGTCCCACACGGAGAGAAAGCAAGTGATGCTACTCGATTTGTATGACTGCGCAGGATGTGGCTGGGTTGTTTGGTCTCGATATCCCATATTCGAATGGTCTGATCATGTCCTCCGCTTGCCAAGATCTGCCCAGTTGGGCTAAACGCAAGGCAATCCACCCAATTTGTGTGACCATGTAACATGGACTGAAGTTGGCCAGTTTCCCGATCCCACAAACGGACAGCTTCTTCATAACCGGCGCTTGCCACCATCTTCCCGTCCCTGCTAATGCCAATGGCCCAAATTGCCGCGACATGACCGACCAAAGTTTGGCAAAGTTGACCGGTGTCAACATCCCACTGGCAGATCGTTTGATCGATGCTACCACTTATCATGGTCTTGCTATCGGGGCTAAAGGCAATGGCTGTAACCCAGTTTGTATGGCCAATCAGCGTCTGACTGACTTGACCGGTGCTCACATCCCATATGCGGATGGTTTGGTCGATGCTGCCGCTGGCCATGAGATTGCCATCTGGGCTAAAAGCAACCGTGTTTACCCAATTCTTATGCCCTTGAAAGGTGTGGTATAGTCGACCCGTGTCGATGCGCCAAAGGCGAACAGCCTGATCATAACTGCCGCTGATCAAGGTTTTGCCATCTGGGTGAAGGGCAAGCGAGGTAAACCAATTTGTGTGTCCACGGATCGTACGGCGGAGTTGACCACTCTTGGCGTCCCAAAGACGAACGGTCTGATCGTAACTACTACTAAAAACGGTTTCGCCATCCGGGCTAAAAAGCGCTCGATCTACTAGATTGGAGTGTCCCTGTAACACATGGTGTGTTTGACCCGTACGGGTGCTCCACAAACGCACCGTGTGGTCACCACTACAACTCGCTAATAAATCAGCGTCCTGACTAAAGGCCACTGATGTTATGCGATTCGTGTGGCCCCGCAAAATATGGATAACGCGGCCACTGCTCATCTCCCAAAGACGAATGGTCTGATCATAGCCAGCGCTGGCTAGCATCTGACCATCTGGGCTGATGGCAACGTCCCCGACCAAATTAGTATGGCCACGTAGAATATGGCGCAGTTGCCCACTCTGCGCTTCCCACAAACGAACAGTTTCGTCACTACTGGCGCTGGCGACCGTCTGCCCGTCGGGACTTATACATACCGAGAGCACACTTGCCGAATGACCGTGTATCGTACGGACTTGTTGGCCCGTGCCGGTGTTCCACAAACGAATTGTACAATCGCTGCCTGCGCTAGCCAGCATCTCTCCATTGAAACTAAAAGCAACCCGCCAAACCCACTCTTTATGACCATTCACCTGATGACGAACCTGACCGGTCTGAATATCCCATAAGTAGATCGACTGTTCCGCGCCACAGCTGGCCAGCGTCTCACCATCGGGGCTGAAGGCAATGCACCAAACTGGGCTAGGCTGATGCATAATTTTGCATGATTGGAAATCGTTGGTCTGCCATAAGCGAATTTCGCCATCGTATGTTCCAGCAGCCAAGAGTTGACCGTCGGGACTGACGGCAATATATGTAATTGCGCCCAAGTTATCGCTAAACTGAGAGCGGGCAAGATCGGCTCCAGTAAAATTGACGTCAGTCAAAGTTTTGTCTCGCAGATAAGCTTGCCAGATTGTAAGCTCGGATAAATTATAGCCACGTAAATCAACCCCGCAATCAATCAGCAAATTGAGCAGATTGCCCCCAAAATAGCCCGGTTGGCGGGGATGAGATCGACGTAATCCAAACAGCATGTCGTTTAATCTATCGACGAGCCCCGGTTGTCCAAACTGGCTCAACATTTGATCTCTTACTGGACGTAGGATGAGTCTTGACTGGCTTTCTCTTACATATTCTTTGGCCTGGGCTTGGATTAAAGAAAAACGGTTGAAATCCATTGTGACAAAGTCAATTTCGGGAGACGCAATAGATTTCTCAGTACGCAGTCTAATTGAAGCCATCTGCGCTCCGGTCTCGATTTCACTGCAAATTCGCGCGACTAAACGCGCTGTTATATATTCCATCACCACATTTTGCAAGAAAAATCCAGTCTGGGCTTTTTCTACTATAGAGCGCCGATACAAAGAGTAGAGCGCATCCATGAGCGCTCGTTTTGATGCCGGTTTCATCATGTTGCTGTTAAGCTGTTCCATTGTTGCAGGCTCACGTTCAATTGCCAGCCAATAAAGGATTTCTTGCTCAAGAGTTGAAAGTCGCTCAAACTGCTGGGTCAACAACTCAAAGATGCCACCAAAAACACGAGTCTCTTCATTGAGGAAATCGATGATCTCCCCGCCATACAGGTCATGAATTGTTTCAGACACGACTCGCAGAGCCAACGGATTGCCCGAATAGTATTCGATCAGCGCCACCCAATGTTCATTAGAACCCACTAGCGCTTTGTCTTGTAATAAGGCTCGCCCTTCCTCTGTCCCTAAACTGGTCAACAACAGCGCCCGAATTGGCGACCGAGCTCCACGCAGCAGAGCAAACTCCTGTGGTTTCTCACGGCTGGTCAGGACAAGACAACTCTGATGGCGAGTTTCGCCGAGTCTTTGAATTAGTTGGCTGTACGCTTCATACCCCGCTAGATAATGTCCGGCAAAGGCTCCATTCTGCAAGATGGCTTCAAGATTATCCAAGATGACTAGACAACGATGTTGGCGCAGGAGTTCGATCAACAGCGTGATCAAGTGACCAACACGTGATGGCAATTTATGAAAATGCTGTCCCGAAAGGAAGCGAATGATCTGTACTAGGATATCTTCTACTGGCGGTGCATTATGCAATGAACGCCAGATCAAGAACTCGAAGTGATTCTGAGTCTGAACGCAGAGCTTGGTCGCTAGGGTGGTTTTGCCGATTCCTCCCATACCAAAAATACCGATCAAACGACAGCGGTCATCAACAACCCAACGGCCGAGCACAGCCAATTCCGACTCACGTCCGTAAAAAGTCTCGATATCAGGCGCTTCGCCCCAATCCACCCGCTGGCCGTTGCCTTCCAGCCAGACAGCTGGGTGGGAAGCCGAGGTCACTTCACTGCTTGTGGAAGCCGATTGCTGGCTATTAGGCCCTGGTGACTTCGGAGTCAAAAGCTTATTTCTGATATGGGCGTAAAGAGCCGTGGTTTCCTGTGCCGGTTCCGCTACCATCACATTAGCCAGGATGCGGCGACAGATCTCATATTGAGCCAATGCTTCGCTGCGGTGACCGCTCAGGGCCAACGCTTGCATTAACTGGCGGTGCGCTTCTTCGCGCGGCGGGTCCAGTTCTGTTTGTCGCCAGGCGTATTGGCGAGCCCGCTCAAAGTGGCCCTGCTGGCCATAATACTCAGCCAGCCGAAAAAGTGCGTCCAATACTTCATGCTGGAGCCACTCGCGTTTGAACATCACCCACTCGGCAAACGCATCACTTTCTGGCAACACAAAGTGCTGTAAAAAGTCGCCGCCATAAAGCGCCGCCGCCTGCTCCAGGCGCGCCACGCAATCGACGCACAGTTCGGGGTGGCTGGTTGCATGACGCTGGCAGGCGGCGATCAACTCGCTAAAGTTGGCCACATCCAGCGCGCAATCGGCGCGGTGGTTGAACTGTACATCCAACCGCGTGGTGAGCAGAAAGTTGGTTGGAAGGGCTTGGCGTAGCTTATGGAGCGTTTGGCGTAGGCTTTTAAAGGCCAACTCTTTGGGCTGGTCCGGCCAGAGCAGGAGCGCCAACCGTTCGCGCGGGTGCGCCGTGGCGGCTTCGACGGCTAGATAGGCCAGCAGGGCCTGGGCCTTTTTAAGTGGTAGTGGTGTAAGCAGATCTCCATCCAACCGCACCTGGAGCGGGCCAAGGAGCGCAATTTCAAGCTTTGCCATGCGGATGCCTTTCTGCTGCGCACGGCGGCAGCGGCTAGCGGCGCGTTTAGACGCGCTCTTGAGCAGCGGGGCGAACTATTTTGTTCCACACAGGCGATGCGCTTGATTATACCGTCCATGTCATAAAAATACAATTGCGATTTAACCGCCTAATGATGCTGAAATAACGCAGGCATGACGGCCCGTGTGGATAATGGCCTTATGTAGGGAGAATTATGAATCAGAGGCCGCGCACGTATCGATCCTATCTGCTCCGTCTGCGGCTGGTCGAAGACGCCGGTCAGCCGGTCTGTCGCGCTTCGCTGCAAGCGCCGGGGCAGGAGCGGTAGATCTATTTTGAGAGTTTGAGGGAGATGTGTGCGTATTTGGCGAGGGAGATTGGGTTTGGAAAATTAACGAAAACCGACGAGATGCGGGAAGGAGGTGACGATACAGTTTGAATCATTTATCCATCGAATTTGTGATTTTGTTAATCGTCTGCATACATATGCGCAAAAAGGAGAATGAAAATGACGCAAGAGCAACATAATTGGTTTACCTCCCTTGGTTATGGCGTGATTATGATCTTAATTGTGCTTCTCATAGGGGTGTCAATTGTTGGTATTACTAAAGGGGGCGACTTGGAAAAATTACCATCAGGCGAAATTCAGATGGGAATGGTTGTAGTACTAGCGATCGTGGTACTCCTTACCGTGTTGTACCTGGTAGTGGCTGGCTTCTATAGTTTTGGCCTTGTGACTTCTGAGCATGCGCTCGGCATGCCTGAAGGTAGCGTTCGTGCTTTGATTGCTCTATTCCTGATCATGATTTTTGTGATTGTAGGCGTCTACGTATTTCGAACTGTCTCAGGTCAGAGTGGAGAAAGACTAGAAAATTTGACAACGGTTCAGGTAGCTGAGCTTGGAGAACAAGTTTTCGATATTGTACAAAACGAGAAAGGGTCATTCGATGTGACGCTACGGACAAAGATAACGGAGACTGGTGAACAACTCGGGCTGCAGCTTGCTACGATCTTGGGAACATTGGTCACTGCAGTTTCCGCCTTTTACTTTGGTAGTAGAGCTACTGCGTCAGCACAGCAAGGAATCGCTAATTTGATAGGCGCGTTAAGTGTGGATAGCATCACTCCGAACACAGCTTCAGCCATTGCGGGATCTATTGAAACAGTTATCATTGGGACTGGCTTTGTAACTGGACTACAAGTGAAACTCGAATATTCAGGTGCTAGCATTGTTCCAAGAACAGTAATATTTGTGAGCTCATCGGCCATTAAGTGTACTTTCGATATTACGGGTCGGAGTGGTCTCTGGGATGTCGTAGTGATAAACCCTGATGGAAGTCAGGCAAAGAAAGCGGACGCCTTCGAAATCGCATAATGGTGAAATCTCATATTGCCAAACCATGTACTTCTCCTACATAACTATTGCTAATTCCTATCATGTACGAGCAATTTGAAAGTATGGGGTTATTGTAAAATCAATGTCTCACCGTTTTGGATGACAATTTGGGAATTCGGTTGCCATTCAGTGAGATATTTGCGTAGTTTTACCCTCTAAACTCTTGCTTTATTCCAACCAAGATAGGCATCACACGGGATGTCCGTCTTGGTTGGAATCATTACGAACCTGTCACGCCAATCTTCGACATCCTATGCATCCTCAAAGCGCTCAAGCAGATTGTCCTGGACCTTACAGCCTGATTCCCCATTCTGCGCCACCAATTTGCCCGCCTTAAACACAAGCGTGCGCGGCGGCAAATTGACTACTGCCTCTGTCGGGGCATCGCCCTTGACCACCACCAGATCGGCGGCGCACCCCACCGCCAGCCCATAATTCGCCTGCCCCATGACCTTGGCCCCGCCTTGGGTGGCGATGCCCAGCAGAAACTCCACATCCTCATCGCGTCGAAAACCGCAGCGATAGGCCAAAAACTTGACCCGGTCCAACATGTCTACACTGTTGAAGGGACCCCACGTGTCGCGCACGCCGTCGCTGCCCGTACAGAGCGTCACCCCCGCGGCGTGCAGCCGCTTGAGCGGTGGGAAGCTGGAGGCGCCCGAGCCCAGCGACATAATGTTGATGCGGTTTTCCAACAGCAGCTCAATGAGCCGGTTCAGGTAGGCGTCGTCGATCATGCCCAGACAGAAGACGTGGCTGATGGTGATGCGGCCCTGCATGCCGAGCGCTTTGGTGCGTTCGGCAATCAACTCCACGGCAAAGGCGCCCAACATCCCCGGCTCGTGCAGGTGAATATCCAGCTCCACGCCGTAGCGCTCCGCCAGGCCGAAGACAGTGTCCAAGTGGCGCACCGGGTCGCGATCCACGGTGGAAGGGTCCAGTCCGCCCATGCATTCGGCCCCCATTTTGAGCGCCTCTTCCAGCAGCTCCACCGTGCCGGGACGCACCAACATGCCGCTTTGCGGAAAGGCCACCAGCTGCATGGTCAGCGCCTCTTTGAATTGCTCTCGCGTGGCCAGCACGCCCTCAAAGTGCGCCAGCCCGGCGTCGGTGTCAATGTCCACGTGGGTGCGGATGTGGGTGACGCCGGCGCCAATGGCCCGCTGCACCTCCAATGCCGACTGCGCGCGCGTATCCAGCTTCAGCTCGCGGCGCAGGTGGCGCTCGTTGTCTACATAGTCGCGGATGCGGCGCGGCTCGGGCGTTTGGTTGGCGTGCCACGGGCGGCCAAAGAGATTCTTGTCGATGTGGGCGTGGGCGTTGACCAGGCCAGGCAGCAGCAGCTGATTCTGGCCTTCGTAAACGCTCATGGCTTCATCGACAGATATGTTGCGTGCTATTTGCTCAATGACGCCATCCGCCATCAGCACGTCAACCGGCGCGCCACCCCAAGGGCGCACATTGCGCAAAAGTGTTTGTTTGCTCATCTCTGTTGTATACTCCCTTTTTGTGCTACGCGGATTTCGCAGATGGAGGCAGATTTTATGGACATTCATAAATTGTTTCGGTAATAGAATCCACAGGCGGAAGCCTGCGTCTGCTAGCGGAAGCCTGCTCAAGCAGGCTATCTCTAGAGTGCGCTTTAGCGTACTTTGGCTGACAGGCGCTGGTTTCAACCAGTGCTGTCGTTTACCGATTTAATTCGTTCACTTCCATCAAATCAGCGTGTATCAGCGTACAAAATGATTAACCTCGAGCGGAGCCATATATCAAGTAAACATAACTTTTCAGATATAATAGCCAGAAGTGATGACTAGCGCCTTCGAGGTGCAATCTTGGTAATCATAAAATCATGGTACAGACACGCCCGATATTTCCCGGAATATTACCATAAAAAACGAGAAGCCCCATGCCCAGCATCTACACCTTTACTGAATATTCGCCCGAATGGCCCCGCGAATTTCAACGCGAAGCCGCCCGCCTGCGCGCGCTTTGGGGTGACGAGATCATCGCTATTCACCACGTGGGCAGCACATCGGTGCCCGCGTTGGCCGCCAAACCCATTATCGATCTGCTGCCTCTGGTGCACAACATTGAACGCATTGATGCGTTCCATGACGCCATGACCGCGGCCGGGTACAAAGTATGGGGCGAATACGGGCTGCCCGGTCGCCGCTATCTTACCAGAGATGCTGACGGTGTGCGCACCCACAACATTCACGCCTACGCTGAAGATAACCCTGAAGCGCTGCGCCACATGGCCTTTCCCGCCTATTTACGCGCCCATCCGGACGCCTGTGCTGAATATGTGCAGGTCAAGCGCCGCGCGTATGCGCTACACCCGGCCGATATTGACGCATATAACGATGCCAAAAACGATTGGATCAAGGCCACCGAGAAAATAGCGCTGGCGTGGTATCAAACGCAAAAGAAGGCACAATAATATGCGCATCGTCTTTACCCGCCACGGTGAAAGCCAAGCCAATGTGGAACAGGTTATCTCCAATCGTAACTTACCCCATGCGCTGACCGCCAAGGGACGCGCGCAATCGACTGCGCTGGCCGCACAATTGGGCAAACAGAACATTGCCGCTATCTATGCCAGCCCCATTTTGCGCGCCCAACAGACCGCGCAGATTATAGGTGAGCGGCTGCGCGCGCCGGTGACCACCACGCCAGCGCTGGCCGAATTTGACTGTGGCATTATGGAAGGACGTGGTGATGCCGAAGCCTGGGCCGCGCATCATACCGTGGTCAGCGATTGGGCCGCGGGACGGCCTGATGCACACATCCCAGAAGGCGAAAGCTTTACCCACATGCAGGCGCGTTTTGTCCCGTTTGTAGAGCAGCTTGTGGCGCAGCACGCTCACACAGAGCGCAATTTTCTGCTTGTGGCCCATGGCAGCCTGCTTTATCACATGTTGCCGCTGGTGCTGACCAATGTAAGCCGCGCATTCATCGGCCAGCAACGCATGCGCAACTGTATTCTCATCGACACAACCGTGCAGAATGGTCAGCTAATCTGCGCTAAATGGGACCAGACGGTGCTTCTGGCATGAATCGTCATTTCATTGATGAATTTTCTCAAAATTTCGTAACTATTCAGGCTTCGCCCCTCTCCGCCTAAGCGCAGCTTAGGCGGAGAGGGGCGCCGTCACCAGGTCAACGAAGCAATTTCGATAGTCGAAATTGCCTCGTTGACGAGACGGTAAGTCCTCCCTCCACCGCGTGGGGGGAGGATTTAGGAGGGGGGCTGTATAGTTACAAAATTTCTACACAAATTGGGATATGTTATAATCAGTAGATCGCAACGGCAAGAGATAGGGCTGATTCACCAAGCGAGACCAGCGCCCGTGATGCCAACACCGTTGCGGTATCGTGATGATTGAGGATCGTGATTGTCGCTTCGGGATTCAGCGCATAGATTTGCATACGTTTTCTCTTCGTGATCGGGTACTCCCCAAATGCCAGCCCAACTGCACTTTGCCCTGCTTGGCGAACCGCAGCTCTTATATAACGGCGCACCTCTGACCGGCTTTATTTCGGCCAAGGCGCAGGCGCTACTCTTTTACCTGGCCGCCACCGGCCGCGCGCACTCGCGCGATACATTGGCCACCCTCTTTTGGGATGAGATGCCCGAATCGGCCGCCAAAAAAAATCTGACCAAAGCGCTTTCCAACCTGCGTAAGCTCATTGGTGACCTGCTCCAGGCCGACAATCAGTCCGCTAGCCTCACTTGGACCAGCGAAATTTATGTCGATCTGCATCTGTTTGAACAGGTCGCGAATGGCGCAGACCCGGAGCTATCCGCGCTGCAGGAAGCGGTGGATCAATATCGCCATGATCTGCTGGCTGGTTTTCTGGTCAAAGATGCGCCTGTTTTTGAGGAATGGCTGTGGAACGAACGCGAGCGGCTCCACCAGCTGGCGCTGCGCAGTCTGCACATGCTGGCGGAGCGGCTGGCTGCCGCCCAAAACGAAGCGCAGGCCATTCCCTATCTAACCCGCCTGCTCACCCTTGAGCCGCTGCACGAAGGCGCCCACATGCAGCTCATGCTCTGTCTGGCGCGCACGGGGCAGCGCAGCGCAGCCTTGGCCCAATATGATGCCTGCTGCCGCCTGCTGGCCGCCGAATTGGGTACAGAGCCCAGCGCCGAATTCCGCGCCTGCTATCAGCGGATCAAAGCCGCCGGCGCGCCGCCCCCCCACAACTTGCCCGCCTTGGCCCTCTTTGTTGGCCGCGAAATTGAGCTGACTGAACTGCGCCAGCTGCTTGAGCAACCTACCTGCCGCCACCTGACCATTGTGGGACCGGGCGGCATTGGCAAAACGCGGCTGGCTTTGCAGGTGGCCGGCAGCTATACGGATCCGGCCTTTGCCGCCGCGGCTCGCGTCTCCTTTGCCGATGGCGTCTATTTTGTGCCGCTGGAAGCCCACCATAGCCGGGATGCCATGCTGGCCAGCATGGCCGACACGTTAGGTTTTGCCTTTCAGGGCGCGGAATCGCCGCGGCAGCAGCTGTTCAACTATCTACGCCAAAAGCAGATGCTGTTGGTGCTCGACAATTTCGAGCAGCTGCTGACCGCGCCCACCACGCTTGGCGGTACGCACTATTCAACGCCGTCGACGGACTGCGTCAGCTTGCTCAGCGCGCTTCTAAACGCCGCCCCTGGTCTCAAGCTGCTCATCACATCGCGCGTGCGACTCGGCGTACAGTCCGAACATGTGCTGCATCTGGCCGGCATGGAAGCGCCCGGCAGCAGTGTGGATTTATCGCAGGCCGCGCTGGCGCCACTCACGGTCAGCAATGCCTTAGAATATGGTTCGGTGCAGCTCTTTGTGCAGAGCGCGTGCCGCTTGCGCCCCACCTTTGAACTCACCGCGAGCAATGTAGACCATGTGGTGCAGATTTGCCAGCGCGTGCAGGGCATGCCCCTGGGCATTTTGCTGGCTGCATCTTGGATTTCGTTGCTGACCCCTGCCGATATTCTGGCCGAACTCCAAAATAGCCTGGACCTGCTGGAAACAACCGAACACGGCATTCCCAGGCGTCAGCGCAGCGTGCGCGCCGCCTTTGACTATACGTGGAACATGCTGGCCCCGCGTGAGCAAGAGATTTTTATAAAATTGTCGCTTTTTCACGGCGCCTTTACCCACCAGGCCGTTCAACACGTCACCGGCGTTTCATTGCGCGAATTGCTCAATATGGTCGACAAATCGTTGCTCACGCCGGCGCAGGAACGGCGGTTTGTGCTGCATGGATTGTTGCGGCAATTTGGTGAAGAAAAGTTGGCCGAAGCGCCCGCACTGGCCCAAGCCACGCGCGATCGGCACGCCGCCTATTTTACCAACCAGGTGGCCCACTATGCCGAAGCCTTTACCGGCGCCGAACAGCGCAGCGCACTGCTGGCAATGGAGCTCGATGGTGAGAATGTGCGTGCGGCCTGGCAATGGGCCGTGGCGCGCAACCAGATCCCACAGTTAACGCGGGCCGTGGACGGGATTGCCCAATTTTATGTCTGGCGTGGTCGCTTCCGCGAGGGAAATGCGCTGATTACGGCGGCCTCTACTGGCGTAACTGTTGACTCCGCGCCGGCCGATCCGGCGAGCCCGCGTTATATTGAGCGCTGGCTGTTGCAGATCGAGCTACTGATCTGGCAGGCTGTTTTTGCGCGCTATTTGGGTCAGCGCGACGATGCAATTCAATTGTTGAACAAAGCGCTGGCACTCTTGAGCGAGCCACAAGCAGCGGCGGTGGATGTGCGGCAGGTGCGCGCTTTCGCGCTACTGCATATGGGCGAAACGCTGCGCGAGGGGGATCGCGCTGCGGCGCGCCGCTGCTATGATGAAAGCTTGACGCTCTATCGGGCGGCGGGCAACCGCTGGGGCGCGGCCAATGCGTTAACCGCGCTGGGCTGGTTGGTACAGCACTGGGGTGCTTATGACGAAGCGCGCCGGCTGTATCAAGAAGGGTTGACCATCCGCCAGCAGCTGGGAGATTTGCGCGGCGCCGCGGTTTCATTGCGGTCGGTGGGCGGTGTGGCGCTCTACCAGGGCGATTTGGCACAGGCCGAGCAGCTCATTCGCGAGAGCATCGAAATGGCGCAGCGCAAAGGTGATCGCGTGGGCGTGGCCGCCAGTTTGGGCAAATTAGGGGAAGTACGCATTGGGTTGGGGCAATTGGCCGCCGCGCGGGAGCCATTGCAAGAAGCCTGCACCATTTACCTCAACCTGGGCATGGCAGAGCCATGCGCCTTTATCCAAGCCATTGAGGCGCTGGCCCGGCTGCATTTGGGCCAATATGCGCAGGCCCAAGAACAGGCGCGGCGCGTGCTTACTCATTTTCGCGCCGGTCATGCGCAACGCGGTGTGGCCTATGCGCTGCTGGTGCTGGGGTGGTCCACGTTGACAAGCGATGCGGCTACCGCGCACACCCATCTGACCGAATGTGCGGAAATTTATGCGGAGCTGGGCCAGCGCGATGAATTGGGGCAGGCTCACGCGCTACTTGGGCTGGCCGCGCACAGGCTGGGTGATGACGCAGAGGCACACGCCCATTTGCAGCAGGCGGCGGAAATTGCTCAGTCCATTCAGGCGTACATGCCGTACATCCTAGCCCAATTGGGCAGGGCGCATATTGCCAGCGCTCAGCAACAACCCACCATTGCCGCCGCATATTTCGACCCCATTGCGCAGGAACCGCTGGTAACGGCCTCGCAATGGGCTATCTCCTTGGCCTCCAGTCTATTAGATGTGAAACATGTAAATGCGCAACATGTAGATGCGCAACATGAAGCGGCCAGTCATGATGATCTGACGGCTGACGCCAGCGCGTCATTGGCTGCCTCGGCTGTCCGCATGGTTGCGCCACAGGACAATGATTCCGGCAGAGCTTCCGCACGCGATGACATGCCGCAACCTAAAGTAGTTGCATTGAAAGAACGATTGGTGCAGGCCCGCCGCACCCAATTTGTAGGGCGCACCGCCGAGCGCACACTCATGCACCAGGCCCTTCATGCCGACGAGTTGCCCTTTAATATCTTGCAGATTTACGGACCGGGCGGCGTGGGCAAAACCACCTTGCTGCATGAATTTGCCCGCCTGGCCCGCGATGCCGGTTGGACTGCAATTCAGATGGATGCGCGCAATATTGATCCATCGCCGCCTGTTTTCGAGGGCGCGCTGCGCGCTGCGCTGGGGGTGGCGCCCGCCCAGGCGCCGGCCTGGCCGCAGCTTTTGGCTGCCCGCGGACCGCATCTGTTCTTGATTGATACCGCCGAACTGCTGACGCCGCTGGATGGCTGGCTGCGCGATGAGTTTCTGCCTCAACTGCCGGCCACAATGCTAACCGTTTTTGCCAGCCGCAAGCCACCAGCGGTTGAATGGCGCAGCGACCCAGGTTGGCAACCGTTTGTACGCTTTGTGCCATTGGGCAATCTGGAACCCACCGAGAGTGCTGATTATCTGGCGCGGCGCCAGATTCCGGTCGAACAGCATCCGGCCATTCTTGATTTTACCCACGGTCATCCGCTGGCTCTCTCGCTCTTTGCCGATCTACATGGCCACCATTCGGGTGTGGCCTTTCGCCCCGAATCAGCGCCGGATCTGATTGCCGCCCTAGTCGAGCGCTTTGTGGACCACGTGCCCAGCCCGGTCCACCGCATGGGGCTGGAGGCGTGCGCCATGGTGCGCTTGCTGGACGAGCGGTTACTGGCCGCGATTATTGGGGACGAGGCGACTCTGGTCTTTGCCTGGCTGCGCAGCCTTTCGTTTATGGATGCCGACGAGGGCGGCCTCTTCCCCCACGACTTGGCGCGAGAAACCATTTGCGCCGATCTGCGCTGGCGCAACCGCGCCCGCTATGCCGATCTACATGGTCGGGCCCGTGCCTACTACATGCGCGAATTTTTGCAAAGCGTCAACGCGCCCAAGCAGCAGCGCATTCTGCACGAGTATATCTTTCTGCATCGCAACAGTCCCGTGTTGAGTTCCTTTTTTGCTTGGCAGGAAAACACGTCCGTTTTTGCCGATTTGGCTGCACCCGATGAGCATGAGGAAATTGTGGATCTGGTGGAGCAACACGAAGGGCAAGAGTCGGCGCGGCTGGCCGCTCACTGGTCGACTCATCCGGCGTCGCAAACAATTGTCTTTCGCGATGCATCTGGCCGCGTGGAGGGCTTTCTCATGCTGCTGGCGCTGGAAAAACTCGATGCTGGCGAACGTCAACTGGATCCGGCAGCTACCGCGGCTTGGGGTATGCTTGAAAAAGCCGCCCCGCTCCAAAGTGACGAGCGCGCCACGCTCTTTCGTTTTTGGATGGCGCGGTCGACCTATCAGCGTGTTTCGCCGGTGCAGAGCCGCATTTTTGTGGCCATGGTGCAACACTATCTCTCCACACCGCGGCTGGCCCATACGTTTCTGCCCTGTGCGCAGCCTGAATTCTGGCGCGGCATC
Organism: Caldilineaceae bacterium; assembly: GCA_020634755.1. Classification (GTDB taxonomy): domain Bacteria; phylum Chloroflexota; class Anaerolineae; order Caldilineales; family Caldilineaceae; genus JACKBC01. The sequence goes on along the minus strand of JACKBC010000008.1, from coordinate 173,865 downwards.
TTTGCCCACGCCGACATGCACCGGCTGGAGGCGGCTGATTTTGCTGTGGATGAACGGCGCTACGGCGTTTTTGGTCACGATTGGCGGGTCATGGGGCCGTTTCCCTGGCTTTCCCTCTTTGCCGAGCGTGAAATTGCTGCCGGGCTGCCTCACGCGCAGCTCGACTTGAAAATGGATGTTTCTACGCTGAGTGAAGCGGAATTTGCGCAAGCAGTGGGGGATGCCTTGCGCACGCTGCACGATGCCAACGCACTGCGCACCAATCCGCTGCTGCGGTCGCACCTGGTGGTGCAACGAGCCGGCGCTAATGGCGACGAAGCGGCGCGCTTGGCTGCGCTGCGTACCTTGCTGCGCCAGGCGGCGGAACCATTGCAGCAAACGCCGCGCCAGAATAAGCTGTTTCGGGCGTTGCATCACACCTATTTCCAGCCCGCCGCCACCCAAGAACAGGCGGCCGAATTGCTGGATGTACCCTTCAGCACCTACCGCCGTCACCTGCGCGCCGGCATTGAACATGTGGCTCAAGCGCTGTGGGCGCAAGCATCGAGCCATGAGGGATAAGCATTACCGCATTCTTGGCGAGAAGTCGCAACGGGACCAGTCGATCCCGCTCGCCCTATATCTTCATCATGCAGGCAAAATTGCAATACGTAAGGCACGCCATGTATCCATTGATCCGATTTATCACCGTGGTTATAAAAGCATTGGTCGCGAAACCATTGCATGCAGATGCTGTTTGTGAAACTACGGTGCGCTGTATGCCCTGGGACATTGATCTATTTCTGGAGCTAAATAATGGGCGCGTGTTGACTCTATACGATCTGGGCCGCTTTGATCTGGCCATCCGCACGGGATTGGCCAGCGTGCTGCGTCGTAAGCGCTGGGGATTGGTGGTGGCCGGTGGATCGGTGCGCTACCGGCGGCGCGTGCAGCTGTTTGATCAAATCACCATTCGCACGCAAATGGTAGGGGCGGAGGAGCGCTGGATATATGTGGCCCAATCCATGTGGGTGAAGGGAGAGCCTACGTCATCCATCCTGCTGCGCACAGGCATTACGGGTAAAGGCAAGGCCATTCTCATTGCGGAATTGCGTAACGAGATCCCGGTGGAAAATTGGATCCCCGAGACGCCGGAGTGGGTCAATACCTGGCGGGCCAGCGATGAATTGCGGCCATGGCCGCCGCAGCCGTGATACTTAGCAAGTAAGAAGTAGGGAGTAGGGAGTAGGATGGACAGTCCTCCTACTTCCTACTCAATGTCATTTAGTTAAGGCCGCTTCAAGTGCGACGCACGGTATGCCATTCGAATACTAGGACCAAAATGGTTGACACCGTGCGACGCACTTTTCGCTAACTTAATGATATTGACTTCCTACTTTCCCACTCACCAAAAAGGAGCAAATTCGCAAATGGCAAACTTTACGCTACGCAAACCGCATATTGTGGTTGTTGGCGCGGGCATTCTGGGCTGTTCGGTGGCATTTCACGCCGCACGGCGCGGCGCACAGATTACGTTGGTGGATGCCGCAACGCCGGGACAGGGGGCCACGCGGCTCTCATTTGCCTGGATCAATGCCTATGGCAAGGAACCGTTCAACTATCACGATCTGAATCGGCGCTCACTTGACATGTGGGCGCGCTTTGCCCGCCGCTTGGGCATAGAGATTACGTGGGGCGGTGAGCTGCGTTGGGCCGTTACGCAAGCCGGGGCCGACGACTTGGTCAGCCGCGCGCGTCAGCTGCAAAGCTGGGGCTATCCCACGCGCCTGGTGGATGGGGCCGAGGTGGCGCGGATGGAGCCCGAACTTAACGCGGAAGGGCTCGTGCTGGCTTCCTATTCAGATTTGGAAGGGCAGGTGAATACGGCGGATGTGGTGACCGCCGCCGTGGCTGCGTTGACGCAAGCGGGCGCCGAAATCTGTATGCAAACCGCCGTAACCGGTTTTGAATTAGCGCAAACGAAGGCGGGACCGCAGACCGTGCGCGCCGTGCAGATTGGCGACAGCCGCATTCCGTGTGACGCCGTGGTGCTGGCGGGTGGTGCGGACACGGCACAATTGGCCGGCCTGGCGGGTGTAGAGCTGCCGCAGTATCATACCTTTGGCGCCACCATCATCACCAAGCCGTTACCGCGCCTGTTCCAAAACATTGCCGTGCTGCATTCGCCGCGCGACAAGCAGCCACACGTCAATTTCCGTCAGTTTGCCGACGGCTCGGTCATGGTGCAGGGCAGCGGCCGCGATAACTATTCGCAAGGCGACCGTGGCGGTGATGATGCTCAAGTGGCCCAAATTGTGGCCGATGCCGCCGAGTATGTGCCCGCCCTGGCCGACGCCCAGGTGGATCACGTGCGCCGCGGTCGTCGTCCCATTCCCAAAGATGGCCATCCGGTGATTGGCTTTGCCGATGACGTAACCAACCTCTACCTGGCTACTACCCACAGCGGCGTGACTCTGGCTCCCATCATCGGCGAGTTGGCAGCCATTGAGCTGGTGGATGGAACGGCGGTGGAGCTGCTGGCGCCATTTCGGTTGGGGCGTTTTGGGTAAAGGGAAAAGGTAACGCAGGAGGTACAAACCTAAACGCGGCTGGCGCGCCGGCAACAGCCGAATTGCTATAAAAAACGCTCCAAATCTCAAGCGGATTTGGAGCGTTTTTGTTCAGTGGCAAATAAACAAGCTAGGCCGGCAGCTGTGGCTCCAGCACGCCGTAGTGCCCATCTTTGCGTCGATAGATGAGGTGGAGTGCATCGACAATTGAATCGCGAAACAGAAAGAAGTCGTGGCCCAGCAGCTCCATCTGATCAATGGCGTCTTCTTCGGTCATGGTCTGTACGGTAAACTGCTTGCGGCGCACAATCTCTTCAAAGCCGCCGAAATCCAGATCGGTTGTTGGCGCAGCCGTCGTTTCTTCCTGTACATGGGCTGCCGCTTCCAGCGCCGCCACTGTATTAACCGCCAGCGATTTACGACCGTGATGTTTACGGCGCCCCTTTACCTTTTCAATCTGACGGGAAAGCTTATCCACGGCGCCGGTGATGGCCGTGTGGATGTCGCCATGGGAATCCTCCGCACGCAAGATGCGGCCATTGGACCAGGTTGTAATCTGACAGGTAAAGTGGTCCTGCATGGCCTTGGCCTTGTTCACGGTCAATTCGGCGCGCACATCCGACAGATTTGACAGATGTTTCTCTAGTTTTCCTACCTTCTGTTCCACAAATTCCCGAATGGGTTCGTGGACATCAAAATTGCGACCACTCACAACTAAATTCATGAAATCCCTCCTCTACTGCGGTGGTTACGGCGGCTGTGTTCCGGGCGATGCACAATTACATCTAATCGTAAGCCGCCGGATAGGGCTTGATGAATAAAGCATCTATTCATATGTTCATACGGACTTATGCAGGCCGAGAGCAAAAATTCCGGGTCATCATTCCTTTGCTTTTCTGGCCACCACTGGCGCTGCGCAACTCCAGCATAAAGACCGCTTGGTTGGCAAGACCTTTCTGTCATTGCGCGCCACCAGTGCTGCGTAAGTTGTACATATTATACCCTATATTTCAACCTGTCGCAACGCTAATCCAGCCGGGTCCAGGCGCCACGATTGGAGCATCTTCATATAATTTGCTCGTTCAAAGGCAGCCGGATCGGCCACGTTTATTTGGCTCATGCTGCCTTGCATCTGCGCAATTGATTCATATTCATGTTCTTCCATCCAGTTGACCAGTTCGGCGCGAATCTGGCCCATACGCTCAATGCCATTGCGCAATAGCTCAGAAGCCAACATGGTCACCTTGGCGCCAGCCATCATGCCTTTGAGCACGTCTTCATGGGTGTGTACGCCACTGGTAATGGCCATGTCTATGGGCACGCGGCCAAAGAGGATGGCCGTCCAGCGCAGCGGCAGCCGCAGTTCATGGCGCGAACTCAACACCAGATTGGGCGTCACCTCCAGATATTCTAGATCCAGATCGGGTTGATAGAAGCGGTTAAAAAGCACCAGCGCATCGGCGCCGGCCAGATGAATCTGCGCGGCCATGTTGGCAAAGGCGCTAAAGAAGGGCCCGACCTTTACCGCCACCGGAATGGAGACGCGCTGTTTTACCTCGCGCACCACATTCATATATTGTTTTTCCACCTCCACACCCGGCATGGTTGGGTCGGTGGGAATATAGTAAATATTCAGCTCCAGCCCATCGGCGCCGGCCTGTTCAATCTGCTTGGCATATTCAATCCAGCCACCGCTGGAAATGCCGTTGAGGCTGCCAATAATCGGAATATTCACCGCGTCTTTGGCCTGTCGGATCAGCTCCAAATATTCGTGCGGCCCCACGCTGTAGCTGTCCATTTCGGGGAAATAGCTCAACGCTTCGGCAAAACTCTCGGCGCCAAAATCCATGTAATGATCTAAAATATGGCTTTCGCCCTCGAGCTGCTCTTCAAAGAGCGAATACATGACAACGGCCGCAGCGCCTGCATCTTCCAATGCGCGTATCTTGTCTACGCTGTCTGAAAGCGGCGACGCCGATGGCACAATTGGATGTTCTAACTTTAATCCCATATAGGTTGTTGAGAGGTCCATAAAAGATGCTCCTGTTCTAGGGAGTAGGAAGTAAGGGAAGGAAGTAGGGAATAGGCGGGAGGGCGGGCCATCCGCCCCCTGCTTCCTGCGCCCTTCTCTTACTCTTTCGCCATTGCTTCCAGCCGTTGCCACCGCTTTTCGACCGATTTCTGCGCGTCATCCAGCAGCGTTTTGGCGGCTTCGGCATTGGTCTGGGTGAGGACGCGGTAGCGATTCTCGTTGTAAATGTAGTCGCGAATCGAAATGCTGGGCGCCCGCGAATCGAGCTGAAGCGGGTTCTGCCCAGACACGGCGCGGCGCGGGTCGTATCGATAAAGCGGCCAGTGACCGGACTGGGCGGCCAGCTTCTGCTGATCCATGCCTTTGGCCATGTTGATGCCGTGGGCAATACAGTGCGCATAGGCAATGACGAGCGATGGCCCGTGATACGATTCGGCTTCTTCAATGGCGCGCAGCGTTTGGGTGTCGCTGGCGCCCATGGCGATTTGGGCGACGTAGACGTTGCCATAATTCATGGCCATCATGCCCAGCTCTTTCTTGGGGGTGGGTTTCCCACCTGCTGCAAATTTGGCTACGGCCGCCAGCGGTGTGGCCTTGGACGATTGGCCACCCGTGTTCGAATAGACTTCGGTGTCCATGACCAAGATGTTCACATCGCGACCGCTGGCCAGCACGTGGTCCAGCCCGCCGTAGCCAATGTCATAGGCCCAGCCGTCGCCGCCTACAATCCAGATGCTCTTTTTCACCAGCGCATCGGCCACGCTGACCAGATCGCGCACCGCCGGTTCCACTTTGCCCGCCAGCAGCGTCTTTAGCTCTGCCACGCGTCGGCGCTGGCGCGTCACACCTTCTTCGGTAGATTGGTCGGCGCTGAGCAGCTGGTTGACCAGTTCATCGCCAATCTGCCCTTTTAAACGCAGCAACAGCTCGCGTGCATATTGGCCCTGGCGGTCCAGCGTCAGCCGCATGCCCAGGCCAAATTCGGCGTTGTCCTCAAAGAGCGAGTTGCTCCAAGCCGGACCGCGACCGGCGTCGTTCTTGGTCCACGGCGTGGTGGGCAGGTTGCCCCCATAGATGCTGGAGCAGCCGGTGGCGTTGGCAATCAGCGCCCGGTCGCCATAAAGTTGGCTAATCAGCTTCAAGTAGGGCGTCTCACCACAGCCGGCACAGGCGCCGGAAAACTCAAAGAGTGGTTCCAAGAGCTGGACATTTTTTACATTGGTGAAATTGATGGGCAGCAGGTCGATTTCCACCTTGCCATGCTCACCCTGGATGGCTTCGCCATTGACCGCCGCGTGGCGTGGATAATCGGGCAGCGTCTGGAAGTAATCCCAATGTTCAATGCCCTTTTCGCGCAGGGGAAGTTGCGGCGCCATGTTGATGGCCTTGCGCCCCACGGCCCGTTTGTCCTTGGCCGGGCACACTTCAACACAAAGGCTACAGCCGGTGCAATCTTCCACCGCCACTTGCAGCGTATATTCCAAATCGCTCATCTCGCGCCAGCGCGCCTTGGAATGTAGAAAGTCGTCGGGGGCATCAGCCAGCCGCGCCGGCTCCACAATCTTGCTGCGGATCACCGAATGCGGGCAAACCATAACGCACTTGCCACACTGGATGCAGATATCCGGGTCCCATTCGGGTACTTCAAGCGCAATGTTGCGTTTTTCCCACTGGGTGGTGCCCACGGGATAGGTGCCATCCACCGGCAGCGCGCTCACCGGCAGCAAATCGCCTTGTCCGGCCAACATGGGCGCCGTCACTTCCTGCACAAACTCGGGGGCCAGCACAGGTACGGTGGCAAGCATATCAATGGTGCTGGTCACCGCATCCGGCACGGAGATCTCATGCATGTGCAGCAGCGCCGCGTCCACGGCGGCAAAGTTCTGGCGCACAATGGCCTCCCCGCGCTTGCCATACGTTTTGCGGATGGCGGCTTTGATGCGCGCAATGGCTTCGTCATGGCTCAACACGCTGCTGCCCACCTCGCCCTGTGTGGAAAGGCTGTCCATGAGCTGGAAGAAACAGGTCTGCATAATGGTGTTGATGCGAATGCCCAGCCCAATTTCCTGCGCCACTTGATAGGCGTCAATGGCAAACAGACGCAGCTTTTTATCCAAAATGGTCTGCTGCACCGCTGTGGGCAAATGGTCCCACACTTGGTCCGCTGCATAAGGTGCATTGATCAGCAACGTGGCGCCATCCTGCGCTGGTTCCAGCACATTGTAGCGCTGCAAAAAGCCAAATTGATGCACGGCCACAAAGTTGGCCCGGCGGATCAAATAGGTGCTCTTAATGGGGTGCGGCCCAAAACGCAGGTGCGAAATCGTGCGCGCGCCCGCTTTTTTCGAGTCATATACAAAGTAGCCTTGGGCGAAATTGTCGGTTTCTTCGCCAATGATTTTAATCGAGTTTTTGTTGGCGCTTACCGTGCCGTCCGAGCCCAGGCCCCAAAAGACGGCCCGCACCATATCCGCCGACTCAATATCCACATCAGCGTCAAAGGGCAGGCTGGTGTGGGTTACATCATCCACAATGCCGATGGTGAAATGGTTTTTGGGCTTGGCCGTCGCCAGCTCGTTAAAAATGGCCATGACCATGGCCGGCGTAAACTCTTTGGATGACAGTCCATAGCGACCGCCCACAATTTTGGGCATGGCCGTAAAGGGCGCTGTGCCTTGGCTCAAACTCTCACTAATGGCCGTCACCACATCTTGATAGAGCGGCTCGCCAGCGCTGCCGGGCTCCTTGGTGCGATCCAGCACGGCCAGCGCGCGCACTGTGGCGGGCAGCGCATCGACAAATTGCTGGGTGGCAAACGGACGGTAGAGCCGCACCTTGAGCAGACCCACTTTTTCGCCCTGGTTCTGCATGTGGTTGACCGTTTCCTCCACCGTTTCGCAGCCCGAGCCCATCATCACAAGTACGCGTTCGGCGTCGGCGGCGCCCACATAGTCGAACAGCTTATAGTGGCGGCCCGTTAGCTCGCCAAAGCGATTCATCGTCTTTTGCACAATGTCCGGCGTGACCAGGTAATAGGGATTGCTCGACTCGCGGGCCTGGAAGAAGACATCGGGGTTTTGCGCCGTGCCGCGCACCACGGGATTATCCGGCGTGAGGGCGCGGGCGCGGTGTGCGCGCACCAGATCGTCATCAATCATGGCGCGGATCTGCTCTTCGCTCAGCTTGGTGATTTTGCTGATCTCGTGAGAGGTGCGAAAGCCGTCGAAAACGTGCAAAAACGGGACGCGCGCTTCCAGCGTGGCCGCTTGTGAAATGAGCGCAAAATCCATTACTTCCTGCACAGAGTTGGCAAAGAGCATGGCCCAGCCGGCCCCGCGCGTCGCCATTACATCGCTGTGATCGCCAAAGATGGATAGCCCTTGTGCGGCTATGGAGCGGGCGGCAATATGAAAGACCGTACTGGTCAATTCGCCGGCAATTTTATACATATTGGGCATCATCAGCAGCAGGCCCTGGCTGGCCGTAAACGTAGTGGTCAGCGAACCAGTCTGCAATGCACCGTGTACCGTTCCGGCGGCGCCGCCTTCCGACTGCATTTCGGCAACCAAAGGCGTTGTGCCCCAAATGTTTAGGTCGTCGTGCGCACTCCACAGGTCGGCATATTCGCCCATGGGCGAGGCAGGCGTAATGGGATAAATGGCAATCACTTCATTGGTTTTATAGGCGACATACGCCGCCGCTTCATTGCCATCAATTGTGATTTGGTTCTGTTCCATCGTGGGTTCCCTTCTTATGGAGGCCTCTCCTCCCCCTAACCCCCTCCTCTCCACGAGTAGGATAAGAGGAGGAAAGACGCACAAAGTGTGTCAAGGGGGAGGAGCGGCCCTTGACGCGCCTGCATAGAGACTTCAATATCTCTATAGCATTCCGCCGTACTCCCTGGCGGCTCCCGTGCCAGGAAAGTACGGCGGAACTGGTTGAAAGAATGGGTCCGCTAGAATTCCATCCCTTCATGTATTTACTATATCTCAGCTAGGCTTCAATTGCTTCGGACAGATGGTGAGGATCTTTTTGAGCCCAGTGGCTCATTTGGATCCTGTCCAGGTGGCTAGTAACGGCAGGATGACAAGGATGCAAAGATGCAAAGGTGCAGAGTTGCAAAGATGCAAAGGTGCAGAGTTGCAAAGGTGCAGAGTTGCAAAGGGGCAGAGTTGCAGAGTTGCAGAGTGGGAGGATAACTCCCATGCCACTTTGCAACTCTGCCCCCTGCATCTTTATGCCAACGCCGCCTGCGCCGCGGCCAATCGCGCAATGGGCACGCGGTAGGGGCTGCAACTGACGTAATTCAAGCCAATTTGGTGGCAGAAGCCAATGCTGTCGGGGTCGCCGCCGTGTTCACCACAGATGCCCACGCTCATGTCGGGGCGAGTCTGGCGTCCCTGCTGCACGGCCATTTCGATCAGCTTGCCCACACCGCTGCGGTCAAGCTGTTGGAACGGGTTGCGGGGCAAAATGCCCTGCTCCACATATTGAATCAAGAACTTAGCTTCGGCGTCGTCGCGGCTAATGCCAAAGGTGGTCTGCGTCAAGTCGTTGGTGCCGCAGCTAAAGAATTCGGCCTCTGTGGCCAATTCATCGGCCGTCAGCGCGGCCCGCGGCACTTCGATCATGGCGCCAAACTTATAGTCCACCTCCATGCCGGTCTGCTTAAACACATCTGCCGCCACTTCTTCGGTTAGCTTGCGCACCGTCTTCAGCTCATTGACGTGGCCCACCAGCGGCACCATGATTTCGGGGTAGACATCCACCCCTTGGCGCTTGACGTGAACCGCCGCTTCTAAAATCGCGCGCACCTGCATTTCGGTTATTTCGGGCATCACAATGCCCAGCCGATCGCCGCGCAGCCCCAACATGGGGTTAGATTCGCGCAGCGCCTCTACGCGGCTCAAAACGTCTTCCTTGTGGCGCACTTCCGCCAGCGCGGCGTCAATTTCGCTCAGGGTGTGGAAATGCTGCAAGCGCACTTTGAGATCGGCCAGCTCTTGGACAAGCTGTTCGTGGCCGGGCAAAAACTCGTGCAGCGGCGGGTCCAGCAGGCGAATGATGACCGGTTGACCATCCATGGCGCGGAAGATGCCTTCAAAATCCGCCCGCTGCATGGGCAGCAACTTATCCAATGCACTGACGCGGCGAGCCTTGCTGCGCGCCATGATCATCTCCTGCACAATGGGCAGACGCTCTTCTTGGAAGAACATGTGCTCAGTGCGGCAGAGCCCAATGCCTTGAGCGCCATAGCGGCGGGCGCGTTCGGCATCCTGCGGATAGTCTGCATTGGCCCATACGCCCAGCACGCGCACCTCGTCGGCCCAGCCCAGCAGCGTCTTCAGCTCCACCTCGCGTTCAAAGTCGGGCTCTTGCGTATCGAGCTGGCCCAAATAGACTTCGCCGGCGCCGCCATCAATGCTGATCCAGCTACCTTCTTGCACTTCAATGTTTTCAGTCTCGGTTTGGACGGTAAAGAGCCGCTGCTCCAAATTAATGTGCAGCTCTTCAGCACCGCAGACCGCGGGCGTGCCAAATTGGCGAGCCACCACCGCGGCATGGCTGGTGGCGCCGCCGCGACTGGTCAAAATGCCCTGCGCCGCAATCATGCCGTGTACATCGTCCGGCTTGGTTTCGGGGCGCACCATGATCACCGGTTTGCCTTCTTTGGCCCACTTTTCTGCGGTGTCGGCATCAAACACGGCCATCCCCACCGCCGCGCCGGGGCTGGCATTGACGGCCTTTTCCACCAGCAAGCGGCCATCTGCTTGGGCCTGTTTTTTGGCCTCGTTGCCAAATTGGGGGTGCAGCAGCATGTCCACTTGGGCTGGCTGCACGCGGCCAATGGCTTTCTTTTTGTCGATCAGCCCTTCCTTGGCCATGTCTACGGCAATTTTAATGGCGGCGCGCGCCGTGCGCTTGCCGTCACGCGTCTGCAACATCCACAGCGTGCCCTGTTCAATGGTAAACTCGACATCCTGCATATCGTGGAAGTGATTTTCCAGCTTCTCACAGATTTGGAGGAATTGTGTGTATACTTTGGGCATTTCCTGCTTCAGGTGTCCAATGGGCAGCGTGTTGCGGATGCCGGCCACCACATCTTCGCCCTGGGCATTCATCAAATAGTCGCCATATAGCTCGCGATCACCGGTGACCGGGTTGCGCGTAAAGGCAACGCCTGTGCCGCTCTTTTCGCCCATGTTGCCAAAGACCACCGTCTGTATGTTGACCGCCGTGCCCAAATCGTGGCGAATGCCGGTGGCGTTGCGATAATCCACGGCGCGTTTGCCAAACCAGCTGTCAAAGACGGCGCGGGTGGCCAACTCCAGCTGTTTATAGGGATCTTCAGGGAACTCAGAGCCCGTGTAGGCCATGATCAGCCCTTTAAAGCGGGCGGTGATCTGCTGCCATTCCTCGGCCAGCAAGTCAACATCCAGGCGGACGCCGCGTATCTCTTTTACTTCTTCAATAATCTGTTCAAATGGTTCATCCGGCACGCCCATGACCACCGAGCCAAACATCTGCACCAGCCGACGATACGAATCATAGACAAAGCGTGGATCGCCGGTCAGCTCGGCCATGCGCTGGGCGGTTTCGTCATTCAGACCAATGTTGAGCACCGTATCCATCATGCCGGGCATGGAAAATTTGGCGCCGGAGCGACACGAAACCAGCAGCGGGTTTTCAGCGTCGCCAAAGCGTTTGCCGGTCTGCTGTTCCAGCGTGTGGACGGCGGCTACCTCTTGCTCCCACTGGCCGGGTGGAAAGTTGCGGTCGTGGGCCAAATAGGCATTGCAGGCTTCAGTGGTCACCGTAAAGCCGGGGGGCACTGGAATGCCTAGGCGCGTCATCTCGGCCAGGTTGGCCCCTTTGCCGCCCAATAATGAGCGTACATCATCCCAGCTTGCAGGCTGGACTTCTTTTTCAAGCACATCGAGCGCGTTAAAAAGATATACCCATCGCTTATCTGGTGCTGTGCCGTTGCTTTTTTGTTGGACAGGCGCTTCAGCCATTATGGTTGCCATTTGATTTCTCCTATTCTAAAAACTCGTTGGCCGCTCTTTTAGCCCGCTTCAGGAATCACCGACTAGTTGTCTGGCCGCTTAATTTTTAGAAATCACGCATACTTTTTGCGCGAGTTGTGATTTCTAAAAATTAAATATTCGCGGCACTAGGCAATTTTTCTTGCCGTGCGACGATAGTAACCTCTGACCGGGCTCGAGCCACCTAAACAAGAGCTACCCCAAAATGGGCTTCTCTTGCGCATTTATTAGCATTGCGTGAGTCGTATTGGCATGAACCCCGCTATTTATCCCCTGCGGATGAAAAAATCCCCTCTGTTTTGGACAGAGGGGAAAACGGAGAAGGAGATAATATTATGGCCGCAACGAGCCTCCAGAAGGATTCTGCTAAATTCTCGCTGCGGTAAGAGGAGTTAAATGCTTGCTCTCACCTACGTGCTTATTATCGCGTGCATCAGGGCAGACCACGCCAGTGTTGTGGGTAGTTCGTCTCCTGGACACAGAGGGAGGATAGCGGCTGGTCATCTGGCTAGGTGCCGCGAGCAGTTAATTTTTAGAAATCACAACCCGAGCAAAAGTTATGCAGGATTGCTAAAACTTAAGCGGCCAGACAACTAGGTGCTTTGCTTTTCCACCCTGATTAGCTATCGGAAAAGTTTCTATTTACTCAGGCTTCAAGTTGGCGAGTGGTTACCTCCTGCTGATTAGGGCCATCGCGCACCTTAAAAAGGTAGGGTTAAAACCCGCGGCTGACACGGAAAAGCGGTCTCAACCGCTTGCCATTTCGCCGCTGTGGCGGCTTTTCATTGCCAGCTGCCGAATTTAGCCGTTGCGATTACGAAGTTCGCAATGGCCCTACCTGTTGATCATTTGTCATTGCATTTTGGCTTCTGATATGGGAAACTATAGTAAATAAAATTAACCAGTTAATTGGCTGAAACGTACGTCATCTTTCCACGCGCTACGCATGCGTATGAAATCCTATAAGCACAATCTCCCAACACAGCTAACTTCCTTTGTGGGCAGAAAGTTTGAGGTTGCCGAAATCATTGCACTGCTCCACAATAAATACTGCCGACTTGTGACGTTGGTGGGGCCAGGCGGCATGGGCAAAACGCGCATAGCCCTACAAGTGGCCGCAGAGCTGATTCAAAAGCATTCCGGTCACGCGACGTTTTCTTATGCTGACGGCGTTTACTTTGTTGCTCTGCAAACTGTTTCAGCCACTGATCCGATCGTGCCGTCCATCATCAGTGCGTTGGCGTGGACGTATGACGAAGGCAAAAATGCCAAGGCGGCACTGATCGACTATCTGCGCGATAAGAGCCTACTCTTTATCCTAGACAACGTCGAACACCTGACAACAGTGGCCCCATTAATCCAAGAATTACTGCACGCGGCGCCTAAGATCAAGGTGCTCGTTACCTCGCGGGTCGTGCTTAATCTGGCTGAAGAATGGCTCTTCTGGATTGGCGGTATGTCGCTGTCCACAGGGAAGGATGATGATTTTGCCGCCGCGGATGCCGTGGAACTGTTCCGCCAGCGTGCACAGCGTGTGCACCACGACTTTTCCCTGATCGACGAGCAAGAACATGTGGCGCGTATCTGCCAACTGGTGGAAGGGACGCCGCTGGCCATTGAACTCGCCGCCGCTTGGCTGACGCATTTGCCCTGTGCAGCGATTAGGGCGGAAATTCAAAAAGGTCTGGATATTTTACAAAGTGAACAGCTAGGCATTCCCGACCGGCATCGCACCATGCGGGCCATATTTGACTACTCATGGCGATTGCTAAGTCACAATGAGCGCGAACTGCTCGAGGGACTGTCGGCCTTTCAAGGGGGATTTCAGCGCGCAGCATCTGAGGAGGTCGCGGGCGCTACGCTCTCCCTGCTATCATCGCTCATCGACAAGTCTCTGCTGCGCGTATCGGCGACAGGACGTTATACAATCCACGAATTGCAGCGCCAATATGGGCTCGAGCGACTTGCTGACTCGCCACAGCAAGAAGCGGTGCTGCGCGCACGGCATTCTGCCTATTATTTGCGGTTAGTTAGCCAACCGATCCGGAGTTATCTTGGTGAGCGCAGCCAGTCTTTGGTTAAGGAGATCGAAGTTGAAATTAGTAATATCCTTGCGGCCTGGTATTGGGCGGTAGAACATGAAAAACTTTCTGACCTGCATGCGGCCATCGAAGGACTCTACTGGTTCGCCTGGCTAAGCAAATACCACGAGGAGTGCGAAAAAGCCTTGCGCTATGCAATTGAGACGCTGCATGATGAACAGACAAGTGACGAATATCGTATTACGTACGCCCACGCACTGGCTATGCATGGCATTATGAGCATTTGGTTGGGCCATCATCAAAGGGCAAATGACGAGTTGGTCGAGAGTGTGGCGCGGCTACGCCAGCTGCCGAACGCCCGCCGCGAGTTAGCGAACGCTGTTGGCGGCTTGGGTTGGAGTATGTATGCGGACTCAAAGATTGAAGAGGCCAAAACGCTGCTCTATGAAGCGGTTGAACTAGACCAAGAGACTGAACAATTCGAACTTCAGGCCTGGATCTATTGCCTGCTTGGGAATGTGACGAAGCAACAGGGCGCTTATGAGGAATGTAGGCAATGGTATCAACAGGCGTTAGCGCTTGGCCGCGCCATCGTTGATCAGCGCACAATTGCCCATGCTCTCTGCGAGTTGGGCTTGCAAGCTACAAACCGCGGAGAGTACGTCAAAGCGCGTAATTATCTGGAGGAGTCTCTTTTTACGGCAAGGAGTCACAATATTGTCCTGTTTGAGGGGAGGGCATTGGCCGAGTTGGGACAACTGGCCTTAGCAAGGGGTGAATTAGAGGCTGCTTCGACCTATTTTGAACAAAGGCTCGTGCTTTCCCGAAATTATGGCAAACTTCCCATAAGCGTATCTGTTGCGTTAATTGGGCTTGCCCAGCTTCATACGGCGCAAGGCGATTATGCACAGGCGGCCAACCTCCATCAACAGGTATCCGATCTCCTGACGGAAGCCCATCAAGAACGGTCAAGTCAGCTTCTCGCCAGCATGGGCAAGCTGGCTCTGCATACCGGACATTTGGCCGGCGCCCGGCTCACCTACGAAGAGTGCCTCGCCATATCGCGTCAATCCGGTGCTCATGTGGTGACTGCCCAAGCACTCATTGGTCTGGGACGCGCCGCCATGGGGCTAGGAGAGGAGGCTGAGGCCAGGCGCCATCTGTTTGACGCGCTACAGGAAGCAATCAACATCGGCTTTGCCCCCCTTCTGCTGGAATGCATTACCGCAGCGGCCGAACTCCTTGCCACGGATGGTGATTTTATCTATGCCGCCCACGTAGCCGCACTGGTGAAGAATCATGCCGCCAGCACGGCAGAGACGCGAGCGTGCGCGAACAAATTGCTCGCACAAGCCAGGCCAGAAGTCGCAGTTGAGACATTTGCCTTGGCGGCGGAACGCGCCCACGATAACAAACTGGAGGCCGTAGCTAGCAAGCTGGCGAATAAATTGGCGCGCTCACATGAGGTGGCGGCTCATTCTAATAGACATGATTCACTTGCTAGTTCCCTCATCGAGCCGTTAAGTGAGCGCGAGCTAGAAGTGTTGCGCCTGGTCGCTGCCGGCAAGTCAAACCGCCAGATCGGCAGCGAACTCTATCTTGCCCTGGGTACCGTGAAAGCTCACCTGAACCATATCTTCCAAAAACTGGCCGTACAGAGTCGTACCGAAGCTGTAGTTCGGGCCATGGATTTGGACCTCCTTTAACCTGCCATCTCTTCACCTCCTGTAATTCCTTTATTTCAGCAGCGATGAAAATTAAACCCCCATAAACCCCTCACTATTGACCGATCGGTCGATGACGCGCTGTCACTACTTTGTTATGATCGAAAGCATCATATCTATTCAGCGTTCCCCGAGCCTGAATGCTTTGTAACGTAGATAATCTATAGTTGTGTCTGTGCAAAAACTTCACAATAGGTACGTTACAAAGCACTGAATAGATATGTATCAACAATCTATGATACTGGGGTTGTGATGAAAACCGTAGTATCCCATGGCTCTACCAGAAAAGTAAACAGTGGTTTACATACACAGCAATGTATTGATGAAAGGAGCCCATTATGTGGCGGATACATCGAATCAATCGTTTTCCAATAGTGGTTGGGGTTTTGGTCATGGCGGCAGCATTGCTCGTCGCATGTGAGCCGGTCCGTCCGGCAGTTGATGTCCACGCCCAAGGCGCAGCCGAAGAAGACATGGACGCAGTTATGGAGGCAATTTGGACCGAATATAGTGATAGCATCGGCGCTGGAGATATTGAGCGCTGGGTTCAGGCCTGGGTCGATGACGGTATACAGATGCCGCCCGGTGAGCCGGCCGTTATGGGCAAGCCCAATATTCTGGCGCGCAACAGTGCGGCTTTCGAACCCTTCGATGTCAACATGTCTATCACGAATCAAGAAGTCGTAGTGGCCGGCGGCTGGGCCTATGCGCGAGGTGTCTATGAGGCAACTTTAATGCCCAAAGTAGGTGGTCAAGAAATTCCTGTTGACGGCAAATACATGACTATTCTGCAAAAGCAGCCTGATGGCGCCTGGAAGATATACCGTGACATCTTCAACTCTAACGTGCCGCCTTCCGCACCGCCCCCACCGGACGTGGAGGCAGTTACGGCGGAAATTGAAGACCTCTTTACGGAGTATGGCGCCAGCCTCGGTGCAGGCGATGCCGAACGCTGGATAGCGCTGTGGACTGAGGATGGCGTGCAATTGCCGCCGGGGGCGCCACCCAATGTTGGCCGCGACGCCATCTATGCCAGTATCAAGGCCGCCCTGGAACAATTCGCTTTTGAGGACATGGAGATTGATGTTGAGGAAGTTCTAGTTGCCGATGATTTGGCAATCGCCCGTGGCATGTACACGGTCACTTATGTTCCCCATGACGGCAGCGCTTCGATTCCAGTCGATGGCAAATACACCAGCACGTTCCAGCGGCAGCCGGACGGCAGTTGGAAGCTGTATCGCGATATCTTCAACTCCAACGTACCGGCGCCACAGTCGTCTGACAACGCGGCCCCCTAGTCTGATTGCCCCTTTACGTTCTGCGCCCCCAAGTTACTGACTTGGGGGCGTTTCTTTTGCTGATAGTTCTCCCCCGGCTTGCTCTCTACCACGAAATTCGTCGGCCATAAATTGAACGCAACTACATGGCGCCTACCGCAAAACGCAGGTGATAAAGCGCAATGCCGCAGGCCACAGCCACGTTGAGCGAACGTTTGGCGCCCAGCATGGGCAAAAACCAGCGTCGTTGGCACTGGGCCAAAATGCCGGGGTCTACGCCGGAAATCTCGTTGCCGATGATGAGTACAATCGCTTGCGCCGCGCCAGCTTTAAATGGTGCATCAGTAAATGGCTCCGCAAAGAGCGAACTGGCATTGCCACTGCCCTCAATGGCGCAAAGGAGCTGGCCGGCTTCTTGCAGGCGCGCCGTCTGTTCCACCCCATTGGGATGAACGCTCCAGCTTAATCCTTTTTCAGCGCCCAAAGCCGTCTTGCGCACGTTGGCCTGTTGCGGCGTGGGCGTAATGCCGCACAAATAAACGTGCTGCACGCCCGCTCCGTCCGCCGTGCGCAGCATGGAACCCACGTTGTGGGCGCTGCGAATATTGTCCAGCAGCAAGCTGATTGCCGGTGGGCGTGGCGAACGCGTCACCTGCGTCTGCTGGGCCGAGCCACCCTGCGCCACCAGGCGCACCGGACTTCCACACCCTGGGCACCCAGCCGACGTTTGTGGGTGAATAGCTTGCGGATAGCGCAAACCGCACTGCTCATTTATACACTGCATAAATTGCAGCGCAGGATGCGAGCGATCAATCGTGGTCATCTTGGCATCCCGTCATCGCCATTCAATCTTATACTACGGTTGAGATCAGAACCGGCGTTGTCAATAGGCTCAACAGGAGCAACAAAACGCTGGTTCTCATTCAGTGCTCAGTATAATAGCCGATACGGCTAGCGGCCCGCCAAGAGCTGTCCCAGCCAGACCGCGCTAAAGCCCACCAGCAGATGCAGACCCACATAGGCCAAGGCCGCGAACGATTCGTTGCGTTGGAGCAGCGCCACGCTCTCATTGCCAAAGGTGGAAAAGGTGGTGAATGCGCCCAAAAATCCAGTGACCATAAAGAGCCGCATCTCCAGGGTGAGCCATTGACGCGTTTCGGCAATTTGGGATAGGTAGCCGATGATGAAACAGCCCAAAATGTTGACCACGAATGTGCCAACGGGCCAATTGGTGTCCACACTGCGTTGTACTGTGGCCGTTACCAAAAAGCGCAAAATGGCCCCCATAAAGCCACCCAAGCCGACCATCAAAATATCAGACATGATTTCTGCTTTCTTAATTTTACTGTAATTCTCATTCGCAGCTGAGCTTGTTGCGATCTAATGATTATAAACCAACTGCCGGTTGAAGTCACCTCTCCCCATATCATCTAAGCTTTACCTACAAGTGGGGCGAATGGATCTGTGCGTTGCACCGGTCGTAGAGCATCAGGCGAAACAGATGGGTTTGCGACCGGTGCGTCGCACACTGTCCACGAGAATCGTTCCAGTCTATACCCATGTGCGACGCACGGCCAGACGTTGTCTGCGCCGTCACAGCGGCCGCGGACCGCACGGCGCACCTGGCCTTCACTCGGGGCAAGAGGGATGTGGGTCATGGTAAGCCATATCATACGGGTGTGTTTCGGTTTGGAGGCGAATATGGAGAAGCTGTAGCAGCGGCTGGGATTAAATCGCTGACGATTTATTTAACACTCTGTCCAATCGCTTTGGGAACATTCCCAATTGTGCGATACAATAAATAGGTTATGACCATTTACGGAAATTATGCAACCGCATGACGTAAGGCATTTCTATGTCTCATTTACCACCATATGCGGTGCATGCGCTTTTGCTTATCGGCAACTGCAATATAACACTAGAACTGAGCAAATCTTATGAGTGGAATTTTACTGCCCGGCCAGGATAAAAAACCCCAATCAAACGAAGGGGAAGCACAGAGCAGCGGGCTTGTGTTGCCCAAAGGATTTGGCAGCCACAAGAAAGAAAATGCAGCGCCCAAACCGGTAGAACCGGCAAAGACAGCCGGCGAGCAGGCCGCGCCGCCCGCGGCAGAACCACCGTCTCCAGCGGCGCCTGCCGCCCAACCGCGGCAGGGCGCGGGGCGCCCGCAGATCGATTTTAAATTTCCGCCTTCGGGGGCCCAAATTCAGTGTCCCAACTGCCAGACCCCCTATACGGCGGCTGTCTTTAATATTGTGGATCTGGGGGCAAATCCCGAGCTGCGCAGCGCACTGTTGGGCGGCCAGGTCAATCTGGGCGTCTGTCCATCGTGCAACGCCGCTGTGCAATTGGGAGCGCCCATGTTGATTCATGATCCCGAGAACAAGTTTTTGGCGGCATTTGTCCCGCAGGGCGCGCAGACCAACGATATGGACGCGCAGCGCGTGATTGGCCAGTTGACGCAGATGCTCATGCGCACCATTCCTGCCGAAGAGCGCAAAGGGTATCTGTTGACGCCGCAGCAGTTCTTTGACTGGAATCGGCTCATCGAAAAGCTGTGGGGATTTGAAGGCGTTACGCCTGAAATGTTGCGCAAACGCAGCGAACAATCGCAGCTGCTGCAGCGTTTGTTGCCGCTGTTGGGAGATGAAAAGGCGCTTGCCATTGTGTTGGAGCGCAGCGGCCACCTGGTGGATCGCGAATTTTTTGCCATGTTGGAGCAGGCCGTCATGGGCTTGATGGGCCAGGGGCAGCGCGAGGCGGCCAGTGGGCTCATGGCTCTGCGCCAGAAGCTGATGGAAAGCACCGAAGCTGGCCGGGAGCTCAAAAAACGACAGGACAAAGTCCGGGGGCTGCTGGATCAGATCACCGAAGAGACCACGCGCGAACAGCTCTTGGAGATGATCACCAAGGCCTGGTCGGAAGAGGATGGCGAAGATGTGGTGGGCGCGCTGGCTATGTCGGCGGCTCCCATGCTAGATTATCAGTTCCTCATGCTGTTGGCGGACCGCATTGAGCAGGCCTCGGATGAAGAAGCCCGCACCAAGCTTGAAGAGCTGCGGCAGCTGATCATGGAGATGCAGGCGCAACAGCAGCAGAGCCGGCAGGCTGTGATGCAGCAGATGCAGCAAGTTTTGCAAGAAGTGCTGCAGGCCACCGATACGCAGGCGGCCCTGGATGAATATGCCGAGTTTATCGATGAGAATTTCCTGGCGCTGCTGGCGGCCAATATTCAATCGGCGCAGCAGAAGAACGCTACGGCCGCCGTAAACCGGCTGCAAAAAGTGTACCAGCTGGCGCTTGCCATGCTGGAAGAAAGCTTGCCTGCCGAGATTCGCCTGCTGCAGCAAATTGTGCAGGCGCCCGATATCAATGCCGCGCGTAAACTGGTGCAAGAAAACCGCAGCCTCATTAACAGTGATTTTAAAGAGGCGCTCAGCGCTGTCGAAAAACAATTCCGCGATAATGGCCAAACCGAACCCGCCAATCGCCTAAAAACCTTGCGTGGCCAAATCGCCATGATGGGGTAACCCTATATCAATACACCGCAACGGTGTTGGCGATTGGGGCATCGGTCTCGTTTGGAGAATCCAGCCCCATCGCTTGCCGTTGCGATTTACTGTATATACAATCGCACTACCATCTCATATTCACCACAGATTACGCCGCTCATACCGGTTGGGGAAAGCAATGGGCCTTGTGAAATCTGTGGTTGATTCTTTTCTCTCCTTCTTTTTTTTACTGAACGGACCGCAGCAATGAGCAGTAGTTTGTCCGCAGAGATTGTAACGACCGGCACCGAAATTCTGCTGGGCGAGATTGTGGATACCAACGCGGCATGGATGGCGCAACAGCTGCGTGAAGCCGGCGTGAATCTCTATTACAAGACCACGGTGGGGGATAATGAAGCGCGCGTGCGCGGCGTGATTGAGCTGGGCCTGAGCCGCAGTGACGCCATTATTGTCTCTGGGGGGCTCGGCCCCACGGTGGATGATATTACGCGCCAGGCCATTGCCAACGCCACCGGCTGTCCGCTAGAGCTGCACCAAGGCGCGTTGCAGACTTTGCAAGAGCGCTTTGCCCGCTTTGGCGTCGCCATGACCGATAACAATCGCCAGCAGGCTTACATTCCGCGGGGCGCGACCATTATTGAAAACCCGGTGGGAACGGCGCCCGGCTTTATTGTGGAAACCGAGCAGGGACGCGCCGTGATTGCCGTGCCGGGCGTGCCGCGGGAGATGAAGCACCTCATGACCGAGAGCGTGTTGCCCTATTTGCGCGCCCGTTTGGGCCATGCCGCCATTATTCGGCGGCGCGTGCTGCACACCATTGGCATTGGCGAAAGCAGCATTGATGACCAAATTGGCGATCTCATGACCGCGGCCAATCCGAGCGTGGGGTTGGCTGCCCACACTGCGCAAGTGGATATTCGCATTACCGCACGCGCCGCCAATGCCGCCGAGGCGGAAGCGCTCATCGACCAGTTGGAAGAGACGGTGCGCCAGCGGTTGGGGCCATACATTTTTTCCACCGAGGCGGAAGAAACCATCGAATTGGTGGTGGCGCGCATGCTGCGCGCGCGGGGCGCGACGCTTGCCCTGCTGGAAAGCAATACATCTGGGCAAATTGCCACCCGCCTGGCGAGCGCCCTGGCTGAGCAAAATCCGCTAGCGGCGGCGTGGAGCTGGGATACAGAAGAGCTGCCATCGGCATTTACGCTGCCGGCAGCGGTAGAGCCATTTAGCGCCGATGGTGTGGGCATGCTGGCCGAGCGCGTGCGCGATGCCGGACGGGCCACGTTGGGCGTGGCCGTTATGGGCAGCAGCGGTGAGGATGAGGGCATCTATGGCCAGCGCCGCGGCGAAACGTGGATCGCCATTGCCGATGCGCATCAAGTGACGACGCACCGCTATGGCTTTGGCGGTCGCGATGAATATTCACAAGTGCGGCTGGGCAATCAAGTATTGATGTTGCTCTGGCGCATGTTTGAACAGCCATAATGGATCAGCTGCAATCATTGCTCAATCTGCTCGCACAGGCCAACCATTTGAAGCATCTGCCGCGTACGGGTTGGCTTTTTGCCGGGGTGGCCGCCCCCGAAAGCATTGCCGAGCATACGTGCGTAACGGCGCTGCTGGTGCTCTATTTGGGCGAACAGATCAATGCAGACTGGGCCAATCAAGGGCTGGACGGCCCCGTGGATGTGGCCAAGGCCGTGCGCATGGCGCTGCTGCACGATCTGGCCGAAAGCGTAGTCACCGACTTTCCCAAACGCACAACTCAATTAATCGGTAGCCAGGTAAAGCACGCGGCGGAAGCCGCCGCCCTCAGCCAGATTTTGGGCGATTTGCCCAGCTCGACTCAGGACCAGGCGCTCTGCCAGGAGTATAACGAAGCGGCTTCGGCTGAAGCCCGCCTGGTGAAAGATGCGGATACGTTGGAAATGATCCATCAGGCGCATCAATATAAAGCGCGTGGTCACACCAATTTGGCAGATTTCTTTGGGCCGCATCGGTTTTATTATCCGCTTAGCCAAGCGCTCTTTGACGCCTTGCTTGTGTAGGCGATTGATGCCCATATGGCCAACATCGTTGCGGTGTACTGAGTATAATTGTGCACATTTTGTTGTAGGATTCTCTATGCTAAACCGAATGAGCATCTCCTCCAAGTTGCGATTATTCATCCCATATTTGCTAATTTTATCCATCGTTGCCTCTGTATTCCCGCTGCCGCTCACCAGCGGCAGCGCCCTGGCGCAAGCGGCTGATGACCGCCCACTGCCGCCCATCAAACCGCGTTTGCTGATCGCCCCCCAGCCCACGCCGCCCCCTGTGCCGGTGCAGATGCCGGCTGCGCCCACGGTTCCGGCAATGACGGAGCTCATGGAGCGGATCGATTTAAACGCGCCCTCTCCAGCCTGGCAGAATACGGAAAACTTCTTGATTTTGGGAACCGATCGACGGGGCAATGAAAGCGTTTGGCGCACCGATGTGATCATCGTGGTGGGGTTGGATAGACAGAATGGCCGCGCTGCCGTTTTGAGCATTCCGCGTGATCTCTATGTTGAGATACCCAATTATGGCATGCAGCGTATTAACCGCGCCGATTATTTGGGCGAAAAGGAGATGAATATAGAGGGGGGCGGACCGGCGCTGATTTCACAGATTTTGAAAAACACGTTGGGCATCGAAACCACACATTGGGTGCGCGTCGAAATGCAGGGCTTTGAAGCGTTGGTGGACGCGATTGGTGGGGTCACCGTCCATTTGGACTGTCCGTTCTTTGAACCCATCTTGAATTTGGATACCAATCAGTGGGAATACTTTACGCTGCCTGCTGGCGATGTGCTCATGGATGGACGCACGGCCCACTGGTTTACGCGCCTGCGCCTGCGCGAAAGTGATATTGGGCGGGCGCGGCGGCAGCGGCAATTTCTGTGGGCGCTGCGCAATCAGCTGGTCAGCACCAATTTGCTGGCCCGTTTTCCCGAACTGTGGTCGGCGCTCAATGGCCTTTTTTCTACCGATCTCTCGCTGCTGCAGATGGTAGATCTGGTACGTGTTGGCATTACGTTTGATGCGACCAATGTGCATGCCGCCGGCATTACCATGCAGCAGTTGCAGCCGATTACCACGGAAAGCGGCGCCGCGGTTTTGCAAATCAATAACCCGTATCTGGTGCGCGCCGTAATAGATGGCATTTGGGATGCACAGCCCATGAGCGACACCAACCGTCAGAGCGACAGCGCAGCCTGTGCGCCTGTACCGCAAGGTGTGCCGGTGGTGCCCTATAATAATGCGCAAACCACTCCTGCTGACGCCACGGCTACACCGGAACCGGAAGCTGCACCAGCAAACGAGTAAATTGATTCACTAGCCCAGATTTGCGACTTGGATTTACGGTTTACGCCGCAGTTACACGTGATGGCGGCGCCAAGGTTTTCCGTGAATACTTAATCGTGGATCCCATCAGGAATATCACTATGCAGCGCAGAATTATTCCCTCGATTTTATTTTGTTTGTGTAGTGTTTTGTGGCTTTTGGCGGCTTGTCAATCGGCAGAGGTGGCGTCTGAACGCTCATCGGTTGCGCAGGCGATCCAAAACCAGACGGGCGGGCTGTCCAATTCGCAGCCCACCGCAAACACCCAGAGTACTGCTGCTAGCGGGCCAGTGGAAGCGGCAGATGCCATTAGCAATACTACAGAGGTTGCCGCGTCGACCGCACTTTCAGCGACCACTGGGCAAGCGCAGCCAGAGAGCACAGAACCAATCGCCACAGAACCAGCCCCTGCCGACGAACAGGAAGCGGCGCCTGTCAACGGCATTTTGAATCCCGCCGTGCTGGATCGTCCGCTGTCTGAAATTATGCCGGCCCTTTTTGTCACCGAAACGGTGACGGACACTGCCGAACTGCAAGCGCTCAGTGATACGCTGAACAACAGCACGCCCCCGCGCGATCCGGTCCCCATTTCATCGCTCTGGCAAGCGGCGCCGCCGGTCAACCCCATTGAAAGTTGGCACAAAACCGAAAACTATCTCATTCTGGGCACCGATCGCAGACCGACGTGGGACATCTGGCGCACGGATGTAATCATTGTCGTGGGAGTGGATCGCGTGCAGCGCCGCGCGGCGGTTTTTAGCATTCCGCGTGATACCTATGTGCCCATCCCCGGCCACGGCTGGGACCGCATAAACACGGCTGACATTATTGGCGAGCGCAGCCTCAATGTGGAAGGCGGGGGACCGGCGCTGGTCTCTGCGGTGATTAGCAATACCTTTGGCGTGCCCACCCAGCACTGGGTGCGTGTGGATATGGATGGTTTTGAAGAACTGGTCGACGCCGTGGGCGGCGTGACCATCCATCTGGATTGCCCATTTTACGAACCGATTACGGATATAACGACCGGTGGCTGGACCTATTTGAGCCTGCCTGCCGGTGATGTGACGCTGGATGGCGTGACTGCTCACTGGTATGCCCGGCTGCGTTTGCGCGAAAGCGATATTGGCCGGACGCGCCGGCAGCGCCAACTGCTGTGGGCGCTGCGCGAAAAGATGTTGAACGCCAACCTCATTGTGCGGCTGCCGCAGCTTTGGTCAGCTTTGCAGGGAAAATTCAGCACGGACCTTACCTTGTTGGATATTGTGGATTTGGCCCAGTGGGGATTGCCGCTCAATTCCAGCCGCATCCACACCGGCGGGCTGACCACGCGGGAAGTGCAGCCGTGGACCACGCCCGGCGGAGGCGCTGTGCTGCGCATTGTAGATATTGACTTGGTGCAGCGCACTATTGATGGCGTCTGGTCCGGTGCGCTCATGGCCAATGCCGTGGCGCCCGAAAATGGCGTC
The DNA here is from genome assembly GCA_020634755.1 of Caldilineaceae bacterium. Taxonomy (GTDB): domain Bacteria; phylum Chloroflexota; class Anaerolineae; order Caldilineales; family Caldilineaceae; genus JACKBC01. The sequence continues at coordinate 148,845 of JACKBC010000008.1, read as the reverse complement.
TGTCCCGCGCCACCGGCTGATGCGCCCATTTTCCCCACCCCCACGCCAAAACCATAAAAATCCAATGGACCACCAAATGAGGCATCTATGCGTCTAGGAGAGCGTGGGCCGGGCGCGGCCGGGTTTACGCGTCAATATTGGGATGAGAATTACGCCAAGCCAGAGGTAATGGATGGCGTTTATAATGCCCGGCGCAAGGCATTGGCGCTGCGGGCTGTGTTGGACGCCGAGTATTATGAGGTGGCAAGTCTGGCCGATTTTGGCTTTGGGCTGGGCTACATCTTTCAGCAAATGATCGATGTCTTTCTGCCGCAGCGCGTGTTGGGGCTGGAACCTTCGCCCTATATTTTTCAACTGGCGCTGCAACAGCCGTTAACCAAAGTTGAATCCATCGAGATTCAGCTTGTGAATCTGGACCTGCTCACCTGGTGTCAAACTGCGCACGATTCTGACCGCACGCCATTTGATCTGGGCGTCTGCACGTCCGTGTTTCAATATTTATCCGATTGGGAAATTGAACAAGTGTTGCCCGTGCTGGCTCGGCGCGTCAAATATCTCTATTTAAACGTACCCACCGACCGCGAATTTCAATATCAAGCAGAAGAACTGGACTTTGTAGATCGCTACGCCATTAGCCGCAGCCAGGCCGATTATTTACGCATGTTCCACGGGCATTTCACCATTGTGTCCAACTCGGTGCTGGAAAGCAACGTCCATTTTGACGTGAACAGCACCTACTTTAGCGATTTGCTGTTTCGTTTTTAGAAGCAGTCTGAAAAGTCACAATTGGGTCCAAAAATATTCCGGGAAAGGGCCAATTGCGCATGATGTGACCAGGATTTCGTGGCCCTTTCCCGGAATGTGACACACCTCAACTACCCTTTCAGACAGCTTCTTAGACCCCCATTGACGTTTTAACTTGTGTAAACCGCCCAATCTGCGGCTAGAGCGTTCCCACAATTTCCATGTAGGCCGCCACGCGATCTTTATCCACCCGGCTACCCCAGCCGCCCGTTTCAAAACAGGAGCCGACAAAAGCGCCATCAGCGTGGACCAGACGCCGCGCCGCGTTTTCATGATTCGTATAGCCGCCCAGGATAACGGGCAGGTCCGGGTTGGCTTCTTTGATGGCAAGAACCGCTTGCGTGTTGGTCTCTTCATCCTTGTGCGCAATCTCCACGGCGTTGGCGCCGGCGCGGGCCGCAATGCGCGCTACTTCCGGCGTGGGCTTGCCGCCCATCCACTGGAAATGCATGGAATCCACTTCGGCAATCAAGCCAATGTTTTGGGCGCCCAGCTGATTGCGGTAGTTGAGAAAGCTCACCGGGTCCGATTCGGCCACGCCGGCGGGCGTCATGGTGGCGCCCACAAAGGCATTGCAGCGCAAGAACGAACCGCCGCACACGTGCGCCACGGCCAGCGATGCATTTAATGCGTTCCACAGCAGCTGTACCCCAACCTGAAATGTGGGGCCGGTAGCCTCTGCCACGGCCGTTACAATGCGCGCCATAGCCGCCAGCCGCGCATAATCCACATCCTGCCCCACGGGGTAAATGCGGTCCACCGTCTGCACCAAGCAGCCGTCGGCGCCGCCTTCATAGAGCGCCGTGGCATCTGCCACTGCCTTGTCTAGCGCCTTTTCCAAATTGCCCGCCTCGAAAAAAGGCGTACCCGGCAGCGGCAACAAATGAATCATGCCGAGGATGATTTTCTTTTTACCCAATGTGGGGAACGTACGCATGGTGTGTCCTTTCGTGGTGCAAGGTGGCAAGGTGGCAAGGTGGCAGGGTTGCAAAGTGGCAAAGTAGCAGGGTTGCAAAGTGGCAGGGTTGCAAGGTTGCAGGGTTGCAAAGTGGCAGGGCGGTGGCTTTCCTCCACTCCTCCACTCCTCCACTCCTCCACTCCTCCACTCCTCTACTCCTCCACTCCTCCACTCCTCCACTCCTCTACTCCTCCACTCCTCCACTACAACAATCCCCGCTCCTGCTTCCGTTCAATGATCTGCTCCAAATAGCCGGGCGCCGCAAACAGCTCTTCATAGCCGCTGCCGGGGAAGCGAACGGCCCATTGGTACCAGGAGAGCAGTTGGCGCTGGTCGCCTTTGGGAAGCGGCGGCTCTTGGCGCACCTGGTCCAGCGCGGCAATTAGTTCTCCCGCAATGCGGTTGTACATGCGCTCGGTGATCTGAGCCAGCATGGCGCCATCTTGCGCCGCTTCTTTGTAGCGCGCCATGCCGTTGAAGCGTACAATCTGCGTGCGTGGATAGTAGGAGCACATGACGTTCCACCCATTGCGATCGGTACTTTCCGACCGCGCACGCAGGTCCGAGCGGAAGAGCACGGCGGGAATATCCAGTGCTTTGGCGTACATGAATTCGGCCACGGTGCCCGAATCGAGGTCCGCGCCGTCAAAATTGAACAGACCCAGATCGCATTCCAGCACGGCGCGCAGATCGTTGTTGCGAATAAATACGCCGCGGCCGGTGGGCTGCTCCAAATTTTGCGGCACAATGCACTTGTATTGACCGTTTGAGCAAGATTCAATGTAGGAGGCAAGAATCGCGTTGCCGATCAAGTGTTTATGATCAAAGAGATCGCCGGCGAAATAGATGGTGTACGGTGTGGTCATGGATGTTGGTAGATGGCGATTGGTTGCTGGTAACTGGTGACTCGTACGCCATCACTAGCTACCAGCAACCAATAACCCATTTTAGCTGGCGTTGTCGGATTGCATGGATTCGCCCCGCAGCAGGAAGGCGCGGATGTCGTAGCGGCCGGGGCGTTCAATAGTCAGTTGGCCCGAATCGATCATGAGATCCAGCGGATTGAGGCGGGTTTTCAGCGGCAGGATCACCTTTTCGTGACAGCGGGCCGATTCGTAGACCGCCATCAGCATTTCCAGCGCCTTGTAGCCATTTTCACCGCGGTTGCGGTGTGTGTCCACCTTGCCTTCAATCCAATCGGCCAGCTCATCGGCCTGGCCCGCTGCCCCCTCAACCCATTCAAAACGGTCGCCTTTTTCGGCCACGGTAAAGAATTTACCCGCCGGTTCGTGCGTTTCCCACAGGCCTTTGGTGTCTTGGTTGAGCAGCTGTAGATTTTCCGTGGTTAAGTTGATCATGCCGGCGCTGCCATAAATGTGCGCGCCTTGATAAACAATGGGCGTGACGCCAGAGAGCAGTAGCGCCCGCGCCCCGCACTTAAATTGGAAGACGCCAATGGCATTATCCTCAATGCGCGTATTGCGCTCGTAGCGCTCGGTCTTGCGCTCCAGATTGCCCATGACCCATTCGCATTCATCATCGCCCAGCAGATAGCGCCACATGTCGGTTTGATGGGAACTGTAGTTAGGCAGCCCATCATGGCCAAAGCAGATCATCATCTGCACATCGCCAATGGCGCCCTTGGCAATCAGATCGCGCGCCATGGTATATGCGGGCAAAAAGCGGCGCTGATGGCCGATAACCAGCTTGACGCCATTGCGGCGGCAGGCCACAATCATCTCTTCGGCGCGGCCTAGATCTTCGGCCATGGGCTTCTCACAAATAATGGCTTTGGGTTTGCGGGCGGCCGCGGCAATGGTCCACGTGGCGTGGCCGGCGTGCCACGTGCAAATCGAGATGACATCCAGCCCTTCTACGTCAAGCATTTGGCGTGCATCCGTGTAATGCGTGGTTTTGAGGTCAAAGCGCGCGTCCATCTCGGCCATGGCGCTTTCGTTGAGATCGGCCAGGGCGACAACGTCGTAGCGGCCGGTGGTCAGATAGCCGCTGACGTGGTTGCGGCTAATCCCACCGCAGCCGATGACGCCGACACGTAATCTTTCAGACATTGGGTACTCCTTTGGTGGTTTTAAAAATGGATTTGAAGGGAGATGTATTGTGGCTGGACATAGAGGGGAAAGGCATGCTGTTTGTAGCCGGGAGGTCTATTCGCTTCTATGCCCGGTCCAAGGATAAATTTTGTAATCTATTCTACACCGAAAAAATAGGGGGCGACAATTGTCGCCCCCTATTTTTTCGGTAAGTAGTTATACAATGTCATTTAGGTAGCGAAAAGTGCGTCGCACGGTGTCCGCCATTTTGCTCCTAACATGCGCGTGGCATACCGTGCGTCGCACTGGAAGCGGCCTTGACTAAATGACATTGCGTAGTTATATGGTATTAAGCCGCCAACATGGTTTCATTGGAGAGTGTTAATGCCTCGTTGATGGTGTCGCTGACCGTGGTGGGCTCGGCGTCAATGGCCAAGCACAGCTCATCAATGAGCATTTCCCGCCCCTGCTCCAGCAGTTTTTGGTCGGAAATGTTCAGATTTTTTTCATGGCCGCGCCAGGTTAATTCGCGGACGGCCTCGGCAATTTTGATGGGCGCGCCAGAAAAAATCATCTCTTCGATCTGCTTGCGCCGCTCCTTAAAATCTTGCGGCAGTTCTTGGGGCATCTTGCGTAATGCTGAAATTACCTGTTTGGATTTGGCCGTCGACATGACTTGTCGCAGCCCACGCTCGGTGGCGTCTTTCATGGGCACGCGCACCACCAGACGTTTATTAGCAAAACGGATCACGTAATATTCTTGCTTTCCCTTTTTTTTGAGCAGCACTTGCTCTTCGATGTCAATGATCTCTCCGGGTCCGTGACTGGGGTGAATAATATGCTGGCCAATGGCAAAATCCATAGAGCAATCTCCTTAATCTAAATGCATTTTCGATTAACTTGAACCCATTATAACACACTTTTCCCCTTTTGTCATCTTCTTCGTATAGTGCATGGGCGCCATCCGATTTGGGTGCGCTACCGATAGAAATCGACCCATTTGAGGGTCATGTTCTGGATATCCTGTTTGAAGAGCGTCGATGGCAAATCAACGGCGTAATAAGCATCACCATCGTCTACCTTGGTAATGGTTAGCCAAAGGGGATTGTTGGCCGAGATGGATTGGACTTGGGTTGCGTCGTTAGAAGCGGCGGCGCTTTGCACGGCGTCGCCATTGCCGCTGGACGGAATGTTGGCAATGATAACTTGATCGTCGGTGGTGATTTGCAGCTGTTCAAGACCCTTTAAATGCAGTTTGAGGGTAATCTGGTCGGGCAGGTGGTCGGGAAAGTAATGCGCAAAGGTAAAGGTGGCGCTACCAATGCCGCGTTCACTATACACATCGATAGTGAGTTCGTTGCGGTCGGGGCTAATATGCGTGTTTAAGTCTATTCTGTCACCGTCTCCTGTGGTATGCACATCAAGCGACGGCCCAGTGGGCGTGGCCGCGGCGTTTGCGTTCAACTCTGGCGCGGCACAGGCCGTTGCCAATAAGAGCCCTATGAGCAACAAGAATGTCCGTGTAAAAGAGCGATTGCGTAAAGCGCGCGACGTGTTTATATTCATGTCTGCTATGATACGTGGCGTCTGTATGCCGGGCAAAGCGCGAAAAATATACATGATTTATCAGCCTGGTTTATTTACGTTTATGTGTGTCAACAACGCTGGCCCTTTTGGCCCGAATAGACGGCGAAGCGATAATTTTTATACCAGCAATTTACGTGCTGAAAGCCCGCTTCGGCCAGCCAAGTTAGTTGGTCGTGAGCAATACCTTTTATCAATTCGTCTCATGATACACCGAATGCACAATCATCAGCTTCTGCCAGATCTTGCGGGCCAGGCCGGTGGTGAGCAGCTCGATTTCGTTGACCGATTCCGAGACTTGGGCGTCGTCATATTCCTGAATGTAGAGCGCGGCGATTTTGCCAATCAGGGAGAGCAATTCGCTACAATAGTCGAGATAGCGACTCAGTTCATACGGCGACATGGCGTGCTGGGGAGAGGATGGCGTTTCAATCAGCCGAGTGAGCAGCCGGTCTGGATCTTTGGTGAGCTGGTGCATGTCGATGACGTGGGCCAAGGCGCGCAGTTCGTGCAGCGCCCGCATGGCGCGCCCGCGCTTGATGCGATTCTCCAGCGTGATCAGGAAGAAGATGCCGGCGCCCACCAGCACCACATCATTGATGCCCGCCTCCAGCGCCTGTACAAAGTCAAAAAAGTGCAGGCCGCCACTGGGAATGTCCACCCGCGTAATCGCCCCGATAATGCCCAGCAGAATCAGCAGCACCAGCAGCCCAATCACAATGCGCAGCCACAAAATGGGCCGCTCAATGGCCTCAGAGCGCTCTTTGGTCTGACGCGCAATGGTGAGCAATTGCTGCGAGATCCGATGCAGACCCGAATGGGGAAAGCGCTCGTGGATGCGCTGCGATAGCCGCTCTACCGTACGGATGATCTTGGCGGCGTCTAGGACTGAAGGTGATGGCTCGGCGGGCGATTTGTCTGTCATTACTCCTACTCGCTTAATCCCTTCTCCACCAGCTCTAGCAAGTAGGTGCGATACTCGTTTTCCGGATTCATTTTCATGGCCACGTCGCGCACGCCATCGGCGTCAATAAAGCCGCGGCGGTAAGCAATCTCTTCAGGACAGCTAACCATAAAGCCCTGGCGATGTTCGACAGCCTGCACAAAGTTGGACGCCTCTAGCAGAGAATTGTGCGTGCCCGCGTCCAGCCAGGCCGTACCGCGGCCCAACATCTCCACGCGCAGCTGGCCCTGCTCCAAATAGTGCCGGTTAACGTCCGTGATTTCCAGTTCGCCGCGCGCCGATGGCTGCATAGTTTCGGCAATCCGCACCACCTGGTTGTCATAAAAGTAGAGGCCGGGGATGGCGTAGTTGGTCTTGGGCTTCTGCGGCTTCTCTTCCAAGCTAATGGCGCGCCCGTCGGTGTCAAACTCCACAATGCCGTAGCGTTCTGGGTCGCGCACCGAATAGGCAAAGATGAGCGCGCCCTCCCTGAGCGTGGACGCATCCTTGAGCTTGCCGGACATGCCATAGCCATAGAAAATGTTGTCGCCCAACACCAGGCAAACTGAATCGTCGCCAATAAATTCCTTATCCAGCAGGAATGCCTCTGCCAGGCCACGGGGGGCGTCCTGCACCACATAGCGAAAGCTGAGACCCCACTGGCTGCCATCGCGCAGCAGCGCTCGATAGGCCGCGTGTGGTTCCGGCGCCGTGATCACCAATATCTCGCGGATGCCCGCCAACATGAGCATGGAGAGCGGATAGTAGATCATGGGCTTGTTGTAAACGGGCAGCAGCTGTTTGCTCACGCCAAAGGTCAACGGTTCCAAACGCGTGCCATGACCACCGGCCAAAATAATCCCTTTCATAAAATTTACCAGTCGTCTCCTTCGTAGATCTGTTCTTTGGGCCCCACAATTTTGGGATCTGGCCGGACGACCACGCTGCTGTCTTTGTCGGGATAGTCCAGTCGCCCCAACACGTAGCGCATGCAGTTAATGCGCGCCCGCTTCTTGCAGTCCGAGCGGATAACGGCCCACGGCGCCACCTTGGTGTCGGTGGCCATAAACATGGCGTTTTTGGCCTTGGTATATTCATCCCACAACCCCAATGCTTTGGCGTCGACCGGGCTGAGCTTCCACTGTTTGAGTCGGTCATTTTCGCGTGAGCGCACGCGGCGGAACTGCTCTTCGCGGCTGACCGAAAACCAGAACTTAAAAAGGTGGATGCCATCGTTGATGAGCATATTTTCCACCTGTGGCGCTTCCCGCAAAAAGCGGTGGTGCTGGGCCTGTGTACAAAAACCCATGACCGGCTCCACAACGGCGCGGTTATACCATGAGCGATCAAAAAAGACAATCTCACCCTTGGTGGGCAGTTGCTCTATATAGCGCTGGAAATACCATTGCCCTTGTTCGCGCTCGGTTGGCTTTTCCAGCGCCACCACGCGCGCGCCACGCGGATTCATGTGTTCCATAAAGCGCTTGATCGTGCCGCCTTTGCCGGCAGCATCGCGCCCTTCAAAAAGCAGAACAAGGCGCTGGCCAGACTCCTTGACCCAATGCTGCATTTTAAGCAGCTCTACTTGCAGCGCTTGTTTGCTCTCTTCGTATTCTCCGCGCTTCATTTTGGCGCGATACGGATAAGAATCGCTAATAATTTCATTCTTTTTGGCATCCAGCGCCTTTTGCCGAATGGCCTTGGGAATCACGCTGTCTGGGATATGTACAATATTCAAACTGGATGTCATTGGCACTGCGTTAGCCATGAGCCCCTCCTCTCAATAACGCATTGATTGAATAGACATTGTAACTATCCAGGTTCCCGAGGGCTGAGCTTGTCGAAGCCCGCTTACGCCTTCGACAAGCTCAGGCTTCAGCTGGATAGTTACTAGACATTATCGGTAATCAAATCTTTTAAAAGAATCGTACGCAGATTCAGGCGGATGAACACAGATTATTTACTCACGTTACGCAGCGACAGCCAGTCTGCTAGAGAGAAACAGGAATGTCGGCGAGTCGACTTTCCTCTAGGCTTGCGTAACATAGATTATTTAGGGAGAATCAGCGTTTATCCGTACTCATCCGCGTACTATACTCAGCTCTGAATGAGAACCGGAGTTTTATCACTTCGGTTGAGGCAGTAGAAAACTCCGGTTCTCATCTCAACCGCAGTATAAATCCTCATTCTGATAATCTCTAATATATATTCACGAACGATTGTAGAATTCCTGATTGATAAATCGCGTCAACGCAAACGTTACCCCGACCTGGAGCGCTTCTGTACGTTCCATCAAGCCATTGGTGAAAATGCCCACCGCCCCTTGCTTTTGCTTGGTGTTTTCGCCGTGAAATGTACGGTCCATCAGCGGCCCCAGTTCAGCCCCATTGCGCACCTGGCGCGCCAACCACTCGGGAAGTTGAAAGCGACCTGCCGCGCCCAAGCCCACCAGATCGGCGGCGCCGTCCGGGGCAACTGCGGCCGCCGCCACCCAGGCCGAGACGAACATGCCGTATGGCGTATCGACCACATGCCCTTCCAGGCCCAAGCCGAGGTCGGCGCTGGCGGCCGAACGCGCGGCCCGCGCCCGGTTAATGGCGCCCGCAATGGCCTCGTCATCATCCAGCGGCTGGCTGCGTACGCCCGATGCAGCTGCCACGCCAATCACTTGGCTATTGGGCCAAATTTGCTGGGTCACGTTGCGCACCGCCGCTATCTTGACGGGATTGAGCGAGCCGACGGCAATCTGGCGGAGAGCAAATTGGCTCATAGTTGCAGCACCAATCCCGCGCCCGGCGTTGTTTGGCAGGCAAAGAATTCGGCATCACGGCCCATTTGCTGGCCATAGACCTGCGCCACGTGCGTTTCAAAATCGGTCGCGGCCTCTGTTTGCACCAGCGCAATCATGCAGCCACCCCAGCCCGCACCGGTTAAACGGGCGCCGGCCACACCATCCACCTGCTGGGCTGCGCCGACCAGCACCTCAATTTCGGGACAGCTAATCGCATAGTCATCGCGGGCGCTGGCGTGGGCTAAATTCATGAGCGCACCCAGCTGAGCCACGTTGCCGCTGCGCATGGCGTTGACGGCACCCAACACGCGCCGGTTTTCGCTCCACACATGGCGACAGCAGGCGCGCACGCGCAGCGCTGCATCCGCCGGCGCGCCGGGAATGTCGTTCAGCGCCAGACCCTGCGCATTCAGCTCGGCCACGGAAGTGGATTCGGGCAAAAGCGGTTCTAGCACGGCCCAATCCTCTGTCTGCACATCGCGCAGGTGCGTAATGTGCGGATACGTTTGTCGCAAAAGCGCGACCCCCGCGCGCCCGGCGGCCACGCGCAAATTAAATTCGTTGCGCGTGTTGGCGTGGTGGACGCCGCTGTTGACGATCAGCAGGCGATGGGTCGTGGGCAGCGGAATCGCCTCGGTCTGAAAATGTCCGGCGGCGTCGGGGCGGCAGTCCAAAAAGAGCGCGTGGTCGCGCTGGGCCAACAGCGCCACAAACTGATCCATAATGCCGCCGCGTGTGCCTACATACCACTCCGCGTCGGAGCAAAGTTGCACCAAATCTGCATTGGGTAGCTGCACACCGGCAAGCGTGTTGAGCGTCACCATAGCCGCCACGGTCAGCGCCGATGACGAGCTGAGCCCCGCGCCCACCGGCACGCCAAAAGGGGCCGCGCCCGCCACCAATCCATCCCAACCACCGGATGGGCGTCCACTCGCCTGTGTAAAAACTTGCGCCGCGCCGCGCACATAGTTGCCCCAATGGCCCGGCGCGCCAATGGGAATCTCTGTGGCAACTGTAAAAGAAAATGGCTCAAACTGGCTTTCCACATTGGCCAGATTGACCGCGCCGTCTGATCGCGGGCGGGCCAGCAGCAGAATGTCTTTGTCCAGCGCGGCGGGCATGACAAAGCCGTGATTATAATCGGTGTGTTCACCAATCAGGTTGACGCGGCCGGGCGCGCGGAAAATGTAAAGCGGACCGTGGGCTCCATATGTGGCCTGAAATTGGGCCATGGCGGCTTGGTAGCGCGCCAGTTGGTCCGTCGCGCCAGCGCCGTAGATCCGTTCTAATGCTTGGCCAAGATCGTTTGACATGCCTTCTGTAAACCGTCCTCGTTAGTCTGAATGACAAGATTGCTTTGCATAAGCCACATGTATGGTGTGACAGGCGGGGGACAAGTTGGAAAACGTGCCCTAGGCGTTGCGCCACGCTTCTTGCAGCATGGCTACACTCTTGGGCATGGCCGTCTCGGCCGCTTCGGCGCCTTCCATTTCGATGGACACGTAGCCTTGGAAACCGGCTTGGCGCAGCGTGCGGAAGATGCGGGCATAATCCAGATCCAGGGTATACCAAGTGCCGCCGCCGTAATACGTTTTGGCGTGGGTCAGCCAGACGTAGGGCGCAATATGCGCCACGGCCGCGTACATATCATCCTCAAAAAGGAAATTGCCCATATCCAAAATGGCTTTGAACCAGGGGGAATCGACCTGCTCAATAATGGTGCGCATGTCGGCGGCAAAGGTGGTCAACCCCCAATGATTCTCCAGCAGCAGCATGACGCCGCGCTTTTCGGCATGGGGCAGACAGGCGTGGATGGCGTCTACGCACCACTTGAAGCCATCTTCTTTGGTATGGCCTTCCCAGGGCTCCACCCAGCCGCGCGCCTGGATCAGATCATCAAAGCTGCCCTGCTTGCGCCAGCCGCCCGAGTTTACGCGGATGGAGCCAATGCCCATTTCGTGCGCCAGGTCAATGCAGTGCAGCGTGTGGTCAATGTTTTGCTGGCGCTCTGCTGCATCTTCCCACACAAAATCTTGGTGAATGCTCAGGTTATAAATGTCCAGCCCCAGCTGGAATGCCTGCCGCTTAATGCCCTGCACATAGCTGTTCTCTTCGCTTTCCATTTGGCGATGCAGCAGCTCCACGCCGTGCAGACCCAATGCGTGCGCCTGCTCCAGCACATAGGAGATGGGCGTCTTCTGTGGCGTAAAATGCCAATAGGAATATGAGGAGGTGCCGAGTCGGAGGGATGGGGTTGTGGTCATTGGGTGATCCTTTGTGGTATTTACGATTTTTGAATTGCGATGTACGAAGTGGTCTGGTTGACAAAGCAGCTTCGTAAGTCGGAAAGTTATTGTCTAAGATGTACGATTTGGGATGTACGATTTACGAAGTGTTCTCGTTAACGATGCAATCTCGTAAATCGTAAATGCGCTGCCCTGTGACGTACGAATTCCACGGTCATCTTGTCAACGAGTTAACCCCGTAAATCGTAAATGCGCGGCGCCATGAATGGCGAATTACGAAACGATCTTGTCGACGAGTCAACCCCGTAAATCGCACATCGCACCTCGTAAAGCGCTACGGGAATCTGCGCCGAACCTGTTCTAGCTCCACCGCTTTGGCGGTAAAGCGATAAAGCTTGGCCGGGCGGTGATCGCCCTGACGATAGTTGCCGCTCTCTTCCAGAATGATTTCATCATCCGCTTTTGCCGAGAGCATTTTGCGGCGAAAATTGCGCTTGTCCAGCGGTTGATCGAGGATCGTTTCGTAAACTTGCTGTAATTCAGAAAGCGTAAATTCATCGGGCAGCAGCAGAAACCCCAGCGCCGTCCACTCAAGCTTCCAGCGCAGTCGGCGCAGCGCGTATTCAAGAATACGACCGTGATCAAAGGCCAGGTTGGGCAGGTCATATATGTTCCACCAGCGGGCGTCGCCGGCGTCATCGCCCGCCCGCACGGCCTGTTCGGCGGCCTGGCCTAGACTGAGCAGGGCAAAATAGGCCACGGTAATCACGCGTCCACGGGGGTCGCGGTCCGGCTCGCCAAAGGTGTAAAGCTGCTCCAAGTATACATCGTGCACGCTGGTCTCTTCGACCAGCTCGCGGTGGGCCGCAGTTTCCAAATCTTCATCCATTTCCACAAAACCGCCGGGTAGCGCCCAGTTGCCGGCAAAGGGCTCGCTTTTACGCTGTACCAATAGGACGCATAGCTCGTCCTGTTGAAATGTAAAGACAATAATATCAACGGTTACGCTGGGGCGCGGATACGCATAAGTATACATGGCGTTATCGTAAACAGCCGGTGCATATTTGTCAAACGGAGGTTGGCAAGTTCGATACAGAATCTTAACATTACAGAATGAGTACAGCGCAACGGTGTATTCATGACGAAGTCCGCCCGTGTCCGGCTCCCGGCTAAGCATACATCTTGCCCCAAACCGAATGGCTCCCACCGGCGGTTGAGCAATCGACCGGATCAAAACGCTTATGATATACTTTGCTACATTATGCAAAAGCGGTTTCTTCAATACAGCCAGCCCGTAATGGTTGGGCTAGCCGTGGCCTTTATTTTCTATGTGTTGAGCGCCCAGTGGGAGCAGCTGCGCGACCAGCCGTGGCGGCTGCATGGCGGATGGCTGGTCATTTCTACGCTGTTTTTGCTGGCCAGCTGGGGGCTGGAAATTGCGGTGTGGCGCTATCTGCTCCACTTGTTGGGCGGATATGTGCCGTACGCTACCGCCGCTCGCATATGGTTTCTCAGCGCCATTGTGCGCTACGTGCCGGGCAACATATGGCAGCCGCTCAGCATGACGCTGCGCTGTCGTCAGCATGGCGTGGCTCCCGAAACCACGTTGACCAGCGTGGTGCTTTATCAAGTGGTCATTTTGCTGGCCGCCGCGCCCATTGCGGGCATCTATTTTTTCGCCACCGGCAACTATGGATTGATCACCGATGCGCTGGGCCAAATGGCGCCGTGGTTGGCGGGGCTAGTGCTGCTGCCGGTGCTTATTTTCCTGTGGCGGCCTGACTGGCTCATCGGCATACTCAATTGGGCATTGCGCCGCATTGGACGTGCGGGTACGGTGGGTCGCTTTACCTCTGCCAATCTGCTGTGGGCGTTGCTGCTGGCCTGTGCGGATTGGATGCTGTGGGGTGCGTCGTTTGCGGCCATTACCTTTGCCCTGGCCGCATACACAACGGCCCAGATGCAGCCGCTGTTGCCGCACCTGCTGGCCTCCTATGCCATTGCCTATGCGGTTGGCTTTATTAGCTTTATAACGCCCAGTGGCTTTGGCGTGCGCGAAGGCGCCTTCTACGTGCTGCTGGCGCCGCTGCTGGGCGGCGGCCCAGTGACGGTGGCGGCGCTGGCCATGCGCATTTGGACCACGCTGGGAGAAATCATGATGGCTGGCGTCAGCGCGCTGACCGATTTACGCCCGGCGGAACTGCCCGCGCCAGAAAAGGCGTTCTCGCCACCAGAATGAACAAGTCCGCAACTTCTTCCAACCGACAACGGCTATTGCTTTTGGCGCTCATTTTAGTGGCCTTTGCGCTGCGCGTCTATCGCCTGGATGCGCAAAGCCTCTGGTATGATGAAGGCGTGACCGCTGAAATTGCCCAACGTACGCTTGGCAATCTGACAAGCTGGACGGCCCGCGACATCCAGCCCCCGCTCTATTATTACCTTGTGTGGGCCTGGGGGCGGCTGGCCGGCTGGTCCGAGTGGAGCCTGCGTGCTCCTTCTGTGTTTAGTGGCGTGCTGATCGTACCTCTCCTGGTCGCTTTGGCCTTTAAGCTCGTCCACAGCCGCCGCGCCGCCGTTGTGGCCGCGCTGATCGCGGCACTGCACCCGCTGCTGCTCTATTACAGCCAGGAAGCACGCATGTATAGCCTGCTCACCATGCTGGGCGTTTTAATGGGCGTGGGGCTGCTGCAAGGGGTCGGAACGGATGCGGCGCAAGAGAGGGCCGGTGTGCGCGCACAGCGATGGCTGCTGTATGTGATGAGTACAACGGCGGCTCTCTATACCCACTATTTTGCCTTTTTTTTGTGGCTAGCCTTCTTGGTGTACATCGTGTGCTTCGTGGCGTTGGATTTTTTCCGCCGGTCTCAGCAGAATGCTCTGCCTCAGCCAGGCATTCGCTCCTCTAACAATTCGCCCATCGCGTCACTCCGTCCTCTGCTCTATATTTCCATTCCCCTTCTATTCTATCTCCCGTGGCTCTTCATTATGGTTACGCAGCTCTCCACCGATGCCAGCTATTGGCAAGGTGGCTTTAAGCTGTGGGAAGCGCTGCGCCACGTGTTGATCAGCTTTACCAGCGGTGAAACAGTGTTGGAGCCCCAAGCGATTCGGCTGCTGGTTGGCTATGGGCTCGTTACGTTGGCGGCCATGTCCGGATGGGTGCGAATGCGCGCAGGACGTCAATGGCTTTTGAGTCTGCTCTGGCTTGTGCTACCCGTAGCCGGCGTGCTGATGCTGGCGCTCTTTGTACCTAAATTTAACGAGCGCTATGTGATGATCGGGCTGCCGGGGTTGATTTTGCTGTGGAGTGTGGGGCTGGGCACAATGGTAGATGGGGGCAAGGGGCGAGGCGCAACCGGGCTAGCCGTCATGGCGACAACCATATTGGTGGCGGGATTTTTGTGGGCCGATGGCAATTGGTTTGGGAACAAAGCGTTTACCAAGGATCAGTGGCGCGAGGCGGCGCGCTTTGTGGTGGGACACATGGCGGCCGATGAAGCGGTTGTGTTGGTGAGCGGTCATGCTTGGCCGGTCTGGCACTATTATGCACCCCACACGCCTGCCGTGCGTGTGCCCGAACTGGAAATTCTCAATGTGGCGGCGGTGCTCGATTATGCAGAGGGCGCGGCGCTTTTGCAAAAGGGCTTGATGGGCAAAAGCGGCGCTTGGCTGGTGGGCTGGCAGGATGAGGTGGTGGATCCCATGCAGGTGACGCCGCTGCATCTGATGCAAGCTGGGCAAGAGGCGCCGACCCAGCGCCAGTTTTGGGGGCTCACTGTGCGTCATTTTGCCCAGGTGGATGCAGCGGCGATTTCGCCGACCATTCCCCATGTGCTTGAGCCGCCGCTCGCTTTTGGCCACCAACTCGAGCTGATCGGTCACGATGTGATGCCCAATGGCACACTGCTGCTCTTTTGGCGGCTGCCCCCCGCTGTAAACGCCATCGCTGCCGACCTGCACATGGTGGGTACGCTGGAAACGGCGGCGGGGGTGGCCTATGCGCGGCTTGCCGATCGGCGCTTGGCCGGATACGATTTTCCTACTTTTCGCTGGCAGCCCGAGCAGATTGAGGTGAGCCAGATGGTGGCCGCCGATTGGTTGGGCTTCGACGGGCTGCCGGGGAGCTACCAGCTGCGCCTGGGCGTTTATGCCGCGGATGGTGATCCCGCCGGGCTGGATTTGCTGGATGCTGCTGGCGCGCCGCTGGGCAAGCGGGCACTGCTCGATGTAGCGGTGGCGCAATTGCCGCCGCTGGCCTATGAACTGCCCCGCCAATCGATTCCGATTCCGGTCAGCGCATCCGCCACGTTGGACAAAGATACGCTTGAGCCGGGTCAACCAGTGGATGTGGCCATTACTTGGCGATTGGGTGAGCCGCTAACGGTCGATGCCGATCTGGATGTGCAGTGGCAAAATGCTGATGGCGCCACAATGGGCCAGGAGTTGATGTCGCTTTGGCCGGCTTTGCCAACAAGCCAATGGCCGGCGGACCGCTTCCTGCGCACGGTGCACCGGCTGCGCGCACCCCGCCATGCCGAACCAGGCCAAGCGCTGCTTGTGCTGGCGCTATCTACTGTGCCTCAAAGCGGGACGCAGCTGCCCATTACTATTGTGCCCTCGACGCGCCAATTTACGCCACCGGCGTTGGCGCAGCCGCTTGCTGCCGACTGGGCCGGGCAGGTTCGACTGCTGGGGTTGCTGGAGACGTTGCCCGCCACCGTTCCGGCTGGCCGCCCGCTGGAATTGCACATGGTGTGGCAAGCAGCGTCGACGCCGGCGGCTGATTATGCCGTCACTGTTCAATTTATCAACTCGGCTGGTCAGCCGCAAAGCCAAGTCGATCTGCCGTTGCCCAATGGCTCGCAAAACTGGGCGCCCGACCAGGTCGTCGAGCAAGCCCTGGTGTTGGATGCCCCCACCACGCCTGGAACCTATCGGCTCATTACCGCCTTGTATAATGCCAACGTGTCCGGCCAACCCCGCTTGCAAACAGCAGCAGGAGACGATTTTGTGATTTTGGGGGAGATGGTGGTGGCGGAATAGGAACAGCAATTGTAGCCACGTTCCGCTACTTTTTCACGCGTCTCCTTGCCGATCCTTGCGTTTCGCCTCCAATCTGGTACACTCTGGCGGGGTTTTGAACAATCAAGAAGCTACCTATTTGCGCCTTCGCCCCTAGCCGTAGGCGGTGCTCAGGTTGGCGGCGCAAATAGGGCCTGCGGCAATATCGACAATCTTTGCTGGGCTTATCGACAAAATGTGTCGCTCGGATTGAGTGAGTGGCTATTACTTTGCGGGAAAGCGAACCATTGTGATCTTACGTTCTGTATTGAAACGATCTATATTGTTGATGATGGTGACTTGGGGACTTGCCGGCTGTGGCAAGCTGGATGCACCGTGGGGGCCGCTGCTCTTTGATGTACAGGTGACGCCAGATTCGATTTCGCCCAATGCCGATGGTGATCAGGACGTGACGGAAATTCGCTACAGCTTGCGGCGGTCGGCGCTGGTTAGCATCTATTTTGAGAATGAAGCCGGGGCGCGTTTCTACTTTCGGCAGGATGAGCGCCGGGCCGCCGGCAATTACAGCGTCTATTGGGGCGGCGCGGTGGACGATCCGGCCGTGGTCGAGACGGATTACGGCACGCAGGAAATTTTGAGCCGCGTGCTCGATGATGGCGCTTATCAATGGGCAATCGAGGCTGTGGATGATGCGGGTGACGGGTTGGTTGTGACCGGGCAGGTAGCGCTGCACGATGGCGATACGGAGATGCCGCAGCTCAACAACTTTGTGGTGGAGCCGACCACCTTTACGCCCAACCAAGACAGCATTGACGATCGCGTCAGCGTCAACTTTTATCTCACCAAAGATGTCAACACCATGCAGGTCTATCTCCTTGACCCCGCCAAACCGGATGTGCGCTTTTTTCTGCCGCCCCAGCCCGATGTGGTGGACCCCAACGAGGCGGGGTATAAGGATTATGATTACGATGGCGGCGTGGACCTGAACGCCGATCCGCCACCCGACGGCGCCTATACCATTGTGGCCGAAGCCCACGATTTTGCCGGCAACGCCGTGCGCGTCTCGCAACAATTGACGATTGAAGAAGGGGGCAAACCGCGCGCCGACGTCGTGCAGGGGGAGATCAACTGGTACGCGGTCTGGGCCGATGGTGAACGCCGCGATGAGACCAACCGCGTGGTGGGTCTGCCGCTGGGCGATAAGCTCTGCTTTACGGCCATTGTCAAAAACGAGAGCACGGTGCCCATTCGCACGGCGGGGCCGTGGCCCGGTCAAGAATATCGCTTTGCGGAGAATTACAACACGATTGCCGTGGCGCAGGACGAAGAATCGTTTCATCAGCAGGCCGGTGTCTGGCGCTTTGGCATCAACTTCGACACCACCGGCGTAGACTTCCCCTACCGTTGGGCTATTGGCAGCCAAGAGGAGCTGGAAATGCGCCTGATCGATGGCCATGAGCAGTGGTACCTCATGCCGGACCACAGCGGTAAAACAAGCGGTTGCATCATTTTAGACGAAAAGCCGCCGGTCGGCACTACCTTTTGGTGGGGTGGGCTGATTCAAGAGTTTGTGGAAGTGGTGAACAACAATATTGACCGCATCACCGTGCAGGTAGATGTGCCGTAGGGCGTTTCAAACCTCAATCTCCGTTATTTGTGCAATTCCATCTAACCTGATCATTAGCTGATTAAGCACATCTCGCCCCAGAATAATTTCAGACGTATTTTCGTTCGCTACCGCATCAATGCCATATACCTTGTACGGACCAATAGTAATAGTGATTGAATAGAGCCGGACCACATACCGGTTGCCATTAATGCCGCGGGCAAATTTCGTATCCACTCGGCGTGCATGGATAGATTCTAATAGTGCAAGCGGAATCAGCGTTGCATCTGCGCCCGTGTCAACCAACGCGGTTAACGCATTAGCTTGCAGATTACTTTCACTGAAAATGCTGATTTCTGCGATTGGGAATGCGGGCCCCGGATAGGTGAGATCGTAGTCGAAAGAGATGCTCATGATTCTTTTACGAAGTAGCGTGTGGATCGAAATAATAGCTCACGTTCGGGTTCTTTTTCAACTCGGCGCATTAGGACAAATTGCTGTGGGTACGCTTTTTCGACGCGTTGATAAAGGGCCAGCTTGTCGGCGTCATGATCAATTAGCTGCTCTCCATAGATGGCCACGTACTCACCGACATGTTGAGCCATCAATGCCGCATGCATTTTGTGGAATGCACTAATTTCGCGGTCGACGGCTTTCTCAAACTCTTCGTCAAGAAATCGCCCTGCTTGCGGCAAGACGCTGGGAATCCTCTCTTCAATGGAAATGGCTTCTTCGGCAACTTCCTTGAGCAATTCGTGAAACAGCTCCCGCCGCTCTTGAATCAATTCAACAAGCGCTTCTTTCAGCGCGGATTTCATCTCTGCATAGTCTGTGGTCGATAGTGACATATTTACCCCAAAGTTTGATTATCTATGCGGGTCGATAATGGATATATTATACCACTACTTTCCCCAATCACCCGCCCCGCTACTACCGTCACCGCCCGCCCAGACCAACCCGCTTCCCCAACAGGTGCACGTGAATCACCCCGCCGCGCGCCGACGCTTGATACGCCATTAGTTGCGTGTTGCCCAGCCGCTGGCCCTAACCTAAATCTCCGCGTCGGGCAGGCGCAGTTGGCGCAGCTGGGGCAACGTGGCGGCAACGGTGGCCACCACCAGCAGCGTAACCGTGCCGCCCGCCATGACCGATGGCGCGGCGCCCAGCAGTTTGGCAAAGAGCCCGCTTTCAAACGCGCCCAGCTCGTTGGAGGCGCCGATAAAGAGCCAGCTCACCGAGGCAATGCGACCGCGCATCTGCTCGGGGGAGAGGACGCGCATGATCACTTCACGGATGATCATGCTGACGCCGTCAAAAATGCCGCTGAAAAAGAGCGCCACCAGCGACAGCACAAAATTCCTGGAGAGGCCAAAGACAATCATGCTGACGCCAAAGCCGGCTACGCACCAAAGCAGGTTGCGTCCGGCGTGGTTGGTGGGTGGCCGCCGCGTGGCCATGACCATGACCAACAGCGAGCCAATGGCCGGCGCCGTACGCAGAAAGCCCAACCCGCGCGCGCCGACGCCCAAGATGTCGGTGGCAAAGATGGGGAGCAACGCCATGGCGCCGCCAAAGAGTACGGCAAATAGATCCAGCGCCATGGAACCGGCCAATGGCTGATTACGCAGCACAAAGCGCACACCGGCCCGTAGGCTTTCCCAGATGGTCTCGTCGGCATCGGGTGGCGGCACGGGGCGAGCAGGGATCAAGAAGAAACAGATGGCGGCAATAAACATAAGCAAGGCGATCAGCCCATAGGTGGTAGGGATGCCCAGAAAGTCGATGGAGAACCCGGCCAGCGGGCCGCCGGCAATGCCGCCTGCCAGCCACATGGTGGCCGTGAGCGAAGCCCCGCGTGCGGCCTGGCGCATGGGGATGACCTGCTGTTCAAAGGCGGAGGAGGCCGGGCGGAAGAAGCCGGTGGCAAAGCCAAAGAGCGCCACCACGCTGTAAATCGCGGCTAGCCCAAAGCGTTCCGGGTCGCGCGCCAGCACCATTAGCGTCAACATGCAGAAAATGTTGATGGCTACGGTAGCCAGCACAATGCGCTTGCGGTTGACCCGATCCGCCACATAGCCGCCGATGAGCGAGAGCAACAGGGCCGGGACGGCCTCAATGAGCCCCAGCCAGGCCAGCGACAGCGGGTCGCGCGTCATGGTGTAGAGCTGGTAGCCGATGAGCGTGGCAAAGCCCACGCCGGCCAGCGCGCTGGTCAGCCGTTCGGCCATGAGCAAACGAAAATCGGTCTGCTGGAGTACATCGACATAGGGCGGTGCGTCTGATGCATGCACGCCATCAGGCGCATCCAAAGGCGGTTTGGTGGTTTCGGTCGTCACGAAATGTCCATTCTAGTGAAGAGGTAGGCATAAAAATCGACAACCGAAAGTATAACAGATGGCGGGCCAGATGCAGCGAATTGAGAATTCACTGCACGCGTGAAATTGGCTTATGGACCGGCGTGCGACGCGCGTGAGTGTACATGGATGCGGACCCCGTCTTTGGGCCGCAGCGTGACTAATGTTACCGGCTCGATTTGCTGGTTGGGCGCCAATGATATTTCCAGGAATTGCACCATGGTCGCCAGCACCATCTGGATTTCCAGCAGCGCAAAGTGGTTGCCCACACAGGTGCGCGGGCCGGCCCCAAAGGGCGCGTAGGCATAGCGCGGTGGCTGCGCGGTATCGGTGGCAAAGCGTTCCGGCTGGAACTGTTCCGGGTGTGGATAGAAATCCTTTTGTCGGTGCAAAGCATAGATGCTAAACATGAGAATGTCGCCCGGCTTAAACTCGGTCCCGTTGAAGCTAAAGGGTTCTGTGGGCGTGCGGCCAAAGCCCGGCGCGGGCGGGTAAAGCCGCAGCGTCTCTTTGACCACCTGGTTTAAATAGGGCATCTGGGCCAGCGCGCCAAAATGCATGGGCGCACCGTTGAGCGTATCGCGCACTTCTTGCTGCAACTTTGCCAGTTTATCGGGGTGTTGCAAGAGTAGGACCCACGCCCAGGTCAGCGCCACGGCTGTGGTTTCGTGACCGGCCACAAAAACAGTCAAACATTCATCCAGCACCTGCTGATCACTCATGGCATTGCCCTTTTCATCACGCGCCAGCAGCAGCCGCGCCAGCAGATCATCACCGTCATGATCCTTCTGCGCTTTGCGTACTTGAATAATCTCCATGAGCAGCTGTTGAATCTCTTGCACGGCGCGGCGCTGACGACTATTTCCGGGGGTGGGCAGCCACTTGGGTGCGGGCATCAGCGCCCGCAGCTGCGCCTCGGCTTCAGCCATAATGGTCTGCATGAGTTGCCCAATGCGGTCGGTGACGCCATCGATATCGGCGCCAAACATGGTTTGACAAATAATGCGCAGCGCCAGCGCCATCATCTCCTGATCGAGCCGGCGCGTTTGGCCCGGTTGCCAGGAATTGCACATTTTTTGCGCGTAGTCCGCAAAGGTTTGCGCGTACTGCTCAATATGCGCGGCGTGAAAAACGGGTTGCACCAATTTGCGCTGCCGGCGCCACGCCTCATCCTCGGCCATAAAGACGCCGCCGCTGACAAAGCGGTCAAAGATGCGCCGCGTAAATGGGTCGCGGTGAAGCTGATCGGCATGTTTTATCAGCAGTTCGCGAATGGCGTCCGGCTCGCAAATCAGATGCAGCTGAATGCCCAACATGCTTACGTGGGCCAAACGACCCAATTGTTCGGTTAACTGTAAAATGGTATTGGGCTGGTCATGGCGAAAGTTTTGCATCTCGCGCCAGCCCAGCCGGTGGGCGGTGGTCATTATATCGCTCCTAATGGGCAATTGTTGTAATTGTGCGACTCTATGTTGCATATCTTGCATACTGATGCAAATCAGCATATATTACCGTGTGTGGCTTGTCAATGGGCAAAGCGATGGCTTTGTTGTCTATGCAACGGGAGTGGAAAAATGTCGCAAAACGATGATCTGCGCGTGCGGCGCACCAGAAAAATGTTGCGCGATGCCTTTATTGCGCTGGTGCTAGAGGAGGGTTTTGAAGCAATTACCGTAAACATGCTGGCCGAGCGCGCCATGATCAACCGCGCCACATTTTACCGGCACTATGCCGATAAATATGAGCTGGCGGAACGGGTGTATGCTGATTTAACTGCTGAGTACATGGCGTCCGTGCAGACGCTGGACGCGACTGATCCAGTCGATGGTTGGACCTTACTCTTTGCACATGTGGCCGAGTACGCTGACTTCTATTTGGCGCTGCTGTCTGGCATTCCGCACTTTCAGGAACGGGTGCGCGACCAGATTGAAGTACAGCTCCACCAGGTTTTTAGCGGCATGGGGTTGAATGAAGCCCAAGTTGACATGCCGCTGCCACTCAGTTTGCGCTATCTGGCGGCGGCTCAAATGGGCATTGTGCAGTGGTGGCTGGAGACGGGGCGCGCCATCCCCGCCCGTCAAATGGCCCAATATCTATTGCAGCTGCATGCGCATGGAGCAATCGCCCAATTGGGGCTGCCAAAATTTTAATGGTTTCAAGCCCGCCAGCGGTTGATGAACATTCATAAATTGTTTCGGTAATTGATGAGGAGAGAAATGGGCATTCTCTGGATACAGCGCATTGTGCGCTACTGAGCTTTGCAACTCAAAACGAAAATTTCTGCCCCCGCTTTGGCGCCGTGACGTTCTCAATATTGCCCTGTTTTAGTTTTTCGATTAGCACGCCTTGCGCATCCGGCTCACCGTGGACCAGAAACATTTGCTGCAAGCGCTTGCGGTCAAAATGGCGGGCCCAGCTGAGGAGCCCGGCCTGGTCGGCATGGGCGCTGTAGCCTTCGATGGATTCGACTTGGGCGCGCACTGTGTGTTCTTCACCGAAAATGCGCACGGGGTTGACGCCATCTTTAAGCCGCCGCCCCAATGTATGCTCGGCCTGAAAGCTGACCAGCAAAATCGTGTTGCGGCTATCGCCAATGTTGTTTTTTAGATGGTGCAGAATGCGTCCGCTTTCGGCCATGCCGCTGGCGCTGATAATAATGGCCGATTCGTCCAGATAGTTCAGCTGTTTGCTGCGCCGCACCTCGCGCACATATTCTACATTGGCATAATCAAAGGGGCTGCGCCGACCATCTTCCAGCAGAAACTGTTTGACCGTGTCGTTCCACTCTTCTGGATGCATGCGAAAGACATCGGTGGCGTTGACGGCCAGCGGACTATCCACAAAAACGGGCAGCGACGGAATGTCGCCATCCGCATCGAGCTGGTTGAGAACGTAAACCAGTTCCTGCGTGCGCCCCACGGCAAACGCCGGGATGATCACCTTGCCGCGGCGGCGCGCGGCATTGCGCACCACATTGCGCAACATTTTGCGGGCCTGGTTGAACTCACCGTGAAGTCTATTGCCATAGGTGCTCTCCATGAGCACAATATCGGCATCGGCAGGCGCTTCCGGCGGATGTAGAATGGGTGTTTCCTCGCGCCCCAAATCGCCGCTAAAGACGAGCCGCCACTTTTTGCCCGTGGCGTGCTCACGAATGTCCAACTGCACAAAGGCGGCCCCCAAAATGTGGCCGGCGTCAAAATAGGTTAAATCCACGCCGTCGGCTACCGTAACCGTACGATGCAGCCCAATACTGACGAAATAGTCGAACGAGTTTTCGGCGTCTTGCCGCGTGTAGATGGGCTCTATGGGTGGTTCGCCCTTGCGCCGATTCCGCTTGTTCAAATATTCGACATCCTGCTCCTGGATGTGGCCTGAGTCCATGAGCATGTAGGTACACAGGTTGCGCGTGGCGGCGGTGCTCCAAATGTTGCCGCGGAAGCCGCGCTTGACCAGATTGGGGATGTTGCCCGAATGGTCAATGTGGGCATGGCTGAGGATCACGGCATCAATGGTGGCTGGGTCAAAGGGAAAGTTCAAGTTGCGCGCATAGGTGTCCGCTCGATGCCCCTGGTAGAGGCCGCAGTCCAACAGAATGCGTTTATCGTTGACTTCGATTAGGTGCATGGAGCCGGTGACTTCTTGCGCGGCACCGTGAAATGTAATGTGCATTGGAGTCTCCTTTAGATTGACCGGGGATCATGCACAGAGTGTAATGCACATGGAATCCGAAAGCAAGTCGCATATTTGGATAATTGTTGCTTTATACGAGAAAAAAGCGTAACATTCCTGCCATGTCCTCATTGGGACAATCAGAACAAATAAAGCGGCAGGGAGAGGTCTCAATAACATGTCCCAGGCCACACGCCGGTGCGCCAGATGGTCTCGCCGGTCCAACTAGAAAGTCATCCAATGAACATTCTCGTCATCAGTTGTTCGCTGCACCCGCAAAGCCGTTCATATATATTAGCGCGCCAGCTCATTCAGGATCTGCACGCGCTGGGCGCATCATCCACGCTCTACGATCTGCGCGATCTGGACCTGCCGTTTTGCGACGCGGTCAGCGCAGACAAGACCGAAGCCGCGGTTGCCATCATCAAAGCAATTGCCGAGGCCGACGCCATTCTCTTGGCCGTGCCGATCTACAATTATGACGTCAACGCCGCGGCCAAAAATCTGCTGGAATTGGGCATGCGGGCGTGGAATAACAAAATTGTCGGCTTTATCTGCGCCGCCGGCGGTCGCGCCAGCTACATGTCCGTTATGGGGCTGGCCAATAGCCTGATGCTCGACTTCCGCTGCCTGATTGTGCCGCGCTTTGTCTACGCCACCAAAGACGATTTTGGGGATGACCGCCTGCCCACCATGCATATTACGTCCGATGTCATTAAAGCGCGGCTGCAAGAGCTGGCGGCGACTACCGTGCGTTTGGCCACTGCGCTGCAACAAAATTAACCAAACGCCACATACGTCCGGCAAATTGTTCATGCCTCAACCACTTGAGCGCGAAGAGACGTTCTTCTGGCGCAACCCCCTGCTGGATAACCTGGAGCTGCTGCGCGCCCGCTACATTACCCATATCTTTAGCCCTCACGTCCATGAAGGCTATGCCATTGGCGTGATTGAAGCAGGCGCCGAGACTTTTTTCTATCGCAAGCAATGGCACGTGGCCCCTAGTGGAAGCGTGGTCATCATCAATCCCGGTGAAGTACACACCGGTGAGGCCGTAACCGCAGCCGGCTGGCGCTATCGCATGTTGTACCCCAGCGCCGACTTGTTGCGTCGCGTGGCCTCGGCGCTGGCCGGTTGTGCTCAGGATTATCCGTTCTTTGCAACCCCCGTTGTAAATGACCCCATCATCGCCGCCCAGATTGTGCAGGCGCATCAGCTCTTGGAACACGATGATTCCTCATTGGCCCACGATTCGCATCTATGGCATATGCTCTGTTGCTTGATCCAGCGGCACGCCGATGGCGCCCGCGCCGCCATGCCGCTATCCACCCAGCGTTTGCAGCCGCCGTTGCGCCAGGCCCAGGAATATCTGGACGCCAACTTTATGCATACCGTGCGGCTGGAAGCATTGGCCGCGCTGACGCATCTGAGCCCCTATCACTTTTTGCGCAGCTTCAAAGCCGCGGTGGGCCTCTCGCCTCATGCTTACCAGACGCAGCTGCGCCTGCAACAGGCCAAGACATTGCTGGTGGCGGGCATGGCGCCAGCCGATGTTGCCCAGCAGGTAGGCTTTGCGGATCAGAGCCATCTCAATCGCCACTTTAAGCGCGTGGTGGGGGTGCCGCCGGGGCAGTATCGCGGCTAGCGGAGATAACTGCGCAATTTTGTACAAGACAGCTCGCCGTCCACGCGCCATACTGGATGCATGAACAACCTGCAAAAAGCTAACCCTCCCGCTTTGGAAGCCGCCATAGCCGCGCCGTCGGCCGCGTGCGAATTTTGGGCGGGCGTCAAAGGCGTGGCGCCCATTTTGCTGGGCGTTTTTCCCTTTGGGCTCATATACGGCATCCTGGCCATTAGCGCCGGATTGCCCGCCATGATGGCGCAGGCCATGTCGCTGATCGTCTTTGCTGGTTCGGCCCAATTTATTATTGCCCAGCTGGCTGCCGTCAATACGCCGCTGGTCATCATTGCCATTACGGCGGCCGTGGTCAATATTCGCCATATGCTCTATAGCGCATCGGTGGCTCCACATCTGCGCCGCCTCTCTACGCCCTGGCAGATGCTGCTGGCCTATCTGCTTACCGATGAGGCCTATGCCGTAGCCATTACGCGCTACGCACAGCCGGCTGATAGCCCCACCCAACAAGATACCCGGCGCAATGCCCACTGGTTTTTTCTGGGGGCGGGGCTGGGCCTGTGGATCACTTGGCAGCTTACCACCGCCATTGGCATCTTTGTGGGCGCCCAAATCCCCGCCAGCTGGGAGCTTGATTTTTCACTGCCGCTTACCTTTATCGCCCTGGTCGTGCCCATGATCAAAGATCGGGCGGCGCTTATTACGGTTGTGGTAGCGGGTGCGGCGTCGCTGCTGGTTTTCCACATGCCGCTGAAACTGGGGCTGGTCACGGCAATCTTGCTCGGCATCATGGCCGGCCTCTTGGCGGAACGACAGTAGTGACCAATGAGAGCTGGCGTCGCGGCGGCTGAGCTTGTCGAAGCCAATGCGTGGCGCTTTCTGAGAGCCCGAAGAGCCATATTTAAAAAAAACACTAAAATGGAATGCAGAATCTAATGATGTTTTGGCTCACCCTCGTCTTGATCGGCCTGATTACGTTCGCCTATCGCTTCTCTTTTATTGCGCTGCTTGAACGCATAAAGCTGCCGGGGCTGATGCAGCGCGCCCTGCGTTTTGTGCCGTTGGCCGCGCTCACCGCCATTACGCTCCCCGAAGTGGCAATTCGACAGAACGCGCTCAATTTGTCCCTTGGCAATGACCGCCTGGTGGCTAGCTTGGTTGCCGCTGTTGTAGCTTGGCGCACCAAAAATGTCTTTCTGACTATTCTCATCGGCATGATCTGCCTCTACATTTTGCAGTCGTTCTGAAATGGAACTGCACTGGGTCAGCTTCCAAACCGAAACACCGTCGTCTGCGCATAGCGTTCGCGGGGGCGCAGCACCGGCGACGGAAAGGTAGGCTGATTCACCGCATCCGGAAAGGTTTGCGTCTCCAAACACAAGCCGCCGCGGCGCGGATAAACGTGGCCGCCTTTGCCCGTAATCTGTTCCGGCATCATGTTGCCGCAATAGAATTGGATGCCCGGCTGGGTGGTGGAAA
This sequence comes from Caldilineaceae bacterium, assembly GCA_020634755.1. Classification (GTDB taxonomy): domain Bacteria; phylum Chloroflexota; class Anaerolineae; order Caldilineales; family Caldilineaceae; genus JACKBC01. The sequence goes on along the minus strand of JACKBC010000008.1, from coordinate 121,696 downwards.
CGTCCATGCGCCGCCCGCTGGAGGGTTCGCTGACGGTGGCGGCGTGGCGCAGAATGCCCGATGTGCCATTGAGCACCCAGTTGTGATCATAGCCGCCGCCGCGCTGAAGCTGCTCGTGCGGCTGGTCAATGCGCTCGCCAATGCGCGTGGGCTGGCGGAAATCCATGGGCGTGCCCTCCACCGGAGCCAGCTCACCCGTGGGGATCAGCGTGGCGTCCACCGGCGTGTAACGGTCAGCGTTGAGCGTCACCACGTGGTCGAGGATTGTGTCCGCACCGGCCAAGTTGAAATAGCTGTGATTGGTCAAATTGACCACCGTGGGCGCATCGGTGGTGGCGGCGTAATCAATGCGCAGCTCGTTCTGGTTGTTCAGCGTGTAGGTTACCTGCGCCGCCAGGTTGCCCGGATAGCCCTCTTCGCCATCGCGGCTGGTGTAAGTCAGCACCACGCCCACGCCATCATCGTCAGCAAATTCAGCCGCCTGCCACACCACTTTGTCGAAGCCGATGAGCCCGCCGTGCAGGTGGTTGGGACCATTGTTCTGCGCCAGCGCATACTCAACGTCGTCCAGCGCAAAGCGGGCGCCCGCCGTGCGGTTGGCGTTGCGCCCCACCAACGCCCCAAAAAACGGATGCGGCCCCAAATAGCCCGCCAGCTTGTCAAAGCCCAGCACAATGTCGCCGGGCTGGCCATTGCGGTCTGGCGTTACAACCGAGGTGATAATGCCGCCGTAATTGGTGATTTTGACGGTGATCCCGTTGTCGTTGGTCAATGTAAATAGGTCTACCGGCGTATTGTTGCGCGCCACGCCGAAAGGTTGTTTTTGAATATTCATGGTTGGTTCCTTGCGTTTATGGAATAGCGTTTGGAATAGCCACAAGAACACAGAATGCACAAAAGGGCTCTGCGTAATTCTTGGGTTTTTGTGGTCATTTACCCAGTTGTTGTCTACGTCGAAGGATTGATTTGCGCGGGCAGAGATTGTTGGATGATATGGCGGGCACGATAGGCGGCGAACGGAATTCTTGGTCCTGTCACAATGTTTTCTCGCCGCCCATCATGCCCCTACGAATGCTAACATGCTCTGCGGCAACTATAACAAACCGCCCAACTATTCACCTTGTCACCCGGTCCCCTTGTCATCCCCTCATCCGCCAAGTCGATAGCGCTCCAGCAGCTCATAATTGGGCGTGATTCCCAAGCCCGGTCGATCCGGTGCGGCCACGTAGCCTTCGGCGTCCAGCTTCATGGGCTCCTCGAAGATCTGCATGCGCAGCGGGTCCACGGTTTCGCGGTAGAATTCGAGAATCAGCCCATTGGAGATGGCGCAGACGGCGTGAATATGTACTTCCTGGGCGCCGTGGGGCGCAATGAGCAGGTCTTGGGCCGCGGCCAGGGCGGCCACCTGCATAAACTCGGTCAGCCCGCCCAGGATTTGGGCGTCGGCGTTGAAGATGGCGGCGGCATCATGATCAATTAAGTCGCGGAAACCGTAGCGCGTGTATTCATTTTCGCCGGTGGCAATGGGGATCGATGTGGCCCGCGCCACGCGGCCGTGGCCGCGATAGTCATCGGGCGCCACCGGCTCTTCAAACCAGAAGGGCTCATATTTCTCCATTTTGCGTGCGATCTCAATGGCTTCGTGGGCGACGTAGGCGTTGTTGGCGTCCACCAGCAGCTTAACGTCCGGCCCGATGGTTTCACGCACCACGCGCACCCGCTCCACATCTTGGTTGATAGGCACGCCACCGATCTTCATTTTGATGGCCTTGGCGCCCAGCAGCAGATTTTCCTCCATTTCCTGGGCCAGTTCGCGTAGCCCCTTGCCCTCTTCATAATAACCGCCGGCAATATAGGCCGGAATGCGGTCGCGATAGCCGCCCAGCAGCTTATAGACTGGCTTGTCGACGATCTTGCCCATGAGGTCCCACAGCGCAATGTCAATGGCGCTGATAACGCGCGTCGAAAGCCCGCGCCGACCCACCAGCTTGGGTAGCCACATATTGGCCCAAATGCGCCGGTAGTTAAACGGGTCTTCGCCCACCAGGATGGGCTTAAAATAGTCGATCAGCGTGGTGGTCAAGTCGCTGCCCTGGCCAGAGGCCGTGCCGCCGCCCCAGCCCACGCCGGTTACCCCCTCATCGGTCTGAATGTGGACCAAATTCAGGCTTACATCCACATAGGTGTATTTGCCGTTGCTAATCGGCTGCGGCCGCGGCCACGCATAACGCTCTACGGTCACATCGGTGATTTTCATAACGTGTTCCTCCGTAAACTATTCATTTTGGGGAGTGCGCAGTATAATTGATAACATTGAGTTGTCTGTGAAACATGGCGAAACATGGCAAGGTGAGAAGGTGAAGGGGTGAAAAGGTGACCGTACACCTTCACCTTTTCACCCCTTCATTATAACAGGCCACCGGACATAATATCCGAACAATATCAAGTATAGTCCCACTTGAGGAAAAGGTACATTTTCAGACATGGAAATTCTTGGCGGACCTCTCTTTGGCGTGGCCGGTGCGGGCGAATCGCACGGGCCGGCCATTACGACCCTGGTGTTTGGCTGCCCGCCCGGCCTCTATGTCGCGCGCGCCGATGTGCAGGCCTATCTGGATCGGCGGCGGCCGGGCAGCAACCGCCACGGCACCCCGCGCAATGAAAAGGATCGCGTGGTCTTTCTCTCCGGGCTCTACAATGAAGATCACGAGGCGCTGCTGGCCGGGCCGCAGATCGCGGTGCAGATGGGCGAGGACCGCTTTGAGACCGAAGGTTATGAAGCGGGCTACACCACCGGCGAACCGATTGCGGCTTTGGTGCTTTCCACCTCTAAAAAGTCGGGTGACTATTCGCAATTTAGCGGCGCCAGTGGCGAAGTGCGCCCGGGTCACACCGATCTGGTCAAATATCACCAGTCGCGCGGCTTTGTAGACGTGCGCGGCGGCGGGCGCTCCAGCTACCGCTCCACCATTTCCGACGTGATCGGCGGCTCCATTGCGCGCCTCTTTTTGCACCAGCACTTTGGCGCCGTCCTGCTCTCATCGATTTGCCAGGTGGGGCCGCTCCAAGCCAAGCGCAGCCTGGCCCAGCACGTGGACGATCTGCTGGCGGCCAGCGGTGGCCAGCGCGTGGATCCCACCGCCATTGTGGAAATGCAGGAGCAGCTCACCAACGCCGAAATCTACACGCTGGACGCCGACTTTGCCGAGGAGGCGGGCGAGCTAATCAAAAAGACGCGTATTGATGGCGATTCGCTGGGGGCGGCTGTGGAAGTGGTGGCGCTCAACGTGCCGGCGCTGGTGGGCGACCCGCTTTATCAAAGTTTGAAGCTGCGTATCATGGGCGCGCTGGGCGGGCTCAACGCCGTGCAGTCGGTGGAAGTGGGCGCCGGCGCCGCCGTCATCCAGCGGCTGGGTAGCCAGAATAACGACCCCATTCGCGGCGACGGCTATCAAGCCAACAGCCACGGTGGGCTCATCGGCGGCATTACCACCGGCATGCCGCTGGTCTTCCGCGTCGGCTTCAAGCCCACCTCCACCATCAACAAGGCGCAGCAATCGGTGCGCAAAAATTTGGCCGAGATCGACTTCGAGCTGGCCAAAGGCCGCCACGATCCCTGTGTGGGCGTGCGCGCCGGCGTCACGCTGGAGTCGCGCGTAGCCATTGAGCTGATGAACGCCGTGCTCATGCACCAATCGCGCGCGGTAGATGCGGCGAATTTTCAGCTCTTTCCGTAGGTGCGACAGAAGTGTCGCATAAGTATTGTGTGTCAAATTCTGGTGAGGAAAATTTGTATGGGGTTAATGATTCATTCGCTTGCTAAGGTTCCGCTAAATGCAGAAAGAGACTATTACATTTATCTGTTGGATTATGGATGGAAGGAACCTATTGCAAACACCTTGCGACACAATTTTTCAAATATGGCGCGACTTGCTTCAGAGACTGACTCAGTAGTTCTTATGGGACTCGAGGGTAGCCATTTTAATGATGAGGTTTTGTCTTTCCATCAGATAAATGGACAACCCGGAGAAGAGATTTTACCTGCAATACTTATTACAACTCGACATCCTCATAAGTTTAACGAAGAAAATTCATACATACGTGCAACACGCAAAGTAGATTTCGATGACAGGATGTTACTGATTCCATTGCAAAAAATTTGTAAATCACCCGCAGAAGTGGTTCAGTTGATCGAAAAAATTTTTGTTGATATTAAAGCAAAAAAGGCTTTAAGCAGTTTTCAAGTTGTTCGGGAGCTGACCCGAGGCAAACAAGGCGCCTTTGTTGATGCTTTAATTCTGGAACCAAATATCGCTGGTATTGGCGTAAACTTGAATTATGTAGTCAATTTCTTGCTTGGAAGAAATGTGTAAAATTATGTTCAGTAAATGTGATTTTTCTTGAAATACACATCCAATTGGCTATAAAAAACGAATGAAACTAGAACTGATATGACTTTTCCATCAGACCAAAACATTATCATCACCGGCTTTATGGGTACGGGCAAGACCACCATTGGCCGCCGGCTGGCCCAACGGCTGGGGCGCGATTTTGTCGACATGGATGACCAGCTCGTGGCCCACTTTGGCAAGGAGATTTCGCAGGTCTTTGCCGATGAGGGCGAAGACGCCTTTCGCGTGGCCGAAGCACAGCTTTGTCAGCAACTGGCCCAGCAATCTGGCCTGGTCGTCAGCACGGGAGGCGGCGCCCTTATCAACGCGCAGAGCCGGCAAGCGCTGGCCGAAACCGGCGTGTTGCTCTGTTTGACCGCCACCGTGGACGCCATTGCGGCGCGGCTGGAGGCCATGAACGACCGGCCCATGCTGGAGAGCAGCGCCCAAAGCCGCCGCCAGCGCATTCAGGATCTGCTGCAGCAGCGACGGCCCGCCTATGCCGCCATTGCGCACCACGTGGATACCAGTGGCCGCACGCCCGGCCAGATTGTGGACGCCGTGCTTGCAACGCTCAATGGCCATCTGGAAGCGCCCAATATGACGCGCATCGACGTGCCCAACCCCGAAGGCGGCTATCAGATCTGCATTGGCGAAGGGCTGATTGGGCGCGCCGGGGAGCTTATGCGCAACCGCAACTTGCGGCCCGGCGCGGCAGCTGTGGTCACCAACGAGATGATCGCCCAACACTACGCCGAGCCGCTGTTAGAGAGCCTGCGCGCCAGCGGTTATGAGCCCACGCTCTGCCTGGTGCCCGAAGGTGAACAGTACAAAACGCTGGCCACCGTAGCCGATCTGTACGAGCAATTTCTGGCCGCCAAGTTGGATCGACGTAGCCCGATTATTGCGCTGGGCGGCGGCGTAGTGGGCGACATGACCGGTTTTGCCGCGGCCAGCTTTTTGCGCGGCGTGCCCTTTGTACAGATTCCCACCTCGCTGCTGGCCATGGTCGATTCGTCGGTGGGCGGCAAAACCGGCGTGGACCTGCCCCAAGGTAAAAATTTGGTGGGCGCGTTCAAGCAACCCTCCGTGGTGATCATCGACACCGACGTGCTGAGCACGCTGCCCGCCGCCGAGTTCCGCTGTGGGCTGGCCGAAACCATCAAGCACGGCGTCATCGGCGCGCCCGATCTTTTTGAACAGATTGAAACGCACGGTCCGGCCAGCCTGAAGCATCTGGTGGCCGACGCCGTGCGCGTCAAAGTGCAGGTGGTGGAGGAAGATCCGTACGAAAGCGGACGCCGCGCCGTGCTCAATCTGGGCCACACCTTTGGCCAGGCCATTGAGCCGGTCAGCGAGTTTTCCATTCGCCACGGTGAAGCGGTGGCCGTTGGTATGGTGGCGGCGGCTAATATGGCGGCTAGCCTGGGCTACTGTTCGCAAGAGCTGGCCGAACGCACGCGCAACGTATTGGAACGCGTGGGGTTGCCCGTCTCGGTGCCGCGCGGCGATTATGATCTGGATGCGCTGATGCAGGCCATGCTCTTTGACAAAAAGCGCGCCGGCAAGACGCTGCGCTTTATTGTGCCGCGCACCTTAGGAGATGTGATCATCATCGACAACCCTGGCGATGAGCATGTGCGCGCTGCGTTTGAAACTGTATTGCAATAGAAGCTAAGCAGCCAACAGCTTGTCAGCTAAACAGCCCGTCGATTTGAAAATATATTTGGTGTCAAACAAATAAGCTGACGGGCTGAATTGCTGATAGGCTGATTAGCCACTTACATTGAAGGAACTGATTCTATGTCACAAATTGCAGTTTTGCATGGCCCTAATCTCAATTTATTGGGGACGCGGCAGCCCGAAATCTATGGCTATATGACGCTGGAAAAGATCAACCAGGCCCTGCTGGACGCCGCCGGAGATGCCCACGAAATGCGCTCCTTTCAGAGCAACCACGAAGGCGCGCTCATCGATTTTATTCATGAGGCACGGTCTTGGGCCAACGGCATTTTGATCAACCCGGGCGCTTTTACCCATTATTCTTACGCGCTGCGCGACGCCATTACCACGGTGCAGCTGCCTACGGTGGAAGTGCACTTGAGCAACATTCACGCCCGCGAAGCTTTTCGCCACACGTCGGTGATTGCACCAGTGGCCGTGGGGCAGATTGCGGGCTTTGGCTGGCGCAGCTATTTGCTGGGTTTGCAGGCGCTGCTCGACTTTCTAGAAGATGTGGGAAATGGAGGCCGCACGACATGAAAGAGATTTGGATAAAGCGGTTGGGTGCAGCGCTTGTTGGCCTGCTTTTGATGACGGCCTGTGGCGATTCGTCACCTACGCCCACGCCGGTGCTGGTGCAGGCGACGCCTGGCGAGGGTCAGGCAACGGTTGTGGCCAACGCGCAGGACGGTGCGCCGGCTGGCACGCCCAGTAGCGCGCAGGAGGCGGCTACTGCCACACCCGCCCAGCCTACCGCCACATCTACGCCGGCGCCCATTGCCGGCACGGTGACGTTGTGGCACAGCTGGGCCGGCGCCGATGGTGATGCACTCAATGCCATGCTGGATGCAGCGGCCCAGCGCTATCCTGAACTGACCGTGCAGACGCTCTTTGTGGCGTATGACGATCTGGTTCAAGCTTACGTAAGCGCCGTGCAAAATGGTGGTGGACCGGATCTGATTCTCGCGCCCAACCAATGGCTGGGTGATCTGGTGCAAGCGCAAGCCGTGCTGGCGCTGGATGAGCAGCAATTAGGTTCCGCACTAGATGAATTTTGGCCAGCCACGCGCGACAGCATGCGCTGGCAGGGCGCGCTTTATGGGCTGCCCACCAATTTTGAATTGGTGAGCCTTTACTACAACCAAAGTTATATTGAACCCCACGCCATGCCGGCCACCACCGATGAGCTGCTGACTTTGGTGCAAACCAATCCGCTGCTGGGCATTGGGCTTTACAATAGTTTATACCAACTTTATTGGGGAATTCCGGCCTATGGGGGCCAACTGTTTGACGATAACGGTGTGGCCGTGTTGGATCAATCATCTGGAACCGCAGACTATTTAAATTGGCTGGTGGCCATGAATGAGACGCCGGGCAATTTTGTGGATAGTGATTATGGCATGTTGCTGGAACGCTTTAAGAAGGGGGAATTTACCTTTTTTGTAGATGGTCCATGGAGCATTGATGAGCTGCGCGGGGCGTTGGGTGAGAACCTGGCCGTGGCTCAACTGCCGGCGGGACCCACCGGTCCAGCGCTGCCATGGCTCAGCGCCGATGGCGTTTTCCTCAACCCGGCTAGTGCGGCGCAGCAACAGCGGCTGGCGCTTGCGTTGGCCCTGCATCTGACCAATGTGGAAAGTGGCGCGGCGCTGGCGCAGATTGCCCACCGGCTGCCTGCTAATAAGCAGGTCGTGATTGATGACGATCCATTATTGGCGGGCTTTATGCGGCAGGCTGAATTTGCTGCGCCCATGCCGCTGATTCCGGAGATGAATGAGGTGTGGGGCTATGGCGGTGATATGTTGGTCAAGGCGCTAAATGGGGTGGCGGAAGTGAATGAGGTGGTGCAGGAGACGACCACGCTGATCAATGAGGCCAATGGAAAATAGCCGGTACTGAATAGGATAGGACTTACGCGAGCCTAGAGAGAAAATTGCCAAGTCGTGCAAGCTGTTCTCTTCTGGCGAACGACTTGCGCTGCGTAAGTCGTTTAGGAATCAAAAGGGGATGCAGACCGCAATGATCTGCATCCCCCTTTTTGGTTGATTGCCTTCTGTAGAGAGACCTTGGTCTTCGGCGCTGGACCCCCCAATCCCTCACTTGGGACCAAAGTCCCTCTACAGACAGTTTAGGCAATTCCGTCTTTAAGGATATCATGGGGTTGGGGCGGCGTGTGTGTCTGTTGGCTGTTTAGAGGTGTCTTTTCGCTGTTAGAAGCTTCAATAAAAGTGCGTTACATTTTCAACTTGCGCTCTACTGATTTTGGGGCATGTGGGCAGTTCAACGCTGCGCAAGTTGCGCCAATCGGACATGTGGCGCAACGCTTTAAACGGAGGCTTCGACAAGCTCAGCCTGCGCGCAAGTATCTCATCCATGCACCGCCGCCTGCAGCGCATCCAGCGGGATGGCGTGGACCGTCCGCCCTTGAAAGCCGGTCATGGTGTCGGCGGCGGTCAAGGCGTTCAAAATCGATTCTTCGGTGGCTTCCACCACGGCCTCAAAAAAGCGATCCATTTGTGTGTGCGGAATCATCTGCAGCGGGCGCAAGCCGGTTTCTTTAGCGGGCAGGTTGTTGCCCGTGGCAAAGGCCAGAAAGATGTCGCCCGAGCCATTGTGACCCATGCCGCCCACGCGGGCCAGACCGGCGGTGGCGCGCTGGGCCAGCCGCTTGCACTGAACCGGCAGCAGCGGCGCATCGGTGCCGATGATCACAATAATTGAGCTGCTAGAGGGCGGTTTGCGCCAGGGAATCGGCGTCTGTTCTTCGTTGATGATCTGGCCCACCGGTATGCCATTGACGCGCAAATGGCGTCGCGACCCATAGTTGGCTTGCACAAGCACGCCCACCGTATATGGGCCGCACGACGCCTCCACCACGCGCGAGGATGTGCCAATGCCGCCTTTAAAGCCGTGACAGATCATGCCCGTGCCGCCACCGACGCAGCCCTCCTCCACCGGGCCGTCATGGGCATTGCGTAATGCCTCCAGCGCATGTTCAGTCGTCAAATGAAACGCATCAATATCGTTGAGCCAGCCGTCATAGGTTTCGGCCACCACGGGCAGGATGAAGCCGTTGATCACGCCGGTTTCTACGCTGTAGCGCACCAGCGCATCGCGCACAATGCCCACTTGGTGCGTATTCGTAATACCAATGGCCGAGCCCAACATGCCCGACTCTTCCAGCCAGGGCAGGCCCGTCATTTCGCCATTGCCGTTAAACGAATGATAGGCCGCAAAGGCGTAATTCTCCCAAATCTGGTTGTGCCGCGGCGCGATCATGGTGATGCCGGTGCGCGCCACGCGCGGCGCATCTTGCAGCAGCGTGTAGTGGCCCACCAGCACGCCGGGCACGTCGGTAATGGCGTTGTGGGGACCGGTGGGTAGTTCGCCGATAACAATATTGAGGTCGCGAAGGCGAGCGCGCGTCATGGTGGGATCTCCTTGATGCGTGGTTGGTGAACTGGTTGAGATGTTGGGTGTACATTGGTGGCTATGATGGTTGAGCCATGTGATATAATGCAGTGACTTCCAAGATTTATCGTTGAATGCCAACAGAAAGTATACCACGGACTAACTCGCGTACAGAACAGCCCGTTGACTGCTCGACGCAATACGCACCACGCAATACACACACGCAAGGAGAACTTCATGCCCACCCAATCTCATCACTCCGAAATTGCCATCATTGGCGGCGGCGTTATTGGCTTGCTCTGCGCGTGGCGGCTGGCCCAAGCTGGCCACGCGGTGACGCTCTTTGAACGCGGCGAGCCGGGGCAGGAATCGTCACGGGCGGCGTTGGGCGTGCTCAATCCATCCACATCGGGACAGACGCCGTTTCCTTACATCCACTTGTCGCAAGCCAGCTTGGCCCTTTTCCCTGCGCTGGTGGATGAGCTGAAAGACGAAGTGGGCATAGAGGTGGGGTTGCGCGATGAAGGCGTGCTGCTGGTGGCGCTGGACGATGATGAGGCCGCCACGCTGGCAGAGGAGATGGCCTACCACGACGCGGCCGGCATTCCCGTGGCGCATGTATCCGCCACCGAGCTGCGGCAGCTGGAACCAGCCGTCAGCCCCGCCGCGCGCGGCGCCATGCACTTTACCAGCGCGCTGCGTGTGGATAACATTCGGCTTTGCCATGCGCTGGCGTTGGCTGCACACAAGGTGGGTGTGCAGATTGTGACCGGTGCGCTGGTCAATAGCGTGCAGGTGAGCGGTGGCAAGGTAACCGGTGTGCAGGTGGGCGGGCGCAACCATGGCGCTGAAAAGGTCATTGTGGCCGCCGGTTCCTGGTCGGGAACCATTGCCGGCATTGATGCACCGGTGCGCCCGATAAAAGGGCAAGGGCTGCTGCTCAAGCCGAGCTTTGCTGTGGCGCATGTATTGGAGAGTTTTGCGGGCTATGTGACGCCAGGCCGCGATGGCCATCTGCTGATCGGCGCCACGGTGGAAGACATTGGTTATGACCAGCGCGTGACGGCGGCCGGTATGCAAAAGCTGCTGAGCGACGCCATGCGGCTGGCGCCCGATTTGTACAATGCCACGCTGGTGCGCACGTGGGCAGGGCTGCGTCCCTGCTCGGTGGATGGACTGCCCATTTTGGGGCCAGTGGCGGGCAAGAATGGGCTATTGATGGCCACGGCCCACTTCCGCAACGGCATCTTATTGGCGCCCATTACGGCGCAGCTCGTGGTAGACTGGGTGCAAGGGCGCACGCCGGCGCTGGATGTAAAGCCGTTTGCGCCAGATCGCTTTTAGATGCAAAGTCGGCTTTGCCTTCAATCGAATTGGATAAATTGACTACAAAATTGCCGTTATGACGGGCGAACGGCTCAGCATTTGACGGGAAGTTCGCAGTTTTGTGATAATAAATGTGCATTTTGCACAGATGCAATGCTAAAGATTGATAAACTCGAAAGGAAACCCAACTCAATGAAACGCTTTTCCACATGGACTGCTTTGGTTTTGCTGCTGGCTGTAACGCTCTCTGGTTGCGCCATGCCAGCGCCAACGCCGGGCGCCGAGAGTGACGGCCAAGATGCCACCGAAATCAAAGATTTCGTTACCTGGTATCAATATGACCAGAATAATGAAGATCCGGCGTCCGATGAGCGGGTCGGCAACGAATATTTGCGTGACACCGTTCCGCTCTTTAATGAAGCCTTTGCCGGCAAATGGAACTGGGTAAATCAGCCCAAAGCCTGGGATCAAATGGCGGCTGAGCTGGTGGCCGCGGTGCAGGCCGGCGGCGATGTGCCGGATCTGTTCCACACGGGCAGCGGCAACGTGACCCTTTTCTATAAAAATGGCGTCATGCAGGATCTGACCGAATGGGCCAGCGCCCAGAGTTGGTATGCCGACTTGGATGCCCATGCGCTGGAAGCGTGTAAAGGGCCCGATGGCGCGCTCTATTGCATTCCCGTTGCCCAGCAGCCTCAATTGGTCTACGTATGGAAAGACCGCTTTCCAGATGGTTTCCCCAAGACGCCAGATGAATTCCTGGCCGCGGCTGCAAGCTTGAAAGAGCAGGGGCTCTATGCCATTACGTTCTTTGGCTCAACCGCGTTTGACGGGGAAGGACTGACGCGGGCGGTTTGGACGGCTCTTTCTTCATTTGGCGGCGTTTTAGATGATGGCGAAGGCAATATGACGCTCAATACGCCGGAAAATGTGGCGGCAGTAGAATTTCTGCGCACCATTGTGCAGAATGGCTACGCGCCGGAGATTATCTTTGCGGGCAATTGGCAGGAAGAAGAAGCATTTAAGGATGCATCGGCTGGTTCGTTCCCCACGGGGCTCTTTGGCTATCGCTACGTCAATCCGCTCACGGCGCCCAATGGTACTGAATATACCAAAGGCAATGAAGAAGACATGCTGGATGCCATTACGGCCGGTGACGTGATATTAGCTCCGTTTGTGGCGCCAGAAGGGGAAACTCCGGGGTGTGGCACGGCTGTTTCCGGCTTTGGGATTCCAGTGGGCGCCAAGAATGCCGAGGCGGCCAAGGACTATATCAACTGGATTATGGAGCCGGGCCAAAATGCCGATTGGGTGCTGCGACCGGGTGGTGGCTTTCCTGTGTTGAGCGCCACGCAATCAGCCGAACAATTCCAATCGCCATTTTATCTGGAAGCTGCCGAAGTGATTGCCCAGAGCGCATGCAGCCCCTGGTATGGATCGCTGGAGCGCCTGGCTGAGGCTAAAAAGCTGGGTATGGCGGCCATTTACAAGGTGATCAAGGAAGATCCCACGGCCGATATTGCTGCCGAACTCCAGGCGGCGCAGGACGAATATAACGCCGGTAATTGATAGCGGGAGGGGATGACAAGATGAGGATTTATGCCTCATCTTGTCATTAAGTTCAGTTATCTGATTAACCCATTGTCCAGACGCGTTCGGGCTCTATTCTGTAAATAACGCGGGTTTCCTGCGGGTTCAGCGGATAGTCGCGGCCATTATATTTGTGCGATAATTTGTGAATGTGGGCCGCGGCGCCTTCTTCGGTAATATCCACAACGCGGCCCTGCATACCCAAATAGCGGTAGGGATTATCTGGGTCTTGTACGCTTAACCCCACCTTGGCTTGGGCCCGCATGTTGCGATCTTTCTTGCGGCCCTTGGCGCTGTTGATCAAAATGTACCCATCTTCATGATCGACCCAGACGGGCGTCACTTGCGGAACGCCTTCAGAATCCACGGTTGCCACATGGACAAATGACTTTTTGTCCATGATATCGATGTGTGATTCAGGAATTGCTACCATTGGTTTGCCCTTTCGCTCGGTAAAATACTCGGTAAAAGACGATGTAATATATAATCGTTTGTTGCGCGTACGCCTCTTTGCGTACTCCTCTTATCATCCCACGGATGTGGGCGAGCGCAAAATTATTCGCGTACAGGACTGCACGGCCAGCGCTCTGGCAGTAAGGGGCGCGCGTGATTCTTTACTTGAGTGAACTATGTGACCGACTTGTGTGCGACGCTCTGGCCGCTGTGGCGGCTGCTCTACAGTTGTTTTGCTGGCCAGCGCGACGCACACTAGCCGCCTTGCCTCAGCTGAATACTTATGCACACCCCACATGGTGATTGATGCGCCAACAATCTTGAATGGTTACTCTTTATGATACAAGCCCCGCAAGCCACAAAACGCAGTAAATTGCAAAGATGGTTGCAGCGTTCGCTGCCTTTTTGGCTGCTTTTGCCCACCGTGGTCATCCTGCTCACCGTACAGGTTTACCCCGCGCTCTATACGGTTTGGCTGAGCTTCCATGACCGCGAGCCGCAGGGCTGGGTCTATGTGGGGGCGCAAAATTTTGAGCGGCTTTTTGGCATGGGGCTTTTTGCCGAAAGTGTGGGACATACGCTGGTTTTTCTGGTGGGCTTTGCCAGTCTCACGCTGGTGCTTGGTTTTGTGATCGCGCTTCTATTGAATCGACGATTGCGTTTTTCCGGCCTCTACGTCACGCTACTTTTTATACCGTGGATCATTGCCGACATTATTGTGGGCATTGTCTTTCGGCTGCTTGTGGTGCCGGACTACGGCCTCTTTTCCGGCATTCTGCAAAATCCAGCGCTTTTTCCGCCGGATGGCCTCTCTGTGCTGACCGCAGTGCCACCGCGGCCGTGGTTTGGTGACTTTCCCTTTCCGCCGGCGCCGGCCATGATCTATCTGATTTTGGCCTCTACCTGGCGGGCGCTGCCGTTTGTGACGCTGCTGCTGTTGGCGGCCATGCAGACCGTGCCCAACGAGGTGCTGGAGAGCAGCCGCATTGATGGCGCCAACAGCCGGCAAGTCATCCGCTACGTGATGATCCCGCTGATGCTGCCCACGATTGTGGTGGCGCTCTTCAGCCTGACGCTCAGCGGCATGAACGGCGTGGGCATGGTCTTTAGCCTCACCGGCGGCGGACCCGGTTCATCGACGGAGGTGTTGAGCTACATGCTCTATTCCATTGGCTGGCGGCAGCTCGAATTTGGGCGGGCCGGCGCACTGGCCCTGCTGATTGGGCTGGTCAATTGGGGGCTCATTGCGGGGACGCTGCGCGTGACGCGCGCGCATGGCGAACCGAGCGGAGAGGAACAGTAGAATGCATTCACCAACTTTGAAGCGGCGCCAGCTTTGGCTGCTCAACAGCGCGCTGATTCTGATCTGTCTATTTGCGCTCATTCCCGTGGCGGCCACCGTGCTTATCTCGTTTAAGGGCGAGCGCGATATTGTGCGCAACCCGCCCAACATTTTACCGTGTGATACGCCCACCAGCGCCTTTGATCCAACCCAGTGTCGCTGGGCCACCGAAGGTTATCAGCGGGTGTTGGCGCCCAAGCCCACCGCGGGCGCTCTGCTGCCGTGGGCGCTGACGGGCAACATTGTGCGCGTCTATATTCCCAACTCATTTTTCTATGCCACAACAACTTCACTGTTGGTTGTGCTACTGGCCGGCATGGCTGGCTATGCATTTTCGCGCTATCGTTTTTGGGGACATCAGACGTTGCTAGTCAGTATTTTGGCCATTACCGGCGTGCCGCTATTGACGAATTTGCTGGCGCTTTATCAGATCGGCGCCAATCTGCGCAAGGCACAGCTGCCCTTTTATGACGACCGGCTTTTCTTGGTGGTGGTCTATCTGGGATTTTTCTTACCGCTCAGCGTCTGGATTGCCAAAGGGTTCTTTGACGCCATTCCGCGCGATCTGGATGAGGCGGCTCTAATCGACGGCTGCACGCCGGTGGGGGCGCTCATGCGTATTAGCATACCCTTGGCGCTGCCCGGCCTCATGGCCATTTTTCTGCTAACGTTTGTCAACGTGTGGAATGAATTTATTGCCGGCTATCTTTTGCTGGCCAAAAATGAACTCAAACCGGCCATGTTTGGGCTGTATGAATTTTTGAGCCAGAACATTATTAATTTACAGGTCGTCGCCGCTGCGTGCATTCTGATTGCACTGCCGATTGTGGTGATCTTTCTCTTTGCCCGCCGCACCTTTTTTGCCGCCATGATGGAGGGCGCGGTCAAGGGGTAAAAGAGAAAAGCGCCGCACTCTGTGAAGTTGGTCTATTGCTTCCACAGCGCCGCACTCTGTAGAAGTTTGTATTTGCCGCCTCACTGCCCATCTTGATGTTGAGCCACCATTTTGGCAAAGCGCGTGCCCGTTTCAAAAGCCTGCCGCAGGAATTCAGCCTCGTCATCAATGCCGCTGTGGCGCATGGAGACCTCCATGCTGATTGGCTTCGTATAGCCAGATTGGGCGATCAGCGAGGCCAGCCGTTCCCATTGGATGGTGTCCTGAAAGAGCAGCCGGTGCTGATCACCACTGCCATCATTATCATGTAGATGCAGCACGGTCAGCCGCTCTTTGATTGGATCCAGCCGCTCCATGCGGTCGTAGCCCAAATGGGCGTGGCCGGAATCGTAGCAATGGGTCAGAAAATCGGCTGCATACAGGCTGAAGAGCGCCTCAATGCGGTCGAAATTGTCGGCTGCGTCGGGGAGCGCTACGGCGCCGGCATGGATGCCCACCGAGTCAATTAGATTCTCAATGGCAATGGTTACACCACGTTCCCGTGCATAGGGTTCCAATTCGTCCAGCGTGCGGCGCAGCTGCGCCCAGGCGATCTCGTTGTAGGGCCGCAAGTTGGGGGCCACCGTGTCTGGGTAAACGTGCATCACAATGGCGTCGGCGCCCAGCCGTGCGGCAAAATCAAGCCGATTCTTGACCAGCTCCACCCCGGCCTGCCGAGCGTACTCTTTGGGTGAATACCAGAATTTCTCAATGCCCTCGGAACCATGCACATCATTGAGAATCAGCCCATACTGCTTGAGCCAACGGCCAATTTGCTCGATTTCGGCGTCGGCATACAGAAAATCCGCGCGCCAGTGGTGGCACCAGTGAATGTGCGTAAAACCGGCTTCGGCAATGGCCCGCAAATAAGGCTCAGGATCGCCGTGGTCGGTTGCATAATCGGTTGTAATTGAAAGCATAAAGCCCCCTCCTTTGGAATTTGCCCAACGGACGCCGTGTTTGCCATTGCTGTTGCATGGAAGACCGCCGCATATGGATGCTCGCCGTACCGCTTGGTCAGTCGAGCATCCATGTAAGTGAGGGGTGTGCATAATGCGCTGCTCGAGTGGAAATGGTTCGTGGCCTACGTGCGACGCACGACCCGCCCAGGCGTCTGCATGACGGCTGTTCTTCTGGGCAGTGCGACGCATGCTAGCCCGCCCCTACGCGACTAAAATATTTATGCACACCCCTCGTGTAAGTGCTAAGCCAAACGCTTTGCGGTCTATGCAGTAGGCAACGCCACAATGAATGTGCTGCCCACGCCCGGCGTACTTTCCACGGTAATCGCGCCGCCTTGCGCTTCAACAATGGATTTGGCAATGGCCAACCCCAGTCCAGATTCACCGCTGTTTGAGCGCGACTTGTCGCCGCGGTAGAAACGGTCAAAAATGTAGGGTAGCTCGTCGGCATCAATGCCGGCGCCGGTGTCTTGCACTTGGAGCAGCACCGCATGGCCCTGGAGGCCGGCCCGCAAGCTGATGACGCCGCCAGATTTTGTATACCGAATGGCGTTGTTGACCAGATTGCCCAACACTTGGGCCAGCCGTTCTGGGTCGGCGATGATGGTGGGTAATGCTGGCGGTGTGGTTATTTCCAGCGCAATGCCGACCTGCTGGGCGCGCATTTGGTGCGCGGCCGCCGTGCGTTGCAAAACTTCGGCGGGCTCAACTTCGACCAAATTGAGCGGCAGCTCTTTGGCGTCGGCTAGAGAGAGCAGCCGCAGATCGTCAATGAGATGATTGAGATGTTTGGCTTCATTGTGCAGCGTGTCGTAAATTTCCTCGTCGCCGCTCAGCTTGCCGTCGTTGAGCGCTTCTGTGTAGCCTAAAATCACGCTGAGTGGCGTACGCAGGTCGTGGGCAATATCAGCCGTCATCTGGCGACGCAATTGGGTGGCGTGAGCCAGATCGGCGCTCATCTGGTTAAATGAGGTGGCCAGTTGGCCGATTTCATCACTGGATTGGACTGTGACCTGATGTCCCAATTGGCCTTGGGCGACGGCCTGGGTGGCCAGCGTCAATTCGCGCACCGGTTTGGAGATGGCGCGGGCCAGCAACCAGCCCAGCAAAACGGCCAGCAGACTGGTGGCCACGGCGCTATAAATGGTGGCCAGCCGCACCCGACGCAAGAACTCCAGCTCGGCTGCGCCACTGATGAGGGCGCTATTATCGGGCGGCAGATTGAGTTGCAGCCAGCCCACGGTTTGGTTGTTGACTTTGAGGGCCACTTCTTTATAGGTGCTATTGGGGATGGGGAATTCGCGCGCCCCTTTGGGCAGGTTGCTGAAAATAACATTTGCGTTGGCATCCAGCAGCGTAATGCCGGCCAGCTCAGGGCGCGTGCGCATAAAGCGGGGCCCTCCCGGGCCGTGATCGCGCTCATCCAGCAGCCCGCGCCAGCTTCCATTGCTGGCATAATAGTCCGTCAGCTGTTCAATCAGCGTGTGTTGAAAGCGATCGCTGACAAATTGGTCGAACTCACGCATGGTGCGCTGGCCAATGACAATGGCCACCAGCGTCACGCTCAAAATGGCGACCGTAAGAAAGGCCAGCGTCAATTTTAATCCTAACGAGCGCAACATGGTATCACTCTTTACTTTGCCGTAAAGCGGTAGCCCACGCCATATACGGTCTCAATATAGCGTGGGTCGCGCGTATTGGGTTCAATTTTGGCGCGCAAGTTGCGAATATGTACGTCTATGGTTCGCTCATAGCCCTCATACGCATCGCCTTGCAGTTGCTCCAGCAGATCCATGCGCGAAAAAACGCGGCCGGGCGAGGCCATGAACACGGCCAGCATTTCAAACTCGGACGGTGTTAGCGTCACCTCTTGGTCGCTCACCATAACAGAGTGCGCCTCTTTGTCCATCACAATATCTGCCGCCCGCAAAACATTGCCTGTGGTTGTGGCAGCGGCCTCTTTGCCCAAACGCCGCAGGACGGCCCGCACGCGCGCCGTCAATTCGCGCGGGCTGAAGGGTTTGGTCACATAGTCATCGGCGCCCAGCTCCAGCCCCAACACTTTTTCGTGCTCTTCCACTTTGGCCGTCAAAATGATAATGGGCGTATCCTTTTCGCGGCTGTAGGCGCGCATGAATTCGTATCCCCCCATTTCGGGCATCATCAGATCCAGAATGATGAGGTCGGGCTTTTCTTCACGCGCCACAAAGAGCGCTTCTTGGCCATCGGCAGCCGTTACGACTCGAAACCCTTCTTGGGTTAAATAGCTGCTGACCAGCGTGCGCAGGCTTTTTGCGTCGTCTACCACAAGGATTGTTTTTGGCATGGCTCTCTAAAAGCTATCTAATTTCTATGTCAAGACGACAAGGTGAACGAGTGCGTATTTTACCACACCCGATCACCTTGTCGCTTTGTCATTCTATTCGTATCTGTCCGTAAAATTTTCTGGGTTTGCTGGATCCGACGCAATCTGTTGCAACTGTATTCTACTGATAATCGGATTCGCCACTCAATTTACGGATAGGTGCTACTGGGCGATAGATTACAGCTGGCTGTTCTGCCCCGTTGTTGAATTGGGGGTAGAAGGGAAGCTGCTCTGGCTATCGTTTTGGCCCTGCTGTTGCTGCTGTTGCTGCTGGTTGCCGGAACCATTGCGCATGCCTGGGCCCTGCATGCCGGGGGCGCCTTGAGCGCCAGGGCCAGAGTTGCCGCGCATGCCGCGTCCACCAGCGCGCTGGCCGCCAAAGTCGCCACCGAAGCCGCGATCCTGCTCCAACATGCGGTCAGCCTGAGCTTGGGTCAGCAAGCCCTGTTCGACGGCCTGTTTCAGCGCATCCTCGCGTGCGGCCTGTACCGCGTCGCGGATCATTTTTTGCACAAGCAGATCGTTGGCTTGGGCCTGGGTCAGCAGACCGGCCTCGACGGCCATGGGGATGGCGTTGTCGCGCGCGGTGGTCAATGCTTCGGGGGTAATACCCAGCGCTTCGGCAAGCAGCGCATCTTGATCGATATTGACGCCCAGCGCCATGAGCCCGCGCATGCCGTTACCCTGCGTCATCTGGTCGGCCTGTTCCTGCGTAATATCGCCATTTTCCACTGCCTTGGCAATGGCCAGCTCCGGAATCTTCTGCATGGCGGTCTGAAGTTCAGCCTGGGTAATGCCCAGCGCATTGGCCAGCATTTCACCGCCCACGGCGCCACGGTTGCCCATGCCAGGGCCGCGCGGGGCCAGTTCATTATTGGCCAGCGTATCTGCCCCTGCCGCCGATTGTACTGCCGGCGCGGTGGCGTCCGTGCTTTGGGCAAAGGCCGTGGTGGCGCCAGCCGTAATACCCAGGGCCGCAATACCACCCAAAATCAATCCGGTTACTTTATTCCGTAACATATCAGTCTCCTTAGAACATAGAGCGCAAAGCGTTGCGCCCACTTTTAATTCACTACTATTTGTCTCGTAAGAAAAATCGAACACACCCTTTACGCTTTTTGGACATACACGGGCCTGACGGAAGCATTACACAGCCGGCAATGACTTCTCCTGCTGCAATCCTCTGGCGCTGCATACGCCGTGGCTTTATGAAAATCTGTGTTCCATTTTGTCTGTTCTAAGGATACCCGGAACTTGTTCAGGAAATGTGAAGAAGTTCCCGTGAGATTATTAAGATTGCTCGGATCAGTAGCTCGCAATCGCCAGAGATAGAGTCGGATTCAACGAACTAGACGCCTATTTCACCAACACAGTTGCGGTGTATTGAATAGGTACGAATATGAACAAGTATACCAGCTCCTAACCGCTGAAGGCCAGCTTGTGAGACGCGTGCCCGATTTAGCGGATGCCCTGTTTATGGCGCTCTATGTGCGCGACTGTTCCAGTCATTTTGCGTATTGATAACCAGAGATATAGACAAGTGTGTGGAAAGAGTGAGGCGAAGCATGTGCACCGCACGGAGCTGCGCATATGCTTTCTACACCAGCACCGAATGAACCTAGTTGTCTGGCTGCTTAATTTTTACAAATCCAAGTGGCTTATACA
The DNA here is from genome assembly GCA_020634755.1 of Caldilineaceae bacterium. GTDB lineage: Bacteria > Chloroflexota > Anaerolineae > Caldilineales > Caldilineaceae > JACKBC01. Next base: position 101,535 of record JACKBC010000008.1, on the reverse strand, counting down.
CTGGTGGTGATTTGTAAAAATTAAATGTTCGCAGCCCTAGGCGTTTTGAAACAACGCTAAATAGTGAGGAGAAAAAGATGGGACTTATATCGTGGATTGTCTTTGGCGCCATTGTGGGCTGGATTGCCAGCATGATCATGAATCGCAATGACCGCATGGGCTGTTTGGCCAACATTGCGACGGGGGTGATTGGGGGCGTCGTGGGCGGATTTCTGGCCAACATCATTGGTGGTCATGGCGTAAGCGGTTTCAATGTGAGCAGCTTTGTAGTTGCCATTATTGGCGCCGTCATATTTCTGGGCATAACTGGCTGGCGAGCCGTGCGTTGAGCTGGCGCTTGGCCTTATAAAAGATGTAAAAGACTTACCGGCGGTACAGGTGCGAGGGAAAAACCTGTACCAAGGCATTTTTTGTGTCACCAGCGCCATATGCAGAATCAGTAGATCGCAACCGCATGAGACAAGGCCAGATTTCTGAATCGAGATCGATGCCTATGCCGCCAACACCGTTGCGGTGTACTGAGAATGTGATTCACACGTGAGCTTTTACCGATATGGTAAACTGGTGGGCTCGTTTGGATGAGCCTTTGTTACACGGTTCGGGAATATGAACCTTTATCGATCCAATGCTCATATTCCCAAACCGTGTACTGAAAGGGGAGTTGTCGCAAATCATTTACATAGATCATGTTGAGCGTTCGTTCGGCAATGTATGTGGCAAATGACTCAACCGGTAAGTTTGCTCCCCTGTTAGCACTATTAAACAGGAAAATTTACCTAAATCAAATAGTACTAAAGTCCTAGTTTTGCCCATAATTTTGAGATGAGTTTACAAAGTGGCGCCGAACTTCGTAAGGGCAAAAGCAAAAGCGCATTGGCAGCAGCTTACATTACTGTCAATGCGCTTTTTTGATGCGTTACGACGTGTGCTGTGGCCTTTTAGGCGGCAGCCTGCTGATTTACCAATTGCCGCATGATTTGGAGGTGACCAACATGGGTGGACGCGTGTTCTAGCGCATGCAGCAAGGCCCAGCCCATGCTCACCGGCTCGTCGCTAAAACTGCGCGCCGCGCGCTCCTGATCCAGCTCGTCAATGGACAGATTGGCCAATGTTGTGCGCAAGTATTGGCGTAGCGTAGCAATGCGCTGCTGCAATTCAGCTTCGTCCAGCGCCTGCACCGCAAATTCAGATGCCCGATTGCGATCGGATGCGTCGTTGGCCGCCACATCGCCCACCCAGTAGCGGCTGGAGCCAACGGTGTGCGCCACCAACACGGCCATTGAGTTCATCTCTGCTCCTGGCGACCAATTCAGCGCCTCCACCGACAGATCACGAATGGCTGCTTCAATTTCGCCCAGGGCAATTTCAAACAGATCCAGGTAGTCTTTAAAGTATGGGGGCATGCTCTTTTCTCTCTTTAGATATTATCGGGAATTTAGACAATTTCGGCAATAAGGTCATTTAAAAATCGTAGGCGGCTTCACGCCGATGAACACCGATTATTCAGCAAAAATCAGCGCTGTTCATCCGCGTACCCAATCTTAATTCCGATAATCTTTTGTAACTATCTAGGTGTTGCCTGAGCTTGTCGAAGGCAACGCCTGGCTTCGACAGGCTCAGCTCTCGAGGATCTGGACAGTTACAATCTTTTTTGTATTTACAGCTGTTCATCGGCGTGGACAAACTGGCGCTCATGCAGATTGCGGTAAATACCGTTTATGGCCAGCAGCTCGGCATGGCGGCCGCGTTCGGCAATCTTCCCGTCTTGGATCACGCAGATTTGGTCGGCGTTGCGGATGGTGCTGAGACGGTGCGCAATAACCACCGAGGTGCGGTTATGCAGCAGATTATCGAGCGCCTCCTGAATCAACAGCTCGGTGACCGTATCCACGCTGGCCGTGGCTTCATCCATAATCAGAATGCGCGGGTCGGCCAATACGGCGCGCGCAATGCAGATGAGCTGGCGTTGACCAATGGAGAGATTGGCGCCGCCTTCTTGAACTTCGGTGGCATAGCCATTGGGCAGGTCCACAATAAAATCATGGGCGTTGGCCAGCCGCGCCGCCGTTTCCACTTCCTCCTGCGTAGCGTTGGGAATGCCAAAGCGGATGTTGTCGGTCACGCTGCCGGAAAAGAGAAATGGGTCCTGCGTTACCACGCCCATTTGCGAACGCAAAGACTGCTGCGTCACCGTGCGCACATCCACATTGTCAATCAATACCGCGCCGTCGGTCACATCGTAAAAGCGCGAGATTAGGTTGGCAATGGATGATTTGCCGGCGCCGGTTTGACCCACCAACGCCACTGTTTGCCCCGGCTGCACCAGTAAATTGACGCCGCGCAGCACCGGCTTATTGGCTTCATAGGCAAAATCTACATCGCGCAGTTCAATGCGTCCCTGCATGGGCGGCATCTGCGCGCCGTCGGGCGGATCGGCCACCGCGGGCTCGGTGTCCAACATTTCGAGCACGCGTTCGCCGCCGGCCATGGCGGCCTGCATAGTGGTGTAGAGCTGACTCAACTCCTGAATGGGCGCAAAGAAGCGGGTCACATAGGCCAAAAAGGCCACCATAATGCCCAGCGTCAAACCGCCTTGGACCACGCTGCGGCCACCAAACCAGAGCACCACGGCCGTGGCCACGACGCCCAAAAATTCAACGGTGGGCAAAAAGATAAAGGAGAGCGACATGGCGGCAATGCTGGCGGCGCGATTTTCGCTGTTGACCTTTTCAAAGCGCCCATATTCCGCCTCTTCTTGCGCATATGCCTTGATCACGCGGATGCCGGTGAGCGCCTCGGCCAGCGAACCGACGACGCCAGCCACGCGGGCGCGCACATTGCGAAAGGCCGTTTTGGCGTGGCGGGAAAATATCCAGGTGGCGGCCAGCATAATCGGCAGCACGCTAAAGGTGAGCAGCGCCAGCTGGGGGCTCATGGAAAACATAACGATAATAATCCCGCATAGCACCAGCAGGTCACCAATCAGCGTGATGAGCCCTTGTGAAAGCAGCTCGTTGATTACCGCCACGTCACCGATGACGCGCGAGATGGTGACGCCCACAATGTGCCTGTCGTGATAGCCCAACGGCAGCACCTGTAGATGACGCACCAGCTGTTCGCGCACGGTGGCCAGCACCCGTTGGCCCACCCACGAAAGCAGATAGCGCTGGCCCATGGTGGCCAGATAGGTGCCAATAAACGCGACCGCAATGTAGATGGACGTGCGCGTCAGGCCCGCGGCATCGCCTTGGGTAATGTTTTGATCAATGGCCACTTTGACCAAATAGGGAGTCAGGAGCGTCAGCCCCGTGACCATGAGCATGAGCACAAACGCCACGGCCATTTTGGCTCTGTGCGGTTGCAAAAAGGTTAACATGCGCGAAACCACGCGCCAATCAAAGGCGCGCCCTTCGCCTTTTGCGCCACCCATGCTGCGCAGCATTTGGCCCGGACCGCCACTCCTGCCGGTTGTTCCGATTGAAAAGCTCATAAGCGTATACAGTGGTGTGTGTACTGCTTTGCAACGTAATAGTACACTTGTGGGTTAATTGGTTGACGTTGTTCCATGTACGGCGGGTAGCGATACCCGCCGGTTTACGTTGACGCATGGAGAACGCTGGTTGCCAGCCGTGTGGCGATTTGGAAAATCGCCCTCCTAAAGGCCATTCTCCACTACGGCCGTGGAATCGGCCAGGGCCCGGTCATAGACGCTAAAGTGTTCGCCTTCGGCCTCTTCGGGATCCACATATTTCATCCACATGGCCTGGTCGGGTCGATCGCCGGAGAGAATGCGGCGGCTGACGCGCAGGTCGCTTACCGGGTCGTGCCAGCGCACTTCGCCCTGTTGCAGCAGCACATATTCGCCGGCATACTTGTCGACCATCTTGCGCTGGTGATCCTGATAGTAAAGCGCTTGTTCGGCCGTAGTCTGTCGCCAGCTAATGTTGATTTCGCGCGGGTCGGTCAGCGCGGCGTAGAACTGGCCCACGGGCGCCTGCACTTCAGATTGAAAGTCGATCTCATCCAGATTGACTGTGCCAAAGCCAGCTTCGGCTGCCACCAGCAGCGAGTTGCGGTCGCGATGAAACGGTTCGGTGAGCCAGTCGCTCTGCGGATCGTGGCCCATGAGATAGGCCGTGCAGGCATCGGTGGCAATGGTGTGGTTGCCGGCAATCAGCGTATTGGCAATTTGGGTGGGGCTTTCATCGCGGCCATTGCCCCATTCGCGCCCGGCCTGGCCAATAAGCCCGTCGATAATGCAAAGCACGGGGTTAAAGATGCGCCCCAGATCGGCCAGCATATAGGGCATGCGCACCAGGTGGTGATAGTAGGTGCGGGTGTGGCCGTCGGGTTCACCCGGCATGAGGCCAAAGAGGTTTTTCAGCGAGAGCGTTATGCCCATAAAGGCGTGATTTTTGAGCTTGGCCACCGAGATAAATTCATCGACTTCTACCGCGCCCGCGGGCAAGACGTAGCTTTTGAACATTTGACCGCCGCCCGGCACTTCCACCACCTTGTGGGGTGAAAGAATGCCATTGATGTATTCAACGCCAAACTCTTTATAGATGTCGGCAAAGGTGTTGGTCTCTTCAATGGTGGCGCCATTGTACATGGTGTAAAAGCTTACGTCGGGCGCCACCAGCTGGGCGTCGGTCTTTTCGCGCAGCAGCCGCAAAAAGGCGCGCGCCACTTTGGTGCTCACGAGCTGCTGGAGCTGGCCTTCAAAATAGACGCGATTTTTGGGCTCTTTGTCTTGATTAAACTTGATGCCAATGCGTTTGGCCTTGGCCAGCCGCTCCCAGCTATCGGTCAGCGGGGCGGTGGCGCGTTTGAGCGCCTCGTACACGGCGTCTTCGCTGGCCTCATAGTGGCATTGAACAGCGCGCACTTTGTAGTTGGGAGCGGTACCATTAGTTGGGGTCATGAAGGGGTCCTCCAGATGTTGCATGTTGAGTATCGAATATTGAATATCTTAATTATACAAGATGCGTTGATATAATTCTACTTTCGTTTTGATCCGCAATATGAGAAAATAGGAGACGGGTTTAGGGGCAAGCAAGTTCCACCAGTTATGAATAGCTCAATCGGGAAAAATCTGCATAAATCTATCTAATCCGCAAAATCTGTGTTCCATTCCAATTTCCAAAGGAGGAAACCCATGTCGTTTGTCGCTGATTTTGAATCCTATATGCCGCTGGAATTTAACGGGCAGCCTTATGGCAAGGATGGCGTATTGGCCACGGCCGACGCCGCCGGGATTGACGCGTGCGTGCTCTTTCAGGGCGGCGTGCCGGCCGACCCACGGGAGGGCAACGCGTTGGTGCTGTCCGAGACCAAGGGCGAAGAGCGCATTTTGCCGGGCTGCCTGGTCAACCCCACCATGGGGCCGCTGGCCACCGATGATTTGCGCCGCTGCGTGGACCTGGGCGCGCGCACGGTCAAGCTGATGGCGGCCTCCCACCGCTATCGGATTGATGCACCCTGTACGGATCCGGTTATGGAGCTGGCCAAAGAGCTGGGGATTCCAGCCACCATCCACTCTGGTTCACCGCTGAGCGGCTGCTCGCCCGAGTATATTGGCAATCTGGCGCAGCGTCATCCCGACGTGGTCATCATTATGGACCATATGGGCTATCGCGAATGGGTGGGGCTGGCCCTGCAGGCTGCGCTGGCCAATCCCAATATTTATCTCGGCACCACGCTGATCGCCGCCGCCGAACCCATTATCATCAAAAATCTGGTTACCAGCGGCCAAATTGGCGCCGACCGCATTGTGTTTGGCTCCAACGCACCGGCCGGCGTGGCCACCCATGGCGTCAACGGTATTCGCGGCGTGGGCTTTAGCACCGCAGACGAGGCGCTCATATTGGGTGAAAATTTGCAGAAGATCTATGGTTTGTAGAGAACGTAAATAGGGATGACCAAACGTAGGGTCACGAGTGGTGGCAGGCAACGCGTTTTCGACTGAACCGTCGGATGCCGCCGTCACTCATGGCCCTACCGGTATCATGCCAGATTTAAGAGCTTGTGTTACGGAAGCCTAGCGGAAAGGCGGCTCGCCGACGTGCCTGTTTCTCTCTAGCAGACTGGCTGTCGCTGCCTAACGTGCGTTAATAGCATTGCAACTCAGTAGATTGCAAGGGCAAGACAGAGGGCCGGATTCCCCAATCGAGACCGACGCCTGAATCGCCAACACCGTTGTCGTGTACTAATTATGCAATCTGCTTCAAAGTCTCCAGCAGCGCATCCACGTGTTGCGCCCCATCTACCTCGATCATGGCCAAGCGAAATGGTAAAATCCACAGATGGCGGCGCTGATGAAAGCCCGGTTCAATGGGAAGTATTTCTTGGTAACCGGCGTATAATGCGGCAGATACCGGTGCAAACACATCGACGTAGGCCAGGTCCATTTCGGGATGACCATAATAGACCGCTGGGTCGATAAGCACGGCGCCGCCGGGGCTGCTGATAAAATTGTTTTGGTGCGCGTCACCATGCAGCAACGTGGGCTCGACCGGAGGTCCGCCAAGCGTGGTAAGCCGCGCCGCTAGATGCTCTACTTGCGTCATGATGGGCGCGGGCAATCGTCCAGCGTCTACGGCCCCGCGCAAATGGGGTTCGACGCGGCGCGTCCAAAAGAAATCTGGCCAATGCTGCGCTGGCGTGTTGTCCTGAAAGAGGCTGCCCCAATAGCAATTGGTCTCCAACCCAAAGCGCTCACTTTTACTTTGGTGAAGCTGCGCCAGCGCGTATCCCATTTCCCGCCACTGGCGATTGCCCCGTTCCATAGATTGCACGGCGCCCATAATCATCAGCATGGCGTCTTCAATGCGCACAATATCGATAACCGGCGGCGTCAATACGCCAGAACGTTCTGTCAGCAGACGCAGGCTTGCGGCTTCAATTTGCAGCTGATCCCACGTCGCGCCAAACTTTATAAAGACCGCGTCGCGCCCATCGCTCAGCACGGCGGCCGGATGCGAGGCCTCATCGCGCTTGTCCGCTACCTGTTTGATGCGCCACGGGCGGCCAAAATGGTCTGAGACGCGCCGTTCAATGGTGGTGCGCAAGGGGGGAGTTAAATAGAGATGAATGGACCGATCGTTACTTTCTGACATGTGATCTGTAATTTTGGGAAAAGCCTTAAGGCGCGCAGAGCGCATGCATTTGCCGCACGGAATCGTAATCCGCATCGGTGCAGCGCACAAAGCGCGCCAGCGCGGCGATGGCTAAAACTCGCCGACCGGCGGGTGAGCCGTGCATGGTCACGAGCAGATTGCGGATGCGTTGGCGCATGGCGGCAGGGACGACCCGATGGATGACCAGCGGCGGAATGGCAAAGGGGCCCAATGTATGCAGAATGCGGATTTGGCCGGCCAGCTCCGGCTCGATTGGCCGCAGATAGTCGAGCAGCGTGCTGTCAATGGCGGCACAATCGATTTGGCCAGATAGCAATAGCTTTAGCGAATTTGCATGTCCGCCCGATTCCACAACCTGGCCAAAAAAACGGTGGGCATCACCTTGTTCAACCCCCATTTCGGTGACCAGAAAATGCAGCATGCTGAGCCGTCCCGACAGGGAACCCGGTTCGTTATAGGCCCACGTGGCGCCGCGCAACATCTGCGGCGTTTCATAAGTGGCGTCCGCACGCACAACCAGGTCGGAGAAATAGTGTGGCTGCGCGGCATAGCGGGGCGCAGCTTGTACGGGCGCGGCTAACAATTCTAGATCGCCCGTTTGGTCATCTGCCAAGCGCGCGTCGGCCAGCCGCACATAGTGTAAACCGCAGATCCAGCCCAGCGGAATCTGGCCCTGCGCAACTTGTTCCAGACGGTCGGACCAGCTGGCCTCCTGATCGCCAACATAGGGCACGGGCACGGAAAGCTCATTTTGCAGATATTGGGCCAACGCCTGTGTAAAAGCAACTGTATTAACGGCTTGGCAGGTGGTTATGCTGAAATCGTTCATGACTATAGCTAGTTGAGTCTTACAAACGAATTAAATGAGGGATATGCATACGTGCTTCAGTCGCGTAGAGGCGATTAGCGTGCGTCGCACTAGCCCGCAAAATAGCCGAAAAATAGTCCCCATGGCGGTCAGTGCGTCGCACGCGGGTCTACGAGACATGTTGCACTCGAGTATCGAATTATGTATACTCCTCAACTAAATAGTAGCGCGTCAATGAAGGTGGTGTAATTGGCGGCGGGAACCCTAAATGATAGGGTACGATAGAACATTCGCCGCCTATCGTACCCGCCTTGCCATAGGACAATTTTTAGCGGATTTACGCACACGCACTACGCATAAATGGATGCGGGATCTACCAGTCGGCGCAGTGCACGCCAAGCCGGCTGGCACGAATAATCATAATATTTGGCGCGGGTGAGCTGCAATTCCGGGCCGTGACAGATGTTGCCGGTCAGCGCGCCATTGTATAAGCGGATCGAATAGTAATAGAGCGGTGAAAGTTCGATGGCGGTTTGGAAATGAAGGGAACTGGCGCCCCAATGATCTTTGGCGGCTTCATCAACAAAAAGGACGCAATTGGCATAATCGCCATTGGTCAATTCCAGCGAACTATAGCTGATTAAGCCGGCATGATTTTCCATTTCCTGGGTCAGCAGCCGATCCCGTTCGCCAATCAGGCCCACATCGCCATCAAAGCGCTTCTGGCCAAAAAAGCCCACAACCGAAAAGACGCGGCTGGCTGAATCGTGCGATACCTGCCAGGCCGGCCCCAGTATGATGCGATGCTCGCGCTGGTCTGGCTCCATCTGCTGCACAAGCGCCAGCCGCGTCGGCGCTTCCAATTGGGCCATGACGTCGACCACGCTGCCCAGCCGTTTGATCATATAACAGATGGCGCGCCGATCGTATTGAACATAGTGCGGATGTGTAAATGGGCGACCATCCACCAACTCCTGCGCACTTAACGCAATCGCTTCGTACATGGCTCAATCCTTCGGTCTTATTTGGCTGCAATTCATTACCCAATCCTCAAGATTTCTTCACCTCTCCAGCGACCTTCACCATATTGGCCCCAAGCCATGAGCTTGGTGGGCGTGATCTCCAGCACGGTGGTATAGTCGGCATCTGCCGAAATGTCCCAATCATATTTGGCCTGGAAAAGCGGTTGCAGGACCTCGCGCATGGCGGGCGCTTCAACGGCCCACCCTTCAATAATCACCGGATCTTTGGGGTCCGGGTGCGAGATGGTGACGCGCGGATTCAGCTCCACATTGGCGGTTTTGACCGCATTGGGCCGCGTAACCACATAGGCGCGGCCGTCATGCCATACGTGCCAAATGGGCGAACTTTGCGGGCGCAAATCGGGGCGGACGGTGCTGAGCCATGAACATTCAGCCTCGGCAAAGCGCTGGACCAGCGTTTGCAGAGTTTCATCAATTGGGTTTGCGTCACTTTGTGGATTCACTTTTTCTTCCATTTCTGCTGTTTGGACAACTGGTGGCTGCACATTGCCAGTGCGGCGTTGGAACCAGTCGCCACTTTCAATGCGCCGACGGCCAACCAAGATGCCGGTGGGCGCCCAATAGACCCAGGCTTCGCAAGCCCCTTCCGCCGTTTCGACAACGGCCCTGGCGCGCTGATAAAAGGTGGGGTGCCCCTCAATACGGTCGGCAATGGGCAGCGCCGCGGCGTCCAGCCTGAGCAGATCACCCACCAGCACCCCGCTGCCGGGTACAGCCGCCGGATACGGCCCCAGATCATACAGGTCGGCATTGGGCAGACGCGCGGGCATGTAGGAGACTAAATGGGCCGCGATCTGGGGGAAATAGGGGGAGTCGCTGACCGCGGCGGCGTCACGAGGTGGGCGCAGCGTGCCATACACAAAGAGATTTACGGGCTTTGCGCTTTGGGAAGAAGACATGCAGAACTCTCCTGTCGGACCGGCCATAATAGAGAGCAAAACCGGCACTGGATGCCCACCATTTTCAGTACGCCACAACGGTGTTGGCGGGATGGGATCGGACTCGATGAGCGAATCTGACCTATCTTTGGCCGTTGCGGTCTACTGATTTTTTAGCACAACCATTGACCAACTTCACCGGGGGAAATCGTGACCATTACACGTCTTGTTGGGACCGTCATCGTTATAATTCTTGCGGCTTATGTTCTGCTGCGCTGGCTGGTGGGCGTCTATAGCCCCAGGCCAGACAATCTGGGCGTTCGCGATGGGCAGTTGGCGCCTTGCCCCGCTTCGCCCAATTGCGTGAGCACCTTTAGCAGCGATGCCGAACACGCCATTGCGCCGCTGCCATATAGCGCGTCCACCACCCAGATGCACGACAAATTGCTGGCTGTCTTGACTGCACTGCCGCGCGCGAAAATCGTTACCGACCAACCTACATATGTACATGCCGAACTGCGCACGCGCATGATGGGTTTTGTGGATGATGCCGAATTCTATTTTGATGAAGCAAATGGCCTGCTTCACATGCGCTCTGGCTCCCGCTTGGGGTATAGTGATTTAGGCGTGAACCGGCGCAATATGGAGCAAATTCGCCAGGCGTTGATGAAGTAGTTGTACAGCGCAACGGTGTTGGCGATACAGGCATCGGTGTCGATTGGTGAAACCGGCCTTATTTTTAGTAGTTGCGGCCATCTATAATTTTTCGAGCAGCAGCTCTAAGGCCGCGGCATCAAAAATATAGCGTTGGTGGCAAAAGTGGCAATCCACCACCGCTTCCTGCTCTTCGATCAGCGATTCGATTTCGGCGCGGCCCAAAAGCAGCAGCGCCTGTTCCGAACGCGCCCAGCTGCAAGAGCATTCAAAATAGAGCGGTCGTACTTCCAGCAGCTCATATTCTTCGCCGCTAAACACAAATGCCAGCACCTCTTCCGGCGTTTTGCCGTCGGCCAGCAGCGTGGCCAGCGGTGGCAGGTCATCAAGCCGGTTCACGTATGTATCCAGGTTCAGCGCCTCGTTGCCCGGCAGCGCCTGAATGAGCAGGCCGCCGGCAACCACCATGCGGCCATCCTCGCCCAAATGCTGGTCCAGCTCCACCAGCGAAGGCGTCTGCTCTGACTGATTGAGATAGTGCGCCAGATCGCTATCCACCTCGCCTGAAATCAGCGGCACAATGCCCTGATACAGCTCCTTGAGGCGCACATCTTTGACGACGGTCAGCAGCCCGTTTGGGCTAAACAAGTCCATCATATTGGCGGGGCTGCTAATGGCCCCATGCTCAGCAATGGGCGTGGCATAGCCGCGCACTTTGCCATAGCTATTGGACTCGACCACCATCTTTTTAAGAAGGCCGCCGCCCTCAAATTTGAGCGCCACCCGCTGCTGCACTTTGAGCAGCGCACCCATGAGCGCCGCCGACGCCAACCCGCGCGCCAGCCCAATGCTGACGGCGCCTTGCGCCTCGTGACGCCGAATCGCCTCATTTGTCAATTCGGTGGTGACGCAAGCCAGCCCGCGCACACCCGCCTCTTTTGCCATAATTCGTACCAGATAATCTTCCACGCTTTTATCCTTTACAACTATCCAGCTTGCGGCGCCTTGCCCTGCCGAGCAGAAGGTCAACAGTGCTTAGATAGTCAAAATACGTTTATTTTAATCCTTCTACAAAACGCGTCAGCTCGCCAATGGCCTGCGCCATTTTGGGGTGATGCTGTGACATTAACGCGTCGCCATTGCTATTGGTGCGATAAGCCGTCAGGATGGCGTCCGCGGCGGCATCGGTTTCCATATCCACATAGCTGGAAGCCAGCCGCAACGATAAATCATGCGCCGGCGCGCCAAAGGCCGTGCCCGGCAGCGTGGCAATGCGATGCTCTGCGAGCAGATAGCTGGCCAGCTCATCAGAAGTCTGTATGCCGAGCGCGGCCAGCGGTTTGCGCCACGGGTCAAAATTGGGGAACATGTAAAATGCACCGTCGGGCTGGGCGCATGGAATGCCCAATTCGACCAGCCAGCTCCACAAATGCTGTGTGCGGATGGCGTGAATGGCTGCACACTCCTGCACATAGCTGCTCAGTTCAGCATTTTCGCTGTAAGCCGTAATGGCCGCATATTGCACGGGCGCACTGGCCGTAGACCAGATCTCGCCCGCCACAACGCGTGCCGCCCGCATGAGCAGCGCCCCGTCTTCCGTGTCTGGCAGCACGGCCACGCCCAAACGCCATCCCCCCAGCGACATGTGTTTGCTCAATCCGCCTAGGATCACCGTGCCTTCGGGATAATAGGTGGCCAGCGACGCATGTGGCGCGTGGCCGTGGGGCGTCAGCGCGTAGATCTCATCGCTCAACACCAATATCTGTTTTTCTCGGCAATAAGCCGCCAGCTCGCGCAACAATGCGGGGCGCAGCATCTGGCCGGTTGGGTTATTGGGGCTGTTGATGATCAATATTTTTTGTGGCTTGGGCGAATGGGCCACGGCTTCATCCAGCGCGGCCAGCGTAAACGCATATTGATCGGCCGGCGTGGCGCGCATTTGGATCACCGGTCGGCCCAGCAGCTCGGCCTGTGGCCCATACGAGACCCACGAGGGCGTGGGCAGAATTAGCGCCGCGTCCAGCGCCATTTGCAGGGCGTAGATCAGCGCTTTGCTGCCCGGGCCCACCATAATCTGGTTGGCCTTTATATTCATGCCCAAATGGGCCGTGTAAAAACGGGCAACCTGCACGCGCAGCGCTTCCAGCCCTTGGCCAGCGAGATAGCTCTTTTGGTGGGCGTTGTCGGCCAGGGCCCGCTGAATAATGGGGTGCACCGGAAAGCGGGATTCGCCAAAACCCAAATGATACACCTCATTGCCCTGCGCCCACATATGGTTGACCATTTCGTTGATGCGCAGCGTGGGGGAGGGTTCGAGCTTGTGTTGTAAAACGGGTGAAAGTTGTGGTGGTGACATGGGTGATATTTCTGTCGTTCTATCTTGCTATCTTGCTTTGCGAACAGGCAGGAAAGACCGCGGCGCACGGCTCACAAAACTTGCGACCATGCTGCCGCGTTATCAGCCGTGCGTTGCAGCCGCAGGCATAGCCTACAGTTTTTTCATGCCGATATAAGCCGCCATCGCGTCTCTTTGTCTAGCAAGGCCGATTCGGCCACTACGGCTTTTAACGCCGCAAGCGTCGCGGCTGGATTGGCTTGTGCAGCCGCCAGCGCGTCCAATTGTTGCAGCTCCTGGCTGGCGCGGTCGCGTTTTTCCAGCAAATAGTTATATTGGGCGTCGCAGGCGGGGATGGGAAAGGGGTAGGCGCGGATTTCGGCGTAGATCTGTTCCTTTTTGCGCACCATCAGCGCCCGCACATCCGCGCACAACTGTTGGACCCGCCTGGCCTCGACATTGTCTATCTGATCACCGTGTATTCGTTCACGCGATGTCGTATTTTCAATAATCGCTGACATTGTATGATTATCCCCCTCTCCCCCAGATACTTACCATTACGCACATCTTTCTGGCCGCGAGTGGAGGCCAGGTGTGTTGCATGGTCTGCGGCCGCTGTGACTGCGCAGACAACGTCTGGACCGTGCGTCGCACACGGGTAGACGCGAACGATTCTTGAGGACAGCGTGCGTCGCACAAATCCATTCGCCCCACTTGTAGGTAAAGCGTAGCCCACGGATAGGAGAACAGCGCTTTCCCGGGTGGGTCCTATATTGGGGGGCTTTGCCTCTCCCGGCTCTGCCCCCAGCGGGTGCGCCGCGTCCCTCTCCACAAGGTGGCGAGGGGCAGATGTTGCGCTTTTGTGTATTAACAAAATAGTGCTGGTGTCCCAGAAGTTCGACTTCTCCGAGAAGGCGAACTTCTATGCCGGTGCTAATTTATAAATCTGCAACAGCACAATATTTAGGAGAGGCCACGCCACGCGCAATCTTGCCCCAATATGGGGACGCACCGCTTTCCAGGCGCCACCTATGCGACTCATTGGTCGTGTGTTAAAATTACGCTGATAATGCCTGCACGGCCACTTGTGAGCACATTTCTTTTAAGTTCGCATAAATGTCTATAGAAAAAAATTACGCCCTTGTGCGAACTTTCCGTGACGTATGTTCGTAATGTACAAACGCTGCGTTAGGTGTGATCCAAAAGGGCTCGTCACTCGTCTCAAAAGTCTAACAGGTTCGCAGCTATCCTGCAATACAACTCATGTCTATTTCACCTACCTCTACCTCTATTTCTATTTCGCTTACTTCTCGGGATCGGGCCATGCTTGCCGGTGAAGGCGGGGCTGCCCAGCAGATGGCCATGCGGATTCTGGTCACCATGGCGCAGGTATATGAGGCCAAAGAGCTGTTGGATATTCAATCTGCTCATATTGATGGCTGCCTTTACCACGGTATGTCTGGCCTGGAGTTTGCCCAAAAGCTGGTGGAAGGCGGTGGGCGCGTCTGCGTACCGACCACGCTCAACGTGGGCGCCATGGATCTGCTGCATCCAGAGAATTACGATGGTGAGGCCGAGTTTGGGCTGCGCGCTCGCCAGCTCATGGATGCCTATAAAGCGCTGGGGTGCCGACCCATTTGGACCTGTGCGCCCTATCAAGTGACCCAGCGCCCGGCTTTGGGGATGCAGATTGCATGGGCCGAAAGCAACGCCATTGTTTTCGCCAATTCGGTGCTGGGCGCGCGCACCAATCGCTATGGCGATTTTATCGACATTTGCGCCGCGCTCACCGGGCGGGCGCCGGCCAGCGGACTGCATCTCACCGAAAACCGCCGTGGTCAAGTGCTCTTTCAGCTGCGCAAAATTCCCGAGCGCTTGTTGGATGAGGATGTGTTTTATCCCGTGCTGGGATATTATGTGGGCGCCAATTGCGGCGCCCGCATTCCCGTGATTGAGGGATTGCCGCCCACAGTGAGCGAAGATCAGCTAAAAGCATTGGGCGCGGCGGCGGCTTCCTCGGGCGCGGTGGCGCTCTTCCACGCCGTCGGTGTCACCCCAGAAGCACCCACGCTGGCGGATGCGCTGCACAATCAGCCGCCGGAAGCCATCCAGCCAGTTACGTTGGCCGATGTGCAGCGCGCCCGCACCTATCTTTCCACGGTTCCCGACGGCGCGATCCAAGCCGTGGCGCTGGGCAGTCCCCACTTTTCAGTAGACGAATTTGCCCAGCTGATGACGCTGGTCCAGGCGGAACCGCCGGCGGCCAATGTCGAGTTTATTGTTTGCACCAATCGCTTTGTGCTGGACCAGCTGGTTGAGCGCGGCTGGGATTCGGTGCTGCGCAGCCTGGGCGTGCGGCTGGTTGTGGATACCTGTGTGGTAGTGACGCCAATTGTGCGGGCGCGCACGGGTGTTTTGATGACAAATTCGGGCAAGTTTGCCCACTACACGCCCGGCAATATTGGGCTGGATGTGGTCTACGGCAGTCTGTATGAATGTGTGCGCTCGGCTGCATTGGGTCGCGTGTGGCGCGACGAAACTTTATGGCGCTATGAAAAAACAGTCATCGACGGTTGAATGGCACTACTTGGACACTGCGGGCGGTGAAGAAGCTTGGGCTCAATACTGGGCGGACGGGCAGAACGCATCGGCCCAATTCACCAGTGCGCAAGCGGAAACGAGCTGGGCGTATAATGCGCGGTGGCGCAAAATTTTGCTGCCACTGGCCGTGGTGCTTTGTCTGCTGGCCACAAGTGCTGGTTATTGGCTATGGCAAAACGCCCAGCGCGGATTGGCCAAAATTCGGCATGAAATAGAGCTGGTGGCCATGACAGACCTGGGCGTGTGTGTCGATGCGGTGGTCGCTAACCCGATAACGCGTCTGGATGCACAGGCAACCAATGAACCGCGGCGCACGCTTCCGACGCCGTCCGAATTTTGCCAGCTCTGGCGACCGGCTTTGACCGATTATGTAAATCGAGCCGGCCAAGCGACAGATCAGCAGCTCAGCCTGAAGTTGACGGTGGAAAACGTAGCGCTGAACGAGTCGTTTGCGTTGGTTGATGTATGGCTAAAATCGCCTACATCGCCAGCATCCGCGGGCTATCGAGCGGCGCTGCTCTTTCAACAAACGGACGCTGGATGGCGCTATAGCACCAGTGCACCCAGCCTGTTTTGGGGCGCAGACCGCACAGTTGAATCGCCGCTTTTGCGCATGCACTTTCACGAACGCGATGCCGTAGAATTGACCGCCATTGCGGATTCGCTGGAAGCGCAATATGCTGCCTGGCGCGCCGCTTTTGGCCTGCCCGATGAGCCGCCCCAACCTCTCATCATTGAGTCGGTCACGACCTATGCGGAACCAACAACCGAGTTTTGGGCCAATCCACCGCGCAAATTGGCCATACCGTCGCCGCTTTTGTTTGTGCATCCAGCCGACCGGCCCGCGTCCGCCCAGTTTGAACGGCGCGCCGGCCGTTTTCTCCAGCTGCACGTAATCGATGAGGCCATGCGCACACCGGCCTTTTTGCGCA
This sequence comes from Caldilineaceae bacterium, assembly GCA_020634755.1. GTDB lineage: Bacteria > Chloroflexota > Anaerolineae > Caldilineales > Caldilineaceae > JACKBC01. The sequence goes on along the minus strand of JACKBC010000008.1, from coordinate 85,145 downwards.
ATCAGCCCCTGCCGGATCATTGGCAGAGCATGCTGGATGGCTTCTATTTTGCGCTTGAACGTGCAGAGCCCGCCACCCAAATTCATAAACAGGCGCGGGAACTGAACCTGCCGCTCTCGCTGATCACCTTTATCCCAGGCACAACGCAGACTGTATTTACCAGCGTCGCCGATGAGAAATCTGACCGCGGCTGGATTATGTTCAGCCGCCCCAGCCTTAACTTGCCGGGCAAATATTGGGTGGCGGAATCGGTGGCCGAGTACATTTTGCAAACGTATGCACCAGAACAGATTGCGGCCATGTTGCGCGTGTTGCCAGAGCACGAATCATGGGATACGCTGGCGCCCGCCGTGTTTGACATGGATGCGCAAACGTTTCAGGCAAAGTGGCGTGAGTACGTGGCCACGCACTATCCGTTGCAATAGTACAATGAGTATCCACAAAAAAAGCCGACGGTATTTTTCCGTCGGCTTTTTTGATTGAGGCCCAAGTTACGACCAATTTTCCAGCGTCTTCTTGACCGCCACGCAGAATGCATCTGCGGTGGCGCCGTCGAGCACCCGGTGGTCAAAGGTAAAGGCTAGCGTCATCATGGGCTTAAAGGTGAGATAGTCACCCATGTTTGCTTCCAACGGATGACCGTTGCTCACCACCACGGCGCGCTTTTCCACGGCGCCCGTGCCCAGAATGCCGGCCTGTCCGTCAAAAATAATCGGCGTCTGAAAGACACTGCCGGAGGTGCCGTAGTTGGTCAGCGTAAAGGTGCTGCCCTGCAAGTCGGCCGCCGTTAATTTATTGGCCTTGGCTTTGGCCGCCATCTCGTTGACCTGCCGCGCAATGCCCAGCAGGTTTAGCTCACCGGCGTTGCGAATCACTGGCACTACCAGCCCGCCCAGGCCATATTCATCCATTGGCATAGAGGCCGCCATGCCAATGTGATAGTGGCGCTTGATCAATATGCCCTCGTCGGTCCAGAGAGCGTTGGCGGCAGGGACGGCGCGCAGGCCAGCCACCGTGGCCGCCACCAGATAGGCCGTTACGGTTAGGTTGACGCCCTCTTTTTCAAACTCTTTTTTGTGCGCCTTGCGGTGTTGCAGCACGGCAGACATATCCACATCATGCCAGGTTGTAAGCTGCGGCGAGGATTGCAAGCTTTCAAAGGTGTTGCGGGCAATAATCTGGCGCATACGCGTGGGCTTGACTAATATTTCGCCAGGCTCGGACGTAGCCGATGCTGGGGCCGGTGCAGACGGCTTGGGGGCGGTAGCGCTGGTTGCCGCAGGCTGCTCTGCCCGCGCGGCGGGTGACCAATCCGCGGGCTGTGCAAAACGCGGCTGCACCACCACCTGTTCGCCGGCGTCGCGGCTGGCTATGGCGCTGAGCACATCATACTTAGTCAGGCTGCTCAACGGTTTATCGCCGGCAATGGGCGCCAAATCAATATTGTGTTCTGCCGCCAGCCTTTGCACGGTGAGCGAAGGCACATCGGCCATCTCCCCGGGCAGCGCCGCACTTTCGGTTGTATCTTCTGTAGACGCGCCCTGCGCGCCCTTTTCCGCAAAGGTCAGCACATCCTGCTTGGTAATCTGACCGCTGGGGCCGCTACCGGCCACGGCATCGAGCGCCACGCCCTTTTCGGCGGCCACGCGTTTGGCCACCGGCGTTGCTTTAACGCCATCGGCATCTTCCGCTTCAGGTGCGTCAGACGCTGGTTCTGCACGCTCCCCAGCCGCTTCGGTAGACGCCGGCTCAGCAGCGGCCGTCTCTGGCTCTGCGCCGTCATCGCTGGCGGGGGCGGCGTCGTTTACTTCTTCACCCTCAGCACCGATCAGCGCCAACACCGCGTTGATGTCGACCAGCTCACCTTCGCCAAAGTTCACTTTGAGGAGTGTGCCGGCTACGGGCGCCACCACTTCCGTATCCACTTTGTCGGTGGCCACCTCTACCACCACGTCGCCCGCCGCCACCTCATCCCCGGCGCTCTTTACCCAGCGGTTAATGGTCACATCTTCAATGCCTTCACCCAGGTCGGGGAGTTTTAATTCAGTCGCCATTTGAGTCCTCTTTTTGTGGAAAACTTTTAACTCACGTTATGCAGCGACAGCCAGTCTGCTAGCGAGAAATAGGATCGTCAGCGAGCCGACTTTCCGCCAGGCTTGCATAACATAAGCTTTTAAATTAGGACTGACCACGAAGTGTCCGTCCGTAAATGCTCTGTGTCAGCTTGACCACAGGGTGAAGTCGCGCCAACCACAACCCCATGTACACGCTGGTTTTAAGCGTACTCGCGCATCATGTCGAGTACGGCGGCTTTGATGTTCTTCTTCCAGGGCAGAAGCTCCATCTCTAGCGGTTTTGAAACCGGCACAGACGCGGGCGCCATGCCCAATCGACGTCCGGGTGATTTGAGCAGATGGGGCGCTTCTTCATAGACGCGGGCCACAATTTCGGCGCCGATGCCGCAATTGGCTTGCGATTCATGGAGCGCCAGCAGGTGGCCCGTTTTCTGCACCGATTCGAGCACGGTTTCCATATCCAGCGGCACAATGGTGCGCAGATCGACTACCTCTACATCAATGCCAAACTCTTCGGCCAGCTCTTCGGCGGCATCCAGCGCTTCCAGCACGCAATAGCTGCTGGTCACAATGGTCAAATCTTTGCCTTGGCGCTTGACATCGGCCTTGCCAATGGGAACGGTATATTCCTCCGTGGCGTCGGGCATTTCCCCACGCGTAAAGTAGAGCATTTTGTGCTCTAAAAAGAGCACTGGGTTATTATCGCGAATGGCCGAAATAAGCAGCCCTTTGGCGTCATATGGCGTGGCGGGCGCCACAACCTTGATGCCTGGATATTGGGCAAAGACACTTTCAACAGCGACGCTGTGCTGGGAGCCATAGCTTTTTCCACCGCCCTGCTGTCCACGAATCACCAGCGGCACGTTGAGCAGCCCACCGCTCATGTAGTGGTAGCGAGCGGCTTGATTGAAGATCTGATCACCGCAGACCAAAAAGAAGTCCATGTACATCAATTCAACAATGGGGCGCATGCCGACCAATGCGGCGCCCACGGCCATGCCCATAAAGCCCTGTTCAGAAATAGGCGTATCAATCACCCGCTCGGCGCCAAATTCATCGAATAAATTGCGCGTCACGCGGAATAGGCCGCCATAGTGGCCAATATCCTCTCCAATGAGAAAGACGCTTTCATCGCGTCGCATTTCGTCTTTCATGGCCTCATTAATGGCCTGTATATAGGTTGTTTTTCGCATAAAGGTTTTCCAAAAATTACAATTTTTTATGGTATGGTCATTATTATCAGTAGGCCGCAATCACAAGTGAGAGGGTGGCATGCAACAAAGCAGACCGACGCCTATTTCGCCAACACCGGTGCGGTGTTCTGATTTTATAAAGCATACACATCTGTATATGCTTCACCCAAAGCCGGCCAGGGGCTGTTTTCGGCAAATTCAACCGCCGCCCGAATCTCTTCCTCGACGCTGGCCTCAATTTCATCAATTTGTTCCTGGCTAACATCGCGCGCCAGCAGCTTATTGCGTAAAACAACCAGCGGCTCATGTGAGCGCTGCATGTCCACTTCTTCCGCCGTGCGGTAGGTTTCCAGGTCGTTGGCCATATGGCCAGCCAGCCGATAGGTAATGCCTTCAATGTACGTTGGGCCTTCACCGGCCCGCGCCCGCTCGGCGGCTTCACTGACGGCGGTATAGACTGTCTCTACATCATTGCCATCGATCTGTACGCTTTTCATGCCGTAGCCGCGTACAAAGAGATAGAGTTCATTCACCGACGATGTGCGGCTAATGGGGGTCATTTCTGAATAGCGGTTGTTTTCGCAATAGAAGATCAGCGGCAGCTTCCATTTTTGGGCCATGTTAAAGGTTTCGTGCATGAGCCCTTGATAGTTGGCGCCGTCGCCAAAAAAGGTAATGGCTACGTGGCCATCTTTGCGCAGCTTGGAGGCCAGCGCCATACCGGCCGCGTGGGGAACCTGCGCGCCCACAATGCCATTGGTTCCCATTACGCCATGTTCCGGGGCGTAAAAGTGCATGGAACCGCCCTTGCCTTTGGCAAAACCACCCGCGCGCCCCAAAACTTCGGCAATGGCCTGGCCGGGGTCTACCCCCCAGGCAATGGCATGATGATGGCCGCGGTAGGTGCCGGTTAGATAGTCGCCTTTGCGCAGCGCGGCGGCCGCGCCAATGGCGTTGGCCTCGTGACCAATGGCCGTGTGCATGGCGCCGCCAATTTGGCCAGATTCGGCCAGCTCCAGCAACATTTCCTCGGTGCGCCGGATCAAAAACATGGTGCGATACATGGTGAGCAGCTGTTCATTGGGCAGCTGTATCGGCGTCACGCTGTCGATGGCGGCGCTGGATGGCGTGCTGGCGTTGAGCGAGGCGTTTTGTTCCTGCGTATCGCTGGGCGCAGCGTTTTCATCTGGCTGGTCGTTAACCATATCGTCTATCGCTTTTTTATCTGTGTTATCTGTCACTTTATCATTCGTCTTGTTGTGTGTTATTTCGTCAGATACGAGCGTTGTCGTCATTGAAAGTAGCCCCTTCATCAAATCGGTTCGGCATTATTTCGGCATTATAAGGCCTCACGTCAGTCTTGCCCATGATTCTATCAAATGCAAATGGAATTCGCGCGCAGCAATCCACCAGCGTAGCTATGGGTATAGGGTATAATAATACCTTATATTTTTCTGTAGCCAATACTCATCTTTCATAGAGATTATCGGAATCAAAATTGCGTACGCGGATGAACACAGATAAACGCCGATTCCCTCGGCACAATCTGTGTTCATCCGCGTGAATCAGCGTCCAATTTTATGGACATTGACAATTAACTATGGACATTGACAATTTACCGGATTATTTCAATAACCCTCATCCTTATATGCTGTAGTCTTAGCCTAGGCTTTACCTTTTTGACCAAACTCGGTATAATGGCTCAATCGGAGCTTTGCACTCACCTATGAGCATGCCGCACCCCCGCGGCGCTGCATACAATATAATACATTTGGAGGCGCCAATATGAATCAAAATGGTTCTACCGCCAAGCAAATTCGTTTTCCTGGCATCCCAACTACAACGGATGGCAGCGGGACCGTAAGCTGGGTGGAGACAAATATTACCCAGGGCGCTTGTGCCTATCCCATTACCTCTTCAACGGTGATGGGGCAAAATTATGCGCAAGCGGTTGCCAATGGCCAGACAAATTTGTGGGGTGAACGGATTATCTTTATGGAGCCAGAGAGCGAGCATTCGTCGGCGTCTGCCGCCGAAGGCTTTGCTGTAGCTGGTGGCCGCGTCACCAATTTTACCTCGGGGCAAGGGTTGATCCTGATGAAGGAGGTGCTCTACGTCATCTCCGGAAAGCGTTTGCCCATTGTGTTTCACATTGGCGCCCGTGCGCTGACCAGCCAGGGGCTCAACGTGCATGCCGGCCACGATGATATTATGGGCGTGTCCGACACCGGTTGGGGCATGGTGATCGCCAAAGATGCGCAGGGCGCTGGCGACCTGGCGCTGATTGCGCGGCGGGCCGCCGAAGATAGCCACACGCCCTTCCTCAATGCGCAAGATGGCTTCTTGACCACCCACACCGTGGAAAATGTGCTGCTTCCCGAACCTGAGTTGATGAAGGAATATATGGGGCCGCCGGCTGAAAAGTTGAGCAACCTCATGGATCCCTCTCTGCCTTTTATGTCCGGCGTGGTGCAAAACCAGGATTCTTACATGAAGGGCAAGATTGCCCAGCGCTACTTCTACGACCGGGTAAAGCCGATACTCAAGAAGGCCATGGATGAGTATTACGAGCTGACCGGGCGCCGGTATGACCTTATTGAATGCACCATGATGGAGGATGCGGACTACGCCATTGTCTGTATGGGCGGCATGGCCGAGACCGCTGCCGTGACTTGCGAATTTCTGCGCCAGGAAACGGGACTCAAGGTTGGCGTGGTTCACGTCACCTCGTTCCGCCCCTTCCCTGGGCCAGAGCTGGTTGAGGCGCTGGGCCGCACCAAAGCCTTTGCCGTCATCGAGCGCATGGATAACCCGCTGGGCCAAAGCAACCCGCTTACCGCCGAAATCAAAGCGGCCTTTGCCGATGCACTAACCGGCACGCCAGGCTATGCCAAGGCGCACCGCGTCCCCGTGATCTACAGCGGCGCCGCCGGTCTGGGCAGCCGTGACGTGCGTCCCGGCGACTTTATTGCCACCATTAAGAATATGGTGGAAGAGGGGCCGCGCTTCTTTGTTCTGGGCATTGACCATGAACTGGCGCTGGACAGCTCGTTCGACCCGGATGTACGCCCCAAGAGCGCATTCTCCATGCGCGGTCATTCGGTTGGCGGCTACGGTTCGGTGACCACCAATAAGGTTATTGCCACCATTGTGGGCGACCTGTTTGACCTCTTTGTACAGGCCTACCCCAAATATGGTTCTGAAAAGAAGGGCCTGCCCACCACCTATTATCTCACCGCTGCTGAAGAACCGATTCGCACCCACTGTGAGATGAACTTTGTTGAATTTGTGCCGCTCAATGACGTCAATGCGTTTTCGACCGGCAACCCGCTGAAAGGGTTGCAGCCGGGCGGTACGGTCTTTGTGCAGTCGCACCACACCGATCCCAAACTGGTTTGGCACAACATTCCCGAATATGCTCGCCGCATTATCCGCAACCGCGACCTGCGCGTGCTCTATTTGGATGCCGCCGGCATTGCGCGTGAGGTCTCGTCCCGTCTGGACTTGCAGGTGCGTATGCAGGGCATTGTGTTGCTGGGCGTCTTCTTGAAATCGACGCCGTTCTTGAAACGGCGATCCATTGCTGAAGATGAGCTAATGGCCGGTGTGGAAAAGAGCCTGCGCAAATACTTTGGCAAGCGCGGTGAGCAAGTGGTGCAGGATAACCTGACCGCCGTGCGCCGCGGTTATGCCGAAGTGCAGGAGGTGCCCGCCGCCATAATCCACGAAGCGGAGGCGGGTGGCGCCAAAAGCAAGCTGGTGAGCGAAGTCATGCGCACCGAGGTGATTGCCTGCCGCCCCACCACCACCCTAGACAAAGTGGCCAAAGCCATGTCCGAACGCAAGCTGGATTCAATTGTGGTGGTCGACGAAAGCGGTAATTTGAAAGGCGTGGTCAACAGCACCGATCTGTTGCGCGCCCAAAGCAACGGTCACAAGAATGGGTCTACCAATGGCGCGGTTAACGGGTCTGCCAACGGCAGCGCCTTGGCGCACACCGCATCGGAAGCCATTATGAATGCTAGCGTGCTGACCATTGCGCCCGGACAGTCGCTTGCGGAAGCAGCTGACCTGATGGTGGCCAATCACCTCAGCCAGCTCATCGTCGTTCAACAAGAAAATGGACATCAGAAGCCCATTGGCGTGCTGTCCACGACCGATATTGCACAAGCTTAAAGAGCGATTAACAGAATGCCGACTAGTGCCGCGAACATTTGATTTTTAGAAATCACGACCCAAGCAAAAATTATGCGGATTTCTAAAAATGAGGCTCGTCTGTGAAACGTGTGCAAACCGATGATTTTTCGGCCAAAACATTGCTGATGAAAAATTGTTGCATTTTCACACGTTCAATTGATGAGCGACCAATAAAGCGGCCAGACAACTAGGAGAACATGAATCAATGGCTAATCCCATTTTTCTGATTGATGACGAACCTGCTGTAAAGCAGAATGGCGCTGCCAATTTAGACTCACTGGTAAAGGAAGCCGCCAACGGCAATCAGCACCAGGCGCAGGAGATTGCTAGCTCGGTATTCGAGTTAGATCTGCGCGCATATGCCGAGGACTTCAATGCGCGCATCATTGACGCTTATAACGAAGGTGACGATGACCGCCTGCCCGCCGACCTCAGCGTGGCGCGCTCGCTGATTCCCGCCGGTACGGGCGTCTATCGCGACTTTTCGTACATTGCCCCCGAAATTCCTGAATTTAACCACAGCAACTGTGTGGCCTGCATGACCTGCGTGACCGAATGCCCCGATACGGCCATTCTGGGCAAAGTGGTGGAGACCAATGTGTTGGATTTGGCGCTCTCTGAAACCGATGCCGAACGCCAGAACTGGCTCGGCGAACAGTGGGCCATTACCAACAAATTCTATAACGTGCCGGAGAAGAAAGAAGAAGGCTCCGGCGGTAAGTTTGGCATTTTCATTGATCCGACCAAATGCAAAGGCTGTGCTGAATGTGTGCAGGTCTGTGCCGACTTGGGCTATAACGCCCTGAAGATGATCCAAAAAGAAGATGAAACCGTGCCGCGTTATCAGCACGCTTTTGATTTCTTCCGTGAACTGCCCCACACGCCGGAACGCTTTATCAACGAGCGCGTGTTGGTGGATATGATGCTGGCCGACCGCAGCTTGCTCTACGTGGGCGGCGCCGGTTCCTGTGCTGGCTGTGGTGAGGCCACGGCGCTGCGCATGTGGATGGCCGCCACCGCCTTCCAGGTGGGTCAGGAAAATATTGGCATTATCAACTCCACCGGCTGCTCCACCGTCTATGGCAGCACCTATCCATTTAACCCTTGGGGCGTTTCGTGGACCAATTCGCTCTTTGAAAATGGCCCGACCGACGCCATGGGCGTGCGCGCCCGCTGGGACCAGATGGGCTGGCAAGATAAAAAGCTCTGGGTGATTGGCGGTGACGGCGCCATGCTCGATATTGGTTTTGGCGCGTTGAGCCGCATGTTGGCCAGCGGCATGAATATCAAAGTGCTGGTGTTGGATACGCAGGTCTATTCCAACACGGGGGGGCAATCCTCCACGGGCACCTTTACCGGCCAGGGCACAAAAATGAGCCCGTTTGGTAAGGAAGAGCTGGGCAAAAGTGAGGCGCGCAAAGAAATTGCGCAGATCGCCATGATGCACCCCAATGTGTATGTGGCGCAAACCACCGCCGCCCACATGAATCACTTTTACCGCGTGGTCATGGAAGCCAACGAATACGAAGGTCCGGCGCTGATTAGCGTCTTTACGACCTGCCAGCCTGAGCACGGTGTGGGCGACCACGAAGCAGCCCAGCGCGCCAAGGCCGCCGTGGATAGCCGAGCGTTTCCCATGATGGTCTACGATCCGCGCAAGGGTGAGACGTTCCGCGAGCGGCTGGATCTCAAAGGCAATCCCAATGTCAATGAGGATTGGTACATCGATCCCAAGACCAAGGAGCCTTTTACCTTTGTCGATTTTGCACGTGGCGAAGGTCGTTTTGGCGCCCATTTTAGTAAGCAAGGCAAACCAAGCGACATGATTTTGGCTGCTGAAGCTGGTCGGTTGAGCAACTGGCACATGTTGCAGGACCTGGCGGGTCTGCTCAAAAGCAAAGATGAAGTGAGCGCCGCACCTGCTGGTGGCAGCAGTAAAGCCGCCGAGCGCATTGCCCAGGCCAAAGCAATGGCCGCTGCCAAGGGCAAAGGAGGCGAGGCCCCAACCAGCGATAAGGCTGCCGAGCGGATTGCCCAAGCCAAAGCCAAGGCCGCCGCTGCCAAGAATGGCGGCAGCGCCGAAGCGCCCAAAGCTGGCTCCGGTCTCAGCGATGCAGCCAAAGCGCGTATTGCCGAAGCCAAGGCGCGCGCGGCGGCCAAAGCACGCGGCGAGTAATCGACGCGGGTCGCGTGACCCCAATGGCGCGTTGATATTTATCGGTTTCGGCGGCAGATCATGCTGCTCGCCGAAACCGATTACCTGATTGTTTTGCAAATTGCATCTACTGACAAGCTGAGGAGCCGATTGGCTAGACAGCTAAAAAAAGTAAACAGATTAAAGGAGAAAATAATGGCTGTAAGTAATTCTGAGGCAACGTGGAAAGGCTCTTTGAAAGAGGGCGCCGGTACCATGAAGGTGGGGACCAGCTATGAGGGACCATTTACATTTGCTTCGCGCTTTGAAACTGGCCCGGGCACCAATCCTGAAGAGTTGATTGGCGCCGCGCACGCCGGCTGCTATTCCATGTTTCTGTCGGCGCTTCTCGGCAATGCCAATTACACGCCCAACAACATTAATACAAAGGCCGAGGTACATTTGGGCGCTGGTCCGGCGATTACCAAAATTGTGCTCACCTGCACGGCAGACGTGCCCGGTTTGGGTGCGGAAGAGTTTGAAAAATTGGCCAATGAAGCCAAAGCCGGCTGTCCTGTTTCCAAGGCGCTGGCCGGTGTGGGCGAAATCGTGCTGAATGCTTCGTTGGCTGGCTAAGCCGCGATTTTGTTGTAAATGCAATGAGTACATGACTGTATATGAGTAGATAACGAATGGTCGTCATGTAGCGCCACGGAATCACGTGGCGGTCGAGCTTCCAACTTGATTCCCGTTTCTATGAATCACGACTTACGCAACGGCGGTGGATCGCCAGGGAAGCATAGCATAGCTGACCTGGCAAGTTCTCCTCTCGGCTTGCGTAAGTTCTATGAATATAGCCCGGCATCTTCGTAGGTGTCGGGTCTATTATTATAACCCATGACTAATAGCCCACTTACCAATAACGCATCATCTACGGCCGCCGTTCATGCCGGGGAAAAACGCTTTCGCGCCCACCACAGCCTCACTGTCCCCATTGTACAGACCGCCGTATATACATTCAACACCGCCCAAGAGTTGCGCGATTACACCGAAGAGCGCATGTTTTGGGAGCAGATCGAGCGCGAGGAATACGGGCGCTACGGCAACCCAACGGTGCGCGCCGTCGAGGCCAAGCTGGCCGCCTTGGACAAAGGCGATGACGCCATTTTGGTCAGCAGCGGTATGGCGGCTGTAACGGCTATGTTACTCACGCTTTTGCAGCAGGGCGATCACCTGATTTTGACCAACGAAAGCTATCACGGTACGCTGGTCTTTTGTGAAGAATTTTTGCCCCGCTTTGGGATTGAAGCGTCGGTCGTCTGCTGTGGTGATTATGACCAAATGGAGCAAGCGATTCGGCCCAATACAAAGCTGATTTTGTCCGAGTCGCCGACGAACCCCTTTCTAAGCTGCATGGATTTGGCAAAATTGGCCGCTATGGGGAAGCGGCACAACGTGCTCACGGCAATTGACAACACGTTGGCCACACCTGTCAACGCACAGCCGCTGACGTATGGGATTGATCTGGTGCTGCACAGTGTAACCAAATATCTGGCCGGTCATAATGATCTGATGGCGGGGGCCATTGTGGGCAGCTATCGGCTGATTGACCGTCTGCGGCAGGCGCAAGCGCTGCTTGGTCACGTAGCCGATCCGCATGCCGCCTATTTGATATTGCGAGGCGTCAAAACCTTGGCGCTGCGCGTGGCGCAGCAAAATAGCAATGGGCTGGCCATCGCCCGCTTTTTAGAAGAGCATCCCAAAGTGCGCCGCGTCTGGTATCCGGGGTTGGAATCGCACCGCGATCATGATGTGGCGCAGGCCACAATGACGGGGTATGGTGGAGTGGTCAGTTTTGAGATTGAAGGCGACGCCGAAGATGCATACCGGTTCTTAAATGCTTTGGAAATTCCCACGATTGGTCCTAGCCTGGGCGGCGTGGAGAGCATGATCAGCCCGCTGGCCTTAATGGGCTATGCAAATGTGTCGCCGGAAGAACGACTGCGATTGGGCATTCGGGATGAACTAATTCGCTTGTGCCTGGGCATTGAGGATACGGCGGATCTCCTGGCCGATATGGCGCAAGCGCTGGCGCAGATTTAGCAGTAAAAAAGAGTAACTATCCTGGTGCTCGGGGGCTGAGCTTGTCAGTTCACGAAGTGGCCGCAAAGCGGCAAGCCCACCTATGCCTTCGACAAGCGTTGTTGCCCTGCAACCACTTTGCGAACGACTGAACTCACGCCGAAGTCTCAGGCTACGGATGGATAGTCACAAATAAGATTTGTCCCCATTGCGGTTAGCAATTGAGATTTGGATATGCTTAAGTAGCCATAATCTACTGGCAAAATTATTCCCGCGTCATTTTGGGTGGTGACAACGTCAAAAATATGTGATATGCTAAAAGATAGACCAAACCGTAAGAATTTGATAAGGGAATTTATATGAATTTGGGCCGTTTGCAATGGAATATTCAATGGCCACTTTGTTGCATGACGTGTCACTCGCGCGCTAATTGTTTACTGCTCCTTGTTTTACCACTAATATTTCTCCTGACGAGCTGTAATACGCTCTCATCCTCTCCTGATGCCCAAAAACCGATAAAGATTGGCATCATTGCGCCTTTTACGGGACCTTTGGCTGCGTCTGGCGAATCAACCTGGCGCGGCATGCTGTTGGCTGCCGATGAAATTAATGCCAAGGGTGGCGTTTTGGGGCGCCCCATTGAGATATTAATGCGCAATGTGGGTGATGATTCAGCCGCAGGTGAACAGGCCGCCACTGAACTGGCCGCTGAAGGCGTGTTGGCGATTCTGGGTGGTATTTACGATACGGTGATTTTGGATTATCTCGACGAACTGCACGCACACAATATACTGTATGTAAATACATGGGCTACAATCCCCACGATTCTTAAGAATGGCTATGATCCCAATTTGACTTTCTGTTTGGCTGCCGCCGATAAAGATGTCATGCTGCTGATCGCCGAATTTACCGTTGAAACGCTGCATGCGCAAAAACCGGCCATTTTGGTTGAGGATAGCGCGTGGGGCGATTCTGCGCTGACTGGACTTGGCGACATGCTGGCCCAGTTTGGCGTCACTGCGCCGCTGGTGCAGCGCTTTGCGGTGGGCGAACCGGACATTGTAAACGAGGTGGATAGGCTGCGCCAGGCCGGTGCTGATGCCCTCATTATGGTGGCGCGCTCTGATGAAGCGGCGGCAATTGTGCGCTCCACGGAAGCATTGGGCTGGAAGGTGCCGGTTGTTGGCCATCCAACTTCCAAAGCCGGAAATTTCACCGAGAGGGCTGGAGTCACAGCCATCAATGGCGTTTACATTCTGCAACCCAAAGCGCTTTTCGAGTATTCAAATCCGGCTCAAACCGCGCTGATTGAGGCCTATCGCACGCGCTTTGGCGCCGCGGACCCCCAAGCGACCGCAAATTGGGAGGGGGTTGCGCGCGGTTATGATGGCGTTCAGCTTTTGGCTTTAGGGATTGAACAGGCGCAATCTGCCGACGCCTTGGCCGTGGTTCAAGCTTTGGAGGGATTAAAAACAAAGTATAGGGGTATTCTCAAAGAGTATTCTGCTCCATTTACGCGTGAAAGTCGCAATGCCTTTACCCCGTCCGACTATACCATGGCGCAATGGCAGCAGGGCAAATTGATTTTAGCGCCACTGCCCAATGCGCCCGGTCAGTAAATTTAGGGTTTAGGCCTCTGGCGAAGCTGGAGCCCAGAGGAAAAATTGCCCGGTTAGCCATGCTGTTTCCTTCCGATGGTCCATAGGCGCGACGTCAGATTTGAAATTGTATAATGATGCGGAAATCTACATTTTTTAAGAGTCTCCAAACTCGCTTTTTTCTAGTGCTCGTATTAATAGGCGTACTGCCTTTTTCGGCGGTCACATTGCGTTTGTTGCAGACCGAGCGCCAGGAATTGCTGCATCAATCCCAACGCGAATTGATGGGGTTGGCGCGCGGCCTTTCTGTAGAGCTGGACAACCGCTTAATCGAGCTGCTGAAAGATTCACGCGTGATTGCGTCGCTGCCTGAAATTGTGAGCATGGACCCAGAAAAACAGCTGCCGCTTTTACGCCAGCTCTATGTGCAGTATTACATATATGGCCAGTTGGCCGTGGCCGATATGAATGGACAGTTGCAGGTGGCCGGCAAGGATTCACCGCTGGTTTCGATTGCGCATGTGCCATCCTACCAGCGCGCGGCCCAAGGGAAACAGTCTTGGGTCGTTTTCCCCGCGCTTTTTAATGATAACCTGATTTTGCACGTCCACACTCCCATTCGCAATGCTGATGGTGTACAGGTGGGGGTTTTGGGGAGTCCGGTGGCGTTTCCCAGCCTGGCCAGCTCGTTGGAATCGATCAATATTGGGGGCGCAGTGGCTTTTGTGCTGGATGAAACGGGGCATGTGCTCATTCATCCCGATGGGGCGGAGGCCGCACGCCGTTTGGACTACACGTCGTGGATCAATCTGCCGTCGGGCGGACTGCCGGCTACTTTTGGCGCAGCCCAATATACTGTGGACGGTGCAGCGCGCGTGGCCGGTTATGCGCCCGTGCCCAACTTTGGCTGGACCATTGTCGTGGAGCGCCCAGAGCGCGAAATTTTAGCCTCGTCCGTTTCACTGCGCAACTTAACCGCCTTGTCGCTCATTGGAAGCATTCTGTTGAGCTTGGCGTTGGCTTATTTGCTCGCCCGCAGCTTGACAAACCCCGTGCGCAAATTGGCAGACGCGGCGCTGGCTTTGGGGCAGGGGGCGCCGCTGCCTGCTTTGCCCAAAATGGAAAGCCAGAGTGTAGAAATTAGTTCGCTCATTTCCTCCTTTACGCAGATGCACAGAGCCGTCGTTGACCGCGAGAATTCGCTGCGCCAACATCTGTCGGCCATGGAAGCTGCCATTGACGGCATGGCCATTGTGCAGGACGGTAATTTCACCTATGTGAATCAGGCATTGGCGCAGATGCATGGCTATGTGGCGGCAGAGAAAGTCATTGGCATGCCCTGGCGTCAGCTTAGCGCACCCAAAGAAGTGCAGCGCATTACCACAGAGATTTTGCCGCATGTGCAAGAGCAGGGCATGTGGCGGGGTGAAATATTGGGGTTGCGCCAAGATGGCAGCCAGTTTTATGAAGAGATGTTTGTTTCCCAAATTAGTGGACAAGAGTGGGTGTGCGTATTTCGCGATCTGACCGAGCGCAAACAGTCGGATGAGGCGTTGCGCCAGGCACAAAAAATGAAGTCGCTGGGCGTGTTGGCTGGCGGCATTGCCCACGATTTTAATAATCTGTTGGCTGCCATTATGGGCCATGGTTCGTTGGCATTGGGTAAATTGACGGCGGAGAGTCCCGCTTTTTCGCATGTCGATAAGACGATTAAGGCGGCAGAACGTGCGGCGGACCTGACGCGCCAGCTGTTGGCCTATGCGGGCAAAGGCCAGTTTCGCATAGAGGTTTTTAATATCAATGAGCTGATTCTGGAAAATTCGGGGCTGCTGGAGACGGTATTGCCACCGCATGTGCATCTGGCATTTGATCTAGACCCCACTCTTTCCACCATCCGCGCCGACAAGGGGCAGGTGCAGCAGGTAGTGATGAATCTGGTTATCAATGCCGCTGAATCGATTGTGGCGGAAATGGGCCACGTGCATATTGCGACGCGCGCAATTTCGTCCCACAACCTGCTGGCAGAGGCGTCTGAAACGAGCTGTGTTTCCTATATTTTTAACGACGATTTGCCTTTGAGCCAACCCTATATTTGTTTAGAAGTCCGCGATAATGGCTCTGGCATGGGCATGGAGACGCTCAAACAGATATTTGACCCCTTCTTTAGCACCAAGGATTTTGGCAGCGGCTTGGGGCTGTCGGCCACGTTGGGTATTGCCAAAGCGCTTCAGGGCGGCATTCAAGTGATTAGCGAGTTGGGCAACGGCAGCTCATTCCGCCTGTTTTTCCCGGCGGCTGTTCAAGAGTCGAAAAAATCGCACATGGACATACAGCCGGCCACAATTCAAGGCACAACCGTACTCATTGCCGAAGATGAAGAATATATCCGCGAAATGGTCTGCGATGCGCTGACGGCTCAGGGCATCAATGTGCTCGCGGCGGCGAATGGCCAGGAAGCCGTCGAGATTTTTCGGATGCATCACCAATCCATTAGCGTAACGCTGCTGGACATGCGTATGCCGGTCATGAGCGGCAATGAAGCCATTCGCCTGATCAAGCAGATCGATGCAGAAGCCAAGGTAATTCTGATGTCCGGCTATACGGAAAATGAGGCGCCTTCGCAACTGCTCAACCAGCCGACCGTGCAGTTTCTCCAAAAACCCTACACCATTGATCAGCTTTTGCAGCGCTTGCAGCGTTTTGATGCATCAGAACCAAGCCACGGCAATGGCCATGCCGCTCCACGGCCCCGCACAAAGGTAAAAGCAAGTAACGGTGTAGCAGAGTAGAGAAACACTCTTCACATCTCTACGCTGCTATTCTCTCAATGTTATTCAGCGAAGTGACGCAGTTGACCCAGAAGTTCGACTTCTCTCAGAAGTTGAACTTCTCCTGAGCAGCACTGAAGTGCGTGCCTCCTATTATTCAGTTAGCGAAAAGTGCGGCGCACGGTGTCCGTCAGGTTGGACCTAACATACGGGTAGCACACCGTGCGTCGCACTTGAAGCGGGCTTATCTGAATGACATTGGGTATTCTCTACTCCCCATCTATTTACGCCAACATTAATTCGCGCTCGTCTGCACTTGCGCGCCAGGGATCCAGCTGCTCTTCCAGCTCGTGGCGGAACTGCTGTGTGTACAGGCGATAGTAGTGTCCGCCCAAGTGCAGCAGCTCGGCGTGTGAGCCCATTTCGGCAATTTGACCATCTTCAATAACCAGAATGCGATCGGCGTTGCGGATGGTGGAAAGCCGGTGGGCGATCACAAAGCTGGTGCAATTTTGCATGACGGCTTCCATGCCCTGCTGAATCAACCCTTCCGTAAGCGTATCTACCGAGCTGGTGGCCTCATCCATAATAAAGATTTCCGGCTGTGCCAGCACCGCGCGCGCCAGGCTGATGAGCTGCTTTTGGCCCACAGAGAGCAGCGCACCGCCTTCCCCCACTTCCTCATCATAGCCTTGGGCCAGCTCCTGAATAAATTCATCGGCGCCCACCAGGCGCGCCGCCGCTTCGACTTCCTCATCGCTGGCATCCAGGCGGCCATAGCGAATGTTTTCGCGAATGGCGCCTGAAAAGAGATGCGGCGTCTGCAGCACCATGCCAATGCGCGATTGAATGGCGTGCTGCGTGAGCTCGGTGTAATCATAGCCGTTGAGATGGATTGTGCCCTGGCGCGGTTCGTAAAAACGACACAGCAGGTTGACAATGGTCGACTTGCCGCCGCCCGTTGGCCCCACCAGCGCAATGGTTTCGCCACGATGCACGTGCAGGTTAAAGTTGGTCAGCACCGGTTTGTCATCTTCATAGTAAAACGTCACATTGTCGAACACAATATCGCCGGCCAAGGTGGGCGGCTCAAGGGCGTCCGGTCGGTCCATAATCTCGGGCTTGGCGTCCAGCAGCGAGAAGATGCGTTCCGCTGAGGCAATGGCCTGCTGCATCTCCGCATAGACGCGCGCCATTTCCATAATGGGCCAGAGCATAAAGAGAATGTATGAGATAAAGGCTTGAATGCCGCCCACGCTGATGGCGCCCGTGCCCGCCTGCGCACCGCTATAGGCGATCACGCCGCCGACACCCACGGCGCTGATAAATTGCACCGTGGGCAGAAAGAGCGCCGATAGCCAGGCCGCGCGATAGCCCGCCTGATACATCTGGCTGGACAGACCGCCAAAGCGCGCCAAGTTTTCCTCTTCGCGATTCAGCGCTTTGACCACGCGCACTCCCGTAATATTCTCGTTGTATGCACCGGTAATTTTCGAGTTGACCCGCCGCACGGCGCGGTACTCTACAATGATGCGCTTTTTGAACTGGACGGCAATGACAACAATTAGCGGCACAATCAGCATGACCATTAGTGCCAGCCGCCAATTGATGATCGACATAAAGTAAAGCGCTGAGATAATGTTGAAAGTGGACCAGACAACATCGAGCAGCCCCCACGTGACCAGTTCGGCCATGCGATCTGTGTCCGAGGTCACGCGGGACATGATCCAGCCCACGGGCGTGCGATTGTAATACGTGAGCGACAGCGACTGCAGGTGATTGAATAGCTTTTTGCGCAGTTCATAACGCACCCGCTCACCCAAAAGGCCGGTCAGGTAGATAAAGCTAAAGACACCCGCCGCCTGCACCAGCACCAGCGAACCATAGAGCCGCACAATGCTCAGCAGCCGCGCCCAGTCGCGCGCCACAATGCCCTCATCGATAATGCGTTTGCTCAGATAGGTAAAGAACGAATCCATGCTGGCCACCAGCGCCACGGCCAGCACAAAGCTGACCACCCAGGGCCAGTGCGGTTTCAATTCACCCGCAATCCGGCGCAACGTTTGGCCGGTAAATTGCGAGGTAAACTCTTCTTCTTCTAATTCATAATCCATTGACACGATGTGCTCTCCTCTAAAACTGTTTGATTCACCGATTACACAGATTGCGCAGATTGCTAAATGTCAACAAAAATCTGTGTAAGCGGTGGATTCATTTGCCTAATTTGCGGAACGAATCAGTTGGTCCAACTCATCTTCAATGCGCGTCTGCGCGTCGTAGATGCGGCGATAGCGGCCCGGCTGCGCCATGAGTTCGGCGTGTGTACCGCGCTGGACAATGCGCCCATGCTCCATGACCAGGATCAGATCGGCGTCCATGACGCTTTGGATGCGGTGTGCAATCAAGAAGGTGGTGCGTCCCCGCATGAGGCGCTGTAAGGCGTGGCGAATCAGCGCTTCTGTTTCCGTATCGACGGCGGATGTTGAGTCATCCAAAATCAGAATGCGTGGATCCTTGAGCAGCGTGCGCGCCAGCGCAATACGCTGCTTCTGCCCACCGGAAAGCGTAATGCCGCGCTCGCCCACCACCGTGCCGTACCCTTCGGGAAATTTACTGATGATCACGTCGTGCACCGCCGCCGCCCGCGCCGCGTCTTCAACCTCTGCCTGGGAAACTTGACGCGCCACGCCGTAGCTAATGTTCTCCCGAATCGACAAGGAAAAGAGGAATGGCTCCTGTTCCACAATGCCAATCTGCTGTCGCAACCAATCGCGCGGATACTCGGTCAGCTCTGCATCATCCAGCAGAATGCGCCCGCCCGTATATTCATAAAAACGGGGCAGCAGGTTGATCAGCGATGTTTTGCCCGACCCTGTTGAGCCCAGCAGGGCCACTTTCTGTCCCGGTTTTACCTCAAACGAGATGTTGTGCAGCACCGGGCGCTCTTCATGACCGTCATAGACAAATTGCACCTGCTCAAAGCGCAGCGCCCCGCGCATCTGTTTCGTGGACCGTTCTGCGTAAGTGGCTATAGGTTCACGCTCCTCCGCAATGACTTCGGCAATGCGACCAAACGAGACCATGCCCTGCGACATCTGCACGATGAGCCGGCCCAAATTGCGCAGGGGCCAAATAATGCCCACCAGCAGACCCACATAGGCCAGATAATCACCCACGGTAATGGCGCCGGCAATGGCCATGCTGGCGGCCAGCGTAAAGCCACCCAGCATTTGCACCGCGCAGATAATATCCGTCACGGGCCAGTACGTGGCATGCATCAGCAGCAGCTTTTGGCCGCGGCGATACTTTTCCCGGTTGACGGCGTCGAACGCGTTTTGCTCGTATGCTTGGCGGGCAAAGGCTTTCACCACGCGTACGCCGCTCAGATTTTCCTGAAGCTGTGTCGATAGCTTGGCTTCCTGCTCCTGATATTTTTCATACGAGCGCTCAATGCGTCGAAAGAACCAGAGTGAAACGGCCAGAATTACCGGCACCACCAGAATGGAAAGCAGCGCCAGCTTGCCATTGAGATAGAGTAGTGCGCCAAAGTTCATCAAAAACAAAAACATAATGCGTCCACTCTCAATGGCCTGATCGGCAAAGAAGCGCCGAATGGCGTCCACGTCCGACGTGGCGCGCTGGATCAGTTCACCCGTCTGTGTCTTGTCGTGATAGCCAAAGGTGAGCCGCTGCATATGATCGAACAGGTAATTGCGCAGCCGCATGGTTACGCCTTCGGCCGTTTGGGCGGCCAGCCGTCGGCTCAAGAACGTAAAGCCGCCCTGGATAATCGCCAACAGCAGAAAGCCGCTCACGATCCACCAGAGTGAAATGGAACGCTCACTTTGCATCAAATAGCGATCCACAAAATAGCGGATCAACAAAAACGTCGCGGTATTGGCCGCGGCGGCGATGCCCGTGCTAAGCGCTGCGCCAAAATAAAGGCTGTGATAGTGGCTCATGAGCCGCCACAGTCCGGCCAATCGGTTGACCCCCAGCGTCTGCTGCAAGTCAAAGTGGATTCCCCGGGGGGATGGGGTTGTGTTAAGCATGGTAGTCTCCGTGTTTCGTCTAGATTGTTGGGACTTTGAAAATAAAAAGCGTAACCTTCACCAAAATTAATTGATGATGGCTACGCTTTGGGGCAGGCGCCCAGCTTGACACTGGGCGCACGCCAAATAAAAACCGCAGCCATCAAAGAGACGAGCTGCGGTCGAAAGTCCTGTTACATGCGAATTGGGTCAACGCATGAAGAACGCACCTCTCTCCACTATATGGGCCTCCTTGCCGCCAAGGACAAAGGACGCGCCAAACGGCAGTCCGTCAATATCGATTGGGGCAAACTTTATAAAGTCATTCCACATAGTGTTGAGTACGTCCTAAGTTGAGTACGTCCTAATATGTATCTAGGGTTTGCTGATATTCTGCAATGCCTAGCATTGAAACGCCCGTCTGCTAGCCAAAGTACGCCATACGTGATCAGTATGCCGGCGGCTACTGTAGCACGGGTGCAGGGTCGGTGTCAAATTCAGAAATGAAAAAGAGCAATGGAAAAAGAGCAATAGAAAACGCAGCAATGCCCCAAATTGGGGGTACTGCGCGAATTTCCCGACAGCGCCTAAGCCGGCATTGCTCGATAAAGCGCCTCGCGCACGCGGGCCACTTGATGTAGGAAATTTTCCTGCATGCGTACTTCTTTGCTGCGCGGCCGGGGCAGTTCGATCTCTAGCACATCGGAAATGCGTCCGGGTCGAGCTGATAGCACCACCACGCGATCAGAGAGAATGGCCGCTTCTTCCACGCTGTGGGTCACAAAGATCACCGTTTTGGGCGTGGTGAGCAAGACTTGCCCCAGCCATTCGCCCATGGTTTCGCGCGTCAATTCATCCAGCGCGCCAAATGGCTCATCCAGCAGCAGAATGTTGGGGTTGTGCACCAGGGCGGCAGCAATGTTGACGCGTTGCTGCATGCCGCCCGAAAGTTGGTGCGGGTAGTGGTGCAGGAATTCACCCAGTCCAAAATCTTGCAGCAGCGTCTCTGGCGAAAGGCTATTTTGGCGCCCGGTGATCTCCAACGTAAGTTTGACGTTGGCCAACGCCGTGCGCGATGCGATCAGCGCCGGGCGCTGAAAGGCCACGCCCACCTGATGCTGGCGGCACGCTTCGGCTGGGGATGCGCCATTGACCTGGACGGACCCCGCTGTGGGCGTGTCGAGGCCGGCCACAATGCGCAGCATGGTCGTTTTGCCGCAGCCGGACGGGCCCACCAACGACACAAATTCACCAGCGCGTACAGATAAATTGACGGCTTGGAGCGCTTCGACCTGACCAAAGCGCTTTTCCACATTCCTAAATTCAATGGCGGACAAGGGGAAACTCCAACTGGGGTTCAGATGATCGAGTAGTGGGATTACCGACCACCCAACCATCTGAACGTCTGACTAATCGGCCTATTTACAGGCATCTACTTGCAACTGGTCATACTGAATCTGGGCGGCCATTTCGGCGTTCCATTTGTCGGCAGACATGATCAGCAGGCCGGGGTCGGCATCATCCTGAATCAGCGTTTCTTGCAATTGAAAGCGACGCAATGCCTGTTCTTTGGTCAGCTGTGCGTCTACACCGTATTTGACCGCAATGTCTGCCGATTCGTCTGGATTTTCCACCAGGAACTTGGCGCCTTGATAGGTGGCGGCCAGATAGCGCTTGACCAGATCCGGGTTCTCATCTAATGTTTCGCGCCGCACGGCGGAAACGTCCGAGTAGCCGTCCCAGCCCCATTCGCTAAACCGGAAGGCGGTCCAGTTCATATAGCCCTGTTCTTCCAACAGGCGCGGCTGATTGACAATCCACGCCCCAATGTAGTCCATGGCGCCCACCAGCAGCGGATCGGGCGTAAAGCCGGCTTCCATAATGGTGATCTGGTCTTTGGGCAAGTTGTATTTGGCTACCAGAAAGTCAAATAGATAATCGCTGCCGCTCTGCAAGCCCACTTTTTTGCCGATGAAATCTTCAGGCTTTAGCTCCAGCGTCGAGGGCTGATCTTGGGGCGTATTGGGGTCGAGGCCCATCCAGATATACGGACTGTGCTTGAGGAAAGCGCCAATGGCCACCACATCGGCGGGCGTGGGACTGTAGGCCATGGCCGGAATTCGGCTGCCACCGGCGGCCACTGCAATGTCTACGGCGCCACCAGCCAGCGTCTGCAAATGATCCACACCGGGGCCGCCCGGCACCAGCTCAACTTCCAAACAGACGTCGGCATAGTAGCCCTTCTCGATGGCGTTGTACCAAGGTGCTTCTTCATCATTGAGCACCCAGGGCATGCCCACGCGAATTTTATCAACCGTTGCACACTCCATGGGTTCCCAGGCCGCCTCGGGATCGGGCAGGAGGTCGTTGGTCATGTAGGTGGAGGCGGGCAAATTTTCTTCGACGCACTGCAGGATTTCGGCATAGCGCGCTTCGGGATCAGTTGCGGCTTCTGCATCTGCGGGGGCGGCGGCCGCATCTTCCGCAGTAGATTCTGCCGTAGCTGCGACTTCCGCAGGTGCAGTCGTTGCCGTGGGCGCGGCGCAGGCGCCCAGGAGCAAAACCGCAACAAATGAGAGCAAGGCAAACTTTTTCAGGGACATAGAGACCTCCGACTGAGTGGTGGATTTAGAACCTACCCATAAATTTGGTTGTCAATCCTGTCTCTCTCTCTGACAGAGCGGTTTGGTACAGAGAATTTATGGATAGATATTTCGTGTAGCGCAATATAATTCCAAGCTGAAACGTGAACTACTAATCATCAGCACAGCGCAACGGTGTTGGCGATCCAGGCGTCGGCCTCGTTTGATGAATCCGACGCGATTGCTTGCCGTTGCGATCTTCTGATCATGGGATGGCATCCGCGCGGCGTTGCGTGAGCCAGAAATTTTGCCGTGGGGGTGGCAAAGGGTTGTGGATATAAGAAGCGTATCGGCTGAATTATATCAGCAGAATATTGGAAACACAAACAGATTAGGCAATTGACCTAAAAGCTGCGCCAAGGCTCGAGGCGATTGTGCGCGGGCAGCTCCAGGATGCGTTTACCGGCACGCGCTGGTATTTCAAAGCGCGCGTAAAAGGCCTCCAGTTGTCGGCTCAGACGCTGAATATCGTATGCGCAATGGGCGTCGTCAATGCGGTTAATTGTTTCGTGGGGATCGGTCGCCAAATCGAAGAACTCATCGCCAAAATCTTGCACAATAGGCGCATAACGGCGCACCAGTTTGTGGGTCAGATCGGTGATCATGCGGGCGTTGCCATATTCACAGCATTGATAATTGCGCCAGGGTTGCGGCTGCCCGCGCAGGGTGGGGAGAATGCTTTGTCCCGGTGTATCAATCTGCTGTTGCTCTTCCTGCGTGACCATGGCGCCAGCGGCATCCAGCAAAGTCGCAAATAGATCACAGTGGTCAAACGGCGCGGTGAGAGGCGACGCCGTCAAACCGCCCGCTGGCCAGCGCATGAGCATGGGGACGCGAATCGATTCGGCAAAAAAGTTCTGTGGGGTAGTGGCGTTGCCTTTGCCATACAAACCGTGCTGCCCGATCATGTGGCCATGGTCAGATGTATAGACAACGAGCGTGTTGTCCAGCCATCTTTGGCCTTCCAGATGGTCTAGCAGCGTCCCCAATTGGTGATCGATCATGCTGACGCCGGCATAATATTGAGCCAGCCATTCGTCGGGATCTGCCGGCGATATTGCGTTAGGTCCGCTGGCCGGCAGATGTGAGGGGCGCGCGCGTGCGGTCTTGGCTACCGCACGATATGGTTCGACCAGGCGCGTGGGCTGGTCGGCAAATGGATAATGTGTATCCACCAAGCCAACGGTTAGAAAAAATGGTCTTTCTGGGTCTCGATTTTCCAGAAATCGCAATGCTTCTTCGGCCAATATGTGCGACTGAAAACCGCGCCGCGTGTGCGTTTGGCCCTGCACCGATATATCAAATAGACCGCTGTGCTCATATTGATTGGCCCAGCCACGCTGGCGCACGTCATAGCTGACCCAGTAGTCAAAGCCAGGCTGTGGGTTATGCCCGTCGGGCGTGCAGTGCCACTTGCCCACCAGCCCCGTTTGGTAACCCGCCCGCTGCAAAAGCTGGGGGAGCCATATCTCATTCGCAAGCCAAGGATGGCTGGAAAATTCTGGGTCTTCGGACAGAAAATCGTGTACACCATGTTGGGAGGGAATACGACCGGTGAACAGAGAGGCGCGCGCCGGGGAGCAGACGGGACAGGGCGTAAAAGCATTGTCAAAACGTACGCCGCTGCTCCCCATAAAATCCATGTTGGGCGTCTGGACGATAGAATTGCCATAGCAGCCCAGTGACCATTGACCGTGATCATCGGATAAAACAAGGAGGATGTTGGGTTGAGCAGGCATCGTATCGGCTTCTCCCATGCAAATATGGAGCGCGCTAAAAATACTCAGCCCAATTATAAACTATTTTAAACACAACACAAGCTATGCAAAAGCGCTAGAACAGAGAGGTGCGCACCTCCCTGTTCTAGCGCTTTATGCTTCAAACAGTGGCTCTGTGAACTATATGTTGCGCCTACACAATCTTACCGCGCGATAATGGGCATGTAGAAGTTCGGCGGGGTCGTGCGCACCGGCGTGTAGGTGGCATCGGTCTTGGCGTCGGTGTCCGGGTCGTCCGAGTTAAACGCAAATTGCGCTCCCGGCTCATTGGGATCATCAATCTTTACCTGCGCTTGGTTGACGAGCTGACTGATTTGAGTTGTCGAGTTGACTGTGACCATAAAGCTGACGACAACGTTGCCACCCTTGCCCGGCAGTGTACCCACATCGATCACTACCTTGTTATCACCAGCGCTATTGCCGGTGGGTACAGAGCCTTGGGCCGTTTGTACCGAATTGGCAATAAGCGTGGTGTGCACATCTGGTGTGTCCTCAATGCTGACGCCCGTAGCTTCTTGATTGCCCACGTTGACGGCGCTAATGCGGTAAAGCAGCGTGTCGCCTACCGATACGCGACCATCTTCATCGGGGTCAATAAAGAGCAGATCGGTTTTGGTCACCTGAAGCAACGGGCGCGCCACCACCTGAATCAGCGTTGGATCATCTGGCCCAGATAGGTCGGGGTCGTCCGTCAACACATCCGCTTGCCCGTCGGCGCTGATGCGGCCCTGGCTTACAATTTCAGAGACCGATGCCGGCAGTGGCGAATCAATGGCCAGCTGGAAACTAATGATGACGCTGGTGCGGTTGCCTTCTAGCGTGCCAATGTCTACCACCACTTCCGTATCGTCGGCGCTTTTACCGCTGATGATGGCGCCCTGGCTGGTATTGACCGTATTGGCTACCAATTTTGTATATTGAGGCAGCGGGTTGCGGAAGCTCACCGACGTGGCCTGGCTATTGCCGTTGTTAAAAATCTGCGCCTTGATCAGCACAACATCCCCCGCCGAAGGCGAGCTGTTGTTATCGTTGTCTAAGAGCAGGGCATCAACCTCGGTGGCTGCCAGCACCGGCGCCGCCGACAGCGAGAGGATGGTGGGATCATCTTCGGCATCGGTGGCGGGGTCGTCGCTGAGAACGGGAGGCAGCTCTTTGCTGGTGATGACGGCCTGATTCACAATTTCAGTGACGTCGGCGTCCAGCGGGTTGTTGACGCGCGCGCCAAACGTGGTGGTCACCCGCGCGCTGCGGGCAATTGTGCCCAGTTGCAGTACAAATGCGCCTTCATTATTGAGCAGAAATTCTGGCGATTGGCCGCTGACGCCGCTCACCTGTTCCACTGAGGTGTTCGGGTCGGGCGTGTCGGTCAATACGACTTCGGTGGCGGGGGCAGAGCCGCGGTTGCTCACCACAATGGTGTATTCGATCAGGTCACCCGGGCTCACAATGCCATCGTTATCCAGATCCTCGACAAGTTGCGCCGTCTTTTCCGCCGTTAAATCGGGCGTCAGCGTAAGTCGCGTAACGGTGGGACCGCCGCCATCGGGGCTTTGGCTCAAGATGGCTGTAAAGTTCTGGCCGAACACGGTTGCCTGATTGGAAACCGCATTCACCCCCTTGGGCAGCACGCTCAGAATCTTGACGTCAAAATCGACTGTAGCCGTCTGGCCAGGAGGGATGTCACCCAATGTGGCGGCCAAAGTACGGCTGCCAAAGGTGAAGGAGCCTTGGCTGGTGGCGATGGAACCACTGACCAATGTTGTGTTCTCGTTAATATTGTCATTTACGGCGACGGCGGTGGCCGTTTTGTTGCCCTGGTTCGCAATATCTAAATGATAGTGCAGCGTGTCGCCGGGGCTGGCCACGCCATCATTATTGGCGTCGATCTTGAGCGTTGCGCTCTTGGTGGCCATAACATCTGGGTCGGCAATGAGGACGGTGGCCTCGCCAAATGCTTCAACCGTCGCCTGATCGTCGTCCTTGCCCGTGACCGTTACCCGATTCGTATGCTGTTCGCCAATGTCGCCGGTGATCTGGGCCACAAAGTGGCAGGCGTATGTCTCTTGCGGCTGCAGCGTCTGCGGTAGTTCGCAGTCTGTCTCATCGACCAGCGGATTGGCGCTGGTGGTCACGTCACCGTAGATCGAATCATTCATGTCGTTGAGCGTGATGACGTCGACGGTGCTGTTGTTGTTGACGGTTACGCTAAATGCAACTGTTTCGCCAGCGCGCGAAGCCGATGTGTGGCTGGCCTGTTTGGTGACGGTAATTGATGAAGCCACATTCTTAAAGCCAACCGAGACCGATGCCCCGCCGGCCAGGGCGCGATTAGAATCATCGGTCGCATTTATGGTAGTGGTGCTGACGTGGCTCTGGCCAAAGTCACCACTGATTTGGCGAAAGAACGAGCAGATTGTGCTTTCACCCGGATCCAGAGGCTGTGAGATGGCGGGCGAACAACTATTGGCAATATCACCAAACTTGTCATCGACCACTGAGTTGATGGTGATAATATCTGAATTGCTACTATTGCGAATGGTGACTTTATAGTTTACATCACCGCCAGTTTCCGGCACGCTGGTTGGATTGGCGGTTTTGACAATAGAGAGGCTGGAGGAAACGGGTAAGATTGTAACTTTGACGGTGCGAAATTCTTTGTTGTTGGAACCGTCATTGTCGTTTGCCCGGGCGCTGATTTCACGACTAAATTCGTTGCCGGCACTGCCGCTTACGGCTGCGGTAAAGGTGCAACTGTAGCTGTCCGTGCTGGCGCCATTGGGACCCAGCGGTTGAGGCACAACACAACTGCCCACATTATGCAGGTTGCCCAGAAATTCATCGGTGAGTTCCGTTAACTCAAGAGGTTCTTTCTCCTGGTTAACCACCGTAATGGTATAGTCTACATTGCCGCCGGGCGCAAATATATTGGCGGGCGCGGCCACGGCCGTGGCTTCAATGTCCGCCTTCACGTCACTAAAATTGACGGTGGTTTGGGCGGTTTGCGTATTGGGCGTAGCCAATGGATTGGGAAAACCAGGTGAATAAAGTTCCAGCTTCGCCTTTACTGTGTTTATATGCGCCGGCCCTGAATGATCACCCTCGACAAACTTGGTAAACTTGCACGATTTTGTGGCGCCATGCGGAATGATCCAGGGCACAGTACATGTGCCAACATTATGCAGGTTCCCGTAATTGTCGTCGGTCAATTCGTAAATGCGCACATCGTACGGATTGCCGTTTGTTACCTGTACCGTAAATTCTACATTCTCGCCGGTCTCTTTGACGCTGGATGGGTTAGCGCTCTTGGTAATGGTGATCGCCGGGATGGTCGTGCCTTGGGCAGAGGCAGACTCTTCCGTTTTGGCCCAAACGGAGCTTTGATGCGCATATCCCGTGAGCATCATCATGCCAAATAGAATGGCGATCCAAACGCCGACGGTCCATTTGCGTTTGGCGTGATAAACGCGCTTTGGAGTAGACTCTATGGAAACTTGGTTGCTGTTCTTCTTCATCATCACTTTAATACCTTCACATTACCTTCTCATTACCTTCGCGGTAGCCTGAACTTATATTCGGCTCTATGGCCATTCCAGAAAAATGCGGTTCCAGAGAAACAGGCTTTTTTTGCCTGAAATGGCTTTCGCTTTTCCATTACGAAAGTTTAGCCTGAATAGATGCACAATGCTGGAAACGGTCTGCACGTTGTTTTGCGCGCCGCAGAACGCGCCGCGTGGACATCGTTTCAGATTATGCTGTTGAGATAGAAAGCCAGCGGCGTTGCGCAATGGGAGCGGCAGAGATGGGTGAGCTATATAGTTATGCTGGAGAGCGTACGATTTTTTTTTCACAGATTCGCTAACAGGACATTATTTCGCTGGCAGTATGTTGTAACGGTATGGGCAAGCATGCCTGGCGCCAGCTCTAAAAACCTGACTCTGTTTCTTCCTTTGTGAACAAATTTCTGACCAATGGATATAGGGATTGGCAGTAATATAGACGATTGTGCTACGCCAAAAGTTACGCTATGTGTGTGGTGAGTATACTAAAAAAGACGTAAGCTAGATGTTACAATTGGATTTCAATTGCGTGGAGAGAAGGATGAGAAAGAAGAAAAGTGAGGAACACACCGCAACCACAATCTTACCATTTCGCTGATTTACTCTAGCGAGTTGCTAGCATCGATGCAGTGCACACAGATTGAAGATTCACCATACTCGCTTTGCCCGTCAACAAAGCAGATTATGTTCGCCCCATGGTAAGTCCCTCGAAGTTGTAGTTGCGGTGCTTAGGAATTAATATAAAGAGTGATAGACATCAGAGGAGGCATCAGAGGAGGCATCAGAGGAGGCATCAGTGGAACAAAAGTGGGAAATTCGCCACAAAATATGCATGGTAACCGGCGCCAATGTGGGAATTGGCAAGGAAACGGCGCGCGCATTGGCCAGTGCCGGCGCACGCGTCATCATGGTCTGCCGCAGCCGCACGCGGGGCGAAGCCGCACGGGCAGAGATTATCGAGCAGAGCGGCAATGATGAGGTTGAACTGATGCTGGCTGATCTTTCAGTGCAGGCAGATGTACGCAAACTGGCCGCGGCGTTTCAACGCCAGCACGAGGCGCTGCATGTTCTGGTCAACAACGCCGGGGCTTACTTCCCGCAACGCACAGAGAGCGCAGACGGGCTGGAGATGACGTGGGCGCTCAATCATCTGGGCTATTTTCTTTTGACCAATCTGCTGCTGGATGTGATAAAGCGGAGCGCACCGGCCCGCATTATCAACGTTTCTTCGGCGGGGCACACCCATGGAACCATCGATTTTGACGATCTGCAAATGCGGCGCAATTATGGCGGTTTTCAAGCCTACGCCCGTTCAAAATTAGCCAATTTGCTCTTTACATATGAACTGGCCCGGCGCTTAGCCGGCACAGCCGTGACCGTTAATGCGCTGCATCCGGGCGCAGTCAATACCAATATTTGGAACAATGTGGATGGCCTCTTGGGGCGCCTGCTGCGCGCGGTGGGGAAATTCTACTTTCTGCCCGTAGAAGCCGGTGCGGCTACGGCCATCTATCTGGCCACATCGCCCGATGTCACTGGCGTCACCGGGCAATATTTTGCCAAACAGAAAGCGGTGCGTTCGTCACCAGGATCCTATCGCACCGATGTGGCTGCCCGTTTGTGGGATGTGAGCACCGCAATGACCGGATTGAATTAACGATAATGTTGCATCATGTGCGCATTCCAGCCAGCCTCAAATTCAGCCACGGATACGCCATACAAGTCGGTGATGAGCGCGGCCCACGATTGGTATTGGGATAGCGCGCGGATAAATTCGGGCAGCCGATGACGTCCATAGCGCTGGACAACGTAGTCGGCAATGGATTCCAGCGCCAACGTGCGCCACTGCCACGGGCTGCGTCCACTGCCGGAGCCAAAGCTCACATCGTTGAGCGTCAGCGCGCCCTGCTCGGCCAGTTGACGCTGGAGTGCCGCCGCCATGCTCGGCTCCCACATCAGCGCGTAGCCGCTTTGCTCTTTGGTGAGCCAACTATGCAGCCCGGAAAAGAGCGCGCTCCACAAGATAAAACGATTGCCGTTCTGCATCGATTGCGAATCGCGCAGGACTTGAAACACCATATTGGAAATAATGGGCTGCGCAAACGCCTCCACATCATTCATGGATGGGTCGGCCACGGTAACCATGTAGGAGGGTGCGTTGAGCCGATCCTGGCTGACTGACCAGCCGGGCCGATCCCGTTCTACCACGCGAATGGTTAAGGGGACCACCGGCGGCGGCATCTCTACCGTGGCGTATAGCGTGGCGTAGATTCTGTCCAATTGCGGCGCGGCAGCCTGCACCACAGCGGCATCGCGCGTGCGAAATTCAAAGCGCAGATAATCGGTGCGCAGACTCTGATATGCCCCCCAATATGATTTGCTGGGGAAGGTGCGCAACCAGTGCCCGTCCACCTGGCGGTAAAAGCGATATTGCAGATATTGAAGCGGCGGGCCATTATCAATCGTCTGCGAGATCAACATTTTGGCCAGCGCCAGCTCGCCATTCATCTGCACATCCACCAGTTCCGAATGCACGTTCAGGCGCTCTTGGGCCGGCGTATTGAGCCAAAGTTGCATCAACTCTTTGGACAGGGAGACATCGGTGCGCTCTTCCAACAGCGAGGCGTACAGCGCGCCATCATCCGTTTCACGCGCAATCTGCTCCAAACGTAATGAATCCGCAACGCCATTCCGCGCGCGTATATTTTCGGCAAAGCTCGGCGTCACAGCGTGGGCCGCCGTCAGCAGCAGCGCTAAAAATGGCGCCAGAATGCGGCCCAAAAAGAAAAGCGTTTTCATTTCTGGGTCGGGCGCGTGCCGCGTACTCAGCGCAGCAAAGGGCTGCGTTGCCATCTGGGGCACACTGGCCACACGGGACAACGTGCTGTCATATGCTTCTTCGCCCTCATACCATTCAAAAATAATGTCTTTGCTTATCATGGGACGAGCCACATATCACTCAATGCCGTTAAGTTAAGGCCGCTTCAAGTGCGACGCACGCTGTCAGCCATTTTGACCCAAGCATTCGAGTGGCACACCGTGCGTCGCACTTTTTGTTAACTGAATGACATTGACATCACTTTGACGCTAGCGGTAGCGGCGCCGGTTGCGCGCCCAAGCGCCGCGCAGCTGTATGGAAACCGAGGCGCGACAGTACTTGGCTTCCATACGCTTGGCTACTCCACCGTCACGCCCAATAGTTCGAGCAAAAAAGCATATTCAAAAGCCACCTCTTCCAAATAGTCAAAGCGGCCCGAGGCGCCCCCATGACCGGCGCCCATATTGGTCTTGAGCAGCAGCCGATTGGAATCGGTTTTTAGGGTGCGCAGTTTGGCCACCCATTTAGCCGGCTCCCAATATTGCACGCGTGGATCGTTGAGCCCGGCCGTGGCCAAAATGTGCGGATATGCTTTTGCTTCTACATTTTCATAGGGTGCGTATGACTTCATATATACGTAAAATTGGGGGTCATTTGGATTTCCCCACTCTTCATATTCAACCGCGGTCAGCGGAATGGATGCATCCAACATGGTGTTGATCACATCGACAAAGGGCACGCCAGCAATAATCACTTTGAACAGGTCGGGCCGCAAATTGGCCACCGCCCCCATAAGCAGACCACCGGCGCTGCGCCCCGTGGCGCCCAGCAAATCCGGCGAGGTATAACCTTGATCCACCAAATGTTGGGCGCATGCGGCAAAATCGCCAAAGGTGTTCTTCTTGTGCAAAAACTTGCCATTTTCATACCAAGGCCGGCCCATTTCACCCCCGCCACGCACGTGGGCAATCGCAAAAGTTACACCCCGATCCAGCAGGCTGATGCGATTGGAATTAAAGTCTGGATCGTTGCTGACGCCGTAGGAGCCGTAGCCGTTGAGCAGCAGCGGGCTGGGCCGATCGTGGGGAGTATCCTTGCGGCGCACCAATGAAATGGGCACCTGCGCCCCGTCGGCCGCGGTGGCAAAGATCCGCTCCGTCTCGTAGCGCGCGGGATCATATCCGCCCAGCACCACTTTTTGCTTTTTCTGTTCACGGTGGCGCGTCTGCATGTCATAATCAAAAACTGTGTCCGGCGTCACCAGCGACGTGTATGTAAAGCGCAGCTGCGTACCATCAAAATCAGGATTTTCATGACCCCACACATCGTAGGCGGCTTCGGGAAAATCAACGGCGTGCGTCTCGTTGTTGGCCAGCTCGGTCACATAAAGCTGCTTCAGGCCTTCCTCGCGCACATGCAGCACAAAATAGTCACGGAAGGGCTCAATGCGGTCGATCTTTACATTGGGACGATGTGCAATCAGCTCGCGCCAATGCGCTTTGCCGGGTGCATCCACCGGCGCTTCCATGACGCGAAAGTTGACCGCCTGATCGTTGGTCACAATCAAAAAGCGCTGGCCGTGATGCACCACCGTATATTCGAGCCCACGCTGCCGTGGATGGATCAGCGTGGGGGTGGCGTCCGGCGCATCGGTTGGGATAAAGTAGACTTCCGATGTCGTCATATTGCCAGCGCCAAAGAAGAGATAGCTTTGGCTTTTGGACTTGGAAAGGCCCAACCAGAATGAATCGTCGGGTTCGTGGAAAATCAAAGCGTCGTTGGCGGGGTCATCGCCCAGTCGATGTCGCAGCAGCTTGTAGGGTCGCCACGCGTCATCTTGCGTTGTGTAAAAAAGTGTGGCGTTATCGTTGGCCCATTCCACGCTGTAAAACACGTTGGGAATGGCGTCGGCCAGCAACTCACCCGTGCGCAGATCTTTGATATAGAGTGTGTACCGTTCGCCCCCACTAAAGTCAACCGAATAGGCCAGCAGCGCGTGGTTGGGGCTGGGCTCAAACACACCCACCCGCAAATATTCTTGACCTTCGGCCAGCTGGTTTTGGTCGAGCAGAATCTCTTCCGCGCCATCTAGGCTGCCTTGCTTGCGGCAGTGGACCGCGTATTGCTTGCCTTCTTCCATGCGCGTGTAGTAAAAATAGTCGCCATGTTTGACCGGCACAGAGAGATCGGTCTCCTGAATGCGTCCGCGCATTTCGGTATAAAGCTGTTTTTGCCGTGCGTCGGTGTGCGCCATGACGGCTTGCGTATAGTCATTCTCGGCGGTCAGATAGGCCAGCACATCGGGATTGTCGCGTTCGCGCAGCCAAAAGTAGTCATCCACGCGCACGTCATCATGAGTGTGCATGGTGCGGGGGCGGCGGGCCGCTACCGGCGGCGCGGGGAGAGAATGGGCATTTGTCATAGGTGGGGATCCTTTGCGTAATTATATTGCGGTTGCGATGAAAACGGGTGTTTTCGATTGGCTCAACGGGCGTAGTGAAACGTCAGTTTTCATTTGGCGCTGAGTGTAACGGTGGTGCTGTGTAAATTTACGGCAATTTATGCCATAAGAATACCCGATCCTGGGCGGGTCGGGCAACCGGCCCGCCCCAAGCATTAGCCATTATTGGAACATATTTATCCCGATTTTATTGACATGCCCGAACCGAATTCGTATACTGACCCCAGAAAATCCAGTGAACTTTGCATAAGAGAGAACAGATATGCCACCAGTATCGCATCCTTTTAAGCGTGGCGCTCTTATTATTTTGATGAATTACAATGATCATGCACCGCCGCATGTTCATATAAAATACCAAAACGATGTGCGCAGCTATCGAATTGAGATTCTGTCGCGTCGCTGGATGCGCCCTGGTAAAGAACTCCCGCCATCACTGCGTACTATGGTAGAATCTTGGGTGGAGGCACATGAAGGCGAGTTGCTGGAACAGTGGCAAAATGCACGTAACGGCCAGCCCGTGACGATTGTGGGGTAAAATATGTTGTGGCAAGAATGGCAGGATTATGCAGATGACGAGTCCAATTGGATTGGCTGCAATGAAAAAGGGCTCCTCAAAGCTGAATATGTGCGCGATTACATCTTGCGTTTATGGTTTGAAGAAGAGCTGGATGTGACTATTTACGAGCTGGATTTTTACCCTCTTTTTGTCGCAGAAAATCCTGGTGGCGTTTTTGAAGTATTAAAAAATCAGGATCGCTTTCGCCTGGTGGATGGAGACTATTCACTTGTCTGGCTAAATCCTGAAACAGGCGCATATGATGAAACCGCCATCGATATTGCTCCCGAGTGCATCCGCTTTTTCTGCGAACGCTACGGCAAGGTCCTTCATAAGAAAAACGCGCCGCAAGTTTTACCGATTTCGTGACAAGTGACAAATTTTATTTTACCGCCAGATACCCAGCGCCGTTCTCTGCGTATCCATCACACCAAAACGCCGATATACGTCAAGGATTTACCCGAGCTTCCTTTGCGCATCTTCGCGACCGTTGCGGTGGAAAAATGAAATGTGCCGTACGTTCTGAATAGCCAGAAAGATTGATACGAGAAGGCTCTTGTAGTTATTTCTAAAATCTGTTGTTCCAAACCGAAAGTGACTCACCATGCCTACACCAACCTTTGATATGACCACCATCGGCGAAACCATGCTGCGCTTGAGCGTGCCAGCCGGCGAACGGCTGGAGCATGCCCGCCGGCTGGACCTCTTCCCCGCCGGCGCCGAAGCCAACATTGCCTCCGCCCTGAGTCGGTTGGGCCATCGCTGCGCCTGGCTGGGCGGCCTGCCGGACAGTTCACTGGGTCGCATTGTGGCCAACCAGTTGCGCATGGCGGGCGTCAATTTAGATGGGGTCATCTGGGATCCAGATGGGCGCATGGGCACTTATTTTGTGGAATTCGCCGCGCCGCCGCGGCCCATCCAGGTGATCTATGACCGCGCCGATTCGGTGGCGGCCAACTTGCAGCCGACGCAGATCAACTGGGATCTGCTGCTGGATACGCGGTTGATTCACCTGACCGGCATCACGCCGGCGCTGACGTCCAATAGCCGCGCCATTGTGGAAGAAGCCATTCGTCGCGCCAAGGCGGCCAACGTGCCGGTCGGCTTTGACGTGAACTACCGCGGCAAACTGTGGAGCCCGCAGGACGCCGCCGCCACCATCATTCCGCTGGTGCAGGAGATCGACCTCTTCTTCTGCGGTCAAGGCGACGCGCGCACGCTCTTTAACATTGCGGGCGATCCGGAGGACGCCGTGCGCCAGCTTGCCGACCTGAGCCACGCCCAAACTGTGGTCATGAGCATTGGCGACCGCGGGGCCGTGGCCTGGGATGGCGCCCGCTTTTATCACGAAGCCGCTTTCCCCGTCGAGGTGATTGACCGCATCGGCGCTGGCGACGCGCTGGCCGCCGGCATTGTCCACGGCTGGCTGCGCGGCGATCTGGCCGCTGGTCTGCGCTACGGCGTGGCCATGGCCGCCCTGGCGCTCAGCCAATATGGCGACATGGTGACCACCAATCAAGCTGAGCTGGACGCGGTGCTGGAAAACGCTGGCGGCGGCGTCAACCGGTAATGGGTGACAGGATGACCGGGTGACTGGATGATTGGATGACCGGATGACCGGATGACTGAGCCCGTCGAAGTCATCTTGTCATCTTATCATTTTGTCACCTTGTCACCTTATCATCTTGTCAAGAAAAGGAGAACTTCCGATCTTGACATCCCCAAAGCCTGTGCAAAAGCGTCCGCTGCTTGTCGCTGTTCTGCTCATCTATGGCGTGCTGGGAGTTTGGTATAGCTTAGTTGTGCCGCCCTTTGAGACGCCCGACGAGCCCTTTCACTATGCCTTTGCCCGTCATTTGGCGCAGGGTAACGGGTTGCCCGTGCAGCGCCCGGATGAAGAAGGCCCTTGGGCGCAGGAAGGCAGCCAGGCTCCGCTCTACTACATGCTAACCGGGCTGCTCACCAGCGCCATT
Organism: Caldilineaceae bacterium; assembly: GCA_020634755.1. Taxonomy (GTDB): domain Bacteria; phylum Chloroflexota; class Anaerolineae; order Caldilineales; family Caldilineaceae; genus JACKBC01. The sequence goes on along the minus strand of JACKBC010000008.1, from coordinate 49,282 downwards.
GACCAGAGTGATTACGCAGCGCTGGCCACGCGCAACCCACGCGCCAATATTGGCGATCCGCTCTATCCCGGCAACAAGAACTTTATGCTCTACAGCGGTGCATCTCATGCCATGCGCGGGGCCAACCTGGCGCTGCATGTGGGGCGCTGGTTTTCGCTCCTGTTGGGCGGGTTGACCGTTTATTTTACTTGGGCTACGGCTCGTCTGGCTCTGCCCAACCGACCGGAATTGGCGGCGGTTTCGGCCCTCTTTGCGGCGCTGATTCCCCAATTTCTCTTCCTCAGCGCCTCCTTCTCCAATGATAACCTGATCATCGCCGCCAGCGCGGCCACGCTTTATTGGCTGGCGCGCCTGCTGGTGCAAAGCCGGACTCGTACAATTCGCGCAAGCGAATGGCTGGTGCTGGGCTGTTTGCTGGGCATGGCCGCGCTGAGCAAGCTGCATGGGCTGGGCCTCTTTGGGCTGGCCGCGCTGTGTGGATTATGGATTACGTGGCGGCGGCGCGACTGGCTGCTGCCGCTGCGCGCACTGGCGCCGGTGGCCGTACCGGCGCTCATCATTGCCGGCTGGTGGTATTGGCGCAACTATACGCTTTACGGCGACTGGCTAGGCATTCAACATCTGCTGGAAATCAACGGCCAGCGCGCCAAATCGCTTAACTGGAGCGGGCTATGGGGGGAATTGCGCGGGCTGCGCTACTCGTTTTGGGGGCTCTTTGGTTGGTTTAATATTCCGCTGCCTACGTGGGTCTATGCGGTGTTTGATGGGATGGTGGTGTTGGGAATCGTAGGGCAAGTTTCTCAACTTGCCCCAATCCTGAACAAAGTACGAGACGGATCGCTTGATAATCATTGGGCGAGTTGGGAAACTCGCTCTACATATAGCGGCGCTGTCCTGGGGCTGCTGGCTGCGTGGATCGTCTTATCGCTCGGTCTGCTGGCCTATTGGATTATGCAAGCCACGGGCAGCCAAGGGCGATTGCTCTTTCCGGCGCTGAGTGCGTTAGTCATTTTGCTGGTGTGGGGGCTGGACGGTTGGCTGCAGATGCTCATGCGCTGGAGCCGGTTGCGCTGGCAATGGCGGCGTCTCCCGCAGATCTATTGGAGTAGTTTGGCGGCATTTATGGTTGGCTGTTCGCTTTATGTCCTGCTGTTCCTGGTTCCGGCAGCCTATGATGTGCCAAAGCCGGTGGCGCGCGTGTCAGATAGCGCGCAGCTGGTCGATGTGACCTATGGCGATGCCGCACGCGGGCAGGATCTGCTACGGCTACTGGCGCTGGCAGTGGGGCATGGTCATTACGGGCCCGGCGACGCAGTGCCGGTTACGCTCTATCTGACCGCAGATGCGCCCGTGCGCGAAGATTATCAGCTTTTCATCCAATTTTTAGATGCCGCCGGCGAACCGCTGGCCAACCTGACCTCGCATCCGGGCTGGGGGCGCAACCCCACCAGCCTGTGGATCCCCGGCGCTATCTACGCCGACGCCTATCAAGTGCGCATAGACAAGCCCATTGCGCCCGATGCGCCGCTGCTGGCCCGCGTCTATACCGGCTTTATAACGCCTAATCCCACAGACGAAGATGACTTGCGTCCCATGATGGCCCGCAACGCCGCTGGTGACGAGATCACGCCCTATTTGGCCAGCGTGGCCATCCGTCCCTGGCGCGGGCCGGACCTGGCTGCGTTGCGCGGCGAGGCGGAAAAGGCGGGTCAACTCTGGTTGGCAACGCAGGTCCAATTTGGCGAGGCCATTGTGTTGAAGGCATTTGCACTGCCAACTGCAATGACTCACGGCGCGCCAACGCTACCGGTCACATTGGTATGGGCCGCCACCGGACAACCCAGTGCCGATTACACGGCCTATGTACATCTGTTAAATGCGGATGGTGAGCAAGTGGCCGGCTTTGATCAGCCGCCGTTGGGCCAATTCCCCACGAGCTATTGGCAAGCGCCTGATGAAATCGTCAGCCGCTTCATGCTGCCCTTGCCGCCCGATTTGCCGCCGGGACGCTATGCGGCGTGGCTGGGCATGTACGAATCGGCCAGCCAGGGCGCGGTGCGCCTGCCAGTAGAGGCAGCTACGGGCCTGACTGTAACAAATGACGAACTGTTGCTGGGGCAAGTAGTCATCAAATAAAAGAGCTTATCAAATTTGAATTTCGTTTCAAACTCAGAGCAGCGAATCCCCACCGCTTTCCGGCATGACGAAGCTGCCCAGCAGGGCCACCAGCAAAAACGCCATCAATAATATATTCTGTGCCATGATTCTCTCCTTTTGTGCGATTCTGCACGCTCAATGATTTGCTGAGTTTAGTATCACACTTCTGCCGTTTCAGAAATAGGGCTGCTTTCTAACAGAAGCGCGTTTTCAGCTATCAAAAGTCCACGTGGCAAGGTTCTTCCCACATTCTAGGTATCTCGGCGATGTCATAACTTCGCTGCCTGCGCCGAATACACCTGCATGGAGGCGCGCGCCGAATTCATATAATTGAGAGATGTGCATAATTCGAACATATCTCGTAGACCCGCGTGCGACGAACTGGCCGCTGCGGGGACTATTTTTCGGCTATTTTGGGGGCCAGTGCGACGCATGCTAATCGCCTCTACTCGACTGAAATATTTATGTACACTCCTCATATAATTGACGCGGCCAACTGGCTGCGGTTATGATTTGGGCAAAAGATAAACGCAAGAGGTGCAAACGACCTAGAGACCGCCAAGGCGCTACTTTTTATGCTTGCTTCCCAAGCGCCTTTTGCGTTCAAACGACCAAAGGAGCCCACCCAATGTCCAACCCCAACCACTATGAAGTCTACGCCATTCGCTACGCCGAGAATACCCAGCGCACGCGTCGCGACTCGTTTATTTTTGACGCGACCCACGATGTGCCCCACGACATTGACTACTTTATCTGGGTCATCCGCAATGCCGAGCGCACCATTCTGGTGGACACCGGTTTTGATAGCGGCGAAGGCGCCCGCCGCGACCGTCCCATCTTTATGGAACCGGCGCAAGCGCTGGCTGAGATCGGCATTGCGCCGGAGAGCGTGGACACCGCCGTCATTACCCATTTGCACTACGACCACGCCGGTGGATTGGCGCAATTTTCCAACGCCCGCTTTCACCTGCAAGAGGCGGAGATGGTCTACGCCACCGGCCCCTGCATGTGCCATCAAGTGCTGCAAAAGCCCTTTACCGCTGAGCACGTCTGCCAGATGGTGCGCCGCGTTTATGAGGGCAAGGTGGCCTTTCACAACGGCGACGCCGAGATTGCGCCCGGCGTGAGCGTCCATAAAATAGGGGGACACAGTCGCGGCCTGCAAGCCGTACGTGTGGAGACGGCCCACGGTCCGCTGGTGCTGGCCTCCGATGCCGCCCATTTTTATGAAAATTACGAGACGCGCAACCCGTTCCCCCTGGTGGTGGATGTGGCGGATATGCTCGACGGCTTTGACCTGCTGGCCAAGCTGGCCGGCGCCCGCAAGCTGGTGATTCCCGGCCACGACCCGCTGGTGCGGCAGCGGTTTCCGGCCGCGTTTGAAAACGCCCGTCCCGACGTGCGGCGGCTGGATTTGGGTGTTGTGTGACGTGCAAGTTGCAGCGTGGGTGCGTCCTCGGTTTCTCGGTTTCTCGGTTTGAGGTGCGTTGCCTCTCCCCGATTTTGCGCTTTAGCGCAAGATCTGTCCCTCTCCACCTCGTGGAGAGGGACGCGGCGCACCCTTCGGGTGCAGAGCAGAGAGAGGCGACGCGCCCTGTAGCAAGCATTGTTTGACATCTGCGCATTTTCTGGCACAATAAGATAGATCTTTGCATCAAGCTTCCCCCACACCACATAGATTGGGTATAATGCCAGCCTCTCTGTTTTGTTGGTATTGCGCCCAACCTATCTCACGTATTGGGTACGGACAACCTGGGCCGCGACGTATTGAGCCGGCTTATTCACGGCGCCCGCATTTCGCTCTTTGTGGCCCTGGTCTCCACGGTGTTGAGCAAAATCGTGGGGCTGGCCTGGGGCATCCTCACCGGCTACTTGGGCCGCTCGTTTGACCTGCTCAGCCAGCGCGTTATTGATGTGCTGCTGGCCTTTCCCGGGATTATTTTGGCCATGTTGCTGCTTTCGGCACTGGGCGGCGGTTTGGGTACCGTGATCACGGCCATTACGCTGCTGGGCGTGGCCGGCACCGTGCGCGTGATCCGTTCGGTGGTGCTGTCGGTCAAGGAGATGACGTACGTGGAGGCGGCGCGCGCCGTGGGCGTGCCGGACGTGCGCATTATGGCGCGTCATGTGGCGCCCCAGTGCATTGCGCCACTATTAGTGCTTTTTAGCGCGTCATTGGGGGGCGCCATCTTTGCCGAAGCCGCGCTCAGCTTTCTCGGTCTGGGTATTCCGCAGCCGGCGCCAAGCTGGGGCAACATGCTGGGCGGCATCCTGGCCAACCAATTTCGCCCCGAGTGGTGGCTGGTCATATTCCCCGGCGTGGCCATTACGATAACCGTGCTGGCCTTTAACCTGGTGGGTGACGCACTGCGCGACTACTTAGACCCAAAGATTGGCGAGCGCTTGCCGTGACAAACGCATACTATCAGTCACATGCAGAATATTGACATTCCACTGCCAACTACATTGGACAACAAGACGATCGAAACATTCATTGACGCCGCTATTGCCCAATGCGGTCTGGGCGTAACCCTGCGCGATACGCTAAAGAAATATCCCGGCAGCATTCACTGGCATCTCAAATTGGGGCGCAAACCGGGCATATTGGAAGTGACGCTATGGCCTGAACAACACAGAGCTTGGTTTTCGGTGCAAAGCGGCCGTCGCGCCCCGTGGATTGCCGACGAGATATCGCGACTCGATGAACTGATTCGGCTTCGTTTATGCGTTGATTGATCTGCACCCAATGCCCCTCCACATAATGCCCCTCCACATAAGGAACTCATTTATGAAAATCACCCGTTTCGAGACCATCCCCATTCAGGGCCGCGCCATGATCCTGAAAATGCATACCGACGAAGGACTGATTGGCTACGGCGAGCCCATGAACTACGAACATTGGCGCGTGGTGGCGCAGGCCGTGCAGGATATGGCCGAATATCTGGTGGGTCGTGACCCGCTGCAAATTGAGGACCACTGGCAGGCCATGTTTCGCTCCAGCTACAGCCGGAGTATGCCAGTGCTGATTGGCGCGCTGAGCGGTATCGAGATGGCCATGTGGGACGTTTTCGGCAAGGTGGTGGGCATGCCGGTCTGGAAGCTGCTGGGGGGATCGGTGCGTAACCGCATTCGCGTCTACACCGGCATTGGCGGCGATACGCCACAAGCCGCGGCTGAGGCCGCTCGGCAGGCCGTGGCCAAAGGCTTTCGCGCCGTTAAAATGGTGGTGACGCCCACGCCCATCCGCTTTGTGGATACGCCCAAAGCCATCGACGCCATGATTGCGCGGGTAGGCGCCGTGCGCGACGCCGTAGGCAACAATGTGGATGTGGCGGTCGATCTGCACCGCCGCTTGAGTCCGGCCATGGCGGCCATTGTGGTCAAAGAGCTGGAGCCGCTGCGTCCGCTCTTTGCCGAAGAGCCCTGCCACCCTGAAAACAACGAGCCGCTGCTCATGCTCGCGCGCGCGTCCACCGTGCCCATTGCCACGGGCGAACGCCATTTGACGCGCTGGGGCTTCCGCGAGCTCATCGAGCGCGAGATGTGCGCCATTTTGCAGCCGGACATTCGCCACTGCGGCGGCATGATGGAACTCAAGAAGATCGCGGCCCAGGCCGACGTCCACAACATGGCGGTGGCGCCGCACAACGCGGCCGGGCCGGTAGGTGTGGCGGCCTCGGTCCACGTAATGGCCACCGTGCCCAATCTGCTTATATGCGAAGGCGGCCATCGTCGCGGTGAGGGTCTCTTTAGGACGCCGCTGGTTTTTAAAGACGGCTATATTGAGCTGCCCACCGCGCCTGGTTTGGGCGTGGATATGGACGACGATGCGCTGGAGGCCGCGCGTGACGAAACCTTCCGGCTGCGCGGCATGTTCTGGCATGAAGATGACGGTTCGTTTGCCGATTTTTAACGATGAGGGAGTCAGGATTCGGAATTAGGCGCCATGCCAAGCCCAACTGCTCCCCTCCTCTACTCTCCCACTCTGAAAAACTTATGACTATTATTACTGTACGGGCCGCGCGCCCGGAAGACCGCGAACAGATCATTGAAGTGGAAGCCAAATCCACGCCCAATTTGCGCTATGTGCCGCAGGTGTTTGCCGAATTTATAGCGCACCCGCGCGGTGAATTCAGCGTGGCCGAGGTGGATGGTGAGCTGGCCGCCTGTGCCAAGTTCACCGTGTTGCCCGATAATTCAGCCTGGCTGGAGACGCTGCGCGTGACCCCGGCGCGGCAGGGGCTAGGCGTGGGCAAACGGCTTTATGAACACTTCTTTGCCATTGCCCGTCGCCAGGGCATTTCCACCATGCGCATGTATACGGGCGTTAACAATGTAGTGAGCAAGGGGCTGGCCGAGCGCTTTGGCTTTCAGCCCGCCGCCACCTTTTTTGGCGCCTGGCAAGCCACTGATGCTGCTTTGGCATCGGCTTCAGCCGCGCCATTCCAGCCAGTGACCGATCCGGACAGCGCGGCGGCGCTGTTGATGCCACACAGCGCGGCGTGGAATGGCTTTTTGGTCATGAATCGGACGTTTTACACGCTGACGCCGGTGCTTTGCACCTATCTTTGCCGGCGTGGTCAGGTTTATGCCGAGTCCACGAGCGGCAGCGTGGCGGTCCTGGGCGCGCGTTTTATGCCTGAACAGGCGCTGCATATGGGTCTATTTGCCGGCGATGTGGGGGCTTGTTTGCACTTTGCACAGCAAAAAGCCAACCAAATCGGGGCGCCGCGCCTGAGCTGCCTCTTCCCCACGACGTCCCCACAAATCAGACAGGATTTAGACGATGGCGGATTTCAAATGGAGCCTTCTGCATTTGTCGTCATGGAAAGAAGCGGTCTTTCCTAGAACCGTCTTTGGCTCTGGTTGAAAATGGACCGGCAAGTTTGCGAGCAGGCGTCCACGGCTTTTGAAAAGCATGACGTAGCGTAGGGCAATCGTATAGATAGGGCATAATTCGCTTTGGATTGTGGGCGCATAGTCGACGGAAAAGGCGTCAAAGAGCCAGCGGGTGGCAAGATAACAGCGGTGGACGCGGCGTCCATTGCGCAAAAGTCATCTATGTTAAACTTTGGACGTGGGCAAAAATATCAAGAGTCGCAATCGCAAACTCAGCAAAACGCAACGGTAGAAGATAGAGTAGAAGATAGCGTCGAGATTGATACAATACATCAATATACAAACGACAATATCCAAACGAACAACGACCGCTGCCAACACTGAAACTCAATGATTTCACACAAATGCGACATATGAAAGCAAATTCAGAAACCACAGTGACAATGTTATACAGGCCACTGCGGTACTGAAATCATAAGGAGCGACACGCCATGTATTTCAATTTGATTTTGACAATAATTGTAAGTGCTAACATTTTAGCCACGCTGGTTTTTATGATGGCCTGTGCGGTCTCTGGCCGTCAATCTCGCGGAGAGGGTGAAGTTGTAGCGTCACCAAGAAATGTGACTCGGTCTCCCGCTCGCCACTATACTAGTGCACCCATGAATAGATCAGCCGCCGCCCACGCCTGAATCCGTCGCTCCTGATTGCTTAGTACAGTGAAGCGTAAACCCGTTCCATTCTCAGTACACCGCAACGGTGTTGGCGATAGAGGTGGCGGTTTCGACTCAGGAAGCCAGCCTTATCTCATGCCGTTATGATCTACTGATTCTAAATACGTCAAAAGAAATGCCGTCGAAATTCTCGACGGCATTTTTCTGTGGCGCGCTATGCATCGCTTTGTGAGCTATGGACACTCCATAAAGACTCAATAGAGAATTGTGTTATGCATGCTCATTCTGCGTAAACAATTGGCCGGTGGTCCAGCCAGGCAAGCCGGTAAGGCCACCGCCGGGGTGAGCGGCCGCGCCACAGAGAAAGAGCTTTTTAATGGGGCTGCCTTCATGTTCTCCGCTGGGTGTGGGCCGCATGGCAAACATCTGCTCCATGCTCATCTCGCCTTGATAAATGTTCCCTTCCGTTAAACCCCATTCACGTTCCCAATCCAGTGGCGTCATGACCCGCCGCTGGTTGACCAGTGCACCCACGCCCGGCGCAATCTGCTCCAACGCCGCCAGCACCGCATCGCCCAAGGGCTCGGCCAGGTCGTCCCAGCATTTGCCGCGCAAATCATACGGGGCATATTGCATGGTGATCGACATGACCTGTTGCCCCGTCGGCGCCAAGGTTGGATCCAGCAGGCTGGGGATGACAATATCCAAATAGGGATTGGGTGAGAAATCACCATACTTTGCCGCATCGTAAGCGCGTTCCAAATACGCAAGCCCGGGCGCCAGCACAATGTGTCCACTCAATTGGGTCTTATCGGTGGCGCCCCGAAAATCGGGCAAGCCGCGCAAGGCCAAATGCACCTGTGCCGTACACCCCCGATATTTGAGGCTGCGCACCCGCCGCACAAAGCTGGGCGGCAAATTGGGCGCGCCCACGAGGGTGAAAAAGGTATGCCGGGCGTCCAGGCTGGAGAAAACGGCCGCCGCGCTGACTTCCTGACCGTTGTCCAGCCGCACGCCAATGGCCCGCTCCTCTTCTAGCAAAATAGAGGCGACGGCCGCGTTTGTGCGCATCTCGGCGCCATGCGCCCGTGCCGCGGTGGCCAGCGCCTGGGCTAGTTGGCCCATGCCGCCCTGCACAAAGCGCCCACCGCCCAGCCCTCCATTGCCCTGCGCCGCTTGATACAGCAGCATGAAGACGCCGCCCTGGGCATAGGGCCCGCGCATCATGCCGCTTACGCCCAAGCCGCCTAAGATGCCTTTGAGGGCGTTGCCTTCAAACCAATTGTCGAGAAACTCGCTCAACGGAATGGTGGCCAGCCGCACCAGTTCCGGCTCTTCGACAAAAAGGCGACCCATATCGTCCAGGCTGGGACGCTGGCGCAAGATTGGCTCCAAGCGCTCTGACATCTGTTGCAGATATGCCACAAAATCTGCAAAGCGCGCCGCATCCGCCGCTGAGAATTGCTGAATTGAGGCTCTGCTTTGGGCCAGATCGCGCCAGATTGTTAACGCGCGCCCATCTGGCTGCGGCGCAAAGTGCGTGGCGGGACTCTCCATAAAGGTCAGGCCATGATCGGTCAACCCCAACGCATGCACAATCTCCTGGCGCAGCAAGCCGGCCTCTTGCGCCCCCACATTAAAGTGGCAGCCGGGGAATAGCTCGCGCGTCTGCGCCGCGCCGCCAATGTGGGCCTGTTTTTCTAAGAGCAGCACGCTTTGACCGGCTTTGGCCAGCGTGGCCGCCACAATCAAGCCATTGTGGCCGGCGCCAACAATAATTGCATCATAATCGTATTGACTCATGAGTTGCCCATTGTTCCTTGTCCTACATCGTTGAGTATCTGCATGGCGGCCAGGCGACCTGGGGCGCCGGAGATGGCTCCGCCGGGATGGGCGCTGGAGCCACAAATATAGTAGTTGTGGAGCGGCGTGTCGTACCCGCCGGTGCGGCTGGTGGGGCGGCGGCCAAACATCTGGTCTAGCCGCAGCTCACCATGGAATATGTTGCCGCCGGTTATGCCAATGCGCTCTTCAATGTCCCATGGCGTGTTGACTTGCCGCCCCACTAGGATGTCGTGAATGTTGGGAATATATTCGGCCAGCGTGTTGATGACAGTGTCGCCAAATGCCGCGCGCTGTTCGGGCCAACTGCTTTCTTTCAAATAACGCGGCGCATACATGACAAAGCAGGTCATCACATGTTTGCCGGGCGGCGCAATGTCCGGATCCGCCACCGAGATAATGCCGGCATCAATATAGGGCCGCGCTGAGTACGCACCATATTTGGCGTCATCGTAGGCGCGTTCGAGATAGTCCAGCGAAGCCCCAAAACTAAAGGCGCCGGCATAATAGGCCTGCGAATGCGTGGTCCCTTTCATGCAGGCAAACTCGGGCAGCCGATCCAGCGCCAGGTTTACCTTGCCCGCCGACCCCATGCTGTTCCAGCTTTTGACTTCGCGCACCAAATCAGCAGGCAAGTTTTGCTCTCCCGCCAGCTTCAAATAGGTCAACTGGGGCGTCAGGCTGGAGATAACGGCATCAGCCCAGATCTCTTCTTCATCTTCCAGCACCACGCCGCGTACAGCGTTGTTCTGGATCAGCAAATGCGCCACCGGGGCGTTGGTGCGAATCTCGGCGCCAAAGCTCTGCGCTGAACGCGCCAGCGCCCGCGCCACGCCCCCGGTGCCGCCTTTGGCAAAACGCCAATCGCGATAGACGCCGTCGATCTCGCCCAGGTAGTGATAGAGCAGCACCAGGGCTGAGCCGGGCGAGTAGGGCCCCACCATGGAGCCAATCAGCCCGGAGGTGGAAAGCGCGGCCTTGACGATATCGGTCTCGAACCATTGGTCTAAAAAGTCGGCCGCGCTCATGGTCAAGAGCTGGACAAAGGTGTGCAGCACGTCGCGATCCATGTGCTGCAAGTGGCGGGCCAGACCGGCCAGCGCAGGGGCATCTGCCCCGGCCAGATTCAAATTGGGCGGCGCATGGTTCATCATATAGCGTACGGCATGGGCCACGTGCCGCATGCGCAGCTTGTATTCGTCATACGCTTCGGCATCGCGGCGCGAGTGGCGCGCCATGTTGCGATAGGTGGCCCAATGGTCGGCGGCCCGATAGAGATAGTCACCATTGGGCGCCATATCTAGCGTGCTCTCAAACGGCAGCAACATGAGCCCATGTTTAACCAGCTCCAACTCTTGGATCACTTCCGTGCGCAGCAGGCTGACCAGATAGGAGAAGACGGTGAACTGAAAGCCCGGCACGATCTCCTCCGTGACCGTGGCCCCGCCCACCAGATAGCGCTTTTCCAGCACCAGCACCCGCTGGCCCGCCCGCGCCAGATAGGCCGCACACGTCAGCCCATTGTGGCCGCCGCCGATGATGATGGCATCGTACTGTTTTGTCATGTTTGAGTCCAATCTAAATTGAGTAGAGAAGTAAAGGAGTAAAGGAGTAGAGGAGTAGAGGAGTAGAGGAGTGAAGCGGCGCGCCTCCTCTACTCCTCTACTCCTCTACTTTTTCTTCCGCGGCATTAACCACTTGTCTGAGTTGACAATCATAGCCACAAGGAGCTTTATTATCTCGTCGTAGGTTGAGTATAGTTTACGGGCGACTTCTGCGTCCATATAATGGCAGTGAACGGCGAATTCAAGCCACGTTTGGGTTTCAGCCGCTTCAGTCTCACTATCATTGAGCCGCATGATAAATGAGCCTCCATAGCGTCGCCTGCGCCATGCTTCGGCCACATTGGCGCAAACGGCCCGCGATGACCGCCGAATCTGGTCGGTCAATGCATAACGCTCCTCGTCTGGAAACTTTTTTGACAGCTCAAAAATCTGCATTGACGCCTCAAACCCCATTTTATATACCTCTAAATCACGATGGCCACGTACAAATTTCCCCACCACGCCTGAATCCTTTCTGTGTACAAAATATAAATAGTTGTTTCATCAACAGTAGACACAGGCATGGGAACCCACTCCTCTACTCCTTACTCCTCCACTCCTTACTCCTCCACTCCTTACTCCTCCACTCCCCCACTCCTCTACTTTCTCTTCCGCGGCGTCTCAAAAAAGGGCAACCCCACTACCTCTGCACGCGCCCATTGCCGGCTGTACTCTACCGTCATTTCCAACTCGAGCTGCGCACCCAATGGGGCGGCCGCCCGCTTGACGGTGGCCAGGGCAATATATTGTTTGAGCAGCGGCGAATAGAGGTGGCTGGTGGCCTGGCCCACCTGGACGCCATTTTGGCAGACCGGCACGGCCAGACGCGATGTGCCGCGGCCCACCACGGTCGGGCGTAGATCCACGCCGCCCCAGAGCCGCTCCAGCTCCATCCAGGAGACGGCCAGCCCCACCAGCGCCCACTCGGGGCCGGCGGCATGCTGCGCGGCCAGGGCGCGGCGGCCCACAAAGTCGCCCTTGTCCCACTTGACCGCCCAGCCCAGCCCGGCTTCCAATGGCGAGGATTTTTGGGCGTCGATGACGGCATGATGGGCCGAAATGTAGTCCACCTCGATCAGCAACAGACCGGCCTCGACGCGCAGCATGTCTAGCACGCCCAGCCCCATGGGCAGCAGTCCATAAGGCGCGCCCGCGGCCATGAGCCGATCCCAAATCTGCACGGCATGCTGGCTCGGCAGCCACAGCTCATAGCCCAAATCGCCGGTAAAACCGGTGCGCGTCACTTCAATGTCCACATGGTCAATTTGCGCCGGGGCGTGGCGGAAGTAGCGCAAGGTATCCCAATCTGTACCGGTCGCCGCCTGCAATACCTTGCGCGCATTGGGGCCTTGCAGCGCCAAAGCAGCCATTTCTGTGGAGATGTCGCGCACCTGCACGTCCATGCCATAGCCGCAATCTTCAAACCAGCGCAGCAGGGGGTCCGCCGTGGTGACGCGGAACCGGTCGGCGGCCACGCGCACAATGTTGCCATCGTGGATCATATCGCCATTTTCATCGCACCAGGGCGAATAGATGACCTGGCCGACCTTGCACATGCGCAGATCGCGCGTCATCACCCGCTGCAACAAGCGTGCGGCCTCTGGCCCTACAATTTCGTATTTAAAGAGCGGTGAAACATCAAGCAGCCCCGCGCTGTTGCGCACGGCCCAATATTCGCGCTCCCAGGCGTATTGATACGACGTGGGCGCCATGTAGCCCGACCAGGTGCGCCAGTCGTTGGTTTCGCACAGGGCGGCGGTGCGAGGGTGAAACGGGGTTGGGATTGGCATTGGTTCGTTCCTCTTCATGCGGCGGTTATGTGAGCGTAATATCCATAGTATAGCGTACGGCCGCAACGCATTGCAATGCGCCGCATGGCAACCGCATTGTAATGCGCCGCAGGCCGTTGAAGGTGTAGGATTTGACGGTGGTTCCGTTGACCTACCCCCTGACCCCCTTCCTCGCTTTGGCGTGACGGGACGCGTGATGCTGGCCGCAGGAAGGGGGGACTGGTTGACGATCTGGCTGCGCGTTGCGCGACAGTAAGGTTGCCAACCCAAATGCGCTATTTGACCGATTGGCATGGGGAAACTGGCTTGCTATGCTGGCCGCAGGAGATATGCGATATGAGACGTGTGGTGCGCGGTCAACCCGTCAGTCCAGCCAAACAGGAACAAGCCCGTCAGCTACGCAAGCGAATGACGCCAGCCGAGCGCGTGCTTTGGCAGGCGCTACGCACGAATCAGCTCGACCGAATGCACTTCCGCCGGCAGCAGGTGATAGCGGGCTTCATTGTCGATTTTTATTGCCACGCGGTGCGGTTGATAATCGAGTTGGATGGCGAGATTCACGCCCAGCGCCACGGACACGATGCCGAGCGCGACCGCATCTTGACGCAACATGGCTTCCACATCCTGCGCATGACCAACGCCGCCATTCTCGAAAATCTCCCCGATGCCCTTGCTCAGATTCGCCAGACCATCCACCAAATCCAAGCATAAACCGCCTCCTGCGCCGCCGCCCCCTCCAACAGTTCCCCCTTCCTGCAACAGACAACACAAACCACGAATATTCTCAACAGGAAGGGGGGCAGGGGGTAGGTCCAGCCGGTTTTCCACGTCCCAGGTGAGTGTTTGGCCGGGGATGGCAAAGCCGCCGGTGGTCAGCTGCACCGGGCGCGTTTTCAGGTTGCCGCGCGCCTCGTAGGTGTAGTTGGCGTCGTTGTAGCCATGGATGGGGAACGTGGTCTCGTTGGCCAGGCTGGCGCCTTCCAGCACGCTCAGGCGGCGGTTGCTATCTGCAAGTTCTTTGTCTATTTCAATAACCCGCGTTTAATGGGATGAATTCCAATCTGTTTAGAAGATTGACGAAGATAATTAATTATGTCTCTAGATAGCGTTGAATTGGATTGTAAGAAGGCTAAATCTGATGCTTGTTTTTGTCGTTCAGTTACAAACAGTGGAGATTGTGCGATCCATTCCACCATAGAATGTTCAACTTGATGGGGTTGTAGGTTAGGCGCCCCCACAATTTGAAGATACTCATCGTATGTATCAAAAATCAACTCAATAATATTGTTAAGATGATTATTAGGCTCCTGTAAACAAACATATAATGTGTGTAAAATAGCAGCAACTGCATTAAGGGCCAGTGTTGTATACACTGTATCAAAATCTTCAGTTTCAGGAAGCAAATAGTTGCATACATCAATTGCTTGTTGTGCTTGAACAGTATCTACGTATTCTTGCTCTGCAAAGACCCATATTAAATCTAGTATGTTGAAAAGACTCGCTGTATTATCCTCATTTAATCTTTCAGCTAGACAAAACGCAGCATAGTTTGGAAGCAAACGCTCACAGCATGTAGCTGCAAATGCAATACGATGGTAGAGAGGAAGTTTATATAGCTCTTCTATGAGATTATGTGAATTCATATCTGTCAATTACCTTTAAGTTTAATGGCTCTTGAAAAGCAAACTATGCTCAGGAGACAGAGATTGGAAGTTTGCCAGACAACAGCATAGATGATAAGCAAGCCCGGTGTTTTCTCTCCGGTGAAAATTATCATCTATGCTGTTCATAAGTATATACTTGCCGTTAGTATAGATGAAAAGGATTTTGCATGATTTTAGTCGAGTAGTCGATTTTCATCTATGACAGAGCCGTGAGTAGTTATTTCAGGGGGCTAACGGGAATTGCTCCCACTTCCTCTATTCTTTTGGCGCACGCTGAACAGATAGGACGGCTTGCTGCAACGGCTATCACCGTATATCCATTACTTATAGCGAAATCAATTGCGATGGTTTCTGCGTGGCCTTGCCCGCTAACTGGTATTTCCCCTGCCTGGAGCACATGACGCTGCGCTCTGGAAAGAGAACCAGAACTTGATGCTACGAGAGTTACCTCTTGTCCATTTTGATCAAGTGCTGTGACCGTAGCTGTCGTTCTCCTATTCCTTGCTATTGGATCAAGTACACCATGTATTTCTTTGGCGCGGTCTTGAAGTGCACTATAAACATTATCGCCCACCTGCTGCTGGACCAGCGGAAAACCAGTCGCCTGGCTGCCCGGCGCATCGGTGGGCTCGGTGACATAGGTCCACGAATCGTGGCCCTCCAAAGGTGTCCCCAGGACGGTGGGCTGGTTGTCTGGCAGTGGGAAGGATTCTTGGGCTTCATCCGCGTTGAGTTCCTTAATGACTTCGCCAGCCGCGTATCCTGCCCCACCGGCGCCAACAGTGATCAGGGCACGTCGTGCCGCAATATAAGCTGATTGTGTAGCAAACCCACCGCTGAATGCGCCGCCACCTACACAGTCCAAACACTGGCTATGCCCACTCGGATCATTCGCATTGAGGGGGCGGCCGCGCACATACATGTAGCGGTTCCAATCGAAGAGATTGGTCCCGTCCGGCACAATGGTATCCGGGCTGACAAACTGCCCAATGTGGTCATCGTAGAATCGGGCGTTGTAATAATGCAGCCCGGTCACATCAACCTGCTGGCCGGTGAACTGGCGGTCCGTGGCCAGGGCGTTGCCGCTGGCGCAGGTGGCGCCGCTGCGCGTTTTGCCATACGCGCAGTAGGTTTGGCTGACGCCGGCGCCGCTGCCGGTGGTGGTCAGCGCAGTGGAGCCGAGATGGTCCGCGTGGAGGTAGTATAGCGTGGACCCGCGGCGCATGGCAACGCGCGTGCCGTTGAAGGTGTAGTATTTGACGGTGGTTCCGTTGTCCACTTCGTAGTGCGCAAAGGGCGTAAAGGTGTTAACGCCGTTGCTGGTCTTTTTGATGCGGATGCTGTCGGCAAGTTGCCGCTTCGTCATAGAGATACGATTCGGTGATGGCCGTGTTGTTGATGCTGGTGCCGCTAACGGTCACCAGCCGGTTTTCCACGTCCCAGGTCAGCGTTTGGCCGGGGATGGCAAAGTTGCCGGTGGTCAGCTGCACCGGGCGCGTTTTCAGGTTGCCGCGCGCTTCGTATGTGTAGTTGGCGTCGTTGTAGCCGTGGATGGGGAAGGTGGTCTCGTTGGCCAGGCTGGCGCCTTCCAGCACGCTTAGGCGGCCGTCGTTGCGGTAGGCGTAGGTTTTGCCAAAGGCGCTGGTTAGCCGGTTCTGGTTGTCGTAGGTAATGGTGTAGTTGGTCAGCGTCCCATTGTTATACTTCTCGGACAGACCACCAATGTTGCCAAACGAATCGTACCCGTAGAGGAAGTAGAGCCGGTCGGACGCGTTGCCGGCGTTGTTGGTCCCCACCCGGATCTCTTTGAGGCGGCCGTTGGTGTTGTTGGCGGCGCCGGTCCACGGCCAGTAGGTCTGCGTGCGGTAGAGGTTGCCACCGGCCGGGAAGCGCATCTGCGTCAGCCGCCCTTCGGCGTCGTAGGTGGTATTCGATTTGCGATTTCAGTTTCTATGACACTTGGGTGAGCATCGAGTCCCTCTAATGTAATGTGAAAAAGACCCACACCGAAGAGCTTATTGACTTTCTTGCTAAAATGTTGATTAGTGTTAAGTTCTGCTTCATATTTTGGTTCATCAAATAATTCGAAAACCATGATTCGCCCAACGCGTGGGTATCGTATTATACGAATTGCTTTAATGTCCTTCCACAATAGTTTGACCTCACCAAATTCAGTTGCCGTGATACCTTCTACATCTATAATAACCCTTGGCTGATTATCAGTTAATCCCTTTAAGAAAATTAGAATAGATAAGAGGGCGCTTATAGATAGGGTGACACCCGCTATCGTGTGTTCTGAAGTAAACAAAATCACGCCTAACGTTAGTAAGCCGCTCAACAAGATAATCCACGAAAAAATATATTTTTTTGAACGCCTTAGAATGATATTTTCCATTTGCTATTATCCAATTTTCTTATGGCATACATGTCTACTATATTTATTCAAAATATCTGGGTAAATGCCAAAGGAGTACCACATTCCAAAGTATTATGAGCGAGGCGATTCCTAATAGGCATTTACCCGCATACTTTTACGACGACTTTGATTTTGACATAATGAATTGAAGACACTACTAGCAACAGCTTCAGTGATCAGAGTTTAAGTGACTTTTCTATTAGCCAAAATCCAAATCGAGTTGTTGAACATTATTAATGTGGGCGAAAAAAATCCCAATATGTTTGATAGGCACTTGCTGCCACCCCAACCCCTGGGGTACTGTTAATTCCTATTATTAAGGTTGTACCAGCCGTTGCCAGATCAAATTCATCTCCATGCCCTTGATACACTTGATATGCAGTCCAAACAGCGCCGCTTCCGCTAGCAGCTACACTTATTGCTGCTAAAGGCAAGGAGCACGGGGCCGTTATGACACCTGCTGCGCACCCCGCAGCGCCTGCTGCTGTAGAAGTCGCTATTATATCTAGGGATTGCGTCAGGCAATCATTCTGTGAACAGTAAACGTCAACTTTTCCTGCACCTCGCACCATATTCTGACAGATTTTCTCTCCTGCACACACGGGGTCGGCCTGACTCGCCAGTTGCGCTGATGTCAAAGCAGGGACAGGCTGCTCGGCTTTCCACGACTTGAAAGCATCCGAGCCCCAGTATTGGTTCAGCTCGCCCATCATATATTCGGCATCATTATGCGCGGTTGGGGCCACATAGGTGAGGAAGTTCTCTTTGCTCGCCCAGCGCTTATTCCAGTAATCCGTATCATCCCAGGTGTTGATGATGTCATCCACATATTTCCAGCACTCATCTTTGTGTCCATCTCCCACGCTGCCATCGGCGCTGCAATGGCCTGATGGGTCATTATATTTGAGGGGATTTGCTCTGGCATACGCAAACCTGTTGTAATCAATCAGCGTAGCCGGATCTGGCACCATCGAATCCGGCGACACAAACTGCCCAATGTGGTCATCATAGTACCGCGCATTGTAATAATGCAGGCCGGTCACATCGTACATCTGGCCGGTGAACTGCCGGTCGGTGGTTAGCGAATTGCCGCTGGCGCAGGTGGTGCCGCTGCGCGTTTTGCCATAGGCGCAGTAGGTTTGGCTGACGCCGGCACCGCTGCCGGTGGTGGTCAGCGCAGTGGAGCCGAGATGGTCACCGTGGAGGTAGTATAGCGTGGACCCGCGGCGCATGGCAACGCGCGTGCCGTTGAAGGTGTAGTATTTGACGGTGGTTCCGTTGTCGACTTCGTAGTGCGCAAAGGTGTTGACGCCGCTGCTGGTCTTCTTGATGCGGAGGCTGTCGGCAAGTTGCCGCTTCGTCGTAGAGATACGATTCGCCGGCCACGCTCTCCAGCTGGTTTTCCTCGTTCCAGACCAGGGTTTGGCCGGGGCGGGTTTTCATGTAATCCTAAACGTAGGATGTAAAAAAGAACAGGTCAGCGTTTTGCCGACCTGTTCTTTGACTATAAACCACCTCCATCAAATCTACACGGACTTCATAACATATTTATCCCTGAGCTCTACAGGTAAATCACTCATCCACACGCCAGCTAACATTCCATCTTGTGTTGCATCCACAATAATTTGTTGACCGATTGCGACATGTTGGAGTTTAGCTGTATCAACTGGTTCGCCTAGCCGAGTATAGAATACACTATAATCTGGATTGGTGAAATACGCTTGCGGTTGCCCATCATCAATATCTTGAAGAACCATCAATTGCCCAATTTCAGCACTTGGTATTTCAAGATAGGGAACTATTGTCCAATAATTGATTTCTGCCCACCCAACTGTTTCGAAGTGTGAGATAATATTGTGTATATCCGTCTTGATGTTTAAACTTGTGACCCCTTGCAATGTAGTGTAGGGGATACGGCCATCAAGACGATCAGCCACAATCATATTAAAGCGTTCAATATATTCGTACTCCCACTGGTCAATTTGCGAGCACTTTGAAAATTCAACATAGATAGTCATTTTGCGCCTCTATTGTCCTAGCCACTCAAGGACCTCAAAAGGAGTCATACGTTGCCAATCTCCTCCGGGAGAGGACCTATTGAAAACTGTCACAACTTCCATCGTCGCTTTTTCAATGATAACCGCAACCTTAGTATGTGGTGACCATTGGGCTACTCGTCCTCCGGTCCAGAAATATTGTGTATTACGAGCAGTCCCTAAAAAAGTATCTGCGATTTTCTGCGTTGATATCGAGTCTGCTTGAGCTTCTCTCAAGGCATGGTCAGTGAGTTTAATGCCTCTATCTAATAACTCATTGAATTGCTGAGTTGCTTTCGCAGGATCAAATTTTGCGAATTTTTTGATCGCCATGTCAAACGTGCGAATTTCAGCATCACACGCATCATCCAAACAGGGCGTCAACAACACAGGCAACTGCAAAACCAACCGCCCAATCCCAAACAGAGATGCTGCTAGCGTGGCCGGGTCGCGCAGACCGGTCTGCACTTGGACGCTGGGCGCCAGGTCCGAATAGGTTCCTTCAGTTTCGCCGCCGGCTTTCAAGACGGCTTGCGCTTCGGCGGGAACGTTATTCCAATCGACATGGAGATCGACATAGTGGCGAGCCAAACGGTAATTTTCGGCGTACGAACGATTGGGCCGACAGTCTCCCCACGCACCGGTAGGGCATGGCTCATGGCCATCTGGGTCAGACATATTGAGGGGATTATCGGTTGCATACGCAAACCTGTTGTAATCAATCAGCGCAGATGGGTCCGGCACCATCGAATCCGGACTGACAAACTGCCCAATGTGATCATCAAAATACCTTGCATTGTAATAATGCAGGCCGGTCACATCATACTGCTGGCCGGTGAACTGGCGGTCCGTGGCCAGGGAATTGCCGCTGGCGCAGGTGGCGCCGCTGCGCTTTTTGCCGTAGGCGCAGTAGGTCTGGCTGACGCCGGTCCCGCTGCCGGTGGTGGTGAGAGCCGTCGAGCCGAGATGGTCACCGTGGAGGTAGTATAGCGTACTGCCGCGGCGCATGGCAATGGTTTGGCCGCCAAAGGTGTAATATTTGACGACCGTTCCATTTTCGACCTGATAGTGGGCAAAGGGGTAGTAGGTGTAAACGCCATTGGTGGTCTTTTTGACGCGAATGCCGGCGTCGTCATACAAATACGATTCGGTGATGGCCGTGTTGTTGATGCTCGTGCCGCTGACCGTCACCAGCCGGTTTTCCACATCCCAGGTCAGCGTTTGGCCGGGGATGGCAAAGTTGCCGTTTGTCAACTGCACCGGGCGCGTTTTCAGGCTTCGGCGTGAGCTCAGCCGATGGTCATAATACTTGGCATAGATGAGGCCCGACCCATCACGCCGCTGACCGGTGTAGTCGATGGTGGTGGGCAGGGCCGCGCTCGCACCCAGCTGGTCGCGCTTGCCGTAGGCGTAATACTGCTCGCTGGAGTGGATGGCGCCGGTGCTGGTGGTGGTCAGAGCCACGCTGCTCAGATGGTCCGTGTGCAGGTAGTATAGCGTGGTGCCTTGGCGTTCGGCAACCAACATACCGTTGACCTATACCCCTGCACCCGCTTTCTTCTGAAAGCAATAAAAATCTATGCGCACTCCTTACTGTACAGAGGAGTAGGGGTTAGGTCATTGGGCAGAGAATCACTTGTGGTTAAAGTGGTTCCATTGCAGGGCCGTCTCGTACTTACTATACTCTGCTCTGAATCAAAACCGGAGTTTTATCTCTCTGAAATAAGGCTATGGAAAACTCCGGTTTTGATCTCAACTGCAGTATAAGACAAATGCCTAAAGAAGCTTTTGTAGCATTAGAGCTATTAGAGCCCCCACCACAATACTCAAAGCAAATGCGTTTGTATATAGATAGTCAATGTTGGAGGTCATCATTAATACGTACAATAGGATTGTACTGATGTCCCCTAGTTGGAATGCATATGCTCGCTTATCCACCCACTCGGTTTTACTGCCAGCTATAAGCGCTAAAATACGTGGCAATCGTAACTTGTGCTGGATGTATTTACTGCGATGGCTTGCGGACATAAGAATCCAGAAAAAGATAACCGGAATCATAAGAAGAAATATACGTTCATCGATCATTCGATATTATCCCCTTCTACTGCATTATCAGAAGACTCGGTTGAACAATCTGTAAACAGACATCGCAGAGGATCCGGTATAGGTACATTGCCTATTCCTGCACCCATAACAAAGCGGGCTTTGCCAATGTACTTTAATTGGGTAACAGGTAATTGGGCAAAGGTAGTTGATCTCATGAATTCTTCACCACCATATGCTAAAGCATCGATTCCAGTAGCTGCACCAAGACTATCAAATACTTCCCCATCAATCGCACTCTTGGAAACATATGAAAATTCATTGGGAATAGCACCTTGAATTTTGGAACCAGCTGCACCAAGACCGGCTGCGAGGAGAGTTTCGCCATCAACCGCCTCAGAAAATGACTTGCCATCAACAATCATGTCAGTGGTTACCTCTTGGGCTGCTCCTAATCCTGCGTTTAGGAGTAACGCACTTGTACCACCTGTTACTGGTGCTAACCCTCCACCTATACCCCCATATCCCGCTGCAATACCCACTTCTGTCATGTTGACATTTGTTAGGTTTTCAAGTACGGGACGATCAGATTCCCAGTTTGTGGCGATTTGGACACCAGCATTACCACCCCCATTAGCTATAGCGCCAACAATTGCGCCTGCCACAATTAACTCCAGAATACAACCATCCCAGATACAATGACCGGATGGGTCATTGTACTTAAGAGGATTTGCCCTGGCATAGGCAAACCTGTTGTAATCAATCAGCGTCGTCGGGTCCGGCACCATCGAATCCGGCGAGACAAACTGCCCAATGTGATCATCAAAATAGCGCGCATTGTAATAATGCAGGCCGGTCACATCAACCTTCTGGCCGGTGAACTGGCGGTCCGTGGCCTGGGCGTTGCCGCTGGCGCAGGTGGCGCCGCTGCGCGTTTTGCCATAGGCGCAGTAGGTCTGGCTGGTTCCCACGCCGCTGCCGGTGGTGTTGAGGGCGGTGGAGCCGAGATGGTCACCGTGGAGGTAGTATAGCGTGGACCCGCGGCGCATGGCAACCGCATTGTAATGCGCCGCATGCCGTTGAAGGTGTAGTATTTGACGGTGGTTCCGTTGTCGACTTCGTAGTGCGGGAAGGGCGTAAAGGTGTTGATGCCGTTGCTGGTCTTTTTGATGCGGATGTTATCCAAAAAAGCAGAATGGCGAACATGCGAATCACCATTCTGCTTGATAAAAACTGCTCATCTCTCAATTCAGTCAATGACTGAGCGACATATCATCAATAAACATTTCAATATCATCAATGGCATCGTCTACATAGCCGGATAGTTTGGCGTCTTCCTTCATTGTCATTAGCAAAGGTAGGACCACAACTAAGTCTAAGACACCGTGTATTCTGGCAATATGTCCAAAACATTGAATACATGTACGTCTTACTTCTTTAGATGGGTGTGATGATAAGTTGATACACTTATTTTGTACCCATCTCCAATCCATATCATGAAATGTAAGTCGAAGCAAAGAATCGGTGATTTTGTCAATGTCATCACTGAGCAATTGTTTTTCGGCCAATTCGCGTTCGATGGGTTGAAGTTCTTGATACTTCATATTACTTTATCTTGCCTCTCCAGTTAACATACCCTGCATTCCTCACCGTGTTTTTCATTTGATCCGTAAGCTGTTGCCAAGAACGCACATGGCCATGGAAGATTCCTTCTCTTGTCTGATCAAATACTACAAACTGGTTATTGGCTCGATCTACACCTACCCGACGTGGACTATTCCCGGTTACTTGTAATGAATTATCAAGAGCACCTTGTCCATCTTGAGGCGCATTACCTATACCTTGTTGCGCGTTTGGATGGTGCTTGGGAGAAGATTCATATACCAACCCTAGATCGCTTCCCGTCTGACGATTGGCTGAACCAGAATCCTCGCCCATCACCGAATTATACAGATTTCCCAACTGCTCACCAGCACGAAGCGCACCCGCCGTAGCAGTGGAGCCACCATGTAGGATGAGGCCTGTACCAGCCACAATTGCCGGCGCGCCAGCCAGACAGCCCACGCCGGACAAACACAAACCACCCCCACCCGCATCGACACCTGCTCCGCCGACCATTTCGGCCACACCTTGCACCATGGAGACCACGTTGCCCACGAAGCGACCAGTCTGCATGGCGGCGGATTCACCTGCTTGTGGTGCTTGGGAATGAATCTGCGCGGGGATAAGGCTTGTGTTGTTGTAGCCAACCTGCGCCCCCACGCCCTGCGCAAAGTCCACCACAGTTGTCAAAGCGTCCCAGATGTCATGCCCAGTGGGGTCGGAATAACGTAGCGGATTATCGGCCGCGTAAGCAAAGCGATTCCATGAGATTAAGTTACTCGCATCCGGCACCATCGAATCCGGCGAGACGAAGGTCCCCACCGCCGGGTCATAATAGCGGGCGTTCATGTAGATGAGCCCCGAGCCATCGCGCCGCTGACCGGTGTAATCGATGGTGGTGGGCAGGGGGGGCGCCCGCGCCTAGCCAGTCGCGTTTGCCGTAGGCGTAGTATTGCTCGCTGGAGTGGACGTTGCCGCTACTGTTGGTGGTCAGGGCGACGCTGCTCAGATGGTCCGTGTGCAGGTACTATAGCGTGCTGCCCTGGCGTTCGGCAATTAGCTGGCCGTTGAAGCTTGGCCTGAGTAAATCGAAGGGTGATAGTACTTGGTGATGGTGGAGCCGGTCACTTCGTAGTTACGGAAAGGGTAGTAGTGTAGTGCGGGCATTTTAACTGTTCAACAAAACGCCCGCACTACACGTTGCTGCCTTTGCGCCTGGCCATGCGCAGGCCGTTTTATCCCCAGATTTCCTAGACCACCATAATGGCCTTTGATATGATGGGCTTATGTAGTTATAGAAAACAGTTTGAGAACTCTTTGAAGTATCAAACCGGTAATCGCTCCCAATAATATGCTGAATACATATGCATTGGTAATAAGATAATTGAAATTTGAAATGCGAAGAATGATATACCAAAAAATCATACTCAGGTATCCCAGTTGTAATCCAAATGTTTGTCGACTTACTAAATTTGTCCTGCTTCCCGCTAGAAATGCAACTGCGTGTCCAACGTTAATTTTATCGGATTTGATGAATCGAGTGCGATGGCTAGGAATTGTTATACACCACAAAAAAATAGCGGGAAGTATGATTAGGAAAATGCGTTCATCAATCATATTTTGCAACTCTCCAGGCGAATAAATAATGGTACTCTGAGTATGGGGCAAATTCTAACCACGCCCCCATACTCAGAGTATTAAGCCTACGTTATACCTTGCTATTCCTCTCTATCACTATTCCACCAATTTTGTACTGTCTGTAAAGGACATGACCAACTACAAGTCTCAGAGTTTTCGGTGGGAACAGGAACATTGCCAGTGCCTGCACCAACAATAAAACGCGAGCTAGTTATGGCAGTTAATTCAAAAGTGTAAACCACTACCTCAGGTAGTGGACTAAATAGCGGTTCGACCGATGTATTGGGTAGCCATGTAACGGGTATTATGTATCAACCTGGAAGGTGCGAAACTAACAGGAGATACATAATGACCCGTCAATTCAAAAAGCTATCGCATTCGTTGTATGAATGCAAATATCACGTCGTGTTTTGTCCAAAATATCGATATAAGATTTTGGACACCGAAGTGGCGCAATATATGACGCAGAAGCTCTACGACCTCTGTGGCCAGAAAAAGGGGGTAGAAATTCTGGAACTGAATGTACAGCCGGACCATGTGCATATAGTGTTGTCGATTCCGCCCAAGTATGCGGTGTCGCAAGTCATTGGCTTTCTCAAAGGCAAGACGGCCTTGGGCGCCTTTGACCGTTTTCCCGAATTGCGCAAACGGTATTGGGGCCAGCATGTGTGGTCACGCGGCTATTGTGTAAGTAGCGTCGGCCTAGATGAAGAGCGCATCCGCAAGTATGTCAAGTGGCAGAACAAGCGGGATCAAGACAATGATGCTACACAAGGCAAGTTGTTCGACTAACCACTAATCAGTAACAGTGCACCTTCCAGGTGCATCAATTCAAGCCACCGGTTTTACCGGTGGTTGTTGACTGTTGGCCGAAAAGTTCTGTATCGGCGTTACTAGCAAACCAGCGTCCCCCATATGCAAGCGCGTCTTTACCAGTCGCGACAGCAAGGTTTTCGCCATTGCTAAGAGGATATACCAATTCTGTTGGAACACTATTCTGTATCATTCCACCAACGACTCCTAAACCACCAGAAATAGCCGTTTCAACATCAACCGCTTCAGAAAATGATTTGCCATCAACAACCATATCGGTAGTTACCTCTTGGGCTGCACCTAAGCCTCCATTAATTATCAGAGCGCTGGTCCCACCAGTAACCGGTGCCAACCCTCCACCTAGACCGCCAAATGCTGCTGCAATCCCTGCTTCCGTCTTATTAATATCGCCCAGGTTTTCAAGTACGGGACGATCAGATTCCCAGTTTGTGGCGATCTGGACACCAGCATTACCACCCCCATTAGCTATAGCGCCAACAATTGCGCCTGCCACAATTAACTCCAGAATACAACCATCCCAGATACAATGACCGGACGGGTCATTGTACTTAAGGGGATTTGCTCTGGCATAGGCGAACCTGTTGTAATCAATCAACGTACTTGCATCCGGCACCACCGAATCCGGCGACACAAACTGCCCAATGTGGTCATCGTAGAATCGGGCGTTGTAATAATGCAGACCCGTCACATCGTACTGCTGGCCGGTAAACTGGCGGTCCGTGGCCAGGCTGTTGCCGCTGGCGCAGGTGGTTCCGCTGCGCGTTTTGCCATAGGCGCAGTAGGTCTGGTTGGTTCCGGTTCCGCTGCCGGTGGTGGTCAGCGCAGTGGAGCCCAGGTGGTCGCCGTGGAGGTAGTATAGCGTACTGCCGCGGCGCATGGCAACGCGCATGCCGTTGAAGGAGTAATATTTCGTGACAACGCCAGCGCTCTGTTCGTAGAAGGGGAAGGGGTAGACGGTGGGGATGCTGCCCACGATCTTCTTGATGCGGACGCCGTTCTCGTCGTAGAGATAGGTCTCCCCTGCCACGCTCTCCAGTCGGTTCTCCACATCCCAGGTCAGCGTTTGGCTAGAGATGGCGAAGTTGCCGTTCGTCAACTGCACCGGGCGCGTTTTGAGGTTGCCGCGCGCTTCATAGGTGTAGTTGGCGTCGTTGTAGCCGTGGATGGGGAACGTGGTCTCGTTGGCCAGGCTGGCGCCCTCCAGCACGCTCAGGCGGCCGTCGTTGCGGTAGGCGTAGGTTTTGCCAAAGGCGCTGGTTAGCCGGTTCTGGTTGTCGTAGGTAATGGTGTAGTTGGTCAGCGCGCCGTTGTTATACTTTTCCGACAGCCCGCCAATGTTGCCAAACGAATCGTACCCGTAGAGGAAGTAGAGCCGGTCGGACGCGTTGCCGGCGTTGTTGGTCCCCACCCGGATCTCTTTGAGGCGGCCGTTGGTGTTGTTGGCGGCGCCGGTCCACGGCCAGTAGGTCTGCGTGCGGTAGAGGTTGCCACCGGCCGGGAAGCGCATCTGCGTCAGCCGCCCTTCGGCGTCGTAGGTGGTGCTGTCCACCAGCGTGCCCAGCCCGCTGCTGCTCAAGATGGAGGCCATGCCGCGGCTGTTATAGCTGGTGGTGGCAGTGTTGAAATAGCAGAATGAGATTGTGTTGCTTATTCTGCTATTTAAAAGTATTTTTCAGTATTTCAAAGATCCTTCTCTGAGTCTTCATATGGGGCGATTTATCGTTTGACTTGGATACTTTTCGCAGGTGCTTTCATTTACTAGACTCAGATAAGGAGCAGGATCGCCACAAATCAGCGGCATATACTTCCATTTTTGTAAATACCTCTTCTACTAAAACGCGCCATCCAAATTGCTTGATAAACAGACGTTCCTGTAAATATATGGGAGTTGCCCATAGAATTTGAATTAAGAGTTTTTCTGAAATAGAAAATTTGTCAAAGCCTTCATTCTCGAAATAGAC
Source organism: Caldilineaceae bacterium (assembly GCA_020634755.1). Classification (GTDB taxonomy): domain Bacteria; phylum Chloroflexota; class Anaerolineae; order Caldilineales; family Caldilineaceae; genus JACKBC01. The sequence goes on along the minus strand of JACKBC010000008.1, from coordinate 22,182 downwards.
CGGCGTTAATAGAAATTCAGTGAGAGGTGAGCCATTGATGATCCCAGAGTCAACTTCACCAGCTATTGTGTCACCTGCTTGAAAGGAAACCGAATTTATGAAAGGATACATTGCCAATTGAAATAGGGAGTCGAATATTTCATCATTTCTCTGAGTAGAATACATCATTAGTTCCGTATGATGTGCAGACGCTGACGAGGGCATGGGACCAAAACCTATACTTATCGTGAGGTATGTCCAGTCATATTCATCAGAACGCGGATGGAATTCAACAACTCGAATACATTGGGGGGCTAAATGAGGGAGATTTGTGAAACTCTTAATTTTCGTCGGAATTCCTATATATCCTTCATAGTGAGCAATAATTTCAAGTTCTTGAGGATTAAAGTCGGATACGTCAATCATTTTTTACCTGCCTATATGTAAATTTATGAGTCATATTGAACTCATATGACTGCCAAAGCCAATTATGGTAAATGCATGATCTGGCAATCATATGAGACATTAACAGCGCTCTGGATTTATTCAGGAATATTAGCTCCTTTACGCGAATTACATGATCGGCACATAGGTTGCATGTTGTTTATATCATTGAACCGGTCTATCTCTTCTCCGCGGCTTTGCGAACCCATTTTCCAGAATTTCCATGGCACGATATGATCATTCGTAGTTGCTGGTTCTCCACAAATGACACACACACCGTTATTTTTTTTCCGAACTTGTTCAGTAACTCCTTTCCAGTATTTGGTCCGATTTCCTGTTGCTGGTTTTTGATATGTCTTTTCACTAGCGAGATAGATAAGATCGTCCATACTGGTATTCTTCAGTGGGTCCGCCAATATATTCATCCCCGGCGCAACGGTCTGCGGCGTATCCAGCATAGACAATCCTGAGTCCACCAGCGGAATGCCTTCCACCCCCACTGTATTCGAGCCCGGCAGCGGAAAAGAAGCTGTCACGGAATCTGATGAGCTTTCGGGGAAGGGCATGGGGTAGCTTGGTAGTGGGTCATTTAGCGCCCACTCGCTGGCATATACCATACCTACAGTAGCCGTTGCTACCGCTGCCACTGGGACTACATAAGGTCCAGCATTGCGAGCCGTATCTGCCACCTGTTGTAAATCAATGAGCGGCGCCGGCCCACACGCCACGCTACAAACATCTTGATGTCCCGACGGGTCGACCCAATTGAGGGGATTACCGCGGGTGTACATGAATCTATTGTACGAATGTAAATCCCCCGCATCCGGCACAATGGTATCCGGGCTGACAAACTGCCCAATGTGATCATCAAAATAGCGCGCATTGTAATAATGCAGGCCGGTCACATCATACTGCTGGCCGGTAAACTGGCGGTCCGTGGCCAGGGAATTGCCGCTGGCGCAGGTGGTGCCGCTGCGCGTTTTGCCATAGGCGCAGTAGGTCTGGCTGACGCCGGTCCCGCTGCCGGTGGTGGTCAGCGCGGTGGAGCCGAGATGGTCGCCGTGGAGGTAGTATAGCGTACTGCCGCGGCGCATGGCAATGGTTTGGCCGCCAAAGGTGTAGGATTTGACGGTGGTTCCGTTGACCTACCCCTGACCCCCTTCCTCGCTTTGGCGTGACGGGACGCGTGATGATGGGGGCAGGAAGGGGGACTGGTTGACGATCTGGCTGTGCGTTGCGCGACAGTGAGGTTGCCAACCCAAATACGCTATTTGACCGATTGGCATGGGGAAACTGGCTTGCTATGCTGGCCGCAGGAGATATGCGATATGAGACGTGTGGTGCGCGGTCAACCCGTCAGTCCAGCCAAACAGGAACAAGCCCGTCAGCTACGCAAGCGAATGACGCCAGCCGAGCGCGTGCTTTGGCAGGCGCTACGCACGAATCAGCTCGACCGAATGCACTTCCGCCGGCAGCAGGTGATAGCGGGCTTCATTGTCGATTTTTATTGCCACGCGGTGCGGTTGATAATCGAGTTGGATGGCGAGATTCACGCCCAGCGCCACGGACACGATGCCGAGCGCGACCGCATCTTGACGCAACATGGCTTCCACATCCTGCGCATGACCAACGCCGCCATTCTCGAAAATCTCCCCGATGCCCTTGCTCAGATTCGCCAGACCATCCACCAAATCCAAGCATAAACCGCCCGCGCCGCCGCCCCCTCCAACAGTTCCCCCTTCCTGCAACAAACAACACAAACCACGAATATTCTCAACAGGAAGGGGGGCAGGGGGTAGGTCCAGCCGGTTTTCCACGTCCCAGGTCAGCGTTTGGCCGGGGATGGCAAAGCCGCCGGTGGTCAGCTGCACCGGGCGCGTTTTCAGGTTGCCGCGCGCTTCATAGGTGTAGTTGGCGTCGTTGTAGCCGTGGATGGGGAAGGTGGTCTCGTTGGCCAGGCTGGCGCCTTCCAGCACGCTCAGGCGGCCGTCGTTGCGGTAGGCGTAGACCTGACGGGTGTTGTAGGTGCTGCACGTTTTGACAATAACAACAACGGAATCAATGCCTTAGCGGGTTGCCTCAAGACCACTTGTATTTGGAGGCATTTCCGTTTCCGCGTTGATTCCGTTGTTGCTTCTATCTAGAGAAGGCCACCTGGCTTCAACTTTGACGGTTTAATAACAGTTGTTCTATCCGCCATTCTACAGCTCCGAGGCTCCGCAAGGACGCATACTCCAAATCTTTAACTTCCTTTGCAGTAGCTTCGATTATTCGATTCCTATCCATTATTTGCCAACCTGTGGACTCAGTGCCTAATTTAAATTTTGGAAATTCAAATTCGTCAGGACTAATTGGTTCGTTTCCTAAAATCTTCCATTTCCAGGTTATCCAACCCTCATCACTGCAATAGAATGGAGCAAACATAAAAGACCTGTCAATGATGCTAGATGAGTGTATGATATGTTCAGTTACCTGATTGTATATACCCACCAACATCCCCATTCTTTCTTGTTGAATGTCTGACAATATTCTCCCATACGCATACGACCTATTTGATAGCGGAATCGCAAAAAAGTCACCGACATGATATGGCTGAAGTCGTCTTCGCTTTTTCGTCTTTGCTGTCAGTTTTACTAATTCAATTGACTCGTCCACGAGAATAAATTCGTCAAGAGTCGCAGCAAGCACGATCTCAATAGACCTAATGAGTTCATGCAGCGTAGGCTTGCGATTCCAATCTTGTAGATACTCTTGGGATATTTCTTTAAATGCCTGGCTAAGAATGTCGTACGGTGCATCGCCCTGCACTAATTCTTGCTCCTGAAACTTATCAAACCACCATCCCATTATTGTTCTCCCTTCAGCTGATCATATATGCCTTTCAGATAATCGGACCACTTGCTTCGCGCAATTTCATTTCTCTGATTTTCTAAATTGTCTAGACCATACTGCATAATCAGCTCTTGTTCAAGTTCTCTTGCTTGATCATAGGTAAGCCCAGTTTTCACAAGTTCCAATTCCCAAGTTTCTCTTCCGGATACCTTGCGATGCTGCTTTTCTCGACTACTGAGGCCTTGATTTGTGCGCCCTACATAGATTTCAACTGCACCTGTTTTCGGATCACGCACAATGTAAACTTCGTGATTGCTATAAACAACATTATCCCCCACCTGCTGCTGGACCAACGGAAAACCAGTCGCCTGGCTGCCCGGCGCATCGGTGGGCTCGGTGACATAGGTCCACGAATCGTGGCCCTCCAAAGGTGTCCCCAGGACGGTGGGCTGGTTGTCTGGCAGTGGGAAGGATTCTTGGGCTTCATCCGCGTTGAGTTCCTTAATGACTTCGCCAGCCGCGTATCCTGCCCCACCGGCGCCAACAGTGATCAGGGCACGTCGTGCCGCAATATAAGCTGATTGTGTAGCAAACCCACCGCTAAATGCGCCGCCACCTACACAGTCCAAACACTGGCTATGTCCACTCGGATCATTCGCATTGAGGGGATTGCCGACCGTATACATGAACCTGTTATACGACAATTTGATGGTCGTTCCGTTGAACTACCCCCTGACCCCCTTCCTAGCTCTGGCGTAGTGGGACGCGTGATGATCGGGACAGGAAGGGGGGACTGGTTGACAAGCTGACTGTGTGATTGGTGGACAAACAACACCAACAACCTTTGATACAACGAACGGCGGCTGCATTTTGCAGCCGTCTCGTTTAACAGTTCCCCCTTCCTTCAAAAGATATCGCGCACGAGAAATCTCCTCAACAGGAAGGCTAAACTTGAACGTAAAAAGTGATGAAAACAAATGGGTCGACTTCATGCCGACCCATTCTTGAATGTCAATCTTGATCGTACATAATACTCCGTATTTTCTGTGGAAATAAGAATGTAAAAATAAACCCTCCCAATAAACCTGCTCCCAAAATCATCAAAACCTGTTGCCCTAATGCCATTTTATCCAACACCCCTAATGGCAATAACCAAATCCCCAGGCTAAGCGCAATGAAACCTTCAATAAATAGGATTATTTTAGAAGGATAATTTAGCTTAGCTTGTTGCCAATGAAAATAACTTCCACACATGAATATTACAACAAAAAGAAATATTTTGATGATGGCCACAGATATTCTCCTAATGAGGTTTATTGTCTCTATACCATTGATAAACACTAATGGGAAAGGCTACATACGGTGGAGATACCGCGCCCATAGCCGCCGTCGTTACAGACACGACGGCATCACTCGTCGTTCCTTCATTGATCGCTGCATTGCCGGCACTGATGACAGCCCCCAATGCACTAGCGCCAGTGCTAACACGACTGGCTGCCAAAGCGCAGGGGATTGCTCCGGTCCCTACACAGGCTACCGCAACTCCAGCAGCTACTGTTGATACAGCATCAAGAGTTTGGGTAGCACATTGATTTGTCGTATAGCAAGCGGCTTGGGAACTATGGGCGTATACCGGACCATGTTCGCTACTATATAACCCAACCGCACCTTGCCTTGCGAATTGGGCGAAGGCATCACTATCCACCATGCCCTCTACCAAATGACGTTGATAATCGGTACCGACATACGTATCCAAATTGACCCCGATCCGACCAGCGGCGTTGCGTTGGATTCGGCCTGAGAGTGACGAATTAATAGAGCCAGAGTGTCCGTCTAAGGAAGCTAACAGGGTTGATGTAACCATGTCTCCATCTTGTGCATCTTGAAGAACATTGAGCCAACCCCATGAACCTTCAAGAGCGCCACCCTCATTAAAATTGCTTTCCACACAGCTCCACGAGTCACATCCGAAATGCTGCATAATTTCTTCGTTTGAGTAATGCCCGCTCGGATCATTCGCATTGAGGGGGCGACCGCGCACATACATGTAGCGGTTCCAATCGAAGAGATTGATCCCGTCCGGCACAATGGTATCCGGGCTGACAAACTGCCCAATGTGGTCATCATAGTACCGCGCATTGTAATAATGCAATCCGGTCACATCGACCTTCTGGCCGGTGAACTGGCGGTCCGTGGCCAGGCTGTTGCCGCTGGCGCACGTGGTGCCGCTGCGCGTTTTGCCGTAGGCGCAGTAGGTCTGGCTGACGCCGGCGCCGCTGCCGGTGGTGGTTAACGCGGTGGAGCCGAGATGGTCCGCGTGGAGGTAGTATAGCGTACTGCCTTTGCGCATGGCAACGCGCAGTCCGTTGAAGGTGTAGTATTTGACGGTGGCGCCATTGTCGACTTCATAATGCGGGAAGGGCGTAAAGGTGTTGATGCCGTTGCTGGTCTTCTTGATGCGGATGCTGTCGGCAAGTTGCCGCTTCGTCATAGAGATACGATTCGCCAGCCACGCTCTCCAGCTGGTTTTCCTCGTTCCAGACCAGGGTTTGGCCGGGGCGGGTTTTCATGTAATCCTAAACGTAGGATGTAAAAAAAGAACAGGTCAGCGTTTTGCCGACCTGTTCTTTGACTATAAACCACCTCCATCAAATCTACACGGACTTCATAACATATTTATCCCTGAGTTCTACAGGTAAATCACTCATCCACACGCCAGCTAACATTCCATCTTGTGTTACATCCACAATAATTTGTTGACCGATTGCGACATGTTGGAGTTTAGCTGTATCAACTGGTTCGCCTAGCCGAGTATAGAATACACTATAATCTGGATTGGTGAAATACGCTTGCGGTTGCCCATCATCAATATCTCGTGCGATTTGTAGCTGTCCTACCATTGGTTTAGGTAACTCAAGCGGAGATGTCACATTCCAATAGCCAACACCAGCTACTGTTATTGTCTCAAAATACGAAATGAGCTTTGAAGCATCGATCTTGATAATCAGATTGTAAGCACCCTGAAGGGTAGTCTGTGGAAAGTTTCTTGGGATGCGTTCGACCCAAAGTGTGTCATATTTACTATCATATGAGTAATCCCATTCATCAAATTGAGAAATCGGGGAGACTGTAACATATATCGTCATGTTAGATTACACCTCGTTCTACTCACCCAGCCATTGCAGTTTTTCAAAGGCCGACATCGGAAGCCAATCTTTCTGAACTGAAGACCGCGTGAAAACAGTTGTTACCAACCTTGTGGATTTATCAATAATCAGCGCAACATTCGTATGAGGCGACCACTGTACTGCATTGCCACCTTGCCAGAAATATTGTGTGTTGCGAGCCGCACCCGTAAATGTATCTGCGATTTTTTGAGTTGAAATTTTGTCTTGTTGAGCTTGTTCAAGGGCATGACCACCCATTTCCACCCCTTTCCTAGTCAGGTCATTGTATTGATTATAGGCTTTCTCTAGATTAACGCTTCCTCTTCGTGCGGCTTTCTGTAAATAATCGATACCCTCTTGCACCATGCCACTGTTACGAAAACTCTTCCACGGATCATTCGGATCAAATCCACCTGGATCGCCAGTATTTCCGCTATTCCCACTCGAACCTTGTTGGGCTTGCTGCCCTCCATTCGGATTCGACTGAATCCAGGCATCCATGCCCGCCAGTTTATCAGCTTGTTGCAGAACCGGTGCTGCTTGCGCCGCCAGATTATTTGCCGTTGCCGCAACAATTGTGGTTGCTGAACCAATCCCCTGCGCCGCATATGCCAATCCAATACCAATGGCGCCGCTGCCACAGGCTGATGGTCCACCGCCAAAGCCAGTATCAAAAACACAGTGACCAGTTGGGTCATTAAATCGCAGGGGATTATCAGCCGCGTAGGCAAAGCGATTCCACGCGATTAGACTGCTCGGGTCCGGCACCAGCGAATCCGGGCTGACAAACTGCCCAATGTGATCATCATAATACCTGGCGTTGTAATAATGCAGGCCGGTCACATCGTACATCTGGCCGGTGAACTGCCGGTCGGTGGTTAGCGAATTGCCGCTGGCGCAGGTGGTGCCGCTGCGCGTTTTGCCGTACGCACAGTAGGTTTGGCTGACGCTGGTCCCGCTGCCGGTGGTGGTGAGGGCGGTGGAGCCGAGATGGTCGCCGTGGAGTTCTAACCAACTTCAAAAAAAATTGTAATGAAAACGGGGAGCACTATTGGCGAATAATTACAATAGTACTCCCCGTTTGCTCAATTTACGCAAGCGTCGATTCTCTGTAGGACATCAACCATTTTGAACGGGGTGAATAATAAACTTCGTACCCTTTCTTTTCTTCCACTGTCAGCCAAACCTCTTTGGGGACTCTGATCTGGATATCGTTGATTAGGATGTAGTAATGCCTTGGACCGCGAATGCGCTTGCTGAATTTGGTCAAATGCCCATATGTCACCGATGGTTTGTTGTACCAAAGGTCGAGTCCATATCGCCAGACAAAGGATATTATGGAGAATATAAATACTGTTCCGAATGCCCAGCGCCAAATCCCTTCAAGTCCTACTGCGACAAACAGCGCCGGAAAACTTACAAAGATTACCCGTTGGATAAACCATTTCCACAGGAACCTCTTTTGTAGTGTCCCCAATACTTTATCCAGATTATATGATATCTCAGCATTCATAAATCACCTTCCAATCAAATAGTCGAAATCGTTAACTGTATCTTCAAGTTGCGGATATGTTACTGTGTTCGATTGGAAATCATATTTAACCAAGGGTTGCGTATAATACATTACACTCTGGCTGGCACTAGCATTAACCCCCGGAGCATATCCAACGAAATTACCATAAGTACCATCTTCTATAGTTGGATCGGAGAATCGACCCGCCGTAGCGCCTAGGGGCCCATAGCTGGCTGTAACATCAGTTGACTCAAACCAGGCGGCATATCCATCCGCATCACTTAACCTATAGACTCTGCCAACATATACTTTGGCATTTGCGCCAAGACCCACAGTACCACCACCACCACCGTATGAATATAATGCTAGCTCACCATTTTTATGTGCGAGTACTTCTATACCTCCATTAAAAGCAAAGCCAACCGGTCCAAGGAAACTAGCGTCTGCACTTACCCCTACCCCAACAATGACCCCAGCAATCGGGGCATCCAATGGCGGGTCTGTGAGCAACTCTTCATAGGTCTTTTCTAAATACTTTATGCTTGAACGCTCTAGAGATTCACGATCAACATTTGGAAATTGCCTATGAATCTTCTGGGCCAGATCAAAGCAGCCATAATCATCATCACCTATTGACTTTTCGCAATGACCAGTAGGATCAAAGAAATTGAGGGGATTGTCTGCTGCGTAAGCAAAGCGATTCCATGAGATTAAGTTACTCGCATCCGGCACCATCGAATCTGGGCTGACAAACTGCCCAATGTGGTCATCATAGTACCGCGCCGCATAATAATGCAGCCCGGTCACATCATACTTCTGGCCGGTAAACTGCCGGTCCGTGGCCAGGGAATTGCCGCTGGCGCAGGTGGTTCCGCTGCGCGTTTTGCCATACGCGCAGTAGGTCTGGCTGGTTCCCACGCCGCTGCCGGTGGTGGTCAGCGCAGTGGAGCCGAGATGGTCACCGTGGAGGTAGTATAGCGTGGACCCGCGGCGCATGGCAACGCGCAGTCCGTTGAAGGTGTAGTATTTGACGGTGGTTCCGTTGTCCACTTCGTAGTGCGCAAAGGGCGTAAAGGTGTTAACGCCGTTGCTGGTCTTTTTGATGCGGATGCTGTCGGCAAGTTGCCGCTTCGTCATAGAGATACGATTCGGTGATGGCCGTGTTGTTGATGCTGGTGCCGCTGACGGTCACCAGCCGGTTTTCCACGTCCCAGGTCAGCGTTTGGCCGGGGATGGCAAAGTTGCCGGTGGTCAGCTGCACCGGGCGCGTTTTGAGGTTGCCGTTGGCATCATAGGTGTAGCTGCTGTTTTTGACGGCGTGGATGAGGCCGGTGGTGTTGAAGGTGTTGGCCGCGCCTTCGTAGCTGGTCATGCGGCCGGGGTTGTCGTAGGCGTAGACCTCGCCAGTGGTGTAGGTGCTATATATGCCAAAACAGTAGCCGTAAAAGTAACATGTAAATTTATTAGCAGACCAAATTAGCCACTTTGCTACCCGACTGTGAAGCTTGATATAATAAGTCGGTATGGCTCCTGTATGTTCCTTTTGTGGTGACCGTTTCAAAATGCTTATGGGTGTTATCAATAAGATACGTACCAATTTGAGGGGTTACAAAATTTCCCTTCGGAGTAATTTGGCAGACGACATATTGTTTACTATAGTTTCTTCTGTAACTTTTGGCGAGCTAGCTTGTTCTACATATAACAAAGTAGGGTAATCAGCAAATTGTTCTTCCGCGTATTCCTGCTCGATGTGATTAAAGTTACCTACCAATTGAAAGCTTTCTGAATGAGGTCTATCACATCTGTAATATAATCCACCTCGGTATAAGCTGTCATGGGCAACAAATTTAAGTTCTAGCACCATTTCTAATTCAGCGCGAACCAGTTCTAAATCTGATTGTTTGAATCCATACAAATCAAAATAGGTTTTCATATTTTGTATCCCATTTTCAATAATGAATGTTTATTTTGGGTGATCACGATTTGAAACCATGATCACCCGGCTCAGACCAGTTACAAATCTACTTGGGTATGAGAATGCTGGGTGCCCGATTGACAGCATCTTCAATCGAACGATAGATCATAAAGTTTACAGGACGGCCGGCCATTCCGCTAAGCTCGTCTGCGAGTTCATTTAGTCCTAACTGACGAAGTTGAGCTCCACTAAGCGGACCAGTCCTTATGCCTCCACTACGCAATTGGACACCGATATTTTGTGCAGTTCGTAGGAGTTTTTCGCCAGCCAGAGCAATATCGAAATCACTAGTCCGTCCCACATCAAATGGCTTACCCGTTGTATACTTTATTCCGGTGACCGAACTACCTTGAAAAGCAGCTTGCGTATCCTCAAATCCTGCCTTCGCAAGTCCTTGATTGAGCTTGTTTCCAAATTGCTGGAATTGTCCAGCGGTTTCAAATCCTTTTGGTATCTTATTTGGGTCCAACCCACCTGGATCGCCAGTATTTCCGCTATTCCCACTCGAACCTTGTTGGGCTTGCTGCCCTCCATTCGGATTCGACTGAATCCAGGCATCCATGCCCGCCAGTTTATCAGCTTGTTGCAGAACCGGTGCTGCTTGCGCCGCCAGATTATTTGCCGTTGCCGCAACAATTGTGGTTGCTGAACCAATCCCCTGCGCCGCATATGCCAATCCAATACCAATGGCGCCGCTGCCACAGGCTGATGGTCCACCGCCAAAGCCAGTATCAAAAACACAGTGACCAGTTGGGTCATTAAATCGCAGGGGATTATCAGCCGCGTAGGCAAAGCGATTCCACGCGATTAAACTGCTGGGGTCCGGCACCATCGAATCGGGCGAGACAAACTGCCCAATGTGATCATCATAGTACCGCGCCGCATAATAATGCAGCCCGGTCACATCGACCTTCTGGCCGGTGAACTGGCGGTCTGTGGCCAGGGAGTTGCCGCTGGCGCAGGTGGCGCCGCTGCGCGTTTTGCCATAGGCGCAGTAGGTCTGGCTGACGCCGGCGCCGCTGCCGGTGGTGGTCAGCGCGGTAGAGCCGAGATGGTCGCCGTGGAGGTAGTATAGCGTACTGCCGATTGAAAACTATAGTTAGCCTACTATAAGGGCAAGTAGGCTAACTACGTATAGGCACAAACACCGTTAGTACAATACTACGATTTTCGCTCTTCCCGTCGATATGTAGATGTGACTTCAACAATCCAAATGGTCCTGAATAACCAGCCGAAGCCCCCTAATGCCCCGAGACCCATCTTGAGCCAGAAATATTCCAGGAAAGAACTTCCAGACAAGAGCCATAGAAGACTGTATCCAGTAGCGAATCCCGACAAGAACAAGAGAGTTCTTAAAGTGAAGTACGGTTGAAATTTGGATTCTCTTGCCTTAAATAGTAGCCAAATTGCACTTCCGACCGATAAAGCTGTAGCTATTGCAGCAAAAGGAAAGGTCATAGTTACTCTTTCTGGCTCATACTATAATCATAAGTCAATTGAGCGCCTGCATATATGAACTGGAGATCATCAGCAACTGGCGCCAAGCCAAGAGTCACAAAACTGCCTCCGGCTGTTAGTAGGTTCACTGTCAGATCTGTATTTGATGCATCACCTTGCCACCAGGACTTTGCAGTCCATCCCGCTCCAAAGAGCGTTGAACCTGTTGCCACAGTTCCGGCAGCTGCACCTACGGTTGCACATGCAGCCAGCCCTGGAATACAAACTGCTGCCGCTGTTCCAGTAGCAACAACTCCGACAATATCGTTGCCAATTGCCACACAATCAATTTCTGCGCATTTTTGCTGTACCTTTTCTGCACCTTGCACCATATTTTGACAGATTTTCTCTCCTGCACACACGGGGTCGGCCTGACTCGCCAGTTGCGCTGATGTCAAAGCAGGGACAGGCTGCGCAGCTTTCCACGACTTGAAAGCATCCGAGCCCCAGTATTGGTTCAGCTCGCCCATCATATATTCGGCATCATTATGCGCGGTTGGGGCCACATAGGTGAGGAAGTTCTCTTTGCTCGCCCAGCGCTTATTCCAGTAATCCGTATCATCCCAGGTGTTGATAATGTCATCCACATATTTCCAGCACTCATCTTGATATCCATCTTCCACGCTGCCATCGGCGCTGCAATGGCCTGATGGGTCATTATATTTGAGGGGATTTGCTCTGGCATACGCAAACCTGTTGTAATCAATCAGCGTAGCCGGATCTGGCACCAGCGAATCCGGCGAGACAAACTGCCCAATGTGATCATCATAATACCTGGCATTATAATAATGCAATCCGGTCACATCATACTGCTGGCCGGTGAACTGGCGATCCGTGGCCAGGGCGTTGCCGCTGGCGCAGGTGGCGCCGCTGCGCGTTTTGCCATACGCGCAGTAGGTTTGGCTGACGCCGGCGCCGCTGCCGCTAATGCCTCACATCAATTTGTGGTTTAGCTGTCCTCTATAATGCCCGCACTACAGTATTGGCCGCGCCCTCGTAGCTGGTCATACGGCCGTCGTTGCGATAGGCGTAGACCTGACGGGTGTTGTAGGTGCTGCACGTTTTGACAATAACAACAACGGAATCAATTCCTTAGCGGGTTGCCTCAAGACCACTTGTATTTGGAGGCATTTCCGTTTCCGCGTTGATTCCGCTGTTGCTTATAAATATAGAAAGTCAACCGACTTCAACTTTGACGTTTTATTAACTCTTCTTCTATCCTCCATTCTACAGATCCGAGGCTCCACAAGGCGGCATACTCCAAATCTTTCACCTCCTCGGCAGTAGCATCGATTATCTGATCCCCTTCAATAATTCGCCATCTAGTAGATTCTGTACCTAACTTAAATTTAGGAAATTGAAACTCATCAGGTCCGATAGGTTCATGGTCTAAGATTTTCCACTTCCACATAGTCCAGCCCTCATCGCTACAGAAAAATGGCGGAAACATAAATGACTTGTCAGTAATACCGGCTGGATATATAACATGCTCGGTTATTTGATTGTAAATGCCCACCAGCATCCCCATGCTTTTTTGTTGGACATCTGATAATATTCTGCCGTATGCAATTGAACCATTTGACAATGGAATCGTAAAAAAATCGCCTACTTTGTAGGATTGAAATCGTTTACGCTTTCTTGTCTTTGATATGAGACTGGTTAGTTCAATTGACTTTTCTTCAAATATGAATTGTTCACTAGAAGAATTAAGCACGACCTCAATAGACCTGATAAGCTCTCGGAGTCTAGGTTTACGGTTCCAGTCTAGCATATACTCTCGGGCGATATCTTTGAAGGCTTGGCTGAGAATATCGTAAGGTGCATCACCCTGTAGAGTTTCTTGTTCATGAGTCTTGTCAGTCCACCATCCCATATTTATTCACCCCATAACTGATTATACATATCTTTTAGACGATCGGACCACTTGCTTGGAGCTATCTCATTGCGTCGATTTTCCAAATTGTCTAACCCATATTGGATAATAAGCTCTTGTTCGAGTTCTCTCGCTTGATCATAGGTCAGACCAGTTTCTACACGTTCCAACCGCCAATTTTCTCTACCAGGCACCTTGCGATGTTGATTTTCTCGACTACTGAGACCTTGATTTGTGCGCCCTACATAGACTTCAACTGCACCTGTCTTCGGGTCACGCACAATATAAACCTCATGGTCGTTATAAACAACGTTATCCCCTACCTGCTGCTGGACCAACGGAAAACCAGTCGCCTGGCTGCCCGGCGCATCGGTGGGCTCGGTAACATAGGTCCACGAATCGTGGCCCTCCAAAGGTGTCCCCAGGACGGTGGGCTGGTTGTCTGGCAGTGGGAAGGATTCTTGGGCTTCATCCGCGTTGAGTTCCTTAATGACTTCGCCAGCCGCGTATCCTGCCCCACCGGCGCCAACAGTGATCAGGGCACGTCGTGCAGCAATATAAGCTGATTGTGTAGCGAACCCACCGCTGAATGCGCCGCCACCTACACAGTCCAAACACTGGCTATGCCCACTCGGATCATTCGCATTGAGGGGGCGGTCCGCACATAGAGGTAGCGATTGTAATCCAACACGCTCGTGGCATCCGGCACCATCGTATCCGGCGAGACGAAGGTCCCCACCGCCGGGTCATAATAGCGGGCGTTCATGTAGATGAGCCCCGAGCCATCGCGCCGCTGACCGGTGTAATCGATGGTGGTGGGCAGGGGGGCGCCCGCGCCTAGCCAGTCGCGTTTGCCGTAGGCGTAGTATTGCTCGCTGGAATGGACGTTGCCGCTACTGTTGGTGGTCAGAGCCACGCTGCTCAGATGGTCCGTGTGCAGGTAGTATAGCGTGGTGCCTTGGCGTTCGGCAACCAACATACCGTTGACCTATACCCCTGCACCCGCTTTCTTCTGAAAGCAATAAAAATCTATGCGCACTCCTTACTGTACAGAGGAGTAGGGGTTAGGTCATTGGGCAGAGAATCACTTGTGGTTAAAGTGGTTCCATTGCAGGGCCGTCTCGTACTTACTATACTCTGCTCTGAATCAAAACCGGAGTTTTATCTCTCTGAAATAAGGCTATGGAAAACTCCGGTTTTGATCTCAACTGCAGTATAAGACAAATGCCTAAAGAAGCTTTTGTAGCATTAGAGCTATTAGAGCCCCCACCACAATACTCAAAGCAAATGCGTTTGTATATAGATAGTCAATGTTGGAGGTCATCATTAATACGTACAATAGGATTGTACTGATGTCCCCTAGTTGGAATGCATATGCTCGCTTATCCACCCACTCGGTTTTACTGCCAGCTATAAGCGCTAAAATACGTGGCAATCGTAACTTGTGCTGGATGTATTTACTGCGATGGCTTGCGGACATAAGAATCCAGAAAAAGATAACCGGAATCATAAGAAGAAATATACGTTCATCGATCATTCGATATTATCCCCTTCTACTGCATTATCAGAAGACTCGGTTGAACAATCTGTAAACAGACATCGCAGAGGATCCGGTATAGGTACATTGCCTATTCCTGCACCCATAACAAAGCGGGCTTTGCCAATGTACTTTAATTGGGTAACAGGTAATTGGGCAAAGGTAGTTGATCTCATGAATTCTTCACCACCATATGCTAAAGCATCGATTCCAGTAGCTGCACCAAGACTATCAAATACTTCCCCATCAATCGCACTCTTGGAAACATATGAAAATTCATTGGGAATAGCACCTTGAATTTTGGAACCAGCTGCACCAAGACCGGCTGCGAGGAGAGTTTCGCCATCAACCGCCTCAGAAAATGACTTGCCATCAACAATCATGTCAGTGGTTACCTCTTGGGCTGCTCCTAATCCTGCGTTTAGGAGTAACGCACTTGTACCACCTGTTACTGGTGCTAACCCTCCACCTATACCCCCATATCCCGCTGCAATACCCACTTCTGTCATGTTGACATTTGTTAGGTTTTCAAGTACGGGACGATCAGATTCCCAGTTTGTGGCGATTTGGACACCAGCATTACCACCCCCATTAGCTATAGCGCCAACAATTGCGCCTGCCACAATTAACTCCAGAATACAACCATCCCAGATACAATGACCGGATGGGTCATTGTACTTAAGAGGATTTGCCCTGGCATAGGCAAACCTGTTGTAATCAATCAGCGTCGTCGGGTCCGGCACCATCGAATCCGGCGAGACAAACTGCCCAATGTGATCATCAAAATAGCGCGCATTGTAATAATGCAGGCCGGTCACATCATACTGCTGGCCGGTAAACTGGCGGTCCGTGGCCAGGGAATTGCCGCTGGCGCAGGTGGTGCCGCTGCGCGTTTTGCCATAGGCGCAGTAGGTCTGGCTGACGCCGGTCCCGCTGCCGGTGGTGGTCAGCGCGGTGGAGCCGAGATGGTCGCCGTGGAGGTAGTATAGCGTACTGCCGATTGAAAACTATAGTTAGCCTACTATAAGGGCAAGTAGGCTAACTACGTATAGGCACAAACACCGTTAGTACAATACTACGATTTTCGCTCTTCCCGTCGATATGTAGATGTGACTTCAACAATCCAAATGGTCCTGAATAACCAGCCGAAGCCCCCTAATGCCCCGAGACCCATCTTGAGCCAGAAATATTCCAGGAAAGAACTTCCAGACAAGAGCCATAGAAGACTGTATCCAGTAGCGAATCCCGACAAGAACAAGAGAGTTCTTAAAGTGAAGTACGGTTGAAATTTGGATTCTCTTGCCTTAAATAGTAGCCAAATTGCACTTCCGACCGATAAAGCTGTAGCTATTGCAGCAAAAGGAAAGGTCATAGTTACTCTTTCTGGCTCATACTATAATCATAAGTCAATTGAGCGCCTGCATATATGAACTGGAGATCATCAGCAACTGGCGCCAAGCCAAGAGTCACAAAACTGCCTCCGGCTGTTAGTAGGTTCACTGTCAGATCTGTATTTGATGCATCACCTTGCCACCAGGACTTTGCAGTCCATCCCGCTCCAAAGAGCGTTGAACCTGTTGCCACAGTTCCGGCAGCTGCACCTACGGTTGCACATGCAGCCAGCCCTGGAATACAAACTGCTGCCGCTGTTCCAGTAGCAACAACTCCGACAATATCGTTGCCAATTGCCACACAATCAATTTCTGCACATTTTTGCTGTACTTTTCCTGCACCTCGCACCATATTCTGACAGATTTTCTCTCCTGCACACACGGGGTCGGCCTGACTCGCCAGTTGCGCTGATGTCAAAGCAGGGACAGGCTGCTCGGCTTTCCACGACTTGAAAGCATCCGAGCCCCAGTATTGGTTCAGCTCGCCCATCATATATTCGGCATCATTATGCGCGGTTGGGGCTACATAGGTGAGGAAGTTCTCTTTGCTCGCCCAGCGCTTATTCCAGTAATCCGTATCATCCCAGGTGTTGATGATGTCATCCACATATTTCCAGCACTCATCTTTGTGTCCATCTCCCACGCTGCCATCGGCGCTGCAATGGCCTGATGGGTCATTATAGTTGAGGGGATTTGCTTTGGCATACGCGAACCTGTTGTAATCAATCAACGTACTTGCATCCGGCACCACCGAATCCGGCGAGACAAACTGCCCAATGTGATCATCATAATACCTGGCATTGTAATAATGCAGGCCGGTCACATCAACCTTCTGGCCGGTGAACTGGCGGTCCGTGGCCAGGGAATTGCCGCTGGCGCAGGTGGTTCCGCTGCGCGTTTTGCCCCTTCGATGAACTCAGGGCAAGCTCCCGCGCAGTAGGTTTGGCTGGCGCCGGTCCCGCTGCCCTGACTATACGGTGAAGTTCAGCAACTGATTTGGAAAATTTGACAGGGTCTAGGAACATACTGCTTCCTAGACCCTGTTACTGTTAAGAGATTCAAATTCCCTGCGTGTTCTACGGAACTTGAGACTGCCTTATCTTCTAGCGTCAATACACTCTATTGTTACATCTCTAAATAATAGTATGAAAAATATAGGCTACCTTTCATACGTATCTGCAACCTCATTCAGCATTATGCGTATAGAATCCGGCCAGAAGTCTTCATTCGCATAATTACGGAATGATTCTCGTGCTGAGTCAACAGAATTCTCAACCATTGTGCGAATTGTATTGGCCGGCCCCGCAATTATGAAATAGTAGCTTGCTTCCTTGATTACAGCAAAGCCTAAATTCTCTGGGATAAGCAGATAATTTGTCAGAGGAAACTCTTTATCGAATGAAAGCAAATTACTGCTTGACCAAGCAACTCGATACACCTTATACTCCGCGTCCACTTCTAGTAGTATCGCGAAACCCTCTATGGCAGCCACTTGTTTAGCCATTCTGGATAATCGATCAGTATCTAACTCGTCGAATGTATCCGGTATTGGAATGGCTTCCCAATGATTTTCATCAAGCCACTTTTGCGAAAAATGCAGTGAGCCTTCTAGCATTGGTTCAACTGACTCTATTAGCTTTTTAGCCTCAAGAAATGGGATTTCACCAAAGCAGGAACTTTCAGTCACCATAGTAGCGAACCTTTTTGTGTTTGTTGATAGCTGGTGAATCAATTTGTATGGTTGCGTTGCTGCCACCACCTTCACTTCTTACACTGACAGAACCACCATTATCTGTATAACCGACCATTACTCCCCTGGGCGATCACTGACATCTGATAAGCCAAGAGACATGAAATCTTGGACAGCAGATTCATAATTACCCTCTTTCCTCAACTGGTTGGATTTTCTACCAAATAGACCTCGTGTTGCGTCTTGGGTGAGTGTTTGGATGGCTTCACTGCTGGAGATTGAAATAACATTATCTCCGATCTCCTGTTGCTGACTAGCTGGCTCCGACAGCACATCCATGCCCGGCACCTCGATCAGCGGCGTACTCAGCGGATCATTCGTTTGCTCCGGCAATGCAAAGGGGGGCGTGGCATGGAAACCTGACTGTGCCAGCGGAATCGATTCTTGCGGTGTGTGAATCTGCGGCGCAATCAGCGGCTGTATGTTGCTGCGAATAACCTCGGCGCTCACCAGCCGCGTTGCTTCCGCCATGGCCTTGAAGAGGAGGGTGCTGGCATCGCTGCCGCTGCCTTCATATGGATCGAGTTTCGCCCTTAGTATTTCCAAAACGGTCTAAAATTGCTTGCACACATTTTTTCTAGCCATATAGGCAAACCATAACAAATAACCTTCCAAGTTTCTGGAGGTACTTCATGAAAACCATCTATGATAGAAGTCCCCTCAAGAGTTATACGTTTCAAATCGAGCATGATCCAATCTCCAACCCCAGACACATAAGCAAACGGCAACAAAGAGCTGATCCACATGTCATCATAAAGAGAGTGTAGTTCACCAAGTGCTGATGGTATCTGAGAAATAGGAAGAATCTCGTATTCTCCCAAGATTGCCCCATTGGAAAATGTATAGAAATCGAACAACTCTTGCGGTATTTTTAGATTAAGTCGGTGTTCTATTTCTGTAAATGCATTTACTGTAATAATTCCAGGAAATAGAGCGAATGAAGTTTGGCCTCTTTTTGTCATTGTAGAGACGTAATTGAGAAGAAATCGAAAATCATCCATATTTCACCTCTTAAATAGTGTCACCGACTTCTCCACATGGAGAAGCCGGTGATTAATATCAGAGCCAGTTAGGAAGCTATACTCTCTAGGGATAGGACAGCCACCACTTTGTAAATTGATTGTGCTGTGAACCTCTCTCTAAAGGAATAAGATTATCGTAATCGTTTGTACCACCTTTCGACAGAGGAAGAATATGATGGATATCATATTTGTCCGGTGAAGGATACCACCCATATGTATCATTCCAGTATTGACGGAATTGTTGCCGATGTTCAGTAGTAAATTGCTCGCGGAGAGGTGTGGGATCGGTGTTAGTGATGTCACCAGTCGGAAAGGGAACTTTACCATAGCCCTTGACCCGAGTTGACGGATATTTCGCCCCTTTATTATTGGTAACATCGTATACATTCTCTCCCACCTGCTGCTGGACCAGTGGGAAACCCGTGGCCTGGCTACTTGGCACATCGATCCGCGGCGTAATCAGCGGATCATTCGTTTGCTCCGGCAGTGCAAAGGGGGGCGTGGCATGGAAACCTGACTGTGCCAGCGGAATCGATTCTTGCGGCGTGTGAATCTGCGGCGCAATCAGCGGCTGCATGTTGCTGCGAATAACCTCGGCGCTCACCAGCAGCGTCGCATTCGAAATATAAACAGCAGATCGCAATCTGAGAATTGTTCAATCTGTTGTATATGTTAGAACTATAATCAGTACACCATAACCGTGTTCGCGATTCAGGCGTCGGTTTCGAATGGTGAATCTGGCTCCATCTCGCTTCGATGTAATCTACTGATTATAGAATGAAAGACCTGCCTTTTATGGTAAATATACCATTAATCAATAGTGTTCAATTTCCATTGAATATATAATTTTGAAAGGACCATTTCCCGAAGGCGTATTCCACGTACCTTCAAAAGGACCAGGATCATGAGCACTGGCTCGCACAAAGACCCGCGTTTTTAAACTTCCTACTCCGATGACGGCAATGTCAATGATACGATAGAATATTTCAGGTCCTAAGTACAATATATTGGCTGCACCTTGTAAGTCCATTAGTGTATTACTAAATCCTCCTCCGTGTAACAATACTTCAATATTTCGCGATGTTTCCAGACCAAGTTTCTGTTCTGTCTTTTCAATTGCGTTTTCAATACAACTCAAAAACATTGCATGGAACTCGTCTTTAGTCATAGAATACTCCTGATATTGTCATCATCGCTTCCGTGAACCATTCATCAAACCGCTCTATCAAAAAGGCGTTCTGCTTGAATCTCGTACTCTTAGAAGTTCAAAAGTACGAGATTCAAAGGAGTCGCGCTATAGCAAGTAAATACAATTATTTAGGTAGTATCTTCAGATTGCGCATAGATTCATACAGCGCAGGCAGAACATCATCAGCAAAATGCACTGAATCCCCAGCGCCACCTGGATCATAGAAGCGATACCCATTCTGTTTTACGAAAGTTTTGGGGACCTGAATTTGTGTGATTGTGAGGTCCTGCTCTGCATTAAATGGATGATTTGCAAAGTTGCGGGCGCCATCTTCAGTAAATGCAAAATATTTCCCTCCTCCACTCGGGGCTATTCCGTAGTCACCAAGTCGATTAACATCCTCAAGTTCACTCGCACCAATTGCTCGATATAAGGTGACTGTCGAACCAAAAAACATAGCAGAAGAAAAGATTTGTTGTGCTACCTGTGCATCATGCTCTTGAGCCACCGCCAAACCAAAATTGGGGTCACGGGTAATCAAGAAGAAATAGACTGCATCCTGTACGGGCATAATTCCATCTTCTGCATACCCGTGCTTGATCATGGATTGCGCCATACCACTCGCAACCAGATCGAGAGACTGTGGACTATAGCCGCCTGCATTTTGAGTGGCACTTTGGAGATCCTGATAGAATGCATTTGCGCTGTAATCAGTATCGTCGCCCAAAATGGTCGCTTTGAAGTCGGCATAGAGCCGCAAGTTTCTCGTTGAGCAGTCGCTACCCGCACCCTCACATGCAACATGTCCAGATGGGTCGGAAAACCGAAGCGGATTCCCTAATCCGTACATGAACCTGTTATACGACAACACACTCCCTGGGTCCGGCACCACCGAATCCGGCGAGACAAACTGGCCAATGTGATCATCAAAATACCGCGCATTGTAATAATGCAGGCCGGTCACATCATACTTCTGGCCGGTGAACTGCCGGTCTGTGGCCAGGGCGTTGCCGCTGGTGCAGCTGGTCCCGTTGCGTTGCTTGCTGTAGACGCAGTAGGTAAGGATTTCAACGTAAGTTCATTTATGGTTGTTGTCCAGAAAATTCTGCCGATGTTGAAATCCTTACATGCATTATCTGCTGGTTTGGTTTCTATAATTAACCCATCTTAGACGTCCTTCTTGATAGCCATCACTAGAGAAATCAATCAAGTTTCCTATTGCTGCATCCAGCGCAGACCACCCGCTCGCAAGACAGAATTCTGCAATTGCATCAACTACCTTTTCGTCATTGCCATGTATGTGAACCATAAAGGAATCAATCCATTCTTGCTGACTCAGACTGAACTCCAATGAGTAGCTTTTTCTGTGAACTGTGATCCAGCTAGAATCTGATACGTTAGCGTCAGGAAATATCTTCTTAATCAAGGAAATAACTCGTTCTCTATTACCTACAGGCTCAACAGAATCTTCCCCAATCTCCTCGATAGTTTTACTTCCGTCGACCACGTTAATTATTGTTAAATCCCATCCCATAATCACTCCTACTTTATTTAGGTGCTTGAGAAATAAGTTCGATCGTTTTGAACCAATCATGTTGGCCATATAGCTCTTTAGCAATCTGGATAGCTTCGTCGCTATTGGTAAATACCTTTACGCCCTTATAGCCATTTTGCTGAGCAGCTAGTGCTAATCTCTCAAACTCATCAGCCCAACCTTGTACGTGCAAGTTCAACCCAGTACCAAGTTTACCGATTTGTTTAGAATAGAAACTTGAATTTGGATCGATAAACTTTGATTCGCGTAAGAAATTTCCAGCTATGCCATCTACATCTATTGTTTCGTTAGCACCCTGACGTACAAGATTTAGTTGAGTTTCTTGGCCATAAGTAGTACCGCTTGTCTGATACTGATATCGTTCACCTGTACTGCGAAATGCTCCGTTAAACTTATTGGGATCCCAGCCATTGGGATTACCAGTATTTCCGCTATTCCCGCTAGAGCCTTGTTGAGCC
>JACKBC010000079.1 GCA_020634755.1 Caldilineaceae bacterium | reverse complement strand
GGATGGCCAGTTTCGCAGCAAATTGCGCGCCCTGCTCACCGAAACGTTGGATGATCTTACATTGCAAAGCACCGACGAAGGACGCCCCAATAATTGGGGAACGCATGCCGGCGCCTCGCGGGCCGCAATCGCCATCTATTTGGGCGACAGCGTGGAATTAGAGCGCACGGCCACTGTTTTCCGCGGCTGGTTGGGCGACCGCACCGCCTATAGCGGCTTTTCCTATGGTGATCTTTCCTGGCAGGCGGATCCCGATAATCCAGTGGGCATTAATCCGTTGGGGGCCATGAAGGATGGGCACAGCATTGATGGCGCCCTGCCTGAGGAAATGCGGCGCGGCGGCCCATTCCAGTGGCCTCCGGCGCCCACTGGTTACGCATGGGAAGGGTTGCAGGGGGCGCTGGTTCAGGCCGAGCTGCTGCAGCGGGCGGGCTACCCGGCCTGGGAATGGGAAGATCGGGCGCTGCTGCGGGCCGTGGAATTCCTGTATGATATTGGCTGGACGCCCACCGGCGATGATGAATGGCAGATTTGGCTGATTAACCACGCCTATGGCGTCAGCTATGCCACAAACCCCACGGCGCTGCCTGGCAAAAACATGGGCTGGACAAGCTGGACCCATGCGCCAGCCGCCCCCTGATCGGATAGCCGCTCGCCGGTAACGTCTTTGGTGATTCCGTTAACTGAGTTGCCAAGCGCGCCATAAATTGATGACCGGATAATAAGAATGACCCAATGAGGCCTCAGCCTCCATTGGGTCATTTTGTTTTATTGATGCTCCATTTAACTGCGTTGTCTATTGGGACCCACACACTGTCATTCAGTTAGCGAAAAGTGCGTTGCACGGTGTTTGGCATTTTGGACTTAGCATTCGGGTGGCACACCGTGCGTCGCACTTGCAGCGGGCTAACTTAATAACTCACGTTACGCAGCCACAGCCAGGCTGCTAGGGCGAAACAGGAACGTCGGCGAGTCGACTTTCCTCCAGGCTTGCGTAACATAAGTTAATAACAGTGAGGACCCACCACATTCGTGTAGTGCCAATAGACCTTACCCCAATTACCAGTAAATCCACCCTCCTGACTGCCGTGCGATAATGTGACATTTTTTGGGCAGTTTTGCCAATTTGCCACAATGGTTCTCCCGCTGTATGATCGACGTCTCGTTAAGATATTTGTAAACTACATTAATATTATGTAATTTTCTTGATGAGAGTGCACCATTTTAGGTGTTTTGATTCGCTGTTTACGTTAAACAATTCTGTCATTCAATTACCCCTCCGCTGTTATACACCGTTTCACATTACGCCTCCAGAACGTTACGTTTTGACGTAAACCTTGTACACGAGGAGTAGTCTCATGTTGAAACTAACAAATTGCCGGATGGCCTATCGGGCGCTCAATATTCTTATTCTGTGCTTGAGCCTTTTGCCTAGTCAAACCGCCACGGCGCAAGCCCCCGGGCCGATCTACATGCCCCTAGTCATAACCTCGGGGGGAGAGTTCAGAACGAATGCTGAGGATGCCACATCGGTCAATGTGGCGGCATTGCCGCAACCCACCCTGGGCATGTGGATTTCAGCCGACGAATTGGCGGCATTGCCCACATCGGGCGCGGCGTGGGAGCTTTTGAAAAACAGTGCCGATCAAGCTATGGATACGCCCGATTTGAGCGACCAAAACAGCGATGCCAATGTGCAGGTGCTGGCCAAGGCGCTGGTCTATGCGCGCACTGGTCAGAGCAGCTATCGCGCTGAGGTGATCAATGCGCTGCGCATTATTGCCTACAACAATACAGAATCTGGCGGGCGCACATTGGCTTTGGGCCGCGAACTGGTTGCGTACGTCATTGCCGCCGATCTCATTGATCTGGGTGATGCTGATGCCGCGCTGGACGCCCAATTTCGCAACAAGCTGCGTGCGCTACTGACCATGGACCTGAGCGGGCTCACGCTGCAGAGCACCCACGAAGTGCGCCCCAACAACTGGGGCACCCATGCTGGCGCTTCACGCGCCGCGGTTGCCCTCTATCTGGGGGATAGCAGTGAACTGGCGCTCACCGCAGAGGTATTTCACGGCTGGCTGGGCAATCGCGCGGCCTACAGCGGATTTTCATACGGTGACCTTTCCTGGCAGGCCGATCCCAATAACCCGGTGGGCATCAATCCGCTCGGCGCCACGAAGGAGGGGCGCAACATTGATGGCGCCCTGCCGGAGGAGATGCGGCGCGGTGGCTCTTTCCAGTGGCCGCCGGCAGCAACCGGGTATGCATGGGAAGGGCTGCAAGGCGCGCTTGTGCAGGCAGAGCTTCTGCACCGGGCTGGCTATCCGGTGTGGGAGTGGGAGGATCGCGCGTTGCTGCGGGCCGTGGAATTCCTGTATCGCATCAATTGGCCCGCCATGGGGGATGACGCATGGCAGCTGTGGCTGGTCAATCATGCGTATGGCGTCAGCTATGTGGCCGACCCGGCTGCGCAGCCGGGCAAAAACATGGGCTGGACAAGCTGGACCCATGCGATAGTTGTGCCGCAGAGCAATCAGCCGCCGACAGTGGACGCGGGGGCTGATCAGCAGATCGGGCTGCGCGCCGCCGCCAACCTGAACGGCAGCGCCAGCGATGATGGCCTGCCCAATCCCCCGGCCATGCTGACCACTACTTGGACCGTGCAGAGCGGTCCGGCGGCGGTGAACTTTGGCGATGAGCATGCACTCCAGACCACGGCCAGCTTTACGGTGGCGGGCACGTACGTACTGCGTCTGAGCGCTGATGACGGCGAGCTGTCCGCCACGGACGTGATGACCGTTACCGTCAGCGAGCCTGCGCCAAACACCAATCAGCCGCCGACAGTGGACGCCGGTGCTGATCAGCAGATTGGGCTGCCCACCGCCGCCAACCTGAACGGCAGCGCCAGCGATGATGGCCTCCCCAATCCCCCGGCCATGCTAATTACTACTTGGTCCGTGCAGAGTGGCCCAGCGGCGGTGAGCTTTGGCGATGTGCACGCGCGCCAGACTACGGCCAGCTTTACGGCGGCGGGCACGTACGTGCTGCGTCTGAGCGCTGATGACGGCGAACTGTCCGCCACAGATGTGATGACCGTCACCGTGGATGGCGGCGCGACGGGCGGTGAACGTACGTTTGGGCCGATCCATGACGCCCTGGTCAATTCTGCCAGCCCATCCACTAATTATGGGAGCAGCAGTGAGTTGCGGCTGCGCGGTGACAGCGCGCCTTTCTACAACAGCTATCTGCAATTTGACGTGACCGGCCTATCAGGCACCGTGCAGAGCGCCAAAGTACGCCTGTATGTAACTGGCTCCAGCGATGAGGGCGGGGCGATTTACGCGGTTTCGGCCAGCGGCAGCAATGGCGCGCCCTGGACCGAAAGCAACATTACCTGGGATACCGCGCCCGCCATTGGCGGCGCACCGTTGGACATAGTGGGCCAGGTGAGCAGCGGAGAATGGGTCGAGTTTGATGTGACTGCCGCGGTGCATGGCAATGGTCTCTTCTCGTTCGGGCTGGATATATGGGGCGCCAGTAGCGTTCTTTATAGCGCCAAAGAAGGTGTAAATTCGCCCGAATTGGTGGTTGTTTATGATGGCAGTAATAGCGGGGGTGATGGCGATGGTGGTGCTGGTGGTGGTGGCAGTGATGGTGGTTCCACGCCTAATCAGCCGCCAACGGTCAGCGCGGGCGGCGCCCAGAGCATTGTGCTGCCTGCCGCGGCCAATCTGAATGGCAGCGCCAGCGATGATGGCCTGCCCAATCCTCCAGCCACGCTGACCATTACCTGGACCCAACAGAGCGGGCCGGGCAGCGTGAGCTTTAGCAATGCACACGCCCGCCAGACCACGGCCAGCTTCTCAGCTGCGGGAAGCTACGTGCTGCGTCTGACGGCGCATGATGGCGCTCTGGCCAGCTATGCTGAAACAACCGTCACGGTGGGCAGTGACCAGCCAGAGAGCCAGCTCACCTTTGCCCCAGTTCACGATGCCCTGGTCAAATCGTCCAGCGCATCCGCCAACTATGGGACCCAGCGTGAATTGCGGCTGCGCGGCAATCGTGCGCCTTTCTATAACAGTTATCTGCAATTCAATGTCACGGGCGTAGCGGGCGCGGTGCAAAGCGCAAAACTGCGCCTATATGTAACCGACGCCAGCGATGAGGGGGGCGCAATTTACGCGGTTTCAGCTAACGACAGCAATAGCGCGCCCTGGACCGAAAGCAACATTACCTGGGATTCCGCACCCGCCATTGGCGGCGCACCGTTGGATGTGCTGGACGCGGTTGATAGCGGCGAATGGGTGGAGTTTGATGTGACCGCCGCCATTGATGGTAATGGACTCTTCTCGTTTGGGTTGGATACATCCAGCTCGAACAGTGTTTTGTACAGCGCCAAAGAGGGCGCCAATCCACCGCAACTGTCCATCATTTCCACAAATGATGGCGGCAGCAGCAATGGGGGTGACGGCAGTGGTGATGGCGGCGATGGCAGTGGCGATGGCAGTGGCGATGGTAGTGGTGACAGTGGTGGTGGCAGTGGCAATGGTTCTCCCACGAATCAGCCGCCCACCGTCGACGCTGGCGCCGATCAAAGTGTGGTCATCTCGAGCATGATTGATTTGGTCGGTACGGCGCTTGACGACGGGCTGCCCAACCCGCTTGCCTTCACTTGGTCCAGGGAGAGCGGTCCCGGCAGCGTGAATTTTGGCAACGACGGCGCACTGCAAACGACGGCGCGCTTTTCGGCTGTGGGCGCCTATGTGTTGCGCTTGACTGTGGATGACGGTCAATTTGCGGTCTATGATGAACTTACCATCACGGTGACCGAGGCCAACGCCAGCAGCGGGAGTGCACACACATTCTTCTCCGTCGCCGATGCCATGGTGAAATCGTCCAGCCCTACCAGGAACTATGGAGACGCCGACACCATTCGGCTGCGCGATACAGAGCCGGTCTACAAGAGCTACATTCAGTTTAATGTAACCGGTCTCAACGAGCCGGTGCAGAATGCCCGTCTGCGCCTATACGTGACGGATGCCAGCGATGTGGGGGGCGCGGTCTACGTGGTTTCTAACAATGGCAGCAGTGGAACTCCCTGGCTGGAAAGCGAAATCACCTGGGAAAACGCGCCAGTGATAGGCGGCAGCCCGCTTAGTGTTTTGGGCGAGGTAAATAGCGAGCTGTGGGTTGAATTTGATGTAACGGCCGCCATTGCTGGCAATGGACTCTATTCATTTGGACTGGAGACCACTTCATCTAATAGCGTGCTCTATAGTTCAAAGGAAAGCACCCAACCACCGCTGCTGGTGATCAATGCTGATGCCGCCGCCGCACAAGTGTTGACGGCCAATGCACAACCGTCCAGCGATTTAGATGAAGAGCTGCTTGATGAACTGCTGCGTCAGGAACTCGATCGCAGCGGCGGCAGCATATGGTTCTATTTGCCCATTGCTGAGACAGCAAAAGAGTAGGGCCGCGGCAATTCCCCAACGCGTGCCGCAGGGCGCATAATGTGTGGCGGCAACGGGATTTCAGGTGGCCCCTTCCTGGAAGAGCTTATCTCCACAAATGGGGCGAATGGCTCTGTGCGTCGCACCTTGCTTCCACCTGGGGCAAGAACCATGTGGGTAAAGCATAGCCTGGAAGAGGCAGAGATGGCTCTGACTCGTGCGAAAGAGGCGGCGGCAGAACGGTTAGACTTGACGAGCTGACCGTTCTGCCGCCGCCGCGTCTCCTTTCGCCTCTACTTCCCATCCTCTGAAAATGACAGTCCGTCCAAGTTCGTCTATAATCCCTCCCACAGATGAACTTTCCCCCATCATTGATGTTAGTACTTTATCAATGTCATTTAGTTAAGACCGCTTCAAGTGCGACGCACGGTATGCCACTCGAATGTGAAGACAAAAATGGCTGACACCGTGCAACGCACTTTTCGCTAACTTAATGACATTGAGTACTGTATGATGGTGATTGTGTACAGCGCAGAGCCATCATACAACTAAAGAACTTACGCAGGCCTGGAGCAAGAATCGTCTCGCCAACGAGGGCTTCTTCTCCTGGGGTGCCACGGGCGCTGCGTAAGTCGTAAGATGTTAACTATCCATGTTACCCCAGGGCTAAGACTTCGGCGTGAGCTCAGCCGTTCACGAAGTGGTTGCAGAGCAACAACGCTTATCGAAGCTCGTGTCCCCTTGGACGTCCCAAACGCTGTTTGGGCGCCCAGGGGGCGCCTGCATAGTTACAAACGGACAACCTTGTAAATCCTACCGAAAAAATATAATGCGCATCTTTCGCTCTCTCCTTATTCCGGTGCTGGCGCTCTTGGCCGCTTTATTAACTGGCGCCATTGTTATGCTCATTTTTGGCGACAACCCGCTCAAAGCGTATCAGGGGCTTTTTGCCGGCGCTTTTGGCGATGGCCGCGCCTGGGCCACGACCATCCGCAAAATGACGCCGTTGATCCTGACCGGACTGTCAGTGGCTTATGCGTTTAAAGCGGGGCTGTTGAATATCGGCGCTTCGGGCCAGTTTATCTTTGGCACAGTCTGCTCGGTGGCCGTGGGCATCAGTATGGAAGGAATGCCCATGCTGATTCATTTGCCGCTGGCCATTGGCGCCGGTATTGTGGGCGGCATGTTTTGGGGCGCTATCCCGGGCCTGCTCAAGGTGTATACCGGCGCACATGAAGTGATTGTCACGATTATGCTCAACTATGTGGCGTCCCTCTTTGCCGGATGGACCGTCTATGCTGGCGGCACCCAAGGCCAAACACCCGGTCCGCTGTGGGATCCCACCGCCGGGGCCATTTCAGAAACGCCCGACGTGTTGGCCTCGGCGCAGATTCCGTGGATGTTTGGGCCACCCTATCGCGTCCATTGGGGTGTGGTGCTGGCGCTGCTGGTGGCGGTGCTCTTCTGGTGGTTAATCTACAAATCGATCTTTGGCTTTGAACTGCGCACAGTGGGGCAAAACATAAAAGCCGCGCGCTATGCGGGCATTGCGGTCAACCGCACGATTATCCTGGCCATGACCATTGCCGGTGGATTGGCCGGACTGGCCGGTGCGATTGAAACATTGGGCTTGAACCACAAATTTGCGCCCGAGTTTAGCGGCGCCGTTGGCTTTGACGGCATTACGGTGGCGCTGCTGGGGCAGACGCATCCGCTGGGCGTGGTGCTGGCGGCCTTTATGTTTGGCGCGCTGGATGGCGGAGCCAGCCGCATGCAATTTGAATCGGGCGTGGCCGCCGACATTATTCAGGTGATCCAGGCGCTGGTGCTGGCCTTTGTGGCGGCGCCCATGATTATCCGTTCGATCTTCCGAGCGCGCTGGCTCTCCGAGGCCGAGGGGCAGGCGACGCTGACCACCGGCTGGGGTGGGAATTAGTCCGCCAGCTCAAAAATCGATGCAAAGGCGTCATGGGAGGCGAAAACGGATGAACACGTGGAGGGGTGGAAGGGTGCAAGCGTGAATCAGCTGGTTTGGAAGCGAACGCAATTGATTTCCATCGTGGTGATTGCGTTGTTGCTGTTGATGGCAATTTTGGTCAACACAACGGCGCTGCGCCAACAGACGTGGCTGCGCGTGCTCTTTGGCATTAGCGCGCTTAACTTTATGCTGCGCGCCAGCGTGCCGCTGATTTTGGGCGCGCTCAGCGGCATTTTGTGCGAGCGGTCGGGCATTATCAATATTGGCATTGAAGGCATGATGTTGGCCGGGGCGTTTGGCGCCTTTTTCTTTAAGGTGCAGACCAATAGCTGGCCGCTGTTGGCCAGCCTCATGGTGGGGGTCCTGGCGGCGTTGCTGGTTGGTGGGCTCATGGGCTTTTTGCATGCGCTCTTTTCCATCCGCTATCGCATGGATCAGATTATTTCCGGCACGGTGATCATTGTGCTGGCTACCGGCATCACTTCCTATTTGTTTGACCGCGATGCCGTGGCGCAGGGCAAATTTGGCGAGATCCGCATTCCGCTGCTGGCCGATATTCCGGTCATTGGCAATGTGCTGTTCAACAATCCGCCCATTACCTATCTGGCGCTGATTCTGGTGGTTGTGCTGCATGTGGCCATCTTTTACACGCGCTGGGGATTGCGCACGCGCGCCGTAGGGGAACACCCCAGCGCGGCAGACACGGTGGGCATCAACGTCAATCGCTTTCGCTATCTGAACACTACGCTGGGCGGCATGTTGGCTGGGCTGGCCGGCGGTTTTTTGGTGTTGGAAGCAGTGGGCCAATTTCAAGAAGGCATGACGGCCGGGCGTGGCTTTATTGCCCTGGCGGCCATGATTTTTGGCAACTGGAATCCCTTTGGCGCCCTGGCCGCGGCGCTGCTCTTTGGATATACGCAAGCGCTGCAAAATGAGCTGCTGCTGGCCGGCGTTACCACCATTCCGCGCCAGTTTGTAAGCATGTTGCCCTACGTGGTGACCATTGTGGCCGTGGCCGGCTTTGTGGGCCGCGTCCGCCCACCCGCGGCCGAAGGCAAGGTTTATGAGACGGAAGCGCATTGAGAGGAAGTAGCGGAGTAGGGAGTATGGATGCTTGACGAAACCTCTACGCCTCTACTTTTCTACTCCTCTCCTAAATTAGAGGAAAGAATCTTGAACGATCAACCCGTTCTCCAGGTCAATTCGATTACCAAGCGTTTTCCGGGTGTGGTGGCCAATGAGGATGTGAGCTTGGCGCTCTATCCTGGTGAGATTTTGGCGCTGCTGGGGGAGAATGGGGCCGGCAAGTCGACGTTGATGAACGTTATTTATGGCCTCTATCAGCCCAGCGAAGGCGAAATTTTTGTCAAGGGCCAGCCGGTTTCCATGAATTCACCGCGCGATGCAATTGCGCTGGGCATCGGTATGGTGCATCAACATTTTCAGCTGGTGCCGGTCATGACCGTAGCCGAGAACATTATGCTGGGCAGCGAAAGTGTGAAAAATGGGTTGCTGGATACGCGTGCCGTGGCCCGCCGCATTACCGAACTTTCCGAGCGCTATAATCTAGCCGTGGATCCGTACGCCGTCATTGAGGATCTGCCGGTGGGCGTGCGCCAGCGTGTGGAAATTGTCAAAGCGCTCTATCGCAATGTGGACATTCTGATTCTGGACGAGCCGACGGCTGTATTGACGCCACAGGAGATCGACGGTCTGTTTGAGGTGATGAATCTGCTCAAATCCCAGGGCCATTCAATTATTTTTATTACGCATAAGTTGAAAGAAGTGCTGCGCGTGGCCGACCGCATTGCCGTGTTGCGCGACGGCAAGTTGGTGGGCCAAACCACGCCACATGACTCGACCGAGGCTGAACTGGCCGCCATGATGGTGGGGCGCGAGGTGATTCTCACTGTGGACAAAACAGCGGCGCATCCGGGCGCGGCGGTATTGGAAATTGACGGTGTGGCGGCGCGCGACGATTTGGGGCAACCGGCGCTGCGCGGCGTATCGCTGGCTGTACATGCTGGCGAGATTGTGGGTGTGGCCGGTGTGCAGGGCAATGGCCAGACCGAGCTGGTTGAAGTGCTGACCGGGTTGCGCCACGCCGATGGCGGCCACATTCGCATAAACGGCCAAGAGCTGACCAATGCCAGCCCGCGCCAAATTACCGATGCCGGCCAGATGAGCCACGTCCCCGAGGATCGTCACGCCTATGGCATGGTGGCCAGCTATGACGTTGCGCACAATATGGTGCTCAACAGCTACTATCGTCCTCCTTTTGCCCGCGCCGGCGTGATCAACGAGCCGGCCATACACCAATACGCCACCCAACTTGTGGCGGAATTCGACGTGCGTACGCCTTCGGTAGACGCGCTGGCCGGCAGCCTTTCGGGCGGGAACCAGCAGAAGATGGTGGTGGCGCGCGAATTTAGTCGTCCGCTCAAATTGTTGGTGGTGGCGCAACCCACCCGCGGCATCGACGTGGGTTCTATTGAGTTTATCCACAACCAAATTGTCAGCAAGCGTGATGAAGGCGTGGCCGTGCTGGTGGTCAGTTCGGAACTCGATGAAATTATGGCGCTTTCCGATCGCATTGCCGTCATGTACAAAGGCGAGATCATCGACATTGTGCCGCGAAGCCAAGCTACCCGTGAAGGATTGGGCTTGCTAATGGCGGGCGTAAAAGATTGACAAAATGAAGGGATGACGCGGTGACTGTGTGATAAGATAATTAAGCTTGTCGAAGTTGCCTTATCATTGGGCATCGGGTGAGAGTGCAGAGGTGATTATTTAAGCGCCGCGGATGAGCCTATCAAAGCCCGTGTCCCCTGCGCTTTTGACGAGGAAGGCTGACGCGTTACGCAAAAAGTAGAGTTCGAAATTTAAACCAACCATGCCAAACCTACCCCCCAGCTTGTCCGGCCCGGCGCTGGATCAGCCGCAGATAATTGAACACGATGAGACGCTAAGCGAGGATGTACGTTTTCGGCTGGCCAATCAGGATCTGGTCTTTGACGCCGATGTGTACGCCAATCTGCACGATCTCTTTTGGCCGTGGGCCGATGAATATTACGCCCGCAGCATCCGCGTCTGGATCAGCGCCCCGCGCGAGGATGAATTTGTGCCGTTGGTGACGCGGCTCTACCCTGGCCGGCAGGAGGTGATTTACGGCTCTGAGGGTATCATTGTGAGCAAGCAGCTTTCTGCCCCCATGGATGGCACCTACGATCGCAGCGCGCTCTGGATCTTTGAATGTCAGGCCGAGGGCGACCGGCTGCTGCGCATTGATGTGGAAGTGGATTGGGGGGAGCCGCTAACGCAGCGCATGGTCGATGGTCTCTTGGTGGCGCAGCGTAACCCGCAAGCCGCCCGAGGCATCTATCAGCAGCAGAACGCCGAAAGCACGCGCGTGCTGGGCAACCCGCAGTCGCGCCCATCCAGCGCAGAGATAGACGATGAGCAGCGGGCGCATCTGGTCTATTATGTGCTGGTCAACGGTGAAGTAGAGGTGCCGCTGCTGTTGACGGTGAGCGATGTGGGCGAGCAGATGGCCTGGAACGGCTTTCTCTCGATTCGCGACGGCGATAAGGTGCTAGAAAAGAGCAATACGGCCTGGGCGGAAACGCTCAAAACGGGCCGCTTGTGGACGCCCGATGCGCTGCTGAATCACGCCATGCAAATTGGGCGCATCAATGCGCTCTATGGCGTACAGCGGCTGCGCACCGGCTTTGCCGCAACCGCGCGCGATGTGCAGGAAACGCGGGCGCTGGTCAACTGCTTTGATCTGTTTGATCCAGTCCAAAGCCGCAATCTGCTGGCCCACTTGCGGCGGCTGGCGGAACGCACAACGGGTCGGCTGCCCATCCTGCTGCCGGTACGCCCCAAAGATCCCATTGATGAGGCCGGCACGCGCCTCGTTTATGCCAATGCCGCCTATCTCACGGCGCTGCATGACCACTTGCAGCATCACTTTGATGCGGCGTTGTTGGCCGAGCATTATCCAGCGTTGGGGCTGTGCGCCACCGTGCTCCAGCAGCTGAGCCGCATGCTGGAAGCAGAGCCAGCCGCGGGCGACGGCAAGTCGGCCTCCCCAGAGGCGCCATTGTTTGCAATTGGCCAGGCGCTGGCCGGCGCCGTACAGTTGGCCAGGTGGCGCGGCGACGCAACCAATGCTGCGAATTGGGCGGACTCGGCCGCGGATGCCCTATTGCCACCCGGTCAATTGTCGCGTATGCTGGAGTGGGCGCACACGACCGGTTGGCAGGTGGGCGCCAACGGCATGGGGTGCTTCCCCCGCCCGCTGGATGGCGTTGAGCTGGCCGGCACAACCATCTGGCACGGCTGTGGTGTTGTGCAGCAAGACGATCAGATAGTTGTGGCGCCGCAGTGGCCTGCGGCTTGGAACTGGTGGGCGCTGCTCAACGTTCCCAAGCTGGCCGGGTCCCGGATCGACCAAGCGTTGAGCCTGGTGTGGGATGGAATGGTGCTGCATGCCACCGAGCCAGTTCAAAGCGAACTGCCGGTGAAAGTGCACAAGCGCATCCGCACCCGCGCCAGTGAGGAGATCGATTTTGACCTGCATTTTGAATTTGTAGATGAGTCTGTCGATGAGCAAGTGGCGGAGGGCGCGACGGCTCCCCACCCGCCGGCTGAAGTAAAGAGCTATTTTCGGCCAGCATTTTTATCGTAGAAAACGCAATTCAATGGGACATGATACCGATAGGGCATGTGTGGCGGCGGGATAACGCGTTTCCGACCGGCCCAGCGTATGGCGTCACTCGCGCCTCTACGTTTGTGCCATCCCGATTTGCGTTGTCTATCAGAAGTGGAACAGAGAAACTCTTTGCGCAAAGAACCCAGGTTTGTCGCTTGGGTATTGGCGCACACGAGGCGTTGTGCATCGTTGTGTGAATGAGAATCATTTATGTCAAAGTCGTTGCTGTCGAACTCATTGCTGCCGTGGCAAAAGCCGGGCTGGCGCACGGAAGTGGAAGGCTGGATCCGCAGGACGTTGG
>JACKBC010000078.1 GCA_020634755.1 Caldilineaceae bacterium | reverse complement strand
GCGCGGTCAACTCTGGCGGCTTTCCCTGTGGGAAACGGGGCTGATGGGCTTCAGCGCGGGTTTCATTGCCATCCCCACCGGCTTTTTGCTGGCGCTGATTCTAATCTACATCATCAACTTGCGCTCGTTTGGCTGGACGTTGGAGATGCAGCTGCAACCGCGCGCGTTTGGCCAGGCTTTTGCTGTCGCCCTGGGCGCAGCATTGCTGGCCGGAATTTATCCGGCGTATCGGTTGGGGCGTATGCAGCCAGCGGTGGCGGTGCGGGAGGAATAAAATTGACGCGGCGCGCCCATGGAACGCCATGCGCGAAAAGTATAGCGAAGCTGATAACTTTCACTTTAGGCTTGCGAAAGTCCCAATTGCATTATGGGGCCAGCGGTTAGGCAATGATTTGCGCGTAATTGGCGCTACCGTGCTGGTTTAGCTTGCCGGGTGATGCGGGTGTATTCTTGCCAAACGGCAACATGACGTGAAAAACGGCTCCGGCATGAGGTGAATTATCGCACCAGATTTCGCCATTGTGAACTTCCACCATGCGGCGGGCCGTATAAAGCCCCAATCCAACCCCGCTGTGCGCCATGCTATCGGCAAACTTGGTGCGATAAAATCGCTGAAAGATGGAGTTCTGTTCGTTTTGGGGAATGCCGGTACCGCTATCCGTAATGGCAATGTGTAAGAAGCCGGGCCGACTGTTGGCTGAAATCATTACATCTATGGTGCTGGCGTGTGGGCTAAACTTGCTGGCATTATCAAGCAGGTGGGTGAACACTTGGCCAATGTGCAGCCGATCGCAGTTGATGATGTGCTGCTCGCCATCACATTTGATCTGAATTTGCTGGCGGCGCTCGTTTATTTTGGGCTGCATTTCTGCTACCACGTTGTAAATCAGGTTGACAATATTGACTGGTTGCATCACCAGGCGCAGGTTATCCGACTCGACGTAGGCCATGTTAAACAGGTTTTTGAGAATGACGTGCAAATGGTCGACCTTGGCCGAGATCAGATTGAGATATTGCAAATGTTCATTTTCCAGATCATCTTCTGCCGCTTCTCTTAGTATCTCGACATAGCCGGCAATGATGGTAAGTGGTGCGCCCAATTCATGGGCAATCATATCCAATTGATCTTGCAGAAACTGTTTGCCATCTTGAAGCTGCTGTGTATTCAGCTGCATGAGGCAATTTTCGGTCGTGTCCTCGAAGAGAAAGACAATCCCATCAATCTTGCCGCGCGAATCGTGCTTGGGGCTAAATACGATATCGAAACAGCTTTCACCGGTCGGGCGCGCGCACGGGCGGCAAATTCGTAGAACCTGTGTATCTGCTGTTGCTCCTGCCAGCATAGCTTGCAACCTGACTAGCTGCGCATCTAATTCTGGCACTAGCTCGAGCATGGGGCGCCCCAAGTAGGCGGCATGACTGGGGCTTGCTGGCCTTTTGCGCTTTTTTTTCGATACATTGGGTGAGTTCATGAGATTATGCAACAGTGCATAATCTCCCCCGGCGTTGATTACCTCCAGTTGGGTATTGGTGATCAGGTATGCCACCTGCCGGTCAGCAAGCGGCATCTGGGATATCTGGTTGTCCATAAATCCTTTTCCTGACGTAACTAATGGGTGCAGTGAACTGTTAGGTAATATCATCATGATAAACTAAACCAATTTTATTGAATGATGCAACTCAGCCATTTCGGCCTTGGCATTTCTGTTTTAGCGTCGTGCCGTTATCAATAGACCGCAATGATAGGAGACAAGCCCGAATTTGTTAACCGAGGTTGCGCCTATAAAGTCAAAGTTGTGGCGGCGTATTGGTATACGACTACTTTTATGCCTATTTTATGCCTATTTTATGCCTAAGTCCTGTTGGAAATAAGCATTGTACCGAAAGAAAGCCTTAGCCATTATTGAACTGAGGGCCGCTATGGGTTGAGACGGGGAGCGATGAAACTCTCATTCGGTATAGTTAGTTTACATGATTATTTGGATAGAAATTATTACGAAAAGCTAGCATATTGAAACTGTCTTTATCGTGGCGATTATAGGACCATTTCTTTCGTGCCAACCACCGGCCGTGATATTTTCAAGTTTATCCGAAATAAAACAGTGGTTTCTTGTTGCCCAATTACCTATTTCTCTACTATTTTAAACGATGAGAATCCACCGATTGCTGAACATGAACAAATTGTTTCGGTAGCATCAGAAACCGGGTTTTTGTCAAAAACCCGGTTTCTGAATGCCGGATTATTTGCTTAACTTCCATCAGCTTGCGTCTGCTAGCGAAAGCCCGCTCAAGCAGGCAATTCCTAGCGTGCGCTTTAGCGTACTTTGGCTGACAGTCGCTGCTTTCAACCAAAGGCGATTACGCCTCTGCATGTTGCGCGTCAATAACGGCCAAAATCGCCACATTCACAATGTCGCGCACGTCCGCACCGGTAGCCAGTACGTGAATGGGATGGTTCATGCCCACCAGAATGGGACCGATGGCCTCAGCATCGCCCAGGCGGCTCAAGAGCTTGTACGCCGTATTGGCCGATGCCAACGCCGGGAAGACCAGCACATTGGCGTCTTCTACCTGGCTAAAGGGATAGTGGCGCTTCATCAATTCGGGCACTACCGCCACGTCTGCCTGCATTTCGCCGTCAATTTGCAGATCCGGCCGCAGCTTTTTGACCAGCGCCGTGGCCTGCTGCATCTTGGTGGATTGCGGATGATGCACGCTGCCAAAGTTGGAGAAACTAAGCATGGCAATGCGCGGCTCAATGTCAAAGCGTTTGGCCAAATCAGCGGCGTTGAGCGCAATGGCCGCCAGCTGCTCGACAGATGGATCGATAATAACCGTGGCATCGGTGAAAAAGTAGACGCTATCGCCCACCAGCATCAAATAGACGCCGCTGACCCAGCGTTCTTCCTGTGCGCCCACCACTTGTAAGGCCGGGCGCAACACGTCGGGATAGTTGTAAGTTAGCCCAGAGACAAAAGCATCGGCATCGCCCTGCTCCACCATCATCGAACCAAAATAGTTGACCTGGCGCATTACTTCGTCGGCCAGCGTTTGCGTCACGCCGGCGCGTTGGCGGCGCTGATAGTACTTTTTAGCATAGTGTGCGTGTTTGTCCGAGCTATCTGGGTCGACAATGGTGGGCGTAAATTCAAGCGCCAGCATCTCGATTTGCTGCTGAATGGCCGCTGCGTTGCCCAACAAGATGGGCATGGCAATTCCTTGGGTGGCCACGGCATGCGCCGCGCGAATAATCTTGGGATGTTCCCCCTCGGCAAAAACCACGCGTTTGGGCTGCTGTTTGGCCTTGAGTTCCAGATTGCGCATAACCTGCACGCTCTTGCCCATGCGGCCGGCCAAGCTATCCAGATATTTTTCCAGATCAATCTGCACGCGCGCCACGCCGGTTTCCATGGCGGCCTTGGCCACGGCTGGCGCCACCCACATGAGCACCCGCGGATCAAAGGGCTTGGGGATAATATATTCAAAGCCAAAGCGCAACATTTCCAGACCGTAAGCGCGCATCACGCTGTCGGGCACATCTTCCTTGGCCAAATTGGCCAACGCCTGCGCGGCCGCAATCTTCATCTCCATGTTGATGGAACGAGCGCGCACATCCAATGCGCCGCGGAAGATAAAGGGAAAGCCAAGCACATTGTTGACCTGATTGGGATAGTCGCTGCGCCCGGTGCCAAAAATCGTGTCCGAACGGGCTGCTTGCACATCGTCATAGGTGATTTCCGGATCTGGGTTGGCCATGGCAAAGATAATGGGGTTGCGCGCCATGCTGCGCACCATATCCTGCGTGAGCGCGCCGGCTACGGAAAGGCCAATAAAGACGTCGGCGCCCTCGACGGCTTCAGCCAGCGTGCGCTTTTCCGTCGTCAACGCATAGCGCGCCTTAAACTCGTTCATGCCGCTGTCTTCGCGCCAGGCGTGGATCACGCCGCGCGAATCGCACATAATAATGTTCTCTTTGGACGCGCCCAGCGCCACATAAAAATCGGCGCAGGCAATGCCGGCCGCGCCCGCACCGTTGATGACAATGGTGATGTCGGCCATCTCTTTATTGACCAATTCACAGGCGTTGATGAGGCCGGCGCCCGAGATAATGGCCGTGCCGTGCTGGTCGTCGTGAAAGACGGGAATATCGCACAGCTTCTGTAATTCTTGTTCAATGTAGAAGCATTCGGGTGCTTTGATGTCTTCTAGATTGATGCCGCCAAAGGTGGGAGAGATCAATTTGCAGAAATGCACCATCTCTTCCTGATTTGCCGTATCAACCTCTATGTCAAATACATCAATATCGGCAAAGCGTTTAAAGAGTACGGCCTTGCCTTCCATGACCGGTTTTGAAGCCAGGGGACCGCGATTGCCCAGGCCCAAAATGGCCGACCCGTTGCTGATGACCGCAACCAGGTTGCCTTTGGCTGTATATTCGTAAGCCAAGTCGCCATTTTCCGCGATCTCTAAAACAGGATAGGCAACGCCGGGCGAATAGGCCAGCGAAAGATCCTGTTGCGTAGACATGGGTTTGGTGGCCGTAATTTTTAGCTTGCCCGGCCGACCACCGGCATGATAATCAAGGGCATCTTCTTTTTTTATAGACATAGCGTTGGTTCCTTCCCACACCAGTAGGGCACAACAAAATTGATATTTGCTACACAAACGTTGTTTAGCAACAGACCAGAGGATCGAGGCTTGATAGATTCAATCACCAAGTGATTGCGGCATGAATATTGACCTGTTTTCCAGAGGGAGTATTTCATAATAATATATGATATTAAGTGTAGATGCCAATCCTCAGGCAAACGCCGCGTTGGTCGGTTTGATGGTGAGCTCCGGCACGTTCGCACGCGGCGGTAGGGCCGCCACAAACAGGATGGCCGCTGCTACATCTTCAGATTGCAGAATGTTGGCCTTGTGTTCATCGCTTACCTTGACCGGTCTATCATCCAAAATGGGTGTATTAATTTCGCCTGGATGAATGGCCGTGGCGCGAATGCCGTTATCCTTCTCTTCCAGACTAATGACCTTGGTCAGCGCCGTCATGGCGTGTTTGGATGCACTATAAGCGGCGCCGGCCAAAACGCTGGGACGAATGCCCGCAATAGATGAGACGCTGATAACCACGCCATCCTTTCGCGCGCGCATTTGGGGCAGAACAGCATGCACTATATTATAGGCGCCGGTCGCATTGACGTTCATAATGTAGTCCCAATCTTCCAGCGATAGCTCGGCCAGCGTCCGTTCGCGCACGTTGACGCCGGCATTGCTCACCAGAATGTCAATGGGACCAAATTCAGCGTTGACCCATTCGACCAGGGCAGTGACCTGGGCCCGGTTTGCCATATCCGCTGCGTAATAGCGCACTGGTTTGGCCGACGCAATAGATTCGCATACTTGCGCCAGCTTTTCCGTCCGCCGACCTGTAATAATGACTTGGGCGCCGCCGGCGGCAAAGGCAGCCGCGGCGGCCTCTCCCACCCCGGTGCCGCCCCCGGTGATTAGCACAATTTTATCTTGAAACTGCATAATGATGAGTCCTTTCTACAAAATGGGACTTACGCAAGCCGCGCGTACGAATCGCTTGTGGGTGATATATACTTTCCCGTTCGTTCACGGGCGCTGCGTAAGTCGTGTAAATAGTGCGCCAAGCTTAATGCTGTGCATGAGCCTGTTTAGGGCAATCGCGAACCTTAAAAAAGCAGAGTTAAAACCCGCAGCCTGATTGACTGACAGATTTAATCTTGCCACCGCCAAGGGCGCGCAGATGCGCAAAGGGTACCCGAGTAGATTCTGCGCGTTTCTTGGCGATCTGCGCGGTAAATAAGATTTGTCAGTCAATCAGGCCCGCGGTTGATACGGAAAAGCGATCTCAGCCGCTTGATATTTATCCATTGCGATTACAAAGTTCGCTCTTGCCTTAGATGCCCGCTATGGAGCCGCTACTTTTGGGGCAAAATGGTGTTATACTATAATCAGTAGATCGCAACGACAAGAGATAAGGCCGGATTCATCAATCGAGACCAAAGCCTGTATTGCTAACCCCGTTGCGGTGTACTGACAATGTGGCTTTTGACGCACTCTGGCGCGTCTCATATAATACCATCTGTCCCATACAAGCCTACTATCAGGAAAACGTAACCGCGAGAATTAGGGCCGGATTCACAAAATGAGGCCAGCATCTATCTCGTCAGTCTCATGGCGACATTTTAAATTATTATAGATCGCAATCGCAAGAGATGCATCTGGATTCATCTATCGAGGCCGAGGCCGCTATCGTCAGCACCACGATGATGTACTGATGCAGCGGATTGGTGTGATGCATTGGTTTGCAAAGCAGCTTTAACCCAGGGAAAGTGAGCAGACAATGACACGAGTTTTTATAACTGGCATGGGCGCCATTACGCCCATCGGCAACAACGTCGAAACCTTCTGGCGCAATTTAGTGGCTGGTCAATCTGGCGCCGGTCGCATTCAGCAGTTTGATACCAAGGATATGCCCTACAACATTGCTTGTGAGGTAAAGGATTTTGATCCAACCGACTATATGGATCGCAAACTGGCGCGGCGCGTGGCCCGCTGTACCCAATTTGGGATTGCGGCGGCCAAACAGGCAATTGCTGACGCAGAGCTGACCATTGATGATCGGAACCGCGATGACATCGGCGTGTTAATTGCCACCGGCGGCGGCGGCATTAGCGAGATTGAATTTGCCACAGAGGAAATGACGGAACGTGGCTGGAAAACCGTTGGCCCCTTTGTGGTGCCCGCGGCAATGAGCAATGCAGTCAGTTGCCTGGTCTCTATTGAAACCCAGGCGCGCGGTCCGGTTATGACCAGCACCGCGGCGTGTGCCAGCGGCCATTATTCGATTATTGAGGGCTATCACTTTTTGCGTCGGGGCGAAGCGGATGTGATCATTGCTGGTGGTACTGAATCGGCTATTTCTATGCTGACTATGTCTGCTTTTGGCCGCATGGGGCCGCTTTCAAGCCGTATGGATACGCCGGAAAGCGCCTGCCGCCCATTTTCAGTTGATCGCGATGGCTTTGTCAGCGGCGAAGGGGCCTGTATTTTGGTGATGGAAACGGAAGAACACGCTCGCAAACGCGGCGCCAAGCTGCTGGCAGAAGTGCTTGGTGGTCGTCTCACGGGAGATGCCTATCACATTACTGCGCCGGACCCAGATGGTGATGGCGCGGCGCGCGCCGTGACTGGTGCACTCAAAAATGCCGGCATTGGCCCCAGTGATGTGGATGTTATCTTTGCGCACGGAACCGGCACGGTCCTAAATGATATGGGTGAATCCAAAGCGCTAAAGCGAGCGCTGAGCGAACACATCTATGATACCAAGGTAACAAGTATTAAGAGCATGGTGGGGCACGCCTTGGGCGCGGCGGGCGCCCAGTCTGCGGTAGCGGCGGTTTGCACCCTGCGCAATGGCATCGTGCCGCCCACCATCAACTATACGCCCGATCCGGAGCTGGATCTACCCATTGTGGGCAATACCGCCCAAGAGGTGGACGCGCGCCACGCCATTATTAATGCATTTGGCTTTGGCGGCCAAAATGTGGTGGCGGTATTGAAACGCGTTGAGGATGCCTAAGGGGCGTATGATCTGTGCGTCATAACCGTAACGGTGTTGACGATCATGGTGGCGGTCTCATTTGGCGAATCTGCCGCCAGTCTTGGCGATTGTGATCTATCTATTTTGTATATATTTTGTAAGATTAAGCCCATTGAAAAAATTGCTCAACCAGCTTACTATTAAGACTGAAATTTTTATTACAGGTAACATATAGCCTGAATCTTAAATTAAGATTGACTTTAACTGCGCCGGTGTCAAGAGCCGAGTTTGCGGAAGCCCAGTATGGTCTGAACAAACCAG
Source organism: Caldilineaceae bacterium (assembly GCA_020634755.1). Lineage (GTDB taxonomy): Bacteria > Chloroflexota > Anaerolineae > Caldilineales > Caldilineaceae > JACKBC01. The sequence goes on along the minus strand of JACKBC010000078.1, from coordinate 5,687 downwards.
CTGCTGCTTGAGAGTGAATATGTACCTTTATGCAGAGTGATAAGTGCGATGTCTGAAAAGAAAACCCGAATTTTGGTGGTGGAAGATGAAGATCTGCTGCTGGAATTGTTAACCAAAACGCTGCAAACTTCAGGATATGAAGTTTTAACCGCCAAAAATGGTGTGGACGCTCTAGAACTGGCAATTGAAAATGAAGTTGACCTGATCTTGCTGGACGTGATGATGCCGCGTATGAATGGCTTTACATTTTGTGAAGAAGTACGCAAATTATCGGACGTGCCCATCATTATGTTGACGGCACTCAACCGGCCCGATGATGTGGCGCGCGGTCTCCAATTGGGCGCGGATGAGTATATCACCAAGCCGTTTTCGTTCCGTGAACTGAATGTGCGCATCCAATCGATTTTAAGGCGGGTCTCTTGGAACAAAGGCCCCAATAACTTTTCCGTACTGTCGATCGACGATATTGTGCTGAATGTTATTGATGAAAAAGTGACGGTGCGCAATCAAGAAGTTGAGTTGACGCCCATGGAGTATAAGCTACTACATTACTTAATGATGCGCCCAACCAGCCGGTCAATAATGATACGCTGCTGCGAGATGTGTGGGAGTATGAAGGAGGCGAAAGCCCTTCGATTATTCAGTCGGTGGTCAGGCGGCTGCGCCTTAAAATTGAGGACGAACCCTCAGATCCCAAACATGTTGTTTCCATATGGGGTGTAGGCTACAAATTTCAGACATGAAATTTTAACTACGTGAGTTCCCCAAGAACCGTTTCACAAAAAAAGTGAGGGCGACACAACCTGTCGCCCTCACTTTTTTGTTTGGGAATATTCGTCTTATATCTTCTGTTTTAGCGATTGTCTAACCGGAAGCCGTGGCCACGCACCGTAACAATGTAGCGGAATTCACGATCAATATCGGCAAGGCGTTCACGCAGACGGCGCACGAGCGCGTCAATGGCTTGTTCACTAATGCCCTCAATGCTCTCTTTGGGCCACACTGCATCAATAATGTCATCGCGCGTCACAACGCTGCCGCCAGCATCCCACAACACTTCGAGTAGGCGATATTGGGGCAGGCTCAACGGGGGGTCGACTAACAATCCATCCACCCATACCTGGCGCGTTTCTTTATCCAACCGCAGCCCGGTGATCTGCCGATCAAAGGTAAGCGGCGCCGTGGCTCCGGCATCGATAAAGGCAATCTTAAAGCGTAGGCCGATCTGGAACTCATCGCCATCTTGCAGCGGCACTGGTGATAGCGCCAACTGTCCGTTAACATGGGTGCCGTTTTTGCTGCCCAAGTCTTCTAGCAGATAGTTGTCTTTATCCCAACTAATGCGCGCATGAAAACGGCTGACCTGGCGATCTTCAAGCATAATATCGCATTCATCACTGCGGCCAATCGTCAGTGGGCGGTTCCGATTTAGGGGCCACGTACGCGTGGAATCATTTCCCTGCTGCATAACCAGCATGGCCGTCTCCGGCGCGTTATAGGAAGAGGAATGATGGGATAGAAATGCCGTTTGATGATCCTGAATTGTAGTCATTGTTCATACATCCTTACATTATACTCATAGAACTTACGCTATCTTTTGTGGAGCCAGAGCGCCCGGAGTAAAAGTTGCCAGGTCACCTATCGATTAATCCTTGGCGATTCACGGGTGCTACGTAAGTCGCGACTCTCTATAATTAGGACTTACGCAAGCCTGGCGGGGAAATTGTCAGGTTTGCCACGCTATTCTCTCCTGGCAATCTACAGACGCTGCATAAGTTGTGATAATTTGTACTTTATGATCCGTACTCTATTAGTTCGTAAATCTTAGTCATCGTTCAAAAATAACTTGTAGATTTAAACCTGTCAGGTCTCGAAGACCTGACAGGTTTGGTAGCCACCTTATTTCTGAACGCTTACTTCGGGAGGCGTATCGCAAGAAATGCATCAAACAAATCCAGTGCGACTTGCATCGCGTCTGTGGCTTATCAGGCGAGGAAAATTCTGCGACGAATAACTTCGTCGCCCAAGCTTGCGTAAGTCCTTTAAAATGAATTTGGTGCGCATCAATGCTTAACCGCACTATTAATGCTTAAACTGCACTACTAATGCTTAAACTGCACTATAAAGAAATCTACCTGTATACAGGCCCAGCCTACGCTCTATCTCTTATTACGATAAGCGCACCAGATGTATTACGCTTCGGGTTATCAGGCTGACCGCAGCCGGGAGCTATATATTTATGCCAAGGCAGTAATGGGGCAGCGATGAAAATGCAATACCTCTTAAACGATGACTACAACCCTAGAGAAAAGTTATGGCCAATTGGGGCGACAAATGCCAACCGTCTTGGAAGAGGAGCGGAAAAGTAGTGTGGCAGTATAGTTTTGGTTAAAAACGTATATTTTCCCTCGATCTCCGTGTGGTTTGTTCATCAGCCGCAGGAAGAGAGCGCAGCAATTTTTCAGCAGAAAACTCATCGGTTTTCACATTTTTCACAGATGAGCCTTGTTTTTATGTCAACCTGCCATGCCAGAATTACGCAATCGAGACTAACAATTTCACCGTCAATTTCAGTACCAATTCACAGACGCGTTGCGACATAAGGCCTTCTATTCTATTACATTAATCGTAGGAAATGGCCAAATCCTTCGTAGATCGCCCAATGCAAAAAGCTCGGCTTCAACGCCGAGCTTTTTACACCCATTCCTGCACCCAAAAGAAGAAAACTTACCCAAAAGGAGGAGAAGGTTCTTCGTGCATCATCTTAACACGAAAATCAGCGGATTGCACTAGTACTATGGTACTATTTTTGTACCGAATTTTGACGTTTTACGGCGTGATATCTGGCGCACTCAATTTGTGCCCCAATGCAAAAAGCCCGGCTTCAACGCCGAGCTTTTTACACCCATTCCTGCACCCAAAAGAAGAAAACTTACCCAAAAGGAGGAGAAAGTTCTTCGTGCATCATCTTAACATGAAAATCAGCGGATTGCACTAGTACTATGGTACTATTTTGGCGCCGAATTTTGGCCCAAATGGTAATGGCCTCTTTGATTTCTTACCAGAACCCATCATCTTCGTTAAAGCCAAAATCTTCACAGATGCGCGCCACCGTTTCGACAATTTCGGCATGGAGACTCCCATTGGTGGCGACCAGCCCGTTGTGCGCCCGTACGTCGGCCTTGTTGTAATGCAGGGGTTCGCCCCAACAATCGGTTATGGTGCCCCCGGCGGCTTCAATCAGCGCGTGCGGTGCACACAGATCCCACTCCTTACAGCCTGGGCTGGGGTGAATATACAAGTCCGCCAGCTGCCGGCTGATCAAGCCTACTTTCAGACCTACGCTGCCGCTGACGCGCTCGCGGTTGATGCGCAGCGTGCGTACAATCTGGTCCACCAGCTTCTGGCGATGGCTGCGGCTGCTCACCAATACCATCTCGCGCGTCACCGCGCAATCACTCACCTGTAGAGGGATGGTTTCATCTTCTTCATATAAAAAGGCGCCTTTGCCCACTGCACCGGCATAAAGCAGCCCTGGTTCTGGCTGCATAATGACCCCAAGCACCGGCTTGCCGCCAATGGCCAGCCCGATCATAATGGAAAATTCACCGTTGCGCGCAATGAACTCTTTGGTGCCATCCAGCGGATCCACAATCCAGACGCGCTCTTTCTGCAACCGCGACAGATCGTCTTTGGATTCCTCAGACAAAATACCGTCCTCTGGAAAAGCGGTTGTGATGCGATTGACAATGTGCTGGTTGGCCGAGCGATCCGCCTCGGTAACCGGCTCGTCACCAGATTTGTAGTGGACTTCTGAAGAGCCAATATAAAATGTGTTGACAATGGTGGCCGCTTCTTGCGCCACCTTTTTGGCAAACTCCAATTCGTTGGTCAGGTCAATTGCCTGCAAGGGGGCAGCATTTGCATTGTTATTATCTGACATGATGCTTTAAGTCCTATCCTGTTAATTTAACTCGGGTGGGCTATGTACTTGAATACACCGAAAACCAAGCCACGGCTCGGCTGCATTCATGGCAACTTCTTTACTGGCATCCACTGCCAGATCGCTGGGCTCATCTAAATATGAGCCTCCTTTAACCAAATATGTGCTGGCTGTCTCGCCTACGGTGGCATTGGGGCCTGCTGTCGAAGTCCATTCAGCCACATTCCCCGCCATATCGGTCAAGCCAAAAGGGCTGGCATCAGCAGGATAGCGCAGGCCAACTTGCAGGGCATCACCCAGCTGGCTGCGACCACTATTGGCCAGCTGATCATCGTACAGATTTCCCCACGGATAGCGAAATTGACGTTCAGTAGCCGGCGCAATGCTGGCGGCCACTTCCCATTCATCCGCACTGGGCAAGCGCTTGCCGGCCCAGGTGCAATAGGCTGATGCGCTTTGCCAATCCACATTGACGACTGGATACCGTTCAAAAAATGGATCATTAAAATAGTCGGCATGGGTAGCGCTGCTGTCTAGCGCCGGTTTGGGGCAAACGCCTTGTTCATAACAGCGTCGATACGCACTATTCGTCACTTCAGTTCGATCCATGGCAAATTCAGCCACCGTTACAATTCGGGGCAGCGCGTCTGCGGCAAAGCTATCCAGGGCATATTGCCCAGCCGGAATCAGCGCAGCTTCGGCCAGCACCGAGCGCTGCTGACGCCACAGATAGAAGGAGGCCAGTACGATCAAGAAAAGCACTATGAGCACCGAACGCCCAATGGGCCACCGCTGAGGCCGCGCAATCAAAATCGGTTGGTCGGGCGCTAAGCGTAGCCCTTGCCTCTGCCTTTGTTTAAGCGCAGGCTCATCGGGCAGCAGCGTGCGGCTTTCCATCTGTTTCAGGGCAGCCTGTGCAAGCAGGAACTCTCGTCCGCTTAGCCGATTCAAGTCCTGTCGCAAATCCTCGACCAAAAGTTCGGCCCACTCTTCGCTTTCCTCATCTTCGCGTTTAAAATGCCACAGCTCGCTGGTGGGCAGCGGATTATCGGCGTTGAGCAGCGCATCTTTTAGCAAAAAAGCCGCCCGGTCGGGATCGGTTTGATAGCGCAGCGCCGTAATCATGCCCTTGCGCAACCGCAGCGCCGAACGCAAAATGAGTGACAAATATGCCTCATCCAGCGCATATCCAGCTTCTAGCACGAGCAAGCTATTGCGTAATAAGGCCGGCGCAATCAACTCCTGATGACTCCACCACGCGTCCAGCGCATCTTCCAATGCGTTTCGCACGGCCTGGACGCGCTGCTTGGCTTGCGCACCTGTGAAAGCGCTTGCCAATGGGTTCACCATGTGCGCGGTGTTGACCGGCTCTGTGGCGGCCGCCGTTAGGGCGTCATCGTCTATTTCCCCGCGCTGTGACTCAACATCGGCGGAAATATCTGCGTGCGGCGCCATCCACGCTGGCGATGAGGATGCCGGTGAAGAATATGCCGGTGGGGAATATGGGGGCGTATGGGGCGTTGGAGATTCTGGCGCGGATGTGTATTGATTGACAATTTCATCCGCATTCCCTACGCTTCTGGAAAAGCCCACATGTGGCCGCTTGAAAATTTTAATATCCGCAGACGGCAAACCAGGCTCAATCGCGTCGCCAAACTCCCACTCAATGGGAGCCGGTGCAGGGGTTGAGCGACGCCGCGCGCGCCTTGTATGCGATTTTCGCGAGCGTTTAAAGCGTCCGAAA
>JACKBC010000077.1 GCA_020634755.1 Caldilineaceae bacterium | reverse complement strand
GCTTCTCTTATGATTTGCGTAATTTAGGCTCTATGATGGCTCTGTGCGTTGCACAACCGCAGTCTGTATCGTGGCTGTTTTATCCCCCCAACATGGCCAGCTTGGCAAACAGATCGCGAAAGATCGGGTCGCGCTCAATGTGATGTACATAGCGGATCAGGTGCCGGCCCGCATTGCGGCTCCACGTCACCTGGTCGGTCACAATTGGGCTGTGCTCGAGCACTGAAGGCGTCCATGACGGATTGACCAGATAGGCCGTGGCCGCCACATCCCATATCTGCTTGGACCAACCGGTATGATCTTCGTGATAGCCCTTGACAATATCCACCAAATAGTCGCCCAGTGCGCTGCGCCCGGCGACATGCGCATCCAGTTCGGGAATGGTGGTGTGCAGGTGGCTGACCACGCCCATACAGGGCAGCAGCACCAGCGGCGCGCCGCAATCAACCAGCACCTGGGCCGCCCGCACATCCTGCTTTAAGTTGAATTCGCGCGTGTGCGGCCAGTGCAGCGCATGTCCACCCAGCCAGACGACCACAATGTGCTCAATAATTTTCGGCTCCAATAGGATTGCCGACGCCACGTTGGTAATTGCCCCAATCGCCACCACATAAAGCGGATCATCATCCGGCGCGGCCAAAGCGCGGCTCACCAGATCGCGCACGGCGTCATTTTCCTGCGGTTTAAAGTCGGCATTGAGATAATCGACCGAGCCGCGCAAGACGGGACCGTTATAATCTGGGCCATTGGGCGCTTGTCGTATCAGTTCCAATAGGCGCAAGATTTCGGCATAGCTTTTTTCCATGCCGTCTGCCGGCCCGCTGGAGCGATTGTTAAAATAGGGCGCGGCGTAAAACGCCTCCACCGTCATATTTTGTGGCGACAGGAGCGCATGCGCAATGGCAAACTGATCGTCCACTTCGTTGTAGGTGTCCGTATCCATCACCATGCGCACGCGACCGCTGGGGGGCTGCAAGCGCGACAGACGCGTCGATTCGGGAAGTTGTGGGAAGTTCATGGGAATCTCCAGGTTTTGCAAGTGTATTTTTTTGTATTGCGTAGTGCGTGAACTGAACGACGATCCGGTGGGGATACTTGACGTGTGATCCGGTTGAGCCGTTTTTTGCGTATTGCGTGGTGCGTGAACTGTTCGATCATCTGGTGAGGGTGCTTGGTTCAACGCAGGTTGACAATGTTTAGCTCGAAAGCTGCACGCTACCCGACTAGTTTCTCAACCGGTACACGCACCACGCACCATCGTCTACCCCGCTAGCCACACGTCACCCCACAACATACTCGTCCAGTACACGCAATACGCACCATCGTTCACATCCGCGCGCCCATGCGCAGCCGCGGCCGCCAGCGCGCTCTGCCCAGTCGTTGGATAGCCAGCAGCGCGCTGAGCAGAATGAGCGCGCCGCCAATCCACTGGACCGGGCTGAGCCGCTCTTGCAGGAACAGGGTGGCCCAAACCACGGTGAGCAGCGTTTCCAGCGGAGAGAGCATGGACGCCTGGCCACTGCCAATGCGCTGGATGCCGCCATAATAGCAGATGCGCGATAGATAGCTACCCACCAGCGCCAATAGCCCAATGGCCAGCCATACCTGTTGGGACGGCATGTGCCAGGCACTGCCTTGGATCCACCACCAGCTTCCGTTGACCAAAGCAATCATGATCATAATGTAGAGCGCCACCGTGCGCGGGTTATACGCCCTGAGATACCATTGGACCAACACCAACTGTACGGCAAAAAAGACGACTGCCGCTAGCACCAAGAGTACGCCTATCAGCGGCACATCGCCGCCCGGGCCAATCAGCAAATAGACGCCCAGCACTGCAATGGCAATGCGGACCAGGTTGCGATACGTAAACTTTTCGCCGCGAAAGCGCAGCAGCACCAGGACGGCCAGCGGCAGCGCGCTATAGATCATGGACGCCATGGAGGCGTCTAGATACTTTAGCGATGAAGCAAACGTAAGGGCCGAGAAGCTGTTGAATAGTCCGGCCAGGCAGGCAAAGCGCAACCCGTTCTGATCAATAAACAAGCGCTGTGGCTCTACCACGGCCACTGTACCAGACAACAGCAGCGCGGCCATAGACCAGCGCAAAACCACAAAAAGCGCTGGGTCCATGCCGTTGCTGACCACATAGCGCCCAATGGGCGACACGACGCTAAAACAGACATTGGCCAAAACTACCAGAAGCCAACCCGTCCAATTGGGCGAGAAGGATGCTGGCCAGTGGAGCATGGTAAGAACATGTGGGCGATGGCGCATGAGAATGTAGCGTGATCTTGCTCGATTTACCCTTCTCCCCGCAGAATGCGCACGGCGGCATCACATAAGATCGCCACGCCGTCGGGCAGGCAGCTCTCATCGATATCAAAGCGCGGATTGTGGTGAGGGTAGGTGATGCCCTGGGCGGCGTTGGCGGCGCCCAGGAAGAAGAAGTTGCCCGGCACGCGCGCCAATACCGCCGAAAAGTCTTCACCGCCGGTTGTGCGAAAGGTCGTGTCTATGTTGTCTTCACCCAGCACCTCCACGGCGGCATCATACATAACGCTGGTTGGCGCTTCGGCGTTGACCGTGGCGTCCACGCCGGTGCTGATCTGCACATCTGCCGTGGCGCCCAGGGCTGTCGCGACGCCCTGCGCGATCTCCGGCACCCGTTTGCGCAGCAGCGCCTTGACCTCCGGCGTAAAGCTGCGGATGGTGCCGCGCATGACCGCGGTCTCGGCGATGACGTTGCCCGCCTTGCCGGCTTCAATGCTGCCGATGGTCACGACGCCGGTATCATCCGGATCGGCATTGCGCGCCATAATGGTTTGCAGCGCCACAATAATGTGCGCGGCCACCACCACGGCATCTACGGTGCTGTGGGGCATGGCGCCGTGGCCCCCTTTGCCGTGCACGGTGATGGTGACGCCGGCGCCGGCGGCCATCATGGGGCCGGCACAGACTGCCGCCGTGCCCAGCTCATGCATGGCCGAAACGTGCAGCCCAATGGCGCGATCGACCTGGGGCCCAATGCGGTCCAGCACACCGTCATTGATCATGGCCAGCGCGCCGCCCAGCCCTTCTTCAGCCGGCTGAAACATAAGCTTGATGGCGCCGGGAATTTTGTCTCGGTGTTTGGCCAGCACTTTGGCCACGCCCAGCCCCACCGCCGTGTGTGCATCGTGGCCGCAGGCGTGCATGACGCCCGGCGTCTGCGAGCGGTATGGCACATCATTGGCCTCCTCAATGGGCAGCGCATCCATGTCAAAGCGCAGCAGCACTGTGCGTTCGCCCGGCTGGCCCCCTTGCAGCAGCCCCACGACGCCCGTTTGGCCCACGCCGGAAATCACTTCATAGCCCAACTCATTGAGCTGCTCATTCACAATGCCGGCCGTTCGAAACTCCTGAAAGCCCAACTCTGGGTGCATATGAAAATCGCGGCGCAGAGCGGTCAGTTCCTCTGCAAGTGCTTGCGCATCGGCTAAAAATGGTGAAGTCATTTGGTTGTCCTTGTTGATCGGTCAATGGTGTAAATTGGGGGAGTGGGATTATACTTGGGAAACGTATTTCGTGTTGCGTTTACTGGTGTTGGAGCTGGTTGGGCGCCTGCTTTGTTTATTTGTACAAATTGCTATTGCGCAACATGCTTTGTGAACCGCATTCGCAAGAGTCGCCCGTGCAAAAATTCAACCAGTACACGCAGTACGCAACAAGAAATACGCCCCATTCTTCCACACAACCCTCAAATGAGCAAGGAGAAGCCCACAGTGGACGCCCAATTGCTGGTCGAACAATTTATTCCGGTCACGCTGGCCAATTTACGTCGCCAATATCCCAACGGGATTTTGCACCGCATGGATGCCGACGGGGATGTGGCTAACCCGCGCCAGATGCACCCGATTTTCTATGGCTGCTACGATTGGCATTCGGCGGTGCATTCGTATTGGCAAGTGGTGCGGGCGCTCCGCCTCTTTGGCCACGGCGCATTTGCCGACGCCGCATGGGCGCTTTTGGACGAAAGCTTTACGGAGCCAAATGTAGCGAACGAACTGGACTATCTGCAGCGGCGGCTCAGCTTTGAGCTACCCTACGGCATGGCCTGGCTGCTGCAATTGATGACCGAGCTGCGCCACTTTGACAACGCCACAACTGCGCGCTGGCGCACCACGTTAAGCCCGCTGGAAGCGCACGCAGCCGAGCGCATGACGGCCTACTTTACCCGGCTGCCGCTGCCCATTCGTTCGGGTGTGCACAGCCAGACTGCCTTTGGCATGGCGCTGACCTTGGATTGGGCGCGCACGGCCAATGACGCCGCGCTGGTCGAGCTGATTATCGAGCGGGCGCTGCAATTTTACGGCAGCGATGCAGATGCGCCACTGGCCTACGAGCCGTCTGCCGCCGATTTTCTCTCACCCACGCTGGCCGAAGCCGACCTGATGCGGCGCATTTGGCCGCCCGCCGAATTTAGCGCCTGGTTGGGCCGTTTTTTGGGCGAAGATGCTCATCTGGGCCTGGCGCGCGAGCTGGCGCCCGTGGGCGTGGCCGATGCCTCGGATGGCCAGCTGGCCCACTTTGCCGGCCTCAACATGAGCCGCGCCTGGATGCTGCACGGGATTGCCAACGCACTGCCGGTGGATGACCTGCGCCGACAGCCGTTTGCGGAGTTGGCCAAAGACCACCGGGTGGCGGGCCTTTCCACGGCGCTGCACGAAGATTACATGGTGTCGCACTGGGCGCCCAGTTTTGTCATGTATTTGATTACGGCGTAGGCTTGATTTCTGGGCAAATTTAATCACCCAGGCAAGTGCCCACGCCTCTGGCGCTTTGAATCCATTCATGGTCAGGCGGTACAGTTTTAAGTTTGCCCGCCACCTCTTTGAGCGGAACGGCCACGGTTTTGCCATTTTGCAGGGCCACCATGACCCCATATTGCCCATTCTGGATGAACTCTGTGCAGGCCGTGCCCAGCTGGGTGGCCAGCAGCCGATCGGCCGCAGAGGGCGTTCCACCGCGCTGTAAATGGCCCAGAATGGTCAGGCGCGACTCAAGCCCAGTTAACTCTTCTAGCTGCTGAGCTAAACGTACGGCGCTGCCTGCATTTGCGCTCTTGAGAGTTTGCAATTCGGCTTTAGCGGCTCGTTTTGCCTTTTTTGTTTTGGCCTTATCTCGTCGTTTGGCAACTGCTTGTACGTTGCGCACATGTTCTTGCGATACGGCGCCTTCGGCCACGGCCACAATGCTGAAGCGTTTACCTTCGCGGCTGCGCTGACGAATGGCTTCTGCTACGTTTTCAATGTGATATGGAATTTCCGGGATCAAGATCACATCGGCGCCACCGGCAATGCCAGCGCCTAAGGCAAGCCAACCCGCCCGGTGGCCCATGATTTCCACCACAATTATGCGGTGATGACTGTGGGCCGTGCTGTGCAGGCGGTCGATGGCTTCAGTGGCAATGCCCAGGGCGGTATCAAAGCCAAAGGTCATATCCGTTTGCGCCACGTCATTATCAATGGTTTTGGGCAACGTAATAATGTTGAGCCCATGTTCATGCAGATGCAGCGCATTTTTCTGGGTACCGCCACCGCCCAGGCAAACCAGCACATCCAGGTGGTGTTTGTGATAGTTGCCAATAATGGCGTCGGTCATATCCATCACTTGGCCACCCACGGGCATCTGGTGGGGCTTATCGCGGCTGGTGCCCAAAATAGTGCCGCCCTGGGTGAGAATGCCCGAGAGCGCCGAGCTATCCAGGGGGATAATGCGATTTTCCATGGCGCCTCGAAAACCATCGCGAAAGCCAATCACGTGCATATCGTGACTGGCTAATGCGGCTTTCCCAATGCCGCGAATGGCGGCGTTGAGTCCGGGGCTATCGCCGCCCGCTGTGAGAATTCCAACATATTTTGTCATAATAGCGGCATGACCTCGTTGACAAACAGCTCCAGCCCATTGCGGCGGGGGAAATCGATGAGTCGCACAATCAGATATTCTAGCCCCACATCCACAAATTTTTGTAGCTGTTCGGCCACCTGCGGCGGCGTGCCCACAATGGCCCCATTGTTATACGGTGAATTCGCCGCGATCTGCCGCGCTTCGGCCTCGGTGGGGGCCAGCGCAATGGCTTCGCACGACCAGCTTTTGGTAATCTCATCATAGTTGCGCCCCACGGCTTCACAGTGCTGGCGCAGCACGTTGAGCTTGCGCGTGTAATTTTCCAGCGTGCCACCGGGAATGTTCCAGATATCGGCATATTTGGCCACCACGCGCAGCGTCAGCTGTTCCCCGCCGCCGCCGATCAAAATGGGGGGCATGGGGTCTGGGCGCGGTTCGCAATAGGCATTTTCAATGCGGTAATATTGGCCCTCATACGAAGCCGGCGCTTGGGTCCACAACGTGCGCACCAGCTCCACCGTCTCTTCAAGTTGGGCAATGCGCACAGACGGCTTGGGGTATGCCCAGTTGTACGCCTGATATTCTTCGATCATCCAGCCGGCGCCAATGCCAAAAATAAAGCGTCCGCCGGTCATCCATTGCAAATTGGCGGCCATCTTGGCCAGCAGCCCCGGGTTGCGGTACGACTGGCAGAGCACGCTGGAGCCAAATTTTAGCGTGGGATAGCGGCCGGCCAGGTTGGCAATGGTGGTCATGCATTCCACGTATGGCGTATCGTTGGACTGCCACTGCGCCCACGGCATCACATGGTCATCCACCCAGACCGATTCAAAATGGTGCTGCACGTAGTCGAGCATGTGCAGGTTTTGGGCCAGAAAATCGGTGGCGTTTGCACCATCCACGGGGAATGAATGCAGGTGCCAGCCAAAGCGTAGATTTGTCATGGGTTTCTCCTTAAATTGGACTAATGTTATACGCGGTTAAATAGCCACTACGCTGGCTTCGGTCATGGCTGTATCGGCGCGGAAGCCGACCAAATGGCCATTGACCGAATCCTCAAGCGTCGTGGTAGAGATTGACGGTTGCTCGCCATTCATGAGTTTAAGAAAGTCGGCCACCAGCCGCAGATCGCCGCCGCCGTGGCCGCCAAAGGCGCCGGTCATGTCGCCGCCGATGGAGAGATCCACCACTTCTTCGGCATATTCACAGCCTGGCCGCGGGTCTATGTGGCGGATCACAAAGCGGCTGTCCTCCAGGTTGCCCTGGATTTCGCCCAGCGTGCCGACCAGATGAATCGAGCGTGAGGGCTTGGAAGCGCCGCCCACCATGTTGAGCGTGGCCGTGGCGCCATCGGCAAATTCAATGGCCACCGATTGGTGATCGACTACGTCGTTGTCACACTTCCAAACGCAGCGGCCATACGGGTTGTCGCGCTTGAGCCATTCTTCTTTTTCGGTGAGCGTCAGTTCGGCATATGGCTTGTGCGGCGCGGCGGTGGTTGCGCCTTCCTGTTGCAGCGCGTCCCACACATAGAAGGCCCAGCGGTTCGGGTGATCCAGATAGTGCTTGCGCGCCGAGTAGAGGCAATCTGGCTCGATTTCACAATCGACCAGGCAGCGCGTACCAGCGCCGGCGGGCGCGCGTTCGGGCCGAAACTGCATGTTGGAACCAAAGCTAGAGACGCGCACGGGCGGCACGCCACTTTTCATCCAGGTGATTAGATCCAGATCGTGGCAACACTTGGCCATGAGCATGGGCGAAAAGCACTTGGCCTTGCTGTTCCATTTGCCGCGCACATAGCCCACCACGTGGTGATGATACGATACGTGTTCGGTGGCCTGCACGTTGAGAATGTCGCCGATGACGCCATCCACCACCTTTTGGCGAATGGCAGTGTAGAAGGGGGCAAAGCGCAGGACGTGGCAAATGGCCACCTTGCGCTTGTGCAGGCGCGCGGCTTCGACAAGCTGCCACATCTCTTCCTCGCTCACGGCAAAGGGCTTTTCCAGCAGCATATCGTACCCAGCGGCCAGCAGCGGCAGCGCCGTGGCCACATGTTGATGATCCATGGTGCCGTTGATCACAAAATCTGCAAACTTGGGCTGGGCGGCCAGCTCTTCTGCCGAACCAAAGCAGCGCTCAGCCGGCAGATCGTACAGGTCGGCCACCTGTTCGCGGCGGGCCGCAATGGGGTCCGCCACGCCCACAATTTGCAGTTCGTTTGGGTGCTGACGGGCGTAGGAAGCGTAGGTCAAGGCGCGATGACCGGCGCCCACAATGATTGCTTTTAGCATATGTATTTGTCTCGTTTTTCTGTTGATAGAAATAAGTTGGCTACCAATCCAGTCAGCTCTCGAAGACCTGGCTGGTTTAACGCAGACGCGGGGTTTTACCCTTGTTTTTTAGGCATGCGATTGCCCTGGCTTTAGTGATTGCCAATCTGGCTTTTTGATCTGAAAGCGCAGCGACTCAATCACTTTTCCAGTTGCTTCATCGCTCTCGGAAACGTGCGCAACTTGCTGCATGCGGGCGTGTTGCATCACGCGGGCCGAGGCTGGATTAGCCACCTCGCATTCGCCAAAGATAGCTTGGGCAGCGGTGGTTGTAAAGATAAAGGTGATCAGGCCAGTCAGCGCTTCGCTCATGTAGCCCTGGCCCCAAAACTGCTGGCGCAGGGCGTAACCAAAGTCAACGTCACCCCATTCGGCTTTAGATTCGCTGGGTGAGCCAAAGCCGATCCAGCCAATGGTGGCGCCGGTGTGGGCTAGTACAATGGCACAATTGTGAGAAGTGCGCGGCTCAATGGTATTATGATGAATGCAGCCCGCCAACCATGCGCGCGTTTCGGCCAGCGTGTGGGATTCAAAGTCATTATACTGGGTGACAATGGGGTCCGAACGGAAGGCGTGTATAGCCGTCAGGTCATCCCAATTCAGATCGCGAATTTGCAAGCGCTTTGTTTGATACTGCACGTGTACATCTCCGAATACATAACTGCATGAAGCCACTCTTTCCTATCCAGCGTAACAACACAATCCTATACTGTCAACAGTGGGACGCGACGATGCGCTTTTATGGCGATTTGTTGCGGCTGCCGGTCACCTTTGCCAACGACTGGTTTGTGGAATTCCAGTTGACGGACGGTGCTTTTTTGAGCATTGCCAATGCCGCCCGCGCCACCATTAAACCGGCTCAGGGCCATGGCATCACGCTATCGTGGCGGGTGGATGATATTGCGTTGGCGCATCAACAATTGCGTGGCGCCGGGATTGAGGCCACGCCTATTACGGCCAAATGGGGCGCACGCGTGCTCTATTTCCATGACCCCGAAGGTCATCGCATTGAGCTGTGGCAACGGTGAGCGGCAACAGCGTCCGTCGTCTGTAATGGCAAGAGATAGCACCAGATTCAGCAAACGAGACCGACGCCTATTGCACCAACACCGTTGCGCCGTACTGATTGTTGAAGGGGAACAATGTGGCCACTCGCACCGTCTTCACGGGGGATATTTAAGCAAAAATTGTTACGATTCAACTATCTGAGGGCTGAGTTTGTCGAAGGCCAGCGTTGCCTTCGACCGGCTCAGGCAACACCTAGATAGGTACAAAAGTTCAAAATATCCTGATAATGCACGAATAGGAAGACAATAAAATCGTACTTGCGCCAGCCTAGAGAACAGGCTGACGCTGCATAAGTCAAGGACAAAATAGACGGAGAATTGAAATGAAGCGAGCGAGGAACACCCTCTTTTTCTTAGCGGCAATCTGTGCGCTTTTGGCCGTAGCGGCCTGCGCGCCGTTGCAAGCACCGGCATCCCAAGCGGAGGAGTTGACGCTCTATGTGGGTCCCGAACTGGTGGATTGTGTGGGCGTGGCGCCCATGCAGTGTATGCAGGTCAAGCAGGCCGCGGATGATGATTGGCAGCTCTTTTATGACCAAATTGACGGCTTTACGTATGAACCGGGCTATACCTACGAGTTGCGGGTGCAGCGTATCACCGTGCCCAACCCGCCGGCGGATGCTTCTGCTTTTCGCTACGAGTTAATCGAAGAACTGTCACGCACGCCCACGCTGGTGATCACTGGTGACGAGAATGGCTTAGTGGGCCAGGAATGGCAGCTGCAAGAGATACAGATGTTGGCGGATAATAGCGTCTTTGTGCCCGCCGATCTGGCTATACATACGCTGAACTTTAGCGTGGCTGGCGAGTTCAACGGGCAAAATGACTGCAACCGCATTAGCGGCAGCTATGCGGTGGATGGCTTGAACATTACGTTTGGCAATATTGTTTCCACCATGGCCATGTGCGCGCCGGAATCTCTCTTCGAGCGCTATATGCAGGCGCTTCTGGATGCCGATTCGTTCACCGTGGAGGGCGACAGCCTGTTGATCGCTTTTGGCCCCAATGTGGGCGTGCTGAAATTTGGACCCGCCGCCGAGATGCAGACGCAGACACAGCTGGAACTTTCCACCACGGCACTGGAAAATGCCGAGTACCAGGGCATTTACACCGAGACAATCGCCTTAAAAGACGGCGTCTATGAGGGCGCACCTTTTGTAGAGGGCGGCGCTGCTCGTCCGCGTGTCGAGCTGATCCAGCCGCTGATTCGCTTGGGCGATCTGAATGGCGATGGGGTTGATGATGCGATTGTGGTGCTTGTAGAAAACTCGGGCGGGAGTGGCGTCTTTAATTACTTAGCGGCCGTGATCGACGACGCAGGCGAGCCCAGCAACGTGGCCACGACTTTGATTGGTGATCGCACGCAGATCAAGGCGCTGGCGATTGTAGACGGCCAGATCGCGCTGGATATTGTGACCCAGGGTCCAGATGACGCCCAATGTTGTCCGTCGCTTCTGGTCCATCAACTGTATGCCCTGGAAAATGACGAATTGGTGCAGGTGAGTAGCGAGGAGCAAGGGATGGTTTCACTTGATAATTTGGACGGTACCAGCTGGGTGCTGACCGAGATGAGCGGGGAAGCGGTAGAAAGCACGACTGCCGAAATTACGCTTGTATTCAAAGGCGGCGATATAGGTGGCTCCAGCGGCTGTAACACCTATCGGTCCAGCGTGGCGGCAGAGGCTGGTGGTGCGCCCCAGGCCATTGCGTTGACGCCACCCATTGTAACCCGCATGATGTGCCCGGAGCCGGTTATGACGCTGGAGAACAGCTTCCTTCCCCGCCTGGGCGCAGTGACCCAGTGGAGCTATACGGCGGGCAATTTAGCATTGCTCTATCAGCTTGATGATGAAGTGGGCGCGCTCATCTTTACGCCCCAGCCAGCCAGCGAATAAGCATCCATAGCCATTGTCACTATACCGCAACGGTATTGGCGATCCGGGCGTTGGTCTCGATTGATGAACCCGACTCTATTGCCTGCCATTGCGATCTACTCATTAGTAATCACGTTAGTTTTGAAAGGAGCAAGCGGTGGCGTCATCAGCCTATGAGGTCGAAATTCGGTTTCGTGTAGACAACGAAGAGGCGGCTTATGTCTTATTGCCATTTTTAGCAGAAAGTTTGCGCGCCCCCACAACTTGGTCTACCGATATTTTGGGTCGCCAACTCTACGCCGCCGGTGAACTGCTGCGCATTGGTCGCGTCTCCACGCCCGATGGCGTGCGCTTGTTTCTGGGCGCCAAGGGGCCAGATCTAGGACGCTTTGCCAACATTCGCCAGGAGTGGGGCGAGGAGATCACCAACGGCGCAACGGATAGCGCAATTCTGGCGCGCATGGACGTTGCGGGGGATTTTGCCAGCGGACAGGCTGTAGAAGATGCGTTGGCCGCGGCGGGGCATCAGCCCTTTATGAGCTTTAGCGGCGTCGATCGGTTGGGTTTTTATGCGCCACTGGATCTGCATACGAAGATTTCGCGCTGCCCAAAGATTGTGGGCGACGGCGTGCTGGTGGAGCTGGAGTTGGCCGCCGATTCCGTGGCGGCGGCGCAGGCGGCGGAAGCAAAGCTACGCGCCATTGCCCAGGAGTATGGCGTTACCGAGCGCCTGTTCCGCGAGGAACCACCCACGTTACTTTTCCGCCACACATTTCCCGCAGAGGCGTAGATAATCTGAATTCCGAAAACCTATGCGATTTCGGAAAAATCCGGTTTCTGTGCTGGCTGTTTTTATCCCGCACTAGGTTAGATCACAATGAGAATTGATAAGGTGACATGCTCTGGCACCCCGCCACCTCGCCACCTTATCACCCCGCCACCTCGCCACCCCACCACCTCGCCACCCCGCCTTATCATGCCCTCTCCCAGGCGTATTTTGGTTGCCAGCCCAGCACCTCTTTGGCGCGCCGGTTACTCACCAGCGCCCGATAGGGCTCGCTTTCATATTCTGGCCCGCCCACCCACGGCACGTCTGGGAGCATCTTTTGCGCCATCTGGCGGCTGGGCGTGTCTGAGCCAATGTCATCAGCGCAGAGCAGAATGGTGACATGGCCGGGGTCCGGACAGGTAAGGGCCAGCACAGCCGCCGCCGCCACATCACGCACGTCACAAAACGCGCCATACTCCCACACCCGGTTCCATTCACTGGCCGGATCCTGCGTGCGCCGCTCGCGAATATGCGCATACCATTCTGGCATCCAGACGGCTGGCGGACGCAAGCAAATGGTGGCAATGCCGGTGCGCTGGGTGAAATGACGACACATCTCCTCGACCAGCCGTTTGGAGAGGCCATAGGGGCTCTGCGGTCGCGCCGGGTGTTCGTCGTCAATGGGCAGATAGTCGGGTGCTTTCTGCCCCATAAAGATGCCCAGCGCGTTGACGCTGCTAAAGTAGACCACGCGCTGCATCTGTTCGGCCTCGGCCGCTTGCAGCACATGCCACGACCCCATGACGCTGATGCGCATGGTTTCGTTGGGGTCATCATGTGGGCCGCCCAGCAGCGATGCCAGATGGATCACGGCGTCGCAACCCACCGCGGCGGCCCGCACTGCGCTATAGTCTAAAATGTTATGGCCGTCGGCCTTGTCAAACCCAACCACGCTGTGGCCCTGCTCTGTAAGTTGCGATTCTATGTGGGACCCAATCCGGCCCCGATTGCCGGTGACGAAGATTTTCATAGTTGCTCTTTCTGTGAGTTATTGTGATGTGTTTGTTCCCACTCAGCCAGATTCCAGGCCCGCCCCGGTTCATCATGGGTGCGCACAAAGGCTTCACTAACCGGATCGTCGCCGTAATCGCCGTCGGCAGTCAGACGCGCTAGCACGTCATCCAGTAGATCGCGCAACTGGTGGAAGCGCACTGTGTAACCTGCCAGATCCAGTGCCGGTGCGTTCTGGGCGGTGAGCACGCGCTCTGTAAAATTATGGGGCAGCCAAGGTAGTTTGAGCAAATAGGACATTTCGCGGTTGCGCCAGCCGCGCCAGCGTCGGTTATAGGCAAAAAGCATCTGCACCAGATAAAAGTAGGCTGCGTTGAGCCGGTCATGCGCGCGGGCGGCGCCCAGGCTTGTCCACAGAGCAGCCGGCTCATCCCACTTGACATGGCCATCTAACATGACAATGGCCTCGTCCAACCGCCGCATGCGCAGTTCATCTGTATAGGTCGTGCGAACGGCAATGAGCCGCGCCACGCTGCCATGGCGGTCGAAAGCAATCCAACCTTCGGCCAGTTCGGCCAGACGCCCTTCTTCCAGTTCGTAATCTGGATCGGTCCATTGGCTCATTGGGGCACGCACAAAGTCAAACTGAACGCCACTGGCGTGGACGTGTGCATTCTGGCTAAAGATGGAGTGAAATGAATCATCGTCCGGCACCCAGATCGCTTCGGCCGGCGCCACGTATAGGTCGAGCGGCTCCATGAGAATAATGGCATCAATGTCCGAGTTGGCGCGCATGGCGCCCGTCGCAATGCTGCCAATCCCAATGACGCCGCGTACGGTCGCAATCGGTTTTAGCTTGCGTTCAATAAAGGTGAGCAGCTGGGCGCGTTTTTGTTGCGTAATGCTGCTTGG
>JACKBC010000076.1 GCA_020634755.1 Caldilineaceae bacterium | reverse complement strand
TTGCCAATACAGATGGCGCCAACAGCGTGGCTGGCCAGATTGTCCATGTTGAATCGCTGGTGCTCAACAAAGTGGGCGCTCATTATGCCAATCAGCAGAAATTGCAGCCAACCGCCACCGTACCGCCCTTCCAATTTGATGCCAGCCAAACGCTTCGGATTGGCAACCAAGGCGAAAAGTGGTCGCTCTTTGAGCTGATCATCGATCCAGGCCCGCGGCCCCAGTGCTGCTTTGACCCGTGATCTAAACTCGTAGCAAAATGAAAATGTTGTTCTCTTCGGCTATTTCATGTTTGGCTATGCCTGTTGCGTAGTACGTGTACCGGTTGAGATACTGCATTTTGAGGCGACGCTTCTGCGGATGCGCCGCTTTTTTTATTGGCCCTCCCAATTTACAACTTGCTGCATCAGAAAAGTGGTAATCGCAGCAATAAATTGCCTCAAATCCATTTTTATTCGGCAACGGGCTTGTTGAATACAAAGAAGTTCGCCTCCTAATTGCAGATTTATAAATTTACACCGGCATAGAAGTTCGACTTCTCGCAGAAGTCGAACTTCTGTCAGAAGGTGAACTTTTCTAGAGCCGTGGTTGGGACTTTCGCGGCCATTTCAGGGACTTTTGCGGTTGATTGGAGCCAATGCGATCTCTAGAATCTGTATTTAGTCGATCGCAACGGCAAGAGATGGCGCCGGATTCAATAAACCAGACCTATGTCTATTTCGCCAACACCGTTGCGATGTACTGATGTCGAAAGGACCGTGAGGCGATTGTGAGGCAATTCATGAAGGTAACCGCCACGATTCTCCAACTGCGGCCATCATACTGAGCCCATCAAGTTCTCAAGAAGTGGAAAGCACAGAGGAACCCATGAGCATTGCACAGGTGTGTCAACCGAACGTCCCAATTGCCAAAAAGGTCGGCGCTTGGGCGCGTCGCTATGCCCCATCGGAAGCTGTGGGTACGCTAGCCGCGTTGATGAGCGCCATGTTGGCTGCCGGTCTGGGCGCCAACGCCATGTTCATCGCGCTGGCGGGGGCCTGGGGCGAAGTGTTCGGCTTCTACCTGCCGCTGCTGGTGCGTGAATTCATGACGCAGCAGCATGCCGGCCCATTATCACAAGCGCTCTGGCGCACGCTGCGCAATCTGCTGCTCGAATTTGGCGCCGCGGAACTGCTGGATACGGGCCTCATGCGCCCGGCGCTCATGACCGCCGCCCTGCAGCTGATTCCGCAGCTGTCGATAGCCATTGTGGTGGGCAAGCTGGCGGCGGATATTTTCTTCTACGGCTTGGCCATTATGGCATATGAATTGCGCCAAAAACTCATGGCAAGCTGAACCATCGACACATTGGCGGAACGCCTGCGCAGCAAAGTGACCGGCCAGCACGGCACCATCCTGCCCCAGCACTGATTGGCGCCTGGACGAGCTATTAGCTGTAGGCTAATTTGGCCAAGTGACGCGATTGTGAGGCGATTCCCATGGGTTTTGCCAGCATACAGATGATCCGTGCGCTATTCTAGCTATACACAGTTATCAAAGTGCGTATATACGTCTTCCGCAGCGCCCGTAGAACGCCAGGTGTGCACAATATAGCTAACCTGACAATTTTTCCTCGAGGCTTGCGTAATTCTTATATATATATGTCTTACCCAAAAGAACGTTACACAACCTGTTCCATCCCCCAATAGGCAAGGAGGTGAAAGATGGGGGCAATCCAAAAAGCTCTATTCGTACATTCGAACCCATTTGCTTTTGTCAGGAGACAAACTATGTACCCCCAAAACAGATCTATCCGAGCGTTTCTTATTCTGGCGCTCACATTTCTATTGACATCCGCTATCTTGAAGACGGCCGTAAAGGCGGCGGCGCCCGCATTACCCGCTGCGCAAGCTGGCGCCAATACCACCGAGCTTCACCCCACTGATGACGCCCGCACCCAAAACGGCTCGCCGGACACCAACTTTGGCAGCGGCTACTTATGGGTCGGCCATCCCGATATACATTACACGCTGATCAAGTTTGATCTCAGCGTGTTGCCCGCCGACGCCCGCATTGACAGCGCCGAACTACAACTCTACTTCACCGGCATCTATACGGGGTCCAACGAGGTGGAAGTCGGGCGCGTGGACGGCGCATGGGACGAAGCGACGCTGGTTGGCTCTACGCCGGTGAGCTTCACCTGGAGCAGCCAGTTCCAAATCGTGACCAGCACCGGCAAAGATGATCCTTCCGTTGTTTCGTGGGACGTTACGCCATTGGCCCAAGCGTGGCACAGCGGCGCTCGGGTCAACGATGGCCTGGCTCTGCGCGGCAACGGTGGTGAACTCAAGGCGGCCCATTCCAAAGAGACGGGGCGAGAGCGAGGCACAGATCCCTATCGCGGGCCCAAGCTGATTATCACCTATTCGCTGCCGCCCGATGAAGATCCGCAACGTCCCGACTTAGGCGACGCCCCCGACAGCACCAATCACCACGGCCAGCCCAACACCGCCTATTTGGGCGCGGGCATTCTGGGGCAATTCCCCACTGTGTGGAATGTGCCGGCCGGACAGATCGCCGGTCCGCTTCACGAGAATGCCACGGGTGAAGGCTTTCTGGGCGAGTTTATCTCGCGCGAGCGTGAAGCCGATTTAGGTCCCGACCAAGACGGCCCCAACAATATTCTCCGCAACGCGGCGGGCGCCATTGCGGATGTGGCGGACAACGACCGCGCTGATGACGGCTGGCGCAACCGCGGCATCCCCTTCCCGGACTGCCGCAAGCAAACCCTGACCGTGCGCATCTCCAAAGCGCCCAACGCCACGCTGGAGAAGATGTATCTCAACGTGTGGTTCGACGGCAATCGCGACGGTGATTGGGACGATGTTGCGCCCTGCACCATTTTGGACGGTGCGCCCAATCAACCCTCATACGAATGGATCGTGCAGGATCAGGCCATCGACATGACGCTGATTCCGGCGGGCGGCTTTGTCGATTTCAACATTGACACGGAGCGCATCCTCAACAGCACGCTGGGGCTGCCCCACTGGATGCGCTTTACCCTGAGCGAAGCGCGCGCCGTACAGCCGCAAAGCGGCAGCAAATATCCCGATGGCCGCGGTCCACACCCCGCCAGCGCGCAGAAGAGCTTTAAATATGGCGAAACTGAGGATGTGCTGCAAAAGCCGCCAGCGCCCGGCGAGCCCGGTGAGCTGGTGCTGGAAAAGCGCGTCATCACCCATGAGGATCCGGTCGACTATCCCGGGAAGGTCACCTATCAGGTGCGGCTGCGTCACGTGGGTGGCGAGGTCCCGCTCGTGGCGCAAATCCGCGACCAGATTGGCTTTCCGCAGCATCTGCTGCCCCACATCACCCAATCTGGCGACATAGCCTACATTGAGGTGACCAGTTCCACTGGCGGCGCCTCGCCGCTAGAAGCCGGCCTGAGCTATGTGAACGGAGATCAGAGCGGCATGATAGAGCAACTTGTTTCGTGGGACGGCGCGCTGGAGCCCGATTCGGAAGTATTGCTGAGCTTTGACGTGCATGTACATCCGTACTGCCCGGCGCTGGCGCAGACAAAAACCATCAACAACATTGCCAGCGCTACTGTGGTGGGCGGCGACCCCGTCACAGCCGAGTCCAGCTTCCAGGCCAAGTGTCCAGGCTATGAAGCTGGCGGTATCCAGATTGAGCCACACGAAATCCCGATTGACCTGGATGATCTAACCCAAGTCCCGTGGTCGGGGACTGTCTGGAACAAGCACCCCATTTCGGTTACGCTGGGCTTCTATCAACAGTTTGACAATTCGGACAGCGGCAATGGCGCAACGGCCGCCGTCGCTGAACCAAACAAGAATGGCCGTGTGGACGCCAGCTCACCGTTGCTGGCGCGGGTGACGCTGGCGCCGGATGAACACAAGCTGGTCGACCTGACGCTGCGCATGGAGGCTGAATTTAGCGATGAACTGGCGCTGGCCGACGATTATTCACCCATTGGCAAGCTTATGTTCTGCATTCTGCCGCTGGAATCTGACCGTTGTGCCGACCCGCAGGAGTATCCCAACCTGGTGGGCCAGGCGCCGCCACCTCCGTGGATTCCGCAGCCGGAAGAGCTGGGCGACGCGCCGGACAGCACCAACCACTTTGCCGGTGTGGCCATGACGGCCTATCCAGGCGTGCAGGCCAACTTCCCTACCGTATTCGATCCGGCCGCAGGCGCCGACCAAGGCCCCAAGCATCGCTTCCCGCAACTGCTGCATTTGGGACCTGGCGTCAGCCGCGAAGCCGAGGCCGACTTGGGGCCGGATGCCGATGGCGTCAACAACATCTGGCCGCCCGCTAACGCCAATGACCAGGACTGGTTTGATGATGGCTCACGGCTCTCCAACCTGGTAAACTGTCAATCCGCCCGCGTGGATGTGCGCGTGGCCATTAGTCCACAGGCGGTCAACTGGTTTGGCAACAACAACCGCGTCGCCTATCTCAACGTGTGGCTGGACAGCAATCACGACGGCGACTGGGCCGACGGCTTTACCTGTGTGGATGAGGCCGGGCAGAACAAGGACGTGGTGGAACACATTCTGCGAGATTATCCCATTGACGTGGCGGCGCTGGGCGCCGGCTTGCAGGTCCTCAACAACATTGCCACCGACCGCGTGGGTTGGCCCGCCCAGGGCGCTGAAGAGGCGCGCTGGATCCGCTTTACGCTGAGTGAAGAGCCGTCCAACAAGACGCTCAACTTCAACGGCATTCAGTATGGCGATGGCCGCGGCTATGCCACCGCCTTCCGCACCGGCGAAACCGAAGACTATCTGCGGGTGCTGGCGGGCGACCATGCCGGCGGGCCGGACCTGGCGTTGCAGATGAACGGCCAAATCGCGCCCGACGGGCAAGGCGGCCAAGAACTGCGTCTTAAGTTCGACTATGCCAACTTGGGTACAGTCGAGGCCCAGGGCGCGCTGCTGACGCTGGACAAAAAAATCTTGAATGTGGATGTTGAAATTCGTAGTGCACAGGGGCCGGGGCTTCAGGAAGGAGATGTGACCGTCGACGGAAATAATATCACCGTGGCCCTGCCCGCCTTGGCGCCCAACCAAAACAGTTCGGTTGCCATGCGTTTGGGGCTGTCCGGCGCCCAACCGGTGCTGGCCGCCGCGGTCAACGAAGCGTACACGTTGACCGCTCAGATTGAACTGGCGGGCGACATTGATCCAAGCAACAACCAGGCCAGCACCACCATTGCGCTGAATAATGCGCCGTTGCGGCTGGCCGCCAGCGTGGAAAGTGACGATCTGCTGCGCAAAGCCGATACCACCTGTCGCAACCAGGTTTGGCTGCAAGGCCTGGGCGAACCCATGCAGCCCGTGGATCTCTATGTCAACGATGCCAGCAATATCCAGCTTCAGTTTGACGCCGCTGGCCGCATTATCGACGCCCGGCTGACCAATCTGCCTGAGGGCCGCAACCTGATCTGGATCGACTATCCGGGCAGCGCCGTCGTATCGCCCCGCGACGCCGCCAGCGGTCAAGCCGTGCGGCTAGCCGTGGATACTGGTCTGCCCGTGGACCCAATTACGCTGTTGCTGACCAATAGTCAGGGTCGCAGCTACCATCCCAATACTTTTGGCTGGTCACGCGGCGCCGACAGCGTGGACCGCTGGCGACTGCGCAGCGGCGAGACCTATGAGATCAGCATCTACACGTGCGTAGATGACCCGAATCTGCTGGCGCGGCTCTTTATGAACAACGAACTGCTCAGCACGCTGCGCGACGACGATGGCGATGGCCTTTACACCGGCAGCTTCACCTATACAGTACCAGAGGTCAACGCCGCCTCAGCGGCCGTCGCGGCTGAGACCGTTAGCCAGTTGCGCTTGGTTGTGGACGCCAACGGCACAGAGCAGAGCTTTGACGCTGAAGTGGCGGCGCTGGCGCAAGGCGCGGTGCGCGATGCCGCTTCCGGTCAACCCGTGGCCGACGCCAGCGTGACGGCGCTCGTGAACAACGGCGTCAACTTTGGCGCCATCACCACCGTGGAATCCAGCGAGCCCGCCGCCCAGATCACCGGCGCTGATGGCACATATGGTTTCACCGTGGCGGACGGTATCTATCGGTTGGCCGTCATGCACAGTGGCTACCAGCCCTATCGCACCGGTGACATCGTGGTCGACAGCGGCAGCCTGGCGGCGGACATCAACTTGTCGTCCGCCATTGCGGACGTGGCCAGCCACATTGTGCACATTACGGCCAACGGCTTCGCGCCGTCCGTGGTCAACGCCCAGCCCGGTGACGTGATCCTGTGGGTCAATAGCGATCTGGCCGAGCACACGGTCAACGGCGCCAGCTGGGACAGCGGTCTGCTGGCGCTAGGGGAAAGCTATAAGGCGCGCGTGACGGACAAGGGCACGTTTGCCTATGCCGATGGCCAGAACAGTCTGCTGACCGGCGCCGTGGTGGTGGCCGATGCCGAAACGCCCGGCGGCTCCGATGAAGGGCAGCCGGTCTATCTGCCGCTGATTCGGAAGTAGGTTGAATAAAGAGGTTTTCAGGAGAGAGCGGGGTCTGCGCCGAGGGTGCAGGCCCCGCTTTTTTGTGGGGTAAGCTGCCGTTTGCTGAGATTCCAGTGTGCCGAAAATGGGCCAAAAGACAAAACTTGATCTATAGGACTACGCCTCTCAGCGGATATCATCGCCGCTTCGAGAAGATGTATAGCAAACAAATGACGCAAGAGATTTGGGAGTCAGTTCTCTATTAAGCTCATGCCGATACAGATTGGATTTCATCTTTAGATCGCAAAAATCTGATTGACAAGGCAATTGGACGTATGTATACTAAAAATGCACGGTGAATTAAAGCTGCCTGGTGGGTTTCGAAGGTGCTTTGTTCGCATGCAATTGGTCGCTCCGGCGGCCCTGGCCGGTAAGCTCTGCGTTTGGCCTCTTTCTGTGACGAATGCCGATCTCACGAGCACGTGTTCGCTGTTCCATCCAGATGTATACTTCAGATGTACTGCTCACACTTTTGTGAGTCAGCTGCTTGGTCGACCTGTGAATGTAACGAGGCCGTGTATGAACAAAGCACTCCCAACATGGGCACTACAGAGCGCGACGCACAACGATCGTGCGGTTGCCCAAGCGATGCATCATCAAAGCAACTTGCGTATCACCTGGCCTGACATGAACGCATTACGAACGTGGGCGAAACAACACGCTTGGCCAACCCCATGGTTTCGTTTTAAAGACGCTTTTCTTACTCACATGCTTGCGACAGATACGAATTTCACCTTGGCAATCACAAATAGCGGCATCACGGTTCAATTTCCAAAGCAGCACTGCACAATTTCAGATGAGACACTTCGTGAACTGGACACACTCTACAACAATCGCTCCATTAGCGGACATCCAACTGGATGGGACACTCTCGTCGAAGAACTCCGAGACATCCGTCGTGTTATAGAGGCCGGCATTACTGTGCACATCGAAGGGGAACAGCCAATACAGAACTGGCAGCAGTTTTATGCCTGGGCTCACGGGCGGTACTACATGCTTGAAGATGGCGCTAACAAGTGGATTGGTGACGACTCGTAAAACGCTTTGGCAGCACATCATCAGCCGCACCGCTTGATTAACAGTAAAGAAGGCCATCCTTCTTATCATGAGGCCCAACACGCGCATGCAACCGACCGCTTCGCGCACAAGCTCACTGTTTTTTCAAACGCTCATCATGCACTTGCGGCGGCTGATGCGCAGGCCGTTCGGTATTCTGAATGATAATGCAATTATTGGAAAATGTGATTTAGGTTAAATTTGAATCATGTCTACTATTTGACGCCTAACTGTTTTGTCGTTAATCCTGTTTACAAAGGATGTGAGATGACCATCCGTCATGATAGAATGACGATTCTATATGGTTGTGCGAGAGGGGGAATGTGAGCAAGCAGCCAGCAGCGCTTGTCGACGACTCTGCCAGTGACCCCGCCCTGCTGAGGGTGCTGGCGGCCGCTGGTCTGCCTGGAACTGGGCGCTTTCCTCCAAAGGGTGGCTGGGGTAGCCGCGTATGGGTTGGCGACGCATACGTCGTGCGGCTGGGCAACGGACAGTTCCGCGACGCGTTTCGCCACGAGGCCACGGTCGTGAACCTGCTCGCCGGCCGCGAAGTCCCCCACGCCCGGCACCTTGGCCACGGCGACGGCCCGGACGGTCCCTGGTGCGTCTCCGCACGCCTGCCCGGGCAAACCCTACACGAGGCGTGGCCCGGGGCAGACGCGCCCACGCGCCGCGCCATAATCGAAAGCCTGGGCTTTGCGCTGCGCGCACTCCATCGAGTTCCTGTCCCGGTGGACCTGATGCCCCCGTGGCTCGCCGATGCGCTGGCCGGGAAGCCGCGCGTTTCGTTCCACCCACCCGTGGTGAGTGCGGCGCTCGGTCAGGTCGAGGCTGCGCGGCGACGGCCCGGGTGTGACGTGCGCCTGCTCGCCGACGTCGCCGACTGGGTCCGGGAGCGGCTGGCGTTGTTCGCTGCCGACGAACTCGTTCTTGTCCATGGTGACGTACATGGATCCAATGTGATGGTTGACGAAGGACGCGTGACCGGTCTTATCGATTTCGCCGAGGCGGTGGTCCAGCCAGCGGATGTCGAGCTCGATACCATCCTGCGCTGGTGCGCAAAGGCGAGTGCGTACCCACCGGTACCCGACGGGCGAGGGCTCGACGCAAACACACTCACCGATGTCCCTAGATGGCTGCGGGGCGCGTACCCGGAACTGTTCGAGCGCGAGCATCTGCGCGAGCGGTTGCTCTTCTATGACATGCAGCGTGAGATCGCGCTCTACGGACATCAATCCCTAGCGGACGAGCGTGAAGCGACGCGTGACCGCATTGCGCGCGTGCTTTCCGGCCACAACCATCTGGATGAGCTCGCTTGGTAGCCGCATTGTCGTGAGACCTTCGGTCAGGTTGGCCGTAGGCGGTGGGGTCAGTTGCCCTCGGTCGCCGGCCGGATACATTGAGGATAAAGCCGATCGTCCGCCCCCGCTTAGCCGGGAGACTGGCAGCCCTCTGGGCATTGAGGCGGGCCGGCGGCTTATCCCCCTATCCCTCCTTTCAAGGCGCCGACCCATTACGACCGGCCGTGGTCGGCTTTGCTCAAACGTTGGGCGGGAGATGACCATGGAACAAGTTGCCCGTGAAAGACTTTCTCAAACGTATGCTCATCGGCCTGACTACAGGCTACATCATCTTTTTTTATGGTGAGCTGGTCTTTTGGGCGACGCCGGAACGTGAGGGGATGTCTATCAACAGTCTCCTGGGCACCTGGCTGGCGTACTCGGTCATGGCGTATATCTTTCTCTGCGTCGTAAGCGTCTTCAAAGTTCATAACGTGTGGGCGGTCTTTCTCGCTGGCGCGTTTTACGGCTGGTTTGAGGAGGGTATTGTTGTCCAGACGATGTATGGCGCGTCCGACGGCTCATTCCCGGTTTCCATCTCCTTTACGGGCCTTGCGTGGCACGCGCTTATTGGTGTGTTGGTCGGCTGGTATCTCGTGCGCAAAGTCTTGGCAGAGGGCGGAGTTCTTAAGATCATCTGCCTGGCCAGCGCCATCGGCCTCTTCTACGGCGTCTGGGGAATCTGGTGGTGGAACGAACCGCCCGCCGCGATGAAAGCCATGCTTGATGCGGGCCAGAAGGATCTTCTGCTCATCCGTTTCGCCATCTTCTCCCTGTGCACTAGCGCATTTCTCATTCTGGCGCACTGGCTTTACAACCGCGCGATGCCGTTCGTGTTCAAACCGCGCAAAGCCGAGCTGTGGTTTCTGGGTGTGGTAACGCTTCTCTACTATGCCTCCATCACCGTACCCGCCGCTCCGCAAGCGCTCTGGGTTCTGCCCCCTCTGATGGGCATCACGTTCTGGGCTTTGAACAAGAATCGTCTTGTCGAATCGCGGCCCAATGTGATTTCCGCTTTTGACCACAAGGTGAAACCGCTCCGCTACTTGCTGCTTTTCTTCATTCCGCTGGTGGCCATCGTCATCTACTTTCTCGCGTTGGCCGCCGAAACCAAGCTCCACACAAACCTAATTGTCTACTACGTCTCCAGCGTGCTCGGTGCTCTGATGTGGGTCGCCAGCGTTGTGATGCTGTTGCGGAGAAGATTGGCGACACCGGACGTCAATTCTACTGCGCTTCATTGCCGCTAGTGATGGTTACGTTTGGAGCGCAAAGATTTATAATAAATTCGGGGCGGGAATAAAAATTATCAATAAGAGATATTGGGTCCATGTCTGACGATTTGCTTCAAACAAAATTACATGTGCCGCGTTTACGGCCGTCGCTTGTTCCCCGCCCCCGTCTGATTGAAGCACTCAATCAGGGGCGGACCGGCAAGTTGACCCTCATCTCCGCGGCTGCTGGGTTTGGCAAAACAACGCTGGTCAGCAGCTGGATCGACGCGCTCCAAACGGAGCGCGCCCCCTTGCCGCCTGCATCCCACGTCCCCACGCAAATCGCTTGGCTGTCCCTGGACGAAAACGACAGCGCGCCGGCGCGTTTTCTCGCTTATGTCATTGCCGCCTTGCAGCGCATTGATCCCCACATTGGCGCGTCGGCGCAGCCCATGCTGCAAGCATCGCCGCTGCCGCTGCCCACCGTGCTCACTGCCCTGCTCAACGATGTTGCGTCGCAGCCTGAGCAGATAGTGCTGGTGCTGGACGATTACCACGTCATTGATGCGCGGCCGATTGATGAGGCGCTGGCGTTTCTGCTGGACAATGCGCCGCCGCAGCTGCATTTGGTGATCACCACGCGCGAGGATCCCAACCTGCCGCTGGCGCGGCTGCGCGTGCGCGGCTTGCTGACCGAAGTGCGGGCGGCCGATTTGCGCTTTACGCTGGCGGAAACGGCCCGCTTCCTGCAGAACGTCATGGGGCTGGCGTTAACAGAGGACCAGATCACGGCGCTGGAGGCGCGCACAGAGGGCTGGATTGCCGGGCTGCAAATGGCCGCGCTCTCTATGCGCGGTCAGGAAGACATTGCCAGTTTTATTCAATCCTTTACCGGCAGCCATCATTTTGTGCTGGATTATCTGCTGGAAGAGGTGCTGCACCAGCAGCCGCCACATGTGCAGACATTTTTGCTGAAAACGGCCATTCTCAATCAGCTAACCGGTTCCCTGTGCGACGCGCTGACCGGAGAGGCCAGCGGCCAGCAGATTCTAGAATCTCTTGAGCGCGCTAACCTGTTTCTCGTGCCGCTGGACAACGAGCGACGCTGGTATCGCTATCATCATCTGTTTGCAGAGCTGCTGCGGCAGCGATTGCTGGAGAGTAGTGGGGAGAGCGATCTCAATGCCCTGCACAGCCGGGCCAGCCAATGGTATGAGGCCAACGGTCTGGAACTGGAGGCATTTCATCACGCCACGGCAGCCAATGACATAGAGCGTGCCATGCGCTTGATTGAGGGTAAAGGACTGCCGCTTTACTTTCGGGGCGAAGCGATGCCCATCCGGCACTGGTTGGCATCGCTTCCGGAGGCCGAATTTAGGGCCAAGCCGGCTTTGCGGGTAATGTATGCCTCTGTGCTCACCATGACCGGGCGCCTGCATGATAACATTGACGAGATCCTGCAAGCGGCGGAAACGGCGCTGCAAGACGCCGCGCCGGATGACAAGACCGCCGATCTGCTCGGCCAGATTGCTGCAAACCGAGCAATGTTGGCGGTGCCCAAAAATCAGGTGGAGACGATCATTACGCAATCGCGCCGCGCCCTGGAACTGCTGCACCCCGACAACGCACCCATGCGCGCCACCACGACCTGGACGCTGGGCTATGCCTATCAGGTGCAGGGCAAGCGGGCGGCGGCCAGCAAGGCGTATGCTGAAACCATTGCCCAGAGCCAGAAATCCGGCAATCTGATGACTGAAATCGCCGCTACGACTTGTGTCGGTCAGATTCAGGAAGCGGAAACTCAAGCCCATCAAGCCGCAGCGTCCTTCCGGCGAGTCCTACAGCTGGTTGGCGACCCGCCGTGGCCGGCGGCGTGCGAAGCATGTGTGGGGCTGGCGCGCATCCACTACCAATGGAACGATTTGGCGGCGGCGGAACGGTATGGGCAGCAAGGGTTGGCGCTGGCGCGGCAGTTGGAAAATGTGGATACGCCGGCCGCCTGTGGCGTCCTGCTGGCGCGCGTGGAGCTGGCGCACGGGGATGTGGCGGCGGCCGTAACGCGGTTGGCCGCAGCAGAACAGTTTGTGCAGCAGCACCATTTTGAGCATTGGATGGCGGAGATTACGACCGTGCGCATCCAAGTGTTGCTGCACCAGGGCGCGCTTGCCGCCGCCGCCCAGCTGGCCCAAGCACACGATCTGCCCCTCAGCCAGGCGCGTATTCATCTCGCACAGCATGATCCCAAAGCCGCATTGGTGCTATTAGCGCCGGCGCGGCAGGAGGCCGAAGCAAAGGGCTGGGCCGACAGGCGCCTTCAGGTGTTGCTGCTGCAAGCGCTGGCCCAACAGGCTGAAGACGAAGATGCGCAGGCAATGCAAACGCTGGGGGAGGCGCTGACGCTGGCGGCGCCGGGCGGCTTGCTGCGTCCGTTTGTGGATGCAGGCCCGCCCATGGCGTCATTGCTACGGCAGGCGGTGAAGGCGGGCGTGGCGCCACTCTTTGCACAGCCAGTGTTGATCGCGTTTGGAGAAATGGTTGTTTCCCAACCACCGGTTTCGCGCCCAGCTGGTCAACCCATTGTCAACACCCTTGTCGAACCCCTGTCCGCGCGCGAACTTGACGTACTCAAGCTGCTCACCACCGGACTCACTGGTCCAGAGATTGCCCGCGAACTGATGGTGTCATTGAATACAATGCGCACGCATACGAAAAATATTTACGCCAAGTTGGGCGTCAACAGTCGGCGTACGGCCGTGCGCCGCGCCGAAGAACTCAATTTGATTTGAATGAGGGTGCGCGTCATGCGCTACGCGCGTGAACTACGTTACCCATGTGCAACGCGCTAACCGCCCCTGTGGCATAAGGCGTGCCAATTTTAGCTCCGGCAGATGACGACAGTCATCTGCCGTTTTTATTACCTTTATATCTTTGGGCCATATACCAATCACCACAGCGATCATCATGTCAATCACCACATTAATCACCACATTAATCACCACATTAATCACCACATTTGGTGATGACCGCTCACCACATTCTTGTGTATTCTCTAGGCAACGAAACAAGGTCATGAAAACCAGGTAATAAAAACAGGGCAACGAAGATAAGGTAGTGATGTGGCGGCAAAGCCACAGCCACAAGAGTAGTGAGGCAGCGCATGATGACCAAGCACACCCCAACTGAAATTTTTGAGATTCGCCTCAAAGGGCACCTGGATAGGCGCTGGGCAAGCTGGTTTGAAGGCATGACCATCACCCTGGCAGAAGAAGGGGAAACCCTCCTCACCGGCCCGGTGGCTGACCAAGCGGCTCTATACGGACTGCTGAAAAAGGTGCGGGATTTAGGGCTACCGCTGCGCTCGCTGCGCTCTCTTCCGTCCGACTGCATGACCCGTTAAATAACATCTCGATTTTTACAGTTTTATTAACCATTTGCATTAAAGGAGAATCTGTCATGAAAACCAACGTTCGTGAACTGTCCCCGTCCGCTTATGCGCGTTTTGCCGGCGTTCTGTATCTGATTATCACCGTTGCCGCCATCTTTGCGCATTTTGTCATACCCGACCAGTTCATTGTGCCCAATGACGCCGCCGCTACGGTTGCCAACATTGCCGCCGACGAATCGATCTTTCGCATGGGCGCGATTGGCAGCGAGCTGATTATTTTGTTGAGCGAGATTGTGCTTTCCGTGGTGTTGTACGTGCTGCTGAAGCCGGTCAACAAGACGCTATCGCTGGTAGCGGCCGTTTCCCGGCTGGCCATGACGACCATCCACGGCTTGAATCTGCTCAATTACTACTTTGTGCTGCAGCTGATCAATGGCGGCGATGTTGCAACAGCCTTTGGGCCGGAACAGGTGCAGGCGCTGGTGATGCTCTTTCTCAATGCGCACAGCATTGGCTTTACGATTGGCATTGCCTTTCTGGTCCCCCACGTTTTGATTCTGGGCTACTTGATTGTGCAGTCCGGCTATTTCCCCAAGGTGCTGGGGTTCCTGTTCATCGCCGCTGGCATTGGCTATCTGGTTGATACGACGGGCCTGCTCTTGGTCGCCGGTTATACCACAACCCCCGGCTTGATTGCCACGGTCATCGCCGTTGCTGAAATTGCCTTCCCCCTCTGGCTGCTGGTCAAGGGCGTCAACCTGGAGCGCTGGCAAAATCGCACCCTGGCGCCGGCAACGGCATAGGACGGCTATTGTTTGGGCCACTGTCATTCAGGTAGCGAAAAGTGCGTCGCACGGTGTCCAGCATTTTGGCCCTCGCATTCGGGTGGC
>JACKBC010000075.1 GCA_020634755.1 Caldilineaceae bacterium | reverse complement strand
ACAGTGGTTCATGGCCAAAATGCTATCTTTAAAGCTGCTAAAATAGCCGCTAATGACGGCTGCGCCAATGCGTTCATCCAGCGCGGCGTGAAAGAACGCCGCCATGCCGCCGCCGGAAATGCCCATGACGCCAATGCGGGTGGCGTCCACTTCTTCACGCGTTTCCAAATAGTCGATGAGCCGCATACCGTCGCGGGTGCGCATGCCGGCCAGCGATTTACCCAGCATAAACGCATAGGTAGCGGCGTTGTGACAGGTGGTCGGTTCGGGCTGGCCCATGACGCGATCTAGGTAGCTGTAGTCGGCGCGCCGCTCGCCAAAGGCGGCGATTTCCGGTGCGGCCACAACAAAGCCGCGCCGGCACAGTTCAATGGCAAAGTCTTTGTGATAGCCGTCAGGCGACCAGCGCTCTTCCCCATTCTCCCATAGCCCTACAATATCTTTGGCGCCATAGCCGTGGCCATGATAGGCAATCACCGCGGGACGCGGCTCGGTCGCGCCTTTGGGCATCAATAAGTAGAGCGGCATGCGAGCGTGAGGCGCAGTGGAGATGAGCAGCTTTTGGCGCACAAAGTCGCCGCGGTCCACCTCTTCAATAAGCTGCGGCGCCGGATCCACCAATGGGCTATCCAAAAAGCCGACCGTCTCGGTCAGAGCGGAGCGACAGGCTGTTTGCCAGGCCACTGCATCGGCGCGGTTGGTGGCGATAAAGGGAAATTGGGGGCTATCCGCCGCCAAGTGTTGCAGCTCTACCGTGGGCTGCAGCGTGGGGTGCGCAGATGCGCGCAGAATATGGCTGGTCATATCTCTTCTCCAATTGTGTATTGTGCAGAGGCGGACGTGTTGACAATGAACAGAATAGTTACGGAATGGTAACATTACCGCGTGCAATTGGCTAGGTACGGTTTACATTTGCAGATCCACCGTTGCAGATCAACCGTTTGAAATCGGTGGCTGCTCAAGAAAGCTGGCTCAAACCGGTTCGCAGTTAGTGCACTTTAGCGGGTTTTCTCAATCACAACAGACCCTAGTAGACGCAAGCTTTCGTTGTGAAAATTACCGGTTTATTTTCACATCAATCATCGATGCGAGGCGCCACGGCATGTGAACAGTCTTTCGTGAATCCGCTGGTGCATGCGTGTCGCGCTCGCGGTGGGACTTGTCAATTTCGGTGCACCTATTTACAATCTTATGTTACGCATGCCTGGAGGAAAGTCGGATCGCCGACGTTCCTGTTTCTCTCTGGCAGACTGTCTGCCGCTGCGTAACGTGAGTTACAATCATCAAAATCCCCGCACACGCAAGTCTGTGATCAGAGAAAGCCCAAAAAGATTAGCCATTATCTACTGCAATCGCATTTCAACTCCCAACACAAGAGGAAGATCATGAAAATTACCAACGTTGAGGCGCTCTATTTGCGTCTGCCCGAAGTTAACGACCGCGCCGATGGCACGCAGGACACGCTGATTGTGCGCGTGCATACCGATGCCGGGATTGTGGGCATAGGCGAGGTTGATTCATCACCATTAGTGGCCAAAGCAATTATTGAGGCGCCCATGTCCCATTTCATCGCCCAGGGGCTGGCCGAATGCGTCATCGGCGAAGACCCACTGGAAATCGAGCGCCTGTGGGAAAAGATGTACCGCGGCTCTATCTTCTTTGGCCGAGGCGGCGCGGCGCAGCAGGCCATCTCTGGCATAGACATTGCGCTGTGGGACATTGCGGGTAAGGTCTACGAGCAGCCGGTTTACAAGCTGCTGGGCGGCGCCTTTCAAAAACGCCTGCGCCCTTATGCGTCCATCCTCTTTGGTGACACGCCGGAAGAAACATACGAAATCGGGCAACACTGGATCGACGCCGGCTTCACGGCGGTCAAGTTTGGGTGGGGACCGCTGGGGCAATCTGAAGCCAGTGATATTGCGCACATTGCCGCGGCGCGCCAGGGCGTAGGTGATGGCGCTGACTTCATGATCGACGCCGGTCTGGCTTATGATGTGGCCACGGCCATCCGACGCGCCCACCAGTTCGCCGAGTATCGCCCTTTTTGGTTTGAAGAGGCGCTGCATCCCGATGATTATCATGGCTACACGAAATTTGCCGCCAATTCCCCTATCCGCATTGCCGCGGGCGAACAGGATGTGACGTTGGAAGGCTTTGAGCGGCTGCTCGACTGTGGGCTCGATGTGCTGCAACCCGATGTGGCGCGCGTGGGTGGCTTGACCAATATGCGGCGCATTGGCCAAACCGTGGCCCGTCGGCGCAAGCTCTGCGTCAACCATTCCTACAAGACCGGTGTGAGCATTGCGGCTTCTCTACACATGCTGGCCGCGCTGCCCAACAGCAGCTGGTTTGAGTATTGTGTCGAGCAAAGTGCGCTGCGCCAAACGCTAACCCGCCAGCGCTTTCCGGTGGTGGATGGTTTTGTCCATGTGCCAGAAGAGCCGGGGCTGGGGGTGGAGCTGGATGAATCCGTGGTGGAGCGGTTTTTGGTACGCTGAACAGAGCAAGCGTGCCCCAACCGACTGCTGGCCTTGGTTGCATTGTTAACGGGGTATCAAAAAATAAGCCCGGAATGTTCGAACATTCCGGGCCTATTTTTGGCAAAACAGACGCGTTGGTGCCACCTAGGCGTGAGCGCATCAATTGGCCAAGGCAACAGGTTGCCCGACGGCTGCCGAACGATAGGCCGCCAGGGCAACTTCCAGCGCCCGCAATCCATCCTCACCGGTAATTGACGGTGCACGGCGCGTGCGGATGGCATCTATAAAATCGCGCACCAGCCCCAAGTCCATATTGCTGCCCCAATTTACCCACTGGGTCTTGCCCGTTTTTTCGGAACTGAGCGCTACGTGTTGCTCAAACGCATCCATTTGTACCGCGCCCTGTTCCCCCACCACTTCCAGTTTCACATCACCCCACGTGGGATATGCGCCCTTGCGCGACCAGCTCGTATCCAGCGTGCCATAGACGCCGTTGGACAATGTAAAGGAGAGCATGCCGGCATCGTCAATATCCAGATCGGAGTAGAGCAAATTCGTACCGATCTCAGCATAAACTTCGGTCACTTCGGCGCCCCAGAACCAGCGCAGCAGATCGATGACGTGCACGGTATGATCGATTACCGCGCCGCCGCCAGAAAGCGCTTTATCCACAAACCAGCCGCCAGGCATGGAGCCGTGATTGGTGCATTTGGCTGCGTAGACGCGCCCCAATTTGCCCTCATCCAGCAGTTGCTTCAGCTGCTGGACCGGTGGCGAAAAGCGCACGGGAAAAGCAATTTGCAGCTGCGTATTGGTGCGTGCGCAGCTATCGATCATAGACTGGGCGTCAGCCAACGTAGTGGCAATCGGTTTTTCGCACAGAATGTAGCCGGTGCGTCCGGCCGCCAGCTCCACCAGTGGCCGGTGGTTGGCGTTTTCGGCACAGACAATGGCGCCATCCACGCCTTGATCCAGCAACGATTCCGCTGAGTCAAAATATTGGGTGGCAAAACGTTTGGCCATCTGCTGGCCGCGCTGGACGTTATCATCGTAAATGCCGCTGATTTCTACATTGTCCAGCGTGCGCAAATTGGCCACATAGGAGACTGCATGTCCGTGGGCAAAACTGAACATCCCTATTTTGACGGCTTGGCTCATTGTTATATTCCTTTATGCTAGGCTCTCGCAATAAGGGGGCGTCCTCGAATGGGGCCTCTCCCGGCTGTGCACTCTGCGAGTGCGCCGCGTCCCTCTCCACTCGTAGGAGTGGGACAGATTTTGCGCTGATGCGCAAAATCAGACAGAGACGGCGCAGCGGGCGATATTGCCCCTAATTTGGGACACAACCCTCAGTAAGAGCCGTGTTGACACTTATTACGTTGACACTCAATATGAGGCATGTGCATACATACTGTAATCTAATAGAAGCGGTTAATGTGCGTCGCACTGCCTAAGAGAACAGCCGTTTTCATGGGTAGCAGGTCAATTCGGAGCCGGCGCTACCTTGGCCGTGCGAATGAGCGGCTGCGTCAGCAATCCCGATGGCAACTGCATACCTTCGTAAAAATTGGCCGCAGAATTGGTAATGCGAATCTCAAGCTGATTATCGCCGGATTGGCAAGCGGCGTCAATCCGCAACACGTATGGCGCCCAGGCACAAACGCCCGCCAGCACACCGTTTACGCACGCTTCGGCAATGTCGCCCACGCGGCCCAAATCGAGAAAAAGCGGCTGGTCCACCTGCGCCGCAGTCAAGCTGAACTGGGTGCGAAATGTGAGCGTGCCCGCGAAGGTCTCCCATCCCGGCGCCTGCGCCCAATCGCCAGGACAGGGAACAGACGCCGGTGCGTCCTCCGCATTTGCCGCGCGCCAGGGGCCATCCAAGCGTAATAGCGCATCGCCGGGCTGTGGCGGCAGGGCGCACTCGCCCATTGGCTCACCACCGGGATCGACGGCCAGGATCAGCGCTTGCCGCCGCGCCAGCCGCAGGTGCGTATGCAACCGCCCGTTGCGCACGATGGCGGGCCAGGGCCGCGTCGTTCCGTCCAGCGGATCCCAACATTCTAACGCGCCCGCTACGGCCAGCGAAAGTTCGCCCGCAATCGGTTCTTCACCGGCATTTACCAAGAAATAGCACTCGCGCCCCTCTTTTTGTACATGGATAAAACGCAAATCGGGTGCGTTGGGGAAATCGATATCGCGCGCAACGGTCTGGCGCAACGCCGAAACCAACGTGTCCGCAGTCCACTCGGTTAGTACTTGCCCGCCGGACTGCACAAATTCATGCAGGTGCGCCTGCCCAGCTACATCTGGCGGATCGCAAATGATGGCGCGAAAACGTTGGTTGCCGACGACCACTTCCCCATTTTCCACTCGCGCTTGCGCCAGCGCCGGTTCATCAACATAAATAAAGTCGATCTGATTTTCATAGAGCACCTTGGCCGCCTGCCAGGCCGCGGCGTTGCCGTCGGTCAAAATGGCCACCTGGCACACTTGGGCGCAATCGCTCAGCAACCAGCAGACGCGCCGCAGATAGGCGCCCAACAGGCCAAAATAGGGCCACCAAACGTTGTGGATGCCAATATCCGGCTCGCTCTCAAAGGCGCGCCGCCCGCGCACAGAGTAGAAACAGGCGTGCAGATAAAAGAGGTTATTGCCGCGTACCAAGTGCCAATCCAGCAGCCACTTGGCCTCGTCCAGCGTGAGTTGCCAGCCATATGCGCCCAGTACTTCCGACGCATTGCGGCGACTGCCTTGCAGCGCGGCGGCGCTGCTGGCGCACTTGGGCGCGCACGAGTGCGCCCCTTCCAGCGCCGACGCCGCGCCGGGCGTCACCCAGCGCCAGACCATATCCTGACCGGGCCATTGAAATTGACGCAGCGCGCCAAAGTCGTTGCTTTCGGCTGGATGGCCCGTGAGCGCAATGCCGTGATTCTCGCACCATTGGCTCTGTGCGCCATAGAAGACGCGCTCTAGCCGGTCATAGAGCGCGCGCGTCACCATTTGCCGAAAATCATCTGTGCGCGGACCACAATCTAACCACAGCGCGGGCAGCCAACGCCGCACATCTTCATCCCACCGAGCCTGCAATTCATCGACAAAACCGTGGGTAAAGGGCCAGGGTGCGGGACGGCGCTTGGCGCCGCGCCCCAGCATCATGGGCTCATCGGTAAACATGGCCACAATGGTGTTGCCAAAATAGGCATGTAGATGGGCGTAATATTGGTCGTGGG
The DNA here is from genome assembly GCA_020634755.1 of Caldilineaceae bacterium. Lineage (GTDB taxonomy): Bacteria > Chloroflexota > Anaerolineae > Caldilineales > Caldilineaceae > JACKBC01. Next base: position 10,118 of record JACKBC010000075.1, on the reverse strand, counting down.
TCAGCTGAATAAACGAAGCCACGGCCGCTGGATTGAGCAGATCGCCAGCCGCGGGGGCCAGCGCATGGCCATCATCTTCTTCAGCGTGGACGCCGCGAATGGCGCCGCCGCTGTAGACGTGCCAAATCGCCAGCAGCCGCCATTGACCGGCCGGCAGCTCATAGTGTACCAGTTCCGGCGCTTGCACCGGCAGCAGCGTCAGCGATTCGGGGTCTACGCAATTGGGAGCGGATTCACGCGCCGCCACCACGCAAAGCAGTTCATCGCTGAGCCCCCGGCCCGGATTGGGATGCCAATAGCCCTGGGCGGGACCGCTGATCTCTTTTTGCTGCATAATGATGCAGCGCGAGGCATGCGTTGGGTCGGCAGCTACCACTTTGCCCTGAGCCGAGCCGGACGGATAGGAGCCTTCATCGTAGAGCACCACTTTCATGCCGAGACGCGCGGCCTCGGCCACAACTACATGGGCCAGCCGAAAATATTCATCGGTCAGATACCCAATGCGCCGCGACAGGCCGACCCGGGGATGCAGCAGAAAACCGCCAAAACCTTTGGCATGAAACTCACCAATCTGGCGCAAGAGCTCGGCTTCGTCCAGATCATCATTCCAGAACCAAAAAGGCATAATGCCATATTCGGTAGGTGGGTTGCGAAAGACGGCCTGCGGAGCGGAAATTTGATTCATACGTACGTTGGGCACTTTGTGGCTGGTGATTGTCTGGTCGTGGATTTCACACACAGTTTTAGCAACGATTCAGGTGCTTGAGGGCAGAGCTTGTCGAAGCCCAGCGTTGCCTTCGATAAGCTCAGGCAACACCTAGATAGGTACCGGTTTTATTGATTATATCACCGTATGGGTGGAACAGCCTTGCGGGCCCAGCTGTTGGATCGGAAAATGTGGCAATTGCATCCATCTGACTCTGCAAAGTGGTCTCAACCGCTGGGAATCTAGCCGCGGCGGCGGCTTTTCTGTGCGAGCGGCCGGATTTATCCGTTACGACTGCGAAGCTCACCTTTGCCCTACATTGCGACGTGCTGATAATTGAACGCGATGTAAGCCCATGCTACAATAGCACATAGCTATTTTGCCCATTCTTCCTCTACGTAATGCTACTTAACGTAATGCTACGTAACGTATGTGTAAATAATATAGCGAGAGGAATGACAAAAGGTGAGCCTCTCCGCCACGTGCCCCTTGCTCTCTCCACAGATGAGAGAAGGTGGGTCGCACTTTGGCTGTCAAAGAGAGGCTCTGCCACGCAGCAGCAGATCGCAAAGCGCAGAGACAGGGTTGGATGTAAAACCAGACGCGGCCACCTCACTTGCCGACATTGTTGCGATCTGTGAATACTCAGTAGATCGCAACGGCAAGAGATAGCGTCGGATTTACCAAACGAGACCGACGCCTATCTCGCCAACACTGTTGCGGTGTACTGAGTATGTAAACGGATTGTAATTATCCAGGCGCGCGAGGGCTGAGCCTGTCGAAGGCGGAGGTGGTCTTCGACAGGCTCAGGCTACGGCTGGATAGGCACAACGGATCATGCAAAAGGAGACCTTATGACGTTAGAATCCGAATTACGTGAAGAGCAGGTATCGCATTTGGGGCTATCGGGATTTTCCAAGGCGTCCAGCGGCGCGGCCGTGCGGGATGTGTTGGCCCAGCTGCGGGCAGAGCGCCACAACGTCTGTTTGATCACCGATGCCAATGACAAGCTGGTGGGCATTTTTACAGACCGCGATGTATTGCGCAGAGTGGTCAACGCGCCAGAAACGTTGGATGCACCCATTGATGACGTGATGACCAAAGCGCCCGTCACCATTCGCCCAGATTTGTCGGCGGCCGCCGCCCTGCGCGCCATGGATGAAAACCACTTCCGCAATCTGCCCGCCGTCGATGAGCATGGCGCGATCTTGGGAGACATGACGCATCAGTCTATCATCAATTTTCTGGCTTCTCGCTATCCGGTGGAAATTCTCAACCGCCCGCCCGATCCGGAGCGCTTCCCGCGTAAGCAAGAAGGGGGATGAGGCAAAGGTATTAGCTGATTGATCGATTGGTTGATTGGGCCTTCGCAATCCACCAATTTGTAAACTATATTTATAGAGATAAACATTATGACCGAAACAATTACAAAAGAACAACCTGTTATTGAAGAACTTGAATCTGTGGCCATTCGCTTTGCCGGCGACTCTGGCGACGGCATGCAGCTCACGGGCACGCAGTTCACCAACACATCCGCCGTGCTGGGTAACGACATTAGCACCATGCCCGACTTTCCGGCAGAAATTCGGGCGCCGGCGGGCACGCTGGCCGGCGTCAGCGGCTTTCAAGTCCACTTTTCCAGCCAGGACATTTTAACGCCCGGTGATGCGCCCCAGGTGCTCATTGCCATGAATCCGGCGGCGCTGAAGGCCAGCCTGCCCGAGCTGGAAAAAGGCGGCATTATTGTGGTGAATACCGATGCCTTTACCAAGCAGAATTTGGCCAAGGCCGGCTATAAGGCAAATCCGCTGGAGGATAATTCGCTGCAAGGGTATCAAGTCATGGAAGTTGCCATGACCACGTTGAACCGCAACGCGCTGGATGAATTCACCGACCTATCCAATCGGGAAAAAGACCGCAGCCAGAATTTCTTTGCGTTGGGCTTGGTCTTCTGGATGTTTGACCGCTCCATGGAGACCACCAAAGATTGGCTCTACGCCAAATTTGCCAAGCGCCCGGAGATTGCCGCGGCCAACTTTAAGGCTATGCAGACCGGCTATTTCTATGGCGAAACCACCGAAACGTTCCAGCGCCGCTACATGGTGCGCCCGGCTTCGCTCCCCGCCGGCACCTATCGCAAAGTGACGGGCAACGAGGCGTTGGCCATGGGGCTGGTCACTGCGGCGCAGAAAATGGGCAAGCCGCTCTTTTATGGCACCTATCCCATTACGCCGGCCAGCGATATTTTGCATGCGTTAGCCCCGCTGCGCAACTTTGACGTGCGCACCTTCCAGGCCGAAGATGAGATTGCCGCCATGGGCTCCGTCGTGGGTGCGGCCTTTGGCGGTGCGCTGGCCGTCACCGGCACCAGCGGGCCAGGCGTCGCGCTCAAGAGCGAAGCCATTGGGCTGGGCGTAATGCTCGAGCTGCCCATGATCATCGTCAATGTACAGCGCGGCGGCCCCAGCACCGGTCTGCCCACCAAGACGGAACAGTCCGACCTGCTGCAAGCCATGTATGGCCGCAACGGCGAAAGCCCGGTCATTATAGTGGCGCCAGCCAGCCCGGCAGACTGTTTTGATATTGCCATTGAGGCAGCGCGCCTGGCCGTGCGCGCCATGTGTCCCGCCTTTATCCTTTCCGAAGGGTTCCTGGCCAATAGCGCCGAGCCGTGGCGCATTCCCAATGCCGAAGACATCCCCACAATTGAGGTGACGCATCCCGGCCCCATGCACAATGGCGACGGTCCATTTCTGCCCTATCTGCGCAACGAAGAGACGCTGGCCCGCCCGTGGGCCATTCCGGGCACACCGGGATTGGAACATCGCGTGGGTGGTCTGAGCAAGGCGCCCAATACGGGCAACGTGTCATACGATCCGGCGCACAACGAGCAGATGAACCGTGAACGCGCCGAAAAGGTGGCGCGCCTGGCCAATGCCATCCCCGAACAGGACGTATTTGGCCCCAAGCGTGGCGATCTGCTGGTCGTAAGCTGGGGCGGCCCATATGGCGTGGTGCGTTCCGCCGTGCAGCGTGCGCAACGAGAGGGCAAATCGGTGGCCCACGCCCAGTTGCGCTACATCAACCCTTTGCCGCGCAATTTCAAAGAACTGCTGGGCCGCTATAAGCACGTATTGGTGCCCGAAATGAACAATGGCCAGCTAGCCATGCTGCTGCGCGGCAAGCTAGACGTCAACGTAATTTCGTACACCAACATGACGGCTCGCCCCATGAAAATCGCCAATGTTAAGGCCAAAATTGATGAGATTTTAGGATAACTCCCCCTTCCATCCTCAGCCTCTCCTTTCCGCCAGATGCCATCCGGTTTAGGAGAGGGGCCGGGGGAGAGGTAAAAAGGAACATAATATGTCTACAGCAACCACAGAAATTCAACTGACGCGTAAAGATTTTGTGTCGGATCAGACCGTGCGCTGGTGCCCCGGCTGCGGCGACTATGCAATTTTGGCCCAGATGCAGAAGGTCATGCCCGAATTGGGGATTCCCAAAGAGAAGATTGTCTTTGTCTCGGGCATTGGCTGCTCCAGCCGTTTTCCCTATTATATGGACACCTATGGCGTGCATTCGATTCACGGTCGCGCGCCCACATTGGCAACGGGATTGGCGGTCTCCAATCCAGAGCTGTGCATTTGGGTGATTACGGGCGATGGTGACGGCCTTTCCATTGGCGGCAACCATCTGATTCACGCCATTCGACGCAACGTGAATTTGAACATCATTCTTTTTAACAACCGCATTTATGGCCTCACCAAAGGCCAATATTCGCCCACCTCGCGGCAGGGCAAGGTGACCAAATCATCGCCAATGGGCTCGATCGAACAGCCGCTCAATCCCATTGCGCTGGCGCTGGCTGCCGAGGCCACCTTTGTGGCCCGCTCGATCGATGCCCACACACAGCATCTGGAAGAGACGCTGCGCCGGGCGGCAGAGCATCCCGGCACGTCGTTTGTAGAAATTTACCAGAACTGCGTCATCTTTAACCCCAATGAATGGGACGGGCTGAGCGACCGCAGCGTGCGCGATGACAACATCCTCTATCTGGAGCACGGCATGCCCATGGTCTTTGGCAAGGATCGCAACAAAGGCATTCGCCTCAACGGCTTTACCCCGGAAGTGGTGGAGTTGGGTAATGGCATTGAAGAAGGTGATCTGCTGATTCACGATGCCACATCGACCCAGTTGGCCTTTATTTTGAGCAGCATGGAATATCCGCAATTTCCGGCGCCCATGGGGGTTATCCGCGATGTGCGCAAGCCAGACTATGTGTCGCAGCTCATGGGGCAGGTGCAAACGGCGCAGGCCCAACGCGGCGTGGGCGATCTGAACAAGCTCTATCGCGCCGCCGATTTGTGGACGGTCAACGAGCGCGAGGATGTGGCAGCCAAAGTCGCTGGTGAACTCTCTTTGGATATGGATGAAGAGTATGTTGATAATCTGGATAAGGCAGACATGGACGCCACCACCCAAGTGCAGGATCAGCTTATCGAGTCGAGCATTGCCGATCTGAATCCGCACGTGCCGATTACCATTGATGTGCAAAGCTCGCTGGAACGAGCCACGCGGCAGCTCAATTTGCACAACATTGGCTGCCTGCTGGTAACTGACGCCCGCGACCAGTTGGTGGGCATCTTCACCGAACGCGATGTGTTGATGAAGGTGGCCGGCCTGGTCGACGATCTAAGCGATGCCAAAGTGGCCGACTATATGACGCCCAGTCCAGTCACCATTAAACCGGACCAGCCCATTGCCCAGGCGCTGCACCTGATGTCTGTCCATGGCTTTCGTCACCTGCCGCTGGTGGATGAACAGGGCCACCCCACGGGTATCATTTCGTCTAGAGATGTAGTGGCCTATTTGAACCAGGCCGTAAATTAGGATTAGTGTGGCCATCAAAGCTCTGCTGCTCGATGCCGATGGCGTGGTCATCTTTCCGTGGCGCTTTGCCCAATATCTGACGCGGGAACACAACATTACACCGGCGCAAACGCGCGGCTTTTTTGGCGGCGTGTTTGCGGACTGCTTGGTAGGTCGTGCGGATCTAAAAGAGGAATTACCACCGTTTCTGGCCCAGTGGAATTGGCCGGGAACGGTGGATGACTTTATGGCCCGTTGGTTTCGCACCGAAGATGCGGCCGATCCACAAATGGTCAAGGCCATTGGCGCGCTGCGTGCGCAGGGGCTGCCATGCTATTTGGCCACAAATCAGGAGTCCCATCGGCTGGCCTACATGCGCAACCAAATGCACTTTGATGCGCTTTTTGACGGCCTATTCGCATCGTGTGAAGTTGGCCACATGAAGCACGATGCGGCCTATTTTGCCAGTGTTACCCAATCACTGGCGCTGGAACCACCTGATATTCTCTTTTGGGATGATTCGCTGGGAAATGTAGAAACGGCCCGCGCTTTTGGCTGGCACGCAGAACACTTTACGACATTCACAGCATTTCAACACGCCATGTCTGAATATCAACCATAATCTGGCCCTGGCCACACATGACCGGCAACCTTGGATTGCCGGTCATGTGCTATTCTGCACGGAAAATCATCATGAAAATCACCGATATCCGCACCTTCTTGGTCCACCCGGGCCGCGGCAAAAACTGGCTCTTCGTCAAAGTCGAAACCGACGAAGGCATTTACGGCTGGGGTGAAGCTTACACACAGGCCGATCGCGACAAAACGATCCAGGCGCACGTCCATGCCTTGGCGCGCTATCTCATTGGGCGCAGCCCCTTTGACATTAAGCAATTTACCTTTATGGCCTATACCGATTTTGGCAACAAACGCGGCTCCATGGAGCTCTATTGCGCCATTAGCGGCATTGAACAGGCGCTGTGGGATATTGTGGGCAAGGCCGCTAATCAACCGGTCTATAACTTGCTGGGTGGCGCCTGTCGACCGGCCATCCGCGTCTATGCCAACGGCTGGGGTGGTGGCGGCGATCGGGATAAGTTGGCGGAACAGGCCCAGGCGGTCGTTGCGCGCGGCTTTACCGCGCTGAAGTTTGACCCCTTTCCCGGCCCGTGGCGTACGCACATTGACCGCCTGGCCGAAGAAGAGGCGGTGGCGCGCGTGGCCGCCGTGCGTGAGGCAGTTGGCCCCGATGTGGAGATTCTGGTGGAAGTACACCGACGGCTGGCTCCCGTGCACGCCATTCGCGTGGCCCACATGATGGAAGAGTTTCGCCCATATTGGTATGAAGAGCCGGTCTCCGTGCGCGACTTGGTCGGGCTGACCCAAGCCAAGCAGAACATCCGCTTGCCCGTGGTCACGGGTGAAGAGCTATACACCAAAGCCGAATTTCAGCCCATTTTTGCCGCGCGCGCGGCGGACATCATCAACCCGGATGTGTGCAACTGTGGCGGCATTCTGGAGCTGCGTGAAATCGCCGCCATGGCCGAACCGGCGCATGTGGCCGTCTCGCCCCACAACTATAACAGCACCACAATGGGGTTGGCCGCCACGCTCCACGCCGCTGCCGGCATGCCCAACTTTTTAATTACCGAGTACTTTGTCAATTTTGAAGAGATGGGGCGCCAAATTGCCCAGACGCCATTTACCGTAAAAGAGAGCTATATCGAGCTGCCCACAACGCCTGGCTTGGGCATTGATCTGGATGAGGAAGCGCTTGCCCGCTACCCATATCAGGAGTTCGCGGCGCGCAACTTATAGAACCTATGTTACGCAAGGCTAAGAAGCTGCCTGAAAAGGTGGTTGAGGTGTGTCACATGCCGGGAAAGGGCCACGAAATCCTGGTCACATCATGCGCAATGGGCCTTTTCCCGGCATATTTTGGGACCCCATTGTGACTTTTCAGACGGCTTCTAAAGGAAAGTCGGCTCACCGACGTTCCTGTTTCTCTCTGGCAGACTGGCTGTCGCTGCGTAACGTGCGTTATAGAAAACTTGGCTCAACAGAATTTTATGTAGCCGCCTTGCCGGAAGAGGCAACCGCCGCGTTCGCGCGAGCCGATGCCGCCCCGCATCTTCCGGCAAGGCATACATCTCGCCCCCAAAGCACAACGCCCCGTCTTTAAAATTTCCGATTGAATCAGAGGAATATTTGTGCTAAGATGATGTAGCTTGTGCTTTGCCTAAGGTTTAATTGCCGGATAGATCTGGGCACGGCACACCCGCTATCATACGAGTCGTCAAAGAGTTTAGCACGCACCACGGAGCTGAGTATGCCATCGCCTTTTCCAGGAATGGATCCCTACTTAGAAGGACAGGAGTGGATGAGTTTTCATATGCAGTTTAGCGCAGAGATTGCGCGCCAATTGGCCCCAAAACTGCGTCCGCGTTATGTTGCTTTAGCAATGCGTCGCTTTGTAACCGACACACCGGAAGATTTGGCCATAACGGCCAAGAGCGACTCCATGTATCCAGATGTGGGCGTGGCCGAACGGTCGCCCGTGCCGCTGCCCGTGACGGAAGCGAGCGCAGCTGTGTTGGAACCAACGCTGCAAGCCGCCACATTAATGCCCGAGAGAGTTCCACAATATGCCGTTGAAATTCGGGATGTTGAGGAGCGGCGACTGGTGACCTTAATCGAACTACTTTCGCCGGCCAATAAACGTGGTGAAGGCTATCGAGAATATGTGGAAAAGCGCACGCGCATTCTGCTTAGCACGACGCATCTGCTAGAGATCGATTTATTGCGTAGCGGCACGCGCGTCCCCATGCGTGACGAATTGCCCGAATCCCCTTACTTTATTTTTCTCAGTCGATGGCAGCGTCGCCCGATTACTGACATTTGGGAAGTGGGGATTGATCAGCCGCTGCCCACGGTGCCCATTCCGCTTTTACCCGAAGACAAAGATGTGGCCTTGGATCTGGAACTGGCTTTTTCAACAGTTTATGACTCCATTGGATACGATTTGTTGCTCGATTATACGCGTCCAGCCGACGTTCCGCTCAAGGGCAAAGCGGCCAAATGGGCGGCAGAGCTATTGGCGGCATCGGCAAAATAAGGCGCGTCTGAGCCAAATTCATCGTTTCGTCGCATGAACCAGCACGCGATGGCGACCTAACCAGATTCCTTGCGGCGTCATGTTGCTTTCGGCGTAACGCAGCAAAAAATCGGCATCTCCCGACAAACCATAATCCTCGAAGATAGGCACGCGCGCCAGAAACGCATTGAGATCGTCAATGGTGGCATAATATTCGTCGTAGCCATATTCCTTCAACACGCAAATATCATACCCTCGCTCCAACAGCTTCTGCCGCCGCCAGTCAAGTGAACTGCCTCGCTTTTCAAACATCTGCCCGCGGCCAAACAGGTCCTTCAAGCTGCGCGCATCGTCATACCCGATGGTGATGTGCACAAAGTCGCCGTCGGGCCGCAGCAGTCGATCAACCTCCGCGCGTGGATTGGGACCGCGGCGGCTGTAGATCACGTCAAAACTTTGGTCTGCAAAGGTGGTGTGGAAGGCATCCTGACGCTCGAAAACAACATTCTGTATGCCCATCTCTTGCTGCTGCGCTTGCGCCTTCTGCATCAGATCGGACGGCTCAACACCGACGACCTGCCCGTATTGGGGGGCGAGCGAAAGCGTAAAACCGCCGCTGCCGCTGCCAATATCGAGCACTCGTTTTTGTGGCCCGCCCAGCCCCATTACAATGGCGCGGAAATGTTCTTCGGGGTTGCCCTCAGGATACTGCGCAGCCGCCACCAATTGCGCGCCGCCATACTGGCCATGTTTGGCGTATTGCTGATTGTAAAACGCCCATTTTGGTTGTGTCATTGCATCCTCTTTTCGCTAGGAATCTACGCCTTTGTTTTGTCAGCCATGATAACACGACGCCATGAACTCCCTGTTGAAATTGTTCAAACCGCAGGATTGGTGCTAGAATCGTTGGTTGGATATGAATAGCATTTACGCACTTGGACGCCGCTCAGGAGAAGTTCGACGTCTGCGAGAAGCCGAACTTCTGATTCAACTGCGTAACTTCTAATGCATTGGAATTTGTATAGAAATAAGTTCGGGCTAAGAAATACCTTGGCTCAATTTATTATAGAGTCAAGGAAAATATTTTGAAATTTGAAGAACTCGCCCTCGATCCTCGTATATTGGCGGCCGTGCGCGCCGTCGGTTTTGAAACACCCACGCCCATTCAGCAGCAAGCGATTCCGCTGGTGTTGGCCGGCCGCGATGTATTGGGCCTGGCGCAAACCGGCACCGGCAAGACGGCAGCCTTTGCCCTGCCCATTCTCAACCGGCTTACTCAGGGGCCGCTGCGCAGAATACGCGCGCTGATTGTGGCCCCCACGCGTGAATTGGCCGAGCAGATCAACCAGACCAATGTGGAACTAGGCCAAAAGACCAAAATCCGCAGCGCGGCTATCTACGGCGGCGTGGGCAAAGGCCCGCAACTGCAAGCGCTGCGCAGCGGTG
>JACKBC010000074.1 GCA_020634755.1 Caldilineaceae bacterium | reverse complement strand
CCAGCGCCAGTTGCGCCTGGTTTTGGATATGCGACACAAAGAGGGCAGAGTCACTGGTCAACGAGCCCGGGTCGGGCTGACGCACGCGCTCGTCCACCATAACGGTGGGTGCTTCCAAGCCACCCGTATCAATTACGGTGAAGATTTTGCCGTTCCATTCGGAATCACCATAAATGCGGTCGCGCGTCGTACCCGGCAGATCTTCCACAATGGCAGTGCGTCCACCGATCAAACGATTAAACAGCGTCGATTTTCCCACGTTGGGTCGACCCACCAGGGCGACTGTAGGCTTCTTTGCTTTCATATAGTTTATGATACCTTGTTCTGAATAAAAACCGGTGTTTTGCTTCCGATTGAGACTCCAGTAGAGAACTCCGGTTTTCATCACAACCGCAGTATAACGTTCCGATTTTCGCTTATGGTGTTGGCGTCGGTGGCAAAATTGGGTTGCTGCGCACAGTGGGCGTCTGGGTAACGCCAGGCGTAACCGTTGTTGTACTAACCGGTGTGGCCAACGGCGATTCGCCAAAAGGCGTGCTGGTTTCCCGATTGGAAATACGCACTTCGACTGTTTCGGGCAGGATACCCTCGGGTGAAATACCGTTGGGCAGCGCCACGCGCGGTCGCACGCTATGTACCCCGGCCAACAGTCCACCCAAATCTAAAACAACCTTTACGTCATCCTCTGTGAGCTTTTCTAGCTGAGGCGCTGGACCACGCAGGATGACATCAACCGATTCCAACTCAATGGTGGCTTCCAATCCCTCACCTAAATTTTCAACGATGGGACGCCGCTGTACAGTAGCCCCGCCCTCAATTGGCGAGACTGTAATCGTGACAAAGACATTGTTGCCACCCAATACCGAAATGCCGTCAGGCACAACCAGCGAAACAATCTTGCGAATTTCACCGGTGGTGCCGGCCAGCTCCAATGGCTCTGTTTCAATAAAACCTGGCACCTCATCCAGCAATGCATTATCGCCTGAAAGAACCACCGAAGAGGGCTCCACCTTCACCGCGCTCAAGCGGTATCCTGCATCTGGCTGGCCCACCAGCGTGGGGCGCACCGCGGCCTCTTTGCGGTCTGGCAGCCGCGTCACCGGCACCACGACGTTGACGGTAGAAGGCGTGACCGTGACGCCGCTGACAAACTGATTCAGCGCGTTGAGCGCCGTGATCACCTGGAGGCGATCCACTTGGCTTTTGGCATTGCGCAGATAGATAGAGGCGCCCGCCGCTTCCACTTGTTCAACCAGGGAGGACGGCCCGGATACATTGACGGTCACCGGATCATAGACCGGCGTTTGCCATTCATAGCCAAAAGCCGTTGAATCTGCCACCTCAATCCGCACCGGTACTTCCTTAGAAATCATGCGGTCAATCTGCACGTGCCGCTGTGGATTGGCAAGCGCTAGAATGCGCACGTCCGCCATATCCACCTCTAGCTGCACATCCACATCGTATACGCCCGCATCCAACCCATTGACGTCAATATACGCATTAAAGTCCGCCAGCTTGAGTTGGTCCCACTGCGTTTTGGGAGCCTCAATGGAGGCGATAACTGGCTCCACCTCTTGCAGTAAAACATAACCCTCTGCTAGACCACGCGTTGTTACCGGAATGGGCGTGGGAAAATCGCGCACGGTCAGCGGATCCTGCTCGGTAATCGCAATCAGCCAAACAATGAGCGCCAAAATAACGGCCAATAGCAACGTGCCCAGTTGATCTAATATTCGCTTTGCAGTTGTTCCATAGAGCGGCGCGGGTTTCATCTGCACGCTAGTTCTCGGCTTTGGATTTTGCAATACAACTTGAGTTTAACAATATTGTGACTTACGCAGCGCCTGTGGACCGCCAGGAGAAGAGGTGATCTTTTACTAGGCAATTCTTACTCTAGGCTTGCGTAAGTTCTAAATATATGCTGCGGTTGATATGAGAACCGCAGTGTGGCCTAGCGTTGATGTATTGCTGTCATTTGTAAAATTCGCTTAAAACGGAACGCAATAGATCGGTATCTACACGCACAATGCGTCCGCTGCGGGCGGCGGAAATGGTTCCTGTCTCTTCGGATACTACAATGGTCAATGCATCGACGGCTTCGCTTAGCCCAATGGCCGCCCGATGACGCGTGCCCATTTGGGAATCGGACAGCGTGCGCTGCGTCAGCGGCAAAATGCAGCCCGCCGCCGCGATGCGATTGTTGCTGATGATCACGGCGCCGTCATGCAGCGCCGTGTTGGGCGCAAAAATAGTCAAAAGCAATTCGGACGTAATATCGGCATTTAATAAAATACCTTGCGAAATATATTCGCCCAAGCCCGTTGTGCTTTCAAAAACAATCAAGGCGCCGTGGCGTCTTTTGGAAAGTTGCTCTACGGCCTTTACCACTTCGTTGACCAGTCGCTGGGCGTCTGTGTTGTCAGCACGCCGCATTAATAACGGCGCCGTACGTCCCACTCGTTCCAGCGCGCGCCGCAGTTCTGGTTGAAAAATGACGGGCAGCGCCACCAAAACCACCGTTGTGCTATTGCTCAGCAGCCAGCTAAATGCCGTCAGCTGAAAAGTCTGATTCACCGCCAAAATGAGCAGGGCAATCACCAGAATGCCGCGCACGAGCTGTACAGCCTGTGTACCCCGAAAAAGACGCAGCACGCCATAAAAGATAATCGCGACCAGCGCGAAATCCAGCATATTGCGCCAATCTTGCAGGCGACTTAACGAACGTAAAATCTCTGTCATAATTGTACAGGGGGGAATGATGTGACTCGCTGATTAGAGATTAGCCATATGAAGCGAACCCCTAATCTGGCAAATTAATCGTTTCTTTCTGGCAGCGGCGCCTTGCCCAGCAGATGCGCCAAAATTGCCTTCTGCGCATGCAGCCGATTATGCGCTTGCGGGAAGAGCACGCTTTGCGTCCCATCGGCCACGCTATCGATAATTTCTTCGCCGCGGTGGGCGGGCAAACAGTGCATTACCAGCGTATTATCATTGCGGGTGCGCGCCACCAAACCCTCATTAAGCTGATATGCCGCCAGGTCGGCCACGCGCTGCTCCTTTTGAGCCTCTTGCCCCATGCTCGTCCACACATCGGTATAGATGACATCGGCTCCTACTACGGCGTCCAGATCGTCAGTTACAGTTGCATCGGCATCGGTGGCGTCAATCACCTCCGGCGCCGGTTGATAGCCGACCGGCGACACAATGCGCACGACCATGCCCACTTTGCCCGCCGCCGCCAGCAGACTGGTGGCAACGTTGTTGGCGCCATCACCCACATAGGCCAGCGTAACGCCAGTCAGCCGCCCCAGCTGTTCCCAAATGGTCATCAGATCGGCGAGCGCCTGGCACGGGTGGCAATAGTCGCTCAAACCGTTGATCACCGGCACGCTGCCCCACTGGGCCAACTCATGCACATGATTGTGGTCAAAAACGCGCGCCATAATGCCATCCACATAGCCGCTGAGCACGCGCGCTACGTCTGGCGCGCTTTCACGCGTGCCCAAGCCAACTTCGGCAGGGCTCAAGTAGAGCGCATGGCCGCCTAGATGCTGCATGCCCATCTCAAAACTCACGCGCGTGCGCAGGCTTGGCTTCTGAAAGACCATAGCCAGCGCCTTGCCCGCCAGAATCGGTTCGTTGCGCCCTGTTTGCGTGCGTTCTTCTTTCAGCGCCTGCGCCAAAAAGAGCAGCCCCCAGAATTGCTCCTCAGACAGTTGGCCAATTTCTAAAAAATGTTTCAGCGGCGCTACCGCCATGCTATACCCCTCTTTCTTCTGCCACAACCGGGTTGGAAATTTCGCCCAACCCGTCAATCTGTACTGTCATTACATCGCCCGGCTGCACGGGCGCCACCCCGGCCGGTGTCCCGGTGAGGATTAGATCGCCAGCCTCCAGCGTCATGGCCCGCGAAAGCCAGACCAGAATCTGCACAATTGGGAAGAGCATAAGATCGGTATTGCTCTCCTGTCGCACCTCACCATTGACCAGACAGCGTACGGTGCGGTTGGCTGGGTCGTAATCTGTCTCTAGCCACGGGCCCAGCGGACCAAACGTGTCGAACCCTTTGGCGCGCGCCCACTGCCTATCCACATTCTGCAAATCGCGCGCCGTTACATCGTTGGCAATTGTGTAGCCATAAATAGCGTCCATGGCGTTTTCGGTGCTCAAATGGCGACAGCTCCGCCCGATCACCAAAGCCAGTTCTGCCTCGTGGTCAACGCGTTCGCTGATGGTGGGGTGTACAACCGAAGCGCCGGGGCCAATTAGCGAGCTGGGCGTCTTCAGAAAGACCAACGGCTGGTCCGGCACCTCATTGCCCAGCTCCGCGGCATGTGCGGCATAGTTGCGCCCCACGCACAAGATCTTGCTGGGGGTGGCCGGCGGCAAAAGCTCTACAGATTTCAGGGGCACTGGCGCCCCCTCAATTTCCGGCGCGCTGGACCCATCAATGGCCGTGCTTAGATAAGGCGCCCTTTGCAGCGGATAGACCAAATGTTCAATCACCATGCCCCAGCGTGGCGCCACATGAGAAATTTCAGAAAACCGCACTATGCGCATAATACCCTTCTCGTTTAGTTTCGTTTAGGTTTGGTTGACATTTGAATACCACCGATTGAAATGGGCGTCTGCCAAATGAAACCGGCTCAAATCGGTTGGCATGTCGTGCGCTTATGAAAGTTAACAATGTAAATGGATCAAGCGACTGGTTGAAACCAGCGCCTGTCAGCCAAAGTACGCTAAAGCGCACTCCTTTTGTAGCCGGCTTTCGCTAGCAGACTGGCGTTTCAACGCTAGGCTGCACTCACGAAAATCGCGTCTCATTGATGATCAGCTGAAACTGACAGCCCAAAAACTCTACAGCTTGTCGCACCATCGTCATGCGATCTAGAAAAATTTCAAAATATTCAATGACGTGGGCGTAATTGGTGTCGATTTCTAATTCCAGCGCCACCACTTTGTCTGAGTTTCCCACGCGCACAAAACTGCGCGTCGATGCGTAATTGACGCGGTCGTGAATATCAAAGGTCGCCATATCTGGGTTCTGCACGCGGCTGCGATGCACATCGGCTTTGTCCGCAATAATCAGCGCCGCGGCTACCGGTGTCGTGGCCAACCCGCGTTCTTCCTCGTGGTTGCCAATGGCGTTCATAATCAGCGCGCACTCCTCGGGCGACATCCCCATGCGGGCGAGAATGCGCCACGCCATCAGGCTGCCGCTAAGCGCATGATTTTGCCGGTGGATGCTGTTGCCAATGTCGTGCAGATAGCCGGCAATGTTGGCCAGCTCGCACGTGCGCTTGGGATACTCCAGCCGCTCCAACACGTTTTCGGCAATGTGACCCACCAGCCCGGCGTGGCGTTGACCATGCTCGGTAAAACCCAGCGCTCGCAAAGATTCATTGGCGCTGCGGATAAAGGCCAGCACTTCCGGATCGCGGCGCACGCGATCTACGCCAACAATCGCACCGGTCGGCGCCTGGGGAGCCGCCGCGCCATTTAGCGCCGGCAAGGGCGGAATCTCTGTCGCTTCGGTTTGCATACTTACTTCTTGACTTTTATTCATAATCGTTCAACTTCTTAATGATTTCTTAACTTTTTCACATATACAACGGCCATGCTCACACCGGCAAGTATGGGCGCTGCGTAAGCGGGGAGGCGGCTATAATTGCGCATAAAAAAGCTGACCCACCGCCGCTGCACTGACCAACATAGAGAGCAACCACCACAACGTCACGCTGCGTAATGGATAACCGCGGTAGATGCAGAGCCAGGTGGGCAGCCATAAAAGGCTAAGCAAGGCCAACCAAAGCGGCGCCTTGGCCACAACGAGCAGAATGCCCAGCCCTACGTCGGCTACAGCCAAAAGCCCAATGCCAAAGAGATCGCGCTCTTTGAGCAAGCAGCGCCCTTCGCCCCAATTGTGAAGCGTCCACAACAGCAGCAGCGCCCATTGCAGCCGCCACACAAACGCACCTTCGCTGCCATTTAGCTGGGGCTGCATAATGTTGAGCGTGAGCGCCCAAGGCAGCATAATGGTGACCAGCGCGTGCAGAAAGTGCGGATGGATGCGCCACGTGCGGCGGCTGACCCACCCAATCATGCTGCAAACGATGACCACGCCGGTCAGCCAGAGCGCTGCGCCATCCAACACCATGGCTACTGCTGCCGCCAGCAAAATTGTGGGAGCCGCCACGCGGAAAAGTAGCGGGAACACCGTGTTCTGCGTGGCGTGTGTATCCCAGCCCATGATCTTGGCGGCCGGCGAGTTCATAGAAAGATACGGTAGCCAGAAGCGATGAGTTACGGCCTGCTCGCGCAAGGGCAGCATCTCTTGGCGACCAGCAGCTAAACGCCAGATGGACCCCCACAGCGGATCCGCCAGCAGCAGAAGCAGCGCCAACCCGCGCCAATCCACGGCGGCCAGACTCCCGCCAGCGAAAATGCCCAAGCTCAATACGCCGGCTACCACCACCCAAGCCGCAGTTGGGCGCCACGGAAACTGTTCAAACCAGATCTGCGCGTTGATCGTGGCGCTGGCGCTTAAGGCCGCACTCTCGACAGATTCTGCCTGAGGTGCATCAAAAAGCGCCCGCTCGCTATCTAATATTCCTTGAATGATGTCGGCTATTTCCTGTCGCGCCAAGGTTGATAAAGCCCTGTTTGAATGCAAGCCCTAAAAATTATATTTTGCGCACTGTTTGTAGCTGGCCAGGTTAGACCTGATGACCCCTTTTGCGCAGCTATACTGCGGTTGAGATGAGAACCAGAGTTTTCTATTGCCTCAACCCCAGTGATAATACTTCGGGTCTCATTCAGAGCTGAGTATAAACGCCTTGCGTAAAATTGGAATGGATGGAAACGGAGGCGCTCTGGGTACTCTGTAGGCTCTGTGTAGTCGTGTGAATAAAAAACCCATACAGAGACGTTGGTCTCCACATGGGTTCACACCAATGCTGGGTACGCCTATATTGGATTATACCAGATAGAGCAAAGCGAAGCGAAACATATTTAAGAACCAATTGCGCATTAGGCGGCGGAAAGGCGCTGAGGCTTCGAGATTGGCGGCCGCTTTCGTGCTTCTTTACGCTTTTTTGCAGATTTATAAATTAACACCGGCATAGAAGTTCCACTTCTCCGCGAAGTCAAACTTCTGGGATACCAGTACTATTTTGTTAATACACAATAAAGCGTACGAAGGCCGGCGTAAAATGGCTTAGTCAACCACGTTTTTTCTTGATTGACGAGCCGTTATTGCCACGTACATCGTGAATTCGTAAACGGCCAGGCAACACTTCTATTTCGATTTTCTGTGCCGCGGCGGATAGGAGCTCTCCGTCAGCATGCACGGGAATTCCATCCGCACACTGGATATGGATGCGTCGACACTGATATAGCGTAAAAGCCGGATCGCTGGTATGTTTGCCAAAGAGCGCTCTGGGCAGCAAACTCAACAGCCGCAGCTTGGAGATGGCCGTTGCGACGCCCATGTCCAGCAGTCCGTCATCCAGTTTGGCCTGCGGCGTCAGATGAAAGCCGCCGCCCGTACGGGGGCTGTTGCCGACGCTCACCATCATTATGGAGCCGGATACTGCTTGGGTATGGCCGTCATGCCGCACGCATTCAATCTCCATCGGCGCCGCTCTGAAATGCAGCAGCGTACGGATTGCGGCCACCGTATAGAGCACAACGCCGTTGAGGCGCTGAATTCGGTCCGCTTGGATGACCGTGGCTGCTTCCAGCCCAACGCCGAGGCTGTTGTTGAAATAACGCGTCTGCGCGGCGTCATCTGCATGCAGCACCACGCGACCAATATCAATGGCGCGGCTCTGACCGGCAACAAGGCAACCGGCCGTCTGGACGTCGGCATGCATAAACCCGGTAGCGGCGGCAAAGTCGTTGCCCGTGCCGCAAGGGAAAATGGCCAAAGCCGGCTGTACAGCAGAATCATCGGCCATCATGAGCCCGTTGACTACTTCGCTCACCGTCCCATCGCCGCCGGCCACGGCAATAGTTGCATAGCCCGCCGCGCCGGCCATTTGCGCCAGCGTGGCGGCGTGACCGGGGTACTCTGTCTCCTGCCAATCATAGCGGGCGCCGGCGGCGGCGAGCGCCCGCTGGATCTGGGCCCGTCGGTGGCGCACCCGCCCCCGATTGGCCCGTGGATTGGCAATGACCAGAATGGGTGGCATGGGCTTTAATCTCTGTGCGTAAGTTCTCTGGGCCAAACCGATCTGTCAGAGACGCCATCGGATTCACAACCGAATTTACGGATAGGTTCTTCGTTATTCCGCCACCAGCACCACAGCCGAACGCGCCCCAATAGCCACCTGTTTGAGCTTGCCATCGCTAACAGTATAGGAGGCAGGCTGAGCTTGCGTAGGCCAAACGGTGCGCAACGTGCGGCCATCTTCATAAAAGCCTCCGCTGGGTATGGTGGCCTTGACGGGTTGGGTATCGGTATTAAAGGCGACGATGACCGATTGCCATTCACAGTTGCGCCGGAATGCGTAGACATGATTTTCCGCCTGGAGCGTTTTAAAGTCCCCAATGCGCAGCGCCGCATATTGATGACGCAGGGCCGTGACCTGCCGGTAGAAGTGCAGCAAATCTTGGTTCCACTCTGCCGGCTCATGCCAGGGAAACGCGCCGCGACAATAGGGATCATTAGCGCCGGTCATGCCTACTTCGTCACCGTAATAAATGCACGGCGCGCCCGGAATGGTCATCTGGAACAGTAGACACAGCCGAGCCGCGCTCTCATCGTTATTTACAATCCAGAGCGTGCGCGCCGTGTCGTGGCTGTCCAGCAAGTTGAGTTGCGCTTGCACAATTTCCCAATCGTGTAGCCGCACCAGGTGTTCGATCCAGGCCGAAAAGTCGGGGGCGTTGATTGGACGCAGCTCAAAGCCGCCCGGCCGATAATCGGTGCGCAAGGTTTTTTGCGCAAAAAAGCCAAACGCCGCGCGATTCATGGCATAGTTCATAACGGCGTCGAAGCGATCGCCGCGCAGCCATTCATGGGCCTCGTGCCAGATTTCTCCTACAATATAGGCATCGGGATTGGCCGTTTTGACCACGCGCCGAAAATCCTGCCAGAAGGCCGCATCATTAATCTCTTCCGGCACGTCTAGCCGCCAGCCGTCAATGCCAAACTCGATCCAATGTTGCGATACTTTCAAAAAGTAGTCGCGCACGCCCTGATTGTTAAAGTTGAATTTGGGCAGCGCTGGAATGCCCCACCAGGCATCGTAGTTGTGGGGATTGTGCTCATCGTGAATATAGGGGCGCAGCGGCCAACCGTGGATGTTGAACCAATCAATATAGGGGGATGTGACGCCGTTTTCCAGAATGTGATGAAAGGCCCAAAAGCCGCGGCTGGCATGATTAAAAACGCCGTCCAGCACCACGCGCATGTTGCGCGCGTGTGCTTGATCCAGCAATTCGCGCAGCGCTTTTTCGCCGCCCAGCAGCGGGTCTATCTGAAAATAATCGAACGTATGATAGCGATGATTAGCCGCAGATGAAAAAATGGGGTTCAAATAGAGGGCGGTTATGCCTAGCTCTTGCAAATAGTCCAACTTATCCACAATGCCATAGAGATCGCCGCCCTGATACCCTTGCTCTTCCGGCGGTGAGCCCCACGGCTTAAAGTGAATGCCGCGCGGATGCTGCGTGCGTTCGCTGCGCGCAAAACGATCGGGAAAAATTTGATAAAAAATAGCGTGTTTCACCCAGTCAGGTGTTTTTACAGACATATGGTATGCTCTTTCTGTTCAATTGGCTTTTATATATTCAAAATCCAAAAGGATTCAACGTTCACTGCGTAAGCCGTGTCAATTATATATCATATATTGTCGCATATATCCTATTTACATCTATCTCCATTGAGCAGCCTCCCAGCCAACATTGCGGCGATGGACTATCTGCTCTGATTGTTTGTAGCTTAGCGCATTTTAAACAATTGAGGCGTGACAGGTTCCTTTCTATACCCGGTCTCCACAGAAAGAGGCAAATTTATGCAAAAATTTATTATTATCGGTGGTGACGGCGCCGGCATGAGCGCCGCCAGCAAAGCCAAACGTAATCAGCCCGACGCCGAGGTAATCGTCTTTGAGCGCGGGCCCTACATCAGCTATTCGGCCTGCGGCATGCCCTACTGGATCGGCGGCCAGATCGGCCCCATGGATAAGCTGGTGGTGCTGACGCCCGAGCGCGCCCGGGAACGGCGCGGTATTGATGTGCGCATTGGCCACGAAGTGACTCAAATTGACGCGGCGCAGCAGGTGGTGCATGTGCGCAATTTGGAAACGGACGCCATCTTTACGCAGCCCTATGACAAGCTTGTGATTGCCACGGGCGCGCGGGCCGCCAAGCCACCCATTCCCGGTGTGGACTTGCCCGGTGTCTTTGCGCTGCGCAGCTTGAGCGATGGTGAACGCATCTATGACTATCTCTCCCAGAACCCCGCCCGGCGCGCCGTTGTTATTGGGGGCGGCTATATTGGTCTGGAAATGGCCGAAGGCTTTCGCGATCGGGATATGCAGGTGGCGGTGGTGGAGATGTTGCCACAACTGCTGCCTAATTTTGACCCCGATATGGTCGAGCCAGTGGCGGCCCATCTCGTTGAAAAAGAGGTGGAGATTTGGACC
Organism: Caldilineaceae bacterium; assembly: GCA_020634755.1. GTDB lineage: Bacteria > Chloroflexota > Anaerolineae > Caldilineales > Caldilineaceae > JACKBC01. Next base: position 5,486 of record JACKBC010000074.1, on the reverse strand, counting down.
CAAACGCGCGTGACCCAAATCCGCCAATCCACTGATGGCGCACTGGAAGTGATTGTGCAAAGCGGCAAAGGAGAGACCACGCTGCCGGCGGATATTGTGCTAGTGGCCACGGGTGTACGCCCCAATAGCGAACTGGCCCAAGCGGCTGGGCTCAAGCTGGGCGCCACGGGTGCAATCTGGGTGGACGCGCAGATGCGCACCAGCGATCCCCACATCTATGCCGCCGGTGATTGCGTGGAACATTTTCATCGCGTATTGGGCGAAAATGTATGGATTCCGCTGGCCCCTGTGGCCAACCGCGGTGGGCGCGTGGCGGGCGACAATATAAGCGGGGGCCAGTCATCACTGCCTGGCATTATCGGCACGGCAGTAGTCAAAGTTTTTGATTATACGTTGGCAGTTACCGGATTAACTGAAAACGAGGCGCGCGCCCATGACGGGCTGGGCGAAATTGGCAGTGCCGTAATCACCAGCCACGAGAAAGCCGCCTACTGGCCCGGAGCAGCCAAAATTAACGTCAAGCTGATTATACAAAAGAGCAACGGCCGCGTGATTGGCGGCCAACTTGTGGGCAAAAAAGGCGTTGCCAAACGCATAGACGTCATTGCCACCGCCATTACCGCCGGCATGACCGCCGACGACATGGCCATGCTTGACTTGGCCTACGCTCCGCCTTATTCACCAACATATGACCCAATCCAGGTGTGCGCTAATGTGGTGGGCAAGGGAGAATGAGCAGCAATATATCCATGCTCATAGGCGGCTTGCCGGTGTTTATCCACCTATAGCAGGTGATGCGCCACCTTTTGCACGCCCGTGATCAGATCCTCCAAGTCTTCTTCCTCATACATGGGGCCAATGGAAATGCTGACGGCGCGGCCCAGCAGATCCTCGGTGCGTGGACACATGCCCATGTGATAGTGGATGGGCTCGGGGAAAAATGTGGAACAGTTGAACGGACAGCCATCGGTAATCATCCACTGGTTGAGGATTTGCGGCGCCGCATACACGGGCAGACCGCCATAAACCTTGCCGGCGGGTACTCCCTCACCGCGCAGCGCCTGCGCCACGGCATCGGCCTGGGCAGCATCGGTCAAATAGACCAGCACGCTGAGCGCATGGCGATCGCGGTCCGGATGTGATGGACGCAGATACAGGCCGGGGTGTTCGTCGGCAATCTCCTGCACGGCGCTGCGCACAATGGCGGTGTTGCGCTCCATGCGGTTGAGCAGCTCGGGCAGCTTGTGCAGCTGGCAGCCCAGAATGGCCCCGGCAATCTCGTTCATGCGCATGTTGTCGCCGATCACCGGCTGGCCGCCCACCGTGTCGCGCACGCCGGCATGGGCCGTCCAAAACTGGCCGCCTTGGTCCGAATAGATGGCCGCGCGGCGAAATAGTTCATCATCATCGGTCACCATAATGCCGCCTTCGCCGCTGGTGATGTTCTTTTCCAGTTGAAAGCTAAAGCAGCCCACATGGCCCAAGGTGCCCACCGCTCGCCCTTTATAAAGGCTGCCGCACGATTGGGCCGCATCTTCAATCACCATCAGGCCGTGTGTGCGGGCGAAGTCTAGCACCGCGTCCATATCGACCGCCACGCCGCCCAGATGCACGGGCATAATGGCTTTGGTACGCGGCGTCAGGCAGCGGCGCAAATCGGCCGGATCAAGCTGCATGGACTCATCCACTTCGGCAAAGACGGGGCGGGCGCGCGCCGCCACAATGGCGCCCACCGAGGCAATAAAGGTAACCGCCGGCACAATCACTTCGCAGCCTGGGCCTACACCCAGCGCGGCCAGCCCCAGCCGCAGCGCCGCCGTGCCGCTGCTGGCCCCCACTGCGTGCTTGGCCCCCACGTGGCCCGCAAAGTCCTGCTCAAATTGGGCCACTTTGGAAAGCAGATGGGGCCCATAGTAGCGAAAGAGCGACTGGCTCTCCAATACTTCTAGCACGGCCGCTTTCTCCTCATCGCCAATAACCGCTGCTCCTTTATAGCGGTTAAGTTCGCGTTGAATGACCGGCGCGCCACCGTCAACGGCCAGGGGAGCTTCGATTATATCGGACATTGTCATGGCTTATTCTCCGGCCAAATTTTAAATATAGGATTTACGCAAGACTCGAGGAAAAATTTGTCAGGGCAGCTCTGTAAGCACTCCTGTCGATCTACAGGCGCTGCGTAAGTCGTGAAATGGCGTGAACTGAAATCGAGTTGCGTAGTGCGTGGTGCGGCAAGTGGTTCACGCGCCACGCACTACGCAAGAGTCTCCATTTACGCCAGCTACTCCATACATCCCCTCTGCCCCGCTAAACCCTACACATTCACCGCCGTCGATTTCGACGATTCGCGTACTTCATCCGTCGTCACTTCGCGGCCCAACTTGTCCGAGAGGTAGATGCCTTCGGAGATGAGCATGGTGTTGAGGCCGATTTCGGCGGTGGGCCAGAGTTCGGTGCGCCCTTGCAGCGCCGCCACCCAGTGGTGAAAAGCATCGTCGTAGACGTCGCCTTGTTCCTGCACGTTGTGCAGCCGGTAGCTGAAGGCGTCTAGATTGGTGGTGCTGTCCAGATTCAAATCGCCTATGCTGCGGAAATAGCCAAAGGGATTGAGCCGTACGCCACCGTCGCTGCCCACCACGTATGAACCTTCAATATTGTCCAAATGGATGGCCCACGCCTCGATGATGTCCATGGCAATATTGCCGTCCAGCCGCACAAAACCCATGCCCAGCTCTTCGACGTTATATCCGCTGCGCGCCTGGCGAGCCGCGTTCATGCCGGTTTCTTGATACACTTTCCCAGAGACGCGCAGCACATCTGGGTTGCCCAACAGATGCAGAATCACCGAAATGTGGTAAACGCCCATATCGTAGAGCGCACCACCGGCCGAATTCTGCTTTTGCACAAAGGTGGGGCTGCCGTAGCCATCTACAAAGGGTCGTCCGCGGCGGCGGAAGCCGGTAGACCGGGCGTGATAGAGCTTGCCCAGATGGCCCTCGTCAATCAGATATTTGGCCGCTTTGGTTTCCGTGCTGAACAGATTGCGCAGCGTCACGTGCAGGTGACGGCCCGTTTCACGCGCCGTCTTGAGCATCTGCTCGGCGTCATAATAGGCGCCGGCCATGGGCTTTTCGCTCTGCACGTGCTTGCCCGCTTGTAGCGCGGCAATGGCGACCGGCGCATGAAAGTTGTTGTGCAGGCAGACGTCCACGGCCTCAATGTCATCTCGCTCTAGCATTTTGCGAAAGTCGGTGTAGACGTTGGGGATGTTGTTCATTTGCGCCACGCGGCTGGCTTCGGCTTCGTTGATGTCGGCCACAGCCACAATCTGGGCGTTGGGATTATTGGTATAACTCTGTACGTGTTGCTTGCCAATTTGGCCCACACCCACAATACCTAGGCGCACGGGCTCGGTCGATACGGATTGTGTCATGATTTTGGTTCCTTTTTTCCAAGCGTTCCGAAAATATTACTTTACCTCTATTGCAATATTACGTCTGTTACACTATATGGTTCAACCGGATCTTAGGGGGACGTCACCCTTTAGATCCCGGAGAGTCAAATATATGCAATATAGAGTTTACAAAGAATATGGATTTTACGAAGGCCAGGGGGAAGTTTTGTAAAATTTGTATGTTTGCGGCTATACTCATTCCTCCTCTGCTGCTTATGTCTAGTTGCAATACAGCGCAACAGTGTTGGCGATCCCGATGTTGAGCTCGTTTGGTGAATCTGGCCCAATTTGTGTCGTTGCGATCGCCAGGATTTGAAAATCTACGCAATAATTAAATAGAATTTTGACGCAACTAGGCGCAGAGTGCAAAAATGCCCATGGCTAAAGCTGCCGCTCCCTGCAAATGACCTTCAATGTACCCACTCAAGGAGGAATTGTCATGCCGGGTTTTGTTTTGTTGGCGCCGTTTCGTCAATTTGTCCTGACCGCGTATATATATGCTCTATACGTTGCTCACTTTTTCTCAACTCTTTTCCTGCCCAATGCCCACATTGCCATTATAACCGTGTGCGCCTCTGGCGGCGACTACGTCACCATTGGCGCGGCCATTGAAAATGCGGCGCCCGGTGATATACTCTCCATTTGCGCGGGGACGTATGCTGAAAATTTGGTGATTGATAAAAACATCACGTTAGAAGGCGATGTGGCCGGCGGCGTGATTATCGACGGCCAGGCGCAGGGCCGCGTACTCACGTTGGGGGCGAATGCCGTGGTTACGCTGCGCAATTTGACCATGATCAATGGGCTGGCGCTGGATGAGAATGGCGGTGGCATTCTCAATGCGGGGGCGCTGGTGGTAGAAATGAGCACCATTCGCAATAATGAGGCGCGCAATTCTGCATCTGGCGCGCAAAGTGGCGGTGGCATCTATAACAGTGGCGTGCTGCAACTGCGCAACAGCCTGGTGTTGGAAAATCATACGGCTGCGACCGCGCCGGCCGCGGAAAATGCCGGCCAAGGGGGCGGCATTTTTAACAGCGGCAGCGTCCAGATTATGGATAGTGTAGTGCGCGGCAACGGCGCCGAAGGCCAAGGGGGCGGCGTCTACAACAGCGGTGCGCTCCAGATTGAGCGCAGCCAGATCAACGCCAATGGCGGAGAAGCAACCCAAGGAGGCGGCATTTTTAGCCGCGGTCTGCTAGAGATGACGGATTCGGTTTTGCACGATAATCTGGCTTTTACCGAAGGGGCCCTGGCGCTTTGGGGGCCAACGACCATACAGCGCAGCACCATTTACAACCACAACGTCCCTCTAGCGCCCGCCATCGGCGTGGCCGCAGGGGAGCAGGTGGTGACCATTGTGAACAGCACCATCAGCGGCAATCAAAACGACCACCCGATCTTGCAGGGAGCCGTGGTGGTGTCCGGCGGGCAGGTGGAAATTTTCAACAGCACATTTACCAACAACCAGGGCGGCAATCTACATGGCCCTGCGCAGATCAGCAACAGTATTTTCGTGGCGGACGACGCCGGTCTCAACTGCACGGGCAGTGCACCCCTTTCGGTGGGACACAATTTGGAAAGTGGAACCACCTGTGGTTTTACGCAGGCTGATGATCTGCAAAATGCCAGTGCGGATCTGCTGCCGCTGGAGAGCAATAGCGCCGGTCTGACGCCGCTACACGCACTGGGCGCAGCCAGCCAGGCCGTAGACGCCGGCGATTGCAGTGGCGGCATGGTGCTGATTGACCAGCGCGGCGTCTCGCGTCCACAAGGCGCGGCATGCGATATTGGCGCATATGAAAAAATTGGTGAAACAGCGCCATTGCCTACCCCAACCGGTGAGATTCCGGCTACACCCGTGCCTACGCAAATTGCTTTGCCCACCGCCACACCAAGCGCACCCACGGCTACGGCAACACAGCTGCCGCCTACGCTTACTCCGGTTCCGCCCACGCCCATTCCAGCCACGCCGACGCCCTCACCCATCCAGTTTACGCCGACGCCCACGGGTCCACCCAATACCGAATTCTTT
>JACKBC010000073.1 GCA_020634755.1 Caldilineaceae bacterium | reverse complement strand
CCGTAAAGCGATCGGCGTAATAAACCGCCGGTGGGCTACCGCCGGCAACAGCCGTCAGCAGTTTCTCGTCGGCCTGGCTACCTTGGGTTTGCGCAATGTAGACAAATTCTACATGCGCGCCAATGGTATTCTGTTCATTGTAATTGTCGATAATCCCTTTGATCGACTCTTGCGCCACATCGGTCATGCGCGACCAAGCTTCCATCTGCTTCATTTCGGCGCCGGTAGCTGCGCCACCAGCGTCCGCCGCAGGTGCGCCTGGTGCACTCGGGACGGCACAGGCGGCCAGCAGGCTAGCGCCAGCAGTGATGCCTGAAATCTGCAAAAATCGACGACGCGATAATTTGTGCTGCATACAATAACCTCCTTGGGTAAAGTCTAGCACGTTAGATTAACTAGCAAGTTTTAAGCACATTAGATTAAAAAGAGATTGGAGCATAAACAGCCTCTAAATCAGTAGGGAATCATCAGGGAGCAACTATCCCCATGCCCGTTGCAGCTGGCCGTGCTTGCTATTGAGCCAGATGGTTATGGAGCAAAAACCAAACCCGGCACATACAGCTAGAGCGGCAACTATATACGAGGCACATGACAAATTATCGGTGTTTACAAAGATCATTCTCTCACTTTGGTTGCTACATGTCAAATTCAACAAAAACTCGCTCTTTTTGTAGAAGCATGGCAACCTGGAGACAATGCAGAAATACGCCAGCGCGTCTACATTATTCCAGTTCTTTTGCATCTCAGGGGGTTGACACAGGGGGCGCCACCTGGACAAAAACAACTGTCAAATAGCGCGTCGGTCAGTTTGAGGATGTGATAAGTACAGACGGAGTCTCCATCGGCGCATACAAGCGCAAATAGAAATAGCCAATGCCGGCAGTTCCCAACAGAAGTCCTGGCGTCTCTCCCGCCCCCATGACGCCGCAAGGCCAGGGCGCGTCCTGAGCGTCGATGCGCGTCAGGCCCATGCGACCAATGGCGGCGGCTTTCTCGAATAGTTCAGGCCGGTTCAGCACTTGGCTGCCGTAGATGAGCAGTTCAGCGTTGCCCCCTTGTCCGTGGCAAAGTGAATAGTTTTCCTGGTGCGACGCGGCAGTGTGGTCAAGCATCTGGCTGGTCGTGCGGATGGCAATTTCCGCTTCGGTGCGTAGTTCGGCATCATCAAGCAGCACATATCCGCGTAGCCGAGATAGCCCAATCCCCGGTGCACCGTGACACCATGCCGCCATGTAGCCAGGCGCGGCGCCCGGCTGGGCGGTTCCATCATTGAGACCGCGAAAGTCGGGCCAGTTGCCCTGTTGGGCGTTGAACCAGTGACGTTCATAGGCAAATGCCTGGCTCGCAGCATGGTGAAACTGGGTATCCTGCGTTGCGTGATAAAGCTCCAACAGCGCCCAGCCAATGCCAGCAGCTCCATGCGAAAAACCAGTCAGATCATGTTTGCGCTGCGTCTCGGGCAGGTTCAGCGTATTCCACGACCAGCCATGCGGAGCGCGGCGTGCACTTGCGACAAGCTGATGTCCAAAGTCCACCGCGCGCGCCAGCAGCTCACACTGCCCCGTCTGTACGTGCATCCAAAGCAGCGTGGGGATGGCGCCGGCAATGCCGGAGAGTACATCAGTTCCCTGGGCCGGCTCGGCATCTGGCGCTAGTACATCTTGCACCAATTGATGCCCCTGTTGACAAAGCGCAGCATCATCAAACAGTTCCCCCACTTGCATGCTCGCATAGCCTATCCCCAGCGCGCCAGCATAATGACTAATACGCCCGGCAGCGGGAATCTGATCGCAACAGGAAATGGCCTGACGCAGAGCGCCGCGCGCGGTTTCCGCATAGATCCGCTCACCGCTTTGCCTATACAGATGCGCCAAAAAGAGTGCAATACCGCTGGTGCCGCCATACAAATCCGGACCAAAGGTACGCTGTACGATCTTCCAGGCGCCGTTCACGGGTTCCATAGCGGCCCCCAGCCAGTTACAGCGACCACCGGCCCACAGCGCATCGCGACAAAGCCGAGCGCCAATTCGATCGGCAGCGGCTAAAAAATCCTGGTTTGACTTGTTACTCATGCAGATTCTCCTCCAAGCTTGGGCCATTCGTAGCAACCAACCGAACCGGCCCGCAGATGGGGCCGCTCCAGCAATAGGCCATTTTGGGCAAATTGCGCCTGCAACGCCTGCCAGCGCGCCTGCTGGGTCTGGCTGCCGTTCATATAGGCACTCCAAACGCCCTCTGCCAATAGACGACAGCGGCTCATGCCAAAGCTTTCGCCGGTGGCAGGCTCTTCGGCAAAGGCCAGCCCAGGCGCCAGCGGTTGGGTAAAAAGCGGCGTTTTCGGCCGCAGGTGGGCTTGCACTTGCGGATATAGCTCGCGCAACATTTGGGTGGCAATTTGATAGTGGCGACGACTTACAAAAAGAATGGCACTGTCAATCCGATAATAGAAAGCGCGGTTGCTGCTGCACTTAAAGCGAAACGGGATCTGAAAGCGATTGAATCGCTGCGTTAACAGTTCCATCAATTGGGGGGCGCCATCGGCGTCAATATTCCAGTAGAAGCGCACGGCGTTTGCCAGCTCGTAACTTTCGGATGCCGTTTCACCAAAGGCGAAATAGAAGCCTGGCTGCATTGTGGCTGATTCTTTGGGGGCAAAGACGCGAATCCTGGCGCCGGGGCGCGGCGGCGCGGCCGGCCCATCTTCCGTAATAAACTCGCCGGGCCACAACGTACGCGTCTGCCCATTCTGGACCGCCGTTACCTGACCGGAGGGCAGCGTTTGGGTAATCTGCCAGCCACTCAGCCAGCGTTCGCGGCTCCTATTGGCTACGGCCAACTCCCGTATAAAATCATCGCTGCTCGCTGCTGGTATGTCGGCCAAATGACCGCTAAAGCGCTGACTGTAGCAGTGCAGGTAGAGCGTCTGCTGCAGCAGCGCAATCATAGGATTCTGCAATGGGCGATTGCCAGCCGAGGCAGCTGGTTCACTTTGCGTATAGAATTGCTGACCAGCAAAATGAAAGCCGGTGGGTGAAAAGATATTAAGGGAGCTAAAAATTAGGCGCAGATTTTTGGCTAATTCTTGTGGATGATTCATGGCTACAATCCAAATAGTTCGTGAACGGCCGCTTCCGGTTGGCTCAGTATGTTGAGGCTTACCTGCAACATGCAGAGCGCGTTGCCGGAAATCTGCGGCGCATAGACCATATATTCATAAGCCGTCTGCAACATGCGGGCAGCCCCGTATTGCGCGCTACGCGTCAACAGCTCCTGGGCCGCGGCGGACGCCAGACCGCGCTGTTGCTGATAAGCCTGCCAATATGTAATCAATGCTGGTTGAACTGCTTCCAGCGGTTGCGGCGCCAGGTGCAAAAAGTGAGCCGGTGGCGTATCAGGCTGAATCGGGATCGTCATGATCCAGTAAACGAGATACGCCTGGAAAATGGCGCCCACATCCCAGGCTGGGTCCCCCCAATCGGCCGTCTCCCAATCAATCAGCTTTAAACGGAGCTGTTCGTCGCGCCGATAGAGCAGACAGTTATCCCACTTCACATCACCATGAATCAGCGTTTCGCGGCGCCACTGTTGACGCAACTGATCCAGCAGCGGGTGAAATTGGGTATATTTATGAATGATGGACAGCACTTGTTGATTGGCGCCCTGTGCGTTGTGGGCCGGCTGTTGATTCAGTTGATGAGCAGACAAAATCCAGGGAACCGTGCCGGGGAGACCGCGCTGTTGAATGGGATGGCTATCCTGGTCCAGAGGCGCATGTAAAGCGCCCAGCGCTTGCCCCAACATTTTAGCTACGTCTACGGGGTAAACGTCCAGCCGCCGATGATATTCGGACAGGTTTTCGCCATCTGGCAGCAGACCCACGACCAGCGTGTTGGATGCCGCATCATAGCCATGAAATGCAGGCATAAGCGCGGCCAGAGCATCAAATTCCGCTTCTTGATGGACCAGTTGATAGCAGTCGGCCTCGCGCCGCACCAGGTCGATGGACGCCTGATCCCACTGTTGCACTTGTTTGACAAAGTAGCCAGGCTGTTTACGGCGTATCACTTTGAAGTTGCGGTTGCGGCTGGATGACTCCACGACCACCAGGTCGCCATCGACCACGCTGTGCATGGTGACCAGGCCGCGCTCCAGCAGGTAGAAGAGAATATTTTCGGCTGTCAAAATCATGCGAACCTCTTTTCGAGCGGGTCAGGGTAATTGATCCGACGGCTTCGACAAGCTCAGCCGTCGATAAGCTCAGCCGTCGGATCAATCCTGCACACATTACGTTACTCTACACGCCGCCAGGCAGTCCACCACCGGGGAAACCGCCTCCCGGCCCACATATTTCTGATGGGCAGCCAGCTAATGTTGGACAGGCTACGGCGCTGCCGCAGATAATCTGTTGTGATGGACAGACTATGCCCTGTGATGGACAGACAATGCCCTGCGATGGACAGACAATGCCCTGCGATGGACAAATAGTGGTCTGAGACGGGCACACAATCTGTTGTGATGGGCAAAGCGTTGCCTGTGATGGGCAGATGCTGTTCTGTGACGCGCATACAATCTGTTGTGACGGACACAGTGTTGTCTGTGACGGGCAGATGGTGTTCTGCGATGGACACAGCACCTGTTGAGAAGGGCACTGGGTCAATTGCGAAACACAGATGATCTGCTGCGACTGGCAGATTGCCGGTTCAGTTGGGCAAGGCAATCCTTTAGAAGGGCATGGCCCCCCCACAGACTGGCAGAATATCTGTTGCGTCGGACAAAACTGGAAGTGCGACTGACAGATAATGTGCTGCGATGGGCAAACAAACTGCTGCGACTGGCAGAGAGTTGTCTGTGATTGACAGATGATATGTTGCGATGGACAGATTATCTGCGTCACTGGGGCTGCAATATTGGCCTGCGGCATCTGTCTCGGCACTTGCTGCTGCATCTGGGGCTGCATCTGCGGCGTCAGACCACCTAGCAGCCCACCTCCAGGAAAGCCGCCGCCCGGTCCACAGAAGTCCGACGGGCAGCCAGCCACGGAAGGACAAATGCCTACGCTAGGACAGACTTGTGTCTGACAGACAATCTGCTGTGACGGGCAAATCTGCGTGGGGCAAGCCAGCGATTGGCAGATGAGCGTTTGCGATGGGCAGACCAATGATTGACAGATCACCTGCTGTGATGGGCAAACAACCTGCTGCGATGGACAGAGGGTCAGCTGCGACGGGCAGTTATTGAAGACCGATGGGCAGATATTTAGCTGTGAGTTTGGACAGGCTGGCCCTGGTTGCGTTGGACAGACCGCCGAGTTACAAATGATCTGCACAGATTGGCAGAAGAACTGCTGCGTCTGGCAGACAATTTGCTGGCTAGGGCAGAAAGCCACCGATGGACAAATGAATTGGGATTGATTGTTCACTGCATTGCCAATTTGCCCACCCGCCACGCCGACTTGGCCGCCACCACCAAACTCCTGCATAATCGGCCCTTCGAAGAAACGCGCTTTGGGCCGCTCGCCGCCGACTTTGCCATAGATCAACAATGCATCCTGCTTTATCCACACATAGCTACCGCCCAGCGGAGACTGTTCGGCCGGCAATGGGGCCGTATGCAGAACCGCATCATCGGGAATCTCGACGTAGCTGCTCAACTGCATGTCAAAGTAGAGTCGCGTATGTCCTTCTTCCGACGAGGCCCCCAAAAATCCACTCAGTACCGCGGCATTGGGGGGATTTGCCGGGTCGGGTACAATTTTGGCCACAAATTCATCCAGTGGCATCTCATTATTTTTGGCCATAAAAATCTCCTCAAACACAAAACACGTATGGTGCGAAAGCTTGCGCAAGCTTTATTTGAGGACGTCCACCCATATGGATGTAGTGGCAATGAGAATTATTTCAGGCCGCCGAGAGGTCGCCTTGTTCACGTGGGTACATGAGTGAAGCGAGAGGTTTCAGCGGTGCTTGAGTCACTGAGGCAGATACGCCAATATGCCAAAGACTACCCAGTGAACCCCTAAGCCGGCTACCATGTTCACCATCGCAAGACTTGCCTTGGGCAGTTTTGAGACCACCCTTTTATGGGTATAATACAGTTGCGAATCCAATCATTCGCTTTTGATCGGGAATCCATATGGTTAGCGGCGGTTGAGTAGACTGGGGTTAGCCTCCAACCAAATCGAATCCAGAGCGGGACAACCACATGAATTCCGGTTGAACCAGAAAACTTTCAAGAATTGCTCAGAACAAGGAAATTCATATGTTTATCAACTTAAGTCCCGGCACCATTGGCGTCAAGGCAAACCTGACTGAATCGCTGGCGTTGGCCCAAAAACATGGCTTTGCCGGCATCGATTTTTCTATGGCGGAAGTGGCCGATCTGCTCGAACAGCAAGGGGCGAGCGCAGTGCAAGCTCTATTTGACCAGGCCCACATTCGACCTGGGACATGGGGATATCCAGTCGATTTTCGCAATGAGGAAGCTGCTTGGCAAGAGGGAATGGCGGCGCTGCCTCGGCTGGCGCGCGCCGCGCAGACCTTGGGGCTCGACCGCTGCTCCACCTGGATCATGCCGTGTAGCGATGAAAGGACCTTTGACGAGAATTTTGAATTTCACGTCACGCGCCTGCGGCCCGGCGCCCAAATTCTGGCCGACCACGGCGTGCGGCTGGGGCTGGAGTGGGTTGGCCCCAAAACGCTGCGCGACACGCGCCAATATCCTTTTATTCACACCATGCAGGGCATGTTGGAGCTGGGCGACGCCATCGGCACGGGCAACATGGGACTGCTGGTCGATGCCTATCACGTCTACACGTCACACGGTTCCAATGCGGATGTCAGCGGGTTAACGGCGGACCAAGTGGTCAATGTTCACGTCAATGACGCGCCCCAAGGGCTGGCCATTGACGAACAGCTGGACGGTGTGCGCGATCTGCCCGGCGCGACCGGCGTGCTAGATCTGACCGGCTTTCTGCAGGCCTTGCGCGCCATCGGCTACGACGGCCCCGTCACCGCCGAGCCGTTTAGCCAGCGCCTGCGCGATCTGCCCGCCGACCAGGCCGTGGCCGAAACCGCCGCCGCCATGCAGGCCATGTGGCGCAAGGCCGGCCTCAGCTAGAGATGCGCTTCTTGTACACCGGCCCAGCATAGATAGCACGTTGTTCCAGTAATGAATGGGCAGTCGTGTGCCCACACGAATTTTTGCGCGCCTCCCGCTACATGATAAAATTTACGCGACAGTTTATTTTTTTGGCGCAGTTCCTTTGTGAAGCTGCGCCTATTCTTTTTCCCCATATCCATTACGCTTTGTACAATCAGTACACCGCAACGGTGTTGGCGATTCAGGCGTCGGTCTCGATTGGGGAATCCGGCCCTATGTTTTGCCGTTGTGATCTACTGACAATCGGTCAAATATAAACTATCTATCAACGGAGATAATTTTCAATGATTCAAGTTGCACTTGTGGGCTGCGCGCACATTCACACACCGGGCTTTGCCAAACGCATGCAGGAGCGTTCCGATGTTAATGTCAAAACCGTGTGGGATCACGATGAAGCGCGCGCACAGCGCTGGTCCGCGAAACTAAATGCCGCGCGCGTGGCGGAGCCCAGCTCAATTTGGAGCGATGATACGCTGGATGCCGTCATTATCTGCTCGGAGACCGACCGCCACGAGCCGCTGGTCCGCGCGGCGGCCGATGCCAAGAAACACATGTTTGTCGAAAAACCGCTCGGTTTGGCCGCTGCCGATGCATATGCAATGGCCGACGCCATTGAAGCCGCGGGCGTACTTTTTCAGACCGGCTATTTTCAGCGCGGCAACCCCCATCATCTTTTTTTGAAAGAACAGATCGAAAAGGGCAGCTTCGGCAAGATCACGCGCATCCGCCACATTAATTGTCATGGTGGTTCGCTGGGCGACTGGTTTACGCCCGAGTGGCTTTGGATGACCGATATGACGCAGGCCGGCGTGGGCGCGTTTGGCGACCTGGGCACCCATTCGCTGGATATCCTCATGTGGCTCATGGGCGATGTAGAAAGCGTGACCGCCGACATTGATATGGGCACGGCGCGCTACCCCAATTGCGACGAGCTGGGCGAAGGACTTTTGCGCTTTAAAAACGGCGTCATCGGCTCATTGGCCGCCGGCTGGGTGGATGTGGCGCAGCCCGTCCCCGTGCTGGTCAGCGGCACCGAAGGACACGCCCACGTCGATAATGGTCAGCTCTATTTCAAGAGCAGTCATGTGGAAGGCGCCGACGGCGCCGAGCCATGGACCGACCTGCCCGCGGCATGGCCCCACGCCTTTGAGCTATTTTTAGACGCCGTGGGGGGCAAGGACGTGCCGTTGGTGGGCGCGCACGAAGCCGCCAAGCGCAGCGATGTGATGGCAGCGCTTTACAAGGCGGCGCAAACACATACGTGGCAACAGCCGACGCGTTAGTTATCGATAGATAAAAACCAGCGTCTCTGGAGGTGCGACGCACTGCTGAAGTGCGTCACACCTATCCAACGCTTTATGCGCCATGATGGCTCTGTGCGGCGCATAACCGCCATCGTACACGTTCTATAAATATTCATTCCGAAAAGAGGAAAATCCCATGTTGACACAAGAGCAGATCAACTTCTACAATGAAAATGGTTTTCTACATATTCCGCGCGTATACAGCGCCGCTGAAACCCAAGAACTCTCTGACGAAATGGATCGCCTGGTTGAAGATTGGGCCTTTACGAGCCCGGGCTGGAGCGGTCCCTGGCGCCAGGCATATATGGATCCAGAGACGGAACAGAAGTCCAAATTGACGGCCATGCACGACCTGCACTTCTACTCATCGGCCTGGGCGCGCGCCGTGATCAACCCCAATCTCACGGCCGCGCTGAGTGACCTGCTGGGCCCCAATGTGGAGCTGCACCACACCACCATGCATATCAAGCCACCGCAGACGGGCCATCCCTTCCCCATGCACCAAGATAATCCGTTCTATGGCCACCAAGACGGGCGCTACATTGACGTGCTGGTGCATTTGGACGATACGTGCCACGAAAATGGGGAGATCCGCTTTCTGGCCGGGTCGCACAAAATGGGCCACCTGGATCATATTACCCAAACGGCCGACGGCCCCTGCACGCCCCATTTGCCCACCGACGAATATAAGCTAGAAGCCACGGTGCCGGTGCCGGCCAAGGCGGGGGATATTGTCATCTTCTGCATCGATACCATCCACGGCTCATACATCAACCAGACCAAAAAGCCGCGCCGCCTGGTGCGCATGGGCTACCGCAACCCAGACAATCGGCAGGTTTATGGTCAGAGCTTTGGCCGTCCGGGGCTCATGGTTCATGGGTATCGAGACCGCCATCAAGGCGATGAGCCATTCTCGCAAGCCGCATAATCATACCAACTGCAGTTGTAAAAGCTATGAATAATTGACAATTCTACTCTGAGAAAGTGGTAATTATTCATAGCTTTTCCAGAGCCAAATGGTATTCTTACGATGATAAAGCTCAGCTTCTTGCTCCACCTGGCGCTGGTGCTCTGTGGAATGAAATTTCTGCAACAGTGCACCGCGCCCATACGCCTACTGGACCCAACACCCATGACTCAAACTGCTCTTCTGACTGCCCAAGATTATGTCACCTGGCCCGCGGTGGCGCCCACGGCTCGTTTGCCTTATGGCCCAAACGAGCAACAATTTGGCGATCTCTACATTCCCGACGGCCCACCGCCCCACCCCGTGGTCATTATGCTTCACGGTGGCTGCTGGCAAGCCCAATATGATTTGGCGCCGCTGGGTGAATTTAATCAGACGCTCCAGCAGAATGGAATCGCCGTATGGAGCTTGGAGTACCGGCGGCTGGGCAATGGCGGCGGCTGGCCCAATACGTTTTTAGACGTGGCGGCGGGCACAGATTATCTACGCGAAATTGCCGCCGAATATGGCTTAGACCTCGACCGCGTGATTGTGGCTGGCCACTCGGCCGGTGGGCATCTGGCGCTGTGGCTGGCGGCGCGGCATCGGTTGACCGCCAGCAGCACTCTATACGCGACCAATCCGCTGCCCGTCCAGGGCGTTTTGTCGCTAGCTGGCGTAGCCGATATGACCAGCGCCGCGCGCGAAAACATCTGTGGCGGCGCGCCCCAGGCGCTGCTGGGCGGCGATCCCGCGGCCCAGCCCCAACGCTATGTGGACGGTTCGCCCGCGGCGCTGCTGCCGCTGGGCGTGCCGCAGATTTTGATCAATGGAGATCGAGATCACGCCGTTCCGCTGCCATATGTGCAACCATATGCAGAATTGGCGCGGCAAAGCGGTGACAACGTGCGCCTGGCGGTGCTGGAAAACAGTGGCCATTTTGAAATCGTCACCCCCCATTCCGCCGTTTGGCCCATTGTATATAGCGCCGTGCAGGAACTGTTGGCGCGCTGACATTAAATTCGCATGGTATATACAATCTTGAAGCATATCGCCGCCTCTTTCCGGCCTCATACAATGCGTCGGCACATGCACTGCGGGATCGGTTTCGACCCATGCCGCTTTGGGGCCAATTTTTGAATCCCCGCGCAAACATCAAGGCGCATATGACTACGCCATTTCTGGGCAGGCTTGCGCATCAGAAAACCGGCGATCGATTAAGCGAATGCTTTCCATTTCCGGTGCTGACTGTCGAAGCGCTTGTGGAGGAGTTCTACGATTATTATGGAATTTCACAATAAAAACCTGACATGACTGCCGGCCGCAAGACCAATTCACAAAGTCAAGATTGGGGCACGCCGCCCCAATATGTGCAAGCGGTAAAAGAGGTGTTTGGCGGCAAAATCGGCCTCGATCCCTGTTCCAGCCCATATTCAATTGTTGATGCCAAGGTCGAATACCGGCTGCCAGACCACGATGGATTGAACGCCTCGTGGAACTACCCAACAATTTATGTAAATCCACCGTATGGCGTTGACCGCGCCCGCGGCACTTCCATTAAGCAGTGGTTGGCGCGCTGTGCCGAAGCACATAATTTACATGGCGCCGAAGTGATCGCGCTGGTGCCGGTGGCCGTAAATACGGGCCACTGGAAAAGCAGCGTCTTTACTCGGGCAGCGGCGGTCTGCTTTTTATACGACACCCGGCTCAAATTCTTGGAAAATGGTCAATGTGGCGGCAAGGGTGCGCCCATGGCCTGTGCCACAGTGTATTGGGGCCAGAATTTCCGCAAATTTTACAAGACCTTTATTCGTTATGGCGCGGTTGTGGATATCCGCCCTTTAATTGGCGAAACCATTGGCTCGCCCAATGACGCCACAATCGCTAAACAGTGATGAATTGGGGAGCAACGCTATGCTGCTGCAAGACAAAGTCATCCTCATTACGGGCTCTACCACCGGCGTGGGCGAAGCCATTGCGCGGCGCAGCGTAGCCGCCGGTGCACGCGTCATGATTCATGGCCTGGAGGAAGAGCTTGCCAAACAGGTCTGCCATGATCTGGGCGACGCGGCCAGTTATGTTATTGCAGACTTGAGCGACGTCAGCGCTTGCGAGCGGCTGATCGAAGCCACGGTGCAGCGCTTTGGCGCCATCCACGGCCTGGTCAACAATGCCGCGAACTTAGGCCGCAGCAATCTGGACACGACCACCCCCGATTTCTTCGACAAAATGATGGCGGTCAATGTGCGCGCCCCGCTCTTTCTAATTCAGGCCGCCATGCCGCACTTTCGGGCGCAGGGCGGTGGCGTGGTGCTCAACATTGGTTCGATCAACGCGCTCTCTGGCGAACCCAATCTGCTGGCCTATTCTGTCGCCAAAGGAGGGCTGCAAACGTTGACGCGCAACCTGGCCAACGCCCACGGCGTCGAAAAAGTGCGCATCAATCAGCTCAACCTGAGCTGGGTCACCACGCCCAATGAGATTGCGCTCAAAATTCGCGAAGGATTACCGCCCGGTTGGGAAAATAATGTCCCGACAGTTTATGCCCCCTTTGGTAAGCTCTTTACGCCGGAACAGGTGGCCAATCACGCGGTCTTCTGGCTCTCTGATGCATCGTATCCGGCCAATGGCGTTGTCTTTGTGTTAGACCAATCTTCTCCTTATGGCCGCAATCCGCAAAAGGATTTTTCGTAAGCACGCATGAATAGACCACGCGTGCTGATTGTGGGCAACGATGCGCTGGCGCGCGCCGGTCTCCATGCAGCGCTCTCTCAGCACGACGAGTGCACTATTGTGGGCCAATTGCCGGCCGGGCATGAACTGCCAGCCGCGCTCGACGCGCATCAGCCGGACCTGCTGCTGTGGGACTTGGGTTGGGATAGCGCCGCCGCCATTGCCCAGATTGATGAGTTGCGGCCAGCCGATGAAGAGCGCGTGCAGCCCCCCGTTGTGGCCCTACTTCCAGATGCCGAGGTGGCGGCAGCAGCATGGCAGGCCGGCGTCTCTGCCCTGCTCACTCGTGATGTGAATATCGAAGCCTTGATTTCCGCTTTAGGCAGCGCGCATCAAGGGTTGCTCCTTATGCATCCCGCCTTAACTGCCGCCTTGCGTCCTCACATTGAATCCCCCAACGACCTGCCGTTGGATCCGCTTACCCCGCGCGAGCTCGAGGTCTTACAGCTTATAGCGGAAGGCCTAACCAACAAGGCCATTGCGCGTCAATTAGAAATCAGCGAACACACCGTCAAATTTCACATCAACACAATCCTCAGCAAGCTGTACGCCAGCAGCCGTACCGAAGCCGTTGTGCGCGCCACCCGCGCTGGGCTGATCCTCCTGTAGACCGCACTTGCTTAGAGGCTACGCAGATCTTGGTGGCTTCGACAAGCTCGGTCACCAATCTCTCCATAACTCCTGTTCTCCCACTGAAGGTGCGCCCTACCCATTTTTCCAGGTCGCTCCTACCCAAACGGGCGATGTACGCTCATGCGTTTCCTGCCATAATCAATAGACCGCAATGGTGTTGGCGATTCAGATATCGGTCCCGATTCCAGGCTCGAAATCCATTTTTTCAGGGCTGCAATCGACCAGGAATGAGTCGCCGCCAGAGATCATCATATAAAATCAGTGCAAGATATCACGAGAAGATATTGTGTTCAGCTCAACTGAGGAGATAAAAATATGGCCAGTGTATTGCAAACCTTATCCAACGATTTAGCGAACGTGGTAGAAACAGCCGGTCAGAGCATTGTGCGCGTGGAAGCGCGCCGTCGCTTATCCGCCAGCGGCGTGGTTTGGTCTGCCGACGGCATTATCGTGACATCCCACCATGTGGTGGAGCGCGAAGATGATATTCAAATCGGCCTGAGCGATGGCGGCACCGTCAGCGCAAGCCTTGTGGGCCGCGATCCGACGACCGATTTGGCTATTCTCAAGACAAAAGCTACCGATTTGGCGCCCGCCGCTTGGGTTGCCACTGATGAACTGGCGGTGGGACATCTGGTCTTGGCGCTGGGTCGTCCGGGGCGCACGGTGCAGGCTACGCTGGGCGTAGTCAGCGCACTGGGCTCCAACTGGCGCACGCCGGCGGGAGGCGAAATTGACCGCTATTTGCAGACCGATGTAGTCATGTATCCCGGCTTCTCGGGTGGACCGCTGGCCACAGCTGGCGGCCAGATCGCCGGCATCAATAGTTCTGCCCTATTGCGCGGCACCAGCATTGCCATACCCACAGCCACAATTCAGTCTGTTGTAGAATCCTTATTAACACACGGGAAGATGCCCCGTGGCTATTTGGGTGTAGGCATTCAGCCCGTCCAATTGCCCAACGCACTCCAACAAGAGCTCAACCAGTCGGCGGGGCTGATGCTTATGTCTATTGAGGCCAACAGCCCCGCCAGCACAGCTGGGTTGCTCCAAGGCGACATCCTCGTTTCGTTAGATGACCATGCTTTACAGCAGATGGAAGACCTGCAGAATCTGCTAAGCAGTGACCGGGCGGGCAAGACGGTCAATGTGCGCCTTGTGCGCGGCGGCCAGATTGAGCAGTTTTCTGTCACCATCGGCCAAAAGTAGGAGGAACAGTTGCCGACCATTTTGAAACAGATAAATGTAGAGTTGGCGCACATTGAACGGCTGGTCACCCCCGGCCTGGTGCGTATTCGGAGCGGCCAACATGGGGTTGGCTCCGGCGTCGTGTGGCGATCAGACGGGCTAATCCTGACCAATGCACATGTGGTGCGCCACGGACCACTCACCGTGCAGACAAACGATCAAATCGAGTTTGAGGCCCACGTTGTCGCTAACGATCCAGAGCAAGATATCGCGCTCGTGCATGTGCCGGCCACCAACCTACCGGCCCTATCAATCGGAGATTCTAGTCGGTTGCACCCCGGTGACATTGTAGTGGCCTTTGGCCATCCTTGGGGCGTACCCGGTGCAGCCACCTCGGGCATTGTCATCGGTGTAGGGGACGAATTGGCAGAATGGCGGAACAGCCGGCAGCGTTGGCTGGCAGCCAGCCTGCATTTACGGCCCGGCCATTCCGGCGGCCCCATGGTAAATGCCCAAGGGCAACTTGTGGGCATCAATACCATGATGAACGGGCCGGATGTAGGCTTGGCCACGCCCATTAACGTGGCGCTCGAGTTTATCTCATCACAATACGTATCGTCACAATTTATCTAACTTATGTTACGCAAGCCTGGCGGAAAGTCGGCTCGCCGACTTTCTTGTTTCTCTCTATCAGACTGGCTGTTGCTGCGTAACGTGCGTTATCTAAAGCAAATACGTTTATCTTTAGGACTATCGCCTTGCAAAAGATCGTCTCTTCTCCTGGCGATCTGCTGCGCTACGTAAGTCGTATCTTGCTTGAGCAGAATAATTCGCCGGTCTATTTGTATCGTTGCATACAAATAGACCGGCGAATTTTATTTTGTACGATTTATTTGCGCGGGGAGCGAAGGATTTCCGAATTCTCAGCGATTAATAGTATGAAGCCACCAATTATACAATGATAAACAGGTGGTAAACATACGGTCTTAAACTGAGAACCATACGGAAAACTTACGCAAAGGGTATCAGAACTTTTAATCAACTGAGCATTTTGATCAATGCATTTTGATCAATAATATGTAATGAAGTTCACCCTTAACTGTAACCAATTTAAATAAGAAGCAGATTTAGCTGCTATACTGCCATTATAAACAAAACGACGGTTTCGACAGTACCACTTAAAGATACAAACTTCCGTTTTGTTACAGAGCAAAGTAAAAATCGCTTTAGATTATTGGAGAATTAATTATGCAGATTGCCCCCATGAACCAAACACTCCCTTCCAGATTTTCCCTTGAAATTCGCAAAGAAGCGATTCATATCTTGTTGGCCGAAGATGAAGATGCGACTCGACAGCTTCTGCAATTTTGTTTGGAGCAGGAAGGCTATCATGTGGTAGCAGTTCGCAATGGGCAAGAGGCGCTACAGGCGTATGCGTCTGCCTCCTATGATCTGGTCATCTTGGATATCAATATGCCCGTCATTGACGGTTGGACGGTGTGCGCAGAGCTGCGCAAACGCACCGATGTACCCATTATGATGCTGACGGCCAATGCCCGTCCGGATGATATTGTCCACGGCATCCGCTTGGGCGCGGATAACTACGTTACCAAACCTTTCACCCTAAAAGAGCTGCGCGCACGCGTGCAGGCCGTTTTGCGCCGCTCCACACAGAAGCAGCAGCAACAGACCGCCAAATTGCTCAAATGCGGTGAAATTGTCATGAATGAGAGCACTTGCGAAGTGAACGTGCGTGGCAAAAAGGTCGATTTGACGCCCAACGAATACCGCCTGCTCCGCTTCTTTATGCAGAACCCAGACAAACCCGTTACCAAAGAGGAATTGCTGGCCGCGGTCTGGGATTATCAATACCAGCTTTGTGAGGATCTAAACTTCATTCGCGTCACCATTCGTCGCCTGCGCAGCAAAGTGGAAGAAAACTCCTCCACACCCAAATATCTCAAAACCGTACATGGGCGTGGTTATCGACTCTGCTCGAACGGGCACGATATCTCTACGGCAGTACTGGCGGCTGACGCCAATAGCCGATATCAAAGTATGGAACGACAGTTAAGCGCCTAGCCAATGAGGGCGTATCACAAAAAAAGCGCAGAGCAACGTTGCTCTGCGCTTTTTTGATTCTCTCTCTATTTGAACTTGCGCAAGCTTTGTGTCAAAACACCTGGCCAGCAACCATTACATTTTCTAACGTGGTCTTGATGCTGCGTAAGGCATGACTCTAATTTCTACCAGCCTTGTCCTGTCCAGAGTTTATACAGCCCGTACAAAAAGTATATTGTAATCACAGTAGCCAAAACTTTGATCGTATATTCACGCCGATCCCATAGACGGCGGACTTCTTGCGCCATGGCAGTCGGCCTAGCCAAAACGAGAATAATCAGAACAAGAATCAAGGTAGTTAAAAGTCGACGTGAAGACATAAATTGTTCTATACTGCGTTCATGATTTCGCCACCCTATTTCCCAACAGGTTTGCTATGGCTAGCGCTTGGGCTGATTATTAGCCTGAGCATAAACTTGGCATCCAGGCGCATTTCCGCGGCTACGCATCGATACGCATGTCTTATCTATCGCGTGGCTATCCCCTATTTAAGCATTCTGACGGGAGCAATTTCTCCTTATCTAATGGGGCTATCCAACATAGATTGGGCCACGAGTTTGGGAATTGGGGCGGGTCTTTCTTTTGCCGTATTGCTTATTTTGGCGCTTATCAACATTGCTCTGCTCAATAGCCAGAACCGCAGTTCCACAACAAAATCAGGCGTGCAGATTAATCTTTCCATACACGCATGGCCCAAGCGCCAACTCTTTAATGGCGCAGTGTGGGCGCTTGCTGAACAATTCTACTGGGCATTCAACCGAGCCGCCATATGGGAATTTCTACTACGCGCCGAGCCAAACATGCAGGTGCCAGCGTATCACGCGCTCTGGATCACGGGACTTACCGCTTTGCCAGATACGCTGATGCACACAACGGATCTGCAAAACCGACTTGGCAATGTTGGTATTTTCATTGCAACATCGATCTTGTTTTTCTTTACGCACAACTTTTGGTTATGCGCCTTTTTACATCTGGCAATGGTGGCTATGCTACACACGACATCCCCAGGATCTTCCTCATCCACACACGGGACGGAACACCTGCATCTTGCCCGCAGAGAAAAGGCTGTGTGACAACGCTCCTCTGCGCGTAGGCAGACGACAGTCTTAATCCAAACGGCATATGCAGCACCAGAGGATCGGCGGGGGAAATAGATCCCTGCTCCAACGGTTTTTCACGCCAGGCTTGCGTAAGCCCGATTTATAGGAAGAAACCAGTCCCAATCATTACCGCAAATAGAATCACAGATACAATCAACATGGTGCGCAAATCGCGCAGAACGTAACTGTATTCTCCCTGCCAGTCTACTGTCTCGGAACCTTTGCCGGTAGCCACGGCAGCGCGGGTGGACCGTTTGGGCGTGGTCTCTTGCGCGGGGAGCACATTGGCCTCGGCTCCTTCAGTCTTTTTGAGATACTCACTATAATTGCGCGGTTGCACACTGCTAATGCTCTTGCTGCGATCGCGCCGCTTGCTTTTTGGACGATTATTTGCCATTTGGTATTCCTTTACCGCGAATAATACAAGATTTTTAATATATAATATTGTAGCACAATTGCTTCCACAATCGGCAACTATCCTTGCCCGTTGCGCACAGCCACGATTTCAGCGATAATCGAAACGGCTATTTCTTCGGGTTTTCGTCCCCCCAAATCAATCCCGATCGGCGCATGAATGCGGCTAATCTGCGCGTCCGTCACGCCTTCTGCTTTAAGAGCCGCCACGCGTCGAGCATGCGTTTTTTTCGAACCAAGTGCGCCAATATATTGGGCAGGGCTTTTCACCGCCACGGCCAAAGCTGGGTTATCCAGCTTCTCATCGTGGGTCAGCACAACAACACACGTAGATTCATCAATGCCCAACTCGCTCAAAGCATCGGCCGGCCACTGCGTAATCAACTCATCTACATGGGGAAAACGGTCGTCGGTAGCAAAAGCCGACCGTGCATCAACCACCATGGTGTGAAAACCAAGCTGCTTGGCAAACGCCACCAGATGAATTGCAATATGCACAGCGCCTACCACAATTAGCTTGGGCGGTGGGGCCTGCACATCTACAAACAGATCGTATTCCTGGCCCTCAGCCGACAAAGAAAATCTCTCCGAACGCTGCTCGCGCATTAACTCTTGGGCGCGCTGCGCCACTTCACGATTGAGCGTTGCGCTCCCCAGATCACCTTCAACCGCGCCATCCGGCCACAGCAGCAATTTGGCGCCCACATGCGGGCCACCAATAATTGTACAGAGCGCCACCAGCTTGGCTTTGCGCACTGCATTTTCAAAAGTGTCAAATAATTCTGCCATGCGTCACCAATCTTAATTTTGTCACTGTCAGTACACCGAAACCGTATTGACGAAAGAGACGTCGGTCTGACTTATTGAATCCGACGGTATCTCTTACAATTGCGATCTACCAAATATCATTACCAGTTGAGCGGCTCAACATAAACCGCAATATTGCCACCGCAGGCCAGCCCCACAGTCATGGCTAGCTCATCGGCAATACCATATTCGATCAAGCGCGGCTGACCAGTGGCAAGGACGTCTATGGCTTCCTGCGCCACGGCGCCCTCTACACAGCCGCCGCTTACTGAACCGGCCATCTCACCTTCTTCAGAGATGGCCATCTTGGCGCCCAGCGGACGTGGGGCTGACCCGTATACCTTTACGACCGTGGCCAAAGCCACTTTTTTCCCCTGCTCATGCCAGCGGTCAATATCGTTAATTACTTCGCGCATAGTCTCCCCCCCAAAAAAGGAATTGTATACTGATCATATGGCGCAGATCAGAAAAATTTTGTAGTGGTCAATGTGATGATAGAACGCCCGCCAGCGGTGGAAA
>JACKBC010000072.1 GCA_020634755.1 Caldilineaceae bacterium | reverse complement strand
TCAAAAACCGTAAATCCCTACGCCCCCCACCGCACCACCTGCTGCTGCAAGAAGGCCCTTGTCAGGCCGTGGATGGTGTAGCGATACTCGCGCAGATCGCCGCGGCGGTCCACCAGGTTGAGCGTGACCAGCCGCTCCAGCACGTGGCGCAGATCGCCCGGCTCCAGCCCACTCATGTTGGCCAGGTAATCCAGCGCGCCGCCATTTTCGGTCACCAGCGGCATCATCACCAGCACGCGCCGCGCCGCCTCATCCAGATTGTCCCAGGCGTGGCGATAGATGTGGGTGTACATGTTCTCAATGGTCTGGCCGCGGGCGGCGGTCAAATCGTCCAGCACGGCGTGCAGCGGGTGCATCAGCGTTTGCCCCACCACCAGGCGCAGTGCCAGCGGGTTGCCACCCACGGTCGCGTAGATGGGGTGCAGATCGTCATCGCTAGCCCAGGCCAACAGCGGCAGATTGCGCCACTCGGCTTCAATGCGCACCAAAGCCAGCGCATCTTTTTCACTCAGTTCCGGCACGCCGTAGTGGAAGACATCCAGCTCGCTAAAGAGACTATGGCGGGTGGTGAGCAGAAACTTGGTCGGGTTGGCCAGTTGACGCAGCGTGGAGAGCAGGCTGTGCACGTCGGTCACCGTCTCCAGGTTGTCGATGACAATCAGGTGCGGGCGCTCTTTGAGTCGCTGCTGCAATTGCTGAAGGCGCTCCTCGGCGCTGCGTCCTGCACCGGCGGCCTGGGGCAGAAGCTGGCCCAGCAGTCCATTCACCAGCGCATCCACGGTTAGGGCCGGCCGATCCACGTTCTTGAGCGCGCCGCCGCCGTTAAAGATGGTCTGCCGCGCCGT
This sequence comes from Caldilineaceae bacterium, assembly GCA_020634755.1. Taxonomy (GTDB): domain Bacteria; phylum Chloroflexota; class Anaerolineae; order Caldilineales; family Caldilineaceae; genus JACKBC01. Next base: position 20,201 of record JACKBC010000072.1, on the reverse strand, counting down.
CACCCAGCCCAGCTCCTCTACGTTGCCCCAGCCCACCAGCCCCTCATCAATGAGCCGACGACAGAGGGCGTGGGCCAGAGCGGTCTTACCGATGCCGCCCATACCTTCGACAGAGATGATCCAGGGCGGTTCGGGCGCCAACAGCCTTTCGGCCAGCCGATCCAGATGGTCGGTTACGCCAAAAAGCTGCTGGTAGGTGGGCGCTTCCAGCCGCGCCGCCAGCTCCGCAGAACGACTGGTGCGGGCGCTCATCTCCATGTCGTGCAGCACCTGACTCAGCCGCTCAATGGCGACGCGCTGTTTTTTGTAGAGGGCGCCCTCCACCACGTTGTGCTTGTTGGCCACCACTTGGGCGGGCAGCAGGTCGGCAAAACGTTGACGCAAAATATCGGCATCCTGCTTGTAGCTGTTTTCCATCTGCTGCAAGGCGCCATGCAGAACTTCATTGGCAGCGCGGCGCAGGTCGCGGGCGCCGTTTTGACGCGCGTTCTGCACGAGATAGAAGTGCTCCAATGCGCAGCCCGCGGCGTCGGGCTGATGCCACTGCTGCAAGGCGGCATGTACGCGCTCATTCAGCGTTGAATCTATAGGGAGAATTGGCGAATTCATAATTTACTGTGGATCTATATTTGATGGCGCATGTTCTGTTGGGAGTTCGTGCGGCAGGGGTGACACACCGACTCTCCCACCATGTCGTTGACTATTACAAAATAGCCACAAAAACACAAAAGCTACACAAGAGGAATGGTTTTCATTCCCCCTGTTGCTCTGTAGAGAATATACGGGCGGACATTTATATGACGTCGCAAAGACCAAGGTTATTTCAAAGACCAGGGTTATTTCAGTGGTTATGTCAATGGGGGCATCTATAAACTTCACCGAGTACGTGAAATCGAGTACGTGAAATCGAGTACGTGAAACCAAGTACGTGAAATCGAGTACACGGGAGTAGATTTGCGGTGGCTACAGTTTAACATAAAGCCACTGCGGTTGCAACCACTTTTTTTCACCCACAAGAGAAAGGTGAGGAGCCGGTCAGCTCTCGATGAGCCTAGGGATAGATATTTGATAGCTACAAGGTGGCACATGAATGGTACGCTCATAGCCCAGCACACCCGTCACGCGCATCCCTCCTTCGCCAGCACTATGGAAAGTCTTATCTCATGCCAACCAGCCACCAATATATTTTCGTACTTTGGGGCGCACAATGTGAAGAGGCGCCCGCGGCCATTTTTGTTAGCGAATTGCGGGCGGCTGGATTACGGGTAAAAGTAGTCGGGCTGGATGGAATACACGCAAATGGGACACACGGTTTGGCGCTCTTGCCGGATATCACATTGAGTCAGGCGCTGCCGCTGGCGCGCTTGGCCAGCTGCATTATTCTGCCCTGTGCACCCGCCACGCTACAGCGCATGGCCGGCGACCCGCGTTTGCAGGAGTTCGTCATGCTGGCCCAAGCTGAACAGGCGCTCTTTGTGGTGGAAGGCGCCGTGCATCCACAGCTGCCCCAGATTGGCCTAAATTCGTCTACCTTGGGCGAAGATGTGCTGATTTATCCGCTTGGCGCCGCGCTTTTTGATTTTACCCACGAGATTATCCACGCACTGTCTGGGTGACCAGGAAAACCAGCGTCAGGCCGGCCAAAGCTGACCACCGCCATCCACGCGCAGCACCTGGCCAGAGATGTAAGAAGCGGCGTCGCTGGCCAGAAACGCCACGGCGTCGGCAATCTCCTGCGATGTGCCATAACGCTCCAGCGTGCCTTCGCTGATCATTTGTTCATTGGCTATAGGGCGGCTGGCCAGAAAACGGGGCGTCACAATGCCGCCGGGGGCAATCACATTGACGGGCACGTTATACGGACGCAACTGGTGCGCCAAACAGCGCGCATAGGTGTGCATACCGGCTTTGGCCGCGGCATAAATTGCCCCATTGGTGCGCCCGCCCAATCCAGCAATCGAACCGATGTTGATGATGCGGCCAGCTTTGCGCGCCATCATCTCTGGCGCCACGGCGCGGCAAACCAGAATACAGGTGAGCAAGTTGCGGTCCAACACGGCATGAATATCGGCCAGCGCCACATGCACGGCGTCGTTGTGGATGGGTTTGCCCGCATTTTCGCCCATTGTGCCCTGCGCGCCAATGTCGCCGCCCGCACAGTTGACCAAAATATCAATCTGCCCAAAGCGCGCCCGAATCTGATCCACCATGCCGTCGACCAATGCTTCGTCAGTTAGATCGCCATGGACGGGCAACACATCGGCGCCGTGCTCCTGGGCAATTTCGTCTGCCACGGCCTGTAGCGAATCGGCCTCGCCAAAGGCGCGGGTTGAAGTGGGGCTGGTGCCGTGGATGGCCACCCGCGCGCCCAGGCTGGCCAAGTGCGCCGCCACTACCCGCCCAATGCCGCGCGAAGAGCCGGTGACCCACGCACTTTTATTGCTGAACCGTTTATCCATATAGTTTCTCCTTTTTCGTTAGGTTACTTCAACCACAAACGCTTGGCTGATCACAAAGACCCGATCTCCCTTAGCGGCGGTCACGCCATACCCACCGCTAAAGCTGGCAAAGGCGGGCAGAATGGCCTGACGCTTTGCAAAGTGAAAACAGGGCAGCCGCACCTGCGAGCCGTCTCGGTCTCGCAACGTAAAGACGGGATGCAGATGGCCCGCCAAAATATATCCGCTCCGCTTCTCGGCCGCATCATCCACGGGCTCATGATGGCAAAAAAAGGGGGACGCCGCATATCCTGCCGCCACGCCAGTAATGTCTAGCGCAGCGGGCGGCGCGCCGGCGTGGCGGTCGTGATTGCCGCGCACCAGCACAATTTCCAGCGTGCGGTGGGCGGCGCGCCAGGCGTGCAGGGCATCCAGAATCTGCGGTGCGCGGCTGTGCTCGGTGTGAAAAAAATCGCCCAGCACAATCAGCCGCTGGGCTTTTGTGGTTACCAGCAGATCCGTCAGGCGGGCCAAATCGCTGAGCGTCCCGCCGGGTGGGATTGGGATGCCGGACTGCCGAAAGGTCTCGCCCTTGCCCCAGTGCGGATCGGTGATAAAGAGCGTTTGCATGCGCGGCCAATAGAGCGCGCGCTGTGAATAAAGGACCAAATCCTCTCCGGCCCAGTTTAACGTTTTTACAGTGTCCACGCCAATGCTCATCCGGCGGCTTTCTCCAGTTGCATAACCATGCGCGCCACGCGGTCGCTCCACGATTTCGAACTAATCTGGCTGCGCAGCCGGCTGGCCCAGAGGGGAAAGGCCAGCGGCGTCAAGCGGCGCGGCGATGCCAAAACCAGCGCCGCCGCCGCCATTCCCTCCAGCGTGCGCCGGAGTTGCCCAAAGTCCAACTGCCGCTCCAACACCTCACGGCGCGCCTGCTCCAATAGCAGATTGTCCGGGTCATATGTAACAAAAGCATCATAAATCACGCTGCTGGAAGCCTGCAACTGACGCGTACTCTTCTGGCTGCCCGGATAGCCAGTGAAGATCAGCCCGGCCACGCGGGCGATGTCGCGAAATTGGCGGCGCGCCATCTCCGCCGCATTGAGGCAGAGCAGAATATCCTCCAGCAAATTGTCCGGTGATAAAATTTGGCGCCAGCTCGCCTCATCGCCAACGGGCAGGGGCGTGGGCGACAGCAGCTCGCACCCATAGTCGGTGGCAAAGGCGCTGATGGTGCGCGGCGCCAGCCGGCTCAAGCGATACGCCAGCAGGCTGGCCAGCCCTTCGTGCACCTGATACCCGGCCAGTGGATAGAGAAAAAGATGATGACCTTCCCGCGTTTTGACCGCTTCAATCAGCAGCTCACCCGCCGCCGGGATGTGCGACCAGCGCTGCTGGATGGCCAAAATGGGCTGCACCGCCTGCATCTCCGGCGTGTCGTAAATGCCCGCCGCGGCCGTAGCCAGCCGCAGCCGCACGGCATCGGCCAGATAGGAGGAGAGCGGCATGCGGCCCCCTTGCCAGCGCGGCACCACGCCTTTGCTTTTTGTAGCCTTGCGCACCTGTACGGTCATCTCTTTGATGCGGCGGAATTCGAGCAGCCGCCCGGCAAAAATAAAGGTGTCCCCTGGCTTGAGCCGCGCCGCAAATGACTCTTCAATGGCGCCCAGCGCGCCGCCGTTCTGAAATTTTACGTTTAACATGCCGTCGCTGGTAATGGCGCCAATGGACATGCGGTGGCGGCGCGCAATCTGCGGCGACAGCACGCGAAACTGACCATTGCGCTCCTGCACCCGCGCGTACTCACGGTATCCTTTGAGTGCAGCGCCGCCAAAGGTTACAAAATCCAGCGCCCAGCGCCACTCCTGCGCCGTCAAATCGCCATAGGCGTAGGTGGTGCGCACTTCGTCAAAAAGGGCTTGCCCCGGCAGCGCTTCATTATCATTTGGGGCCGTATCATTTGGGGCCGTGGCTTCCCCATTCATGTCCCACTCGCGCTGACCATTGGCGGCAAAACCGCTGCCCAACGCCACGGTGACCAGATGTTGCACAAGCACATCCAGCGGCTTAGCCAGCGGTGGCCGCGCTTCGATCTCACCCCGCCCCATGGCATCGCGGGCGGCGGCAAACTCGACAAGTTCAAAAGCGTGGGTGGGCACGCAAAACACCTTGCTCACGGCGCCCGGCTGGTGGCCGCTGCGCCCGGCGCGCTGGAGCAGCCGGGCCACGCCTTTGGGACTGCCCACCTGCATGACCTGCTCCACCGGCGCAAAGTCCACGCCCAGATCCAGGCTGGAGGTGCAGACCACGCAGCGCAAGCGCCCATCAGCCAAGCGCGCCTCCACTTCCTGACGCAGCTTGGGCTCCAGCGAACCGTGGTGCAGCCCGATGGCGCCAATGAGTTCCGGCGCTTCGGTCACGGCGTAGTCAATGAGCGCCTGAAACCAGAGTTCGGTCTGCGCTCGCGTATTGGTAAAGACCAGCGTGCTGCGCGCCGCCAGCACGCGTTCCACCACCTGGGGCAACAGCTTGACGCCCAAATGGCCGGCCCACGGAAAACGCTCCATGTCGGATGGAATCAGCGTTTCGATGAGTATCTCTTTGGTGGCATCTCCGGCAATGAGAAGGGGAGATTGGGGATCGGGGCTTGAATACTGGGAATTGGGTATGGGGTAAAAGGAATGGGAGATTGGGGGCTGGGCGGCGTCTTCCCGATTCCCCATCCCTTGTGCCCGATCCCCAACCCCCACCAACACCGCCAACGCTTGCTCCAAATTTCCCAGCGTGGCTGAAAGGCCCCACGTACGCAGATTGGGTTGCCATTGGCGCAAACGGGCCAGGGCCAGTTCGGTCTGCGTGCCGCGTTTGCTGCCCAGCAATTCGTGCCATTCATCCACAATGACGCAGCGCAGATGGCGCAATTGACGTTCGGTATCGCTGTAGGAGAGGAGCAGCGAAAGGCTCTCTGGCGTGGTGACTAGGGCCGTAGGCGGGCGTTTGCGCTGCCGCTGCTTGACGTGGGACGAGGTGTCGCCGGTGCGCAGCTCGACGGTCCACGGCAGATCCAGGGCGGCGCACGTGGCGCTAAGGGCGGCGGTGGTGTCTTTGGCCAGCGCCCGCAGCGGCGTGATCCACAGCACGGACAGGGGTGGCGCTGCGTTACGTTGGGTGGCAGCGGGATGCGCGCTCAGCCATTCCAACACGGGGCCCAGCCAGGCGGCCTGGGTTTTGCCCATACCGGTGGGCGCGTGGATCAGCCCGCTACGGCCCTCCGCATAGGCCGCCCAGGCCGCACGCTGAAACGCAAAAGGCGTCCAGCCGCGCCGGGTAAACAGCTCTTCCACCCGGGCCAGCGCCGCCGAGGAAAAGAGGGCAGTTTCAGCCATTGACTTCCGCCAGCAGGGAGCGCAGGGTTTCGATGGTGTCGGCTTCGGCAATGGGTTTGTCTTTGCGCCAGCGTGCAATGCGCGGAAAGCGCAGCGCCACGCCCGATTTGTGGCGCGTCGACTTTTGGATGCCTTCGAAGGCAATCTCCATGACCAGCTCTGGCGTTACCGAGCGCACGGGGCCAAAACGCTCTTTGGTATTGCGCCGCACAAACGCATCCACCTGCTGAATTTCGGCGTCGGTCAGCCCAGAATAGGCCTTGGCAAAAGGGACCAGCTCTTCCCCATCCCAGACCGCAAAAGTGTAGTCGGTGTAAAGGCTGGCGCGGCGACCGCTACCGCGCTGGGCGTAGATCATCACCGCATCCACCGTGAAGGGATCGATTTTCCACTTCCACCAGTCGCCCTTGATGCGCCCGACTTGATAGGACGAGTCCAGCCGCTTGAGCATAAAGCCTTCGGCGCGGTTGGCGCGCGATTCGTCGCGCAACGCGGTCGCATCGGCCCAAGAGCTTGGCTGCACCAGCGGCGAAAGGTGGATGGCCAGAGTTTCGTCCGAGGTTGGCAACTGTGCAACCAGCGCTTCTAAAAGCTGGCGGCGGGCGTGGAGCGGCTGTGATCGCAAATCTTGGCCCCGCCACTCCAATAAGTCGTAGACCATTATGGCGACGGGGGCATCGTTGAGCAGCTTGGCGGTCAAGCGCTTGCGCCCAATGCGCTGCTGCAGCACGTTAAAGGGCAGCGGCCCATCGTCTTGCCACGCCAATAGTTCCCCGTCGAGCACTGTCCCGTCGGGCAAGGCGGCTGCCACGGCGGCCACTTCAGGATAAGCGTCGGTCACCAGTTCCTCGCCACGCGACCAGATGAGCACGTCACCGTTGCGTTTAATCAGCTGGGCGCGGATGCCGTCCCACTTCCACTCGATCTGCCAGTCGGCAAGCGGCCCCAGGCTCTCGGGCTCCCCCTCAAGCTGATAGGCCAAATAAAAGGGATAGGGGCGGCTGTGGTCGGCCTGTTCGGTATCGGGGTCGAGCAGCGCACGGTAGGCGGCGGCGTTGGGTTGCCATTCGCCCATGAGCCGGTGAGCCATCACGGCTTTGTCAATGCCGGCCACGTTGGCCAGGGCCCGCACCACCAGCGTGCGTCCCACTCCCACGCGAAAAGCGCCGGTGATCAGCTTGTGCCAGACAAAGCGCTGCTGCCTATCCATCTGCCGCCAGGTGGCCACTACCAGCGCCTGCTGCGCCGCCCCATCCAGATCGGCAAGGGGCAACACCTGCCCCTGAACCACCTGATGCAGCGGTTTGTCCGCGCCGTCGCCATCCAGATCGGGCAGCAGCAGCGTTAGGGTTTCGGCTATATCGCCCACGGCGTGGTAGCTCTCTTCCACCAGCCAGGGGGCAAATCCCGTTTCCTGCGACACCCAGTCGCGCAGCTGGGCGCCTGAAATCGCCCGCCGCTGCCGGTTGCCGGTCAAATAGTAGAGCGCCCACGCCGCATCGGCTGGCGGCGCCGAGCGGAAATATTTTTCCAGCGCCGCCACCTTGGCATTGGTTTTATTGGTTTCATCCAGCTCGGAGTAAAGTTGGGTAAATCGTTGCATAAATCAACTACTCTTCTTCCTGCTCTTCCCCTGTAAACCTTGTTTCAAGGCCCCAGGCGTTCCAGCCATTTTCGCGCAGCCAGCGCACCATGACGGCGGTATAGCCGTGGGTGACGCCGATGTTTTCGGCGCCGGTGGCGCGAATGGCGTCGATGAGTCCTGGCCAATCGGCGTGATCCGAAAGCACAAAGCCGCGATCCACGGCGCGGCGACGGCGCGCGCCGCGGATGGTCATCCAGCCTGAGGCAAAGGCGTGGGAAGTGGGGCCAAACTTGCGCAGATAGGTGGGCGTGTTGGCGGCAGAGGGGGGCGCAATGACGATGGCGCGGCCGCGGGTGCTTTTGGCCGCTTCATCATCGGCATATTGGCTGGGTGGCAGCGCAATGTCGGCCTCTGCATAGGCGTGGTTGAGGCGCGCCACCGAGCCATGCACCAAAATGGGGCCGATCTCCGGGTCGAGACCGGCCAATATGCGCTGGGCTTTGCCCAAAGCATAGGCATACAGAAAGCTGGTGCGCCCCTGATCCTGATTGGCGCGCCACCAGCTGTTGATGTCGGCAAAGATTTCCGCCTGCGGCCGCCAGCGGTAAATGGGCAGGCCAAAGGTGGATTCGGTGATAAAGGTGTGGCAGCGCACCGGCTCAAAGGGGGTGCAGGTGGCGTCGACCTGGGTTTTGTAATCGCCGCTGACCGCCCAAATTTCACCGCCGTGTTCCACACGCACCTGCGCCGAACCCAAAAGGTGACCGGCCGGGTGCAGCGAAACGCTGACGCCGTTGATGTTGCGCGTTTGGCCGTACGGCAGCGTGGTAATCTGCGGTGGCGCATATCCTTGCTCGGTCACCCAGTCGCCGGTTACGCGTAGCCGCAAAACGCCTGCGCCTTCTGGGGTCGTCAGATAGTTGCGCGAGCCAATGCGTGCATGATCGCTATGAGCGTGGGTGATAATGGCGCGCGCAACGGGTCGCCAGGGGTCGATATGGAAGTCGCCCTCCGGGCAGTAAAGACCGCTTTCGGTCAGTTCGAGTAGTTTTCCCATTGCCAGTTCTGCGGCTATCCTATTTTGATCAACAAGTTTTGTTCCTCAAGCGCAATTTATTATCTCACGTTACGCAGCGACAGCCAGCTTGCTAGAGGGAATCCGGAACGTCGGCTCGCCGACTTTCCTCCAGGCTTGCGTAACATTAGTTATTATAATGCATGCGCCGTCGTGAGTTTACCAAAAATGAGAAGCATCTGGCAACACGCCAAGCAATCTCATTTTTATACTCAGCTCTGAACGAGAACCGGAGTTTCTCATCTCAACCGCGGTATAACAGCGCAAAACCCGTTTGGGGAGATTGATAGGGGTGGGCAAATTGGTCAGTGAAAGCAACAGTTAGCGATCAAGACAACAGTTAGCGATCAAAACGAAAGAGATAAGCATCATCATTGCGGCGTCCGACGTAAAGATCGGCAATCATACGGGCGGCGATCATGCTGTAGGTGATGCCATTGCCGCCATAGCCCAAAGCAAAATAGGCATTGGGCATCTCATCTGTTTGGCCAATGTAGGCCAATCCATCTTTGGTTTCGCCAAAGGCGCCCGCCCAAGCATAGGCCACTTCTGGTGTTTGCCGCTCTGGATAAAACTTGGCAAAGAGCGCCAATAGTTGCTGGCTCTTTTTCCCAATGAGATGGTCGCGCTTGTCGGGATTTTGAAAGGGCAGGTCGCCACCGCCCATGATAAAGCGGCCATCGCTGGAAGTGCGCGCATAAAAATAGGGACGCGCCGTTTCCCACAGGAGATACTGCCCGCCTAATAGGTCAGCTTGCGCCACCGGCTCACTGATTAGCGCGTAGGTGGAATTTAGATCCACCACCTTTTGTTTGAGATAACTCTGCGATTCATAGCCAGTGGCGAAAACGACCCGCCGCGCCTTTATTTGATGGCTGCGATCGGTTTGCAATGTAACGCCATCATTATGGGGTTGCACTTTGCAGACTTCAGTACGGTCATAGACGCGGGCGCCCAGTTGCATATTTTTCTGATGCAGTGCATGAGTTAACCGCAACGGGTCTACTTGAGCGCCAGCCGCGGACACAATGGCGGCTAGTGCCTTAACGCCATAACACTCGGAAAGTTCTGCTTCTTTCACATAGCGCACATCAAACCCCGCGTCTTTGCGGGCGGTATATTCGCTTTGCAAATCGGATAGGTGACTCTTGTAGCGGGCAGCGTAAACGCTTTCAGTCAGTTGAAAACCGCAGTCCACGCCCAACTGAGCCACAATGGCCTGAATATCGTTTAGAGACTGCACGCCGAGTTGATAGGCGCGCACGGCTTCTTGTGGCCCAATGAGATCTTTTAGTTCATGCAGCTCTTTGTCAATTTCATACTGCAGCATAGCCGTGCTGGCGCTGGTGCTGCCCCAGCCAATATCGCGTTTGTCGACAACAATCACATCCACATCTTCTTGTACAAGCGTATAGGCCGCTAATGCGCCCGTAATGCCGCCACCAATGACGACGACGTCGCAATCCTGATCGCTTTCAAGTGCAGGATAGGTATACACAAGTCCGTTTTTGACGAGCCAAAAGGGATATCCTGAACGTAAATCCATAATTTTCGCATCCGGGTTTAACTTTGACTGCACATGGTCAGGCCGATAGCAACCCCAATATGCTGCTTCGATTCCATTATACGGTACACATTTTGGCGCTTGTTTACCTGTATCCAGACCATATTTATAGATATATAAGATGACATAGAAATCAAACGGACGCGTTTCGCTTTGACGCGCTAATTAGCCATTGCGCACTGCCCGCGCAATGGCCGCGGCCTGGTGCGGCTGCAATTCCTGTCCGGGGCGCAACAGAATGCCGCCTAAATACGGGTCTTCCACCGGTGTGCGCACGCCGGACATTGTTTCCAAGACGGCCAGCCCGCAATATGGCACGTACACGGGTGAATAGCCCCCTTCGTGGCTCATGACCAGCTTGCCGCCACAGAGTTCATCAGCAGCGGCCATTACCATCTGCGTCAGCGCGCGGTAGGTATCGCTGTGGCACATCATCTGGCCCAGTGGGTCCATGGCGCTGGCGTCAAAACCAGAGGCCACCACAATCAGTTCCGGCCCATATGCTTGCAGCGCCGGCAGCACCACGCGTTCAAACGCGCTGAGATATGCGCCGTGTCCCGAACCGGCCGGCAGCGGAATGTTCAGATTTGTGCCGGCGCCGGCTCCCGCGCCGAGCTCCGTCAATGCCCCAGAATCATAGGGATAGAGTCCATCCTGGTGCAGCGAAATGGTGAGTACGCTGGGGTCCGTATAAAAACCGGCCTGCGTGCCGTTGCCATGATGCACGTCCCAATCGATGACCGCCGCGCGTTGCAGGCCGTGCACGGCCTGTGCGTGCTTGAGCGCCACCACAATGTTGCCAAAGAGACAGAAGCCGCGCCCGGTGCTCGCCTCGGCGTGGTGCCCCGGTGGTCGCACCAAGGCATAGGCATTGCGCACCTGCCCCGTTAGCACCGCGTCGACGGCCGCCATTGTGCCGCCGGCGGCCAGACAGGCAATCTCATATGCGCCGTGGCCAAAGGGTGTGCCGTCGCCAGCATCACCGCCATCACCGGCGCTCAGCGTCTGGATGCGCTCAATGTATTCCACAGCGTGAAAGCGCGCCAACTCCACTGCGGTGGCGGCGCGCGGCGCAATCTGCGTCAGCTCGGGCAGCAGGCCAGATGTTTCGATCAAGCCGCGGATGCGCCGCTTGGTGTCCGGGCTTTCCACATGCGGATATGGCTCGGCATAGCGGCTAATACGCTCGGCGCCGGCGCCGCTGCCCGTTTCGTGCCACGCATACCACTCGCTCCATACAAAACCTGTTGTCATGCGCTCTCCTTCATAACCGATTGGACTAGAAGTTTGGAAGTGTTAATTTCTGACGACACGCAGTTTTGCTTACGCCACGCGCCGCTGTATACTCGCGTATTGTGCGCCAATTGTGGACGCACCTTGAAGGGCAATTCGTTCATTACATTAAGTATCTGTCCGTAAATTCTCTGTGCCAAACCGATCTGTCAGAGACAGTTATGATTCACAACCGAATTTACGGACAGGTCCGAAGACATACGCACGCCCAGGGCAAAATTGCCAGGTCAGCCATGCGGCTTCCCTTGGTGATCCACGGGCGCGGCGTACGTCGCGTGCATGTTGCGCAGATGCGCAGGAGCAAACCGTATGATACGTGTGGGAAACACAAAAGCCAAAGGCCGCGGTGTCTTTGCAGAGAATAACATCAAAAAGGGAGAAACCATAGAGCGTGCGCCCGTGCTGATCTTGCCCGACGACCAGTGGCAGCACATCAACCAGACGCTCCTCTTTAACTATTGCTATGGCTGGCACAATGAAACAGCGCTGGCGCTGGGCTTTGGGTCGCTCTATAACCATTCATACGCACCCAATGCGTACTACGTCAAACGCTATGACGAATGCGAAATTGACATTGTGGCGCTGCGCGACATTGCCGCCGGCGAAGAAATCTTGATCAACTACAATGGTGATCCAAACGACCAGGACGAACTCTGGTTTGCCGTTGTTTCGGAGCCCAATTAGGCAGCGAAAAAAAATCGTTCTGCGGGACCTCCAGGGGTAACGTCCCCGGCGCTTTGCTCGTCTTTCGACTCATTTCGCGGAAAGCGTCGGGGACATTTATACCATTTGGCTCTGCAAAGGCCATGAATGATTCAGCTTTTTCTCTACGAATCCGGAAATCATTCATGGCTTTCGCAACCGCAGCTGGTATGACTTAGGACTTACGCACTTGACCAGACTTGTCAGGTTTTGCAAATCTGACAGGTCTTCGACAAACCGACCAACTGCGTAAGTCCTATTACTATCAACCACATGAAAATCTAAACAGCCAATGCAACAAGAATTCGACAGGCTCAGTCACCCTTTCACCCCTTCACCCCTTCGCCCCTTTCACCCCTTCACCCTTTCACCTCACTCACACACCCCACAGCCAGTAAATATACAGCGGCGTCATCACCAACAAAATCAGGTTAAGCAGCGCCCCCACCCGCAAGAAATCCAGAAATTTGTAACCACCCGGACCGTAAATCATGGTGTTGGTTTGATAGCCCACCGGCGTCATAAAGCTGGTGGAAGCAGCAAACATAATAGCCAGGACAAATGCCTGCGGGTTCAACCCAAGCGAAAGCGCCGCGCCAATAGCCACCGGAATCAGAATGACCACCGTGGCGTTGTTGGAGATAAACTCGGTGAGCACCATGGCCACGCCATAAAAGAGTATGAGCACCAGCAATGGCGGCAATTGCACGGCGTAGTGCGCCGCAAAATCGGCCAGCAGCTGGGCGCCCCCCGTCTTCTCGAGCGCCAGCCCAATGGGCAGAACACCCGCCAGCAAAAAAATTACGTCCCAGCGGATGGCTTCATGCAGCTCATTTACTTTCAGACAGCCACTCAACACCATGAGCACACAGCCCGCCATGGCCGTGACCAAGATGGGAACGCCCAAACCGGCCAACACCACCACACCAACCACAATGCCCAGCGCCATTGGGATCTTCTCCTGGCGAAAAAGCTCCAGCGGCGGCTGTTCACCCACAATAAAGTTGGTGTCTTGTTTGAGCTGGCGCAGTGCCACTGGCGAGCCGCGCAGCAGCATCTCATCGCCAAACTCCAAACGCGTCGAGCCCAGCCGCTCCGTAATAATGCGCCCATGTTTACGCATGGCAATCACCATGGCGTTAAAGCGATTGGCAAAATTGGTGCTTTTAAGCGTACCGCCAATCAGGTCGGATGCCGGCGCCAGGATCACTTCGAGCAATTCGGCTTCGCGCCCCCGCGCATCTTCCGCCCCCAGACTAAGGTTAACCGTGAGTTCCGGCGCAATGGCCAGCCCCCGCACTTCTTTAATCCGCAAGAGCTGTTGGTTGTTGGCCTGCACCAGCAAAATATCGCCGGCCAACAGCTCCACATTGGCCGACAGCAGCCCCAAATGATCCTCAGCGCGCACAATGTCCAACACCTGAATATCCAAACGGCTGCCCAATTCGCTCTGCGCCAATGTTTTCCCCACCAGCGCTGAGTCTGGTTGGACCAGCACTTCAGCCAGATAATCTTTGGACCGATAATTTTCGCTCATGCCGTCGCTGGGTCGACGCTCGGGGAGTAAACGATATCCAATCAGCACAAAGTATAGTAACCCGGTCACATAGACCAGTATGCCGATCAGCGTAAAATCAAACATGCCAAACGGGCCATAGCCATGCTGCGCCGCCAGTGAACTAGCCAAAATATTGGTGGATGTCCCGATCAGCGTCATGACGCCGCCCAGCTGGGAACCATAGGAGAGCGGCATGAGCAACTTGGATGGTGAGCGCTGGCTGCGGCGCGCCAGCGTCATAATCATGGGGATGAGAATTGCCACGGTGGCCGTGTTGGCCAGAAAAGCCGATACGAACCCCACCACCAATAGCAGCACCACTAATTGACGCAATTCGCCCGTTCCCGCCCACTGTTCAAGCTGGCCGGCCAACCAGTTGACCATGCCCGTGCGCGCCACGGCCGCACTCAGCACAAACATGGCCATGACCGTAACCGTCGCCGTATTGCTAAAGCCCGAAACCACCTCCGAAAGTTCCAGCCCCAGCCAAGGCCCAATTACAAGCATCAGCGCCAAAATAGAAAACGCCACAAAATCGATGGGGAAGCGATCTAGCGCAAACGCCACAAAGGCGCCCACCAATATCAAAAAGACAACACCCATCTGTAGAGTCATCGAGAGCTGCCTCCATTTTTGCTCAATGAAATGTACGAAGGTTGCAGAACACCACTCAAAAATATGCTTATAACTTCTGTTACGCCAGCCTGACGCCAAACACCTTGGCAGCGCCAGGCGCTTTCCCGGCGCGCCGCAGGTGCTGATTAACCTCCTTCCAATTTGTCTGTCAGCCTCGATTGGCGGAAAATCAAAGGGACCCGCTGCCCACCCATTCATACCCAACACTGAACGAGAACCGGCCCCGCGTGACGCCTGCCGAGCCGACAGCACACTCTGGTTCTCATCTCAACCCAGTACAATCAGTCAACAGGATCTCTCATCCACCACCAGGAACATTCATTATGCAACTAACGACTCAACAAGTTGAAGACTTTCACAATCACGGTGTCATTGTCGCTCGCGGCGTCTTAACCGACGCCGACCTGCAACCGGTCATTGATGAGCTTTCGGCCTGGATTGATGAGCGCGCCCAGACGCTGCATGCCGAAGGGAAAATTGCTGAACTACACGAAGATGCACCCTTTGAGCAACGGTACGGCCTGCTCTTTGGCCAGTGTCAAGACATCGGCCAGGGCATGGACATTATGTTCTATCGTGGCCGCGCCATGTTTAACTTTTTGCACAACGCGCACCTTCTGGATGCAGTGGAAGGCCTCGTGGGGCCAGAGATCACCTGCAACCCCATTCAGCATCTGCGCGCCAAGCCACCGGTTGCCTTTGATCCACACACGGGCCCCTCATTTCACGTGGTGCCCTGGCACCAAGATGCAGGCGTCATGATGCCCGAAGCCGAAGGGTCCAATGTGGTCACCTGCTGGCTGCCGCTGGGCGATGCCACCGAAGAGATGGGCTGCATGCAGGCGCTGCCCAACGTTTTTCGCAATGGCTATTTGCGCCATCTCCGCGCAGGCGGCACTACCATTGATCCGGCGCTCATGCCCGACGCCGAGCCGCTTTCGCTGGCCTGCCGCAAAGGGGATGTCGTCTTTATGCACCGGCTGACGCCCCATCGCTCCACGCCCAATGTGTCGGACCAATGCCGCTGGTCGCTGGATCTGCGCTACCAGACCACCGGCCACCACACGGGGCGCACGGCGCATCCCGATTTTGTGGTGCGGTCGCGTCAGGCTCCAAGCAGCGTGATGGATAGCTACACAAAGTGGCGCACCGATTGGATCGACGCCTTTGAGAATCCGCGCGGCGTGGTCGGACACCGCGCCGAGTAACGCGTTATGGTGTGCGCGCCGCCACTTCTTGCGCCCAGGCATCGGCCACGTTCACACCATATTCATGCAAGCCGCCGCTGGCCTGCGGGCCGGTGATGTACACAACGCCATCGGTGAGCCGGCCCGTAGCCACATAGTCCGCGTGCAAAAAGTGATATGCCAGCCCGGCGCGCTCGGCATCCGTATTATTGGCTTTCGTGCCATGGCCAATGCCGTAGTTGAAAAAGACGGCGCCGCCCGCCGCTAATTCAATGGGCACGGCGCGCTGGTCATCAGCGGCAAATGTAATATGATGATCGCTCCCCAAATCCCGCGTGTGCGCAAAGGTTTCCAGATGGCTGCGCGGAATGACATGCAGCGTGCCGTTGGCAAGCGTGGCGTCGTGCAGCGCCACCCACATGCCCACGCCTTTGGTCACATCGCTGAGCTGGAAATAGGCATTGTCCGTGTGCCAGCTGGTGCCTGCGCCCGTGCGGCCGGGCTTGAGGAAAATCTGATCCAAGTGGCGCGCAAAAGGCTCGCCAATAAGCTGGCCCACGCGCGTCGCCACATGCGGCGCAAAGGGCAACGCTCGAAATAGCGTACTTTTGTCATTTAGCGGAATAATCTGATAGTTGATTTTGGTCGTGGAATGCGTCTGACCATCGCCTTCGGTGGCCACATTGCGCCCCAAACCGTTCTGCTTAAAATAGTCCAGCTCGACCTGCATGGCCTGCACTTCGCGCGCATTGAATAGGCGCGGCGCGGTCACATAGCCCTCGGTCCGAAAGTGGGCAATCTCAGCTTGCGAAAATTTGTCCATGTTGTTAGCTTAACCTCCATAAACGCTGTGGCAGTTAAAGAAAACCTCTCTCAAACGAGCTAGAAGCAGCGTGCGCTTTAGCACATTTCACCAAATCTCAAGGAGCCAATTATGCCCCAAACCAGTCTTTCCGTCCAAGGAGAAAAATTCTTAATCAATGGTCAGCTCACGTATGCTGAAATTGACGGCAGCAACCCCGATGCCCACGGCTTGCTCATGAACGCCCGCTTTATCCAGGGCGTTTTTGATGACAAAGCGGACCCAGCGCGCTTTGCCCGCTTTGACCACGCAGTTTGGGACGCCGACCAGCACAGCGCCGACCTGATCGCGGCGCTGCCGGACTGGTACAGCTATGGTCTGCGCGGTTTTACGGTGGGGTTCCAGGGCGGTGGCCCCTGCTTTACCGTCAACAATTTAACTATTGACAACAACCCGTTTGGCGAAGATGGCGCGACGCTGGATGCAGCCTATGCCCAACGCATGGACCGGCTGATCCGCGCCGCCGATGAACTGGGCATGGTGGTGATCGTGAGCTACTTTTATGGTGACCAAACTCGGTGGCTGCGCGACGGCCGCGCCGTGCGCAATGCCGTCACCGCGGCTTCCCGTTTTCTGCGTGAGGGTGGCTATACCAACGTGATTATCGAAGTCGCCAACGAATATGACATCTCGCCCTTTCAACAGCATCCGCTACTCTACTACCCCGAAGGGGTGGCCGCGCTGAGTGACTTGGCGCGCCAGGAATCCGGCGGGCTGCCGGTGGGTTGTAGCGGTCGCGGCGGCGCCCTCAACCGCGAGGTGGCTGAGGCCAGCGACGTGATCCTGATCCACGGCAATGGCTGCACGCGCCAGCGGCTCTACAACATGATTCAGGAGGTACGCAGTTGGAAGCTCAACCGGCCCATTGTGTGCAACGAGGATTCACAGGCCATTGGCCAGATGGAGGTTACGTTTCAAACGCAAACATCGTGGGGATATTACAACAACATGACCAAGCAGGAGCCGCCCGCCGATTGGTCTATCACTAAAGGCGAAGATACCTTTTTTGCCCATCGCATGGCCCAGGGCATCGGCATTGCGCTGCCGCCGCTGACAGGCGATGCGCAATATTACCTGCAAGGGCTGGAGCCGCACATGACCGATGGCGGTCAGCGCTGGCTGCGGCTGGCTAGCCTCTATCCCGAAACCATCAACTTCGTCGAGTTCTTCTGCAACAATGAACGCTATTACATTGCCTACGATGAACCTTTCGCGGTTCACTATCAGAGCAACTGGCGCCAAGGCGGTGTGGATGCCCGCGCCGGGGATCAGTGGCGAGCGGTAATTCATTTGCGCGATGGGAGCGTTTTGGAGAGATAGGAGCAAGTAGGGGAGGAAAGGAGTAGGGGAGTGGGGGAGTGGAGGAGTAGAGGAGTCGTCAAGCTGCCTCCACTCCTCCACGCTTCTACTCCTCCACTTTATTGCGCTTGGCAAATTCCTCATCACTTATCAGCGTTACCACTTTAAATCCTTCGGCATACTCCATTTCCAGACCGCGGGCGGCTTGGGCAGACCACTGCCGCAACATGGGTTCGGGATCCCACTCGCCCATTTGGCTCACATGCTTTTTGAGCGCGGCGATCTTTAGGTCGATGACGTCGCTAATATTGACGTATGTACTAGCATCGCCGCCAAAGCTCTGGGCATAGACCTTGCGCACCTTGTGTGCCTCCAGCCCCTCTTCCGCCAGCTCTTCAAAGAGATTGGGCTGGCCCGCGGCGGGGAAAACCGCATCCACAGCCGCAAAGCCAGCGGCGCGATGGTCCGGATGGTTGATGTATTCCTCGCCCACCCACAGCGCCGTGGGGTCAAAGGTGATCACCACTTCCGGTTTGAAACGGCGAATTTCGCGCACCAGCCGCTTGCGCAGCGCCATTGTGTTTTCCAACATGCCGTCCGGTTCGCGCAGATAGACCACCTCCTGCACCCCCACCACCTCAGCGGCGGCGCTCTGTTCCGCCTCGCGGATGCGGGCGGCCTCGGCTTTGGTCATGCCCGGCGTGGCAATCCCCACATCGCCGCTTGTAATCAGCACGTAACAGGCCTGCGCGCCTTCGCGTACCCAGCGCGCCACGGTGCCGGCACAGCCAAATTCAATGTCATCTGGGTGCGCCACAATAACCATCACGCGCTGCGGCGTGTATTGATGAGTTGTCATATTGCTCCATTTCTATGGTGTAGGGCGGATAAGCAATGCGCCCCTATGAGTGAAAATAGTGAATATATTGGCGTAAAAATTACGAATTACCCATGACGAATAACAAACTGAGAATGAGGCCGGCTGCCCGGTCCCCGTCATTCATAATCCGCCATTGCACCTTACCACAGTATCAAGCTTGCTCGCGCAGAATCTGCAACCGTTCTTGAGCCCGTTGACGCAGATCCGCCCGCGCGGGGGGCAAGCCCACCTGCTCAATCAGAAAGCTGGCCGCCACTGCGCCATACAGGCCGGCCGTGCGCAAATCGCGCGTCTGCACCCAACCGGCCAAAAACGCGCCACAATAGGCATTGCCCGCCCCCACCGGATCAACTACATGTGCAGCCACGGCGGGAATCACATGGGTTTCACCCGTATCGGCGCGATACACAACGCTGCCCGCCGCCCCACAGCGCAGCGCCACCACCGGCGCACCCGCTTCCCCCAACCGCCGCGCCAGCTCCACCGGTTCACCCGTTCCCACCAGCGACTCCGCCTCCAGCTGATTGAGTGAAAAGATGTGGCCGGCGCTGACCAGATCATGCAGCGCGTTGGGGCGTAATGGCTTTTCAGCTGGGCGAAAAATTTCGAGGCTAAGCACTTCGCAGCGGGCGCGCAGCGCGCGCAGAAATTCCAGGTTGGGGCTTTCCACATGCGCGCCAATGTGAAAACCGCGCACCGTCTCGTAGCCCGATGCCGCCAGACTTTCCAACGTACGTCCGATTTGCGGCCCAATTTGGTGGGGCAGCAGGCGCCAAATTTGCGTGCGGCGGCCATCCTCTTCCAACAGTTGCCAGGCGCGCAGCGTAGGCAGTTCATCGGTCTCCCGCACGCCGGCGGCGTCAATGTCCATCTCATCGAGCCATTGCCGCGCCGCGTCGGGCAGATCGGCGCCCACGTTGGCGATGAGCCCCACGCGGTCCGCCCAGAGCTTCATCCCCACAGCCGTCTGCGGCCCGCCCCCGCCCAGCACGCCCATTGCCGTACGCCCATCGGGAAAAACAATATCGTCAATAATAATCGTAAACGTAACAAAATCCATAGTCTTGAGATACTTTCTTTCTGGTGGCGCCAATGGTATAATGGGCAAAATGAACGCCCAATTCGCAGGAGAGCCTTATGCCTATTAGCACATCTTCGTTTGAAGACAAGCGCGACAACATCTATTCTGAATATGATAATGCAGAATTGTATGATCAAGAAGTAATGACCTTTCCAGGTCTCACCTGCCAAGTTGCCGAGGGGCTGCTCAAGCGACTGGGTGGTGGGGTAGCGGAGAAGTTGCGGGTCGTCGAAGGCATTGGTTGGCAGGCTACCATAACCGAAGTAGCCGAAGGCGTCGAGGTCGATTTTCGGGCCCACGATGAACTGCTGGACGATCTTTTGCGCCGCTTTGAGGAAATGGCTGAACGGGCTGCCAACGCAAGCTAAAGCCCCGGCCCAAAGCGCATGTCCACCAGTTTGAACACGTTTGACGAGCAGCCCGCTTTGTTTGGGCTGCTTTTCTTTTTTACAAACTTATGTTACGCAAGCCTGGAGGAAAGTCGGTTCGCCGACGTTCCTGTTTCTCTCTAGCAGACTGACGGTCGCTGCGTAACGTGAGTTACAAAGACGCAGCAGCTGGTCATGGGCGGTTAGGGATTGGCCCACAAACGGCCAGCAGCTCATTGAGGCGTGTGCACAATTCACTGTGCGCGTGAACTTGGCTCATGGGC
>JACKBC010000071.1 GCA_020634755.1 Caldilineaceae bacterium | reverse complement strand
GCGCCAGCGCTCGCCCACGCTTTGGCGATACGAAGAAGTGCTGCCCGTTCAGGATCGCGCAAAGATGCTCAGCCTGGGGGAAGGGTGGACGCCGCTGGCACAGGCTCCCCGATTGGGTGCGGCCATTGGTTGTGACAACACTTGGATCAAGGATGAATCGCTCAATCCCACCGGCAGCTTTAAAGCGCGCGGGCTGGCGCTGGCCGTGAGCCGCGCCTATGAGCTGGGCGCTACGGAAATATCGATCCCCAGCGCGGGCAACGCCGCTGGGGCCATGAGTGCATATGCCGCCGCCGCCGGACTGGTCGCGCATGTATTTATGCCCAAAGACGTGCCCGCTACCTTCCAGGTCGAGTGCAAAGAATTAGGCGCCAATGTGACGTTGGTAGACGGACTCATTAATGACTGCGGCGCCAAGGCGGCAGAGGGCGTCAAAAAATACGGCTGGTTTGACGTGAGCACGCTCAAAGAGCCATACCGCCTGGAGGGCAAAAAGACCATGGGCTATGAGCTGGCCGAACAGCTCAACTGGACGTTGCCCGATGTGATCATCTACCCCACCGGTGGGGGGACGGGGCTGGTGGGCATGTGGAAGGCCTTTGACGAAATGGAGCAGATGGGACTCATCGGTTCTGCGCGGCCCCGCATGGTCACGGTGCAGAGCACGGGGTGTGCCCCCATTGTGCGCGCCTTTGATGAAGGGGCGCAACATGCGGAGTTGTGGCAGGGCGCCAAAACCGTGGCCGATGGGTTGCGCGTGCCCGTAGCCGTGGGCGACTTCCTCATGCTGGAGGCATTGCGCAAAAGTGGTGGTACTGCCGTGGCCGTAACGGATGAAGAGCTATTGGAATGCACCGGCGCCGTCGGCAAATATACGGGCATTTTCCCTGCGCCGGAAGGGGGCGCCTGCCTGGCCGCACAGATTCGCTTGCTAGAAAGCGGTTGGATTCAGCCCGATGAACAGGTCGTTCTCTTTAATACCGGTACGGGCTTAAAATATGCTCATCTCTGGGCGTAAAATATACCGAATATAGATTCAGTCGCAAGAGCGCAGAAAGATGCGCTCTTGTTTGATCATAGGGTCTATGGCGTACCTTCAAAAGTATTGGGGAGAGCCTGTGGATGGGCAAGCTTTTCGGCGGCGCAAGAGCATGCGCACCCCATCGCTTTGCGCCTAAATCTGATTGCTTTGTGCTGACTCTCCTCGAGTTCGCACTCTGGGGTGTCCCATTTTTTGACGAAAGGTTTGACATCATTATACACAGCATATATAATATATTTCTTCCCTTTTATTTTTGATATGTATTGTATAGCACTTATGCACACCTTGAGGAAAAGCGGCTTTATCAAAGAAGCTGTCCCCTCCCGCCAGTCACAAGCGGTGCATAAGCCGCTATGTGGAAATCCGAAGAACACCATAACCGGCAACGGCTATGTGCTTTCTATGGAGGCGCAGCAGTAAGGTTGTTTATATGAATTAGCGTACTCCATTTTCTCTTTTGCTCATCTTTTAAAAGGGCAAGATGCTTCCCGACCGGACTATTTGCACCATTCTGGATGAGCCAATCTACTTTTATCGACTAGGAGACAACCTAATGGCAAATTTACTAAATAATGGCATGAGCCGGCGCGATTTCTTGCGCACGACGTCCATGATGCTCGCCGGCGGCCTCATCGCCGCTTGTACACCCAGTTCCGCTCCAGCCGCTGGCGGTGGTTCCGCTCCAGCCGCGGAAGGTGGTACCATCCAATATTGGTTTGGCTGGGGCGGCAACTATGCCGGCGTCGCTTGGGACACGCTCAAAGAGACAGAGACGCTGAAAGGCATTCTGGGCGACGTTACGCTGGAGACAAAGGGCAGCTCTGGGGGCGAACCTCTACTGACCGCCGTTGCGGCCGGTACGCCGCCCGAAGGCGCCTCCAATACGCAGTATTTAGACTACATGGCGCGCGGCGTCCTCGTCCCGGTTGGGGATTGGGTTGACTCCAGCGACACTGTGAAGCAAGAGGCGTATTTGGAAGGAACTTGGAAAGACGCATTCGATCGCGAGGGCGTCATGTATGGCGTGCCGGCCAACGAAGGCTATCTGCGCTATGGCCTTGTGTACAATGCCGAAATGGTCGACGAAGCCGGTCTGGACCCAGATACTCCGCCAGAGACATGGGACGAATGTCTGGCATGGCACGAAGCCATTACCAAATTCGACGATGCCGGGAATTTGATCCAGGTCGGTATGGATCCCTTTGACGCCATGGGTGGTCAGCTGGCCATTCAAGATGGCTTCTATCCAGCGGTTTCCTGGAACTTCTCCTGGTTTGACTCTGATGCCGGCACCTTTAACGTCGATAATGAAATGATGGTCCAAGCGTTTAACACAATGGGCGAATTTTACAAGATTGTCGGCCCTGATAATATGGCCGGTATGCGTCAAGTTGAAGGCAATGGCATGTGGGGCGGTTCATACAACAACCGCGTGCAGGCCATGATGATCGATGGCTACTGGCGCCCGGGCGGCACCTACATTTCGCAGCCTGAAGTTGGCGAAAACACGCGCATTACGTGGGCTCCGGTTCCGACCGACCGCAAAGGGGTCAAAGTGCAGGGGTATGGCGGCCATTATGTAATCTTCTTTAAGGATGCGCCCAATACCGAAAAGATGTTCCAGGTTTCAGAATTCCTAAACTCGAATGAGGCTTGTGATATCATCTTTAGCAATTCTGGTTTCTTGCCGGGCTTGTTGGGCTACTTGTCCACCGTTGATGAAAATATCTATCCAGGCTTGAAATTCTATTTTGATTCACAGGATACGGCGGACGAATGGTCCTCGCCGGCGCGCTGCCCAATGACTGACTTCTCGCGCACGCAGTGGAACGAACTGCGCGAAAGCGTCTATCGCGACGAAATGACGGCGGAAGCAGCTGCCACGGAATTCCAAAGTCGACTGGAGTCCGAGTGGGAAGCGCTGGGCATCTAGCTCTACGCAATCAATTGCATAGGACTGACGCAAGCCTCTTGCAGAACCAGAGCGCCTGGTATAAAAATTGTCTGACCAGGCGCTTGGCTCTCGCTTGGCAATCCACGAGAATTGCGTAAGTCGTGTTGTGGTGTTGGATATCGTCATGCTGGGGAATCGTTTCCCAGCATGACGAACCGTTGTGGTGACCGACGATAAAAGGATGGATGATGGCTGCACTTACCCAAAAAAGACGCGGTTTTACCAGCGCCCAGTGGCGAGATCTTCGAACCGGTCTGTTTTTTATATCCCCTTGGCTGCTTGGGTTTTTCTTTTGGACTTTTTACCCTCTCTTTTCTTCCCTTTACTACAGTTTCCATCGCTACGATCTATTGCGGCCGGCTGTTTGGGTTGGTTTAAAGAACTACGTTGAAATATTTACCAACGATCCGACTTTTTGGCAGGTGGCATATAACACAATTTACTTTGTTGGGTTTGGCATTCCGTTAGGTGTCATCGGCGCCTTTTTGATGGCTACGCTCCTCAACACAGAAATAAAGGGCCGCTCGGTCTTTCGCACCATTTTCTTTTTCCCGGCTATTGTACCGGCCATTGTCACCGCTATGGTCTGGCAATATTTGCTCAACGTCCAATACGGCGCCATTAATGCGTTTTTGCAGGGGGCTGGTTTGCCAGTCATCCCCTTTATTGCCAATCCGGGTTTGGCAAAACCATCGCTTATTTTGATTCACATGTGGGCCCAAGGCAACGCCATGGTCATCTTTTTGGCCACGCTGCAAGACGTGCCGCGGTCGCTTTATGAAGCCGCCACGGTAGATGGCGCCAATGCCTGGCACAAGTTCCGCAACATTACCATTCCCATGTGTACGCCGGTCATATTATTCAATCTGGTTATCGGTTTTATCTATGGCTTTCAGAACTTTACGCTGCCCTGGTTATTGACTGGTGGTGGCCCCAACAATGCCACTGAATTCTATTCGCTGTTTCTATATCGCAATGCCTTTATCTTTTTCCGCATGGGGAAGGCGTCTGCACTGGCGTGGATTCTGTTTATTGTCATTGTGCTTTTTACAATTCTACTATTCCGCTCATCGAGGCGCTGGGTATATTACGGCGGTGAATAAGGCGGTGAATAAGTAGTGTCAGTAGATCGCAACGGCAAGACAGCGGGCCGGATTCCCGAATCGAGACCGACGCCTGAATCGCCAACACCGTTGTGGTGCACTGAGTGTTGAGTTTGTGATAGAAATAAAGGAGTGTATCTGTGGCAATTCGCACATCAGCACCTACCCAACTGGGAAATGCTGTTCAAGAACGAGCAATATCCAGACAAGACACGCTTGCTCACTGGGGAATTCAATTTGTAAAGTATCTGGTCCTCATTTTTTTATCTGTGTCATTCATCTTGCCATTCTTTTGGATGGTAACATCCGCGGTTAAAAATGATGCCCAGGTGTTTACCATTCCGCCCGTGTGGATTCCCATCCCCGCGCATTGGGAAAACTATTGGAATGCCTGGAATACGTACAACTTCAACGGTTATCTTTTTAATACCGTTTTCCTTTACGCAATACCGCTGACCATTGGCGTGACCATTGCGTCCGCCTTTGTGGCCTATGGTTTTGCGCGCGTGCGCTGGCCCGGACGTGACCTGTTTTTCTTTGCCTGTGTGGCCACCATGATGATTCCCTACCAGGTCACAATGGTGCCGCTCTTTATTACGTTCAAAAATCTGGGCTGGATCAACTCCTATCTGCCGCTGGTGATTCCAGGCTTCTTTGGCAGCCCCTACTTTATTTTTATGTTGCGCCAATTCTACATGACGCTGCCGCAGGAGCTATCGGATGCGGCGCGCATTGACGGCGCCAGCGAGTTGGGCATCTTCGGGCGCATTATTTTGCCTTTGGTCAAACCGGCCCTGATTGTGGTGGCGCTCTTTACATTTATGAATGCCTGGAATGAATATTTGCAGCCGCTGATCTACATCAACCAGGAAGCGCTATACCCGGTTTCGCTGGGCATCAACAACCTACGCCAAACCATGGCGCAGATTGGCTCGCAGAAACTGGCCTACCCGTATCTAATGTCCGTTAGCACCTTGGTGACGCTGCCCATTGTAATTGCCTTTTTCTTTACGCAGCGCACCTTTATTGAAGGCATCTCCTTGACGGGTTTAAAAGGCTAGCGTTTCCGCCAGCGTTCTGCTTGCAACCCACGCGGGTGAGTGCAATAATTTGCATTCACCCGTTTTTTGTTTTAAATAGAGTCAACAGCCTCGTTTTCCGCCAAATATGTTTACTACAGCCGAAAAGGAATCACCCTATGACAAATGCCAGCCCGTACAGCTTTGGTCTCGATAAGACGCCCGCCAATTACGTGCCGCTTTCCCCGCTCACATTTCTAGAACGCGCCGCTTACGTCTACCCAGAGGCGCTCTCGGTTGTACATGGCGAGCAGCGCTACACCTGGGCGCAAACATATGCGCGCTGCCGCCAGCTGGCCTCCGCCTTGAGCCGGCGCGGCATTGGCCTGGGCGATACGGTGTCGATTATGGGGTTTAACACGCCGCAGATGTATGAGGCGCACTTTGGCGTACCCATGACGGGCGCGGTGCTGCACTCAATTAATACGCGGTTGGACGCAACCAACATTGCTTTTATGTTGCAACATGCCGAAACGAAAGTTCTGCTCACGGACACTGAGGCAGCGCCGGTTATTCAAGAAGCGCTGGCTCAGTTGGAAGAGCCGCCGCTGGTTATCGATATTGAGGACCCGCTCAGTGAGGGGGGGCATCGGCTGGGTGAATTGGAATACGAAGAGCTTTTGGCGCAAGGCGATCCCGATTTTGCGTGGCAGCTACCGGCTGATGAATGGCAAGCCATCAGCCTCAACTACACCTCCGGCACTACGGGCAACCCTAAAGGCGTGGTCTATCATCACCGCGGTGCATACCTCAACGCAGTCAGCAATATTTTGGCCTGGGGCATGGGCAAACAGCCGGTTTATTTATGGACGCTGCCCATGTTTCATTGCAATGGCTGGTGCTTTCCGTGGACGCTGGCCGCGGTGGTGGGCACGAGCGTTTGTCTGCGTCAAGTGCGGGCGGATAAGATTTACGAACTGATTGCGCAAGAAAAGGTGACGCACTATTGTGGCGCACCGATTGTGCACAACATGCTTGTGAATGCACCCGCAAATGTACGCGCCCAGAAGCAACACCCGGTCAAAGGTATGGTGGCCGCCGCGCCGCCGCCTGCTGCCGTGCTGCAAGCCATGGCCGAAAACGATTTCAAAATCACCCACGTTTATGGGCTGACCGAGACATATGGTCCGGCTGTGCTTTGCGAATGGCACGATGAATGGGACGAACTGCCCATTAGCGAACAGGCCCGCCTTAACGCCCGCCAAGGTGTGCGTTATCACATGCTAGAGGAGCTTACCGTGGCCGACCCAGAAACGCTGGAGCCGGTACCGGCCGATGGCCAAACGCTGGGGGAAGTGTTCTTCCGCGGCAACAACGTGATGATGGGCTATTTGAAAAATCCGCAGGCGACCCAAACCGCGTTTCAGGGCGGCTGGTTTCACAGCGGCGATTTGGGCGTCATGCATCCAGATGGCTATGTAGAGCTGAAAGATCGTTCTAAAGATATTATTATCTCCGGCGGTGAGAACATTTCTACCATTGAGGTGGAGAATGTGCTCTATCGCCACCCGGCCATTATGGAAGCCGCCGTGGTGGCCAAACCGGATGAAAAGTGGGGCGAGGTTCCCTGCGCTTTTGTGACGCTCAAAGAAGGCGCAACCACTACCGAAGCAGATTTAATCGCGTTCTGCCGGGACAACATGGCCCATTTTAAAGCGCCCAAGCAGATAGTCTTTGGCGCGCTGCCCAAAACATCCACCGGTAAGGTGCAGAAGTTCATTCTGCGCGAGCAAGCAAAGGCGGAATAGCATACTGATTGCCCAGCTAAGAGCCATGGTTGTGATGAGACCTGTCAGATTTTCAAAACCTGACAGGTTTGATTCTATTGATTGCTGTCTTCCAGCTTGTATGTGGGCGCGTCACCAGGCATGCTGGGCTGTAATTCCCGCACGTAATACCATTTGGCTCTGTAAAAGCTATGAATAACTCACAATTCTACGCTGAGAAAGGTGGTAATTATTCATAGCTTTTACAACCGCAGTTGGTGTAATATGCTTGGCATTCCGCTTCGCGGCCGCTGACAATGCGGCGCCCTTGCAGCGGACCATGACGCGCCGTCACAACGGTCCACTGGCCGTGGCCATTTTGATCATCGCGATAGATGACCACCCAATCTTGCGTCATGCCAAATTCATGGGCGCGCGCTGTGTTGGAATAAAGCACCGTGTAATGAGTGGCGCCGCGCTCGGTGTGTAAAATGGGTAGCCAGGCCGCGCCCGTCGGGTTAAAGCGCTGCGGCGTAACGCAGGGTAGCTGACCCACCCGCACTTTGTGGCAATATTCGGCATCAACATCGAGCAATTCGTCCACGGTTGGTTGATTTTCTGGTGCTGACCCTCTATGCTGCGGTGCAGCGAAAGGCCGCCGATTAAAGCGCCCCGCCAGCGATTCGCGTACGCTGCGTAGACGTCGCGGCCCAAAGCCTTGCAGCGCATCCAATCGATCACCGTCGTCAGCATTTTCCAAATCGTATAGTGACTCAGTGTCTAGTGGCGTATGGATGCATTCGGCAAGCGCGGACCCAATGCCTGGTATAGTGGCCAGGACTGGTTCTGGTGCGGTTTCGCCCTGAAGCTGTTCCAACAGGTCAAAACGACCGGTGTTGATCATCTGCGCAATGGATTGCGCAATGGATACGCTAATGCCAGGAAGGGCCTGCAAACCAGCGAGCCCTTCCTGTGCATAAATAGTAGCCGCTGACCGCTGCATAGAGCGCAGATTTGCCGCCGCCACGCAATACATCCGCACCCGTAAGGGACTGGCCTCTTGCGCATCTAGCAACTCGGCCACGCGCTCGAGCACAGCGGCAATATCGTCATTTGTGATCAATTGTTGCGTAGTGCTT
Source organism: Caldilineaceae bacterium (assembly GCA_020634755.1). Lineage (GTDB taxonomy): Bacteria > Chloroflexota > Anaerolineae > Caldilineales > Caldilineaceae > JACKBC01. Next base: position 13,104 of record JACKBC010000071.1, on the reverse strand, counting down.
GGTACCGACTTGTTAATGATAATGTTCATTGTTTGGGTTGGTTATCAACAGACTGCAATGGGAAGCAAGAGAGCCGGGTTCACAAAGCGCAACCACTGTTTGTATGGTTAAGACCGTTGCGATGTATTGACTAATGTGCGGGCTCCAATACTGGTTCTTCCAGATACGTTAGCAAAAAGCGGAAAATATCTGTTTCAGAAATCATCCCCACAACATGTTCATGTTCGACCACTGGCAGCCCACCAATCTTGTTTTCCAGCATGAGTTGAGCGGCGCGCCGGATGGGCGTTTGCGGCGTAACGGCCACGGGATCGGGCGTCATAAATTCGCGCACGCCGCGAATGCCGGCCAGGAAATGAATTTCCCAAGTGGGCTCCATTGTCATGGATGCGCTTGCTTTTGGGCGCGCTTCCCGAATGTCTCCCCACGTTACAATGCCCACCAGATGCTCAGCTTCATCCAAGACCGGTAGCCTTCGTACGCTGTTCATGCGCATGAGATGATAGGCGGTTGACAGATTGTTGGTTGTATCCACCGTAATCGGATCTCCCGTCATCCAATCCTTGACTAATAACTTGTCCATTTTACCCTCCTTGTTCATGGCCCATGTTGCAAGAGGCGGCGCTCGGTGCGCGGCGTTGTGTGGTGAGGACGCTCTTGCGCATAGTGTACCGCCAGATATTCCCACGCGCTCAAGGCGGCTTTTGTTCCTTCGCCAATGGCCACTGGCACCTGTTCAGCATAAATATTGGTCACATCACCAGCCGCAAACAGACCCGGGACACTGGTTTCGCAGCGTTGATTGATCGGAATGCGTCCAGTCTCAGCATCGAACTTCACCAGGTCGCGCACAAATTCCTGGTTAGGAATGAGTCCCAATTCAATAAAGACGCCGTCGATAGTGAGCACTTCCGTGGTGTAGTCCCGCACCAGTTCGGCCTGCTCGACAAAATCTGTGCCCACGATCCGCTGCAGCTTCCAGCCCTCAAAGAGCGTGATGTTGGGGTTTTTGCGAATTTGCTTTACCAGCGGGCTATCCTTTAAGGCCAAAGTGGGCGCCAGATAGACGCGATTGGCCAGCGTGGCCAATTGTAGCGCCGCCACCAATGCGCGTCCGCCCCGCCCCACTACCAGGGCATCGCGCCCATCAAAAAACGGGGCGTGGCTCAGCGCCGAATAGCTAAGGCCACGCATCCACAGCTCTTGTTCACCAGGAACATGCAGCAGTTGCGGTTTGGCTCCTGTGGCCACCAATACCGTGCGCCCGTTAATCGGCTTGTTATTTCCCACCAGCGCAACTTGAAAGTGGCCGTTGTTCAGCCGGCTGACGTTCTGCACCGTGGTCTTGAGGTGATCGTCCAAATTGGCTTCCACAAAGCTTTCGAACTGATGCACCAGATCGGCTCCCCAGACAGAATCAACAGGCGGTTGATCCGATAATTGAAATGGGTACCCCACTTTGCCACCCAAATCCGGCGTAACCAGAGCTACATGCAGCCCCGCATTCAATGCCGTTGTGGTTGCGGCCAAACCAGCAGGTCCACCGCCAATAACAATTAGATCGAAGACCCCATTTTCTGTCGAATTTACGCCCATGATCTCCCCCTGTATAGCGCAAATTTGGCCCTTTTACGCCAAGCTTGCGCAAGCCATAATCGGTACATCGCAACGGTGTCGGCAAGATTTGCCTCGGGCTCGATTTGAGAATCTGCGCCCACGTTTGCCGTTGCGATCTACTGGTAATTTATGAAAATGCTGATCTTAGTGTACTACGTAGAAAGCATACACAAACCGTCCAGGTGGCTAGCTGCCAACCTGGCCGGCCGGGGAAGTAAGGGGAGGAAGGGTGAGAAGATGGGGCTATTCAATGAGGATTTCCACACGCTGTCCTTCATGCTCGTCGACAATATCGATGATGCGCCCGGTACGCCCGGCATCGATGGCGTCCTGAAGCGACTGCACATGCTGTCTGGCGCCTTCCGGGACAAAGCGTAGGCCAAATGTGACGAGCCCCAACGGCACGTTGACGCCTACCTTCTGCTGGCCCGTAATCGAATCGGTTACGATCACGCGCATGAAGCGGGCGTGGCGCCCCGTGTGTGGCGCTTGCATCTGCCCATCCGTGACGCGATCCAGCGCGGCCAATAGGCGCGCGCCTTCTTCTGCCGTAATCTTGCCTTCCTCGATCATGCGCAGAATCTTCATGCGTTCTTCCGTTGTTGTCATCTTGTCTCATCCATTCTGAATATTCAGTCGATCGCAACGATAAGAGATGAGGCTGGATTCACCAATCGAGAACGATGCCTGAACCGCTAACACCGTTGCGGTGTACTGATACTCTTTGCGTCTAGAGGTACGACGTACTTCCGAAGTGCGTCGCACCTGTTCTTCAGTTTACGGCTGACTCTGTGCTGCGCACAACCGTCTCTTCAGTTTACTGCTGACTCTGTGCTGCGCACAACCGCCATCATGCATGTTTTATTAATATTGCCCCAACAATCCGTCGCGGCGGGCCTTGCGCTCACAAAAATCAAACACAACCCAACCTACTACAAAGTAGGCCACCGAGTGCAGCAGCAGCCAGACCAGGCTGCCATCTGCCCAGACGGCCAGCAGCGATTCACCCTCCAGCACCACTTTGCGCATAACAATAATGCCCTGGGTGGTGGGGAGCGTGTAGGCAATCACAGCTAGCCAGGTGGGGAGTCGATCCACCGGTAGAAAAGCGCCGTTTAAAAAGAGCAGCATATTCTGTACCAGATTGGCCAGCGATTCGACTTGTTTAAAGATCAAGGTGGCGCCGCCGATCAGAAAACCAAAGCCATAGAGGCCCATCATGGTGAGGATAAAAACGGGAATCGCGGCCAAACGCAGCGGCAATTCCACCCCCAACAGCAAGACCAGCACTAGCGTAAACAGGCCCACTATAATGGTGGTTGTAATCAGGTTGGAAAAGGAACGGCCCAGTTGAATCAGACCGGTGGGGGCCGGGCTCAGATAGCGCTGCTCCAGCGTGCCGGTTTGGGCCTCCTCGCGCAGGTCCCAACTCATGTTGCTAATAGCCGTCAAGGCATAAAACCACATCAAATAGCCCAGCAGCGCCGAGGGAATGGCTGCTCGATCCAGATCGCCTCGCCCCATAAAGAAGACAATGCCGATAAAGATAAAGCCCATTGTCAACATCATGGTCAAAAGGTTGAACTTGTAGCTCCACGACAGCAGCAGGCCTTTGTGCGTCTCGTTGAGCAAAATGCCCGGCCACGCGCCCATGCCCACCCGCACCGGAGAGGCCGCCGCTGTAAGTTCTGATTGTGGAGCCGCCAGCACGTCTATGGACTTGGCCGCTGACGCCGATTCTGGTGTTAATGTGCTCATGCTGCCTCCTTGCGTTCTGCGTTCTTACCCAATCGCGCCGGCCTCTTTGCTCCTTCTGCGTGCGCTGATTCCATCAGGTCTGATTCCATCAGGTCTGATTCCATCAAGTCTGATTCCATCAAGTCTGATTCCATCAGGTGGACAAAAACATCCTCAAGCTTGGGCTCGGCGCGCTGCACCGAAATGAGCGACATGCCGGTTTGCTGCACGGCGGAAAGCAGTTCATAGAGCGCTTCTTGGCTGGACGCAGGGCAGGAGACAATCGAGTGACCGTTTTCATGCGTGATGGTAAGGGCGCTGGCGGCAGTAGTTTGGGCATGTTGGGGCGACAGTTGCAATGCATCTTGCGGCAAGTGCCCTTCGATGCGCAATTCATATTGCTCGTTGCGCAACAGATCCAACAAGGTGGAAATGGGCTCCTCGGCAATCAGTCGGCCCTGACGCATAATGGCGACGCGCTGGCAAAGTTCTTGGGCCATGTCGAGCTGGTGAGTGGTTAGCACCACGGTTTTGCCGCGGTGCAGGGCTAGCTCGCGTATCCATTCTTTGACGGTGCGCGCGGCCTGTACATCCAGCCCCAGCGTGGGTTCATCCAGCAGCACAATGGGCGGATCGGCCACCAGGGCGCAGGCAATGGCCACCTTTTGCTGCATGCCGCGTGAAAAGTCGCGCACGGGCTCATGGCGGCGGTCCCACAGTTCGAGTTCGGAAAGCAAGGCCTGTGCCCGCTGCTTCAATGCCGCTCCTCGTTGACCCTTGAGTCGCCCAAAATAGAGCAGATTTTGCCAAGCGGAAAGTCGCCAATAGATATTGCGCGTGCCTTCGAGCACGGCGCCGATCTGCTGCACCGCAATGCTGCGCTGCCGGGCCACATCATATCCGTTGAGCGCAACGTGACCAGAGGTTGGTTCCACCAAGCCGCAGATCATTTTGATGGTGGTGGTCTTGCCAGCGCCATTGGCGCCCAGCAGCCCGATCACTTCACCGGGGGCAATCGACAAATTGAGTTGCTCGACGGCTTTGGTGGGAATGCCGCTGCGTTTACGATAGATCTTGCTCAGATTCTGAATCTCAATGGCGGGTGTCATTGGGGAACCTTTCGAATTTCGATTTGGGATTTACGATGTAGAGGTCAGCGTGTCGACGAGAGCCTTCTTAAACAAATTGATTTACGATTTACGAAGCCATGTGTCAACAAGATCATTCGTAAATCGTAAATCTGAGATCGTAAATCCCACTCGTTCTATTTGCTCAATGCTTGCAGGAGTTTCTCCGCTTGCTCCACGCTAATTTTTCCTTCTTCCACCATGCGCAAAATGGTCATGCGCTCTTCGTCGCTGACTTGCGGCGCTTTGGACGCTTTGGGAGGGGCCGGTGGTGGCGGCGGCGCCTGGACAGTCCAGCTATATTGGGCGCTGGGCGCGGCGCTGGCTCGAGCACCGGCGCGTTGACGCCGCTGTTCACGGCGGGCGCGGCGTTCATCCATATGCTCGGTATGCGCTTCGGCGCGAGCAATGCGCTCTTCGGCCTGACGCAACGCCTCGGCCACTTTCTCTTCGGCAACGCGCACGGCGCGCTGTACTTTTTCCTGAATGCGGACCGAAAGTTCCTGTGGCCACTCGCTGAGGAAAGGACCGAAATCGCTGTCAAACCCCATCTGGAAATCAGGCCCAAAGTCAAAATCGAATTCATATTCAAAGGGAGTGGCCGTCTCTTCATCCGTTGATTGCGCGCGCAAGGCGATGTTGCCGCCGGCGTTGAGTTCCAGTTCTGCTTCGCCAGCGCCCAGCGTAAATTGGTGGACATCTTGCTCTTCGTTGGGGTGCGGAATATCCCAGCCGCGCACTTTGATGGTGCGCGCCCGGCTGCTCACCTTGACGGCGGCGCTTACATTGGCCGGTAAATAGCAGGAAATATCGCCACCGGCATCGACGCGGTAGACCTGCCCCGCTGCCGGCGCGCTGCGCACTTTGGCGTTACCACCGGCCTTGGCCGCCACATCTCCAGTTGCGTGGGCAATGACAATATCGCCACCGGCTTTGCCGATTTCGAGATTGCCATCCACATCCAGCGCGACTGCGTTGCCGCCGGTTTTTTCAACAAAGAAATCACCATCCACCTTTTTGGCCTTTAGATCGCCGCCTACGGTGGTAACATGTACCGAGCCCACTTTGCGCAGGCGCAGGTTGCCGCCCACGCGCTCCAAGGTGATTTCCCCGGCGAGCGCCTTAATGTCGGTGTCACCACCAATGGCGCCCACTTTGATGGAAGCATTTTCTGGCGTTTCCAGGCGGCAATCGCCGGAAAATGCGGACAAGCGCACTATGTCCTCGCCATCTTCGTTGGTTGTAATAGGAACACCGTCATAGTCAGAGCGCAGCACGATCTGTGCGTTTTCGCGCCCCTTGATGCGCAAATTGCCGCCGATGGATTCAATATAAATGACGGGTGCGTCACCGGTGGTTTCAATATGAACGTGGCTGCTCATGCTTCTTCTCCTTGTAAAATTCGCATTGCTTCTTCAAAACTTAGCTTACCTTGGTCCAAGTCCTGCAATACGCGTGACCGATCGACTGGGGCGACCGTCGGCTCTTCCTCTTCCTGGCCTGGTTCGTAGCCCATGGCGCGGATGATTTCGCGCAGCCGGTTGCGGATGGTGGGATAGGACATGCTCAGCTCACCCTCCATGCGGCTAATTCGGCCCTCGTTGCGCACGAAAATTTCTATGAACTGGAGCTGCTCTGGGGTTAATTGGGCAAATGGAGCGGACACGGAGAAACGCCCCTCTACGGTAACATCTGTATCTGGGCAGTAAAAACGTGTGACAATTATTTCGCCACCCGAAAATGGCGATCTGGTTGGTAGTGGAATCATAATCTATCCTCGACTCTAGCTGCAATCAAATTGATTTTCAATGAACGGATGCAACATGCTCCCCAGTACATGTTGAACGAAGGACTTTTGCAATAGTATCCCGGCATATTGGGAGATTTCGCCGTTGTATTGCAAAACAACTCTGCGAACTCTACACTGGCATCGGAACGGAGTGCGAGCCCATTGGGGAGTGGTGCTATTTTCGTCTGCAGAACGAAACATTATGCGATATGAGAAACATGATACCACGTTATTTTAAAATGTCAATAGGTAATTTTTAAAATATTAAAAATCTAAATCAATTTTTTGATAATTGTGCATATTGGGCGGCGTTTTGTTGATCACTTACGGCTATTTTGTCAATCCGGCATAACAAAAAACGCTGCCAGAATTTTCTGGCAGCGTTTTGATTAATTGTTTTGCGCGCTTTCTATAGCCATCCCTGATCGCGCAAAAAGCTGGTGAGCCCCGGTATGGCAAACCGTTTGCCCTGGTACGATTGGGCGCCGTAATAGAGCAGGGCAATAACGCCCATGAGATATCCAATGGGGCTAAGACATGCCGCTAGCAGGCCGATCAACCAGCCAATGATCGGGACAATATTGATGATCACAATACCCAATGAGACGAGAATGCCAATGGCAATGAAAACGGCCATTAGCGCCAAGCTCTGGATGGCGTGGTAGCGCTGGAATGGTCGCTTTTTACTGCTTTCGCTCAGCAAGACTATCATGGGCATTACCAATGGGATCAATATCTGCGTCCCATAACACAAGAGTGCAATGAGCCGATCATCGCTACTGGCCGCCGGGTCTACGCTGGGTTCCCGCATAAACTCGCCGCGGCGCAGGGCATCGGCGGCCACGCTGGCCTGGGTTTTGGCAATATCTGCCGCCCGTTCTATGGGGGTCCGTTCAGCCGATGCGCGGGTCGCGGGGCCATCTACCGGCTTGGACTTGTCTGCCCCAGCTTCTGGCATCGGATTATTTTGCTCATTCATAAACTACTCCGCATCTATAACCGCTCGTTACAATTAAGACTTATCTGATGGGCGCGTCCCAAATTGGGAAGCAGTATCGCACGCCGCGCCGCCTCTCCCTGTTCTGCACTCTGCGAGTGCGCCGCGTCCCTCTCCACATGTGGAGAAAGACAGATTTTGCACTTCAGCGCAAAATCAGGGAGAGGCCCCATTCTGGGACGCACCTTTTCTGATGGTTGTTGTACACGGCACAGGACCATCAGAGCACTAAAGATAATACAAAGTCCGCAATCGCAAGCGATGAAGTCGGATTCAACAAATCAGACTGGCGTCTATGTCGCCAACACCGTTGCGGTGTAAAGATAATCAGTTGATGGCAACGACAAGAAATAGGGCCGGATTCACCAATCGAGTACGATGCCTGAATCGCCAACACCGTTGCGGTGTAAAGATAATCAGTTGATGGCAACGACAAGAAATAGGGCCGGATTCACCAATCGAGTACGATGCCTGAATCGCCAACACCGTTGCGGTGTAAAGATAATACGTAAAGAACTTGTGAAAAGTTGCAGCGACAGGGCGGATTTTCCGGGATTGAAGCGTTTGATTGCATGCTTAATTTTGTGTAGTGGACAAAAGCGAAGCATAGCGGAGGGTAAAATATAAGGCAAACTTTAAACCCCGGGGGACAGGCTAAAAGTTTGCCGTGGAGGACTAATGAGACTGATAATGGCCCTGGGCGCCGAAATCATTTCTCATATGGATGACTATAGCATGAAAATATTAAAAAATCGTGCAATTTTGCCAATAAAAAATGTTCGATGTCGCGACGCAACCTTAGCGCAAGGCGCCCGTAGCACTTGCATATGCTTTGCATAGGGCGCCCTTCTCTATGCGGTGGCGCAATCTTAGCGCAACTGTAGCCCCATGGGTTCCGGCCGAAAAAGGCGCGCGTCCATTGTGCGCAAATCGGCATCCACCTGTAGCGGAAAGCCGGCTTGCCCCAACACGTCACGCTCCAACTCCACGCCCGGCGCAATTTCAGTTACCGTGAGCCCGGTGGGCCGCAGCTGCATGACGCAGCGCTCGGTCACATAGGTGATCTGCTGCCCCAGTTCAAGCGCCCGCCTGCCGCTAAATGTAACGTGTTCCACCTGGGGCGTCAGCTTGCGCACTTTCCCTTCCTGCACAATGCGCAGCATACCGTCTGCCAAGTCGTAGCGCGCGCCGGCAGTGGTAAAGTAGCCGCTAAAAACAATGTGGCGCGCCCGCGCCGTAATATCCACAAAGCCGCCGGCCCCAGCCGTAATGTGCGGCCGACTAGCTAATCTCGACACGTTGACGCTGCCATCCTGACCGATTTCTAGAAAGGAGAGCAAGCTGCGATCAAAGCCGCCGCCCTGAAAATAGGTAAACTGATCGGGCGAGGCGACAATGGCCTGGGCGTTGGCTGCGCAGCCAAACTGAAAGCCCAGCAGGGGCATTCCACCCACTGCGCCCTGTTCAATGACCCAAGTGACCGCACCATCCAGCCCTTCTTCGAGCAAAATGCGTGGCGTCAGTGCAGAGATGCCAAAGCCCAGATTAACCGCTTCACCGGCCGCCAGCTCCAGGGCCGCGCGCCGGGCGATCACTTTGTCCAATCCCCACTCGGCGATTTCAAACGTGTGGTTGGGCCGCCGCACTTCTCCACTAATGGCCGCTTCATAATCGGTCTGGGTGGTCTGCATTTGCGCTGGCGCCGTCACCAAATAATTTACCAACACACCGGGCACGCGCACGGACTGGGGATGGAGCGAACCGGCCGTCACCACGCGTTTGACTTGCGCAATAACAACACCGCCATTGTTGTGCGCCGCCAGCGCCTGATCCAGCGCGCCCAAATAGGCGCCTTCGTGCTCAAAGGTCAAGTTGCCCTGTTCGTCCGCCGTGGTGGCGCGGATAATGGCCACGTTGGGCGCAATGGCGCGGAAATAGAGCCATTCCGCACCGTCAAACTCAACCACCTGCACCAAATCTGCGCGTGTCTGCTCATTCATGCGCCCGCCTTGGCGCCGTGGATCCACAAAAGTGTCCATGCCCACCTGGGTCAGCACGCCAGGGCGGTGGGCCGCAGCTTCGCGATGCATGTGAAAGAGAATGCCGCTGGGAATATTGTACGCTTCGACTTGGTTGGCGTAGATCATCTGCCATATTTTGGGCGATTCCATAGACGACGGGCCGCTGGGATAGGAGCCGGCAATAATGCGCTTGAGCAGCCCCGGGCGCGCAATGTGATCCACACCCGCAATGCCATACATGTCACCTGCCGCAATAGGGTGAATCGTGGTCAGGCCGCGCGGCGCGCCGCTTTCCGCAAAGCGCTGGCCAATGGCGGCCAACACGGCGTCTGGGCAGCCCAAGCCGCTCGATGAACTGACCGTTACCACGGCGCCATCCGGGATCAAGGCTGCGGCCTCTGGCAAAGAAATCAACTTTTGTTTATGCATATCTGTTTCTCCACTGCGGTTTGAGTTTGGCAAAAGACAATCTCTTTGCCTTGTTAGCTCTGTACTTCCACCTGTTTGCCCGTCTGTGCAGATTCGGCCACGGCCAGCGCCCCCGCCAGCGACTGGATGCCATCTTGGGCACTGGCCGCCGGTTGGCCCTCTCCTTTGACGGCCTGATTAAAGAGACGCACCGAGCGCATATATAGATTTTCTGGCGGATCGGTTTCTATTTCCTCCACGTCGGCATGCCGGCGTAGATAGAGCTTGCCAATGGGTTGCTGGGTCATGACGTCCTCGGCCAGAAGCGAGCCTTCAGTCCCGTGAATTTGCATACCGGTGCCGGTGTGCTGAATCGTAAACGCATCGTGAAATTGGGCCAACACGCCATTGTCAAAACGCATGACGCCCATAACGGCATCGCCTAAACGATGCTGGGCCATGCCTTGCTGTGCCTCCATGGCCATAACCGATTCTAGGTTGGCGTCTAGCACAAAGCGCAGCGTATCCACATCGTGAACGGTAATATCCAAAATTACGCCACCGCCGGCCTGCGGCGCGTTGATGCGCCAGCCTTGTAGATGCGGTGGCAGGTAGACGGCGTGAAAGACGCGCGCCGCCAGCGGCTGCCCAATGGCCCCTTCGGCAATCAATTTGCGCAGCGTACGGTGGGTTACAGCATTGCGCAGATGATGGTTGGCGCCCAGGACAACACCCGCCTTTGCGCAAGCCGCGTCCATGGCCTTGGCATCTGCCAAAGTGAGCGCCAGCGGCTTTTCGCAAAGAACATGTTTCCCGGCGTGCGCGGCGGCCAGCGTCTGCTCTTTATGCAGTTCGTTGGTAGTGCTGATGTAAACCACGTCTATTGCCGGGTCGGCCAGGAATTCGTCCAGCGCCGTGCAGTGGCGGGCGATATGGTGTGTGTGCGCAAATTGCTGGGCGCGCACTGGGCTGCTGCTCATAATGTTGACCACCTGGCTGTCCGGTTGCGCGTTAATGGCGTCTACCATCCATTCACGGGCAATCGTACTGGCGCCAATGAGGCCCCATCCTAATTTGGCTTTCATGTATGTGCTCCTTGTGTTATGTCCTATGATCGTCAGTACACCGCAATGGTGTTGACAATATAGGCGTTGGTCCCGATGGTTGAATCCGACTCTATCTCTGCCGTTATGATCTATTGATTGTGCTTTGTACGCAACGGCTACGTAGCGCCTGCGTCTTATAATAACTTGTAAAAAGTAAGTAAAAAGTAATCAGAATGAAATATATCTATATCAAAGTTGTGTTATACTTACGGAATGATATTCGTAAATATATTGTAAGCTGTTCGCGGATGCACTACTTTCTCCATCGATCTAAGCGTTGTTTTAGCACGATATAACTTGTGCTGTACTCCTATCTCCACAAAAAGCTGCGTAAATCTTATATTCATGACTTGCGCAGCGCCACTGGTACGCCAGAAGCGAACAGCATGCAATCAATGGACCTAACATTATTGTAGGTAATCCGTATTGTTGCAATCTGAAGATTGCCCAGCCTGACAGATTCAGATCCTTTCCAAAGGCCGACCCCATCTGCGCCCAAACGTAAGGTTATCAAAAACTATCCATAAATTCGGTTGTGAATCGTGAACTGCCTCTGACAGATCGGTTTGACACAGAGAATTATGGATAGACACTAAATAAAGCCAGATATTATTGGCAAATTCGATGATAGCGCGGACCCTGCGCGCCCAAACTGTGTTTGGGGCGTCGAATGGGAAGCCGCTCTGGCTTCGATAAGCTCAGCTACCGCCTTTACAATTCGCCAACAGTAACGAGCAGTTTTGGTGATGATGTATAAAGCGGTAACAAGCACTGTTGAAAAAGCGTAAATAGGGCAGATGCAAAGGTAAATGCAATGGATGTGAATTGGATTTTTGGACTATTGGCGATTTTGATCCTGCTGGATTATATATATAAGCAGGTCATGGGCCGCTCGTTTCATCATACAATTCCGCGCCCTGTGCTATGGGGTTTGGTCTTCATGAGCAGCACTACCGCAGCCTGTTGCTTTGCCCTGTCCTGGCACATCTTTACGACCCGTGATTTTTTACTGATGGGGTCCTCCTCATTTTGGCTGCTTCTGGGTATTTTCCTAACCGTGCTGGCTATTGCATGGCTGCTGCCCGCCAGCGCTAATTCTAGTACAAAAAGTCAGGAAGCGCATGCGCCAGACCAGCCGTTGCCGCTGGTCTCGCACAATTCGGCGACGGCACCTCACACCGCGGCTGCGCAAGAGACGCCGCTTGCCCCCAGTTTTGCCGAACGCCCCAATGTTTTTGCTGCTTCCAAAATGGCGTCGCCTGTTCCCCCTGTGCAGGCTTTACCAATGGCGCAGCCCTCGATGTATGACACAATTGCACCGGCTGCCCAACCATTGACAAAGGACCGCGCCAGCCGGCAAACCTTGCTCGCGCCCGCGCGCCCGCAGGAGCTGGCGACGGCGCTGTCTAGCGTTATAGCGCGACCACGCAGGGTGCCGCAAATCATGGTGATCATGCTGATGGCGTTTGCCTTGCTGGCGCTGGGCTGGCAATTGGGACACATCTTTGCTTTAAGTCAGAACGAATCTTCAGTGGCCGTCGCGTTGCCGGTGCTCCGACCAACCCCAACGGCAACACCCCTAAGCAACGCTTCGCTGACCGAGCGACTCGTGGCTCAAACCGTGGCCAACGTACCCGTGGCGAACCCCACGTCGCAGCCCCAATTAACCCCCACAGCCGTCTTTGCGAGCGTGGCATTTGTAATTACACCCATACCCAGCAATAGTACAACGCTCAAAGCCAAACCGGCCTTCGCAGTAGAGGCAGTGGAGAGCGCAAATGAGTTGCCGCCGATTGCGTTTCGGCGCGGCAATAAGTCTGCATTGCCGGCGGCAGAACAGCCCGCTACCATCGCACCGGTAGGTGGGGCCATCTCGGAGCGCGCCTATTATGAGGCGCAAAATCCGGTTATTCGCCTTCTGGCGCCACTGGATGGCGATATTGTACACGATTTTGTGACGTTGCGCTGGAGCAGCGATTTTGAGCTGCCACCAGAGCAACATTATGAAGTGGTGGCCTGGCTAGAAGGCCAGGAGCCATTTAAACAGGGAATCAGCCTGGCGCCGCTTATGTCGACCGACCATGTGCGCGTCAACTTAGCGCTGTTGGATAGCGCCCTGGGACCGCGCTTTAACCCCGGCATCTATCGATGGGGTGTTATGTTGGTGCAGCGTTCACCCTATCAGCGTATTGCCCTTTTGAGCAATGCCCAGACGCTCTACTATGTCCCATTGGGTAATCCCTAGCGCACGTCCCCTCCCCGGCTTACAAGGTCTGTCAATTGCGAATGCCATCTGCTGATG
>JACKBC010000070.1 GCA_020634755.1 Caldilineaceae bacterium | reverse complement strand
CGGTAGTCTGTTTGGTGAACAAAGGGGTGCGCAACTGCACGGCCTGAGCCACTTTGGCATGAAACCAAGCGGCGTCAATCGTAACCGGGTGGCCTTGATGCAGCACGCGCAGCCGAATCGGTGAGGCCGGATCATAAAGGCCAATGGCCAGAAAGCGCCGTTTCTGATCAAAAACCACGGCCAGGTCGCCTGGTCCACCCTGACGACTCTCTTTGGTAATCGAATTGTTAAAGAGCCAAGGATGACCCGCCCGCAGCGCGCGTTCCGCCTGCCGCGTAATGTGCAACGCAATGCGTTGCTCGGCAGGTGCAGGTAGATTGGCAAGCAATGTATTTTGGAAAGTATGTTTAAAAAGGCTCATTTCGCTTTTTTGCTCAGTTGCATCGGTTTGACATCTGCTGTACAATAGGCGCACGGTATACCCAGACACCATTTCAATAATCAGGACACCGCAATGTTGTTGGCGAAATAGGCGTCAGTCTAGTTTGTTGAATCCGACGCTATCTCTGGCAATTGCGATCTACTGATAACTCAGGTTACGCAGCGACAGCCAGTCTGCTAGAGAGAAACAAGAACGTCGGCAAGTCGACTTTTCTCCAGGCTTGCGTAACATAAGCTGATAATGAATATTTATCTGTAACTCTCTGTGCAATCCACGGTGAAATTCCCTGTAGCAAAACAATCCGATAGGATTAACAACCAAATTTACGGATAAGCTCTTATATTTGGCTCTGTCCTCATCAACATTTTCAGTACACTACAACGGTGTTGACCATTCAGGTAGAAATGTTCAATTAGGACAACCACAAATGCACGTTTTCCCCGATAGTTATATTTGTTTCGGATATCGATGAGAATCTGCCCCAGCAGATATCTGTTTACGTTTCCATCAATTTCGGCAACAAGTATACATTCGTTTCCTATCTTTCAATTCAGTACAATTTTCACAATAATAGTATAACAGCACAAGGAGGACTATATGAATCATCGGTTGGTCACGCTATTGTCATTTGGCATAATAGTTGTGATGATGATGGCAGGTTGCGGTTCATCAGAAGCGCCGCCCGCAGAGGAAGCAGCAGCGGCAGAACCGACTGCGGCCGAAGAGGCAGCAGCAGAACCAGCTGCCGCCGAAGAAGCGGCCCCGGCGGCAGCGTCAGCTGATGGCGCCCATGAAGCCCCCATGCTGGCCGAAAAAGTTGCGGCTGGCGAACTTCCCCCTCTGGATGAACGCATTCCCAATGACCCCCTGGTTATTGAACCCTATGGTGAAATTGGTCAATACGGCGGCACCATGCACCGCTTTGATACGAGCACCGATGGCAGCCATTTGGCCATGTTCCAATATGGCTATTCACCCGTACATTGGGTGCAGGACGGTCTGGACAAACGTCCTGGTCTGGCCAAAGAGTGGTCATTTAATGATGACAAGACTGAGTATACCCTGATTTTCCGTGAAGGCACGCGCTGGTCGGATGGTGAGCCGTTCACGGTGGATGACTTCCTCTATTGGTGGGAAGAGATGGTGCTCAATCCAGAACACACCGATGTACCGCCCGATTACTTGATCTCCGGCGGTAAGGTGGCCGATATTACCAAGGTAGATGATTACACGCTGAACTTCAAATTTGCGGCCCCATCGCCACTCTTCCTGGATCGTTTGGCCATGTGGCCCAACGGGACAGTGCCGGGTAGCGAGCGCCTATTTGTGCCCAAGCACTATCTGGAGCAGTTCAATCCGGACTTTAGCGATGAGTATGACACCTTTGAAGTTCACGACGAGAAGATGGACTGGCGCGCCAATCCAGAAGCACCCGTGTTAAATCCGTGGATGCCCGTAGAATATGAGCCGGGCACGCGCATGAAATTAGAGCGCAACCCCTACTACTACGCCGTGGATACAGCCGGCAACCAACTGCCCTACATTGATTACCTCGATGTTACGTTTGTAGAAGATTCTGAAGTCGCGCGTTTGCGGGTTTTGGCGGGTGAGCAGGAATTCTGTGGCCGTATGTGCCAAAGCACCCCGCTGAGCGATCTGTCCCTCTTCCGCGATGCCGAGAGTGAAGTCGGCTTGGTCAATGGCTTGTGGGATAGTGGTGGTGGTAGCGGCCCGTCAGTCTTTGTGAACTGGACACATCAGGATCCGGACAAGCGAGCACTCTATCAGGACAAGACTTTCCGCCGCGCCCTTTCCCACGCTATTGATCGTGAGAAAATTCAGAAGATTATCTACTTTGGCACTGGCGAACTGACCACAGGCACCATGAGCCCCAAAGGCATTGAGTTCCAGGATGAAGCCGGCCAGGAGATCTACCAACAATGGCGCGATCTAGCCATCGATTTTGATCTCGAAAAGGCTGGTGCTATGCTGGACGAAGCTGGTGCAGTGGATGCCGACGGCGATGGCTTCCGCGATATGCCAAACGGAAATGAATTGCTGTTGCGCATTGATTGTAGCGCCGGCGGTATTGCCAATACATCCAATGCCCAGGCCATGGAGATCATCAAAGAAGGTTGGGAGGCCGCAGGGCTCAAGGTACAGATCAACGTGACGCCCGATGAAGCCTTCGAAGTCATGAAAGATAATTCCGAGTGGGATATTCATGGCTGCTGGGGCATTGGCGACGGCCCGAACTTCCTGGTCTTCCCCAACTGGGTTGTGCCTGTGGACAACAACCGCTGGGCCCCGCTGTATGGCGCCTGGTACAAGGTCATTGGCACCGACAAAGAAGGCACAGAGTTGGATATGGATCCCCTGGATCGCACGCCACCGCGTGAAGAGCCAGCTGAAGGAGATCCAGTCTGGAAACTATGGGAGCTCTATGATGCAGCGCGCGTTGAGGCGGATGATGCTGAACGCTTGCGCTTGAGCCAGGAGATTGCGCAGGTTCACATCGATGAAGGCCCCTTCTTCATTGGTACAGTTGCCAACGCACCCTATATTATTTCCTGGTTGGACAAGATGGGCAATATACCAACGCGGGAGCAGTTGGGACAAGGTGGGTTCATTGGTCCCTGGATCATGTCCTACTTTGGCGCCATCTATCCAGAACAGTTCTACATTAAGGAGTAAATGCGCCTTCCCTGAAGGCCCTACGGGATTTCATGTGGTGTGTACCCACATGAAATCCTGTTGAATTTTATTCCTTTCCCTCCCCCAGCTTGCTAGGTTTTACCCACAAGTGGGACGAATGGCTTTGTGCGACGCACGGTCCAGACGTTGTTTGCGCAGCCAAAGCGTCCGCAGACCGTGCGACGCACCTGGCCTCCACTCGAGGCAAGGAAGATGTGGGTAATGGTAAGCAGCTTGGGGGAGGGATCCTATTCCCCACCAATGCATATTGTGAACTAAATTACTGTGTTCGGTATTGCACTTTCGAGCCCTAAAGGATGAGCCCATGTTTGCATATTTTGTGCGCCGCTTAATCTACATGGTCACAACGCTGGTTTTTATTTCATTTATTGGCTTTTTTATTATCAATCTCCCGCCCGGCAGCTTTATTGATGTATATAAAGCCCAGCGCGAGGCGCAGGGCACCAGCACGGCAGAGGCCGAATTGGAAGCGCTTCAACGACGCTATGGGTTGGATAAGCCAATTTATGTGCAGTATTGGCTATGGGTTAAAGGCTTTGTGCAAGGTGACTTTGGGCGTTCCTTTCAATACAACCGTGAGGTAAAAGACCTGATCTGGGAACGATTGGGATATACAGCGGCCATTGCAACCTGTACGCTTGTATTTATTTGGATAGTTGCCATCCCGCTTGGTATTTACTCCGCCACTCATCAATATAAAGTGGGTGACAATGTAGCCACGGTTATGGGCATGGCCGGCCTCTCCATACCGGACTTTATGTTGGCCTTGGTCTTGATGGTAGTTGCACAGCGAGTCTTTGGCTTTTCGGTCGGGGGCCTTTTTTCCAGAGAGTATGTAGATGCACCGTGGAGTTTTGCCAAGCTTGTTGACTTGCTGAAGCATATTTGGGTACCCGTGCTCGTGGTGGGCACAGCCGGTACCGCGGGCCTCATGCGCATTATGCGCGGCAACCTGCTCGACATTCTCAACATGCAATATGTGCAGGCGGCGCGCGCCCGTGGGCTGCGCGAATCTACGGTCATTGTAAAGCACGCCGTGCGCAATGCGCTGCATCCGCTCATTATGCTGCTGGGCATGAGTTTGCCCACCATTATTTCTGGCTCGTTGGTAGTCTCGATTGTGCTGGGGCTGCCCACTACGGGGCCACTCTATTTTAGCGCCTTGCGGCAACAGGACATGTTCCTCGCCGGCACCTTCCTTATGTTTTTGGCTGGTATGTTGGTGCTGGGCAATTTTCTGGCCGATATTTTGCTGGCCGTGGTCGATCCGCGCATCCGTTATGAATAGTTGAATTTTGGCAATAGCCTGATCCCATTATGTTATTTTAGGACGCGTATGATGGTGGTTGCGCCACGCACAGAGCCATCATTGAACTTAAAGGCTGACAGTGGCCCGTCAGCGGCACTTTTCTCACATGGCGATCCACGGGCGCTGCAAAGTCGTATATTTATTACTGAGGATTTCTTATGGCCGAACAAGCTTTAACCGCTCAACCTTCATTTGAAGAAGAGGCGCCGGAAGCGGCGCACTATGCCGAAGCCGCTCACGTTTCGGGAGATGTGGGTCAGATATCCGTTGGCCGGTTAATGTGGCGGCGCTTTTTGCGCAACCGACTGGCCGTAGGTGGCGCCATTGTGTTGTTTTTTATATACACGGTTGTCATTTTTGCGAACTTTTTTGCCCCCTATGAACACACAATTTCTAATGAGGATTTTGTGGCGCGCTCACCGCAGTTGCCGCACTTCTTTGACGCAGAAGGCAACTTCCACTTGCGCCCCTTTGTATATGGCACCAGTACCGTATTAGATACGGAAAACTTTATTTATGTCCACGAGGATAATCCTGAAGAGACATATCCACTTCAGTTTTTTGTGCACGGGCGCCCCTATAAACTATTTGGGGTAATTCCCACCGACCGCCACTTCTTTGGCGTTGAAGAGCCGGGCACCGTCTATCTATTGGGCACTGATCGCAGCGGGCGCGACATGCTCTCGCGCATTATTTATGGTGGACGCATCTCCATGACCATTGGCCTGGTTGGCGTCGCCCTCACGATTATCTTTGGTTCGGTATTGGGCACCGTTTCAGGCTACTTTGGCGGCATTGTAGATACCGTTATGCAGCGCGTAATCGAGCTGCTTATGTCTTTCCCCAGCATTGCGCTGTGGGCGGCGTTTTCAGCCGCGCTGCCGCCCGAAATGACCGCCACCACGCGTTTCTTCTTTATTTCGATCATCCTGTCGCTCATTGGCTGGACGGGGCTGGCGCGCCAGGTGCGGGCCAAAGTGTTGGCCTATCGCGAAATGGACTTTGCTTCAGCGGCCAAGGCGGCCGGCGCCTCGCACATGCGCATCATCCTGCTGCACATGATGCCCAACGCGCTCAGCCATATTATCGTCATTGCCACGCTGGCCATCCCCGGCATGATTTTGGCGGAGACGGCGCTCAGCTTCTTGGGGCTGGGCATTCTGCCGCCGGCCGTTAGTTGGGGGACGCTGCTGCAAGATGCACAGACCGTGGCCACCATTGTCAAATTCCCCTGGCTTATGTTGCCCGGCCTCTTTGTGATTCTGGCCGTACTCAGCTTCAACTTTGTGGGCGATGGGATTCGCGACGCCGCCGATCCGTTTGCAATTTAGAATAGGCCACAGATTAGGCTGATCAGATTGATTTTTACAGATTTTTTCCTAAACAGCCGCGGAAATCCATCAAATCTGTAAAATCAGTATTCCATTTCTCACTTGCTTGAATCCTACACAAGAATCAGAAATTTAGACTTATGAGCGATGACGTAATTCTCAAAGTAAATGACCTACATACCTACTTTTTTACCGAGAGCGGGCAGATTCGTGCGCTTTCCGGTGTGGATTTTACGCTGCAACGCGGGGAAGTATTGGGCATTGTGGGCGAAAGCGGCTGCGGCAAAAGCGTAACCGCCCAGTGCATCATGAACATGGTGCCCAATCCAGGCCGCATTATGGGCGGCTCGATCAACTATTATCGGCGCGCCAATGGGCAAGTCGAAGAGATCGACATTATCAATCAGCATCCGCGCGGCCGCGTCATGCGCTCGCTGCGCGGCAACGATATTGCCATGATCTTCCAAGAGCCCATGACGTCGCTGGACCCGGTCTATACGGTGGGCAGCCAATTGCTGGAAGCCATTACGCTGCATCAAGATGTGACCAAAGTGGAAGCGCGCGAGGTGGCCATTGACGCGCTGGCCAAGGTACATTTGCCCGAACCGCACCGCATTATCGATAGCTATCCGCACCAGCTGAGCGGCGGCCAGCGCCAGCGCGTGATGATCGCCATTGCCCTGAGCTGCAACCCGTCGCTGCTGATTGCCGATGAGCCCACCACGGCGCTGGACGTGACCACGCAGGCGCAGATTCTGGACTTAATGCAAGAATTGCAGGAAGCCACCGGCATGAGCATCATCTTCATTACCCACGATTTGGGTGTGGTCGCAGAGATGTGCGACTCTGTCGCCGTTATGTATTTGGGCAAGGTGGTGGAAAAGACCGATGTGGATTCGGCCTTTTATGACCCCAAGCACCCTTATACGCGGGCGCTGTTGCGTTCCATCCCGCGCATGGATGAACAGAAAAACAGCCGTCTCGCCGTGATCAAAGGCAATGTGCCGGATCCGTCGGTCGTGCCATTGGGCTGTCCGTTCCATCCGCGCTGTCCGGAATATATGCCGGGTATTTGCAACCAAGTGGTCCCCAGCATGATCGAACTGGAGAACGACCGCGCAGTGCGCTGCTTGCTGTACGACAAGAACCAAGTGCAGACGCCGCAGCCAGTTGCGGCGTAACATGACAGAGCCGAGCCGACAAAGAGCAGCATCGCTAAAGAGGCATTTTCACATTCGATTGACGGACGTGCTCATCAAATTATTGTTGAACCACAGATCGCGCAAATTGCATAGAGTCGTGATCAGCGCTCTGTGAAATCTGCTATTTAATCTTTCGGAGTTATCAGATGACGGAACTGGGTGGCGCAAACGGCCACAATGGTCGAACCGGGCAAAATGGACAAACGCTGCTGGAAGTCAAAGACTTGCAGATGTATTTCCCCATTCGCAAGGGCTTTTTTAGAAGCGTGGTGGGGCATGTGCGAGCCGTAGACGGCGTCTCTTTTACCATTGCCAAGGGGGATACCTTTGGCCTGGTGGGCGAGAGCGGCTGTGGCAAAAGCACGACGGGTCGCTGCATTATGCGTCTGCTGGATCCCACCAGCGGCGAGATTATCTACCACGATGACCATGGACAAGCCACCCATATTGAAGAGCTTTCCGGTCAGGAGATGCGCCCCTTCCGCCGCCACATGCAGATTATGTTTCAAGATCCATACGCGTCGCTCAATCCACGCTTGACGCTCAAGCACATTGTGGGTGAACCGCTGGTGATCAACAACATATGCCGCGGCAAAGAGTTGGAAGAACGGGTGGCCCAATTGTTGCGTTCGGTGGGCCTGAGCCCAGAACACATGAACCGCTATCCGCACGCATTTAGCGGCGGTCAGCGCCAGCGTATTGGCCTGGCGCGCGCGCTAGCCTTGAATCCCAATTTTATTGTGGCCGATGAGCCGGTATCGGCGCTGGATGTGTCGGTGCAGGCGCAGGTGCTCAACCTGATTGAAGATTTACAGGAAGAATTTGGCCTGACCTATCTCTTTATTGCGCACAACATGAGCGTGATCAAGCACATTTGCGATCGGGTGGCCGTAATGTATGTGGGCAAAATTGTAGAAGTGGCCGAAACTGCTGAACTATTTGGCAATCCGCTGCATCCGTACACCGAAGCGCTGCTTTCGGCCATTCCACAACCCGACCCGCGCAACAAAAAGAAGCGCATTGTGCTGGAAGGCGATGTGCCCAACCCGGCGAACCCACCTAGCGGCTGCTACTTCCATCCTCGCTGCGCCTATGCCAAAGATATTTGCCGCCAAGAATCACCTGCGCTAAAGGAAGTCAAACCCGACCACTTTTCTGCCTGTCACTTTGCCAATGAGTTGCAGTTGATGAGCGCGCTTTGACAGCATGGCAGAGCGGCTACTAACCAACCACCTGGTCAGCTTTCTGCTCTGGCTGATTGCCACCGCGCTGCTGATCCTAGATGTGATCTACGGTCGCTTGCTGCTCATGGCGCTGGCCGGGGTGACCGGTTGGAACCACTGGGTGATGAGCTTCATCGACCGCGCCAGTATCTTCATATTGGGGTTGATCGCACTGGGGCTGGCACTCTATTTTGAGCATTACTTACGCCAAAGTATTGCCAAACGGCAATTGTGGCCCCGCTTTTTGCGCATTGCGGCCATAGAACTCCTCATTATCCTCTTGGGCATTGGCGTCTCATGGCTCACCACCTAATCCGGGCTTCTGCAAGCCTTGGCTAAGGATTTCCGCCTGACTGTTCACAGATGCGGCGCCAGCCGTGCGCATGTGAATTCAGCTTGAATGCAACCGTCAGATAGAACAAAAGTTGCAGCCCCTCGCACCAATGGTATAATCCTCAAAACCTCACGGCACTGTTTGGCGTTTGGATAGAGTTCCGAACATGCCCAAAGCTATTTTATACGCAAGCCCCACTTGGCCTAAGGCTATCCGTAAATTCGGTTAAACTTCACGTGATTTTTGCCGACTGACAGCCGCCAACCCAGAGAATTTACGGACGAGACTAAACCGCCAGCTTGGCACAACATGGCAAGGTTTTCAAAGTCAATTTGACTTTGCCATTCACTTTTGCATGCAAGCGCATTAGCCCTAACTTTGGTAGATTGCACAAATTCTGTTTTGCGATTCAGGCATCTTCTGATGAAGACCAAAGAGATCACACCTCGACAAGCTGAGTTGATGACCACCTGGAGAATCCCATGAAAACATTGATCAAAAACGGCACTATAGTGACAGCCAGCGATACGTTTCAAGCGGATATCTTGATTGATGGAGAACAGATCGCGCTGCTGGGCCGCGACCTCAGCGACGGTGACGCCACGGTTATCGACGCCACGGGCAAACTGCTGCTGCCCGGCGGCATTGACGTACATACGCATCTGGATATGCCCTTTGGCGGCACCTTTTCATCCGATGACTTCTTTACGGGTCACCAAGCGGCCGCGTTTGGCGGCACCACCAGCCACATTGATTTTGTAATTCAGAACAAGGGCCATTCGCTGCGTCAAGCCGTGGATGAATGGCACGCCAAGGCACAGGGCAAAGCCGCCATCGATTACGGCTTTCACGTGGCCATCACCGATCTAACCGAGGATGTCCTGGCCGAAATTCCGTCGCTGGTCCAGGCGGGCATTCCCAGTTTGAAGCTCTTTATGGCCTACAAAGGTGTCTTGCAGGTCGATGACACCACGCTTTTCCGCACCATGCAGGTGGCCGCGCAACACGGGATGTTGGTCATGGTGCACGCCGAGAATGGCGACGCCATTGCCGAGCTGATCAAGCAACACTTGGCCCAGGGGCACACTGCGCCCAAATATCACGCCATCACCCGCCCCGCCATTGCCGAAGCGGAAGCTACCGGTCGCGCCATTGCCATGGCCGGCATGACCGGCGCCACGCTCTATGTGGTTCACATGTCGTGTGAAGAGTCGATTGAGCAGCTTGTTTTGGGTCGCGCCAAAGGCTTCAACGTCATGGGCGAAAGCTGCGTGCAGTACATGTTCCTCTTTGAACAAGACCTGGACAAACCGGGCCGCGAAGGCGCCAAGCTAGTCTGCTCCCCGCCGCTGCGCCAGCCCAAAGATGCGCCGGTGATCTGGCAAGCGCTGCGCGACGGCACGCTGCAAGTGGTCTCTACGGATCATTGCCCATTCTGGTTTGACGGCAGTCAGCCGGGCCGCAAACCGGGCAAAGAACTGGGCGCCGACAGCTTCGATAAAATTCCCAACGGCGTGCCCGGCATTGAAGACCGCATGGGCGTTATGTGGCACCACGGCGTCAACGGTGGCCGCATGAGCGCCAACCGCTTTGTAGAGATCACCAGCACCAACCCGGCCAAGATTTTTGGCCTCTATCCGCGCAAAGGCACGATTGCCATTGGGGCTGACGCCGATATACTGGTCTGGAACCCCGATAAAGAATACACCATCAGCGCCGCCAACTTGCATGGCGCCATTGACTACAGCCTCTATGAAGGTATGGTCATTCGGGGCGGCGCCGATCAAGTGCTGCTGCGCGGTCACCTGTTGGTGGACGGCGGCGCCTGGACCGGTCAGCGCGGGGCAGGACAGTTCTTGCACCGCAACGCCCACGCCGCAATTTTATGAAGATGAGCAGGTGAGGGCGTAACAAGGCGACTTCGACAGGCCCAGTCACCTTATATCAGTCACCTTATATCAGTCACCTTATATCAGTCACCTTATATCAGTCACCTTGTAAACGTTCAGAAATAAGTTGGCTACCAAACCTGTCAAGTCTTTGAGACCTAACAGGTTTAAATCCACAAGTTATTTTTGAACAATGACTTTGTAACCTTGTCACGCCCTCACCTGGTTACCCAGCAAACCCACCACAAAATACCAACTGATGAAACAACTCCGCCAAATTATCTCCATTCTCATCCTCTTGCTCCTCCTGGCTGTGGTGTGGGAGGGAATCAAGTGGATCGGTGGCGATCCGTGGCGGGTGGAGAACAATCCGTTTGGCATTGAACACAATCCACCTTGGCGCTTTAAAGTGGCGTCGGACCTGAATCTGCCGCACCTGTGGGACATTGGCGCCTCGTTCAGTAAGCCATCGCGCCGCAACGGACCGCCACTGATCAGCGTGCTGATCCAGGCGGCCTTTTTCACCTTTCGCGAGGCGGTGATCGGTTTCTTCTTTGGCGCCTTTTTGGGCCTGCTGCTGGGCATCCTCTTTGCCCATTTTGACTTGCTGGAGCGCGGCTGCATGCCCTATGTGGTGGCGTCGCAAACGGTGCCTATTCTGGCCATTGCGCCCATGGTCATTATCTGGCTCAAAGCGGGCTGGGTCTCTGTGGCGGTGATTGCGGCCTATCTCACCTTCTTTCCCGTGACCATTAACACGCTGCGCGGTCTGCGTTCGCCTGACCCGCGGGCATTGGAGCTAATGCGCTCCTATGCGGCTTCCAAATGGGCCGTGTTGTGGAAGCTGCGCCTGCCTGCGGCGCTGCCCTATATATTCACGGCTTTTAAGATATCGGCCACGGCCAGCGTAGTGGGCGCCATTATCGGCGAATTGCCGTCGGGCATCCGCGATGGGTTGGGCGGCGCCATTTTGAACTTTAACCAATATTACATTTCAGGGCCTGGCCGCTTGTGGGCCGCCATTATTATCAGCGCGCTGGTGGGCATGGCGTTTTATCTGATTGTGACGCTGGCGGAACGAGTGGCGCTGCGCGGACGGAACTTAGTAGAGGAGTAGAGGGTGGGGGAGAGTATTGTAACGTTATCTAAAATCGGCATGGTCTTTGGCGGCAGCAGCGGCAGCCAGACCGTGGCGCTGCAAGATATTGATCTACGGATTGCGCCGGGTGAATTTATTTCACTCATTGGGCCGTCGGGCTGCGGCAAGTCCACGCTGCTACGCGTGGTGGGCGATCTGCTGACGCCCACGTCTGGCCAGGTGCAAGTCAATGGGAAGAGCACCCACCAGGCTCGGCTGGATCAAGATTACGGCATGGTCTTTCAAGCGCCGGTGCTCTTTGAATGGCGCACCATCCTTAAAAACGTAATGTTGCCGCTGGAGCTGCGCGGCGTGCCGCAAAACCAACAGAGAGAACGGGCGCGTGAATTGCTCAACATGGTGGAGCTGACCGGTTTTGAGAATCACTATCCGTGGCAGCTTTCCGGCGGCATGCAGCAGCGCGCCTCCATTGCGCGGGCGCTGGCCATCCAACCCAAGCTGCTGCTTATGGACGAGCCCTTTGGCGCGCTGGATGAGATGACGCGCGAGCGCATGAATATGGAGCTGCTCAACATTTGGCGGCAGACGCAGACCACGGTCATCTTTGTGACCCACAGCATTGCCGAAGCCGTTTTTCTCTCGACGCGTATTGTAGTTATGTCGGCGCGGCCGGGGCGCATTCTCCACATTACCGACGTAGATTTGCCACAGCCACGGGGGGAACAGAGTCGCGCCGAAACCCGCTATTTTGAGATTGAAAACGCAGTGCGCGAATGGTTGCGCAAAGCGTGAAAGGGATTGGGTGGTGCGTAGTGCGTGTACGGGTAGACACCCTGACCATTTCTGTCCACTTATTTTCGGTTACGCATGGCGCGCGGCGCCTGTTCTGCCCACATTAACCAGCATCCATTACAAAAGTCAATTTCTACCGCCAAGAACGCGAAGAGCACAAAGGAAGCGCCAAGTAATGTCTTAGCAAATCTTTGTGCTCTGGTATGATAGATACGCAGCGCCGAACTCTGCGTATCCTCGCAATGAGAAAGCCTTGCCCAACAAGTCCTAACTATCGACTGCCATGAATCAAATTCGTCAAAACCTGCCTGCAATCATTCTTTTCGTCGCTGGCCTGCTGCTGTGGGAGCTGCTTGTGGTGCTGCTCGATATTCAGCGCTTTCTGCTGCCGGCGCCATCGGTAATCTGGCAGGCGTTTACCAGCAATTTGGACCGGCTGCTGCACATCGGCTGGTTCACCACCAAAGAAGCGCTGGGTGGATTCGCCATTGGCTGCGGCGCGGGTATTTTGGTGGCCCTGGCCACGGCGCGCTGGACACTGGCCAACGAAACGCTCATGCCCTTTGCCATTGCGGCCAATTCGGTACCTATTATTGCCTTTGCCCCAATCTTGAACAACTGGTTTGGCGTTGACAACCCGCTCTCCAAAATGATGATTGTGGCGGTGATTGTCTTCTTCCCCATGATGATCAACACGGTGCGTGGGCTAACGCTGGTGGACCCAACCATTATCGAACTGATGCGCTCCTATGCAGCCAGCGACTTTGCAATTCTGCGCAAGGTGCGGCTGCCCAATGCACTGCCCTATATGTTTAACGCCTTTAAGGTGGCCGCCACGCTGAGCATGATTGGCGCGGTAGTAAGCGAATATTTTGGCGGCAATCGTTCGGCCTTGGGGGTCTTTATAACGCAGGAAGCGGCCCAATTTCGCTTTCAAAATTCATGGGCGGCCATTATTGTGGCCTGCGTGGTGGGGCTGACATTTTTCCTAGTTATCTTGGTGGTTGAGCGGCTATCGATTCCCTGGCACAGCTCCATCCGCAACAGAGCAGGTCAATAGAACACGACTTTCGCAGCGCCCGTGGATCGCCAGGAGTGCCCAACATAGCTAACGAAGCCATTTTTACGCCAGGCCTGCGTAAGTCCTATAGATTACAGAAAAATGATCACTTGCATTCTCTTTGATCTCGATGATACGCTGCATGACAAGCGCGCCTCTCTTGCCAAATGTGGGCGGCGCCTCTTCGAGACCCATGAGCTAAACCGATATGCCAGTGAAAATGATTTTCTGCAGCGCTTTGTGGACGAGAACTGTATTATTCAGCCCAAAGAACAAGTTTTTGCTATTTTGGCAGCCGCATTTGGCATAGAGCAAGCTGGGGCGCAGCAGCTAAAAGCCGAATTCGACCACACGTTTCACCATCATGCCACGCCCTTTCCCGGTGTGCTTGAGACACTCGAATTTTTGTCCAGTAGAAACGTACCCATCGGTTGCGTCACCAATGGGCGGGACTTTTTCCAGCGCAACAAAATTACGGCATTGGGGATTGCGCCCTTTTTGGACGCCATTGTCACTTCAGGAGAGCTGGGCATCAAAAAGCCCGACCCGCGCATCTTTCACGCCGCGCTCCAGCAATTGGGCATTGTGGCAGCACAAGCCGTTTTCTGCGGCGACAGCCTGAAGGCAGATATGAAGCCGGCGCGTGAATTGGGCATGACGACTATCTGGAAGTCGGCTCTAAAGAGGGCGCCCGAATATGTTAACTACGTTTTGCCTGAATTTTCCGATTTTCCAAACCTTTGGCAGACTATTACAGCGTAAGCTGAATAGCCACAAAACATAGAATTCACAAAAGGAGAATTGTTTATGAAATATTCTAAATGGCTGGCTCTACTGCTGCTGGCCACGCTCGCGTTGGCCGCTTGCGCGGCCCCCCCTGCTGCCCCGGCGGCAGACACAAGCGCTGATTCTGCCGCAAGCACAGAGGAGAGCAGCGCAGAAATGATTCCCATTCGCTTGCAGCTGCAATGGGTGACCCAATCGCAATTTGCCGGCTACTATGCGGCGCTTGACCAGGGCTTTTACGCGGATGAAGGGCTGGACGTAACGATTCTGGAAGGCGCCGTCGAGATTGTGCCCCAGCAGGTGGTGGCGGCAGGCGATGCCGAGTTTGGCATTGCGTGGGTGCCCAAGATGCTGGCTTCACGCGAGCAGGGGGCGGATCTGGTTAACATTGCCCAGGTCTTCCAACGCTCCGGCACGCTGGAAATTTCGTGGGCGGACAGCGGCATTGCCGAGCCGGCCGATTGGGCGGGCAAACGCGTGGGCACCTGGGGCTTTGGCAACGAGTTTGAACTGTTTGCCGCCATGCGCCAGGCCGGCATTGAGCCGGATGACCCCGCCCAGGTGGAGATTGTGCAACAGCCGTTTGACATGTCGCTGCTGCTCAACCGTGACATAGACGCTGCGGAAGCGATGATCTATAACGAATATGCCCAGGTGCTGGAAGCCACGAATCCGGACACCGGCGAACTCTATAAACCCGAAGATCTCAATGTCATCAACTTCAACGATGTAGGGACAGCGATGTTGCAGGACCACATTTTTGCGCGTGAATCATGGCTGGCCGAAGCGGGCAATGAGGATATTGCCGTCAAATTCCTGCGTGCCTCGTTCAAAGGCTGGATCTTCTGCCGCGACAACTTTGATGCCTGCGTCCAAACTGTGCTCGACAATGGCTCCACATTGGGAGAAGGTCACATGCGCTGGCAGCTCAACGAGATCAACGCGCTTATTTGGCCGTCGCCTGCCGGCATCGGCATGATGGATGATGCGCTATATCAGCAGACGGTTGATATTTCGACTGAGTTTAAAGTGCTGGAAAACGCACCCGATGAAGGCGCCGTGCGCACCGATCTGGCCCAGCAAGCATTGGACAGCTTAAGCGATACGGACACCACCGGGGAAGGCTTTACCAAACAGACCGTCGAAATTACGCCTGGCGGTGAATAAGCACTACATATTTGCGCCCTCGCTGGGGGCTCGGGTCGGCGGCGCCAATAAAGCCCCCGGCATCATTGTTGTCGATGTTGACGAGTAAGCGCCTACATATTTGCGCCCTCGCTGGGGGCTCGGGACGGCGGCGCCAATAAAGCCCCCGGCATCATTGAGGAAAGATTATTGCGCTATCGACAAAAGGTTGTCGATGTTAACGAGTAAGCGTCTACATATTTGCGCCCTCGCTGGGGGCTCGGGACGGCGGCGCCAATAAGGCCCCCGGCATTATTGTTGTCGATGTTGACAAGTAAGCACTACATATTTGCGCCCTCGCTGGGGGCTCGGGTCGGCGGCGCCAATAAGGCCTCCGGCATCATTGTTGTCGATGTTGACGAGTAAGCGCCTATCCGTAAATTCGGTTGTGTATCCAGCCGCGCTCGATAGCAGTGCAAGGCGGCACGGAGAATTTACGGATAGACATTAAGTAAGCAGCAGCCAATCAAAAACTTGGTCTACCCGCAACCTTTGTCATTTTTGCAGGACAAAGGTTGCGGGTATTTATTTGAGGGTGAGCACCAGTATTATAGGTGGATAAAGTGGATAGCATGCGTCGCACTGCCCAGCAGAATAGCCGTACCACAGCCACTTGTGCGGGTGGTGCGTCGCACGCCAATCTACCGCCCAATGTCCAATCAAGCAGGAGTTATGCACATCCCTCCATTTATTTATAACAATCCCACTTCTAGGGAAATCCGATGAGTAAAGTTCACAAAATCAGTGGGGAAATGCGGCTTCTATCTGGTTGCTGCCCAAAAACACAAATAAGCAGTGATTCGCAGTGATACCGTAGAGAAAGTTTAAGAAAATCGTAATATAATCTTTGGATTGTCGTCTATTCTATAATAAAATAGGCCAAGTTAACAGTTAGGTAAGTTTTCAGCAAAGATCTGCTTCGATATTTGTCAGTTTCAAGAAATCTAAAGCCCTGATTGTCAACGTATCTTTTGATGAATTCTAACGAAACCATACCCGCTTGCACCCTGCCACTATAGATCATCCTTTTTCTATTTTTCAGGTAGGCGTCTTATGTTGCACAAATTTGCAGTGCTCCTATTCTTCAAATCGCTGCAGACACGGTTTTTACTTGCGCTGATTTGCATCGGCATTATCCCGTTTACGCTGGCCGGCATTCTGCTTATCCAGCAGGAACGAACGGCCTTAACCATGCAGGCCACGCGCGAATTGAGCGGGCTGGCGCAGGGGCTTTCCGCCGAACTGGACAACCAGCTCACCGGGCTGCTAACCGAGGCGCGCGTCATGGCGGCCTTGCCCGACGTTGTGAGCATGTCGCCCACCCAGCAAAAACCGCTTTTGCGTTTGCTCCACGAACAGTACAATAAATATGGCCAAATTGCCGTGGCCGATCTAGATGGGCAGTTGCTGGCGGCCAGCACGGACATGGAACTGGTCAACATTGGTCACATGCAATCGTTCCGCGCCGCAGCATCTGGCCATCAGGCCTGGATGGTGGCAGCGGGACTCTTTAATTCGCAACCGGTGCTGCACATCCACACCCCCATACGCCAGCCAGGCGGCCCCACTGTGGGCGTTTTGGGCAGCCCCATTCCATTGTTCAATCTGGCCAGCACGCTAAATGAGTTAAACGGGTCCGGTCGTCAAGCCTTTGTGCTGGACGCCAATGGCGCCGTCTTGATTCACCCAGATATAGCAATGGCTGAGCAGCACCCCAATTATGCGGCCTGGATTGCGCCCCGCCACGACAGCAACGAGATACAAACCGGCGCCACTTCATATAAAGTAGATAATACCAGCTGGCTCGCAGGCTATGCCACCGTACCCGGATATGGCTGGACCATTGTGGTACAGTGGCCACAAAGCGAAGCGCTAAAACCGGCTTCCATTACGCAAAGCTTGGCTTTTAGCGCGCTCTGCATCAGCGTCATGTTGGGCGTATTGGCGGCGGTGGTGGTGGCCCACAGCTTGACAAGACCGGTGCGCAATCTGGCTGATGCCGCCCGCGCCCTGGGAGAGGGCAATGCCCATGCGCCATTGCCCCAAATGCAGGCCGACGGCAGTGAGGTAGGCGCCCTGGTCGATGCGTTCGCCGCCATGCGTCAGGCCGTCATTGAACGCGAGCAATCATTGCGTGTTGAAATCGCCACGCGCAAGCACGCTGAAGCCCAAATTCGCAAGCATCAGTCAGCCATGGCGGCCGCCATCGATGGCATGGCGCTGCTGGATGGAGACAATCTCATTTACGTCAATGATGCGCTGGCTAGCCTTTATGGCTATGAAGGCGCCAGGGCCATATGCGGCCAATCGTGGCGCACGCTCTATAGTGAACACGAGCAGCATCGCTTTGAACAAGAAGTATTGCCGATTCTGAGCCAACAAGGAATTTGGCGTGGTGAAGCGATTGGCACGCGCCAGAGCGGGGAGGAATTTTTGCATGAAATCTCAATTGCCTTAACCGATACTGGTGAACTGGTGGCGGTGGTCCACGATCTGAGCAAGCGCAAACTGGCGGAAGAAATAGTGCGGCAGACCCAAAAAGTGGAGAGCCTGGGCCTGCTAGCCGGCGGCATTGCCCACGATTTTAATAATCTGCTGGCCGGCATGATGGGCCAAATCTCATTGGCCATGCACAAACTGGCGCCCACCGAACCGGCGCGCCAGCACATGGCCAAAGCACTCACTTCCACAGAGCGCGCGGCCGATTTGACCCGCCAACTGCTGGCGTACACGGGCCGGGGCAGCTTGCAGCAGGAAATGGTGGACCTGAATCTGCTCATCAAAGACAATGTGCATCTGGTCGAGACAGCCCTTTCCAACCGCAATAACCTGGTGCTGCAACTTGCGTCCACCTTGCCGCCCATTAAGGCTGACCGTGGACAGATGCAGCAAGTCGTTATGAATTTGCTCATCAACGCCGCCGATGCCATCCGCACAACGGGCGGCAGCATTATGATTTGCACCGCGCAGGAAACCGTCCGCAACGCGCACTTCAGCGAACATCGCTCACCGCTGCGCGTGCTGGAACAACCCGCCGCGGGCGCCTATGTAGTGCTGGAAGTTGCCGATACCGGTTGCGGCATGAACCCACAAACTTTAGAACGCATCTTTGATCCCTTCTTCACGACCAAAGCGCATGGCAATGGTTTAGGTCTCTCATCTACGCTGGGCATTATTCAAAAACATGGTGGTCATTTGCAAGTTGAAAGTAAACCGGGCCGCGGCAGCCGTTTTCGCGTTTTCATCCCTGCCGACATAGAACACGCGCCACCTGCCCCCGCAAAGCTGCCGCAGATCCACAAACTAGACGGGCTCGTGCTCGTGATCGACGACGAACAGATTGTACGCGAAACCGCCCAACACGCGCTGGAGATGCTCGAAATGCGCGTGCTCACGGCGGCCAATGGCTATCAGGGGCTGACGCTCTTTGAGCAAAAGGGCGCGCAGATCGACGCCGTGATTTTGGACATGAAAATGCCGCAGATGGATGGCGAAGAAACGCTGCGGCGGCTGCGCGCCCTGGATGCCACCACGCCGGTTATTCTCTCTTCGGGCTACACAGAGTCTGAAATCGACCGTCTGCTTCAGCAAGACGCCGCGCTGCATTTTCTCGGCAAACCCTATACCATTGACGAACTTGCCGAGCTTCTCGATTCCATTCGCACCAAACATCGCGCCCCGCGCTGGATGGCGTCCAGCACAGCGACCCCCAATATCCAATCCATTTCTGGCGCTTAAACGTAATTCCTCATACCGAGGTCAATCAGTTATCTGCACCACTTCCTCGCGGCCCACCACCAACCGTGAGTGAGCCTCTGAATTGAGCGAAAATTTTGCGTTGTCAAAATCGTTTTCTTGACTTACAATGGTGCCATGTTTGCTCATTCGCCACCCATCACAATTCTACGTCTGCGCTGGTTCGCTGCCGCGCTCCTCTATTTGCTCTGCATATTGCTGGGCTATAACTTTATTCGCGCCTATTGGCATTTGACCTATGCCCAGAATTGGGCCATCTGGTCCAATGCGCTGCTCATTTGCCAGCTGGGCATTCTCTGGTGGGCGCTCAAGCACAACCACCGACGCAACGAGGCGCGCCTGCTGCCCACTTTTGGCTACGGCAACGCCATTACGTTGACTCGCGGGCTGGCCGTTTGCCTATTGGCGGGTTTTCTCTTTGCGCCGCAACCACCTGGGCTGCTGGCGTGGGCGCCCTCCTTTTGCTATACGCTGGCCTGTATTCTAGACTATTTTGATGGCTACGTGGCGCGCATTACCCACCACAGCACCGTCATGGGTGAAATCCTCGATATGGAATATGACGGGCTGGGTCTCCTGATCGCCATTGGGCTGGCCATTCAATATGGCCAACTGCCCTTTTGGTATATCATCTTGGGGTTGGGGCGCCAGCTCTTTATTTTTGGCATTTGGGTGCGCAAACGCTTGGGGCGGCCGGTCTACGATTTGCCACCCAGTGACAATCGCCGCGTCATTGCTGGCTTTCAAATGGGGTTTATCAGCACGATCCTCTGGCCAGTCTTTACCCCGCCGCTGACAACGCTGGCTTGCATTCTCTTTTCCATCCCGCTGGCCGGCAGTTTTGGACGCGACTGGCTTGTGGTTAGCGGTCTATTCGATGCCGAAAGTTTACGCTATCAAACCTTGCGCCGTCGCGTAAAACGTACGCTAGAAGGCTGGCTGCCACTAGTGTGCCGAGTGGCGGCATTTGGGCTCATGATCCAGCTAATGACCAAATCGTATACAGCATATGCAGCGCGCACTGCCTATGTTGCCGAAGCACCGCTGTTGCTAAACGGGCTGCTGGCCACATTGCTTTTACTCAGTCCGATTGCGGTGGCGCTCATGCTGTTAGGCGTACTTACTCGGCTGCAAGCGGTGATTCTAACCGGTTTGGTATGCCTGGACATTTTGGCCAATGGCTTCCAACTTAGCTCCAATGGGGTGCTGCTGGCCTCTCTGCTCTGGCTCATGCAGATGGGTGGCGGCAAATGGGCGCTGTGGCAGCCCGAAGAACGCATCCTGCGACGCCGCGCCGGTGAAGCTGCACACCCGACGACCTAAAATACCTTGTCTACACTCTTCACCGGCTTTCGCCGCACATTCATATTCAATCCACGCCTTCTCTTTATTGTGGCAGCCATCGGTCTGCTCTGGTTCGCCCTACGCAGCGTTTCCCCAGGAGAAATCTGGCGGCTATTTCAACAATTGAACCCAGCAAAATTCTGGCTGTTGGTCGGCGTCAACGGGCTCCTCCTGCTGGTGTTCGGCAGCCGCTGGTGGCTTTTTCTCATGGCGCTGGGGCATCGCCTGCCCTATCTGGCGCTGGCGCGCTATCGGCTCGCCGCATTTGGCGTGAGCTACTTTACGCCCGGCCCTCACTTTGGTGGTGAGCCGCTGCAAGTCTATCTGCTGCAACAGCGTCACGGTATCACCACCGCTGACGCCGTGGCCTCGGTGACCTTAGACAAAACGTTTGATCTGCTCTTTAATTTTATCTTTTTGTGCATTGGCTTTCTGCTCGTTTTGGCGCAAATGCCAAACGCCGGATTTAGCGCCTCCGCCGCGCCCTACGCCTTCATCGCCGCCACTTTACCGCTGGGCTTGCTCATTGCCACCGCCAGCGGACGCCGTCCCGTTTCCACGACAATTCGTGCATTTCGCCGTTACGCAGCATGGGGCCAAAGCGTATATGATTTAGCATATAGCAGCGAATCCCAAATGATTGGGGTCTGTCAGCGGCAACCATGGGCGCTATGGGCGGCAACGCTCCTTTCGCTGCTCACCTGGCTCATGCTAATCGGTGAGTTTTGGTTGGCCACTTACGTTTTAGGGCTCAATTTATCGCTCGTGCAGGCGATCTTTATTATGGTAGCGGCGCGCGTCGCCATCCTATTGCCCATGCCGGCGGGGCTGGGGGCGCTGGAAGCAGGGCTGGTATTGGCCGTTGGCATGCTGGGGCTTGACCCGGCCGTGGGCATCAGCCTGGGTATTCTCATTCGCGGTCGCGATATTCTGGTGGGGCTAGTGGGATTGTGGTTGGCCAGCCTGGATGTGAGCAAAGTTGCTTAATTTGCTCTGCGCGCTAGCCCAACCGCGCATAAACATCACCGGAACGAGCGTTG
>JACKBC010000007.1 GCA_020634755.1 Caldilineaceae bacterium | reverse complement strand
TGCGCCCGCCGCATCGGTGCGGCTATTATACAAATAGTAGGAGCCATTCCCCCCAAAATCAGGGCCATAGTAGCCCCACCAAGGCGTCCAGCTGCCAAAGATATAGCCGGACCAGTTGGGCGGCGTATAATTAGTGGGCGTAGCGCTAATGTTCCAGCTGGTCTCGGCATTGGGCAAGGGACCGCCGGCAAAATAGGCGGCGCGCACAAAGGTGACTGCTGCCTCGCCCACAAAGAAAGGACCGGTCGATTCATTACCGGCGGTCACTTCAAACTCGGGCCGGCGAAATTCCTGAATCTGAAACGAGTGCCAATAGTCGCGGCTGTTCAGATTGCTCACACTGCCCGAGAGCGTCAGTTGCAGATTGGCATACCCCAGGTTGGCATTTTCCGGCAGCGTAAAGGCCAGGTCAAAGCCACCCGCGGCATTGAGCTCGGCGCTACCGGTGGTGAGCTGGTTGCCCTGTGGATCGCTCACAATGTAGCTGAGCGCGTCTTGACCGGTCAGCAGACTCACGTCGCCATCTGGCTGGCCACCGACGCGCCGCACCCAGCCTTTCACATGCACTTCTTCGCCGGGCCGGTACATTTGGCGGTCGTCCCACACATACCAGGCCAGCTCATCCTGCACGGGCATGCGTTGCCAGCCGCCACCGCTGTATGAACTTTGGGGCAGGATGGCCACATCGTCGCCTTTACGCGCCACCAGCAGCGGCGAGCTTTGGCTGGGCAGTTCGAGCTTGGCCATGCCGTCTGCACCGGTAACGGCGGCCGCTTGCGAATTGAGCAGACTCAATTCCACATCGGCCAGCGGAGCGCCGGTGCGCAGATCATTGGCCCAGGCGATCATCTCGCTGGCGTCTACAAAAGCGTCTACCCCCATTTGGGTCACCTGCACCCAAGTCTGTACGATTTGGTTGCGGCTGTCCTGGTCTTTGAGCAGCGTTCCCGGCGGCAGGTCCACCACGACAATCAGGTGGCCCACGCCGTTGGGCAACATTTTGGCCAGC
Source organism: Caldilineaceae bacterium (assembly GCA_020634755.1). GTDB lineage: Bacteria > Chloroflexota > Anaerolineae > Caldilineales > Caldilineaceae > JACKBC01. Next base: position 203,326 of record JACKBC010000007.1, on the reverse strand, counting down.
GGAATCGGCGTCTCGACCAATTCGTCTGATTTGGCGTTGATCTCAATCGAGTTTTCTACCAACAGCTGGCCGGGCGGATCCACGAGCGTGGTGGTGCGCCAGAAGTTTTCGCGATATTGTTGATAAGCGGGCCAATCTTCTGGCTGCACGGCAAAGACGCGATAGCGCAGGCTGGCATAGTTGATCGAATAGACTGTAAAAACGGGCGCGCCGGATGGGTCCAGCGTAATGGTCAAATCACTGGGGCCGGTGAGCATGGGTATGGCCGAGCCAACCTGGAATTCGAGCGTCTGTGCCTTTTCCAAGGTTTGCCCAAAGATGTCGCGCAGGTCGGCGGCAAGCGTCACCTTATAGGTGGTGCGGCCTTGGGTTGAGCCCTGTATTTGCAGCGTATCGCCAAAGTTGTTGATGACCGCACCCGGCAGTGCAGGATCAATGGTGATCCACGATTCATCAAACGCGTCCTGATCCAGCGGATTGTTGAAGCGGATGATCAAGGGAGAAAAGGGCGGACATTGGCCATAGCCGCAACGGCTTTCGATGACGCGCAGCGGGCCATAGGTTTGGAAGCTAAACGACTGCACCTTTTCGGTGGTTAGCGGGCCCTCGGCAGATGGCGTGCCGGGGCCAATATCAACGGCAATGGTCGAATCTGCGGGCAGCTGCTGCTCGGTGCGGAAGGCCAGCCAGCGGCTTTCCGGTGCGCTTTCACGCAGCTTTTGTACGCGCACATCGGCAGCGATCTCATCCTCAGTGGCCATGCGCACGGCATAGCGCTGGCCTTGGGCGCGCACGCTGATGGTTTCCAGCACGGCGGCCTGGTCGACGCGCTGATCAAACTGGACGTAGAAAAGCGGGTCGCGCGGCTGCGGGCTGCTGTTGGGATAGTAGCTCTGCACGGTGGGCGCAGGCGTGCGGAACGTCCAGGTGACGGCTTGGTCGAGCACGCCGCCGGTCATGGACTCTGTACCGGCGGGGATTTCCACCGTAAATTCGGTGGACATGGGGAAGCGGTCGATCGCGTCCGATTCATATTCAAAGGAGAGCGTACGCGTGCCCAGCCACTTCCAAATGCCCGGCACTTCCGGCGTAATTTTGACCGGCACGTCCTGTGCGGAAAGTTGTTGCAGCGTAGCCAGCGGCGCCATGGGCTGATTGAACGTTACGTTGAGAAAGGGGGCCAGCGGGATTTCGCCTTCGGGCGCATAGCGCAGCACCTGCAGCGGACCGCTTTCAACAGCGGGCGCGGCAGCTTCATCCTGCTGAGGCGGGAAGGTTTCGGTAATGGTTTCACCCGTGCGTGGCGGCGGCAATGATTCGGTAGGCAGGCGCAACTCTTGCACATCTTGCGCCGCGGTCTCCAACACCGGCAGCCGGTCGATGATCTGCTGCGTTTGGGTAGCGTCCAGCGGCGCGGCGGGCGCCACGGGCAGTTGGGCCGACGCGGTCGGCTGTTCAGCGCCTTCGCCCAGCACAATGTGCAGCCCCGGCTGATCATTCGATTCCGCCTCGGCGGGCAACTGGGTGTCCACCACAACTTGCAATGGCGCCGTGCGGCGTAGCGTGGACTCCAATGTGTCACCTCCCGTGGCTGCATGAGTTACCTGCAAAAGTGGCTGGGGCGCCACAAGTGAGAGAATCATCAAAAGTGAAAAGGTTGTAGAAAATAAGCGCTTTTGCATGGTGCGTCCAATGTGTTTGAACATGCCAATGTGTTTGAACATGTATGATCTCCATTCCCTCCCCAAGCGATTGTAAGCAGGAGAGTTATCGCATTTATGGTTTGTGGAGTGTTTATGTTTGGTATGGTATGAAGACGGGAGGGAATGGCGCTTTGTTCCCATTTTGCTTGAGTTGGGAACAGCACGCAAATTTCATTGGGCGCCGCCGCTAGCAGAGCGTCACTCTGCCCTGGGCGTTAACAAGCTTGGGGAACCGTTCTGGATGGCTTCTGTTTCTTGGACGAGCCGGCTCAGCCGCTCAGTCAGGCTGGAGACGCGTCTGGTGGTCGGTTCGCCTTGGTTGTCTTGAATCAGCATCTGCACTTCATCTAGCCGCTCTTCCAGCGAACGCAGGTCAAGCCGCAGCGAATCCGAAAGTGTAGCCGGTGCGGGTTTGGTGGAGGCTTCCATTAATTTTGTCAATGAAATTTGGATGATCGTTGCCAGAAACGGCGCAATCAGCAGCCCGATGAGGCCATAAACGTCGGCCAGCGCAATCATCACCAGCAGGACGAGCACCCTTTGGTAGCGATTATTGGGATAAAGCCGCCGTTCAACCACAAATTCCATAACGAACAGAACGACAATTGTATAAAGGATGGCCGTGGCAAATAATAGAGGATTTACATTTAACCACGACACTGCGGCCAACGGAATCAAAGCGATGAGACCGCCCACCAATGGAATCAACCACGCCAGGGCGGCAATCAACGCCAATAAAAAGGGGTAGTGTAGACCCAGCAGCCAGTATCCGCCGGTGAGTAGCCCGCCGGCCAGAAAGCTTTGCAATAATTCGCTGCGCGTATATAAACCAACACCATCTTCCAGCGCACGCCAGATCGAGCGCGCCTCTATGCGCTGCGCGGTGGGCAGAAATGAGAGCCAGAGGCGCTCAAAACGCAGTCGATCGGTGGTCCAATAGATGCTGAGCACCAGCGCCACCATCAACTGGCTGAGCAGATTCGCCATGTTCTGCGTAAGGCCCAAAGCGCCTTGCGCTAGATTGGCCAAGTCTCCCTCCGTCACCCATTGGGCAACTTGCTCGGGGGGCGGCAGGCGCTCGGCCACCATTGGCCCCAAGCGATTGCCGTTTTGCCAAGTCAATTGGAGCCGCGTGTAGACCGTGGACAGGTCAGTCAATAGCTGGCTTAATTCATCCATTAAGGCAATGCTAAAGATGAGCAACATGCCAACTATTAGGACTAGGAGCACACCATATATAATCGACGTAGAGAGCGTGCGCGAGAGCCCGCGTTGAATGAGCGCATCGATGGGTGAGCGCAACGTGGCCGCAATGACCAGCGAAAGCAAAAAGAGCAACACAATGCTGATCAGCTGCCAAGTGACAGCAAATGCCAAGATAATGCTGAGAACCACTGTTGTAAAAAGCACAATCTGTTTCACGCGGTTTGCTCCATCTGGTCCAGAATAGTGTCTAAATCTTCGGCAATGGCCTCCAGCAGATCTTCAATCTGTTCCGTGGCATCGCTAACGGGTTCGCTATCCGTCTCCTTGCGCACCTTTTTCTGAATGTCGTTGACAAAATCCTGGGCTTGCAAGCGCAAACTGCTGACGCGGCTGCGTCCACCCACGCTGGTGCGACCGGCTTCGACCATATTTTCCTCTGTGGAAGAAATATTCAATACAAAGTGATTGAAGAAAATTTGCAGCACGGCCGCCAGCGGAATTGCCAGAATGGCGCCCCCCAAGCCGAAAAGCAGACCAAACGCGGCAATGGCCAAGATGGTCACAATGGCGTGGACGCCCACAGACTTATCCATGATTTTGGGCACCAATAGATTGTTTTCCAAAAGCTGAATGAGCGCCACGACGCCAATCACCCACAGCATCTTATCGGGCGCAGTGGTCAATGCGACCAACACGGCCGGGACAGCCCCCAGGATGGGTCCGATCATGGGGATGGCTTCAAAGAGCCCCATGAGAATACCAAGACCAAATGCATATGGCAGCCCAATTACAAAATAGCCCACAATGGAAAGCAAGCCCACAATCAAGCACAAGATAAGCTGGCCCCGAAAGTAGCTGCCAATCTTGTCTTCCATTTCGGACAGAATGGCGCGCCATTTGGGGCGCTGCTCCGCCGATACATAAAAGAGAAGGCGCCTTGTGACCATGTCATTTTCAAGCACCCAATAGTAGGCCAACATGAGAATGGCAATCAAAATGAAGAAGATATAGCTCACGCTCTTGATAGTCTGCCACACCGGCGTCATTGCATTTAGCGTGCTTTCATCCGCACTACCGGTGGCGTTTAGATCGGCCAGGGAAAGTTGTTGTGGCAACGCCATGGCAAAGGCGCGCACGAGCCGATTGCCCGCGCCCAGGATTGACATGCGCCAATTTTCATAAAATTCGGGAATCTGTTGCACCACGGCGCCGGTCTGTTCAAACAATAGCGGTGCCGCCAGCCAGACAACGCCCACCACGCCAATCAGGAAAATCAGATAGATTAGGGCCACGCTAAGCTCTGTACGCAACCCACGGCGGCGCAGCCATTCTACACCGGGCTTCATGGCGATTTGCAGCGTAACCGCGGCAAAAAACATGAATACCACCATATAAAAGCGATAGAGCAGAAAAAAAGCAATGCCGACCCCCAGCGCGGCCAATGTGGCCTGCATCACTCGCTTTGCCGTCCACTCTGGCATGGCAAATTGAGGGTTCGTCACTGCATCTTGCACTGCTGCATCAGATAGTTCGATAGTGCTCTGTGGAAACTCTTTTTGTTTGTTCAATTCAACGCCATGCCCCTCCTAAAACAGATGACCAACAATCTTAAATCTTACAACATGTGGACACCCTATCACTAATCATGTAGATTGTGATTGTTCAACAACCGCCGCCGCATGGTTGGCAGGGCGAATCTGCCTCCCGTATCTGCGTGCATAAACTTGCGTGAACTCGGCCCCCAAAAGCAATATCTGCGCTGAATAGTAGACCCAAAGCAGTAAGACGACCAATGAGCCAGCTGCGCCATAGGCGGTGCTCACCGAACTGTTGCCCAGATAGAGGCCAATTAAATATTTGCCGATTGTAAAAAGCAGCGCAGTGACCGCCGCCCCCATCCAGACGTCGCGCCACCGAATTTCAGCATCGGGCAGCACTTTGTAGATGAGGGCAAAGAGCAACGTGACCAGCCCAAACGAGATAATGAGGCTAAGCATGCGAGCCAACAATTCGCCGCCGGGCAGATTGTTTAAAAAATAGGCATCAACAGAAGAGAGCACTGTGCTGATAATCAGTGATACCAATAGCAAAAACCCAATGGCCAAAACCATGGCAAAGGAAAGAGTGCGCACCTTGATGATCGCGGTAATGCCTTCGGATCTGGGCTTCACCCCCCACACATGGTTGAGTGCGCTTTGCAGCTGTGCAAAAACACCGGTGGCCCCAAAGAGCAATGCGCCAAACCCGATCAGGCTGGCAATCAAGCTGCGATTATTCTGGGCTGAATTGTCCAACATTTCACCCACAAGCTCAGCACCACTTGCACCGACAAGCCCGCGAATTTGCGCCATGAGCTGATTGTGCACGGCGGAGCGATCGGCAAAAAAGAAGGCCGCTACCGCAATGGCGATGATCAAGAGCGGCGCCAGCGAAAAGATGGTGTAGTATGCCAAGGCAGCCGCCAAGTTGGATACGCCATCTTCAAGCCACTCTTCAATCGTCTTTTTAATCAGTGCATAAACCTCATGGGCCATTGTTTGCTTGCTTTCAATGTGAATAGCTCACGTAACGCAGCGACAGCCAGTCCGCTAGAGAGAAATAGGAACGTCGGCAAGCCGACTTTCCTCTAGGCTTGCGTAACATAAGTTTATAGGACTTACGCAAGCCTATTGTCTGGCCGCTTAATTTTTAGAAATCCCATAAGACGTTTACTCAAGTTGCGATTTCTAAAAATCAAATGTTCGCGGCACTAGAATAAAACCCGCCTTGTAAAAGATCGTCTCTTTTCCTGGCGATCCACAGGCGCGGCGTAAGTCGTGGTTAACTATTCCCCGTGGCAAAACGAATGCTGTTATGAATAAATTCCATTTTTTTCAGGACGACTGGGGTCAGCACAAATGGATACAAATCCGTATTGCCCATAGAGCGGTTTAAACTGTTGATGGCAAACGTCAATGGCAGCCAGGTGTCGATGATGCGCTCAAATTTGGGCTCGCGATAGGCATCCACGTCCGCGCGGGCGCTAAATGTTTCATCCACATGGATCGTCGGCTCCACCTGGATGCCAAATGCGTATGCAGTTTCCAGCGTATCGACAATGTGTAAATAGTGGGCCCATGTTTCAGCCCAATCTTCCCAAGGGTGGGCCGAGGCGTAAGCGCTGATAAACTCATCTTTCCACTGTATATTGTCCGCATTGGCATAATGGTTTCTGAGCGACTCGCCATAATCAGCACTGTCATCCCCAAAAATCTGCCGGAAGTCCGCCAGCCATTTGGGAGATTGGGCAAAGCGCATCCAGTAATAATGGGCTATTTCGTGGCGAAAATGGCCCAACAAGGTGCGGTACGGTTCAGAAAGCGATTCGCGCATCTGTTCACGTTGGGCATCGTCGGCCTCGGCAATGTTAATGGTAATGATGCCATTATCGTGGCCCGTTGTAACTGCTTCTTCCTGCCCACCACCCTCAGCATTGGCCAGAAAATCAAACGCCAGCCCCCACTCTTCGTCCATATTTTTCGTTATCACCGGCAAGTTGAGATGCTGTAGGCTATAGACCAAGCGATGTTTGGCAAGCTCCAATTTGCGCCAGCGTTTGAGGTTTTCTTCTTTGCTCAGGTCAGGAATGGTCCGATTCAACTGGCAGGCTATACAGAGCGTATCGCCAGTATGTTGCGGGATGAGCCAATTGCAGACACCGTATTCATAATTTTTACAATAGATAAATGGCGTTGTCGGCGCCTGCGCTTCAAACCAAAGATCATTTTGGGAAGCAGCAAGCGTCAATAGGGAATCTTGTTCCCACGAATATCCCAACGCATGACCACACTTTTCACACACAATATTTTCAAAATAGAGAAGCTGACCACAATTACGACATCGAAATAGTTTCATGTTTCTTAAAATCCTTAACGGCTGGAATTATTACATTTTACGCAGCACTATGTGCGACGCACACTAGTTGCCTGGCCGCTTAATTATTGCGGCACTAGTGGCCCTCTCGTGTTTAAAACGTTTACATATCGCTCAGCTGCCCGCCTCGAGCGGTTAGTTCCAATCCACACAAAATTCAGTAGCTCACAACAGTTTGATGATTTTCACGGCATGCGCACTTATTCATACAGCGTATCGCAGAGATATGAGCGGTAAAGTAGGCCGCATCCACCACATTGTGAACTATCGAATTTTACACGAGTAGATATGGGCCTAATAGATATCTTGAAATATAAGAGAGATACAATTTGAGATACAAAGCAGCAATCGAGGAAAAGGAAATCGCCGCTATACTGCGGTTGCAATGAGAACCGGAGTTTTCCATAAGCTCAACCGGAGCAACCAAACTCCGTTCTCAACTCAGCGCTGAATATAACGTCACAAAAGTGAATGCGTTGAGGTACGCATTATCAACAGATCGCAACGGGAAGAAATGGGGGCAGATTTATGAGCTCACGTTACGCAGCGACAGCCAAGCTGCTAGAAAGAAACAGGAACGTCAGCGAGCCGATGTTCCTTCAGACTTGCGTAACATAAGTCATTAAGCGAGCCCGATGTCTGTTTCACCAATACCGTTGCAGTGTACTCAATGTCATTTAGGTAAGACCGCTGTAAGTGCGTCGCACGGTATGCCCCTCGAATGCGAGGATCAAAATGGCGGACCCCGTGCGACGCACTTTTCGCTCACTGAATGACATTGGCAGTGTCCTAATTACGGCGCCGCAATTGCCGCAAAGAGGTGCTGCAACAGCTGAATTGAGCCCAACCCCACAAAAATCAGAATGATATACTTAATGCTTTTGCCTACGGCAACCGCGCTCAGAAACCAAAAGACGCGCATTTTAAGCGCGCCCGCCACCATGCCAGCCAAGTCAAAGAGCGGAAAGGGAATCGCGGCCAACACCAGGAGCAGCAACGCGCCATATTTATGCGTCAATACCTGTAAGCGTCGCATATGAACGCGCTGGCTTCTAGGGATCAGCACGCTGCCGGTGGCCCCGGCCACATAACCGCTTAGCTCACCAAAGGCGCTGCCCACGCCCGCCACAATGCCCAGCGTCACCGGATCCAATACATTGCCCATGGCGACCACCACGGCAATACCGGGCGCCGGCAAAATAATGGTGGCGCTGGAAATTAGGCTAATGAAAAATGCCCCCACATAGCCCCATTGACCGGCCCAGACGACCCAAGCCGGGTTCAGCAGCAGCCAAAAACTGGCCACCGTGATGGCTACAATAAAGAGTACACCGCTCCACCATTTCAGCTTGGCAAGCCACAATGGATCTACTTGGGCATCAGCAGACGCGCTGAGCGGCAAAATAGCGTCCTGTAGAGGTTGGGGAGTTGATACAGAACTTTCTTGGGACATAATATGTATACTCTTTCACATGGCGGCGCTCCGGACCACGTCGACGCGGCTCTTTCCCTTTACGAGATAACAGGTGAAAAAGTTGCTTGTCATGCCGCGCGGCGCATGGGCCAACGCCACCACGTGAACAGTACAACGGTTTCTATTCGCTCTCCGAAATCGTAACAGACTCAATTGTATCATCAGTGGTCAGCGCGTTTAACACATCCAGCCCCTCGACCATTTTGGCAAAAAAGCTATAGTTGGCAACCGCTTGCGCAGGGGGCTGAACCAATGCCAGGAGCACTTGGCTGCCACTGCTAAAACCGACCTGGCTCTCTTGTGGCGGCAGCGGAATATAGGCGGCGGAGCCCACATCCGGCGCCTGGGCCACATCGAGTTCGGCAGCCACACCATAGCCTACGTCGTGGATCGGCACATTGTCTGGCGAACCAAAAACCAACGCCTGTCCTGGGCTAACCTGATTGATGGGCACACCATCATAAAAGCCCAAATTCGCCAGCACCACAAAATTGTTTACGGCCACAGGTGCGCCCGCGCTATCCAGCGCCAACGTAATATCACCCTGGCTGGTGGTCAGGAGCGCCGTGTACGCCTTGCTCGCATCAATCACCATTTCCGGCGCCGTATTGAAATAGTCCACGCGCTCCGCCGCCGGCACCTCTGCCAGCGGACGCTCTGCATTGTCCAAGCTGGTGGGTGCATACGGCGTGGGCGTCACGGTGGCTGTGGCCGTGGGTGGCAACGGCCCGGGCGTGGGCAACACGCTGGCATCGCTCTGCTCAATGGTGATTGTTTCAATGGCATCGCCTGCAAAATTCGGATTTTCGTTTGGATCGCGCCGGGTAAGCTTGTCCAGCACGTCCAGCCCTTCAATCACTTCCCCAAAAATCGTATAGCCGCCGTTAAGCCAGTCGGCCGGACCAAAAGTCAAGAAAAACTGGCTGCCATTTGTGTTGGGCCCGCGGTTGGCCATGGCCAGCAGGCCGGCGCGGTCAAATTCCAACCCAGGGAAGCTTTCATTTTCAAACTCATAGCCCGGTCCGCCGCCGCCCGTGCCGGTGGGATCACCCCCCTGCGCCATAAAGCCATCCAACACGCGGTGAAAAGTAGTGTCATTATAAAAGCCTTCGCGCGCCAAAAAGACAAAATTGTTGACCGTCTTGGGCGCTTGCTCGGCAAAAAGCTGCACTTTCATATCGCCCTTGGCCGTTTTGATGGTGGCATAATAATATTGGCCATCTACCAGCGAAAGCGGTGGCGGCGCGGAATAGAGATTATTGCGTTCTTCCGGCGCCAGCGCACCGGCCGCTCCTATATCCGTGCTGGGCGCATCCGCAGCCGGTTCCGGCGTGCTTTCCGTTACGCTGGTTGCGGCGACTTCGGCAGCCTCCGTGGGTTCTGGCGCCGCCGTGGGTTCAGCCTCGCTGGCACTACAGCCGGCCAGCAGCATCAATCCCATTGCCAGCAGCACCAGAGCCAAACGTTTTAATACATTCTTTGAACAGGTAAACACCAGATTAAACTCCTCGATTGCTAACTTAAACGGCGAAGGACAAATTGTACATAGTGAATTGTAAATAGTGAATTGTGAATGAGGTCGGCCATTTGCGCCCCGGCAAGCTAGCGGCGCGCGGCGCACCGGCAGCGACCTATGTGACGCTTTCCACATTACGGCTGGCGCACGCCGCCATTGCGGAATTCCAGCCACCAAATGCCGTAAAGGGCCACAATCAACATGGTGCCGCCCACAATATACGCTTCCACCTGGCCGGCTCTGGTCAAAAAGACGGACGCCACCCCCGTGGCGCCGCCGATCAAATAGCAGAGCAGCACGGCTTCGCGGCGGCTACCGGTGAGCAAGGCCAGCCGGTGGCTAATGTGATCTTTGCCCGGCGTGGTCAGCGGGTTTTGGCCCTGGCGCAAACGACCAACCGAGACGAGCGTCGTATCGAAGAGCGGCACAGCCAGCACCATCAACGGGATCATCCAGGTGACGCTGACAATGTTGGTGGGAAAGCGCAGCTTAATCCCCACCGCAGCCAGCAAAAACCCAATAAAGAGGCTACCGGTGTCGCCCATAAAGATGTGGGCCGGGTTCCAGTTATAGACGAGAAAACCGGCGCATGCACCGGCCAATGCTGCCGCCAATGCCCCCACCAGATACTGATGGCTCAACGAGGCCAGCAGCGCAAAAAAGATGGCCGCAATCATGGCAATGCCGCCCGACAGGCCGTCCATATTGTCGAGCAAATTCATGGCGTTGGTAATCCCCACAATCCACAAAAGCGTAATGGGAATATCCAACCAGTTGAAGAAAAGATGCACCTGCACGCCGCTGTAAATCAGAATACAGCCGGCCAGGAGCTGACCGGTTAGCTTGACGTAGCTGCCCAGCCCCCAGCGATCATCCACCACGCCCATCAGGCTCATGAACGTGGCGCCCACAAAGATGCTCACCAGTTCATTGATGTAAAAGCGGTTGCCCAAAAAGAGCAGCGCCAGCACAAAGGCCACATAAATGGCGCCACCACCCAGCAGCGGCACCGGGCTGGCGTGAATTTTGCGGGCCGTCGGTGCATCCACCACGCCATAGCGGATGGCCACCTTGCGCATAACGGGCGTGCTGCCAATGGCAAGCACCAGGGCGCTGGCTGCCATTAAAAGATAGGGGGTCATAAAGTTGTTCCTTTTGGCTACACAACCATAACACGACTTACACAGCGCCGGTGGATTGCCAGGAGAGGACAGCATCGTAAACTTGGCAACTTTTGCTCCGGGCTTGCATAAGTCCTACATAAAAAGTGCCTATGGTTCTACTGCTTCAATTGCGCCAACAATTCATTGATGGCCGCTTTCTGATCTTCCGGCGCCAGTTCCAGCGCCCGCTGTGCATAAGAAATCGCTTGTTCGTTTTGGCCCTGCTGTTGCAACAGGCGCGCCAACCCCAGTGGATATTCAAAGTTATTGGGGTCCTGCGCAACCAGCGTTTGCAATACCTCCATCTCCTTGGCGGCATTGCCCTCTTTTTGGTACTGCGCCTGCAATGTGCGCAACAGATTGACGTCAGTGGGATTCAGCTGCCGCATTTCCTCATATTGCAGCGTGGCCTGATCCTCTTGGCCCGTAGCGGTGTAGAGCTCCACCAACAGCTGGCGTATCTGGAGCACGAGCTGCGGATTGTCCGTACCGGCCAACGCCAAAATCTGTTGTCCCATGTCAATCGCCTTTTCCGGCTGATCGGCATCGCGATAGAGCAACATCAAATTGCGCATGGCGCCCAAGTCTCCGGGCTGCAACTCGAGCACCTTTAAGGCATTCTCAATGGCGCCTTCTGTATCTCCCGTGCGCGAAAGCGCCACCGTCAAATAATTATACATCTGCGCGGTGGGCTTAAGACGCGGGTGCGCATTCATGGTGTCAATGCCTTTGCGCAACATAGTAATCATTTTATCATACTCTTGATTGCGATCATACAAGTCGGCCAACAACAAGTAGGTTTGCGCAAACAAATCGTCAAGTTCCAGGCTCTTCTGATACGCTTCCTCGGCCTTATCCTGCATGTTGGCGGCGAGATAGGCGTTTCCTCTTTCGTTCCACAAATGGGCCGCATTGGGGCTCAGCGTAACGGCCATGGCATAGGCGGCCAAACTTTCATCCAGTCGGGTCTGGCGTTCAGCCGGATCGTCCGTCAGATCCGCCCAGGTGCGATAGAGGCGAGCCAAATTGGCCGTGTGGTCCGTATTCAGCGGGTTGACGCGTTGGGCCTCTTTGAGCACTACTTCTGCCGCCCGCAGCAGCTCTTCGCGATTCATCTGGCTGACCTGGTTGGGCGTCAGTTCCAGCACATCATGGAGCGTGGGGTTGGCGCCCAGGCTAAACGTTCCCCCTTCGGTCACCTGTTTGGCCTGTTCCAACAGCGCGCGGCCCAAAAAGAGCATGTAGTGATCTTCGGTGGTGCGGGCTTGCAGGGCTCGTCGATACAGCTCAATACTGCTCACCCAGTTGCTTTGGCTATCAAACTGCTGGCCCTGTTTATAGATAATGTCGGCGCGCACCAGCGCAATATTTACAGTGGTGATAAACCAGAAGATAATGGGCGTCAATATGAGCGCCGCTAGCCCGCCGATCAATGCGCGGCTGCCACCAAACGCAATGCGTTCGCGTAAATAGGGCCAGGCAAAGACCACAGCAGCCGCCAAAATCCACACCACCACCAGCCATGTATAAACGGCAAAATGACCGGCCACATTTTCCAGTTGCGCGGTTAAATCCGCACCGCTGAGCGGGATCAAGCGGCCGGACTGGATCATGCCGTAGATGATCCAACCGCCCCACACCACCAAGGCGTGCAGCCCATAGCCGCGCAGCCACCACCCCATATCCGGCGCCTGTTCTCGGCTCAACGAGGTCTGGGCCAGCCCCAGCGTGGCGCCAATCAGCCACGTAAAGAGCATGAGGAAGAGCAACGATGGGCTATTTATCAGTTCCCCCATCACCATGCGTTTGGTAACGCTATTCCACAAAATGGCAAACGGTGAGCTGAGCCCCTGACTGTTGGTTGTATAAATAAAAACAAAGGTAAAAAAGATGAGCAGATCGACCATCACAAAGGCGGGTAGCGCCGGTGCGCCGTGCAGCAACCGCCGCCGACCAACCTGACGGTCGCGCCGATTATTGCGCCCACGCCGGCGCGACGCAGCAGATGGCGGCTCTTCGGCAGGCAGCGCTTCGTCTGCTTCTCCCGTGGCCACGGCAGCAAATGGTGATGGCTGCGCCCAATACATGCCTAGAACCAGCAACAGCGCCGTTTGCACCCAAAAGTAGGTGCGCGTGGCCGCAATGGCAATGCCAAAGTGGATCTCCACAAAGTGGGCGGCTGCGGTACAGACCAGCGCAATAATCAGCAACTGGCGCGGAATCTGGCTCGGCTCTGGCTTTAGCTCCGGGTGCAGAAAAACGGCCAGCGTCACATAGACGCCCAAGCCTAGCATCATACCGGCCGGCACGGCCACCCCCAAAAAGCGCCAATTCCCATTGTCCAGATCGCGGAAGATCAACACCAGCGCCACGCTGAAGATTGCCAAAATGGCGCCAAATAGGATGGTGTCGCGCCGCTGTGAAATCAAGCCCAGCCAGCGCAGCGCCCAATAGAAGACGGAAATAAAGAGCGACATATAGGCAATAAAGCCCAAAATGCCGGTGATGACCAGCGAATCCCACGTCTCATTGTGAGAGCGATCGGGGCTGGCGTTGCGGCGTTCATAGTGCGCCAGGTCCGGCGGATAAAATGGGTTATAGGCCACCCACATGGCTTCAGGCCCATAGCCCACCAATGGGCGGATGGCATTCACGGCGTCTTCGCTGCCATCGGGATAAATAATGGGCGCGTGGGGGGCAACCATGCGCGAGGCGCCATCCCAAATGAGCACGCGCACAATGGCGGTGCCGCTCTCTAGATCCAAAATCGTACTCAGGCGCGAGAGCGAGGGAATGGTGCGCACGGCGTTGCCAACGGCCGTTGTGTTGAGCAGGATGAGGAAGATGACGCCGCCCAGGCCCAGACCCACCCAGCTCATTGTCAAAACGCGGTAGCCGCGCGGGCGCAGGCTGCTAAAAAGCAGCAGCCCCATTAGATAAATGCCCAGCAAAATTCCCAAAATGGGGCCGCGGCTTTGGGTCCAGAAAATGGCCAGCAGCTGCACCATCAACACAAACATATAGGCGCCGCCGGCAAATGCAGCCGGCATATCTTGCACATTGCTCTGCTCAGCATCATCGCCGGTCTGCTCGCTGTAGGCGCCCAACAGATGGGCAAAGCTGCTGTAGATGCGTTCAATGGTAAAAAAGACCGCCATCAGCAGATAGGCGGCCAGAAAAATCGCATTGCCCGCGTTGGCGGCCACGCGCGTCGTCACATCGCCCCCCCAAGGCAGCGGATCCTTGTCGTAGTGCTGGATCACGCCGTAAATGGCAATGGGCAGGCTCACGAGAATAAAGGTGTGCTGCAAGCGGCGGATCTGGTCCGGCGTGCGCAAATGGCCAGCGGTGAGCAGCGCAATAATCACGTAGCTTAGGTAGGTATAGGTCCCCTGTAAACGCTGATACGAACCCCACCAGCTTACAAAGCGGGCCACGCTAAAAAATGTGCTGAGCGTATAGGCAATGGCCAGCAGCACCAAGGGTACAAAAAAAGGGGTGCGCAGGATGCGCTGCCACAAAGGCGTGCTGTCTGGCGGATGAGGTGCGTCGGCAGATAATCCGTTGCTGCCATAGGCCGGCAGCCAAAGCTGGCCGCTGTTGGCCACTTTTACCAGCCAGACTAAGAGCATAAAGAGCGCAATTGAGCGCACCAAGCTAATTTTATCGGGCTCGAATACGCGGCTGGAAAAAACGTTGAAGAACATGGGGGCGACCACCAGTGCAGCTAACCAGCCCGCTTCCAAAGCGGCATTGCACCAGGCGTCGAGTTTGTTGTTTGGATTCATTAGGCGTTTTGGCAGTTGGCGGGATTGGCCGGGGCAGATTGCAGATTGAGGATTGAGCATGAGCCCGCTCCTCAATTTCTTGTCCCCGTCTCCTAATCCCTATTCATTCAAAAAATGGCGTGTTCAGAGTTAAAAGGAATTTATCCAAAAATGATTATATCATATAGATGACTGAGAAAAACTAGTACTTTAGTCCCATTAGACTTAAGTCCATTAGACGTAATGACTTGCGTTATAACGCAATCTCTTTCCCCAGCCGCGCGGACTCATAAATGGCGAGCACCAAGGCAACCGACTTGCGCGCCTCTTCGCCGGGCGTGCCCAGCGGCTGCTCCTCAAGCAGAGCATGGACAAAATCCTCGATCACGGCTTTGTGGCTATAGCCATACACAGAAGGCGGATCGACGCGCTGGGCCGTGAGAATTTCGGCCTCTTGCTCAAGCTGGCCGTCCACCTTCCACAGCACAATGCGATTGAGCGCAGTGCCGCCGATCTTCACCGAGCCATGCTGACCAAAAAGCGCCACCGAGCCCTCCAGATTTTGCGGCCAGGTGAGCGTGGAGCCTTCAATGGTGCCCAGCGCGCCGTTGGCGAAACGCAGCGCCACCACACCCACATCTTCAGCCTCCATCTCATGGGCCAACGTGGCCGTATAGGCGCTGACCGACTGCACCGGGCCCATAAACCATTGCAAAGCGTCAATGTGATGAATGCTCTGGTTCATCAATGCGCCGCCATCCATGGCCCAGGTGCCGTGCCACTCGTCTTCGTAATAAGATTGCGGTCGATACCAGCGCACACAGGCCGCGCCCAAATGCAACCGTCCCAAACCGCCCTCATCAATTAATTGGCGTAGCGTTTGCATAGGCGAGTTGTAGCGATTTTGCAGCACAACCGCCAGCTTAAGCCCCTTTTCCCGCGCGCGGGCAATCATGCGGTCGGCATCGGCCAGCGTCAGGGCAATGGGTTTTTCCACCAGCACATGTTTGCCCGCGTCCAGCGCATCCAGCGCAACGGCGGCGTGCAGGCCGCTGGGCACGCAAATGCTAACGGCGTCGATGTCCGGGCGCTCGAGCAGCGCGCGGTAATCCGCGTAGGGTTCGGCGCCATATTCGGCAGCAAAGTTCTGGGCGCGGTTGATTTTGATGTCGGCCACAGCGGCCAGCGTCGCGGAATGCATCTGTTGAATCGACTGGGCATGCCGAGGCGCCACGCGTCCACAGCCGATCAACCCAAAGCGAATGGTCATAAATTATTTCCGTTTCAAAATCAGATTCAGCCGCTCATCATGGGCAGCAATTGGGTTGGCCCCACAAAACAAGAGTGACACCCAAATTGCCAACACCATTGCAGCGGGCTGAGATTTGCAAAGCAACTTGTCGATCCTAACTCACTATCGCCGTAAGGGTCAACATTTGGCCCTTCTAGGCGACGTGAGGATCTTTGGCGCAAAAAGGCTAATCCAGAAAAATCAATCTCCCAATTTTACTGGGTTTTCTGGATTAGCGGGCAGGCTTTCTAGTATCTTTTAATATTTGCAGGACTTACGCAAGCCTTGACTAAAAAGTCGTGTTTTGGAAAAGCCAAACGGCGTTTACGAGTTGCGCCGTTTGTTTTGCATGGCCTCGTGATAAAGCTCAATGAGCTGGCGCGTCATGGCCTCTTTGGAAAAAAGAGCATGGGCGCGCCGTTGCGCGGCTTGCCCCATTTGGCGACGGCGCTCCACATTGCCCAACAAATCCACAATGGCCTGGGCCAGCGCCGCCGCATCGTTGGGCGGCGCTACCAGCCCGGTCTGTTGATGTTGGTTCACCCAGGAAGTGCCGGTGCCCAATTCGGTGCTAATGACCGGCGTACCGCAGGCCATGGCTTCGATCTGCACAATCCCCAATGTTTCGGCTCGATTGACCGAGGGCAATACAAAAAGATCGGCGGCGTGGTAGGCGGCGATTTTGTCTTCATCGCTCCATTCACCGCCAAAGGTCACTCGCTCTAGCAGACCGGCCGCGGCGGCTTGCTGCTGCAACGGCTCGTACAAGGGGCCAATGCCGATGATCAGCAAATGCGCATTGAGCTGCTGCACGGCAGCGCTGCGCATGGCCTCCAGGAGGACGTTGACGCCTTTGTAGTGACGCAAGCGGCCCACAAAGAGCAGCAGGGGTCTGTTGCCAAACATGTGCTGAATTTCGGCGGCGCGCTTACGAATCTGCGGCGTAATGGCAAAGCGCGCCAGATCGATGCCAAAGGGGATGACCCGGCATTTATCCGCCACCTTTTGCAAAAAGCGCGAAGATTGCACATAGACCGGATTGGAAACGGCAATCAAATCGGCGCGCCGCAACACTTGATGCAGAAAGGGCGCATAGAGCGCGCCCAACACCTTTTGGCGCACAATGTCGCTGTGATACGTCAGCACCAGCCGTTGGCTGCGCCCCAACAGCAGTTGCCCCAATTCGCCCGGCGGATAGGGCAAGTGCAAATGGGCAATATCCACATCTTTTTCCAGCCGATAGAGCCACGGATAAAAGCCCAGGCTAATGGGAGCCGAGGAGATATTCAGCTGGCGTCCGGTTTTGGTCACCGCAATGCCATCGATCACTTGATGGACGGTCTGCGCCGTTGTGTTGGTGACCAAGACGCGCGCATCGACATTGTGTTGACGCAAGCTTTCGGCCACGACTTTGATGTGGTTTTCTATGCCGCCCATGACGGGGGCGTAATCTTTGTAAATTTGGAGTATACGCATAATCTGACAATAAAATTATAATTACGACGATAGGTAAATCTGCGAAAGTATAGGTAAATCTGCGAAAGTGTTGACAGCTAAGAGAATCAAAGATTACGCAGATTCTGAAGATTCAAGAGAAAATCTGCGTAATCTCTGATTTCTAGCCCCTCGTTTTTTACGGGCCGGCAGGGTTTTTCACGAGATTTCGATAGACGGCCAAGGTCTGTTGCGCCGTGCGCTGCCAGGTAAAACGGGCGGCTTGTTGTAGACCCCGATCGCGCATTTGCAGACGCGTTGGCGCGTCCATCAGTTGCGACAGCGCATGAGCAAGGGCGCTGGGACTGTCCGGCGCAAAGAGCAAGGCAGCATCCCCGGCAACTTCAGGCAAGCTGGATGTATTGCTACAAGCCACGGGCGTGCCGCAGGCCATTGCTTCCAACACGGGCAGACCAAACCCTTCATAGCGACTGGGAAAAATAAAGGCCGTGGCGGCGGCGTAGAGGCCGGGCAAATCGTCATCGGGAATCGACCCCAAAAACGTAACGGCCTCCCCTAGCTTTTTTTGGGCCACAAGCTGTTTGGATTCAGGATAGCGTTGGTCCCAAGCGCCGGCAATGACCAGCGGAAGGGCGGCTTTCGTGCGCCAATCGGCATAAGCGCTGATGAGTGCGGGCAGGTTTTTGTGCGGCTTATTGATGCCAAAATAGAGAAAGAAGCCGGCAGGCAAGCCATATTTCTGACGCACGCGCTCGATTTCGGCTTGCGGCTGTGGGCAGAAACAGGGGTCCGGCGCCAGCGGCGTGGTCGTAATGCGCTGCGGATCCAGGGCAAAATATTGGGCCAGATCCTGCGCCGCCGATTGGGAAATAGAGAGGATCTGCTGGGCGGTGCGTAACGCCATGCGCATGGTGAAGCGAAAGAGCAGTCGCGCCCGTGGCGATACGTAGTGCGGAAAAAAGAGCGGAATCAGATCATAAAAGGTGAGAACCGCCGGCGTGGCCAAAAAGTAGGGCATGAGGTAATAGGGGCTGTGATAGACGAGCGCGTTGTTGTCGGGCTTCAGCGAGCGCAATGCTTGCGGAATCTGCCACTGCTGTTGCAGCGTAAAGGGCGACGATGCAGCATGCAGGTGTACAATTTGAGGCCGCCGTACATGCTCTTGCACAAATTGACCGCTATGTTGTGGATCCAAGAGCACGGCCAATTCTTCCTCAGCCGCCAGGAGAGGCGGCATGGCCTGCACAAGGTTTTTCACATAGCGCCCAATGCCGGGAAAATGGGGCGTGGCGGTTCGTGCGTCTAAAACATAGGTATCTTTCATGGGTCTAGCCCGTTGGACTCTCATGCATGAATATAGGTCGTGGGCGCTGTAAAATTTGGGCATATCCGCTCAGCACGGCATTGACAACTCGATCGATATGGTGATCGGCCAGCGGGTAGCTGGGTCGCGCCGGGTTGCGCCACACTTGCTCCAGCATGGTGCAGATGGCAGTGGGCGTTACGGCAGGCAGCACAAAGTCTGGCAGATGCTGGTCAAATTCGGGAATATTGGGCGGACAGATCACTTTGGCGCCCATGCTGATGGCCTCTAAAATGACCGTGGGCATGCCTTCAGAGCGCGAGGGCAAAATCACAATTTGGGCCTGGCGCATGAGGCTCAACACTTCGGCATGTGCAATGGTATTTAGATAAACCACCCCTGTGCGGCTGGCCACCTCGGTTAAAAACGTATCGCCTTGGCGATTGGCGCCGGCCAATACCAGCTGCACGTCAGCATGGGTTTGCCGCCACTGGTCAAATGCATGCAGCAATTCATATACACCTTTGTTGGGCGTAATTTCACCAATGTAGAGCACAAATGGCGCGGCCGCCAGCCCAAACTTGGCGCAAACCGCCGCCACGGCAGCGGCGCTGGGCGGCGGCTGTAGCGTATAGGCATTGGGGATCAGCGTAAGCTTTTGCGGCGGGAACCCTTGCGCCAAGGCAAATTGCTGCACGCCTTGGCTACAGCAAAGCAGCCAATCTGTGCAAGAGATCAGCTCCGCAACCGGTGACATCTGGTCACGCAGATCTGCCACCACGGGCACGCCGCTTTTGCGCAGCGATGCAAAAAAGAGTTTGCCGCGAAACCGCGTGTGAAAGTGCAGCAGATCCACCTGCTGTTGCGCCACCAGTGGGCGCAAGCGCTGCCAAAACCAGAGCTGGGTTGCCACATAGCTCACGCTGTGCCAGAGGCGCGAATGGCGGGCGGCGCTTACTCGCTGGGGCAATAGGCGCATGACGTGCATTTTGCCGCTGCGCTGATGAACGGCGGCGCCAGGCGCCCGCTCGGTTAGGATGGTGAGCCGTTCAATCTCGGGGCGTTGCGCCAAATGCGTGGTCAATTCACGAAAATAGGTGGCGGCGCCGCCCACGGCCGGCGGGAATAATGGCGTTATGATCAGTGGGTGCATGGTTGCTGATAGATTCGTCACGTAAGGTTCGCCCAATTGGGCAAACTTTAAATCGTGTGACCATTAAGTATTCTGCAAAACAGATGGAATGTATTCAAGCACTAAATAGGCAAAGCTGGTGGGATCGAACTGATAGGATAATTGCAGGCTATTGGCCCCCAGCGCACGCGCCCATTGTCGGTTTCCAGAGATGCCCAATAGATGCGCCAGGTAATCAGCATCAGGGGCCGGATAGGTATATCCATTAAACCCGTCTCGAACCAAATCGGCCGTGGCGCCACAGGCATGGCTCGCAATCACGGGCAATCCGGCACAGGTTGCCTCGTGAACCACAACGCCCCAATGATCCCAAAGAGAAGGGAGGATAAAAACGCCGGCTTCCGCCATCAGCTGTGCGCATTCCTGAGGTGTACGAAATCCGCAGAGCCGAATGCCGGCTTGATTTTCCAAATGCGCGGCATATGGGCCTTGGCCCACCACCCACAGCTCCCATGGCGTTCCCCCACATTGCGCACGATATTTTTGATAGGCCTCCAGCAGGACATCGATCCCTTTGCGCTCGATCAGCTGGCCAATAAAGAGAAACACAGCGGGCCATTGATTGGGTTCACGCTCATCACTCACCGCGTGGCGCCCAATGCCAATGGGGCGAAACAAATTTGTATCGCACGTATAGAGTCCTTGGAAAATTCGATTTTCGGCAAAGCCAACGTGACGCGCATACTGGGCGCCTTTGTGGCCGGGCACAAGGGCCGCATCATAATGCTGCCACCCGCGCAGGATGCGCCCCAGAAGTTGTTGATATGTGTCTTGAACGGGGACGCGCAGCAAGCGATCCTGACCCCACACCACCCAGCAGCCCTGCTGCTTCAGCTGCCGCGCCGCACGCAGATAGCGCGCATCGCGCTTGGCCGTAATCAGCGCCACCTGGGGTTGAAAAGCTAGTAACGCATCAAACCAGCCCGTGCTGTCCGCTTGCGGGTTGTCAAGCTCAATAAAGCGACAGCGATGGTCAAACGTGGCTTGAAAGGGCGTGTTGGCTTGCGTGGATTGCTGCACCACAAATAGCTCTACGCCATCAACGGCCAGCAGCCCCTGCAACGCGGCATGGACATACCCGGTCACATGTTGCCAAAGGATGGCCACGCGTGTAATTGTATTATTGCTCATCCGCTGTTTTCGAGAATTTCGTTTTCTAAAATTTCTGATAACCGTTTGGCGCGCGCATAAAACGAATCTTGGATTACATCTTGCGCAGGCGGCTCTGGCGGCATCGATTTGAAATGATGAGAGAGCAGCCATTGCGCCGCCAGCTCAATCTCCGATAGCTCAAATTGGTGCACAGATGCGCGCTGAACCAAATAATCATAGGTAGCATTGCGTGGACCGAGATATAAGATGGGCTTGCCGGCGCGCGCATACCCATACGCTTTTAATAACACCCGAGACGAGCCGGCTTCTTGCGGCAACATGCAGAGCAGTAGCGCATCTGCCCCCAACAAATAATCTGGCACATCCATAATGCTTTGGTGGCCCAATCCAAAGGGCCCAACTGGATTCTCTGGCTCGGTTGTAACCAGATCGCCAATGGCGTACAGCTGAATGTAGCGGCCATCTGTGGCCTGACGTGAGCGGAGCGCCCGGCTCAACTGCTCAAGTACGCCAGTGACCCATCCCTCATAGGTTCCCCCAGAATATAAGATAACGCGTGTATGTTCTGTACTGTCGCTGGGCCGTTTGGGGCTGGCCCATTGGAACAGCCGTTCATCATATCCATTACGAATGGTGACCACGTCCGCCGACCGTTGCGGGAATTTGGACGCAATCAACTGGGCCATCTCCGGCGTGTTTGCCACAATCTTGCTGGCGGTCAAGATGGCGCGCCGATAGTGCCAGTTCGAAACATATTGGTGGATCGGCGTATACCAGCGCGCGGTGTTATTTTCAATCCAGGTATCGCGCAAATCCATTACCCAAGGCGTACCCCAATATTGTTTGAGGCCGGCGCCAATGGTGTGAACAGAATGGGGCGGCGACGTTGTCAGGATCACATCGGGTCGTTCATGCTGTTCTTGGCGAATTCTTTGCAAACATGCCGACGACCAGAAGTGGGTGGGATCCAGGGTCAAGAGCGCAAAGTTCGCTCCGGCGCGCAAGATACGCGTCGACCAAATAGCTTGATACCAGCGCGGCAACGCCATACGCTCAACGCTCACAGCGGGGGGAATCAGTTCAACGGCTCGCTCATCGGTAAACAAGTGGGGGGCATCGGCCGCGGCACAGTAGACGTAAATTTTCCACCCCAGCTCGGACAAATAGCGTGACAACATAAGCGAACGTTCGCTGGCGGCTCCGCCAATGGGTGGGTATCCATATGAAATGAGGAGCAAAGAGCGCTGTTTAGGCATGTATTTCAGGCTTGCTTGGTGTCACGTCGCGCAATTGCATCTGGGCGAAACTATCGCTTAACCGGCGTTGCCAGGAGTGATCGCGCGTTGCACGCCGCCAGCCCGCCTGCCGGATCTGTTCACGTTCATCTTCGTGTTGCAGGTAATAGTGAATTTTGGCGGCCAAATCCTGCTGGTTGGCATAGCAGACAATCTCCTGGCCAATTTCGAAAAACTCCGCCAACTCCTCCATATATTCCACCATGTAAAACCCACCGCTCATGGGCACTTCAAAGTCCCGCAAGCGCACCTGCTTGATGCCCGATGTTGTATCCGCCACATTTGAAAAGCCCAAATTAATGCGGCTGCGGCTATACATCTTAATTAACTCTTCATCACTTAAAGGGGGACCACATATATCGGCGGGAATGCGCGGTGGGAAAAGCGGTTCGGCCCCGCGTAAAAAGCGCTTAACCCGACTGCCGGCCACGCGCCACAGCGGCAAATGATGCGCTTGGCTTTGCCAGCCCGGCCCCCAGACGCGCGCATCAATTCCCTGTTTGCGCAGGTGGGCAATATAGACGGGACGGTCGCCATATTTCTGACCCACAAAAGTAACATCAAACTCATATGGCAGGTCGTGCGGCATGTAGACATTGGGATTGGCCGCTTCCTGGCAATAAATCGGATTGGCGCCGATCCGTTGATAGTCGGCCAGCCGAAATTTTTCGGGCACCAGGCAGTAGCTATAGGCGGGAGCGATTTCCTCCACCAGGTTAAACTGGTAAGAGCCATTGCAATACCAATTGACGGTGGTGATGCCCATGTCGCGGATTTTTTCCAGCGTGGCGGCCGTAATATCAGCGGAGTAGAAATAGCTAAAGAAGATGTCGATTGGCTTCTCGGCGTGTGCGCGCACAATCTGGTCCAATAGCGCTTTTTCAAGCTTGGGCCGATTTTCGTACACAAAGTCACGATGGCGGGCCACGGTCATATCGCGGTGGCGGGTATGGGGCGTTAGGTCATAGTCGAAGCGCACCACATCATGCCCCAGGTCGCACAGAGGCAAATACAAGTTGTAATACCAAATGCGCGACCCTTGCACCTGGGCCGTGGCTGAGTCGGCCACGGCATAAAAAATTCGATAGGTTGGCTTTACAGACATGATGAAACCACTTTGGGCGCCATGGCCACATAGTTGGCATATTGAAAATTATCCATGTGAAACTCATAGCGACACGGCATTAGGTAGTTGGGCATAATGCGAAACAGCGCCAGCCCGCCTGCTTCCAAGATCTCAAAAAGCGAGAGCAATGAAGTGTGTGAATCCAAATTGGCGCCCCCATATTCAAACTGGATCACATCCACAAAGTCGCTATTCAACAGCGCGCCCATACCGCGCAGGGCGGAAAGCTCGTGCCCCTCTATGTCAAACTTAAGAAAATCAATATGGGAGAGCTTTTGCGCTTCTATATATTGGTCCAAACGCCGCAACTCAATGGTTTCGGTATGGCTCAAATCAATGCCGAGCGGGCTTAAATTGCGCCTATAGAGAGACGCCATGCCGCTCTTTTGGCGATCATAGAAAATAGGCACTTCCGCATGGGCATCGGATAAGCCAAATCGGTTGAGATGAACGGCGGGTTCCTGGGCAAAACGGGCCTCCAGTTCTTGATAGCAAGATGCCGTCGGCTCAAACAGATGCAGTGCGAGCGCCACCTGATTTTGATGAGCCAACTCCAGCATCTGGGCCGAGTAGTGGCCCACATTGGCGCCCACATCGCACACAACACGCGCCGTGCCGCGCCACGTCTGAAATAGGTCGGCCAGAAAGAGCGCTTCACCATTTTGCCGAAAATTGCTGTTATTATAATTTTCCAAGCGGTAGAGCAATTTGCGACAAATCTTTTTGACGCTGCGCTGCCACCGCGCTTGATCGCGAATCTTTACCATATCAACGGGGCTTCCTAAAATGAAAGAGTCCGCAACTATATTCGGCATGGGCAAAATCATCCATGCTGGCCTGGCGCATGTAGCGACCACTGTCTGTAATCCCCGCAAAATCGGCCAGCGCCAACTCATTAAAATAGTGCACGATTTGGCGGGGCGCGTGAATTCTATGCGCATTAAAACAGACGCGCGGTTCCCCCACCGGCACAGAAAAATAGAGAGAGCCCCCTGGCGCCAAGACGCGGGCCAGTTCGCGCGCGGCCTTCAGGGTGCCCATGGGGTCCAGCGGATCGCCATAGCGCCCCAAGCCAATATGCTCCGCCACATGCAAACAAGAGAGGGAAGTCACCGTATTGTTGGCAAAAGGCAAAGCCAAAATGGAGCCGCTAATGCTGAAAAAGTTGTCTAGCTGCGCCTCTAATGGACGAATATCCACAAACTGCACCGTGGTAATATTGGTCAGCAACCCCACCCAGCGCACATTGGAACCCACATCAACGTGGCGCGGCGCCGCTGACTGGCGCACCTTCTGGAATGCCCACACATCCTGATAAAAATAGAAGGGATCATATGGCGTGCTGATAGTGCGGTCCAAAAGTTGTGGATAGCCATTTTGCAAAGAGAGCCGTTCAGCACCCGGCATGGCGGCATAGCGTTGCCAATCTTGCCAATATTGGCCATAGTGCCACAGGGCCATCCCGGCCGTTTCTAGTGGCAACACTGGTCCCACCCAGCGCCGCCACGCAATGAGCAACCGGCGCGCAAATGCGCGTAGAGTTGCATATAAGGTTGGCGGAAAATATTTTTTCATGCGCTTGCGTCTTCAAATCAATGGCCGTTGGCTGGCCAGGGAAAACAGCATTCTGATGATGGAAGGTAAACGACGGCATTGGCTGCAACCAGCGCCTGTCAACCAAAGTACGCTGATGCGCACTCTCTTTATAGCCTGCTTTTGTGCATTAACAAAATAGTACTGCTATCCCAGAAGTTCGACTTCTCAGAGAAGTCGAACTTCTATGCCGGTGTTAATCCATAAATCTGCAAAAGCAGGCTTCAGCCTGGGGCGTTTAAGAAGCGCGCATAGAGCTGGCGCAGCCGCTGCCAAAGTCGGTAGCGCATCACCGCCAGCTTGGGGAACGCCGCCACCGTATTATGCGGATCGCTATATGTTGTATAAAGCCAATCGCCTTCATCTGGCTGCTGGGGGTCAAAAAAGAGCCCGGTCCAGCGCTCCTTATAGCGCTGCCAATCTTGCTGCTGCGCTTGATTGTTGCCTTTGCGCAATCGATAGTTGGTATGCACAAAGTGTTCCACAAAGGCCGTGGGGCAATCGATTACTTCATAGCCTTGGGCCCACAGCTTTAGACAAAGGTCGCCATCGGCATGATAGAAGGTGTAATACTCCTCCTCGATCCAGCCAATTTCGGCCAGGGCGCTACGCAGATACATGCCGTGGTTGACCAGCATCTTTCTGCCCAATGTGCGCCCCACCCAATATTCCTGCTGTTCGGGCCAATTGCGCCAATAAAACGCCACCGCCCCAACATTTCTACCCGACGCACGCGCTGCTTCAAAATGGTGATACCCATTCATGACCGAACCGGGCGTCAGCAAACAATCGTCACTGATCATCAAGATGTATTTGCCTTGGGCCGCCTTAAAGCCCAAATTCATGAAATAGCCCCAACTGCGCCGCTCTATGGGTTTGCCGCGAAACGTCCCCCGATTGTGCTGGACAATGGTAATCAGATCTTTCTGTGCCACCAGCCAATCCAACGTGCCGTCCGTGGAGCCACCATCAATGACAATCGTTTCATAAGGAACGGCAATGCCATTATTGCGAATGCTCTCAATGGTGGGCTCTATAAAACGACGCCTGTTATAGGAGCCAAGGACAATGCTAATTTCGGTCGTCATGAATTTATTTCGAGCATCTGTTTATATAAAGCCATATAACGATGCGCTTGCAAATCCAATGCATATTCTTCTTCAGCGATCCGTCGGCAATTGGCGGCTAGTTCATGGCGCTTTTCTGGTGTTTCAAGCAGCGCTTGGATTACTTGACTTAGCCGGGCCACATCTCCAGCTGGGGCGAGCTCCCCTGTTATTCCGGGGCGGACCATATCCGGGATACCGCCAACATCAAATCCGACAACCGGCGTTCCACAGGCCATCGCTTCCAAAACAGTATTAGGCAAGTTGTCTTCAATGGAGGGAATGACAAATATATCGGCCGCACTATAGATAGCCGACAACAGCCGGTCATCATTTACAGTTTCCACATGTCGATGAGGAATTGTAGCGGCCAAATTGGTCACTCCATATCCGACTGAAAGCAAGAAAATGCGATCATCTGCGGCTAAATTGTTCAACGCCTCTTGCAGCAGCCCAAATCCCTTGCGTTGTGTAGAGAGATTTGAAGCAGCAAAAAGAATCACACGGGCGCTTTGCGGGATGCCTAAAATGTGTCGACTAGCCGACGAATTTTGCGGCGCAAACTTGTGTGTATCCAGTCCGTACGGAATCACCGAAATCGGAAGCTGGCGAAACAGAGTACTCTGTTTCGCTTGATGGGCTAACCATCGACTCGGTGTCACAATGTGCAGCTGGCCAGGCTGAAGTTGGGAAAGCGCTTTTTGTTTTCTATGCAAAACGCTGGCTGATAGATCATGCCACAATTCGCTCCCCAATTGGGGGCAATGACCGCATTGATCCGTGTAATGGCGACATCCATCACTATAATGACAGCCGCCGGAAAATGGATTCATGTCATGCAGCGTCCATATTATGGGTTTGTGTATATGGCCAAAAAATGTCGTGTAATCAATAAAACGCGCTATCCAGTGCAGGTGAATTACGTCACACACAGGCAGTTGTGTTAGGGGCGCTGCGCCAAAATGGCTACGGTCATCGCTAAATATTTCAAGGCCACCAGGTCGACTGGAACGATATTGGTCAAATGACCGTTGAATCCGTTTATGCCGCACAAAGCGCTGTAATTGAGGCCAAAACTTGGCGGAGGGGGTAAAGGCAAGCACCCTATCATCGCGGCTAAGTTTATTGAGTACATATAATTGAGAATCTATGTGCAGATGGCAAAGACCTTGATGTAATCGATAGGCTGCCCGAGCCGCTCCGCCAGCAATATCATGTGTGCTAATTTGACAGATTTTCATAATCGATAAGCAAATATATTAAGCCGCTGGTCCATACCTAAGTTTTCTAAATGCTGTACAAAGGGGCGCTGAGCCACCAGTTCAGGCTGAATATGATACCGGAACCCGGCCGCCTTTAGAATGGAAAGCAATTCATCCAGCTCCTGCCCGCCATCTACAAAGGAGTGATACTCAACAAAAAGATGCTGAACATTTTGCAGCTTTTCTTTGCATTCGCGCAACACCTCCATTTCTGCGCCTTCTACATCCAGCTTTAGCAGATCGACGTGGACATTTAACAGACTGCTAAGTTGTACTGTTTTGACTGTAACAATAGCACCGCTTCGATACTTATCTACTTGCGTATCGGCATCCGTGGTGACAAGTTGTCCGGCGTCAGCTCGCTCCTGCCAGAAAGGCAGCGTAGTCTCTACAGACCAAACGGCTTTGTTAACCAGCTCAACATTTTCCCAGCCATAGGCTTTACAATTATCTTCAAGCAACTCAAATACCAATGGATCGGCCTCAAAGGCAATAATTCGAGATTGAGGATAACGTTGTTTCCAGAAAAAAACAGCCAGTCCGATATTGGCGCCACAGTCAATAATAAGAGGCTGTTCGGTTTGGGCTGAAAACGTATAAATCTGCCTTTTGAAAATCGCTTGGTAAGACGAGATGAAAGAGGCAGCATCACAAAATTGAAACGGTGAGCCGAGCAAAGATGTTTCGCCATGGGTATAACGAGGATATCTGGCCAGTTTGCGAAGTTCGAAAAAGTCCTTTCGATACTCTGCACACAATATAAACCTGGCCGCTTGTTCTAATCGCTCTATTACCATGACGGTTCCATTATCAGTACACCGCAATTGATTATTTTATCTTGGCTGCAACAAATGTCCGCGCACGCGCCATGAACTGCCTCCACAAAGGAGCGCGCGGACGCACACCAAAGTGATTGTATGTTGTATAGGCATCCGCCTGCTTATCTGCCATAACTTCGGCAGGATGTTTTAGCGGGAAATCTATGGGCCGCACAGCGAGATTGGCGGCAGCGGCTTGCGGATTTTTAGTATGGGTAGCCCGTTCATCGAACCCAATATTCGTCACTAAGTTTACCGCGGGCAAGATGGTTAATCCGTTGTGCACCCAACAAGAATATGTCCATGGATATCCCCAGCTGTCAATTTCATTGGCATACACTTTATCAAAAATATTTCGCCAATAGTTGACTGCCAGATCGCTTCCATGCAGCTCTTTTAAAAAGGGCGTCTCGCGTAAATGTGGCCACTGTTCAAGGCTTCCATCATATCGGCGCCACGCCCTTCGCCAAGTTGCCCAACCCCAAATATGACTATGAATTGAAAAATAATAGCTCGTCTTACAGTGCCACGTATCCGCTTGAAAATTATTCCCACTAATGCTCATAATGCGGTCGTGATTCTCATACCGTTTCAGCAATTCTGCACAAAAAGGGAAAAAACTAACGTGAGGCACACAGTCATCTTCTAAAATAATCCCTTGCTCAACCTGCTCAAAAAACCATGTAATTGCCCCACTCACTGCATTCTTACAGCCTAAATTATCATCCCGAAACAATGTTTTTACTTCACAAGGCCAGTCGATCTCATTCACCACATTACGAGCTTGGGCACACATATGCGCATCTGTAGAGTGCCCCGGGCGAGGGCCATCTGCGGCAATAAAAAGTTGGGCGGGCTGGCTTTCGCGAAGCCGCTCCAATACACGCTGGGTTAGATCTGGACGATTGAAAATAATAAGGAGGACAGGCGGGCTACTGAACGTAGTCATTCCAGCCCCTTACGTGCTTTGAAAAGGATATCTGCATAAGTGTCTGCTTGATGCAACGTGTCAACAAGCTCATAAAAAGGTGCTAAATATTTTTCGATTGTTTGACGATCTCGTACTTCAATCAACATAAACTTTGGTCGATGGCGCTTAAAATCTAAACCCTTCAGCACCTGAAGTTCGTATCCTTCGACATCCAAAGATAATAAATCCACTTTCTGGATGCGATGCTTAACTAGCAAATCCGAAAGCGTCATTGTCGGTACGGCAATAGTATATGTTGACGACAATTCTTGAATATCTAGCCCTTTGTGAATGTGCTCTAGTTCTTCTTCTGCAGAAGAACGCGCGCCGCGAACCAATGACATCAATCCGCCATAGTGTATGTCAATCGTATTCTTGGGATAATCAAAAGCGGTCAGGGCCACATTTTCGACAATACAGGCGGGGCGATTTTGTTTACACTTTTCAGCAAGTTCCGGCAACGGCTCAATAAGCAGGCCCTGCCATTTCTTATATCTTTCAAAGTATAGTGTATTGCTTTGCATGATTCCATCATTTGCGCCCGCCTCAATAAAAAAACCTTCCTGGAAATCCAAGTAATTTTCTAATTTTTTATCTAATTGATGCAGGGCGAATGAGTGTTTCCGCATTGCAATCGATAGCTTTTGAATTCCTTTAGAAAATATTCGGTTCATAAAGCGAACCTTTCACCTGCGTGCTGTTTCAAGCTGCCGAGTCCGTGTGTGGGCTGATTCACATATTTAGTCTGCCACTGAAACGAACGGCTGAAAAATAATGAGGTGCACCAGGTATACGGAACCAGAGGGCCAGGGCCATAAAAGTCAATCTGAATTAAATCCTTTTCCCGCAAAAAGCGGGCGGCATCCACCCACCAGTCGGCATTATCAAGTATGATGAATCCCCCTGGCTTCAGACGATCTATAGCCCGCTGGGCGCACTGTTCTCGGAATACCCCGTCAATGATGATAATGTCAAAAGGCTCAAATGTTGTTATAGAATCAAGATATTCTGCCTTTTCCACACACAACCTATATTCAACGTTATCGCTCACTTGGTCAGAAAGTCTATTGTACCAACCCTGGTCATGTTCAACACTAACAATTTTTCCTACCTCTTTACTCCAGAACAAAGTAGAATTTCCAGAACCAAATTCAAATACACTTTTGGCGCTCAAATCGAGCTGCTTGAGATATTCTATTGATGAATAGGTATACCACGGAATTGGACGACCATCCTTATCAACGCATGCCTTTTGTCGTACGGAACGTAGGTAACCATATTCTATTGCCAAAGTTCTCATACCCATAAGAAAACTCTGGATAGTATCTGGCAACAAATTGATTACCGTACGTTTTAAAAGCTGTAAACCGTTCATGTCTCACCACTATATCCGTTAACACGATATTATCCGTCAACACGATATTTCGCTGTTATGGCCAAATTACGCCCAGGTCTATTGGAAAATAAATCATCAGTAAATCGCGATCGCAAATAGTAGAGTCGGATTCATCAATTGTGGCCGACGTCTGGAACGCCAACACGGTTGCGGTGTACTGATTATAGTCACACTGCTTTATAGGGCAGAAAGAGCAGCAGCGCCCGCAGCTGCATCACAAACAAATGCCAGGCGCGCTTATCAATGGCATACCAACCAAAGGTCGCGCACGCATACGAAACCGTTGTGGCAATGGCGGCGCCCAGCCCCGCCAAGCTGGGAATCAAAAGCAAGTTCAATAGGAGGTTGACAAACAGACCCACCAGCGTACGATACAAAGCTATTTTTGTATACCCATAATGGAAAATCCAGGGAGACGTGGTGATGCCCATGGCCACAGACAAACCAGACCAAATGTGCACAGCCAGGATAGGACCGGCGTCTCTATACTGCATGCCAAACACCAGCGTAATAATCGGCTCCGAAAAGAAGGTCATCGGAATCGCCACGCACAGAGATAGCGCTACCATAAAGCGCATCAACATATAGGTTCTGGCGTAATAGGCGGCCGGATCTTGGCGAATTGTTGTGCTAAGCACCGGAAAGAATGAGCTCATAATGACGGTGGGAAAAAAGTACCAAGATTCGGAAATACGCACGGCGACGGCATAGAGGCCAGCAGCCTCATCGGTCACCATTTGTCGCAACATGACCTGGTCCACCTTCATATAGAGCACAATGCTAATGGCAGAAAGCAGCAGGGGAACGCATTCGCGCAACATCCGTCGCGCAATGTCCCACTGAAATCGCCAACGCAATATAGAATCTTTTTGCCAATAAAAGACGACCATCAACGCCAAGGCGTTCAACAGATTTTCCGCCGTGGTAATCAGCGCAAAGGCCATAAGCGGCGCCTGGTATACAACGAGACCAATGCGCAGCAAGGTGACAAAAAAAAAGCGCCGCTTTTGGCAATCGTCGCATATTTAGCATGTAGCTGCGACTGAAACCACAAATCAATGACGGTAAACGCCCCCCAGACCGAATTGAGCGACAGGATTAACACCAGCCACTGGGTCAATTGTTCATGGGGATTCAGCCAAATGTTGAGCAAATTCACAAGCACAACAACGGCTAGCCCAGTCGTCAATTGCAAAAAAAATGCGGTCCCCAGCAGAACGTGCCTTTGTTCAGGCGTATCCACCAGATCGCGAATCAGTATGTTTTGCAATCCAAGCGGCGGAATCACCGCAAACAGCCCCACAAAGGCCCCGGCATAGCTGAGCAGACCATAGCGGTCTGGCGCCAAATAGCGCGCCACCCACGCGCCCACCACCAGCGAAATCACCATGCGCAGCAAACGGTCCGCCGTCAGCCAGCCCGTATTGCCCACGATGCGTCGAAACAGGTCGTGATAATAGAAGCGTTTTAAGACCGTCAAGTAGTGTGTCATACAACAGCCGGCTGGTTACTCCTAGTAGCTACCTGTTCACGATACCAATCGATGGTGCGCTGCAAGCCTTCTTCAAATGGCGTTTGCGCCATAAAGCCAAAATAGCGGCGCGCCCGCGTCACATCCAGCTTGCGGCGCGGCTGGCCATTGGGCTTGCTGGCATCCCACTGAATTTCCCCTGCAAAGCCGGTCTGGCGCACAATGGTGTCGGTCAGTTCCTTAATGCTGATTTCAAAGCTGGAGCCCAGATTGACTGGTTCACTCTGGTTATATCGCTCAGCGGCCAGCAATACGCCCTCAGCCGCATCATCCACATATAAAAACTCGCGCGTTGCGCTGCCATCGCCCCACACCTCAATTTTAGATTCACCCCGCTGCTGCGCCTCTATGCATTTGCGAATCAAGGCCGGGATCACATGCGAGCTTTGCGGGTCAAAATTATCATCGGGGCCATAGAGGTTCACCGGCAGCAGAAAGATTGAATTGTACCCATATTGCTCGCGGTACGTCTGGCTTTGCACCAGCATCATCTTTTTGGCCAGCCCATAAGGCGCATTGGTCTCCTCGGGATAATCATCCCAAAGCGATTCTTCCTTAAACGGAATGGGGGCAAATTTAGGGTATGCGCAAATGGTGCCAAGCGCCACAAATTTATTTACACCCCATTGCCAGCTTTCATGCAATAAAGGCACGCTCATCATCAAATTGTTGTAGAAAAATTCGGCAGGCCTGGCCCGATTGGCGCCAATGCCACCAACTTGGGCCGCCAAGTGAATCACCATGTCCACCGGGTTGGGCGCGGTGGTGTCCTCCAAAAGCTGGCGAATAGCATCGATCTGAGTCAGATCATACTGCGCCTTGCGCGGCACAATCACCTCAGCCGCACCGCGCGCGCGCAACTTGCGCACAATGACCGAGCCCAAAAAGCCCGCGCCCCCCGTCACAATCACTCGCTTGTCTCGCCAAAACAGCGTACTATCTGGCCAAAAAGTTGTATCCATTTGCCTCTCCATAATCTAAGCCCCTCACCAACTCTATTTTGGTCGCCTTTGCCCACATCAAACAAAATCAAACCATTTTCGCCTGCGGGCCCGCACAAAATTGAGCCGCTTCTTCAGGGCGTGGCCTCTCCCGGCTCTGCACCCTACGTGTGCGCCGCGTCTCTCTCCACGAGGTGAAGAGGGACAGATTATTGCGCTTCGGTGTACTATCAGGGAGAGGCCACGCCCTGCGCAATCTTGCCCCTCATAGTGGGACGCACCCGTTGCCGCCTTTTGCCTATTCAATCCGCTTCAGGATCTGGCCAAACCAGCCGCAGCTGAACACCTTCAACCACGAGCATCGGCGCATGTGCGGCCTGCTCTTTTTCAACAATCGCAATATTTTTTTCTAAACAGGTCAAGCGGCAAATCTCGGCAATTTCGCCCTGGCCGTCAAGAACGATGCCATCCATATGGGCGGACTGGACTTCCTCCAGTAATCGCTTGGCCTCTACGCGCGTTCGCCGATACAAGCTGAGTGAAGCCTCCAAATATTCGCTGGCCAGGCGCGCCTTCTGCGCCATGCCCTCCGGCGTTAGCAGATAGCTCCATTGCCAGCGCCCAATACGGCGGATTTTGATATACCCCTTCTGCGACCAGCGCTTTAAATACCAGTTCACCGTGCCTACAGCCACCCCAACGCGGGCGGCCAGATCGGCTTGGGTAGTTTCAGGTGTATCCACCAAAGCTTCAAAAAGCTGTAGTTCATTTGCTACATTTTGGTTCTGTTCATTGAACATACTAGATTACTCGGTATAGATTCGGCCCATCCATTCAGTCAATGAATTCAATTATTGAATTCATTGACTGAATCATACTACACGGTAGAAATTCCGGCAATAGTACTGAGGTACTAAATTGGATACAGTCCGGGATATATACATTGTCGCTTGCCAAAATCAGACAATACCAGCCCCCGCTTTGACGGCATATCAAACAGTTGTCTTGTCACAAATGATCCTATCACGCCCATTTGGGCGGGTCAACTAGTCCAATAGTACTATTTACCTGAAGAAATAACGCGCTTATCATAAATACACGACTAAAAATGTATGCGTGTATTCTCTGTGTTCGCAGAGGCATGGCGCCAAATCTCACCATGCCGGTTGCGGTGTCCACCCATTTACGCTGTTTTTACCTGCTGATTCTGTGCTCACAGCAGAGGCATGCTTTGCGCCGCAACGATAAGAGTTCGAGTTATGCTGCTGGTTGCGATGTGACCATAACGCTGTTTTTAGCACTGATTGTGTTCGCAGAGGCATGGCGCCGAATCTCACCATGCCGGTTGCGGTGTGACCATAACGCTGTTTTTAGCACTGATTGTGTTCGCAGAGGCATGGCGTATATAGTATAATTGTAACGTTTGCTTTAATAGTTATAGCGTAGGTGAAAGTGATGGAATTTCCCATACTCTCATCGTCCAGCCCGCATAGTGCCGGCGAATCGCTGCAAATTCTGCTTGTCGACGATGAACTTGCTACGATTCAACTGGTGCGCAAAATTTTGCAGGCAGACGGCCATGAGGTACATGAAGCAGTTGACGGCGAGCAGGCCATTGAACTATTTGAAAGGATACAACCCGATCTCGTCTTGTTAGATATTGTGATTCCCAAAATGGACGGCTTGGCTGTCCTATCGGAAATCCGCCGACGCGACCCAATTGCCGGGGTTATTATGGTCAGCGCACTTACATCGGAACAGCTGGCGGTGCGC
Organism: Caldilineaceae bacterium; assembly: GCA_020634755.1. Taxonomy (GTDB): domain Bacteria; phylum Chloroflexota; class Anaerolineae; order Caldilineales; family Caldilineaceae; genus JACKBC01. Next base: position 168,420 of record JACKBC010000007.1, on the reverse strand, counting down.
TCCATGCTGGCCGGCGCCGATGATTACCTGAGCAAGCCCTTTAAGCTCAAAACAATCCGCGTAAATATCCGCCGCGTCATGGATAAAGTGCGCCTGCGCCAGCGCAACCTGCTGCTGCAAGCCGAAGTGAATGCCGCCCATGCCAAGCTGCGCAAAGTGTTCAAGCTCTACATGACGCCAACACTGGCCGAAGAGCTGCTCTCTAACCCAGAGCTGCCCGAGTTGGGCGGCGAGCGTCAGCAGGTCACGGTCCTCTTTATGGATTTTTGCAATTTTACGCCGCTGGCCCACAAGCTGCCGCCCGATGAAGTCCTCAGCATTCTCAACGAATACTTTGAGCTGGTGACGGCCAGCGTTCCTGAAAACAATGGCTATTTGGACAAGATTATGGGCGATGGTTTTATGGCGCTTTATAATTCACACGATTCGGAAAACAATGCCGCCAACGCCGTCAAAAGCGCCATTCAAATGTATCGCAAAGTGGCAACCTGGAACAAAGCAAAAGAAAATGGCCTGCAAATCCGCGTGGGGATTCACACGGGGGAAGCCGTGGTCGGCAACATTGGCACGCCAGAACTGATGAACTTCACCGCCATTGGCGACACGGTCAATCTGGCCAAACGCCTAGAGGAATTTGGGGATCCAGGAGATATTTTAATCAGCGGCGCAACATATAAGATGTTAGAACAGTTTGGGACTGATGATAGCGCCATCCACTACATATCACTTGGGCCACAAGTAGTGAAAGGGCGCGAAACGCCCGTGGAGATAATCAAAGTACGCGTATGCGAAAACCATTTATAAGCAAAACCAATTCTGCCCTTTTCGGCGTACATACAATGCAGAGACGCCGGCAAATTGTGCACCATATTTGTGGCTTGCTTTTATGTTTCACTATCCTAAGCCTGCCGGGCTGGGGATTGGGCGCCCACGTCATCTTTGCGCAGGATAATGCCAACCCTGCGGCCGAGACGCCCTCCGCCACCGCAGACCAGGATGCGCGCCAAGTGAGTGACGCCGAAGTCAAAGCGGTGGCCCAAGATCTGTGGTGCCCGTTATGCTCTGGCGTGCGGCTGGATACATGCGAGCTAAAAGCCTGCGAACAGATGCGCCAGGAAATTGCCATTCAGCTGGCCGAGGGTAAAAGCCCGGAAAGCATTAAAGCATACTTTTTGGACCAATATGGTCCCCAGGTGCTGGGCGAACCACCACGCCAAGGCTTTAATCTGCTGGCTTGGATCGTGCCATTTGCGGTGTTGGTGGGAGCCGCGGGCATATTGCTCTTTCGCAGCCGCCGCCTTCTTTCCCAACGCATGGCCGCTCAGACCGCCGATGAGGGGTGGGATGAAGATTTATGGGAAGACGATCTGGAGCCTGTGCCGGACGATGAGCCCATGGATCTGCCAGATGATTTGCCCGATGAGGCGCATATCGGGCAAAATGGAGAGCCAGCCGAATCGTATGAACGTGCGCTAGATGAGGAACTCCGCCAATATGAATAATGAAAATCTTGCTTCAGCCGCCCCGCCGGCGGCGCTGCCCACTGGGCGCAGAGGCGCCGATGATCCGCCCGGCGAAATTCAAGAGCCGGTAGCGGCGCCCACCAATACCTGGCCGGCGTGGATGCGTCTGCTCATTATGATGGTGCTGCTGACCTTTGTGGCCATTTTGGCCATTGCTCTCATGCGGCAGAACACATCGGAGCAGCGGGCGGCGGGCGTGGCCCCCGATTTTGAATTTACGACCTTCGATGGCGAAACCATCCGCCTGGCCGATCTCAAGGGCAAAGGCGTGGTTCTCAACTTTTGGGCAAGCTGGTGCGATCCGTGTCGCGCCGAAGCAGCGTTGCTGCAAGAAGTGGCGCAGCGGGAACGCGACAATAACATTGTCTTTTTGGGCCTGGACTATCTGGATCAGGAATATGCCGCCCTGGCCTATTTAGAAGAATATGGCATTACCTATCCCAATGGTCCCGATTTGCAAAGCGCCATTGCCCGCCGCTATCGCATCAATGGAGTACCAGAGACTTTTTTCATCACGCCCAATGGCGAAATTGATTTTACCGTGATTGGTCCGATCCAGAGCGAGGCCGTACTCAACCAGCGTCTGGACGCCATTCGACCATAAACAGTAGATCGCAATGGCAAGAGACGGGGTCGGATTCACCAATCGAGACCGACGTCTATACCGCCAACGCCGTTGCAGTATACTGATAAAGGGAAATCGGGGTTATCGGCTCCCTTGCCCCTATTTTTCTTTCCGTTCTTGCACTCTATTTTCGGTCTATCATAACCATATGACCACTTGAACAATCAACGAATCTCATCACGGCTTACGCAAGCCGCGAGGGGAAATTGTCAGGTCAGCCATGCGGTTCTCTGTTAGTCAACCACTAATGCTGCGTAAGTCGTGATGGTTTTGGTCAACCGACCTTTTAACGTGGAGCAAACTATGATTTTCGATATTGGATACATCTTATTGGTTGCAGCGCTTATTCTGGCGGTGTTTGGTATTATCACCGGCTTTGTCGGTGGACAGCGACGTCATGTAGCGCTGATAGATAGCAGTTTTCATGCTGTGTACGCGGTGGCCGCATTGGTGGGTATGGCGGCGATCATTCTGTGGTACGCGTTGCTCACCGATAAATTTCAGGTTAAATATGTGTGGGGACACTCGGAAAGAGCGTTGCCCACGTTTTATAAATTTGCTGCGCTGTGGGGTGGCCAGGCCGGCAGCCTGCTCTTTTGGACGCTGATTCTGAGCATTTTTAGCGTGGCGCTCGTTACCGCATATCGTCGCCAATATACGGCGCTCATGCCCTACGTCAACAGCGTCATGTTGGCCACCAGCACCTTCTTTTTGGTCCTACTCGTCTTTGCGGTCAACCCATTTGAACAGCTGGGCGTCATTCCCGCCGATGGCCAAGGGCTGGAGCCGCTGTTGCAGAATTACTGGATGGTGATCCACCCCGTTATGCTCTACCTGGGCTATGTGGGTATGACTATTCCCTTTGCCTTTGCCGTGGCCGCGCTCATGAGCAAAAAGCTGGGCGTGGAATGGGTGCGCATTGTGCGGCGCTGGACGCTGGTGCCCTGGGTCTTCTTATCCGCCGGCATCCTCATGGGCAGCCAGTGGGCCTATATGGAGCTGGGCTGGGGCGGCTACTGGGCATGGGATCCGGTGGAAAATGCCAGCTTTTTGCCCTGGCTCACCGCTACCGGCTTTTTGCACAGCATTTTGATTCAAGAGCGGCGCGGCATCCTCAAAGTGTGGAACATTGTGCTGATCTGGCTCACCTATTTCCTGGTGATCCTGGGCACCTTTACCACGCGCAGCGGCATTATCAACAGCGTGCACAGCTTTGCCCAGAGTGATGTGGGCATCTTTTTCCTCGTTTTCTTGATTCTCAACGTCTTTGGTTTTCTGTGGCTGCTCTTTGACCGCCTACCTCTGCTGCGCAGCGACAATGAAATCGAATCGGCTACCAGCCGTGAAGCAGCCTTCTTGGCCAACAACTGGCTCTTTACCGGAATTGCCTTTGCCACGCTGTGGGGCACCTTCTTCCCCATGTTTAGCGAAATCATCACCGGCGAGCGCATTAGCGTAGCGGCGCCTTGGTTTAACAAAGTAAATGGGCCGCTCTTTTTGCTGCTGCTTTTACTCATGGGCGTGGGGCCGCTATTGGGCTGGCGGCGCACCAGCATGGAAGGACTGCGCAAGCAATTCACCTGGCCGCTGCTGATCACGCTGGTGGGGGCGGTGGTGCTTTATATGTTGACGCCGCGCATCATCCCCGTGCTGGGGCTGACCATTTGCTTCTTTGTGCTGGTCACCATTGTCCAAGAGTTTGTGCGCGGGGTGCAGGCCCGCCGCATTACCAGCGGTGAAAATCCGCCCGTGGCCTTCTATAATTTGCTGCGCCGCAATGGGCAGCGTTATGGCGGCTACATTGTCCATTTGGCCATTGTGCTCATCGGCGTGGCCGTGGTCGGCAACGAGTTCTATCAATCCACGGCCAGCGTCACGCTGGACCAGGGGCAAGGGACCGAGCTGGCCGGATATGTCTTTACCTACAACAGCTTGGAAGCGATTCGCCAGAGCAACCGCACTGAAATCCATGCCGATTTTACAATTACACGCGCCGAGAGTGGACGCGTGGTCGGTTCGCTGACGCCGCAACGCAACCTGTATGACAAAACGCCGGATCGGCCCACCAGCGAAGTGGGGTTGAAGGTGTTGCCTACCGAAGATCTCTACGTTGTCATTAACAGTTGGTCTGACAATGGCGACCGCGCCACCTTTACAATCTTTGTCAATCCGCTCACCGTTTGGATGTGGATCGGCGGCCTGGTGCTGATTTTGGGTACCTTTATCTGTATCTGGCCCCATCCGTCACGCCGCCCCAGCGCGGCTGCCGTTTATTCACCCACACTGGAAGCAGCATAATCTCATGCTTTGGCCCACAATTCTCATTGCCCTGCTCATTACAATTCCAGTGCTCATTTTTGTGGTCTGGCCGCTCTTTTTCCCCTCCGCCAAAGTCATGGTGGATGACCTGGATGAGAGCCGGCTGGCCGAGTTGGTGCAGCGCAAAGACGCCGTGCTGCAATCGATTAAAGAGCTAGAGTTTGATCTGCACACCAGCAAGATCAGCCAGGCCGATTTCCAATTGCTCAACACGCGCCTGCGTCACCAGGCCATTGGCCTCATGCGCCAGATCGACAAAGTGGCGCCGGAAGTGACCGAACTGGAAGAAGCGCTGGAAAAAGAAATCATGAAATTGCGTCGGGTTGATGGTGACGTCGTACACGCCGCGCATAAAAATGGCAAAGCGCCGCAACCATCACCCAAGAAAGCGGTTTCTGACGTAACTGAGGATACAACGGATCGCTTCTGCCGTCAGTGCGGCGCCCGCGTGAATGAAGGAGATCGCTTCTGCGCCAAGTGTGGCGCAGCGCTCAAGGTGGCGGCGGGCAGTTAGGAATACGGTATGCCCCTCCCAATGGTTCACTTTCTGGTGGCGGTCGAAATGCACAAGCTGGACGACCGCCACCCATCATCCCCATTTATCCTCGGCAGCATTGCGCCCGACGCCATCCACGCCCGCCCCAACACCGACCGCTCCGATAAAAATCGCACCCATCTGCTCACCAAGCCGCATAGCCAGACGACCGATGCGGAATATTGGGAACTGGTGCGTGCGTTTCTGCGCCGGCAGTGGGCGAAGCAGCAAATGACTGATTTTACGGAAGAGGTCTTGCCCGGTTTTGTGGAAGGCTATGCCGCTCACGTCCTGGCGGATCGGCTGTGGCTCAATCTGCTTTTTCGGCCATTTCGAGAGCGGGTGAGCCAGCTGGCGCAAGAGGAAGTCGCCCAGCTTTATTATCGCGAAGCCGATCAGGTCGACATTTTTCTCTATCGACGCATGGCGTGGCGTCCGCAAATCTGGCAGCGTTTGGCCGCGGCAACCGCGGTGGGCGCCGAGGATCTGCTGAGCGCCCAAGAGGTGGAGGCGTGGCGCCAGCGCACGCTGCACTGGTATGATGACCCGCAGAACGATCCCCACACGGAACCGGCACACATTACCTATGAGGCCGTAGTCGACTTTGCGGTGCAGGCCGCGCAAACCATCCACGCGCGGCTTGCAGCGTGGCAGCAAGCGCCCCGCTAACTGAGGAGTGTGCATAAATGTTTCAGTCGAGCAAAGGCGATTAGCGTGCGTCGCACGCGGGTTTACGAGACATGCTGCACTCGAGTATCGAATTATGCACACCCCCCACCTAACTCACGCAACTTACGCGGCGCCTGTAGATTGGCAAGAGAAAGCGGCAAGGGTGACGAGGCCATCGCGAACTTCGTAATCGCAACGGATAAATCCGGCCGCTCACAATGAAAAGCCGCCGCGGCGGCTAACACGGCAAGCGGTCGAGACCGCTTTGCCGTGTCAGCCGCGGGTATTAACCCTGCTTGTTTAAGGTTTGCCATGACCCTGGCAAGGGTGACGAGGCAACTTTTCCTTTTGTTGACTCGCGTGCGACGCACTCCCCGCGCCAGTGGCTGTTGTACGGATGCTCTGCTGGGCAGTGCAACGCACGCTAGCCGGCTCTACTCGACTACAGCACTTATACTCAGCTTTTATCCACTGTGGCCACAATGGCAAACAGGTCGGGTTGCAGACCTGACGGCATGCCCCCCAGCGCCGGTAAAATATCAACAACCCGCAAACCACAGTCGGTCAGCAAAGCGCGATAGTCAGCCACGGTATAGGCCTGGAACGTTTGCGCATAGCGCGTGACGCGACCGCTCTCCGCCTCCACCACATAGTGACGACGCGTCGTGGTCTGCGTATCGGGCTGCCACACGCTTTCAGTGAGCACGAGATGCGGCTCTTCGCCAAAGAGCCCGCTGGCCGATGTTGACCAGTGCGCCGGCGCACGCCCAAAATTGCGCACAGCAGTGTAGGTATGCGGCTCCAGCAACAGCAGGCCGCCGGGCCTAAGCGCGTGCTGCATTTTACGCAGCAGCTGCCGCGCGTGGGCGGGCCGGAAGATGTTTAGCTCGCCATAAATCAGCGTAACCAAATCAAAGTTGGTTCCAAACTCAGCCTGCCGCAAATCGGCCAGCACAAAGGTACAATCCAGCCCCTCCTGCTGCGCGGTTTGGCGAGCGTACGCAATCGATGCCGGGCTAAAGTCGATGCCCACACAGCCATGTCCCAGCCGCGCCAGCCGGTGGCTGTATAACCCCGGTCCACAGCCCAAATCCAGCACGCTAGATGCTGTTTCGTGGAGCAGCTCCGTATGCATCCACAGAACGTGCGCATCAATAATCTCAAAACGGCGGCTGGCCGCGTTGTGCGCCTGCGTCAAATGTTCGGTCAACATGCGCCGGCTAAATTCCGGTTCATGCCAAGGAATGTTGTCGCCCTCGGCCCAGGGGGCGGGATTAGGGTCGCGGTTAATAATGTCAATAAGCTGCATGGTTTGTGCCTGGTTTGGTAGCAAGCCACTCTCGTGGAAAAACGTGATGCGTATTGCGTGTTGCGTGAACCGGATTTGGAACTGGTGGGGCGGCTTGCAAATTCAGCGGCAAGCGCATGTTGTTCCTCGCCGCCCCTTCATAAAGTAAACTAGTACACGCAATACGCACCACGCAACACTCAATACGTCCCCACGCCCGGAATCGCGTAATTCACCCGCCACACTGAATCTGCCGGCGGCGGCGTGCGCTCCAGATAGTTCATGGTTTTAAAGCTGGGCAGCACCGGCATCACTTCCTGTGCCCAGATGCGCTCTATGTCCATAAAGGTAAGCGGTTGGCGTGCGGCCGGTGGATTTTCGGCATATTGGGCCAATAAGTCTGCTGCTTTTTGCCCCAACCAGCGCACTTCGTCGGCGGCCATGCGCTCACCCACCCGGCGGTCGGACTGGTCAGCATCTGGCCCCATGGCAAAATGGGGCGCGCCCGTTTCATCCACCGGCATGCGCGACATATCCACGCACTGCGGCTCCAGCGCCCACAGCAGCGACGTTTCCACTTTGCCCGCGTGGTCACCACCCGATTGGCCGTCATTATCAAAGCCAGGCTGATTGGCTTCAAAATCGGGCAGGCCATACAGCCGCGTGGCAAAGTGCGGCTGCAAGATACTCAGCAGCGTCTTCAAATCTTCCCAATTGGGTCCATAGTGGCCGGTCACCAATATGGCCGCGTGAAAGCCCAGCGCATCCACCGCCCGCAGATGATAGCAGACATTTTTGAAATGCTGCCACGGCGGCATGGCGCTGAGCCACGAACGCACTTCCCCCACGCGCTCGGCCGCCCACGAGGCGTACAGCCCAATTTCGTGGATGTGCCAATAGTCAGGTGGCGCCACAAGGCCGCCATGCGTCTGCGCCGCCGCGCAACAGATGGCGTGCGCCTTGAGCGCATCCAGCCCCACCGCGTTTTGCGGCCCGTGCGGCTCGCAGAGGCCATATGGTAAGTACACAAGCGGACAGGCCGCCAGCGCCATCTCCAGTTGATCCGGGAACATGCGCTCCCAACGCACTTCGGTTAGCAAGGTTGGCTCCTTTGGGGTTGTGATGGATTGCGTTAATCTGGTAAAAAAGTTTCTGGACTGGTTGAGTTGTTGCGTGGCGCCTATTGCGTGTACCGGTTTAGGCGATGAAAGGGTCGCGAGATGCACAATGCGTAGGGCGGTTTTCCAAACCGCCGCCTCCCCAGTAACGAGACGACTCCACCCGTTGACGAGACACGGCGGATCGCGATATCCGCTCTGCGTTTACGCCTGTTGCACCCCGCAAGCCGCAAGCCCGGTTCACGCACTACGCACTATGCGGCCGCTCAATCCGCCACCTGGGCTGCTTGCTCTGGCACATCCCGCTGACCGCCCACTAACCAAGCCGTCCACAGCACGGTGGGCACAATGCTGAAGGCCGCCATCCACCAGATAATGGTGCTGAGCCCCAGCGACGAATCGAGCGCACCGCCGATAACCGCGGCGGCGGCCGCACTCGCCAGGTTGAAAAAGGCAAACTCTGTGGCAAAAACGCGGCCGCGCACATGGCCCGGCACGAGCTGCATGAGCAATTGAGTGGAGAACACCCAAATAATGCCGCCGCCAATGCCGCGCAACGCCGTGCCAATCAGCACAGTGGCAAAGTTGGGCAGCGGCGCCGTAAAGAGCAAGCCCAGCCCGCCAATGATATACCCCAGCGCAATAAACCAGCGCAGCCGTTTGTTGTCATCACCGCTAAAATAACGCGCCACAATCGGTCCAATACCCGTGCCCACGCCGGCTAGCGCAAACATAAGCCCCAAGCTAATACCGCCGCCTTCGCCATAGGTAAACACGTGTTGCGCAATGGCCACTTGAATCACCTGGAAGCCAGAGGAGAGAATCAGCGAATTGACCGCTTTGTGCAGCGTAATGAGCAGCACATCCACATGCTGCCCCAGATAGCGCAGCCCATCCACATACTGGCGCAAAGCGGCGCCCAGCGTTTTTTCCGCTGCGCTCAATTCCGTACGCGGCGCCAGCCTAATGTGCCAAATAAACCAGGCCGAGGCAAAAAACGTGATCCCATCGATGACAAACGCCGGGCGAATGCCCCAGGCGCCAGAGACGAGCCCCCCGAGCGCCGCCCCCAGCGCCAACATAACTGACCAGGTGGCCGAACTGAGCGCATTGGCTGCGCCCAATTCCCGCGGCGAGACAATGTCGGGCAAAATCGCGTTGCGGGCGGGAAAGAAAAAGCCGCTAATGCCCAGCTGAATGGCAGTCAGCGTATAGAGCAGCCATAGATCATCGGCTTGGCGCACAAACAAAAAGCCGAACACAACCACGGCGCGCACCAAATCGGTAGTGAGCAAAATCCACTTGCGGTTGTAGCGGTCCGCCACCACGCCGGCAATGGGGCTGATCAGAAACGGCGCCAACATGCGCACCACAAAGAGCGACCCTACCGCCAGCCCCGATTCAGTCAGCTGGCCAATGAGGGCGGCGGAGGCGATCAGGTTGAACCAATCGCCCAGCAGGCTGATGATCTGGCCAAACCAGAGATTGCGGAAGTTGTCATTCTGGCGCACCAATTCGCCATAGCCCACCGGCGAAGCATCTTCGGCGCGCGCTTGTACAGTAGCCATAGAGTGGACGTCCTTTGCAGAAAGTGGGTATATGCTTTTGCATTGTAACGCGAAAGAGCGGCTTTGTCACGCCGTGCCGGGGTTGGGGAATATTGGGAAATCCGCTGTCAAAAGAGGGCGCCTGATGACTTTGGCAGGCGATTTATGCGGGAAAAATAAAAGCGGTGCGGATGAATGTTCATCTGCACCACTTTTATGTGAAGTATCGTATCTATGAAGTATAGTATCTATATTGTGAAGTATCGTATCTATATATTGCCGCCAATCAGGCTTTGGCTTTGGGCGCCACCGGACAACTGCTCACCCCGAAAATTGAGTATAAGGGACACCAACCAGCCAGGCCGGTCAACAGCGGCACAAAGCCCACATATTGCAGAAAAATACCCAATCCGCCTGTCACGGCGCCACTCCAACCAAGATAGAGCATAACCAGCCCCAACACCACGCGCGCAATGCGATCCCAACCAGCCTCATTTATGTGAAACATTGTTTTCTCCTTTATACAGAGGACTTGCATGATGGCGGTTGTGCGCGGCACAGAGCCATCACAGAATACATTGTCAGTACACCGCAACGCGGTTGGCGATTCAGGCATCGTTCTCGATTGGTGAATCCGGCCGCCGCTCTTGTCGTTGCGATCGACTGATCTTACTTGTGCGTCTTACCTATGTACCCAGTATAAAGGATGCCGAGCGGCCTGTCTGTGACTGGAGTCACGCAGGCGCAAACTCGCACGTCATTCAGCAATCGACGCCCCCAAATCGGCCAGGGCGGTGGCGTCCAATACAATCACGGAACCGCGGCCAAGCTGGACAAGGCCGCGCCGTTCAAACTCCTTCAAATGGCGGCTGATTACTTCGCGCACGGTGCCCAATTCGTCGGCCAGCATTTGGTGCGTCACGTCCAGGCGCGGCGCCCGCTCTACCAGCAGCGCCGCCAGCCGCTGCTCCACCGGCTGAAACGTCACGCCCTCAACCAATTCCATAAGATGATGGACGCGGTCGGCAAAAAATTGAAAGACCATTTGCCGGAACGCCGCCGATTTTTCCAACAGCAGATTGAACGACTCCAGCGAAAGAGCCGCCAGGTGTAAATCCTCTTCCACCATACCGCGCGCCGGATAACTAGCATGGCCCAATAAGCAGCTCACGGTCAAAATGCAGCTGTCGCCGGGCTGCACGCGATAGAGCAAAATTTCGCGCCCGCTCAGCGTCGGGCGGATCACGCGGATCACGCCGCTCAACACCATAACGAACGAACTGCACGAATCATCAATATCAAAAAGAATGTGACCGGCAGGCGCTTTCATGGCAATGGCCTCTCTTTGCACATGCGCCGCCAGTGCAGGCGGCAGTTGGGTCAACATGGGATATTCACTCTGAATTTGAGCCAATTCAGCTGCGGTCAGCATGAGCTTCTCCTTGGTCATCGCTCAAAAATAACTCGTAGATTTAAACCTATTGGGTCTGCGAGACCGGACAGGTTTGGTAGCCAACTTATTTCTGAACGCCTATTTCGCGTGTTACATGTTGAGATGTCGCCATTTGTTATACTATATTCAATACACCGCAACGGTGTTGGCGATACAGACGTCGGTCTCGATTGGTGAATCCGACCTTATCTCTTATCGTTGCGGTCTACTGATACACCGCTTTTCATTCAGAGCAGAGTATAGAAGCGGCCATCTCGGCATGGCAGTGACTTTCTGCCCACTATAACGGCAGCCGTCTGCAATAGGAAATTTTCCCCCTCCGCAAAAATGCGGCTTTGCTCCCAAGTGACATATAATAAAGGACCATGAACGCCTATGAGATGGACCCCACCGAGCTTGAAAATGAACCTGACTTAGATGCCGTTTTTGGCGAATTCCCCAATTTGCAAACCCCCAATCTGTATCTGCGCGAGCTGACCGAGGACGATGCCGCCGATCTGCTGGCCGTCTTTGCCGATGAAGAGGTGACCCGCTTTTACGATCTTTACGCCTATGCAAGCGAAGACGAAGCGCTGGAGCTCATCGACTTTTTCACCGAAAGCTTTGAGGTCGAGCGCAGCATCCGCTGGGGCATTGCGCGCAGAGCGGACGATCGAATTATCGGCACCTGCGGCTACGTCTGGCTACGCCGTTTTCGCGGTGAAATCGGCTACGAGCTTCACCGCGCGCTTTGGCGCCAGGGCATTATGAAAGAGGCGCTGGCGGCCATTATCCAGTTCGGCTTTGAACTGCTGCGGCTCAACCGCATTGAGGCGCTGGTCATGGTTGAAAATACAGCTTCGGCGGCCCTCCTGCGCAGCCTGGGCTTTCAAGAAGAAGGCGTACTGCGCGAACACGATTACTTTAAGGGGCAGTTTCACGATATGCGCTGCTTTGCCCTGCTTCAACGGGACTGGCAGGCGCGGCAAGCGCAAACATAAATTGTTATCTTGAAAAAGTGACAAGGTGACCGGGTGACAAGGTGACACGGTGACTTAGACAGGCTCAGTCACCGTGTCACCCGGTCACCTTCTCATATTGTCACCCCTTCAAAAAAGGAGCCGTTATGCAATTCGATCTCATTATCAAAGGCGGCGAAGTCGTCGACCCCGGCGCCGGGTATAGCGGACGGCTGGATGTTGCCATCAAACGCAACCGCATTGCCGCCGTGGATCGCAACATTCCCGCCGACGCCGCGCCGCGCGTCATCGACGCCACTGGCCAATACGTAACGCCCGGCCTGGTGGACCTGCACACGCACGTCTATCACAACGTCACCTTCTGGGGCGTGAGCGCCGACCCCATTGCGGCGCGCAGCGGCGTCACCACCTGGCTGGATGTAGGTTCGTCCGGCGCATTTAACTTTCTGGGCTTTCGCCAATTTATTGCCGAACCAGCGGCGGCGCGCATTTACGCGCTGCTCAACATCTCGACGATCGGGCTGACCGCCCAAACTGGCGAGCTGGCCAATCTGGACTATTGTGACGTGGACCTGTGCTGCAAATTGATCGACTTGAACCGCGACCTGTTGCTGGGCGTCAAGGTGCGCATCGATAAAAACACTACCCGCGGGCAGGGCATCGAACCTTTGCGCCGCGCCCGCGCCGCCGCCGACCGTTGCGAACTGCCCATCATGACGCACATTGGCTATGGTCCGCCCACGCTGCCCGAAGTGCTCGAATTTATGCGCCCCGGCGATATTTTAACCCACTGCTTTACAGGCGGCGACATGCGCATTGTGGATGACAATGGGCGCCTGCTAGAGGATGTCAAACGCATCTGGGATGCCGGCGTGGTCATGGATATTGGCCACGGTGGCGGCTCATTCTCTTTTAAAACTGCCCAGGCCATGATCGATGCCGGTTATCAGCCGGACGTGATCTCATCGGACATTCATCAGGCGAGCATCAACGGTCCCATGTTCGACCTGCCCACCTGTCTCAGCAAATTTCTGGCTCTGGGCATGTCGCTGCCGGACGTCATCTACACCGCCACCGCCCGCCCCGCCGCCGTTATGGGCATGCAAAACGAGGTGGGCACGCTCAAGCCCGGTGCGCTGGCCGATGTGGCGCTCTTTAAAATGGCCGAGGGCGATTTCACTTTCTACGATGTCTTTATGAACCCATACAAAGGCACGCAACTGCTCCACAACACGCTGACGCTGCTCAACGGACGCGAACTGCCGCGCGTGCCTTCCGAGCCGCCCGCGCCCTGGATCGAGCTGAGCCAAGCCCAACAATCGCTGATCCAGAACCGGCAGCGGCCCAGCGATTATTGCTGCTAATGCGCAAGGACACCATGTCACCACCGCACATCCCCACCCTCACCACCCAGCAGATGGTCGAAGTGGACCGGCTGATGATTGAGGAGTACAACATGACGCTGCTGCAAATGATGGAGAATGCCGGGCGCAATTTGGCGCAGCTGGCCAGGCGGCTGCTAGATGGCGACATTGTGGACCGGCCCATTGTGGTGCTGGCCGGGCGCGGCGCCAACGGCGGCGGCGGGCTGGCAGCCGCGCGGCATCTGTTGAACTGGGGGGCGTGGGTGCAGGTGGTGCTGACGGCGGAACCGGCATCCTATCGAGATGTGCCGGTGCACCAACTTCGTATTTTGCAAAAGATGGGCGCGCCGCTGGCCTGGGCCGAAGAGGGCTGGGAGCTGCCGCCCGCCGACCTGCTCATCGATGCGCTGATTGGCTACGGCCTGCGCGGCGCCCCCACCGGCGCCGCCCGCAACCTGATCCAGCTGGCCAACAGCAGCGCCGCCCCCATCCTCAGCCTAGACGCGCCCAGCGGTCTGGACACCGCCAGCGGTCAGGTATACGAGCCCCATATCCACGCCAGCGCCACCATGACGCTGGCGCTGCCCAAAACCGGTCTCTTTAGTGAGCAGGGACGCGCCATTGTCGGCGATCTTTACCTAGCCGACATCAGCGTGCCGCCCGCGCTATATGAGCAATTGGGGGTGCAAGTGGGGCCGCTCTTTGCCGAGGATACAATTGTGAAGATTGACGCGGCAAGCGTTATGTGAAGCAGTCGACACATGATGCTGAATGGAGTTAACACGTAATGAGAATGGAAGAACGAGGTGAAAAGCAGGTCGACGTACTGATCCGGCCCATAGATTAGACGCAAATAAAGCTGGTGATGGCGAAATAGTGTCATCCCTGGGAGAGCTCTTTTATTGTTTCAACCAATGCTGCATTTACTTGGCGAGGAGCATCAGACAAACGATTCATGTGTCGTCTCTGGCCAGGGAGATAAGCGCCCTCAATTCTCGTTAAGCGATCAAAAAATTTTTCGCTGTGGGTTTGCCAACCTGCGCCAGCTATAAGTTCGGGTGATATTGCTATCAAGAATTCGCCACCACGCGCCGGGCCGCCGTCACTGTTGTCAGTCATTGCTGCTTCAAAGCTAAAATTTTCTCCAACCACCCCTGCCGACAGCAATTCTACCATCATGCAAATTGCCGAACCTTTGTAACCACCAAAGGGCAAGATCACCCCACCGTCCGTGATTTTTCTGGGGTCCGTTGTGGGATTGCCATCGGCATCTAGCCCTGTGCCTAGCGGTACCGTCTGTCCGTCCCGCACTGCAATATAGAGATCTCCTAGAGATTTGGCGGCAGTGGCCATGTCATAGACCATGGGTGTTTTGCCGGGACGAGGCCATGAGAACGATAGGGGATTTGTGCCAAATAAAGCCTCTTTTGCCCCCGCAGGCACAACAACTGGCTTATAGGCTGTGCAGGCCAGCCCTGCCAAATCATAGTCCGCAATTGCTTCGGTTTCCGGCCACAATGCTGCAAAATGATATGTATTGATAATGGTCATGCTGGCAATCCCAATCGCCTTCGCCGCTTTGGCAAGCAGCGGAATCCCCTTATGCAAGGCGAGGGGTGTATAGCCACCATCCCCATCTACACGAATAACGGCAGGAGTTATTATATGGACTTTGGGATTTGCTTTACCGTTGACCTTACCACTACGCATGGATTGTACATATCCCGGAATGCGAAACAGACCATGTGACGTTGCGCCGTCTCGTTCCGCCATGCTCACGGTGGTTGCAATTGCATTGGCATTGGCCTCGTCGCAGCCATTGACGATTAAGCATGCTTTGGAAATGTTGTGGATTTCTGCGACTGTCATTGCCATCGTTATTGAATCGTCACTCATCTATTCTCTGCCTCCTTGATTCCGTATCATCTTTTTCATGCTTAAACTGCGTTTTGTTGACGAACATACGTTTTGCTTCTTGGGTGAGCTATGGCAAAGCATATGTTTGCGTCACACCCCAGTTTCGGTTATCTGCCTAGATAGTATGTGGGTCTAAGCCATGCGCAAGGCCATTGCATTGAGAAGTGCTCCTGAAGCATCTTTTCTGCTGTGCACAGGGCGCCTTCAACCCATGCCTGCTGGTCAGAGTAGGCCTCGCCACAAATATGGATAGCTTCGTTTTTCAGCGGCTGCCGCATGTATGGCATGGTGCTTGCTACGTCGTAACAAGCCTTCCATGCATGATACCCACCACCGTATGGATTGTGATTCCAGTTTTTGTAGGCGGTGGTGTAAGGCTGTGGAATTGAATCAAGGCCATGTAACTCTTTGAGCTGTGCAAGGGCATGAGCTACCATTCGTTGGGGAGCTTGGCTGTATTGATACATGCTTTCCGATTCTTTGATATCATGCTGTGTGATTCCAGGAATCACACGAGGTTGGTATAGCTCTACACCTTGGTATTCCTGGACTATCCCATCCACCTCACAATCGTTGCTAGGCGGCTCTAGCGATTGCCAAAAACCCACTGTGCGCATGTCATTGTATGAAGCCAGCAATGAGGATGTACCAAATTCGGGGTCCGTGCCGAAATAGTAACATTGACGCATAGGTAAATCGGTGATTGAGCGGCCACAATTCAGTCCTCTTTGGCGGCTCCACCAGGGCTTGCTTTGCCCGGATTCATAGAATCCCATAATCAACTTAAACGCGGGCTGGCCGCTCACAGAGCGTAAACTATGGCATAGCTGATGGTTATGCCCACTGTCAAAAAAGAAATTGTCGCAATTCAGCAGTTCCAATGCGCGGCGCGGCATTGCTAAGATTATGCGATTGGCATATATATAATGCTCTTGTGGTTGCGCGGGGTTACTTATGTCACGAATAACCAGCCTGTAACGGCAGTCGCTTTCGCCGCTTGGGGTATGGTCAAAGTTGACCAGTTTGCTCTGTGCATAAAGTCGCCCACCCATTTCTTGATACCGCTTACAAAGTTGGAGGGCAATCTGGTCAAAACCACCTTCAATCGTCCTATAGCTGTTATCACACATAAAATCGCCCACAACATAAGGGAGGGCTTCTGCCGCATTCCAATTAATGGTGTTCGAGTAATAGCCGCTGGCTTGGGCCAATAGCTCATATCCCTCGTGCCCCATCTGGTCTATGAGCAGATTCCAGAATCCTATATCCTGAAGGCGGGCGCCTCTATCTGGGCCTTTATAATATTTGAGAGTTGGTTTGATCACATCCCACCCTCGGCGATCTTTGGGCCTTTCATGATGGTTGTTAGCACGCAGAACATTGTCAACAAGTTCATCAAAAAGATCGTCGGGATGCTTGCCATCGTATGTGGGATCAATAAAGAAGCGAGAATGGAACCCAGGCTCTCGCCATTGATCCTCACAAAATCGTTGGCGTCTTAGATAATATAAATTTTTTGTTTTGTCACCCATTGAAAAAGGAATGGACGTCAGATTTAGATGATTGACCAATCCATTCATGATTTCGTGATGCGCCATAAAGCGCTTCGCACCGAGTTCTGATATTACATTGGGCATGCCTGGCAATTTAATTGAGAACAGTCGTCCACCGATACGATTGCTCATTTCAAAAATGCCAATATCCAAATGATCGGCATGACGACCAACCTGTTTTTCAAAGTGACCGCTCAACAAGCGCCAGCCAGAATATAGGCCAGAAACTCCCGCCCCGACAATCGCAACATCCAGTTCAAGCTTTTCCGACTTAATCAAGGTCGCATGGTCGTTCATAAAATTCCTCGATTCCAAATTTTGAAATATCGACCGATGTTTTGCCTGCGATTGCTAAATCTGCACAAATTTTGCCAATCAACGGGACAAACTTAAAGGCCCAACCAGCCGAGAAAATTACGATATTCCGATGGGAAGGTATGGCGTGGGGAGCAAAATCTAGAAACATCTTTTTTGCGTTATGGGCGGGAAGCGCGGCCATGCACCAACTCTTAAAACGGGCTTCCGCCTCAAGTTCCGGCATATGATTCTGTACCCATTGCGCCGTACGCCAAACATCCATTGCATCAGGCCGATCTGTCCGGTCGGCTGGGTCTCGAAATGTGTGTAAGGCAAATGCCGGCGCTACGCGAATAAAGCCTGGATTTGACCACGACATTTCTTCAAACCCATAATATAAGCCTGGGTCGTAATATTCTTTGGGTTCCTCAAAAACAAACCAAGATGGGAAATCTACACCTGCATGCTTCTTTTTAAAGTAACAGGAAACCATTTGCCAGATGATAATATTCAGCTCGATACCCAAAAGCTTGAGGATTTCATTCGTAAACGGGCCGGCCGCAATCACAAGCTTCTTGGCGGTAAAGGTATCCGAAGTTGTGCGCACCACAATTTCATGCTCGCCTGCAATTAACTCGATAACTTTTTGTTGCGGTGACAATATGACGCGTTTTGAGGCTGCTGCCTGCTGATAGAGGGTTCTCAAAATGGCGGGTGTATTGAGGCTTCCGCCATCTGGTTGAAAAAAGCCACCATAGCTATCTGGCAAATTGGTAAAATGGAACTCGTTCTCAATCTCCGCCGCACACAAATTTTGATAGGGGAGGTTCAGTCGGTCCAGGACATTGCGCGCCGCGTTAATCTGTCCCTCGGATGATTGCACATCAGCAGCCCCGAACCACAAACTGCCCACCTTTGTGCGCAATGTTATATCGGTGTGAGCTTGCAGTTCATCCCAGTATGGAATGGCCGCCAGAACGAGCTTTGCCATATAATCTTCTTCATACTGAAGGCGAAATTGGCGTGAGCTGCCACCCGAGCTAGAGAGTTCGTTGTAAAACGCGTATTGCTCCAAAACCAATATATTAGAGACATTTTGCGATTTGGAGGCGTGGTACGCGGTTGCGAGTCCCATTGCGCCGCCGCCGATAACGATTAAGTCATAAAATTTTGTTCCGCTCATAAATGCATCTCCTTATGGATGTGGGCAACCCAATCTCGCCAAATAAAACCTAACCTAATTGTTTTACCCCTCTCTAACTTTCTACTGTCAGGGGAGAGAACCATCGACCCGCTGGCGAGGAGGTCGGGAGAGGTAAAGCGACCGAGCTCTATCTAGCTTTAACTTTAAGGCCATTCCAGCAAAATAGGCGCCGTCTATACTGCGGTTGAGATGAGAACCGGAGTTTTCCATAGGCTCCACAGGCGTCCCCAAACTCCGGTTCTCATTCAGAGCTGAGTATAAAGAAGGGCGTTTTGCGCTAGAATGGCTTCCGCTCTGCTACGCAGTCAAATAAGAGAGAGAGTATATATGAATCTATTTCTGGCGAGTCCAGTTTGTCTTCAATTCCTTCGACGGCTAAGAGTTGCTCAATGAGCACACCATTTTTTTGCTCAAGCCGTAAAGCTTCTGTGTATGGCATACAAGTAAAGGAGACATTGTGATACAAACTGGCATAATCAGGATGCAATAGTTGGAGCTTACGTTCAAGCTTTTTTCTCAGGCGAAAGGTTGGATCACCGATCGATTTTTGCAGCACCTCAAAATGTTCTGCGGACAGATCGGCGATGATGTCCATGTTAACTTTGCAACGTGTTTCATATTTTGGTAAAGCAGCACCCCAATCTCCGTGATCTGCTTTAAGGCATTCGAGCAGAATTTGACAATCCTCAAAACCTGCATTCGACCCTTGGCCATAAAAAGGATAGATCGCATGACATGCGTCGCCAATTAAAGCGATCTTATCTTTGAATGTCCAAGGAAAACATTTGATTGTAATAAGCGTTTCAATCGGATTTTCTACATAACGCGTTAAGTGAGGCGCTATCATGGACAAGATATCTGGGAAGTAATTTGCAAATAGATAGTAATAATCTTCATACGTGGTGATCGACGCGTGGGAGATCTGGCCTTCGAAAGGAAGATGGAGGGTGCACGTAAAAGTCCCGTCTAAGTTTGGGAAAGCCAGCAGCATGAAATTGTCTTGCGGCCACATATGAATTGCATTGTTCTGCAAAGGCCAATCCCCCCATTCCGTGGCAGGCAGAATCAGCTCCTTATAGCCCCCGTTCAAATACGTTTGAGAATAATTGAAGCGTTTCAAACGCTGCATTTTTTGCCTGACGGTAGAATAGGCCCCATCAGCGCCAAATATTTGACTCGCTTGAATATCATGGATCTGCCCCGTGATCTCATTCTGGATTTTAAGGGTAGCCGTATGCATATCTATATCAAGACATTTATGGTTGAAACACAAATCAATCTTTTCATGGCGGGCAGCACAATCTAGCAGGATGCAATTAAGATCGTAACGCCCTATTGAATAAATGGCTTCATTGCGGTTCCCATACGGTTGATAAGCCTCGCCTTCAACTGTATGAATGACGCGCCCATAAATCGGGATGCACAACTTGCGTATGAGATCACCCACGCCAATTAGATCTAACGAGCGAAAACCGCGCTCGCACAATGTAATGTTGATGGAGCGATCTAATTGAGGTTCTATCTCACGCGGGTCCCCTCTTTGCTCATAAAGCTTGACCTCGAATCCAGCCTGTGCAAGATGCATAGCCAGAACAGCACCAACCAAACCAGCGCCAATAATAACAATCATATCGAAATACGCCTCCATAACGCCCACATGGGGGTGGTTTAATTTATCTACCATTGGGTGATGAACATAATCCGTAGATCGCAATGGAAAGGACGTAGGCCGGATCTAGCAAACGAGACCGACGCCCGTATTGTCAACACCGTTGCGGTGTACGGATAAGTGGATGAAAGTACCTACCTATACAGATGCCAGTTCTGAAATGGTCACCGTTATATTTTCAACCACCGCCGCGAGGATCAGTTCAAATCGCGCGATCATTGTACGGATTGTCGTATCCGCAAAGAGTTCCGCATCATAAATAAACAGGCCAGACAGAGCGTGTTTGCCATCCATGATTTGAACCTCTAGTGGATAGCCACGGGTAGCATACTTTGTGGCCCCGTGAAAAGCCTCCATGCACAAGCCGCCAAAGTCAATCTGTACTGCATCATCGGCCGCTTGCAAATCTGCCATTTCTGGGAAGATATGTTGTCGCATATAGGCAAAATAGACGGAAGAAAACAGACGCTTGGTGGGTTTTCGCTGAATATCCAAATGCTCTTGTAAAAGTGGGGTCGGATAGGCTTGATGGTCCAACGCAGCAAGGAGGTCTGCCTGTACGCTTTGCAAATGCCTTTGAAAGGAGTGGTCTTTAGAAAATTGTGTGCGTATGACCGTTGCTGCGGAGATGAGCCCAACCGTGTGATAAAATTGGGAATGGCTCCGATTGGGAAAATTTGCCACAACCGCTATATCTTCTTGATGCGCGTAGCTGTGGAGCACGGCATGAAAGGCCGCTAACAAAAATGCATAAATTGTCACGCCCTCTGCCTGGGCGACCTTTCTTAATCGTTCAGCCATCTCTGGCCGAACGGGCATCGTGATTACCGTTCCGACATGCACATCCGTCTGCGAAGGCGGCCGATCATACGGCAATTGCACATGCGAATATTCTGGGATGAGCTTTTCCCGCCAGTAGGACAAAAATTCCTGACCTATGTCCCCCTGCATGATTTCGTTATACCATCGACAAAAATTCACATGGGATTCAGCTGACGCCAACGAAGGAGTCAAACCATGTGATAATGCATGGTAAAGTTGACGTAGTTCATCAAAAAGAACCCATAATGACCATCCATCAGCCACCAAATGACTGACTTTGACAATGAGAATGTGGTCATCCTGTGCTAGTGTAAACAGACGGGTTTGTATCATTGCGTCTTTTGTTGGGTCACAATGTTGGTGGGTAAAAGCAGTGATTGCTTCCCGCAAACTGTCTGCTGACCAAGACGCAGCATCATAAGAGACAAAATCGACTTTGGCCTCCGCGTGTATCTGTTGCCATAGGTGACCATTCTCTTTGAGGAATGTTGTGCGCAGTGCGTCATGCCGCTGCTCAACGATCCGCAATGCATTGCGCAATGCAGAGATATCCACCGCTGAACGAATGCGGAATGATTGGATGAGTTGCCCATACAAAGTGTTGTCGGGCGTGGTCTCCTCGCATAGTTCATACCACTCTTGTTGGATAAACGAAGCAGGATGCTTGGCGATTTCTCTCAGACTTGTCTCTTTGGCAGTAGCGAAGCCAATGGATGGAACCGAAGAATCCGGCGGGGTTTTAGACGGGGCATCCAGAAGTTCGTCTACCAATTCACAAAGGCTGATACGTTCCAAAAGTCGAGTTAGAGGAATTTCAAAACCAAGTTCACCTATCTGGTAGTGCAGATGAATCGCGATAAATGAATCAAATCCCATCTGATTAATCGGTGTCTCAACATGAATCTCATCAGTTCCGATTCCAAGCGATCCGGCAATTTGGGTTTGCAGGTAAGATTGGAGAAAGCGCCTTTTGCCATCCTTAGATTCGGCTTGAAGCCTTTGCCGCAGTTCGCTTGGCGTTGGCCAATCATGCTTTTGGTGTGCATTTGTATATTCGCCCCTAGCAAAGGCGCGAACGGCTGTGCGGGAAGCAAATTGAGGATCTTGTAGAAGCTGCTCGCGCACCTGAAAATGCTGAATTTTGCCTAGCGCTGTTCTGGGCAAATCATCCACAAAGAAAAAATGGCGAGGTCGCTTATATGACGCCAATTTATCTGATAGGAACGTATTTAATGCATCTTCAACCTCTTTTCTGTTATCCATGCTTTTAAGCGCTTCTGATACAATCACGGCGACAGGTATTTCCTGCATAATGTCATCTGGAATTCCCACCACAGCCAACGCGTCTACCGCTGGATGCTCCAGTAAAACACGCTCAACTTCGGCAGGATACACGTTCTCGCCCCCCGCAATAATCATGTTTTTCTTGCGATCCGCAATATAATAATATCCATCCTCGTCACAGTAACCGATATCACCTGTATGATACCAACCTTCTTGGATTGCTTCTGCCGTTGCTTCAGGATTCTTCCAATAGCCGGCCATAACGTTGGGGCCTTTCACCCAAATCTCTCCCAACCCACCTGTTGGACAATCCTGCCCCTTTTTATCTACAATGCGAATTTGACAATGGCGAGCAGCAAGCCCAACACTGTTGACTTTGCTAATATCGGAATCTCTTCGTGAATAGATTGCCAATGGACATGTTTCGGTTGCGCCATACGAAATTACAACGGCAGTGCCCTTGGCCCGAAAAGTGTCACATAGATGGGGCGCCACCGTAGTTGACCCAGTCTCCACAATGCGCAGACCGCCAAAATCTGTCTTGTTCCAAAGGGGCGACCGACTAACCGCGTCCATCATAGACGGCACCAATACAGTCATCGTTGGTCTATGGTTATTGATCGATAAAAGAACTTGATCGGGATGAAAGTAACGTTGCAGGATGACAGTGGCGCCAATGTAAAAAGCCGGAGTTGTCTGGACATTTAGTCCGCCAACATGAAATAACGGGGCCACAGTCAGCACATTATCTTCACTGGTTAAGTCAAGATGATGAATGCTGTTTAAAGCATTCCAGAATATGGCATTCTGCGTCAGAACTGCTCCTTTGGGGTGGCCCGTTGTACCGGATGTGTAGACGATCAGAAGTGGGTCTTCAAAACTGCCGTCAGGGCGGCTTGGCTCATCATCGACACGCGCCATCATGCTGGGATAAGCGCGTGAATTTGCACAATTTGACGCAGGATCGAAATCGACGCCAACGACTTCGCAAGCGGGCAACTGCTCTTGCACAAATTCGATCAAGGGAGCAAATTCAGATTCCAGAAAGAGCAATTTGCTCTCTGAATTTCGGAGAATGTAGAGATGTTCCAGCGCTGTTAGACGCCAGTTTAGAGGAACAAGGATTGCCCCCAGGCGCGCACAAGCAAAAAACACCATTAGGAATTCTGGTGTATTGTAACCCAGAAATGCAACCCGATCTCCCTTTGAAATACGAAAATCACTTTTGAGGAGCGTGGCCGTGCGTCTAATTTTGGATGCAAATTCCGCATATGTATACGCCAGATTTTCAAAGCACAACGCAACTTTGGTTGGCGCGAATCGGGCATGTGTTTCAATCCAACTTGCGATGGTCATTTTCCAGCATTCCTTTTCCCGCCGATTCTGGATCGACTAATAAGGGACGAACAGATGTATAAAGTGCAACAGGAACATTCAATTGAGAGATAAGGATAACAGGGACTAATCCCCAGCCCAGGAAGAGTGCACCCGCAGCAGTAATGACACAAGGAATTGTGGTGACGGCAAAATTTGTTCGCATGTTGTGGAAGAATTTTTCTCCCAAGGAAAAGAGCGTTTGGAGCTCGCGCAGGCTACCATCCATAAGGACAACCTGGGCAGTGTCTGTGGCCACGGTTGTGGCGCCACTAAGGGAAACAGATACATCGGCTTTCTTCAAGGCAATGGAATCATTAATCCCATCGCCCACAAAACAAACAGTGCGTCCTTCTTTTTGTAGTTTTTCTACCAACTGCGCCTTGTCTTCCGGCAATACTTCGGCAAAATAGTTTTCAATTCCCAATTCATTGGCTAATCTTTGGGTGGGCTGCGTATGATCGCCAGAGATAATATAAAGATCCACATCATATTGTTTTAGCTGCTGGATAATCTCTTTCGCTTCTGGACGGATAGTCGGCGCCAGGTCGATCGCACCGACCAATTCTCTTTGCGATGCAATCATCACGACAGAGTGGCCTTGTAAATGGCTCTCTTTCTCAATCGTTTCAATTGCGGCAGGGATAGTGATGCCCTCCATCTGCATAAAGCGTGTGCTGCCTACGTGGATAAGTTGCCCATCTATCTGCACACGAATCCCATAGCCAATTTCGTAGTGTGCATCATCAATGGTCGGCAATTGCACATTCCACTCTTTTGCCGCTTGCAAAATAGCCAGCGCAATCGGGTGGGTTTGCTTTATCTCGGCGGCTGCTGCCAATTGCAACACGGCCTGTTCACTGAGATCGCTGCAGGTGTGGATGCGGCTAACAAAAGGTTGTTCTTCTGTAAGCGTTCCCGTTTTATCAAACACCACTGTATTAATTTTGTGGAACTGTTCTAGCGAACGCCCATCTTTAATTAAAATACCTTTTTGAGACGCAACATGTAGAAAACTCAGCATACTGATTGGGGCAAAATAGAGCATGCGATACCCTGGCGTACTCCACAACACCGCTAGCGCACGGGCCAAACCGACTGCCGGAAAAGAGAGTAAGCCCAATCCCAACATGGCTGGCGTTAATCTGTTGATAAACGTTTCCGTTTGGGATTGCAAATGATCTCGAAAATCGTCTGTATTGGTCAGCATCTGTCCGATTTGAGCAGTAACAGTTTCTTTACCTGTCTTTTCAACTCGAATCTGAATCCGCCCGGAAAGGACAAGAGTGGACGCCAAAACGGCATCATTGACGCCCTTTTCAACCGGCTGCGCTTCCCCTGTAAGAATCCGCTGGTCAATCGAAGCCATTCCTTCAACAATCGCCCCATCCACTGGCACCATCTGCCCAGCATAAACTACAACAATGTCACCTGCCGAGATTTGCCCAAACGGAACCTCCACCTCCAAACCATCCACGACTGTCCAGACAGCATTGGGCTGTTCATTGAAGAGACCAATAATACTCCGTCGCGAACGATCTTCGGTTTTAATCGTTAACCATCGCAGCAGAAATAGGAACCATCCCGTCAGTGAAGCAGCGAAAATCATGCCGCCGGCCAAGAAACCGGCCAGAACGACCGCATCTAACACATGATGTGTAATGCGGCGGTCTCGATGCAATGATTCATAAGCGCTTCTAAATACAAATTGGGTCGTATAAAGAATCCATAACGCAACGAAAATATTCAAAGGCGGAAAGAAAAGTTGGCCGATCACCGACAAAGTAAGCTGGACAGATAGAATAGTCAAGTCGCGTCTAACGGCCAGTTCTTCCGGATTGGACTCAACTATCTCATTCTCTATGCCAAGATTCTGACGATGTACAGAACGAGAATCACCAAAGAGCGGGAACAAGACTTGCTCTTGCAACGGGGTAATCAATGCCGATTTTATACTTTGTTTTGCTTTGCTAATTGCATAGGAAATCGATTTTGGTTCTTCTCTATTTTCGTTCTCTCTATGTTTAATAAGACTATGAACTAATGGTTCTCGCTTATAAAAAAGCCTAATAGAACTATACACTTTCTTCCCTCCTGCAATCACTCTACCGTAAAGAGCATCACTTCATCACCAAGAATGTGGCTACGACATAGACGACCTTAAAGCCGCTACGGTAGCGTCCGAATTCAGGGAATTAATTGATTCGGCGACCTAACCCGCAATATAATATGCTTACGTGGAATGAACATGGTATGAACGTGGAATGAAAGAGGTGAAAAAATGAACATGGTATGAACGTGGAATAAACAACGAAAAGAATTTCTCGGCTTCATCCTAAGTGCAAACAAATGTGTTTTGCGGGATGAGTTTGTGGTTACCCATTAGAATTCCCTTATCCGTACTTATATCTCTTCCGTAACAACACGTTGAGGAGCTTTCTTCGCAGAACATGAAAAAGCGATGCCGGAATATATCGACATCGCTTTCCAAACTCAGAGATGCAATTTATCTCAACTACACATTCTCAGTACAGCGCAACGGTGTTGGCGAACTAGGCGTCGATCTCGATTGTTGAATCCGACGCTATCTCTTGCCGGTGCGATCTACTGATTCTATTCTATGTCTGGCTGGAAGATTGCGACTTGGACCAAGGCACAAGCATTAGGGCCAGGCTCACCATCGGCTTTAGCGGTGTCTGGGAAAGGCGCCGGCAAGCTCTCGTCGGTGCAACCGGCGCCGTAGGTGTTGAGCATTTCGCCGGCTCGCTCGGGAATTAGCGGTCCGTGGTCGTTGATGACAAGGTGAATTTCAGCACCGCTGGGATTGGTGAAACCATTGCCGAACCAGGGATCGTCTATTACTTCGCCCACGGGCAGGTAGGCGGCAAAATGCGCCTCTCCGCTCTCATCGATAATAACGCCGTTGGTATAAGCCACTTCCGTCTGCGCCTCGGTGGCTTTGCCAACAAAGTCGGCTCCTGAACAGGGGGACGCTTCACAAACTTCTGGATTGTTATCCGCCTCGCCAGTGAGGCCGCGCACGTCAAAGGTCCCTTGGACCGTTGTTGTGGCGGACGTGAGAACAATATCCATCTCTGCGGCTGCCGCTTCATAGACAAAGAGACCGCAAGTTGCCAGTGCGCCCAGCACGGCTTCCACCGGGTTTATCTCTTCAGGGGATGGCCCAACGGCGGCGCCGAATCGACCACAAAGTGGTTGCCGCGGGCGCTGACAATGGCGCGGCCAAATTGGTTGGTCAGTTCAATGGTGGCGCAAGCGGTTGCCAATGTGGGCGCGTCATCCTGCACCAGCGGAGTTGCCTGGACGGTTAATGACTAGCGTTTTTCATCAAGCATAACAGGGATGAAGCGGGCAATCTCATCCCACAGGCGGATATAGCGCACTTCGCCGGTGGCCAGATTCTTGAGTTCACCGCGCCATTCACTTTGCTCGTGGTTGATGGGTTCCTGCCAAAGACGCAATGTGAAGATGACGGTTGGGGGTGAGCGTGGTAATTCCTGCATTTGGCTCCTCCTTGCAGATGGATTGGTGGATGAAACGTATGTGGGTCTACATGGGTATTTGTTTGAGCCTGCCGATCGTTCAAATTCAATTACGCCAAACTTATTCTGCACCTGGTCTCAGCTCACCTCCCCTTTTCCATATATTTCCTGGAAGGCAGGTCCACCCTTGGTAAGGTGTGGTTTCACCCACTTTCCACTGCCTGCGATAGGGGTCATTGTGTGAATAGCATACGCCAGCTGGAGTCGACAAATCTGGCGTAACAGTCTGTGGCGGTGGCGGCTTGACCACTAATATGCCAATTATGACTGTCTTCTGCGGCGCCTCATTCTCAAAAACGGCTTGGGCTTGAGCGCATGTGGATTGTTGAATACTCTGGTAGCGAATTGCATATGCACCGGGGTTTGCAGGCGCGATCAAGTTGAACGTTCCCGTGTTGAATGTACCTGGGTATGGGGTTGGAACACCACCATAGGCGCAGTCTTGCGCATCTTGCCCAATACCAACGACTAGCTGATAGGGACAGCCGGGACAGTTGCGCTGATTCCAGATTTGGTACCAAAGTGTTCCATCAATGCGAGTACCTGGTTCAACTGCAAGTTGCTCGCTCTGGCCATTTAGACTCACGCCGTGAAATTGCGTCGTAAACGGGAATTGTGCGAATTCAGAGTTTGAATCCATAAGTTGCGATGCCGTTCCGTCGTTGATATCAAGCTGATACCAAGCGTTGACAACACCTCCATCCGCATAAACAACAATGGAATAGTCCCCTGTTTCTGGCAAAGTCCCGCTCCATTCACGGACGCCGCCATACATGTTTAAGCGATAAGTGTTTGGTGTTTGGACATAGAACCACACATGTTCCTGACCCGTTAGAACAATTTTCATCTGTTGCCCCACTTGAGCCCGCAACACATAACTCTTGGACATGCCGTTCCCAGTCACGAACCCAGTGTAAGAAGCAGTTCCGTTGTTAAGGGTAATGCGTTCCTGGTTTGGGGGAGCGGCATGGACAATGGATGGAGCATAGGCCGACAATCCTATTGCGCATAGAACTGCGATAAGGATCAGATAGCGAAACTTGTATCTCAGCCCGTCATATTTGAGCCGAGGTTCAATGATTGTTGCTAGCATAAATGGCTCTCCTTTAATCGAGTTTTGTTGGGATTATATCGTCGTCAGTTGGACATCATCACTGGCGCTGCTGACAGAATAGCAGGCGCGGCGTTTCGGATTCGTTTCTTTGATGGAAAGAAAACGTTTCGTAAAGGGGCAATCAACGTTTTACGAAGGAGTGACGCAAAATGTGCGTAGGCCCAGGAACAATCAACGGCGTACGTAGATATTTGTATTCAGTAGGCTGCAACGGCAAAAGATAAGGCTAGATTCGCCAATGGAGACCGATGTCTATATGGCCAACACCGTTACGGTGTACTAATATTGGAGGGGATTAGGGCGTAGAGTAAACGTCAGTCTGAAAGGACATTGAGCCGATCACCTCGTTGGCCACCTCTTTAAAGAACCAGTGATCGTCCAGTTGCCAGAATTTGGCAACATGATCACGATCATCAATGGTAGCGACGCGACGGCGGAGTTGGGCGCAGGCGGTGCTGGATACGTCATCCGTCTGGGCATCGCCATGCTGCTGGAAGATTTCATAGCAGATATGCAAGATGTGGGCGGTTTTGAGGATGGTATCTTGGATTAAGCTGGGGAGTGGTTGATGTGGATAGTGCAGATGGTTTGACTTTAGTATCTATCCAGAAAATCTCTGTGGTGATTATTCCGCTAGGAGTAAGCTGTAGAAGCACAACCGATTTTCTAGAGAGGCTCTTCACCAAAGGGCTTCTACTGCGAAATTTCTACAGCCTCGGCAATTCCATTGAGCGAAATAATGAATTGATTCAGTACATCCCTACCCAGTAAGATGTGCGGTTCCTGCCGGTCGACAGCGGCATATACTTTCATTGGCCGATATGAAGCGATTTGGAGTACCGCTTCGTAAATATCTACCCGGAAGCTCTGCCCACTTCCCCAACGTAGGTTCATCTCATCCACTTTGCGTGCGTTGATCTGTTGTAACAAAGGCAGTGGAATGATGGTGCCGTCAGCGCCTGAGTCAATATACGCCGTATCCGTGACGAATTGACTGGCATCTACGAGATTGTGAATTGTCACGTGCACCGTTGGAAAGGATGGTCCGTCATAGTCTGTATCGTAATAAAAGGTCGAGACCATTAGTTTGCCGATGCCTTCTCTTTTACAAAACGGGGCGAGCGAAAACGCAAGGTGCGCTCCGGCTGTGGCTCGACCTTTTTGATTAATACAAATTCGTCAGGATATTGTGCGTATACCCGCCGGCTTAGGGCAATCCCATCCTGATCATGGTCAACCAATTCTCCATTATAGATGGCGACATGATGGTTTGGATATTGTGCCCAAAGCCTTTCATACAGCGCGCGAAAGGCTCGTTTTTCACATTCTACGTTCTCTACGCGTTCTACGGAAGCTATTGTGCTAGCGCCCGATTCGGACAAAATGGCCTTTGCCAACTCATCAAGCAGTACGGTTTGCAGACTTTGTTTTTGTGCTTCCGCCAGTTGTTGGGCGCGCAGATATAGGTTATCTGGTAGGACGAGGTTGACTTCGGTTGCCATTTTATCAGGCTCCTGGCTCAATATTTATACTTTGCTCTGTGACAAAACGGGAGTTTATTTTCTCGACTAATACAGTGGAAAATTTCGGATTTATTCACAACCGCAGTATGACGGTGCTGCTTAGATTATACCACAATTCATGTTGCAACTAAGTAAACTACTGAGCCGATACGCAATCAGTCTGAATCGCTAGCTCTGGCCACCCGTTGAATCGATCAGCTCGTTGGCCACCTCTTTAAAGAAGCGATGATCGTCCAGTTGCCAGAATTTGGCAACATGATCGGGATCATCAATGGTAGCGACGCGACGGCGGAGTTGGGCGCAGGCAGTGTTGAGCACTTCATCCACTTGGGGATCGCCATGCTGCTGGAAGATTTCATAACAGGTGCGCAAGGTGCGGGCCGTTTCGACGGTGGCGTCGGTCTCTTGGCCCGCAATGGTCTGCCAGACGGTCTGGGCATGGGCCAAAGCTGTGGCGTGATCACCCTGGTGCGCGGCCACCTGCGCCGAGCCGGCCAAGGCGTTTAGGGCGTAATAGTGCTGCCCCATCTGGTTGTGGAGTGTGCAACCCTGTTCATATTGTTTGTGTGCTTCGTCAAGTTGGCCGGATGCTGCCAGCGCATAGCCCAATCGCGTGCGAGCCAGCGCCTCAAAACGCAGGTCACCGTGGCCTTCGACAAGGGTCAGTACGTGGGTTAGTTCAATTTGTGCCTGTTGATGTTCACCACTCAGATAATAGGCTAACCCCAAGTCACAACGTGCTTTTACCTCAAAGTGATGATTGCCTGACTTACCTAACTGTGTGCTTGCTGCAATGAGCTTATTTTGGGCGGAAGCAAGGCATCCCATTTGCATCATTGCTGTACCCAGATGGTGCTCGGCTACTGCATAGCGCCAGTAGTCTCGTCGGCCCTTACCGATTGAAAGTGCCGTATAAATGGTGTTTAGTGCACGACGATAATTGCCTTGGTGGATGAAAAGCAACGCCAGATTGCTCAAGAGATTTTCTTCACATTCACGCTGGCCAATTTCTCTGGCTATCGTTAGGCCTTGCTTGTATTCTTGCTCAGCGTGCTCAAAGTCACCCAGCCCCCTCACAAATCGGCAATAAGCAAGCTTGTTATAAAGCGCAGCTAATTGAGCCTTATTATTTGTTGCTTTTGCGATATCAAATGCTGTCATCAACAATTTGTGGATTTCATCAATCCCTGAGCCGGAAAACATGCCTGTGGCTGCAAGATAATGAAGGCTCATAATCTCAATGGTAGAGTCATTACTCTGGCGTGCATATTGGGCTGATTTTTCGTAGGCTACGGCAGCTTCGGTCATGTAAGATTGCATCCAATAGGCCAGGCCTAAAGTCAGGTAAGTTCTGGCCAGGCCCTTTGGCTCATTGATGGAATGTATTAACTCAGTAGCTTTGCGCGCGGCGTCAATTGCCCTGTCGCCCTCACCCGTCAGCCTACAATACGTGCTGCGATCTAAAGCTATCAACCAAGAAAGATGCGGATCAGATGGTGTAACAATAGATAACAGGGCTTCCTGTTGCTCAAGGTTTTTCTCCCAACGCACAAATTGCAGGGAGGACCGAAAAACAAAATTTTGCTCATGTAATAAATTTAGGCATATCGTGGGATCATTTGGCGCATGACGGAGTGCGGCATCAAACATTTTTCCGGCTTGGCGAAGAGCATATTGGGCCAAGGCAACCTGAGCTGACTGGCGATAATAGAGATAAGCCTGCTGATTGTCACCAGCTTGGGCATATTGTGCGGCTACTTCCCCGGCCACGCTGTCCAGCTCACCCCTGTGGATCTGCTCCAAGGCTTCGGCCACCTGACGATGAAGCAGACGCCGTCTGGTGCGGCTAATCTCCCCATAGGCCACCTCGCGGATGCGGTCGTGGCTAAAGTCGTATCTGTCGCCACCCTGCTCCCGAATAATGCGTCGCACCCACAGCTCGTCGATGCCCTCGACCAATTCAAGTTCATCCAGGGCGGTGGCAGCCTGTAGCACCGGATAGGTGAAGGCGCGGCCGATGACGGCGGCGATGCTGGCCACCCGTTGCGCCGTGTCGGAGAGTTGTCCCAGGCGGGTGACAAAGAGGTTGTAGATCTTGGGTGGAATGGGGGCAAGACTATTTGGGGCGTCAAGCGCTGCGTCTTGTTCCCGCACGCTGGCGTGGAAAGAGGAAGCTGTCAGTTCACTGCGCACTGTTTCGATCAGGAAGAGCGGATGGCCTTCACTGGCCGCGTAGAGTTCTTCGGCATCAATTTGCGAAATGGCCGCGCCCGCGGTCTGTTCCGCCAGTTCGGCAACTTCTGCTTGCGAGAGTGGCGCCAGCGTCAATTCGGTGAGCTGATTTTGATGGCGCAATGCGGCAACCAGATCATGCAATGGCTGATTCTCCACCGCGTCTTCAGTGCGCACGGCGCCAAGAATGAGCAGTGGTTGGCTCCGTGCGCTGTGCAGCAAAAATTGGAGCAGCGCCAACGTCTCCTGGCCGCTCCACTGCATATCGTCCAGGTGGAGCAACAATGGACCGGAAACCGCGGCCAGCGCCTGCGCAATGCTCTGCAAAAAGCGCTGCTGCCGCCACTTTTCGGTCAGTGGACCGGGCGGGGGCAGATCGGGGCGGTTGGTCAACAGTTCAGGCAGCAGGCGCGCCAGTTCTACTTGGTAAAGGTCATCAACTGTGGACAACGCGGGTTGTACCGTTGGCGCACGCAGCCATTCGGTAATCGGTGCATAGCCCAGTGCGCCCTGGGCGGCATAGGAACGACTGGAGGCGTTGGCGTGGCCCAAACGCCGCACCCACGCCAGCAGCTCTTCGGCCAGGCGCGTCTTGCCGATGCCTGCCTCACCCCAGAGGAGGACAACATGGGCCTGCCTCCCTTGCACCATGCGCCATGCTTGTTGGAGTTGCTGCCACTCTATATAGCGACCGATGAGGCGCGGTCGTTGGGTTGGTACAGGTGCGCCCAACGGCCTGCTGGTGGGCAATGTCCGCTGCACCAACTGGACGTAAAGCTGGGTTGTTGCCGCCGCTGGTTCAACACCGAGTTCCTTCTCCAACATGGATACACAGTCGTGGTAGACGCGCAAGGCTGCGGCGCGATCGCCCAACAGGGAATGAATCTGCATGAGGCGGCGATAGGAGGCTTCGTGCAGCGGATCGTAGGTGCATAGCTGTCTCGCTCGCGGCAGCGCTTCCGCATATTGCCGCACTTCCAGGTGTACATCGATGAGCGCTTCGAGCGCAGTTGCGAAGCGTCGACGCAACTGCTCGCGTTCGGTCAACGCCCAATCTGTATAGCAGTTAGGCAGCAGCTCACCAGAATAGCCATCCACCACCGCCGTCAGCATCTGGATGCGTTCTGTGGGCTGAGTAGAATGCTCGGCTTCATCACAACGTTCTAGAAATGTTTGGACATCGAGCGTAATGTCTGCATCCTCGCGCCAAGCAATTTCATTGCGACCGATATCAATTACTTCATGGGCTTGCGGCCAGACTTGCCGCAGCTTATAGAGTAGATTGCGCACGTTTGTACGCGCCTGGCTTTCATTCGAATCGGGCCAGAAGCGATATGCGATCTGCATACGCGCAACGGGGACGCCAGGGCAAAGTGCTAACAGCGCCAGCAGTTCTTCCAAGCGCGGTTGACCGAGCGTAATGGGCTGACCATGATGGATCAGTTGAAAAGTGCCGAGTAAGCAAAGGCGGTCGGGCGACATTGGGATGTTGTCCGAGTTAGAATGTAGATGAGCTATGCTGTGAGATTGATACGTGGGTTAGAGAGCTTCACGTGTAATGCTGTTACTATAACAAAAAGGAATTCATATGCCAACCGGACCGCCCTTGACGGCATCATTGCAGCGGTCGCAGTCGGCTCGCCCACAGTGGGTGATCCACGGGTCCGCCTGGATGGCGGCGGCAGCTGTGACCAACGCTTCACGCGCACGAAAAATTTGCCAATAACTTTGCCCAACGTGCGCTGTGCGGCGCAACGTGAGCAACGGGTCCGCCAGCTTCTCAAATCCATCCGAGCACCCGCCCACTTCCACCGCCGCGAGATTTCCATTGGCATCATTGGCAAAGCGACGGAATAGATTGCGCCCGGCTTGCTTTTCAGCCAGATGAATCAGCGTCATTTTGTCGAGCGACACGCCAGCCAACACAACCATGCCCGCCATGTCCGCCAGTACATCCAGCGGTGCATAAACGTTGTCGCCATGCTGCCCTTCAATGAATCGAGCCGCTAGCGGCCCCACCGCCGCAAACGAGCAGATTGGGTGATTGCCGCGCATGGCGTCCGGCTGGTTCAACACGGCGGCGGCAATGGCGCCCATGTCTTTGTCGATTTCTTTTGTATTGGGCGAAAAGATGCGGCCAATGCCACCCGTGGGGCCCAAATAATTGTCGTAATCCCAACCGTTCTGCGCAATTCGCTTTTCAACGGGCGGCGGCATGGCAAATCCCCACGAAAATGTGGGGGTCAGCAGCGTGCTCCCAACCGCTAAAAATGCGTCTATCACGGCCGACGCCCCACCCGCGACATAGCCAAAAGAGCGCAGCGAGCTGTGTAAGCAAACGGGTCGATTGGCCACGCCCACGGCCTGAATGGCGGCTTCTATCTGTTCTTGATGAATCGTCTCGGCGTTCATACTTCTTTCCTTCTGGACACCCACACTCGCGCGAGCTGCACAACCAATACGCCGACAATACTGACCACCAGCCCGAGCACTTGGCGACCGTTTAACCGTTCCCCCAGAAAGAGCACGGCCAGCATGGGGATTTGGATAGACATGGCGCTGTTAATAATGCTGGATTCTACCGCCGCCAGCGTGCGCAAGGTGTGGTTCCACAAGGTAAAGGCAAAAGCCGTATTCACTACAGCCAGCCAGGCTACAATGAGCCAGCTTTGGGCAGAAAGGACCGGAACGCCATGCAGAAAGATGCCGCTGGTCAGGAGGATCAGGGCCCCCGTCCCCATGCTGACGGTTGTGATCAGCAGCGGCGATAATTCGCGGGTGCGGTTAATGGAGCGCCCCATAATGGACGAAACGGCATTGGCCAACATGCCAACCACCGCTACGGATAATCCGATGACCTGGCCCATGGGCAGCTGAATTGGGTAGAAGAAGAGAATCAATCCAGCAATGGATACAACGATCCCCAGCCACTGAATTTTCATGGGCCGCTCTGAAAGCATGACCATGCCGAGCAGCGCCACCACAACGGGCGTAAATCCCAGGATCCGATTGGCGGTGATGGCTGGCAAATAGGCAATGCTGACAAATTGCGCACCGTGGGTCACGGCGTAGTAGACAATGCCCAGCAGCAGTAATTGTTTCCACGCGCCAGGGGTAAGCTGGCGCAGCGCGGCAAGGCCGTGTGACTGAAGAAAAATGGGCAGAAGACAGAGAAATGCACAGGTGTAGCGCAGACCGGCAAAGGTGAGCGCCGGTATATCATCCAGCCCCAATTTGATCAACACCCACGAGGTGGACCACAGAAATGTAACGAATAATGCTTGTAAGATTGCGCGAATATGCGCCGACTGGGCGTAATTTGCTTTCGCAGCCATGTGAGCACCTCCAGGTTGCTTGACGGGTTACGGGCACGATAAATCAGCCAACTTCACCCCCCAAGGCTTTTACCCTTCTAGATGCTCACCGCACAGCGGTTATGTGGCGCTTGGACCAGACCCATTACCTAAACAGAATGCATGGCGGAACCCTAGCCACCTTTTAGTTGACGAAAGCGTATGTAGTTGTGCATGTTATTATAGCTCCACAAGCCGCTTTTGGCTATTACAGGACTTACGCAAGCCTTGACTAAAATTGTATCGCAGGCGAACGGATTCACGCTTGGCCATCCGCAGGCGCTACGTAAGCAGCGTATTATCCGCCATCGGTTCCACAAGCACTCTCTGCCGGGCCCATGCTTGTATCGCCATCGGCAATGGCGCCAGCCGTCATGGACAGCCACAGCTTGTCCGCCACCACACCATCCTCGCGCATCCACAGGTGGACCGTATGGCGGCCCGGCGTTGGAACGTGCAGCACTGTGGGCGCTCCGCCATTAGCACGACTTTGCCAGGAGAAACCATCGACTGTTTGATAGCCAGTCAGCCCCGTGCCGCTGGCCGTGGTGACGGCCATGCCGTTGAGTCCCACGTGCATGGAGTCGTTGCGATCGGGGTCCCCATCGGCAGGGGCCAGCCCGCGCACATACACATAGTAGTCACCCGCCTGGGCAAAGTTCACGCGCCAGGTCAGGGCGGGGCCATTGGTTTCCAGCCGCGTATTCAGATCGCTATTGGGCAGCGCAATCATGGCCCCCGCACCCGCATAGCCCGCATAATCGTTACTGCGCTGCCAGTGATGTCCCGCGGCGCTGCCCTGGCCGTCGAGCATCGATTGCGCATGCTCAGCCTCCATGATTACGCCGCTGACCCCTGCTTGGAAAAAGCTGGTTGCGTCGCCGCACGCCGCCGCGACCTTGGTCGGCGTGCTAGTGTTACTGGTGGTGGGCGTGGGTGTAAAAGTAAACGTGACTGTAGGCGTAGACGTGGGTGTATGTGTGAATGTAGGCGTAGACGTGGGTGTTGACGTTGCAGTGGGCGTAGATGTATGTGTAAATGTCGGCATGGCCGTGAATGTAGCTGTAGGCGCTGGTAGAATTGTAGGCGTGCTGGATGGGACTGTGCTGGTTGGGACCGTGGTGGCTGCTTGTGTGGGCATGGGCAACGGTGTGTCCGTTGCGTTGACCGAAATGCAGCTTGGGGCAGGAGGGCCTGGGTTGGCATCGCCATTGGATACGGCATTGGCATCCATGGAGAGCCATAGTTTATCCACCACCACACCATCTTCACGCATCCACAAGTTGAGCGTATAAAAACCGGCCGCGGGGATATGCACGATTACGGGCGCGCCATTGGCCATCTTCTGCCAAGAATAGGCGCCATAGGCGGCAAAGCCGGTTAATCCCGTGCCGCCTTGCGTGGTGATGGGAACGCCGTTTAGCCCCAGGTGGATGGAATCGTTGCGGCCGGCGTCGCCATCGGCGGGCGCCAAGCCGCGCACGGCCACGTAATAGTCGCCCGCCTGCCCAAACTTGATGCTGTATTGCAGCTCGGGGCCACCGGTATCCAGCCGAGTGTTCACGTCCAAATTGGGCAGCGCCTGCATGGCGCTGGCGCCCGAGTAGGACCCATAGGCTGTGACCGGCTCCCAACTGTGCGCCGCCGCATTGCCGCCACCCGCCGCGCGCGCTGCATATGCTTCGGCTTCTATAATCACCTGGCCATCCTGCGCCAAATAGTAGGCATCGCCGGCGCAGGGCGCCAGCGGCGTGGCGGGCATTGGCGGGGCTGATGGCGTTGGCAGCGTGGCCACAGCGGTGGGCGCCTCTGTGGCCGTGGGCGGCGGATTTCCCGGCAGCAGCGCATGAAACGTGGTCAGCGTAACGCCCCGCACGGCAAAGCTGTCGTTGGCATCCGAAACCAGATACATGGCGCGGCCGTCTGCACGCATCCACTTGGTGGGGAAGCTGCCCAGCACGCCGGGCGGATAATCCCACAGCGCAGTGTAGTAGACCGTTGTCCACGGCCCCCACGGCTCGGGCGCATCGTAGATGCCAAAGCCGCCGCCAAAGCGTTCATCGGCCGCCGCTTCATTGATGCCCTGCCACCAGATATAGCGCCCCAGCGCGGCGTTGTAGCTCATGCTGGAGCGGCCCGCCTTTTTGCCCACCGTGGTAAACACCGCGCCGCGCTGATTCATGTCCGCCGTCCAGATGGGGTTGTTCTGCGCATCGCGCGCTTGCAAGAATTCATAGGCGGCGCGGTTGGCAATTTGCGCTTTGGGGACGCGCGTCAGCACAAAGCTTGGATAAGCCACATAGGCGCTGGGGCCATCTGGCGTCACCATATAGACATATCCATCGCGCGCGCCGGCATAGTTGGGACCAAAGTTTACAAACGCGCAATAGCCAAAGTTCGGAAAGAGCCAGCTGCTCCACTGCCAGTTTTGGGCGTGGTCGGTGGACCAAGCCAGCTGACAGCCCTGTCCGCGGGCGGCCACGTTGCGCGCCCACATGTAGAGCACGCCGTCCACCATGAGCATGCCGCTGGCCTTGCGTCCTTCGGCGCCGGCGCCATATGGCTGCTCATCGGGCGAGCGCACATTGACGCCGCGCATATTGCCCGGCGCACCCGCAATGGCCACATAGCCCATGCTCACTTTCTGCTCAATTTTGGGCTCCCAGCCACGTCCATCACCATAGCCCGTGTAGAGCCGATCATCGTCGGCCCAAGTGAGCGTCCAGTTGTCACTGTCCTGGGCAAATTGTTCAATGGTAGAGACGGGAGACCAATGCAGATCCAGGATCAGCGGGCTGGGTGGATAGGGTTCATCAGCGGTTTGACGCCGCAGCACCACAAAGTCCACAGCGGGGGATGCGGTACGGTTCCCCAAGGCATCGATGGCGATTGCTTGCACCTGATGCGCACCGGCTTGGGCACTGGTCCAACTCAGCTGCCAAGGCGGCTCTATGCGGACGCCCAGCAGCGCATTGTCGATATAAAATTCAACGCGCGCGATGGCGTTCTCTGCATCCACCACGGCAGCCTCCAGCGCAATCAGATCGCCCACGGTATAGATGGCGGTCTGTGTGGGGCTCACCAATGTGACAATGGGGGGCGTGGCGGCGCGGCCGGCCATTGACGTCAACCCGCCGAGGAAGACAAAAAGAGGGAATAAAACGAATAAGGTGCGCTGTGATCTCATAGCATCGGGTCCCTTGCATCAATCAAGTCGTATCACTGTAAAGGGAGCCTACTATAATTGAGTGGCGCCGCCCATACGCCATATGGCCTACTTTATGCAAGGGATATGCATAACATACTTACTCAATCACAAATTCCACCACTAGGCGAGGGGCCTGGCTGCTGCTGTTGTTATATGATTTGGCGGCGCGCTTCCCGCGGCCGGAGATCATAAAGGTGGCGGCGTTGCCGCTGTTCCAGTCACTGCGGTTAACCAGCTCTTGGACCACGGGCGCCAAGTTGGGCGTTTGGTACAGCTGGCCCGCCGACCATGCAGCAATGCCGCCCCAGTCGACCCGGGCGTTTGTAAAGCTGCGCTGGGAAAGGTTATTGCTGCCGCTGAACGTTGCCGAATTGCCGGCAGCTTCGGCAACGATAACCAACGCTGCACTATCGCTTTGGTTTGAATCGGCCACAAATTCAATGTGGGCTTCCAGAATCGTCGCGCCCGCAGGAATGTGAAGGCCGCTAAAGCGAATGCCCACCAGCTGGGGTGCATTCTTGTTTTCAGCCATTTCCAAGTCGCCGCTGTTCAGGTTCACCTGGCCATTCTGTTCTTCAACGTCATCGCTGCCATTGGCAACCTGCACGCTCACCACTTGCGGGCTGACCGCGCCGGGCGTATTGGTCGGTGTGGCTGGGGCGGTGGGCGTGCTGGTTGGCACAGCGGTGGATGTAGCCGTCGCTGTGGATGTGGCCGTGGATGTAGCCGTCGCCGTGGATATAACCATGGAGGTGGCGGTGGATGTAGCCGTGTTCACCGATGTGTTGGTGGCAGTAGCCGTTGCCGTGGATGTAGCGGTGCTGGTAGAGATAAACGTAGGGGTAAAGGTTGGTGCCAAGGTCGGTGTGGCCGTCGGCGTCTCCGGCGAATTGGTGGCCGTGGCGGTTGGCGTGGCCGTCGCGATAACCGTATCCGTGGCGGTTGGTGTAGCCGTATTCACCGATGTGCTGGTTGGTGTAGCTGTGCTGGTAGCGGTAGCTGTACTGGTAGCGGTAAAGGTTGGGTTGGGTGTGGGCGTGGCCGTCGCCACCGCCGTAGCAGGGGCGGTGGGCGTGGGTAGACCATCAGCCGTACAGTCTGTTGCCGCGGGGCCGCTGCTCACATCATTATTGGCAATGGCGCCAGCCGCGGCGGTGAGCCACACGCGGTCCACCACCACCCCATCCTCACGCATCCAAACGGTGACGGTGTGGCGGCCGGGCGTGGCAACGTGCAACACGGCTGGGCTGTCGCCATTGGCATGGCTTTGCCACGAAAAACCATCCACGGCCTGGAAACCGGTCAGACCGGTGCCGGAGCTGGTCGTCACCGCCACGCCGTCGAGCCCGGCATGGAGCGAGTCGCTGCGGTCGGGATTATATTCAGCCGGTGCATAGCCGCGCACGTAGAGATAGTAATCACCCGCTTGCGTAAATTCCACCGGCCAATGCAAGCCGGGACCGTTGGCGCCCAAACGCGTGTTCAAATCGCTATTAGGCAAAGCCACCATGGCGCCGCTGCCCGCGTATCCTCCGTAACTGATGGCCAACTGCCAGTTGTGCCCGGCCGCGCTGCCGGTACCGGCGCTGGCTTGCGCGTGCTCAGCTTCCATTACCACACCGCCAGGCTGCATTACATAGTAGCTGTCCACAGTGCCGCAGGAGATGGCTGGGGCGCCCGGCGTGTTGGTTGGTGTATGGGTCGGTGTGCTGGTCAGTATGCGCGTGGGCGTATGAACTGGTGTTGCAGTCGGTGTACTGGCCGGCAGGGGCGTATACGTTGGTGTGTTGGTGGGCGCGGCGGTTGGCGTCGGTGGCACAGCGGTTGACGTGGCTGTTGCAGTTGGTGTATCAACAGGCGTAGGCGTAGAGGTCGCGGTCAGCGTCGGCGCGTGCGTCGTCACCGCAGTAGCCGTTGCAGTAGCCGTTGCAGTGGTCGTTGGCGGGTCCACCGGCGTCTGAGTCAACGTCTGAGTTGGCGTTGGGGTGGCGGTGGGCGCAGTGGTGGGCGCGGTAGTGGGCGT
Source organism: Caldilineaceae bacterium (assembly GCA_020634755.1). Lineage (GTDB taxonomy): Bacteria > Chloroflexota > Anaerolineae > Caldilineales > Caldilineaceae > JACKBC01. The sequence continues at coordinate 127,884 of JACKBC010000007.1, read as the reverse complement.
AGCCGTGACGCTGTTCGATACGCAACTGGCGGCGGCCGGGCCAATGCTTGCGTCATTGTTGGCAACCACCGGCGCGCTGGAGAGCCAGATGCGATCGACCACCACACCATCTTCGCGCATCCACAGGTTCAGCGTATGGCGCCCCGCCGCAGGGATGTTGACCACGGTGGGCTGGCCACCGTTTGCCCCAGTCTGCCACGAAAAGCCGTTGACGTTCTGATAGCCGGTTAAGCCGGCGCCGCTTTGGGTGGTCACGGGCACACCGTTGAGCCCCACATGCAAGGAGTCGCTGCGGTCCGGGTCCGAATCGGTGGGCGCGTGGCCGCGCACGGCTACGTAATAGAGGCCGGCATGTTGAAACTCAATGGCATATTGGAGCTGGGCGCCGTTGACATCCAAGCGGGTGTTGACATCGCTATTGGGCAGCGCTTGCATGGCCGCCGCCGCCGCATAACCGGCGTAATTTGTCACCGGCTGCCACTGGTGGTTGGATGCACTGCCGCTGCCCGATAGCCGCGCCGCATACTCTTCGGCCTCAATCACCAGTTGACCATTCTGTTCCAGATAGTAGGAATCGCCGCCACACGCGGCCGGCGCATAGCCACTGCTGGTGGGCGTAGGTGTGGGGTCAGCTGCTGGAACGGTGCTCGTGGGTGTGGCCGTGGGCGCCGGTGGGTTGCCCGGCAGCAGGGCGTCAAACGTCTCCAGCGTGACGCGCCGAATCGAAAGGCCGTCGTTGGCATCCGACGCCAGATACATGGTGCGGCCATCGCTGCTCATCCATTTGGTGGGGAATTGGCCCAATGCGCCCGGCGCATGATCCCACAGCGGCGTTTTGTAGACGGTGGTCCATGGCCCCCACGGTTCTGGCGCGTCATAAATGCCAAAGCCGCCCTCATAGCGTTCATCATACGCCTTTAGGTTAATGGCCTGCCACCAAATGTAGCGCCCCAACGCGGCGTTGTAGGTCATTCCCGAACGCCCCGCCGTTTTGTTGACGGTGCGGAAAACAGCACCGCGCTGGCTTATGTTGGTGGTCCACACGGGGTTATTTTGCGCATCGCGATATTGAAAGAATTCATAGGCGCTGCGGTTGCGGATCTGCGCTTTGGGCACGCGCGTCAACACAAAGTCATCATACGCATTGTAGGCGCTGGGGCCATTGGGCGTCACCATATAGACATAGCCATCGCGTGCGCCGGCATAATTTTGGCCAAAGTTGATAAACGCGCAATAGCCAAAATCGGGAAAATCCCAGTCGCTCCACGTCCAGTTCTGCGCATGGTTGGTGGACCACGCCAGCTTGCAGCCATTGCCTTTGTAGACCACGTTGCGCGCCCACATGTAGAGCACATTGTCCACCATCAACATGCCGCTGGCCTTGATGCCGTTAGCGCCGCCGCCATACGGCTGCTCGTCGGGCGAGCGCACATTGACGCCGCTGATGGCGCCTGGGTTGCCGCTGACCGCCACATAGCCCATGCTCAGCTTCTCTTCCACTTTGGGCTCCCAGCCGCGCCCGTCGCCATATCCCGAATAGAGTTGGCCATCGTCGGCCCAAGTGAGCGTCCAATTGTCGCTGTCACCGGCGTAGCGCTCGATGGAAGAGGTGGGCGCCCAATGCAGCCCCAGAATCAGCGGGCTGGGTGGATAGGGCTCATCGGCGCCCTGTTGACGCAACACGGCCACATCCACCGCGGCAGCAGTGGTGCGATTACCCGTTTGATCCACAGCCACCGCGGTGATGATGTGCGCGCCCAGCTCGGCGCCGGTCCACACATAGCGCCAAGGCGCGCTGCTATCTGTGTACCGCTGGGCGCCGTCTACGTAGAATTCAACTTGCTGGACATCGTTGTCGCCGTCTGTAGTGGCGGCTTCAAGCGTAATCGAAGCGCCCACCGTAAAGGTGGCCGCCTGCCCCGGTGCGGTAACGGCAACCGTGGGCGGCGCGCCGGCGCCATATACAATTTGTACAGTCGCTGGAACAGGTACGAACACCAGGAGCAGAAGGGCGCCAAGGCCCAAGAGGAATTTCACCAACCGCATATGCATCTATATTCACTCCGCGAAATGACAATGTCTGGTCTAATAGATAAAAGAGATAAAGGTGCGCTAATCGTAGGGGCGTAATGGACGGCGGAATCCCCAGCGACAGGAGATGATGGTACATGCACCGCCTATGGCGCCCGTCTTGCCACTGCACAATTTTTGTCTACAGTCTCGATAAGAACAGCGCGCAAGAACAGCAAAAGGGGGTGAAGCTTGGGTCAAGCGTGATTCGGGAACCTGTATGTCAGGCCAGCGGAGAGAAGTACGATGCAAGAAAAGTATAGCTTAAAACGGAGAAAGAACATGTTACGAATTCATTACAACACGGTTTACACAGCGCCTCTAAAATCATTTATCCGTTGCATCGGCTTCCCTTTTGGGAATAGCTTTAATGGCGCCAAATTGGGGGGCACAATATAAGCAATTCATGGTATACTTTTCCTGCATTTTTATAAGCCGCTTAAAAAGCAATCTCTATGAATTGATTTACGCGCAGAATAGATAGTCCAGAATTTTTGTCATGCCAGAAATATCGCGGTTCTATGGAATCATTATTAGCATCTACTTAGAAGAGAATGTCCAGCACCACTTGCCACATTTTCATGTACGGTATCAACAATATCGCGCATCGTACGGTATTGAGCCTGTCAGTCAATTAGCTGGCGCTCTTCCTGTTCGACAATAACGATTAGTTGAGGCATGGGCAGAGATTCATCAAGAGGAACTAAAATTGAATTGGGACATTGTGCAGCAAGGTGGTAGACCAGATAAAGTTCATGGGCTGGAGTAAAATGATGCATCCACTCGTTGATATAATTGAATTTGAAATAGTAGCTCCTTATACGTTGCGAATTGCTTTTGATGACGGTGCGGAGCAGATCGTAAATTTTGAACCGGTGCTTTATGGTGAATTATATGGTCCGCTGCGCGAATTAGCGCTGTTCAACCAAGTACACCTCGATGAAGAAACCTATAATTTGGTTTGGCCCAACGAAGCCGATTTTGATCCTTGGACGCTCCATGAGTGGCCACGCGTTGTGGATGCATTGGCGGCGCGGGCCCAGACTGGGAGGTTGCGGCGTAGCACGTATACCGGATCAGATGCAAGCCGCAGACTCTTCTCTGACCCGATACACGCGCTCCGCACGACGGAACAGCTTACTGCTTGACCAGCGCCACCGTCACATCTTCATCGCCCAGCTTGAATTCAGCTTGGGCGGCATCGGCTGGAACAGCGCCGTTGCTTTCGAGCTGCGTGGCCAATGTTTCGGCTTGCAGATATTCACTAAAGCCACCCACCACGGCTTTGGTAGCCTCGGCCCCGGACACGTAGAGCGCAATGCGGTCGCTGATCTCCAGCCCGGCGTCCTTGCGCAGCTGCTGGATGCGGCGCACCAGCTCGCGCGCCAACCCTTCCTGCTCCAGCTCGGGCGTGATCACCGAATCGATGGCCACGGTGACGCCTTTTTCGGAAGCCACCACCAGCCCCTCGGCCGCATCCGACTGCACCAGCACTTCATCGGCGCTGAGCGCCACCGGCTCATCATCCAGCATAATCGTAACCGCTTCGCCGGCGTTGACCTGCGCCGCCACCGCGTCGGGATCCAGCGCGCCGAGCGCGGCCCGCACCCGTGGAAATTCAGCGCCAAACTTAGGGCCCAGCAGCTTGTTGTTGGGCAGCACTTTATAGCTGACCAGCGCACCGGCGTCATTCACAAACTGGAACTCCTTAACGTTCAGCTCCTCAGCCACCGTCTCGATCAGGTCGTCGCTTAGCTCGGCCTTGCCGTCGCTGACGTGAACCAGCACCTTGGCCAGCGGTTGACGCACCTTGAGCGAGGCGCTGGTGCGGGCGCTGAGCCCCAGGCTGGCCACCCGCCGCGCCAGGTCTACCTGCTCGATCAGCGTCTCGTTGATGGCGGCTGTGTCCACTGCGGGCCAGCTCGTATGGTGAATGCTTTCATAGGCGCCGGCGTTCGCGCTACGCACCAAGTTCTGGTAGATCTGCTCGGTTACAAAGGGCGTCATCGGCGCCAGCAGGCGCGTCAGTTTGACCAGCACGTGATAGAGCGTGGCGTACGCGTTGAGCTTGTCGCCATCCTGCTCGGAACGCCAAAAGCGGCGGCGACTGCGGCGCACGTACCAGTTGGTCAGGTCGTCGATAAACGGTTCCACGGCCATGGTGGCGGCAAAGGCGTCGTAATTTTCCAGCGCATTTTCCACCCGCGCCAGCACTTGATTGAGGCGAGCCAGAATCCACGTGTCCAGCGGGTTATCGCTCTGCGGCGTGGGCCCTTCGGGCTGGGCCGGGTCAAATTGAGCCACATTGGGCGTCCAGCCATCCAGCCCAGCATAGGTTGTGAAGAAGCTGTAGACGTTCCACAGCGGAATCAGGAAGCGGCGGCGCACATCATCGGCGCGGCCGTAGCCAAAGGGCAGGTTGTTCTCTGGCTTGTGCGCACAGTAGAGCCAGCGCATAACGTCCACGCCCATTTTGTCGGCGGCTTCGTTAAACTCAATCGAGTTGCCCCAGCTTTTGTGCATGGCGCGGCCATCCTCGGCAATCAGCGTCGAGTAGCCAAAGAGCGCTTTGAAAGGCGATTTCCCCGCCAGCACGGTGCTCATGGCCAGCAAGCTGTAGAACCAGTTGCGGAACTGGCCGGGGAACGATTCGCTGATCCAGTCCGCCGGGAACCACTTTTCCCAATATTCATGATCGCTGCGATAGCGCAGCGTGCTAAAGCCCACAATGCCGGCATCCAGCCACGGGTTGCCCACGTCGGCAATGCGCGTCATCTGGCCGCCACACTGGGGACAGGCAATCTTCACTTTGTCCACAAAGGGCCGATGGGGCGTGTGGCCGGCAAATTCGTTCCAGCCTTCCACGGCCAGCGCTTGCAGCTCGTTTTCATCGCCCACCACGTGGAAGTGCTTGCAGTCATCGCAGACCCAAATGGGCAGCGCCAGCCCCCAATAGCGCTTTTTGGAGATCATCCAGTCGTGCATGTTGCGCAGCCAGTCCATCTCACGGGCGTGGCCAAACTCCGGCACCCAGCGCGCCTCGTCCACCGAGTCCATGATCTGGTAGCGCAGGCTGCGTTCTTTCTCCTCAGCAGTCACCTCTGCACGCGGCTTGTCGTACAGCTCGCCCATGCTGATGAACCATTCGGCCACCAGCCGGAAGACCAGCTCGGTCTTGCAGCGCCAGCAGGTGGGATAGCGGTGGGTATAATTCTGAATGCGATAGAGCAGCCCCTTCTCTTTCAAATTCTCAAAGATGGGGTCGCTCACTTCCGATACGTGCATGCCGGTGAGGAAGCCAAACTGCTCCACAAAGATGCCCTCGTCGGTCAGCGGCGCAATAAAGGGCAGCCCGTTCTCTTTGCCCAGCTGGAAGTCCTCGGCGCCACAGCCCGGCGCAATGTGCACAATGCCGGTGCCTTCGGCCTCGCCCACTTCGCTCCACAAGATGACGCGATGGACTGCGGCCGCGCTGCCGGAGACGCCCGCGGTCAGCTCGGTCAAGGTGGTGACGCCGCCGGGCTGTTGGGCCGCCGGCAGATCATCAAACGGGCCATCGTAGCGCCAGCCCGCCATCTCCTTACCCTTGAGTTCGCCCAGCACGGTATACTCATTTTTGAGCATGTGCGTACAGCCCTTGGACAGATAGTAGATCTGGTCGGCCTGCTGCACTTTGACGTATGTCAGCTCTGGCCCCACGGCCGCGGCCACGTTGCTGGTGAGGGTCCACGGCGTGGTGGTCCAGACCAGCAGCGACTCGTTGGCGCGATCGCGCAGCGGGAAGCGCACGGTCACGCTGCGGTGGGTAATGTCGGCGTAGCCATCGGTCACAATCTCGTGCTGGCTAATGCCGGTGGCGCAGCGCGGGCACCAGGGCATGACGTCGGCGCCGCGATAGAGCCAGCCCTTCTCCCAACAGCGCTTGAGAAAGGTCCAGATCATATAGTTGTTTTCGTTGGAAAAGGTGAAATAGCTGCCGCCCAACTCGGGCAGCCCCAGCCTTCCCACTACATTTTCCACCGTATCGGTCACTTCGCCCGCCGGCCCTTGATAGGTGATGGTGGCAAAGGGCGATTCAGCCAGCTGGTCCGCCAGCTCTTCCAGCCGATCCGGGTCGTTCCATTCCATAGCGTAACCCAGCCGCTTGGATTGGCGCGTCTGCACGGCGGCGTAGCGCAGCACCCGCTCTTTGCACTTGAGCACGAACTTGTCTAGCCCGTACTCTTCAATGTCTTTCTTGCTCTTGAAACCCAGCTCTTTTTCCACCTCGACCTCTACCCACAGGCCCTGACAGTCAAAGCCGTTTTGATAGCGTAGCTCGCGCCCGCGCATGGTCCAGAAGCGCGAGTAGAGGTCTTTGAACGTGCGCCCCCAACCGTGATGCACGCCCATGGGGTTATTGGCCGTGATGGGGCCGTCGATAAAGGACCATTTGGGCTGGCCGCGGTGCAGATCGCGCATCTTCTCGAAGATGCTGTTTTCACGCCAAAAGTCGAGCGTGGCGTGCTCCTGCTCGATAAAGTCTGCTTTGTTGGATACTTGTTCAAATGCCATGATAGCTCCTAAAAAGGAAGGGATCAACAGATTTACCTCACCCCCAGCCCCCCTCCTATGCGGAAAGGGGAGTTTAGGATTCACCGCTCTTTTGCAGGAAAAACCTAGCGGGAGTACCATGCTGTTGATCAAATATTATCTCGGATAAACGCTAAAGCCGATTTGAAATCAGAATGCCACGAGTCGTCCGGTTCGCGGTTGAGATCGTGCCAGAAGAACTGGAAGATGTGGCCGCCGCCATCGGTGGTGTAGTGCGACCAACTTGCGGGCAGCGGTTTGTTGGGCCGGCAGAGAAAGAAGTGCCACTGCTGCCCAATGTTATCAAAGCTGCGTTCGCCCAGCTTGCGCACCACCTCGGCATGATCAATGCCGGACTCTTCGGCCAGTTCACGCAGTGCGCCAGCGGCGGGCTGCTCGCCCGGCTCCAGCGTGCCTTTGACAATCTGGCTGCCGGCCAGCGGATGGCGAAAAGCCAGAATCTGCGTTTGCCCATTGGGTCGCGGCGGCACGGCTGGTGGGCGTAAAACGACAGGGCAAACTTTGGACGTATAATGGTTGAGTACACCCGTTTGTATTTCGGCAGCCATCAACCCCACCGTCTCCCTTTGACGCTTTCCGGCTCCTGCCAGCCCCAGCCCAGCTCGTATAGCCCACGCTCCACCCACGTTTCATAGCTGCTGTGCAACCACTCTTCGGGGCGCGGCGCCAGCCCGTGTTGCACCGGGCTGTAATGCACATAATCAAGCATGACGGCAAACTCATCCACGTCATTGGCTTTGTGCGCGGCATAGGTGCGCCGCCAAACACGCGCCATCTGCGGCATCCCCAGCAGCGCCGCATAATCACGCTCAAAGCGCCGCCCCATGTCGTGGACAATCTGGTCCAGCGTGACGCCTGCCCCAGGCGCCAGCAGCAGATGGAGTTGGTTGCGCAGAAAAACATATGCCATCATGCGAAAGGCATGCTGTTGGCGCACGTTGTTGAGCACCGTACGCAGCAGGCGTATTTTGCCGTCGCTGTCCAGCACGTTCTCCCGATTGACCGTTTCACAGGTGAGCAGCGTAAGGCCCGGCACAAAATAGTCGGCATAGGTGGCCATGGTGTTGATCCGCAACATCCCGTAGGGACACGGGTTGGGGCGGCAACATCCCGCCCCAACTCGCGTCCGTCTTGCGCGCCATTAATCAGCCAGCTCAATGTAAATCCGCTTATTAATGGCGCCTTTGCTCTTATAATCCACCACCTGCATGGCGCCCACCTCACGGGTATTGCCCACGTGGGTGCCGCCATCGGCTTGCAGGTCCAGCCCCACTATTTCCACCGTGCGCACCTCGGTGATGCCCGCCGGCAGCAGGTTGATTTTGGTGCGGATCAGGTCTGGGATCTGGAACGCTTCTGCGCGCGGCAGAATCTGCGTGCGGATGTCGTGGGCGGCGGCGATTTCGGCATTGCATTTGGCCTCGATTTCGCCAATCAGCTCGCGGGTGAGCGAGGCGAATTCGAAGTCCATGCGGCTCTGGCCGGGGTCCATGTTGCCGCCGGTAACGCTGGCTTCATAGTCTCGCCAGACCACGCCACACAGAATGTGCATAGCCGTATGCGTGCGCATGAGCTTGTAGCGGCGCGCCCAATCCAGCTGGCCGTGGACGGCAGCGCCGTTGGGTATCGACGGCTCACCGCCATTGGTGCTTAGCTTGTGCCAAATGTGGCGGCCCTCTTTTTTAACGCTGCTCACATCATAGCGCTGGCCATTAATGGTCAGCCAGCCCTGATCGTTGGGCTGCCCGCCGCCGCCGGGATAGAAGGCGGTTTGGTCCAGCGCCACGCGCGGGCCATTTTCAGACGCGTCGACATCGACAATCTGGGCCTCAAATTCTTGCAAATAGGCGTCGTCGTAATAGAGTAGTTTGGTCATGATTTATGCCTTAAAACAACAAAAAACCCATCCCCCATTGGGGACGGGCTCAGAACCTATCTGAAAACAGAATTTTCAGATAGATAGTAGGTAGTCCGCGGTACCACCCCGGTTCCTGCTTAGACAAGTTATATGTCAACAGGCTCCTTGCTGCAAAACGGTTGCCTGAACAGACAACTATTTCGCCGTGAGGGTAACGGGTCACGAATCCGTTGGCTATTAATAGGTTTGCGCGCTGTGCTGCGCAGGAGAGTCACTTTTGCTCTGTGCTGCGCACAACCGCGAGAAACCGTTGGGGCCAAGACTCCGGAGGGATATTCAGCATCAGAAGGGTTCATCTGGCTTCCACCGGCCCAGACTCGCTGTGAGAAATTCTAACGTCTACTCGTCTCCATCTCAGTCAATATGTAATTGCGTCGGCAAGTTTAACACGGGCAGAAAGAGATGTCAAGAGAAGCGCGGTTCATTTGGCCGCGGCAAAGACCTCCACCACATCCACCGCAAAGCCTTCCAATAATACCGAGGTTGCCTGCTGTTCAGGCGTAAACTCGCCGTGGACGCGATACACGGCGTCAGCCAGCACCAGCACGGTGATCACCCTCTTCTGTGGGTCCACAATCCAATATTCGGGAATGCTGGCTTCGGCGTATTCACGCCGTTTTGTTTCATAGTCGCGCCCGGGGTCATCGGGGCTGACGACTTCAATGGCAAGATCGGCGCCAAGCGGATAGCGTTCGGTCTCAGCCACGCGTTCGTTTGATAGGTAAATTATACCATAGCGCGTCAAGTACACGCGTTCTTTTTTAAGCACATTTTCGTTGACAAATCCATAGAACATATGTTATAATTTATACACGTTAATTGTCCTATTTTTGCCTTTTAGATTGCCAGAGATGCCTATGAAAACTGCCACCGAACGCCTGTTTGATCATCTTCATCGCGGGGGCGCGTATGCCCATTTGTGGACCGATGCCGGCAACCGTTCCTTTTGGTTTCCAACCACAGACGCCCCACCATCCATTAATATTGCCCAACATATATCCACGCCCAGCAGCTTGCCCGCGTATTCAACGCGGGCCAAAGCGGGTGTGGCGCGCCGGGCCACCGCCCGGCACCGCAATCGGTATCGCGCCGCATCCCGCGTCACGCGCCGCATCCCCAAAACATGGTTGCGGCAGAACGTCTTCTTTTCCGTTCATCCGTTGACGCAGATCCCGCCCCACAATGTAAGCGGCCATCGCGATCCGCGCTACATTAGCAGCCAGCTGCCCTACATTGCCGCCATCAACACGCTCTTTGCCGAGTATGACGGCAAGGACTATGTGCGGCTGCCCGAATACGCTTCCTTTCTGCCGCGGCACTTTGTGCGGCTTTCCCCCGTAGAGCAGCGCAAGGCCGTGCGCGCGGCCAAAGAGGTGGCCTTTTATCTCTGCCCCGCCCAATATAAACAGCGGGTGTTGGATGAAATTCGCGCGCTGGAATCTGACCCCAGCGTGATTGTAGACAGCGGCGGCGGCTATCACTGCTATTGGCTGCTGCGCGACGCCGTGCCGGTAGACGCGAGCAATCGGGCCGATATTCAGGCCACCCAGCACGGTTGGGTGCAGATGATGGGCGGCGACCCCGGCGCCGCCGATCTGCGGCGCGTGCTGCGCGTGCCGGGCACCCACAACATGAAGCCCGGCTTTGGCGACGCGCCGCCCCAGGTGCAGTTTGTGACGTGCGACTTTGCGCGGCTTTACACATACAGTGAACTGGAGCAGCGCGTGGAGGATTGGCTGTTTGAGCAGCGGCCGCCCGCCGCCGCGGCCGCCACCATTCGCGTCAATCGCCCCACCAACGACGTGCGGCAAGCGTTCAACGACCGCCACCACATTGCCGACCTGCTGACCCAGCATGGCTATCAGCTCGGCTTTGCCACGGACACCCTGACGCGGCTGGCGCGCCCGGGCCGCGACGCGTCCAGTTCGTCGGTCACTATCTTTCCGGCGCGGGCCGATGGCGCGCCCGAGTTGTCTGTCCATTTCAGCTCCAGCGATGAACTTTACAGCGAGGAATATCTGGACCCGCGCACGCGCCAGGTGCGGCGCAAGGCCCACGACGCCTTCTACATCTACGTAATGTTGGCGCATGGCGGCGACTGGCGCGCGGCCTATGCCGCGGCGTGCGCAGAGCTGGAGCAGACAGCAGCCAGTGGGTTGCTCTTCCACCAGGTTGCCAATGCGCCTGGCCCCGTGTAAAATCAGTTGCTATGACGATTTCTTTTCAATATGCACCCGAAATCTTTGTCCATTTCCCCCATACGGTGGGCGGTATTTTGGTGGGTCGCCATGTGCAAAATGGCCCCACCGCCGCCGCGCTGGCCGCCCGCTTTGGCCGAGAGCAGCAAGCAACGCTGCAGCGCATTGGCAACACGCCGCTGAGCGAAGTGCCGGCGCTGGCGGCGTGGCGGCAGGTCTTCCGTCAATTTGGCGTCAACCCCACCAAGACGCGCAGCGCGCCCGAAGCGCTGCTGCGCCGGCTGACCAAAGCGGGCGCCATTCCCACCATCAACACGCTGGTCGATATCGGCAACCTGATCAGCATTCGCTACGCCATGCCGGTGGCCGTGTGCGACACGCGCCACGTACAAGGGCCCATCACCGTGCATCTGGCCGATGGCTCGGAGCGCTATACCGAACTGGGCAGCAGCGAGTTGCTGCATCCCGAGCCAGGTGAAGTGGTCTTTACCGATGAGACCGGCTTGGTGGTGGCCCGTCGCTGGTGCTGGCGGCAGAGCGCCGAAAGCGCGGCTCAGATCGATACCACGCAAGTGATTATTGCCATTGAGGCCCAACACGCAGACGGTCGCGCCCACGTCGATGCCGCCGTGGCCGAGATGCTGGCCCTGCTCAACGAGTTTGCCGGTGGCGAGTTTACGACCAAAATTCTGGACAAAACCGATGGCAAATGCTGATTCTGTTACACTGTTCTAATTAAAAAAGGAAATTCACATGCGCGTGCTCATTATGTCCGACATGGAAGGCGTTAGCGGTATTGTTGTTTGGGGTCAGGTCACCGGGGGCGACCCCATGTATGAAGAGGGCCGCCGGCTCTACACAGAGGAGATCAACGCCGCGGTGCGCGGGGCCAAGGCCGCCGGCGCCACCGAAATTGTGGCCGTAGATTGCCACGGGGCGGGCGGCGACTGGTCCTTTAACTCATTTATTCCCGAGCTGCTGGATCCCGCTTGCGAATGGGTGGCCCACCACCGTTGGGGCCGCTATACCGAACTGCTGGAGCAGGGCTGCGACGCCGTGCTCTTGGTGGGCATGCACGCCCGCGCCGGCACGCCGGATGGCGTTCTCTGCCACACCATCTCCACCGTCACCTGGCGCAATCTCTGGTTTAATGACGACCTAGTGGGTGAAGTGGGCGTCAACGCCGCCATCTGTGGCCATTATGGCTGCCCGGTGGCGCTGGTCACAGGCGATGAGGCCGTCTGTCGCGAATCCAAAGAGATCATGGGGCCGAACTTGCCCACGGTGGCGGTCAAGCGGGGCCTCTCTCGCTATTCCGCCCGCCAGATCCCGCCCGTGCGCGCGCGGCAGATGATTGAAGATGGCGCGCGTGAAGCCTTGCAAAACCTGGGCCGCACGCGTCCCTATGTACCGGCGCAGCCGACAACCATTACCATTGAGGTGGAAAGCGTGGAAAAAGTAGATCAATTCCGCAACCGCCCCGGCGTAGAGGTGGTGGAACCGCTCAAAGTGGTGAGCCGCGGCGCCAACTGGCTGGCGGCGTGGGATCAGATTTGGCCGGCGTGATTGCGCCGACCTGGCCGGCTGCTGGCCTCAATATACACACGTCGCCTTTCCCGCTCATCCACCACTCGCATCCCAACCCCATAACATTAGCATCCGCTTTTTTGGATTGGTCCGCCCATTGCGCCGCCCACCGGACGCCGTGGGCGGACTTTTTGTTTGCCGCAATGAGGGGGGGCATCATTCTCTACTCGAGCGAATTACGCTGGTGGACTCGCGCGCAACACACTGACCGCCCCCGCGGCTGTTATTTAGCTGTTCTCGGGTCAGTGCGATGCACACTTGCCGCCTCCTGCGGCTAAATGATGACGGTTCACGCGGCCGATGGCGGTGGCTCGTTAGCCCCCCAGCCAAGCAAGAGCGCGCGCCATGTTTTGGCGGGCGCGTTCTTCGAATCTCTGCTGGAGTGCGGGCGTAGCGTATATGGGGCTTCTGGCCAGAAATCCCTCGAGGATCTGCCGGCGCTTGCGGCGAAACAGAACGCGCGGTACATCGCTATATTCTGCGCGAATCTGCGTTTCATACTCTTTAAATCGTTCAGCCTGCGCGCCCAGGATGGCCAAATCAATATCCACAAGCAGCGCTTGATCCTGCCCCTGGGGCAGCGCAGCGTGCCGCGTGGCCAGAATGTGCTCCTTTACGCGGGCAATGCATGCGGGGTGTACACCGGCATGTTGCAGCTCATGCATGGCCCAGGCGGCGCTTCTTTCTTCATTGTCCGTCGCCTTCACATCATAGACGGCATCATGGAACCAGAGGGCTATTTCAACCTCACCCGGCGCCTGGGCACAGTGCATATAGTCATTGCACAGCGTCAAACACTCGGTTAGGTGTTGGACGGTATGATACTTGCGCGGCGGCGCTTGATACGCATCAAGCAGCTGCCGCATAAGCGCGCGCCCGGTCCCGCTAGCGCCAATGAACGTCCAACAACGCGTCCAAGATGATTCCAACATAGCATTCCCTGGGGTCAAGAGCCGGTCTACATCACATACTCAGCGGTGAAGACCGTTTCTATATTTTTCCGGAGGCTGCCATCGCGTCAGCACCCCCGTAGACAAGTCGCTTGGCGCGCCCTGGTCATTCTGTAACTGAGGGGTGTGCATCATGCGCCGCGCGCATGGCAATGGCTCGTGGACCCGCGTGCGACGCACAACCCGCCAAGGAGGCCGCATTACGGCTGTTCCTCTGGGCAGTGCGACGCACACTTGGCTGCCCCTACGCGACTGAAATATGTATGCACACCTCTCCCATAAATATTACCACAGCTTGGCTGCCTAGAGGCAGGAAGAGTCCGTGTCAATGCCAAGATAAGAGTCCTCAAAAACGCCAAGATAAAAATCCCCGTAACAATCGTTCTTATGCGGGCTTCAGGCCACCATGAAGTATACGGAATCGCTCCGTGGTTTCAATCTCGCGTTCGAGGTTAGGTTTGTTCGGGCACCGGCGCCGGCTGGCTGCGCCCAATGGCGCGGGCCGTTTCAATCTCGCGTTCGAGGTTAGGTTTGTTCGGGCAGGACAAGGTGGACGAGTACGCCGAAAAAATGAGCGTTTCAATCTCGCGTTCGAGGTTAGGTTTGTTCGGGCATGTGTCCAGGCGCCCCACAGCACGCTTGTGCTGCTGTTTCAATCTCGCGTTCGAGGTTAGGTTTGTTCGGGCTAGGTTTGCGGCCACACCGGTGGGTGCTGATGCAAGTTTCAATCTCGCGTTCGAGGTTAGGTTTGTTCGGGCCCGGTCCAGCCGCACGTGGGCGAACTCGTCCAGGTAGTTTCAATCTCGCGTTCGAGGTTAGGTTTGTTCGGGCTGACGACACGCTGTCCGGTGACATGGAGAAAGTTAGTTTCAATCTCGCGTTCGAGGTTAGGTTTGTTCGGGCTTGACACTGCCGTGGGGGCAAAAGAGGCCGTAGACGTTTCAATCTCGCGTTCGAGGTTAGGTTTGTTCGGGCCAGAATGCCACCACTTTGCCCCGCAGGCACTGACGGTTTCAATCTCGCGTTCGAGGTTAGGTTTGTTCGGGCTTGCGTCTAGCCAGCGTCCACAAAAATTTAAGATAAGTTTCAATCTCGCGTTCGAGGTTAGGTTTGTTCGGGCTACAAGGCACAGGCATTTTGGCAAGACAAGGTTCTGTTTCAATCTCGCGTTCGAGGTTAGGTTTGTTCGGGCGCTCAATGGAAGAGCTGATCACCATAACAACCAGTGTTTCAATCTCGCGTTCGAGGTTAGGTTTGTTCGGGCTTTGCTGAGACTGGTCTACAATCGTTTAAAGTAGAAACTGGTTTCAATCTCGCGTTCGAGGTTAGGTTTGTTCGGGCAAGCAAGCTCTGTTGACCTATCTAGGTATTCTACGGTTTCAATCTCGCGTTCGAGGTTAGGTTTGTTCGGGCGTTTAGCCCACGTGAAAACATATTACCTAATCATTCTGTTTCAATCTCGCGTTCGAGGTTAGGTTTGTTCGGGCGACATCAACGGGCGTTTTCCGCACGTCAGCGAGAAGGTTTCAATCTCGCGTTCGAGGTTAGGTTTGTTCGGGCACCGCCGCCGCGCCAAGTCCTACGACGCTGATCCGTTTCAATCTCGCGTTCGAGGTTAGGTTTGTTCGGGCATAGCATTGTAGTGACTTATGAGAAAAAAGTATTGCGTTTCAATCTCGCGTTCGAGGTTAGGTTTGTTCGGGCATCTCTTCGCCAACCGCCACGCGCATGACGTCAGCGTTTCAATCTCGCGTTCGAGGTTAGGTTTGTTCGGGCGGCGCGTCGCCGTCCTCGACTGTCGGCTCGTCGGCCAAGTTTCAATCTCGCGTTCGAGGTTAGGTTTGTTCGGGCCTTGGGATCTGCTCATATTAAGTCCTTATCTATTCAGTTTCAATCTCGCGTTCGAGGTTAGGTTTGTTCGGGCACGCTGCAAGAGATTGCGGCGAATATCCACGCCAATGTTTCAATCTCGCGTTCGAGGTTAGGTTTGTTCGGGCCAAAGCGTAGCGTGTTTGCGCCAGGCAGTAGAGCGGTTTCAATCTCGCGTTCGAGGTTAGGTTTGTTCGGGCCTGTCAGCACCGGCGCAATGGCTGACGCATAGCGATGCGTTTCAATCTCGCGTTCGAGGTTAGGTTTGTTCGGGCGCCAACTGATGAGGGGGTGAGGTATGACAATTCAAGTTTCAATCTCGCGTTCGAGGTTAGGTTTGTTCGGGCCTCTTCCCAGGCGAACGGGTTCTTGTTGGTGTCCATGTTTCAATCTCGCGTTCGAGGTTAGGTTTGTTCGGGCTTGGTACGTGGAAGGTATGCGGCAAGGCGCACTTTGTTTCAATCTCGCGTTCGAGGTTAGGTTTGTTCGGGCGAATCTTTCCGATACCACTTTTGCGCCATTGCCCACGGTTTCAATCTCGCGTTCGAGGTTAGGTTTGTTCGGGCGCAGCACGATGCCAGCCAGGTGCTGGGCCGCACCAAAGTTTCAATCTCGCGTTCGAGGTTAGGTTTGTTCGGGCCCTTGCCCCACCGTTTGTCCATGAGCGATTCGGCGTGTTTCAATCTCGCGTTCGAGGTTAGGTTTGTTCGGGCGCCGTGGCGGCAATGGCCGAGAGGCCGGAAGGAAGTGTTTCAATCTCGCGTTCGAGGTTAGGTTTGTTCGGGCGTAGCAGGATGAGTAAATTACGAGCAATCAGAATAGTTTCAATCTCGCGTTCGAGGTTAGGTTTGTTCGGGCCTTGCAGTATATCACCGCAAGGTGCTAAAGTATATGTTTCAATCTCGCGTTCGAGGTTAGGTTTGTTCGGGCCCAAGGCCAACTAAGGGTGCAATTCACCTATCGCCGTTTCAATCTCGCGTTCGAGGTTAGGTTGGTTCGGGCCTGGAGGAGCTGCAGCGGCGCAGTGTACCAGCGCTGTTTCAATCTCGCGTTCGAGGTTAGGTTTGTTCGGGCAGGTTGTGGCCACGGCCAGTAGCGCGGAGACAGGCGTTTCAATCTCGCGTTCGAGGTTAGGTTTGTTCGGGCCACCCGCGAGCCGGGGCTGTATACGTCGGTCTACTCGTTTCAATCTCGCGTTCGAGGTTAGGTTTGTTCGGGCCTGATGCACTTCGTCCGCGATCAGCACCTTGAAAGTTTCAATCTCGCGTTCGAGGTTAGGTTTGTTCGGGCTCCAGAATATAAGTTCAGAATTGAGGAAAGATGATGGTTTCAATCTCGCGTTCGAGGTTAGGTTTGTTCGGGCCCTAGTTTGCTCGGCTTCGGTTTGCGTCACTCCTCCGTTTCAATCTCGCGTTCGAGGTTAGGTTTGTTCGGGCATGTCAGCATTATTCGCAATCGCCCGTAAAATTTCGTTTCAATCTCGCGTTCGAGGTTAGGTTTGTTCGGGCGTTACCCCTATACAAAGTAATTAATTCTCGTTTCAGGTTTCAATCTCGCGTTCGAGGTTAGGTTTGTTCGGGCTCTGCGAATCTTTGGCCTTCACTGCCCATCGAAAGGTTTCAATCTCGCGTTCGAGGTTAGGTTTGTTCGGGCATGGAGGATTAGCCGCATCGAAGTCCTAGAATCCCGTTTCAATCTCGCGTTCGAGGTTAGGTTTGTTCGGGCACAATGCGCTTATCCAGTTTTTAAGCGCGGACCCAGTTTCAATCTCGCGTTCGAGGTTAGGTTTGTTCGGGCCCATCTACGTGCGCCCAATTACCGCACATATCCACGTTTCAATCTCGCGTTCGAGGTTAGGTTTGTTCGGGCCAACCGTTTTCACTGTGGACCGCAACGGGTCCACGCGGCGTTTCAATCTCGCGTTCGAGGTTAGGTTTGTTCGGGCTCCTCATTCTCTTTGGCGGCCTCTGTGGTCAGCCCTGTTTCAATCTCGCGTTCGAGGTTAGGTTTGTTCGGGCTTGATGCCGATGACCTTGCCGTTTAGCCGTGTGCAGGTTTCAATCTCGCGTTCGAGGTTAGGTTTGTTCGGGCTGACTGGACCCATCGCAGCGCAGAGCAGCGTGACCTAGGTTTCAATCTCGCGTTCGAGGTTAGGTTTGTTCGGGCCTTATAGGCTTCGTCTCTGGCCAAAAGGAATGCCATGTTTCAATCTCGCGTTCGAGGTTAGGTTTGTTCGGGCCCCCATTTTTATGGATGTACCCATTCTGCTCAGCCGTTTCAATCTCGCGTTCGAGGTTAGGTTTGTTCGGGCCGCCCTCGCTCTCCCTAAAACGAGGGGGAAATTCAGACGTTTTGCCCCACCGTCGGCTAGTTTTGCGACAAATCAAGCGCATGAGCCATAGTATTGAGCACAATTTCAGCAGATTCATCCCACCAGCGAGCATGGCGGCGATTGCCCAGCATATGCCACGTGTGGCAAGCATATATTACCCTGTTTATGCGGTTATTAATGTACGCGGCGCCCTATTGATTACTTGTCAGTCGAGTCGGTCGGCCGCCGCTCAACAAGCGATTTTTGCGAGCATCACCCTATATGCGGATGGCTACTGTCATGCTCGCAAAGGCAGGCGTCGACAATGCGCCGTCAGGCTTATATCACAAAAAGTTCCGGTTCAGCACGCGGTGGTTGCCCCACCGTTTCTACACGCCCTCGACAGGCGCCGCACAGCGCATAAAAACGCACGCTATCCACATTTTGATTTAAGTGTTTCTCCAAGCGGCTGCGCAATAGTAGATATTGCTTTTCCGATAGAAAACACTCAAAGAGGCTGTATTGGGTCCAATGGCCAAAGCTGCTCAAAATCTTGTGCACCTTGGTACGCCGCTTATTTGAGCCAATGTCATAGGCAATGATGTAAAACGTGGTGTTACGGTCTCCTGCCATAAGTATACTCTATTTTGTTAAAAAGGTCGAAGTGGTCGGATGGTCGAGTGGTCGGATGATCGAGTGGTCGGATGGTCGGACGACGCGACTCGGCCACCCCTCACCGCGTCTGAAAGGGCCGGTAGGCTGGAATTTCTGCGGTGAGGAATTTGACCAACAGCCGCGCTTGCAGCTCCAAACAGCGCCGATAAGTGGCCTTATATTTAAAGACCGGATGTTGAATTTCGGTATTTAGGCGAGCCTCAAATTGCTGCAAAAAGAGCTTGCGCCCAGCGGGCGTCAGCTGCCAAGCCCCAAAGTGTTCCTCAAAGTGTTTGGGCTGCAAAATTTGTTTGTTGATAACCGTCAACACCACCGAATCCACAATGGGCGTGCGCATCTCCTCCATCAGGTCCAACGCCAGCGCCGGTTTGCCATAGCCTTCACTGTGCAAAAAGCCGATGTAGGGATCAAAGCCCACCATTTGCACAGCGCTGAGCATATGATTTGTGAGCAGCGTATAGCCAAAGCTCAGAAGCGCATTGACGGGATCCGTGGGCGGGCGACGGGTGCGTTTTTGAAAACCCAGGTCTTGTTTGAGAAGTAGGCGAAAGCTTTGAAAGAAGAGCGCGGCGCCCGCGCCTTCCATCCCATGCAGGGTTCCCAACGCCGACTCCATTTGGGGCCGACTGGGGTCTATCGGGCCCTCTTCTTCCACTTCTATCTGGTCCACCTGACCGATCAGTTCGCTCAGCGATTGGGCAGCTTGGGCAATCTGCTGGGCTGCTTCGGTGTTGTCGATGGAGCGGTTGCTGCGCAGCAGAAGCGTGCGCTGGTTATGCAGCTTGCCGCGCACAAACCGCGCGGCCAACATCACCCGCCGGCGATACTCTTCGTGGGCGCGAAATTGAGCGACGCGGGCAAAGACGTTTTTGGTCACGGCCGGGGCCAGGCGTCCGCAAAAATTGCCCCAATAATTGCAAAAGCAAATGTCGGCGTTCTGCGCCAGGAGCGCCAGCAGTGCCGGCGTAGTCACCGTGCTGTCGCCCAGCACCACTACCTGGTCTACCTTCATCATAGGGACGCGCACGCTGCGTTTTTCTGCGCCCGTTTCTTTATTGGCGGGCATTTTGACGAGCAGCGTGTCTCCGTCTTTGCTCACAATGCTGCGCGGTTCCGTTAAATAGAGTGTGGTCATCGGGATAGTCCTTGGTCGAGTGATCGAGTGGTCGGGTGTCTAGTGTCGAGTGTCGAGTAGGCAAGTGGGCTTTGGGCTAGGCCTGCGTAAGTCCTAGTTGCGTTAGCAGGTCAACTTCTGTGGGCAGGCACACGTCAATCAGGCTACAGCCCTGGCAGCGTTGACGCTGGCTGGTGTGTGGCGGAATCTGGCCGTGGGCTAGGGCCAGCTGCATTTGACGGATGAGCGCGGCAGTGTGTTGACGCAAGGCGGGCATAAATGGCACGGTCATGCGGCGTCGGCTGCCAAAGTAGAAAATGGCGCCGGTCTCAATGGGCCGGCCCGTCATCTCTTCCAGGCAGAGAGCTTGGGCGCAAAGCTGGGATTCATCGTTGCGCCACTTGCCTTGCTGCCCCTGCTTATATTCCACCGGACAGAGTGCGCCATCGGCGTCCTCTTCCAGCAGATCGCAGATGCCGTTGATGCCCAGCCGGTGGCTCACCACATGGACGCGGCGGTGCACGGTTACGGCATCATCCGTTGTGGCGTAGCCGGGTCGGTCCACATTGGCGTGGTTCAGGTTGCCGCGCAGTACATGAGCATTCTCCACCATTTGCCCCTGCACATAGATATACCAAAAGCGGCGCGGGCAGTATTCAAAGTGATTGATGTAGGAGAGAGGTAGGTAGTCCATTTTTTAGTCCAAAGTCCAAAGTCCGGGGTCCGTAGTCAGTAGTTCAAAGTCCGGGGTCCGTAGTCCGGGGTCCGTAGTCCGGGGGTCTTAGACTCAGGACTTTGGCTTCAGGACTTTGAACGCACGACTCACTTTTTCAATAGGTAACGGATAAGCCCGTTGATCGTGTTTTATGTCTGTTTGGCCAGATCATAGATTTCGTCCGATTCTGATTGGTTGATAGTTTTGATCTTTTGCCACATACATATAGCTGGGATTGAACTTCTGTAGCCGAACGCAGAGCATAGCGCCAGAAGCGAACGAAATCAGCATCGCTGCCGGCATCGACACCTTGGGCAATGTTATGCATAATGGAGCCAGAGGCGTTATGCATAATGGAGCCAGAGGCCCGGCCAATCTGATCACTTAAACTAAAGTTGCGCCGAAATGGCAGACGCCTTGACACCTCATATACCCGGTTAGTGAGCTGCCGTGCCAGCTTCCAACTCTGTATATCTTCAAAGCGCGTGATTTTTGCCATTATTAGCTTCTTTTTTAGTCCGAAGTCCAAAGCCCGCGCTCTCCAACTTACGACTTGGGACTACGGACTCAAGAGACTCAAGACTACGGACTCAGGACTACGGACTGTAGACTCAGGGCGATATAACTCTCACCTGCCCCATGCCGTGGGTCGTCTTATAGCCAATGCCCGCAAAGAAGGCCAGGTGCAGCAAGCGGTTAAAGTGAGCGGTATAGGACTGATTGGACGAATCCAGCAGCACATATTGGAGCTGGCCCGTGCCGCCGATATAGCTCTGGCGCTTATAGGCAAAAGGCTCGGTCTCCCAGTTCCAAACGCGCCCCACCACCACGTTGCGCCCCACCCACTCTTCAAACTCCTTGCCATATTGGTCGCCGGTCATTTTGTCCCAACGGCTGCGCAGGCTGGCCATTGCCAGCCGGGGTTGGGGGAAAATTTCCACTTTGCGCGTGCCATTATCCGCCTGCTCCCAGCGGATAGCCGTGGGGCTGGCAAACTCAAGTACCCAGCGCGTAGAGGTGGCGTCCAACGCCGCCAGATCGGCCACTGTGATGTAACCGCTCCAGGGGTGGCTGCCGGGGCTGCCTTGCACCTCGCGAATGGCAAAATCCACATTGCCCAGCCGAATGGTGGGCGCGCCCCCGGTAAGACCGCTGTAGAGGATGTGCTGCATAAAAACGGCGAACAATTCTTCATCCAATAGCCCCAACCGCAGCCAGCCCGCCTGCCCCGTGTTCACGTGGATGCGCTTGTCTTGGGGGCTTTGCCAATAGCCATACAGGGGTGAAAGGCTAAAGGCCTTGCGCTCTTGCGCATCGTGCATGCGCGCCGAAAGTGCGGGGTCCACGGCCTGCACCGCGGCATAAAAGGCGGCGTGGGCCAGCTCACCGACGGAGCCAGGCAGCGTTCCTGCGTTCTGGGCAATCAGGTTGATGACAAGGGCGTGGAGGGATTGGTTCATGATTTTAGTGTCCATGATTTGATTGAAACGTGTAGTACAATAATTATTCATACTGGTGTTTAGAAAAATAACACTGTCTCCACTAGCGTAATAACCCCAATTGCGGGATGGAAGTAGGTGCACCATTGCAATGATTTGCTTCAAATTTTAAGGAGACAATAATGGAGCTCATTGTACAGGCAACATTTGCTGGTGGTGTATTAGTCCCTCAAGACACGTTGAGTTTGTCAGACAATACACGGGTACAGATAAGAATCACAGTATCGGATAACGAGCTTCTAGCGCAAAGTACCTTATTCGGCGCGTTTCCACAACTTGCTGCGTTGGCGGAAACAAAAGCCGATGATATCAAGCAGATCTGGAATGACAGCATCGAACAGCAACTTGAAATCATGCAAACCGAAGATTGCTGACAATGGCTCGCTATGTTGCGAACCCCCATACACTGGCTTGGTATCTGGGCGGCTCAATGCGTCTGAGCACCCAAGTACGTCAGATATTGGATGATGCCGTTCATAACATCCACCAGATTATTATGCCGGCCATAGTGATTGCCGAACTGGTCATCCTGGCTGAAAAGCAACGCGTCCCATTAGATAATCCAACATCATCTCGGAACCCGATAGGCCAACCCCTCCGGCACGCAACGCCCGTCTGCCAAGCGATAGTGCGGGCCGGTGAGATGGGCGTGGTCGAGGAGAGAGACGGGCGGCATGGAGATGAGGTCGTAGGTACGCAGGTGCGTTTCCGTGGGTAAATCTAGCGGGTTGATAGCAAATGCACCGGTGAAGTCACCACGTCGGACCTGAGCGACTTCTTCGACATGAATTCCTTCTATCGCCGCTTTGCTCATCCATTTTCCTAAACGAACCCAGGCTGGAAGCATAGGTTTTTCCTCGCTCAGAATCGCAAATTCAAAACGGCTACCCACGGCTAACTCTTTAGCCCGTCCGAAACTGGGCGTATTGCGACTGCCTAATTCCATTTTGACCCGATAGCGATTGTCCGCATATTTGAACGTGTTGAGTTCAAAACTGACTGCTATCGGTCGAGCTGGGGTGACATAGCACCTTGCCTCATTAAGCGTCGTCATATCTTCTCCATACCTCGGGATTGCCGTTGCCGCAAAATAGGGTGCAGCCACAAATCCCAATGCATAGGTTAGCCCATAATTGTGCAAATAAC
Organism: Caldilineaceae bacterium; assembly: GCA_020634755.1. Classification (GTDB taxonomy): domain Bacteria; phylum Chloroflexota; class Anaerolineae; order Caldilineales; family Caldilineaceae; genus JACKBC01. Next base: position 105,239 of record JACKBC010000007.1, on the reverse strand, counting down.
GGCCGGTTTCATAAAGACGACCAATTTCACGTGTGGCATAGAAAAGATTCTCGTGTAACGTGAGTTGGCAAATGGTGACAAACATAGACATTGCCCCTTATTTCTTCTTCGAGCTTTTTGAGGCTGGCGCCAACCACGCTTCATGGTAGGCTTGACTTGAGTTGAATGCTCCCTCTAAAAGGGCTTTCATCCCTGCCTCATCGGCGGTTGTCACACGCAGTTCGTTGATAAGATTCTGTAATTCATCACCAATGAGCAATTGCTTGATCGCCACACCATCATTTTTCAGCAAATCTGGAATTAATCCTTGGGCGGCCCTCAGCGCTACATGAATATCAATCGGATCAGGTGATTTAATGGCATCTTCAGCCAGCAAACAGTCATAGAGACATTGCGTAAATTTGAGGTTGCTGAAGATCTCACCATCGGCCAATACAATAGCAACCAAATGATTTTCGACCCGCCCTGTCCGAGTTGTCTGCGCACCGTAGCGCCGAGTACGTAATACATTGTTGAGTACGTAGGTAAAGAGTGGCGCCGTCAGATCGCGGGTCGTGAGTACCGAAGGGAAAATGACTTGTGGTTGGACGTGATCTTGTTCATTGATGCGGCTGGTGACGCTACCCCGTTGGCTCATCGTGCCACTTTCATAGGGTGCATTGAGCGTAAACGCTTCATGGCTATCGTCATATGTTGTAATCGAGTAGCAGGTGTCGCTTAGAACTTTGCTGCGTTCTGAGCCGCTGTCGCCAATGGCGTAGCCATAAGCAATCGCATCGGGTGTCCACTGGCAGAAGCTGACGTTATATTCATCAATTGGCAGACCATTGGCATCAGTTTCTCGCTTGTCCCCTTGGGCTACAGATTCTGGGCTAATCAAACCATATTTGCGCAAGAGTTCACGGCCCGTCAATCGTTCCGGCGTCGTCTGCTTCCGCTTGAACATAGTCAGACGAGTGATAATCTCACCATTGGCGGCGCCCGCGCTAACACGAGCCGTGTTAAGTTCCCCATCGGTTTGAAAAAGCGGATAGCTTTCGGTCAAACGCAGCATGACAATGTGTGCGTAGTTGCCCGATGGTTTTGGTGGAACTTGCATCGGAAAAAGTTCGCTCTTTAGTACATTCATTTTGACCTCCAAAATTAAATTATGCAGCTCATCTAAGAGAATTGCGCAAACCAATGATTTCACCAGTGGTAAATTAATGTGTTTGCACAATTCCATCTGATGAGCGAATTATGATTGTGTTTGCAAAGGTTATACAGCCTGCGTGCTTTCTTCAGCCTGTTTTCGTTCGGCCCAGTAATCAGCATCTAATCCTCGGTAAACAACCTCACAGGCATTCTTCAACAAATTGAGCTGTTTACCACGTAATGCGCTAACATCACCGCGAAATAGATCAAAGTACAGGGTCCCAACAAAGTACTCAGCAAACCGTTGCATTGCGTCCGCCCGCGATGCATAGTCACTCCCTGGCGCTAACCGGCCGTCCGCTCGATCTTGTTGGACACGCTCCATAAAGCTACTCAGTTCACCCAGCACCACTTCGGTTAGGCTTTCTTTATCGCCAAAGAGACGCTTATCCGCGGTGAGTATTGCGCTTGCAGCAACGCTGATCGGACGCAAAACACTATTTGAGTTCATTTTGCCGGCTCGATAAAATTGGCGATAAAGTTCAGTCAATATTCTTGCGTGGCTCATTTCATCCTCCCCTCCATTACTGATATTGGCTTCGTATGCTAAATACAACTTTGCTTTCGATCCTGGAATACCATCCAATCCAACTCGTCTTTGCCACTTCTTCAAGTAGTGAAATGCATATAAGGACGATTCAGATAGATGCCGAGCTAAGGTCGGGATGTCTTGCCACCGGTAGTCGTACCCACCGGAACCCGCTGTGCTATTACCATCCATATGGATCAGATAGCCCGTAGCTAGTCTTTTCAATGTTGGCAACACCTGATCCAAGTTGAGTCGTTCTTTTTGCGCAAGATAGCCGATGGCGGCATGGGCGCCATCCAACAACACGGTCTCGGGCATCTCATTGGCTTCATTTAATAGCGGCATAGGTGACTCACTCGCCACCACCTTCACATCAACACAGAGCGGCAAAAGCAATGATAGAAAGGCGGGATGAACCCATGCTTCGGCCTCCTTGCTATCGCGCCCAGGTGGTGGCACTCCCAGAAAATAAAAGGTAATCGGCTCGGTACTGGGAAATTGCATGCGTAGATACCGATCCTCTGCCGGATCATAATCCTCTTCGGGAATCAACAGCAGATCTTCCAACTGTTGCCATACATCTGGGCCAAGTTGGACAGCGACGCTGTCATTATCTTCGGATACTAACTGTTTGCGCAGTTCAGTAAAGCTTAGGCGGCGTAATCGGTCATGGATGAACCGAAAAACGGTCATCGTTTCAGGTGTAAAGAAGTAGGCTGGATAGAAATAGAGATAGCGGATTCGCCTACCCTCAAAACGACCACCACTGGCATTTGACCGGTTCATGAGTAACTGGCGCAGCATTGTTTCGAGGCCGCAAATAGAACAGATATCGCGCAGTCCATTGGAGCCATGCAACGATAATTTATTGCTATAGACCTGGGGCGAAAAGAGCACCGCGGCCTCTTTCTGTTTTGTGACTTCAAACGGTGAAGAACAGAGCGAACAGAGCGATGTCGTACCACGCCCGCGCTTTTTGGCGTTGGTGTATCGATCTAACTCTTTTACAAAATGCTCGGTATTTGTCTGGTTTTCGTCTGCCAGTGTTTCAATCTCAACTGGTATTACACTAAAGGTCAGCATTTGCTTGATATACGCACGTAAATCTGCAAAGCCATCTTCTTTTGCGTCGGCATCTATTGCAGCCGTTTGATGAGCATCATTCACTGCTTTAACAGCCAGACCCATCTGGTAGGCAAAGCCCTCAATGACTTCACGAACCTGCACGGGGTCAAGTTTGGGGTTCTGTTTGATGAAGTGTCCGGCCGCAAAATACCAATGATAGCCAACGCCACCGGCCCGTACATCTCGCGGAACGGCATCAAATTGTTCAGTCAAATGCTCCAATCCCATTGCCGGCAACAAAATCCTTGCAGCATCTAGATCGCCCGGCAGATCACGTGTTAGCTTTTCGACGAAATAGCACCATTCGGCAAGCTGATCCACTTGGGGCGTATCAGGCAAATCCAGGTCTACATCATCGTTCATCCAGCCGCTGTCTCGCATTTTCGCAAAGCGTTTACCGGATGAGGGCGCCTTGCCATCGTGAATAATCTTGAACGTTGCCCGTGCGCCTACGTCGAACATCTGGATCGGCTCAAAAAAGAGTTCGTAATATTCGGCATATTTGAGCCCTTTGCCATCGCGGTTAAAGCCGGTTAGATTGTTATTTAAGACGCGCTGTGCGGTTCGGCGAATGCCGTCAATCACATCCTGGCCAATCTGCTCCAGATTAAGATCGTATGTCGCGCCTGTCCTGGCAAGATAGACCACACCACTTGGTGCATAGAGAATAGGTATCGTTGATTCATTTTGACATGCGTTTAGCGCAGCATTGTTGATCAAGTTGGTCACGACCCCGCGCAATTCAGCCACATGATGATAGATGAGATGGGCATTCTGGTCGCTCAGACTGCTGATCTCCTGATGAATGTATCGATCGTTAACAGTTTGCCGCGGGTCACGCCCCACATAGGCCAAATAATCAGCCAGGCGACTCAATCTTTCCGCCAAACTCCGCTCTGTGCCATGCAGATATAGCCCGGGAAGTGCGGATAGATTACGCAGCGTCCCCCATTTCTTCTGCGTGTTGCAGGCAACAAAAATCAGATCATGGAGCAATTGTTCAAGCCCACCAACCGGCTCAAGAAATTGGTCCAAACCGAGCTGCACAGCCCATGCGCGGAAAATCACTTCAACCTCAGCCAGGTGTTGCGCCGCATTCACCGTGTCATGACTCAAGCCCATTGCCTCGAGTTGGTCATCCACCTCTGGTAGTTTGACCCAATCATGCAAAATATAACCGGCGATAAAGGTTCTACGCACGACATCGTCGTATCGGCGCATAGTAGGCACTCCCCAATTGTGGAGTGTATGCGCAATGTGCAAAACAGGAAACAACCCATTAATCAGGTGAGCGCGCATTGATTGATCATCGCTATAGCGGGATACGTCAACGCCTTCCGCCATCTTCTCAATGACAAAGTCGCCACCCTTGGCGGTTTTGTGCCCAAGCAAAATGGAGAGTGGCGTCGCGACGTGTTCGACAAAATCAACCATGACGGGATCATCCCCCCATAGCTGATTGATGGAGCGGCGCAGCAAGGTTGTGAATATGGGTTCCGCAGATCTATCCTTGTTTGGTACTGTGTCCGTTGCACCCTCATCATCCTCTTCGTCTAGCCCGAAGTCATCCAATAATTCTTCATCCATAATTTTCTCCAAATTGAAACGAGTTTTCATGCTTCAACAATAGATTGCGCTCCCCCCTGTATCCACATTTCGATGTTTTAATGCGACATCCAGTAGCAGTGCAGATCTGCCAAATGCGATACTGCCAACCACTCTATCTCTACTTTCAAATTCATGAATCGGAAAGAGCATAGGCAACCGTAACCGTCGTTTTATTTCAAGTGGGTGATTCTCCACTCCCAAACAGATCAAGGCAGGAAACTCTAGGCGCTGAAGCGCGCGGTTAATCCTATTCAATTCTGGAATGCCGTCTGCATCGATTGTGATGCCCTTGACCACGCTGGCAACACCAAAGCGATCCGCTCCCCAAAGCAGTAGATCCCGTTGCAGCTTTACTTTGACATTGGTGCGTTCATCCCGAAAGCCAAAAAGTCGAAAAAAGGCAACTGGATTCTGGCGCTCAAAAGGTTTCCATGCCAGGCCGGTATCTGTAATAGCCTGCTGATACTCTTCCGCAGATAATGGTCCAAGGTTAGCATTCGCAAGCAAAGAAAAAAGGTCATAAGTCTTAATCCGATCTGCACCAACTTCGGTCATATCCAAAATCCCGCAGGTAAAATAGCTACCGCCCCGAAAGGCTATCGCTTCCTCTGCAAGCGGTTTTTGGGTTTCGGCAAGACGTTTTAACGTGCCAATCTGTTTGTCAATATCAATATTGAAGGTGGCATTGTATTGCTCCCCTAAGCGTTGGCGCAGATCGGCATAGGCGCCGCGCACAAGATATTGCTTAAGCCCTACCCATACCCTGGCTGACTGTAATCCGCCCCAGTAACGGGCATAGTGTTCAAATTCGGCCGTTGGTGGAAAGGCGCTCTCAATTGCGGATGTCAGCTGTTCGCGATCCGTTTCCATACCATCTTCAAGCAAGGGGGGCGCTTGGCCATCAGGCTCAAAGAGCCGCGCGAGAATCCACGCCGGCAGCAACGCATAAGCTTTGAACTGCTTCTTAAACGATATCTCGCGCCCATCGCGTTCATAACCTTCATGCCGCCCTAACCGACCGAGCCTTTGCAGAAAGGATCCAGCATCGCGACTTTCAAAAAGCAGAAAATTGATGCGAAAGTCAACCCCCATATCAACCGTGCTCGTGCCGATAAGGAGATCGGCTTGATAAGAATCCATCCGCTGACTACGGCTCGTTAGCCCGGTATTTTCGCCCACGGTCAGTTCATGCCTTTGAAATAATGGCTTCAATCTGGCAACCAGCCGCTTTGCCAAAGCAACACTATTGACAATGATAGCACCTTTCGCATGGGGCCTGTTTTGAATAAAGAATGGCAGCAAAATATCATCTACGTGTTTCTCGATCCATTCTTCCATCATATCGCTTGAAAAGGCGAGCTCGCTCCCACCCAAAATAGGCCGCCATGCCTTAGGGTCAGGGTTAAGTTGTGCATGCTGATACTTCCCCTGCACAACTTGAAAGCGGATGCCCGCACGTTCCAGATACTTCAGCATCAACCCGCCCGGTGTGGCCGATTGAAATAAGAACCGGCGTTTTTGCCCTTTTGTCATCTCCAAAATCAACAAAACAGCATTCATCACGCTAATGACTTGCGGTGTCTCAAAAACGTGAAATTCGTCAAATGTGAACTGATCAAATTGATCTACTAAGGGACCGATGATTTTATCCGTTGCATCTGCCTGGTTTCCACCACGTCGATAGAACAGTTGCATAATGTAGTGGAAGATATCGGGGTTGGTAAGAATTAGGTCGCTGCTGCCAAGTATACTCAGTAATGCCTCACCACGTTGCCGAAAATTGTCTCCATCCATCTGCTGATCGATCACGTGGCTATCCACTGATCTGATAAATGGCTCTTTCTGCCATTGCGCCCAGGTCGCTTCCGTCTGGCGAAGTTGGTCACGGATGAGTTCATTGGTTGGATACATGCCAAAAAGTGTATACGGACGCGTTGATATTAGCGCGCCAAGTTGCCCAGCCAAACTTTTGCCGTCACCCGTCATGGCGGTGTTGAAAATAACATCCGGTCCTTGCAGATCAATCAGCGCTTGATAGGTTTCCACCTGATGTTGCGATAATTGCCAAGTTTTAGGTAACTTCTTAGCCAATTCCAACGGCACGCTCTCTGCCAACTTGGAATAAACTGGTAGTGTATAAATCTGCATAGTCACTCCTCAACAGCTCCATTCAAATTCTCACTATCTTTATTCTCGCACATCATTACCCCATTTTAACGGGGAGTTCCTATGAATGATCTCCCCAATGTCTATAATTTTATTCATCAACCAAACATCGAAAAGATGTGAAATCCGAAATAACTCACTCTCTAATGAAGCCAGTTCCATGTGGTACAATGCATCAACTCGTAGTTCAATACCCAGAAAAAGCAAAAACTATGGCAAATAACCCAATCACATCCCAACGCGACCCCATTCCCGACGAATTTTCTTCCCTTGCAGAAGCCGGCGAATTTTGGGATACCCATAGCACAGCCGACTACGAAGACCTCATGGAAGAGGTCTCCTTTGAGATCAACCTACCGCCGCAACCCATGCGTAGTTACGCCATGGCCAAAGATCTGGCCACCCAACTGCACGCAGTTGCCAAACAGCAAGGCATCTCCACTCAAACGCTGATAAATCTTTGGCTGCAAGAGAAACTCATCCAGGCCACACGTTAACTTCCATACGCCTCGGCCATCTTGGCCACCAACGTTGCCATCTCCCGCCGAGCCTCGGCATCTCCCGTTACCCGGCAATTGGGGCCATAGTGCAGCAATTGGCGCACGGCCAAGAAGAGGTTGTCCGTGGTGGCCGTCACGCGTACCCAGCCCTCACCATCAGTTTCGTGAATCGCCATGTCGCCGAAGTGGCGCGTGATCTGGCCCAGCCGCGCGATCTCTGGCGCCAACCAATATTCCAGCGGATGACGCGGGCGCTTGGGTGGCGTGGGCGGCAAGCGATCTGGCAGCACCTGAACGCTTGCCGGATCTATGCGTTCGGGCCGATAACGCTGCCACTGCCCTTCTTTCCACAACCCATATGGTCCCTCTACAGAGCGACGATACGCCTCCAAATAGTAATGCCCGCGCGCCGTATCAAAAACGTATTCCCACGGTTCCACTGTATGTATGCGCGCGGCGGCATCAGCCTGGTTGGGTGAAAGATAAGCAAAACGTAACTGCTGTCGCCCAACGGTCCGTTCAATGGCCATCTGCACCTTGCGTGGAATCGCCTGGGTACTGCGTCGTTGCAGGTCCATGCGCAGTCGTTGCCGGCGCCCCACCACCTCTTCTTGCTGATTGGCCGGCAACAGATCCAGAATGCGCCGCAGAAGCTGTTGCACACCGGCACTATTGGGGGCATCCCCCTGAAAGCTCTCGGCCAAAAACGCCACTGTTGCCAATTCAGCATCGGTCAGACAGAGCGGGCTAAAACTACCAAAGGTGCGAAAACTATATTCACCGCTCTTGCGTTCGTGTTCATAATCCATGCCCAATTCGCGCAGCCGCAGCAGGTCATTTTCAAAAAGACGGCGACTGCGCGTACTCCCATCATCAGCATAAGCGTCAGACGCGAAATCGATGCTTACAAAATCAACTAGCGTTTCCTTGTCTGCTGGTCCTCGCTGTAGCCGGCGCAGCAAGCTGAGCGAGCGCTGCAGCGGCACGTGTTTTTCTTTCATGGATGTTTGCTCTCCCTGGAAATTGATTTCTATGTCGATGAGAACATATTACGCCGGCGGCAACGGGTAAATGAAATACGTTTCTCAAGCACGGGAACGCAATGGCAAGAAGTGAGGTTGATTCCCCAATCGAGATCGACGCTTGCATCGTCAACACCGTTGCGGTGTACTGGAAATGTAATAACAATGGTGGGTTAGCACATCATACCAATAAATGCGAGCGAGAAACATGTCGATGTGCTTACGAAATTCATAGAAAGCCACACCAGCTCGCCCTGCCCTCGTTTTCGCCCATTAGACATCTGCGCGCAGAAAGCATAAAATATTCGCTAGCTCCCCCTTATGAGCCCATCGCCATAGGCTTACTCCCCAGCGAGCCGGCGATGCAATGGCCAGAACAACCGTTTTTATATTCAGCTCTGAACGAGAACCGGCGTTTTCGGTTGGCTCAATCGGCGCATTAAAATTCCGGTTCTCATCTCAACCGCTGTATCACAAGCACAGGTAAAGGAGAAACCATGGCAGACCCCAAAATCACCAAGATCGAGATCTATGAGTATGAATACACGCTGAACAATTTGGGCAAGGATTACAATGGCTTCAATCTGGTCTACGAACCGGGCGGCACGGTCAAAAGCGGCGGCCACATCTTGCGCATCTTGACCGATGCCGGCGTGGTGGGTGAATATGCCGGCGGCAGCAGCACCGACTATGCCACGTTGGGCCGCTTTGTCCACTATCTCATCGGCGCCAACGCGCTGGAACGCGAGCGCATCTATACCGACGTGACGCGTGCGCTGCGCCAGGTGGCGCGCATTGGCCACGCGCCCATTGACATTGCGCTGTGGGACCTGGCGGGCAAGCTGTATGACACGCCCGTCTATAAGCTGCTGGGCGGCTACAAAGAGAGCATTCCCTGCTACGCCAGCACCTATCATGGCGACCATCAGCCGGATGGTCTCTCCTCACCCGAAGCGTATGCCGATTTTGCCGAGCAGTGTCTGGACATGGGCTATCCCGCCTTTAAGATCCACGGCTGGGGCCAAGCGCCCATTGCCCAAGAGATTGCCTGCGTCCACGCCGTGGGCCAGCGCGTGGGCGGCAAAATGGATCTCATGCTCGATCCGGCCTGCGAATATATCACCTTTGGCGACGCGCTCAAGGTGGGCTGGGCGTGCGATGAAGAGCGCTTTTTCTGGTATGAGGACCCGTATCGCGATGGCGGTAAATCGCAGTTCGCCCATCGCAAGCTGCGCCAGCTCATCAAGACGCCGCTGCTCATGACCGAACACGTGCGCTCGCTGGAGCCGCACATTGACTTTGTGATTGCCGACGCCACCGACTACGTGCGCGGCGATGTGGGCTACGATGGCATTACGGGCGTGATCAAGCTGGCCCATGCCTGCGAAGCTTTGGGGTTAGATATTGAATTCCACGGTCCCGGCCCGGCTCAGCGCCAGTGCATGGCGGCCATCCGCAACACCAATTATTACGAAATGGGGCTCATCCATCCCAAAGCCGATGCCAGCCACGCGCCCCATCTCTTTTTAGACTATGCCGACGATCTGAACGCCATTGACGCCAAAGGCCACGTGCCCATTCCACAAGGGCCAGGGCTGGGCGCCGCCATTAATTGGGATTGGGTGAAGAAGAATCAGACCGGCTATGTGGAGTATGGGGGATAGAAGACCCGGCCATTTTACCAGGCTTGGGAATGTCAAAGGGGATAATCATCTACGAAGTCACCCGCAGAAGAGGGATGTTTATGTATTTCTGCGGGTGACTTTGCCAGTGAAAGGTCTGTTCAGAAATAACTTGTAGATTTAACCCTGTCAGGCCTTCGAGACCTGGCAGGGTTGACCGCCAACTGTTCTGGCTCAACTGGCATTTGATAGATCAGCTTCATCCACGAGAGGCTCAAAGAAAAGCATATGCGGTAAATGAAAAAAGGCGGCTAGTTTGTTGATGTGTTCAACCGTCAATTGTCGTTTGCCACTTAGAACAGCAGACGCAATTGAACGCGTCTTAAAAATGGAGATAAGGTCTATTTGTTTGAGTTCATGTAGTTCCATTAGCCCTTGCAATAGTCGTATCCCGCGCAATTCAAATGTTGTGGCATCTTCCACGCGCGCCTCATAATCACTAATTAGCACGCCCAGCAAATCTAAGTATGCTTGCTCGGCAGCGCTTAATTCGCCTTGGTCAATCAGGGCGTCCACTTGTTCTTGCAACGCTTCATATTCTTCTTCAGTATGAATCGTGCGCGGTGCATAGGTAAATAACAGCTCTTGATATTGAAGGTCATAGGAACCAGCTATCATTTTTCCACCCCTCTTTGTCATACTCTGCATGTGTCAGAATCGCCCGAATGTATATCTTCTGTTGCTCATATTCAACTCGTGCAATTAATCGATATTTATTTCCGGCAATATTAAACACTGTTAGCCGCCTAACCTGATCTGCAGTTGGGAAAATCTGGCGAAGTTCCGCCAAATTGTGCCATCTTCCCTTGCCACACTGTGTATACCAAGCTTGCAGGGGCCTTTGCGCTGCCGGATGAATCTGCCAGAATTCTCTTAACCGACGTATCGAGATGATATGCATAAACATCATGTTAGCAAATTGCGAACACAAATGCAAATTGGGGCTTTTAATTATTGCGCAGGCCATGATTGTAAGCGACACATTGCGAAGAGGTGATTCAAAACTCTGCCTAATCTGCGGTTTATCATGAATCAATTTGACAGCGTGCGTTCCATCAAGTATACTCCGCTCTGGTTTCATTCGGAGATAATCACAACATTGCTTTGCGCTGTTGATATACACTGTAATTTGTAAATCTAAACTATGGCAAACGTTTTGACCCTCATCTGTTGTTGTTGCATCTGTCCAGAGCGGAGGCAGTGGCCTTCGTCTGCGGCCTGCGTGCGCATCAGCTAGCCGAGACGAAACGCTCCACTGCCTCCGCCGAAACAGGGCGGATTTGGTGAGAGCAGCCACAACCAGCGCAGCGATTGTGTTCATATTTATGAGCAATTTCAAAAGCGCCACCGAATCATACGGTGGCGCTTTTTTGATTGGTTTTACAAGCATCCCATAGTTGTTTGGCCGCTTAATTTGCGCGGCGCTCGTCCTATTTGGAAAGGAAGCTCCTTTGGACAACCCAAGCACCCAATTGGCTCCCCTGCAACTGCCGGCGCTCTTTATAGAACCGGCGTGGCTAGACCAGCACCTATCGCATCCCCATTTGCGACTGCTGGATGTACGTTTGCCGGAGAGCTATGCAGAAGAACACTTGCCGCGCGCCGCCTGGCTCGATCTGCGCACCCTGTCCCACACGGTGGATGGGGTGGAAGGCATGTTGCTTTCCCTCGAGCAATATGCCGCGCAGATGAGCCGGCTGGGCATCGATGAACAGAGCGCCGTGGTGCTCTATGATGACAACTGGGGCATGCCGGCGGCGCGCGTGCTGTGGACGCTGGCGCGCTATGGTCACACCAATGCTGCCGTGCTCAACGGCGGCTGGGACCGCTGGCAGGAGGAAGGACGCCCCACGGAGATAGAACCATTTACGCCATCGCCCGCCACTTTTACAGCGCATCCCGCCGCTGAACATCTGGCTGAGCGCACCTGGCTGCTTGCACGGCTGGATGACCCCAATCTGGTGGTCATCGACACGCGTACGCCAGCCGAATATGCGCGCGGCCACGTGCCCGGTGCGCGCTCGTGGGACTGGATGAACGGTGCGGCGGTAGAGGGCTGGAACGCAGTGCGCCCGCTGGATGAGGTGCGCGCCGAATTAGCGGTGCTGGGCGTGACGCCCGACAAAGAGATCGTCACCTATTGCCGCTCCGGCGCCCGCGCTGCCCATACCTATCTGCTATTGCGCCATCTGGGGTTTCCGCACGTGCGCAATTACGATGGGTCCTGGCTCGAGTGGTCGCGGTATGTGGAGGGGTAGAGAGGGTTTTAGGGAACAATGCAGCTGTTTTCGTTTGCGGTATTGCGTGGTGCGTGTACCGGTTCAGCTTATAAAAGGGTCACAAGTTTCATATTTCGTAGGGCGATTTTCCAAATCGCTGCCTTGTGCCGGTGACCAAGAGGCTTCTCTCGTCGGCAAGAATCGGTGGGTAGCGATACCCGCCCTACATTTGAGTTCACATTCCCGAATGAGCGTCCAGACCGGTACACGCACCACGTACCACGCCACATGCCATCACCGGCCGCAGTCACGCATCAACTACTGAACATCACGGAGAGATTATGACTACAAACGTCAATAAAAGCCGCTCGTTCTTGCAAACTGTGGCCAACGAGCTGGGCTACAGCCAAGGGGTGACCCTGGGCAGCCGGGTGCGGGCCGGGCTGGCCGCCAGCGCCGCCGCCCTGGTGATACTGTTTATTGCCGGTCAGTTTGGCAACCAGATGGGGCTCTTCTGGACGTTCGGGCTGGCTTTTGGCTTTGTATTGCAGCGCAGCCGCTTCTGTTTTGCCAGCGCGTTTCGCGATATTTTTCTGCTGGGCCACGGCCGCACCATGAAAGGGCTGCTGATTGGGCTGGTGGTGGCCACGCTAGGCTTTGCCCTTTTTATGAGCAAGCTGGTGCCCAACCCGGCGTTGGGCATTCTGCCGCCGGACGCCAATGTGCTGCCGCTGGGCTGGCACATGGTGGTGGGTGGCGTGCTCTTTGGCATTGGCATGGTGGTGGCGGGCGGCTGCGTTTCGGGCAGCATCTACCGCATGGGCGAGGGTTACGTGGCCTCATGGGTCAGCTTTGGCGGCATTATGATGGGCCTGCTGCTGGCCGCCTATTCCTGGAATTGGTGGTGGGATTGGCAGATCAGCCGCGGGCCGCGCATCTGGCTGCCCACCTATTTGGGCCATGCCGGCAGCGTCATTGTTACGCTGCTGGGGCTGCTGGTGGTCTATCTACTGGTGCTCTGGTGGGAGAGCCGCAGCGGTATGGTCATCCCAGACATGCCCTTTCGCGGCAGCAATGAAGAGACCTTTGCCGCCCGCCTGGGCGACGGACTCAAGCGCATCTTTGTCCACGGCTGGCCGGTGGCCATTGGCGGCGCCGTGCTGGGCGGCCTCAACGCGCTGCTCTTTATTGCGGCGCACCCATGGGGCTTTACGGGCGAAGTGTCGCGCTGGACGGTGGGCATTGCCAATGTGCTGGGCATCGGCCCCGGCGAGCTAAAAGGGCTGGCCAATCTGCCCGGCTGCGCCATGGATTTGGGGGGCGGCATTTTGCACCACATGCTCTTTTTGGTGTGGGGCATGGTCTTTGGCTCGTTCATCGCCTCGCTCTTTGCTGGTGAATTTAAGATTCGTGCGCCGCGGCAGAAGGTGCGCTACGTGCAGGCCATTGGCGGCGGCACGGTCATGGGCTACGGCGCCGGTATTGCCATGGGCTGCACCATTGGTTCGTTTTTCTCGGCGATTCCCTCTTTGGCGCTCAACGGCTGGGTCTTTGCGCTCTGTCTGGCCGTCGGCGCTTGGATGGGCACAAAGATTATTCAACGGATTCCATAGGGGAAGAAATAGGGAGTAAGGAGTTGGGAGTTAGGAGTAAGAAGTTGGGATACAGCAGTCCATAAAAACTAAGGAGACACACTATGGCGCTCAAGCAGTTAGACGTACGCGGCGATATTTGTCCGTACCCCATGATGAAAACCGTACAGGCGTTGAAAAAGTTAACGGCGCAGGATGAAGGGCTGGAAGTGATCACCGATCACGCGCCGGCGTTGGAAACCATTCCCACCCAGGCGGCGCGGCTGGGCTATGCGGCGCAGATCGACGAAACCGGTTCGCCCGAATGGCGCATTACGCTGACGCGCAGTGTGTGAAATCATCCATACAATTTTGTGTTTTTATGGCTATTCAAAAAAGAGCAAGCTTCGGCGGCAGTTGAAACGGCCAATTTCTGCCTGCCGCCGAAGCTCACCCATTCACGAAAGGATCTATAATGAATCGTAAATTGTTTAAATTGTCAATTTTGGCACTCTTTGTACTGCTGCTGGCGGCTTGCGCACCGGTAGCGCCGGCGGGCAGCACCGCGGACGTTCCGCAAGCGTATGCCCACACAGACGCGCTGGTGGATACAGAGTGGGTGCTGGCGCATCTAGACGACCCCACGGTTCACTTTTTAGACATTGGCGGCGATCCCGAAGTCTTTGCCCAAGGACATATTCCGGGCGCGCTCTTTGTCAATTTGGGCAGCGACTTGACCAATCCCACTGACTCGACGCGCGGGCAGATATTGGAGCAAGATGCGCTGTCGGCGCTCTTTAGCCAGCTGGGCATCAATAATGGAGATACGGTAGTGGTCTATGACGCCAATCGCAATCTGCTCTCGACGCGCGCCTTTTGGGCCATCAAATATTATCAGCACCCAGACGTGCGCCTTTATAACGGCGGGCTGACCAAATGGCAGGCCGATGGCCAGGCGCTTTCCACCGAGGTAGTGGAGCCCACGCCTACTGACTATGTAGCCGCCGAAGCCGACCCGGCCATCCGCACCACGTCCGAGTATCTGCTGGCGCATCTGGACGATCCGTCGGTGGTGACATGCGATACGCGCGGCGCTGAGGAATATGCCGGCACTGACGTACGCTCGGCGCGCGGCGGCCACATTCCGGGCGCGCTCAATTTAGAATGGAGCAATGCGGTGAATGACGACGGCACATTTAAAGATGCGCCAGCGCTGGGCAAGCTCTATTTGGCGGCCGGTTTCCCGCCCGACAAAGAGATCATCACCTACTGCCAGACCGGCGTGCGCGGCGCCCACACCTGGTTTGTGTTGAAAGAGCTGCTGGGCTACCCCAACGTGCGCAATTATGACGGCTCTTGGGAGGAATGGGGCAACCGCGAGGACACCCCCGTGGAGCAGTAGGGCAAGCTTCTGTCGCAACGATAAAAGCCGGGGAAATTTCCTCGGCTTTTATCGTTGCATTTGCGATTTTTCCACACCCAAGAGCAGAGACCTACACCATCAACATCTGCTCAATCTTGTCCGCCACTTGGGCATAGACCGGCGAATCGTTGCGCGTCAGCCGAATCTGGTTGGCGACGCGGCGCAGCAGGCCGGGGTTCACTTCGGCCAGGTCCTGGGTCATTTCAAACCAAAGACGGCTCAGTTCCTGATTTTCATAGGTGGCGGCGCGCACGGCGATTTCAGCGGGCGACGTGGTGTTTTGGCCCAGACCGCCGCTGTTTAAGCCCAGTTCGCGCCAGGCGTTGACCCAATAGTAGGAGAGCATGGGGTTGATCAGCCCGCGCATGCGGCTCCACAGCGGGTCATCTTCCTGCACCAGCCGGAAGAAAGCCATGTAATAGGGCCGTGAGCGGGCGTAGTTGCGGTGAATCTGCGAAAGTTCACCCGCCTTGACCGAGGCATAGGACGCCATGTACCAGCGCAGTTCCTCCAACGTGGCCCCCATTTCGCCTTCTTCCACGGCTTCCCACTGAATGCGGCAGGCATAGAGATAGCTGCGGGCCGAGGCGGCAAAATCTTGCGAGCGTTGCAGCATGGCCGTTTTGGAGAGCTGGCGCGCCTTATCCGGCGTGCGCGGCACATTTTCCGGCACCTGAATGCCATCAATATCGTGGCACACAATGGTCAATGCTTCATCGTCGGCAAATGGAATGGAGCTGTGGCCGGGCAAGATGTAACGCCCATCGCGCTCCACAATCAGCTCGCGCGTCTCCAGATTATCGAGCAAGCTCTGTACGTAATCAGTTTGGTCGCGCTCGTTGAGCAGAATGGAGGCCATTTCGCCCAGGTCAATATCCAGCCCGGCATTGATCACCGCATAGACAAAGCCAGCCTCGGCGCGGTGCACAAAGGTGGCTTCACTATCGATATCTTCGGCCAGCTGCACCGGCACGTGCACCGACGCCACCTCGCCGCCATAATCAAAGGTGCGCTGGCGAAAGCCCATCTGCCAAATTTGGCGCAGCGTGGTTTTGCTGCGGATGAGCCCTTGCGCTTCGTAGCGCTCACACAGGTCTTCCAGCAATTCATCGGTCGTGCGCTCGGCCGGACGCGCCGTAATTTCGCGGTAGATATCGCGCAGGACATCGCGCCGGGTGGCTAAATCCACGGCGGTCATCTTGAGCCGGTTGAATATTTGTTGATATTGGGCGCGCAGCGAAGGCGCCTGCTGGGTAGCATCGTGAAACTTCACCGGCAGTTCGGCTTGAATCATGGTGGGCGTGTTGGCGCCATTGGTAGATGCTTGCCACGGATTCATGCCCATGTCGGCCGGAATAGTGTACCCTTTGGGCGCTACATACAGCTGCATATCTTTGGCAAAGAGGTTGACCAGGTCCACATTGGTTTCCAACCAATTTTTAAATTGTGAATAGCCAAAGTTGGCTTCATTAAAGGCCGAATCCATCAGCAGCATGGTCTGCTTGAGCTTAGCGGCCAAAATCGGCGCATCCCCCCGCTGTACGTGAACGCGCAACGCCTTCATGAGCAGGCTGCGCGCGGCCTCGTTATCGCCAATGGGCTGGTCGGACAGATCGCCGCCATCGGCCATCTCCCACAGCACCGATTCCAGATAGACAAACTCATCACATGCTTTCACCAGCAGCGGATGGGTCACATCGCGTGGGCCAATGCCCAACGTGTAGCGGCTATATTCGCGCAGCTTAGAGACCAGCGGACCAAAGTCGCTATCTCCCGACACAATGACAAAGGTGCCAATTTTGTCGCGCGTAATGGCCGTTTCAATGGCGTCGATGGCCATGCGGATGTCGGCGCGGTTTTTCCCCACGCGAATGCTATAAATTTGCACCAGGTCAATGGCGTTGTTCATCAGTTCTTCGCGGTAGCGCGAAAAGCGGCTCCAGTCGCCATAGGCCCGCTTGAACGCAATGGGGCCGCGGCTTTTGAGGTATTCCATTAAGGGGGTTAATTCAAAGTCGAGGAATTCTTGCTCGGCCCACAGCGCGACATTTTCAAAGTCTATAAAGACCGCCAACTGCTCACTCATAAGAGTCTCCTGATTCAGTTTTGTTTTATCATCCAATTTTGGATGATTTGCCCAATATTTTCAGCCATGTTAGCTGCAATGGGCTTATCATATCACAACCCGAAGTACGGTGCGAACCACAGATAAAACGATAAAAACGCAAACACTTTGCTAACGTTGGCCATATTCTATGCTGACATAAATACGGTAAAATGGAGTCATTGCTAGTGAAAAACGGGCCATATTACGAATACTAAATTCGACTACTATAAATTCGACGGAGGACTTTTTTTATAATGGCTAAAATTATAGGCATTGATCTGGGTACCACCAACAGCGTAGTCGCCGTTATGGAAGGCGGCGATCCCACTGTAATTGCGAATGCGGAAGGCAATCGCACTACGCCATCGGTTGTGGCTTTTGCCAAAGATGGCAATCGTCTGGTTGGCATTACCGCAAAACGCCAGGCCGTGGTCAACCCGGAAAATACAATCTTTTCAGTAAAGCGCTTGATGGGTCGTCGTTTTGACGACGTCGAAACCCGACGCACGCAGGAGATGGTTCCATACACCATTGCAGAGGGACCAAACCACGATGCCCGCGTTTCGATTCCATCTAAAAATAAGGTGTACACGCCGCAGGAAATCAGCGCCATGGTGCTGGGCAAGCTCAAGCGCGATGCCGAATCTTACCTGGGCGAAGATGTTAAGCAGGCCGTGATTACGGTGCCGGCTTATTTTAACGACAGCCAGCGCCAGGCCACCAAAGATGCCGGCCAAATTGCCGGTCTGGAAGTGTTGCGCATTATTAACGAGCCCACGGCAGCTGCCGTAGCTTATGGCTTGGACAAGAAAACGGACGAGACCATTCTGGTCTTTGACCTGGGTGGCGGTACATTTGATGTGTCTGTGCTGGAAGTAGGCGACGGCGTCATCGAGGTGAAGTCGACCAATGGTGATACACACTTGGGTGGTGACGACTGGGATGAGCGTATTGTAAAGTGGCTGGTCGAAGAATTCAAGAAGGAACAGGGCATTGACCTGAGCCAAGATCGCCAGGCGCTACAGCGCTTGCGAGAGGCGGCGGAAAAGGCCAAAATCGAGCTTTCTTCCACCACGCAGGCGGAAATTAACCTGCCTTTTATTACGGCGGATAGCTCTGGTCCCAAGCACTTGGCCACCAACCTGTCGCGCAGCAAGTTTGAGCAACTTACGGCGGACCTGATTGACCGCTGTAAGAAACCGTTCCACAGCGCGCTAAAGGATGCTGGCCTTTCGGCCACTCAGCTTGACGAAGTGGTGATGGTGGGTGGTTCCACCCGCATGCCCATGGTGCAAGATCTGGTGCGCCAGTTGACCGGCAAAGAGCCCAATCGTGGCGTTAACCCCGATGAGGTCGTGGCGGTGGGCGCAGCCATTCAGGCCGGTGTGTTGGGTGGCGAAGTTAGCGACCTGTTGCTGCTGGACGTGACCCCGCTGAGCCTGGGTCTGGAAACATTGGGCGGCGTGATGACTGTGCAGATTCCGCGCAACACCACGATTCCAACCAAGAAGACCGAAGTCTTCAGCACGGCGGCGGACAGCCAGACCGCTGTGGACATCCATATTCTGCAGGGTGAACGCCCCATGGCGGCCGACAACAAGACGCTGGGCAACTTCCGTCTTGATGGGATTCCGGCGGCCCCACGCGGTGTGCCGCAGGTGGAAGTGACCTTTGATATTGACGCCAACGGTATTTTGAACGTGAGCGCCAAAGACAAAGCCACGAGCAAAGAGCAGAGTGTACAGATTACGGCCTCGACCAACCTCTCTTCGGATGAAGTGGATCGGTTGGTGCAGGAAGCCAAGTCGCACGAGGCGGAAGACGGCAAGCGCCGTGAACTGGTCGATGCACGCAATGCGGCCGACCAGATGATTTACAGCGCCGAAAAAGCGCTGAGCGACCTAGGCGACAAGGTGCCGGTGAACGACCGGGGCCAGATCGAACAGACGATTGAAGACTTGAAGAGCGTCAAAGACAGCAACGATCTGGACCGCATCAAGAGCCTGACCGAGCAGTTGCAACAGGCCAGCCATGTGCTGACCCAGCAGATGTATCAGCAGGCCAGCGCCAATGGTGCAGGCCCGGACGAAGCCAGCCCGAACGGTTCTGCCCCTACCGGCGAAGCCGACGAGGACGATGTGGTGGAAGGCGAATTCCGCCAGGTCTAATCCGCTTAGAACCTATCCGTAAATGTGGTTTTAAAACTTACGCTTACGCATAGAAGATGGGTTTGAGGCCAGGGAATTTACGGATAGACATTAGGTCTTATGGACGGGTTGCGCAGCGGTGGCTTGCGCAAGCCCAGCACACAAGACGTAACAGATAATAGAAGGCGGGCGGGGCGGTTTGCCCCGCCCGTTTTAATAGCGCATAATACGTTTATAGGACTTACATTGCCCCTTTGGATGGCCAGAGGAAGCATTCATCACTGACCAAGCACTTTACGGAAGGCTTGCGTAAGTTCTATTTATATAGATATAGCACGACTTACGCAGCGCCCGCGGTTCGCGAAGAGCGCATAACGTACCTGACGTGGCAGTTTTTCCCAAGGCTTGCGTAAGTTCTATATATATTGAGGAGTGGGAATGTCAGATCTATTTGATCGTTCGGGGCGTTCGCAGTCGCAGCGCAAACAGAACCCCCGGCAGCGCAATGTGCAAAGTGTGCCCACTTTGGAAGATTATCACTCCCTCTATCGGGCGCATTTGTCTTTGCAAGAGCAATATAAAGAGCAAGCGCTGGAAATTCAGCGGCTGCAACGTCTGGGCAAGGAACAAACCGATCAGCTTAAAATTAAAAGTGACGCCATTGCCCAGCAGACAGCCGACATTAAAAAGCTGGACGCCGAAATCCTGTGGTTGAAAACAGCGCTGGACGAAGCAGAGCAACAGCTTGCCAATCTGCCAAAGGAGCAAGCGCAAACCGATAATGGCGGCGAATGGCAGGAGCGTTTTGTACGGTTGCAGGCCGACATGGATAATTTGCGCAAACGCTGGGAACAGCGTTCGTCAGCGGAAGTGCGCGAAGAGCGCAATCGCATTCTGCTGGACATGTTGCCGCTGGCCGACCATCTGGAGCTAGCGCTGCAACACGCGGAAAACCTTGCGCCAGAGACTCAGGCGGTTCTGGCCGCTGGCGCGGAAGGCCAGGGGGCCGTAGCGCGAGCAAACCAGCCATTTATCGACGATATTCAGGCAACGCTGAGTGCCTTTTTGCATACATTAAAACGATACGACGTGACGCCTATTGCGGCGGCAGGTCAACTATTTGACCCCAATTTGCACGAAGCCGTAGGGCGAGATGCCAATAGCGATTTGCCGCACGATCACGTAGTGCATGTATTGCAGACCGGCTATATGGATGGAGATAAGCTGCTGCGTCCGGCCCGAGTGTTATTGAGTGGCGCTTAACGCCAACGGAGTAGAACGCCAATGGATTACAAAGACTATTACAAAATTTTAGGCGTTGCACGCAATGCCGATGAAAAAGAGATAAAAAAAGCGTTTCGCAAGCTGGCACAGCAGTATCACCCAGACAAAAACCAGGGGGATGCCGAGGCTGAGCGCAAATTCAAAGAGGTCAATGAAGCCTATACTGTGCTTTCAGACAAGGAAAAGCGCAGCCAATATGACCGTTTTGGGTCCCAGTGGGAACAGTATGCCCGCACCGGCGGTAATGCCCAAGACTTCTGGTCCCAGTACCAAGGGGGCCGTGGCGGTGGGCAGACGCGCACCGTTTCGCCAGAAGAGTTTGAACAGATGTTTGGCGGCGGCGACTTTTCCAGCTTCTTTGAATCGCTCTTTGGCGGCGGTATGGGTGGTCGCCGCCCACAAAGTACAGGCGGCTTTAATGGCAGCAGAAGCGTACCGCGCACCCGCGCCGCTGCCGAGGTGCCCGTTTCGGTCACGCTCGAAGAAGCGTATCGCGGCACAGAGCGCACATTGCAAAGCGATGAAGGGACGCGCTTCCAGGTGACAATCCCCGCCGGCGTAAAAACTGGCTCCAAAGTGCGGGTTTCCAACGCCGGCGGCATGGGCAACATTATTTTGGTGGTGACCGTCAAGCCGCACGATCAGTTCCAGCGCGAAGGGGATAACTTACGCGTCAAAGCCAGCGTTGATTTATACACGGCGCTATTGGGCGGCGAAGTGCAGGCCCCAACCATGGAGCGACCGGTTATTTTGACAATCCCGGCCGGCACCCAAAATGGCCGCACGTTCCGCCTGCGTGGGTTAGGCATGCCGCATTTGAAAAAGGGTGGCGAAAAGGGTGACCTGCTGGTAGAGGTTGAAGTGAAACTGCCCACGGCACTAACTGCAGAAGAGCGGGAACTCTTTGAGAAGTTGCGAGCTATGCAGAAATAGCCAGATGCAGGAACGCATCTGATTGCGCTTTGAACCGCAGGTTACACAGATAAACGCAGATTTCGATTTACAATTTGCGCCGTCTGTATAACCTGCGGTTTTTTGATATGGATTTTCTAATATCCATCGTCGCGCTGGTGGAACTCCAAAATGCCCAGCAGGCTCAACAACGTGCCCACCAGCGAGGATGCATAAGCCAAAAAGCTGAGCGCAAAGCCAGCTTGCCACAGACGCAGCACCATGCCAAAGACGGCGCCGAACCCCACAAAAATCAGGATTCCCCCCAGCAAAATAAAGAGTAGCGGGTTGTTGATTTTAACCATCAGCTGATTTAGCAACTATACTTTGCTTTGAATGAAACTCTGACGGGCGTGGCCTCTCCCGGCTTTGCACCCTGCGGGTGCGCCGCGTCCCTCTCCACCTCGTGGAGAGGGACAGATATTGCGCTGAAGCGCAATATCAGGGGGAGGCCACGCCCCGTGTAATCTTGCCCCTTATTGGGCGACGTACACGACTCTGACGGAAAACGACGGTTTTCATCACAACCGCAGCATAATCTGTTGCTCACTCCTCTTTATACAGCCAGCACGCCGCAAAGTGATTGGGTTCCGGTTCGAAGTCGGGCGGGATCTGCACTTCGCACAGCCCCTCGATGACGCGGTTGCAGCGGGGGTGAAAGCGACAGCCAGCCGGCGGGTTGATCAAATTGGGGGGTTCGCCCGGCGGCACCTCGCGCAGATGGGTTGCATTGTGGGCATCCGGGTCGGGAATGGCCGCCAGCAGCGCATCGGTGTAGGGATGATACGCATTGCGCAGCAGATCATTCACCTCCGCCTTTTCGATGATCTTGCCCGCATACATTACAAAAATGCGCTCGGAGAAATAGCGCACGGTCGAAAGATCGTGGGTGATGTAGAGCACGGCCAGGTTGTGTGAACGCTGGAGCCCCTGCAACAGACGCAGGATTTCCACGCGCACCGAGGCATCCAGCATGGAGACCGGCTCATCGGCCACAATCAGCTTGGGGCGCAAGATCATGGCGCGCGCTACGACCACGCGCTGCTGTTGGCCCCCGCTGAGCATATGCGGAAACTTGCCCAGGAAATCTTCCACCGGCGTCAGGCGCACCTCGTGCATGACTTCGCGAATACGGTCGGCGCGCTCGCGTGCGTTCTTCATGCCCTGCACGATCAGTGGCTCTTCCAAAATGCGCTCAATGTGCATAAAAGGCGCCAGCGCCCCAAAGGGATCCTGCTGTACATAGCCAACCTGCGAACGGTACCAGCGCAACGCTTCGCGGTTAAGCGTGGTGAGGCGGCGGCCCTCAAACACAATTTCGCCACGGGTGGGCATGTGCAGCCCCAAAATAGTCTTCATCAGGCTGGACTTGCCGCAACCGCTTTCACCCACCACGGCCACAGCATCACCGGCATACATATCAAAGCTGACGCCATCCACCGCCCGCACATGCCCCGCCCGGCCAAAGCCCCAGCGGCGCAATTCAAACCAGGTGTGTACGTCCTGCACAGAGAGCAAGGGCGTGCGGTCAGCCTTGGAGTTGGGCAAGGCTGAGTCTGGCGTCACTTCTGTTTGCGCAGTTGAAAGAGCCTGTTCCACCGTCACGCCGCCACCTCTGCTTGGGTCAGTTCAGCCTGTGCTTCGGGGGCATAGAGCCAGCACTGAACGGAGCGCCCACCGGTCTCAATAATGGGCGGCGTCTGGTCGCAACGCGCAAACCGTTGCGGACAGCGGGCGGCAAAGCGGCATCCACTGGGCAGATTGAGCAGGCTGGGCGGCTGACCAGAGATAAAGTCTGGCTCGGCGGTCTGCCGCAGCTTGGGTACGCTGGCCAACAATTTTTGCGAATAGGGGTGTTGGGGAACGGAGAAAAAGCGCTCAGCGTCGCTTACTTCCACCATCTGCCCGGCATACATGACGGCCACCCGATCGGCCAATTCGCTGGACGTGGCAATGTCGTGGGTGATCAGGATAAAGCTGGTCTCCGATTCCCATTTAATGCGCTTGAGCGTATTCATAATATTGGCCTGGGTCAACACGTCCAGCGCAGAAGTGGGTTCATCTAAAATGATCAGAGCCGGGTTGGTGATCAGCGCCATGGCAATGGCCGTGCGCTGACGCATGCCGCCGCTCAACTCAAAAGCAAAGCGGTTCAAGAAATCAACGGGCACACCCACTTGCTGGAAGATCTGGCGGGCCCGCGCCCAGGCTTCCTCTTTGCTGACATTGGTGTGCGTCAGCAGCGGCTCGGTCACCTGATCGCCCACCTTGAGCACTGGGTTGAGCGAATTCATGGCCGCCTGCGGCACCATGGAGATTTTGGACCAGCGCACGTCGCGCCGAAAATTTCCCTCATTCATCTCCATAACGTTGATGCCGTCCAGCAGCACTTTGCCCGAATATTGATCTATATTCTTGGGCAACAACCGCAACAGCGCCCGCGTCAATGACGTTTTGCCGCAGCCCGATTCGCCCAAAATCACCACGGCTTCGTTGCGGTTCATCGCAAAGTTAATATCGTCAACGGCTTTGACAGTGCCCTGGTTCGTCCGGTAATAGAGACGTAGGTTTTCAATTCGCAATAATGGCTCAGTAGACATGGATGATTTACGATTTTATAATGTACAATATTTGATTTACGATTTACAAGGTGATTTCGTTTAGCATCTGTACTCGTACGTTGTGAGTTTGTTTTCTAAAACAGATAATCTGCAAAATCTGTGCAATCTATTGAGCAAAATCTTCTACCATTTACGATACAATCCCCGACTTACAAATTTATGTTACGCAAGCCTAAAGGAAAGTCGACTCGCCGGCGTTCCTGTTTTTCTCTTGCCGACTGGCTGTCGCTGCGTAACGTGAGTGACAAATCCAGCCCGTCAACCAGAGCGCGTAAATCGTAAATCGTCCCTGGTAAATTCCTACACATCGCGCAATCTTGGATTAAAGACCCGGTCCAGCGCAAAGCCAAACATGGCAAATCCCAAACCGGTAAGAATCAGCAGCACCGACGGCTCTAGCACCCAATAGTAATGACCTTGGAAAAGGGCGCCGTTAAAGCGGGCGTCGCTTAAAATTTTGCCCCATGTGGGCAGAATCGGATCGCCCAGCCCCAAGATGGAGAGCGTCGCCTCGGTGAAAACCACACCGGGAATGGCGCCCACCAGCCCCGGCACCAGCGTGGGAATAATGCGCGGGATCATATAGCGCGTGATGATACGAAAAGAGCCGGCGCCATACGTTTGGGCGGCCTCAATATAGGGCGATTCTTTCACTTGCAAAAAGAGCGCCCGCGATGATTTGATGCCGGCGCCAAAGATGCCCAGCAGCGTCAACGTGCCAAACATAACCCAAATGCTTTTAGAATAGAGTGCGCCGATCATGATCAGAATGGACAAGCCGGGCAAAATCATGTTGACTTCGGTTATGCGCTGGATCAAGGCATCCACCCAGCCGCCATACCAGACGCCCACCGCCGCAATAATCAGCGTGCTGGCGCTCGAAACAATCGACACAATGAGCCCCAGCGCCAGCGCAATGGGCGCGCCCCACAGCAGCGCTACCGTCAGATCGCGGCGCTTGTGGTCGGTGCCGGCCAACCCATATAGCTGTCCATACGAAACCACTTTGGCGTCAATATCCGCATCATCTTCAAAGACCAGCCCCGCCGCTTCCAATGTATATGTACCGTGCAACGGCGTGGGCTTGGTCGCGCTGGGGTCGCCAAAGAGTACTTCCATAGCCGGCTGGCCCGGGAAACTACGCGCCAACCGCGTATCTTGCGCCACATAGTACGTTTCACTGCCCTGCACGGTCAAATCGTCCAGCTGGATTTTGCGACCATCGGGCGTATGCCAGGTCAACGTAACGTGGGGGCGCTTCTCCTTATAGACAGAGGTAAAAAAGATAGCGACCTCTTGTGGAAAGCCATCATAGGTGTAGTCAATATTAAACGTAAAAAGCACATCGGTCAGCGCATCAGACAGCTGTGTGCGCTGTTTCAGGGCTGGATCGGTCTGGCTGTTCAGAATAATCGTTTCGGGCAAATTGACGCCGGGGAAATAGTTATACCAACTTGGGCGCGCGTTTTTGGGTGATTCTTGCCAAACGCCCTCGCCGCCGCGCCACAGACGAATGGCCTCACTATAGGGCAACGCAATGGGGGCGTATATGGCCAATGCCACCAACATGGCAATGATCACCATGCCAAAGGCCGCCGACGGGTAACGCAGGAGCAACCGCAGCGTTTGCATTATCTGCTGCCTCCCATCCCCACTTTAACGCGCGGGTCAAGTAGCGCATAGGCAATATCCAAAATAAATACCGTAATGGCCAGGAGATAGGCGTAGATCACCGTCACGCCAATAATCACCGGCGTGTCTACAATGGTGGCGGCCTGAAAGAGCAGACGCCCCAAACCGGGCCAGTTAAAGATAGTTTCCAATGTCACCGAACCAGTCCACAAGCTAATAATGCCCAGCGCAAAACCGGTCACAATAATGGGCAGCGTGGGGCGCAAAATATAGCGCCGCTCAATGGTGCGCGGATGCAGCCCTTTGGCCTGGGCCATTTCAACGTAATCTTCTTTGGAATAGATGAGGAAAAAGGTGCGCGACCCGTAAATGGCCGCAAAGATGGCGCTGATGGCCACGGCGGAAACAGGTAAGATCAGATGCTTGAGTACGCTGAGCGCGTAGCCCACTGTAGTGCTTGGCGGTGGCGCGCCCACCATGCCGCCAAAAGGCAACACGCCCAGTACGCCGGCAAAAAAGAGAATCAAGAAGAGTGCGTAAAACCAGGAAGGCGCCGCTGAGGTAGGCGCCAAAGCTAAATTCACCTTATCGATCCAGTTGCCATAGTTCCGTGAAAGATAGAGCCCCATAAAGAGCGAAGTAAAAAAGAGCAGCATCTGCGCCGTGGTAAAAAGCAGCAGCGTGGGCGGCAGCCGCTCTAAAATGATGAGGCGCACCAGGCTGGAACCGCTATCGCTATGCATGTTGTCAGAGCGGCCCAAGTTCAGCGTCAGACCGTCTTTTAAGTAGATAAAGCTGCGCACAATAAACGGTTGGTCCAGCCCCGCTTTCTTTTCGGCCAGCGCCACCAGCTTATCAATGTGTTCCTTTTTCTGCTCGGGCGTCATCTGCTGCACTTCGGGGTTCAGCCCGGCAAAGATGGCGGTCTGCTCCTGAATAACGCCGCGGCGGATCTCATCGACCTGCCCGCCCATATTGGCCAGCAGAATACTGAGATAGACGGCGATGGCCACCGTCACGGCTTGCGTGCCAATGCGCACCAGCGTAAAACGCGCCATGCGCACAAGGGCGCTGGAGGATTTCGATGGCACACGGTCGCTGACCCCGTCTGGCGCCAGCGGAAAAGTAGCTTCAGCCATAATGTGTATCCAAGTGAGAGAGAATACAGCGACATAGGCGCGCCCTTCGACAGGCTCAGGGCGCGCCTATATCGCTACGGATTACGACCTACCGGGCGAATTCATCCACAAAACACCCGGCAAATCGTAAATTCAGAATCGTCAATCCCCTACGGGACCGTTACAAACTCCAGGGAACCAAAGGTCGGCACGCTCACCGGAATGGGCACCACCGCAATCTCCAAGCGATTGGCGCCGGTTTCCAGTTGGCCAGTCTGGTCGGCGCTGAGCACGACCTGCCACTGACCATCAGCTGCCGCTTCGGCCTCACCAGAGAAAGCCAGATCGCCCACGGCATTGAAAACCAGATACTTAACCGTATTTATGTCGCTTGTGGGATAGGCTTCCCCCTTAAACGTAACCAATACATCATACGTCGCTTCTTCACCAATGGTAACACGGCCCGGCCCATCCACCACCACGTCGGCGATCATGGGTTCTTGGAAGCGCAGCCACTTGTCCGCCGGGTCGGTAAAATCGGGATTGCGCTTGAGCAGCACGGTGCCTTCCACCGGGAACGCATCTTCCAAATAGTAAGGACCCAAGTCTACCCAGAAATGGCCTTTTTCGGCATACCAGGCTTCCAGATTGGACCAGCGCGCGGCCGCATCATCCGCCGTAATATAAGCACTCATGGTGGGCTCATACGGAATATAGCTATCTGCCGCCGCCTCATCCAGCTTTGCCTTGAGGATTTCCAGGCTGGGGCCGGCAATATAGTTCATCCACTCGACTTCTTTGGCGTCAGCCTTATCGGACGAGAAGGCCAATTCACCGGCGCTTTCCGCCATTATACCCATACCCAATAGGTGCCAGGCACCGCCACCGGGGAAGAAGGTAGCCACATTGGCCTCTGCATCTAAGCCGTATAGATCAGAATAGGCTTCAATGACCAGCGGATCTTCTTGCACAATGCGCCAGCCGCGGAACGATTCCTGGAACTGCTCGAACGACGGCACGGCAGCTTCGTCATAGATGGGGCTGGCTTCATTGGCCCGCTCGTAGGTCATAATGTTGCCCAGGATGAAGTCAGCCAGCGTCAGGCTACTGCCATCTTGCCACTTAATGTCGTAGAGATCGCTGGGATAATAGACTACGCTCTTGCGCAGCGCGGTTAGACCTTCAGGATACTTCTCGCCCACCGTAATAAACTTCTGCGTCTCAGTGTCCCAATCGATCCAGGCGTCAGCGGGCACCTCAATCGTATCGGCAAATTGCAGATCGACCCAATCGAGGCTCTTGACCACCGGCAGCCCGGTTTGAATGGTCACTTCGGCGCGCTCAATGCGCTGCGGCCAGCTCAAACCAGTAAAGGGATCGGGCAGAACGCCACCATCACTCATGCCGCGCTGCAACATGGTGTCATAAACCCAGTTGCTGCCGGCCACCGGATTCCACGGCTCGGGCAAAATGCTGGGCGAAGCAATGGTCACAGAAGCGCCATCGTCTTGACCTTTGCGCAGCGTATAGGGCCACAGCGCCGAGCCGTTAACGCCGCCAGCCAGATCGGCGGCCACGGCAATGTCAGTGCGGTACGGCGACGCCCCCAGCTGATCCACCAGCCAAATGCGGATCGAATCTTGCATGGAGAGATCGAGCGCCTGTGCAAAGAGCTCTTTGCGCTCGTCCATGGTTTTAAAGTCGCGGCGACCTAAACGGTCAGACACGGTGTCGAACTCTTCGCTGGGGGTATACGCTTGCCAAAGCGGGAAGGAGAGCCCGCGCGGCGTGTAGAAAAAGTCAAAGTTGCCGGCCTGATCGCGGCTGACGGCGGTGGTTACCCAGCCGCCGGTGTAGATGTGAAACAGGCCATCGCCCGGATTGCCGCGAATCCAAATGGGCGACGCATCGGCGGCGGCTTTATAGTCGCGCGTCACGTCAAAGCCCAAGTCTTCCAGCAAATTGGCCACGTAATCACCAATCTCATTGCGCACATCCTCGGTGCGGATCAGCACAATAATTTCGACTGGTTCGCCCTCATATTGCCACTTGCCGTCCACCATTTCGGCGCCCAGCTTTTCCATTTCGGCCGTAATCACCTCGCGCGCCTTATCGGGAGCGTGCGCGTATTTCAGCTCAAGCTGACGCGCCACGTCGACCAGGCGAGCATAATCGGGAAACGCCCGCGTAATCGGCAAATAGCGCGGCACGGCCAAGCCGCCATACAGCTCCTCGGAAATATAATCGCGGTCCACCAGCCAGTTCATGGCTTCACGCACGGCAGGCACGGCAAAGGGGTTCAGCTTGCCGGTACCTTCAAACACCGGACCGGCCGGGTTAAAGGTCAATTCAGAATAATTGCCGTAGGATTGCGCATATTTCAGCCCGGCAGCCTGAATTGACTGGAAGACTTCCGGATCGGACACGCTGTTGGCGAACACGTCAATCTCGCCCACACCTAGGCGGGTCACGGCGGCATCTTGCGACGGTTCCTCCACCACCACAATTTCATCTACAAGGCCGGTGGGCGCCGGCCCGCTGTCTACGGGTGCGGCGGCTTCCGGCTCGGCAGGCGCAGTTTCGGCAGGGGTCTCTTCCGCAGCGCCCGCCGCGGCTTCTTCGCCGCCCGCGTCTTGGGCAGCTTCTTCTTGCGGAGCTTCTTGGGCAGGTGCAGCAGCATCTGGATTACACGCCGCCAGTACGAAGACCAATAGGAACACCGCGCCCAATAACAGTATATTGGGGAAATGTTGGAATCGCTTCATAGACTGTCTCCTGTTTGTATGTGGAAAAATTAAGCGCTTTAGTGGGATTGTTGCAAAACTCAATGCACAAACGGACCACCAATTGCGGTATTGCTGCACCAAGCTTGGCCAACAGCGTTAAATATGCTGAACTTTTACCACAGTTATCCATTTATGTGAAATTTGTGTGAATTTCTCCTGAATTCTAGCGAAAGGCAATAAAAGAGAAGAACGCAAGCAGGCTTCGACTCACATTCTCCTCATTGTAAACTTGACGCTATGGCAATGTGTCGATTTGGGCTAACTTTTGTTCTTCAACATGGGGTCAAGCGCATCACGCAGGCCGTCGCCGATGAGGTAGAAGGCAAGCACGGTAAGCGTGATCAAGATACCGGGGGCCACCAGGAGATGCAGCGCGCTATAACTGCCGGTGGCGGGGTCGATTAGAAACAAGAAATTGTTGGCCCGACTCAACATGCTGCCCCACGAGGCAGTGGGCGGCTGGATGCCCAATCCCAAAAAGCTAAGCGCCGACTCGGTCAAAATAAGCGCGCCCACGTCGATAGCTGTAAGCACAATGATGACAGGAATGCTATTGGGGATAACATGTTGCAACATGATGCGTCCATCGCGGGCGCCCACGGAACGCGCCGCCAACGTATAATCCAGCGACCGCACTTTGAACACATTGCCGCGCATAAAACGCGCCGTACCAAACCAGCCAAACAGCCCCAAAAAAAGCGTCAAGGTAATCGGACTGGGGCTAAAAATGGCCGACACAATAATGAGCAAATAGATAGCCGGGATGGAAACCATTGTGTTGATAAACCACATGATGATGTCATCTACAATACCGCCAAAATAGCCGGCCAACGCCCCCACCGAGACCCCCAACAGCATCGAGATGCCCGCCGCCACAAAGGCGATCGTCAAGCTCACCTGGCCACCAGAGAGCAACCGGGCCAGCTGATCGCGCCCCAGTTGATCGGCGCCCAGCCAATAAATCTTCCCGCCCGTCTGGCCTAAAATCGTAGGCGCCGTTACCATATCCATGCCCACGCGCCATTTGATGTACGGCCATATGTAAGGCTTGGCAAATGCATTCTCAGGGAAAGTTTCATTGGGGCCAAAGCCAACCAGCGCATTGGTAATCGGCGTGGCAAACACAGAAAGCAGCAACAATACCACCAGAAAGCCCATGGCCACCAATGTCATTCTGTCGCGGCGCAGGCTTTGAATGGCCATGCTCCAATATGTCTGTGGTTTGCGCTCCAACTGAGACGCCCCGCCGATCGCCGTGGCCAGATTGCCGGGCGTCATTTGTGCTTGATTTACGGCCATACGCCTTCTCCCCAATTTCGAACAAATGCATTATGGCTCAACGGGATCTCCCGCTCTCCTTCCAGGAGGGAGCTCAGGCCAACGCGTCAACCACCCGAGATCCAAAAGAGCCTTCATTATTTATAACAGTGCAACGCGGTGAACAATTCAGCCAGCCATTTAGCGCACAGGGGCCCATGTCCACACCTGTTGCTGCGGTTGTCAGCAAATCTACGACAACCGCACGCGCGGATCAACAATTCCGTAAAAAATATCGGACAACAAATTGCCCATAATGACCAGAACTGAAAAGAACATGCCCGCGCCCAACACCATGGGATAATCACGCTGTCGTGCGGCATCCAGCGCTAAGCGCCCCATGCCCGGCCAGGTGAAGACGGTTTCCGTCACCACGGCACCGGCCAGCACCCCCAACGCGGCCGGACCTAAAATGGTCATCATGGGAATGAGCGAGTTGCGCAAGGCGTGCACAAACCAGACGCGACTCATGGGCAGCCCTTTGGCCTTGGCCGTGCGTATATAATCTGTAAAGATGACTTCCAGCGTCTCTGTGCGCATAATGCGACTAAAGAGCGCCAAGCTGCCAAACGAGAGTACAATGGCCGGCAAAATCAGATGCCAGAGCTTGTCTGCAATATCGGTGTCGCCCGTTAATGTGGCGGTTTGGCGACCACCAGTAGGCAGAATTCCCCATACGACGCCAAAGAGAAATATGGCCATTAGCGCTAGCCAAAAATTGGGTACCGCCTGACCAATAACGGCCAAGAAGCGGACCATATTATCGAACCAGGAGCCGCGATAGACTGCGCTTAAGACGCCCAGCGGCACACCAATGATGAGCGAAAGTACGAGTGCAGCTGTGCCCAATTCAAGCGTGGCCGGCATCCGTTCCACCAAGCGATCCCACACGGCTTGCTTCGTCTGAATGCTCGTGCCCAGATCACCACGCAGAATGCCGCCACCTTTGTCACAGATGGTTGTATTGAGCACGCCGATAAACGTACAGGCAGAACCGGTGCGCTCAAATTCCTCTATGACGTTGCCGCTGCGCACAGCCAAGCCAGTCATCCAGCTAATATATTGCATGGGGAGGGGCTGATCCATGCCAAGCTGGCGCCGCATAATTTCGCGATCGACGTCTGTAATATTGGGATCGCCAAATGTGCGCAAAACCAACGGATCACCGGGCGCCGAATTGACCAATAGAAAGCTTATGATACTTACGCCCAACAGCGTCGGGATCGCTTGAATCAGGCGGCGCAAAATGTATCGGCCCATAGTGCGATTTCACTCCTTCACAACAAGCTGCGAAAATCAACAGGGGGCAGGGCGATTGCACCCACCCCCTGTGAAAAACTATGCATGTACAGCGACGAACTTTGATACAAAATCTGCTTACGGCTGCAGGGTCGTATCAAACCACGTTTCAATGTTCCAGTAGAAATCCCACGGACCTGGGTCTTGGCCAGCCCACTCGGTGCGATAGCCAACGTTGCCCACGCTGCCGGTCACAAAGACATACGGCACGTCATCGTGAATAATCTGCTGAATTTGCTGGTAGAACGGCGCGCGGTCAGCCGCGGCACACCCCACGACGGCCAGGCCCTCTTCCAGGAGCTTATCCACTTCTGGATTGTGGTAGCTTACAAAGTTGAAGCCGCTATCCGGCGTATCGTACTTGGTGTGCCAGAAGGAGTCATCATTGGGATCTGTGCCAAGGCCAGTCCAGCCAATGATAACCATGTCAAAGGTTTGGCCCAGCAATTCACCTACCAGGGCGCCAAATTCAATGGCCTGAAAGTCAATGTCAAAGCCAATGCTGTTGAGCTGATCCTGCACCAGCACGCCCAGGTCTTCACGGGTGGTATTGCCGGCATTGGTCTTTAGCGTCAAGGCCAATTTAACGCCATCCTTCTCGCGCACACCATCACCATCGGAATCGACCCAACCGGCATCTTCCAACAATTGCGCGGCCAGCTCGGTGTCATATTCATAAGGCTGAATGCCCGCATCGTGCGCCCATTCCACGGCCGGCAGCACGTTGGACGCAATCTGATAGCCCTGGCCCAAATAGACGTTGTCAATGATCGTCTTGTAATCTAGCGCATGGGCAATGGCTTTGCGCACGTTAATATCGCTCAAAATTGGGTGCGGATCCTGGTCGATCAGGTTGCCATCTTCATCCTGGCCGGGCTGGGGATTGACCGGGTTGGCCAAGTTCAGACCGATATAGGCATACCCATCATCTTTAAAATTGTAAATATCGACGTTGGGGTCAGATTCGGCAATGGCCAGCTGTTCAGGCTGGAGGCCAATGTCGCTGACCTCACCGCTTTGCAGCTGCGCCAGGCGGGCGCCGGGATCGGGCACCACTTTGGTAATCAGACCGTCCATAAGCGGTGCGCCCTTCCAGAAGCTGTCGTTGCGCACTTCCACCACGTTATCATCACGCGCCCAGCTGCTAAAGACAAATTCGCCGGCGCTGACGGTGGGTTCTTCATTCAACGAGCTATCCATAATGTCGCTAAAGTCGGCGGCATACATGTGGCTGGGCAACCAGCGCAGCCCCAGATCCAACAGGCCATCACATTTTACCTCTTTAAAGGTAATCTGAACGGTCAGCGGGTCCAGCACTTCAATGCTTTCAATGCCTTCCACATTGGACTTGCGCGGCGTCTCCACCAGGTCGCTGGCAATGGCGTCATAGGTGAACTTGAAGTCATCTGCATTCACGGCTTCACCATCGCTCCAGGTTACACCATCGCGCAGGTGGAAGGTCCAAACCAGGCCATCATCAGAGACATCCCAGCTTTCGGCCATTTCCGTGGGAACGGTTTCGCCCGTAAAGGGGTCGGCGCCGATCAGCACCGGGAAGAGGAAGCGCCCCACGCCACTGCTGGCGCTATCCGACCAAAGAATCGGGTTGAGAATGGATGCGTCGGCGCTGCTCACCGTAGTGTAAACGCCGCCGGGAACCTCATTGCCGGTGGCGGCAGCCCCGCTAGAAGCAGCGCTGTCACTGCTGGCCGCGGCATCGCTGCCAGCATCAGCCGGTGCAATGGGCTCCGGCTGAACGCAGCCGGCCAGCACCATTGCCATGACCGCGAACAGGGTCACAACGGAGAAGAGTTTTCTATGCATATGTACTTTTGCTCCTTGATTAAATTGTGAAAAGATTGAACAACATGGCTTACACAGCACCAGTAGAAAAGAGCATGGCTGCCAAACGGTTTACGTCAGGCACTC
Source organism: Caldilineaceae bacterium (assembly GCA_020634755.1). Classification (GTDB taxonomy): domain Bacteria; phylum Chloroflexota; class Anaerolineae; order Caldilineales; family Caldilineaceae; genus JACKBC01. The sequence continues at coordinate 71,009 of JACKBC010000007.1, read as the reverse complement.
TGACTCTACAGGAGGCGCTTGCACGGCAAGCGGCCGCGTAAGTTCTATAACAAAAAGAACAGAGGATTTCTGCACCAGCCGCAATTCAGGGGATAGAATTGACTCGCACGACTTACGCAGCGCCCGTGGTTCGCCAGGACAAGCAAAGCGCTCGGACTAGGCGATTCCTGCTCTGGGCTTGCGTAAGTCCCAACCAGGTAAAGTTGTTTGGCATAGTATAACAGAAAAATGTCAAGAAGTGATGAAGTTAGCTTCCATTGTGCGTGAATATTTTACCACATTCACCATCCACAGGTGGCAATGGCAACAAATAGGGCCCATTCACAACCAAAGGTAATTGATGCCACAGGCTGACGCCTGCATCTGTTAGAGAAAGCCCGCTAAAGCAGGCTATCGCAGGAGTGCGCTTTAGCGTACTTTGGCTGTCAGGCGCTAATTTCAAACAGGGCCGTCATTTACCGATTTAATTGGTCAGAATGTCAACAGACCCGCATACGCCTGCGTGGTATGAACGCGGATCAGGAAACGGCTCGGGTGTCCCCAAGCCGCTGCACAAATCGCCTTCTATAACCAGTTCACCGCAACGGTGTTGGCAATATAGGTGTCGAGCTCGATTCAGGAATCCAGCCTTATCTCATGCCGTTGCGATCTACTGATTATTTATGGACATACTTCTCATGGTATTCAAGACGTGTACTGTATAGTACCATTTGGCTCTGTAAAAACTATGAATAATTTCCCCTTTCTCAGAGTAAAATTGTTGATTATTCATAGCATTTACAACCGCACTTGGTATAAATTGCGTAGTTTAGCAATTGGGGCCGCTTATGATTCCCCGCGCAGCCGCGGATCAAACGCATCGCGCAGGCCGTCGCCCAGGAAGTTAAAGGCCAACACCGTGAGGGTAAGGGCGCTGGCCGGGACAAAGACCTCCCAAGGAGCCGTGCGCAGAGAGCCGACTGACTCGGAAATCATGATGCCCCAGCTTGGCGTGGGTGGGTTGACGCCAAGACCAATAAAAGAGAGGAAAGACTCGGTCAGAATATAGCCAGGAATACCCAGCGTTTCATAAACAATGCAGGGGCCCAAAATGTTGGGCAAGATATGCTTCCAAATAATGCGCCCATTGCGGTTACCCACGGCGTGGGCCGCTTCCACAAACTCTTTGTTCTTGTAGCCAAGCGTTTGACCGCGCGTAATGCGCGCCATGCCCAACCAGCTGATCAACCCAATGGCCACAAACATAATTAGGATACCGCCAGACGCTTTGTCGGCATGCAAAATTAGGCCCCACGGCCCGCCGCTTGTATCTTCGCGGGCGCTATAGGCTTTTACCACGACCTGCACCAAAATAATAAATATGATAAACGGAAAGCCATACAGAAAATCAACGACCCGCATCATCAAATTGTCGCGCGTTGCGCTGCCAAAACCAGAGACCAATCCATAAATAATGCCAATAATCAGGCTAACAAACGAGGCCACAAAAGCCACACCCAGCGAAATGCGCGCCCCATAAATGGTGCGGCTCAACACATCGCGCCCCAACTCATCGGTGCCAAGCAGGAAAAGTCGACCATCTTCAGCACGAGTCATGGGCGGTTCATCAGTGAGCTTAAAGTTGGCGCCGTCATATGGATGGGGCGACACCAGTTCAGCAAAAATCGCCAGCAGGATCAACGTCACAATAAATATGAGGCCCGCCACGGCAATCTTATTTTTCAGCAGCTGCTGAACAGCATCTCCCAGCGGACTGCGCCCTTTGCGTTCAGTTATGTCTTCACTTGGTTTTAGCGAAAGTGCTCCCGCCGCCATGAAAATTCCTCTCAATCCAGTTCGCTGGGCAAATAAACAACGTATGTTACGCAAGCCTGGCGGAAAGTCGGCTCGCCGACGTTCCTGTTTCTCTCTAGCAGACTGGCTGTCGCTGCGTAACGTGCGTTAACAAAATATGACGTACCGTGTACCAGGGGCTGGCCTGCCAATTTTCCAGTCAGGATTTGCGTAAGTTCTACAAAATCGCAAAGCAGCGCCAATCACAGGTGTAAAGTCATTCCGACGGCGCTAATCAAAGCGGATGCGCGGATCCATCCAGGCGTACATAATATCGACCATAATGTTGCCCAGCACCAAAAAGATGGCAAAGACCAGCGTCGAGCCCAAAATAATGGGATAATCGCGGTTGTTGACGCTGGTAATAAAAAAGTCGCCCATGCCGGGAATGCCAAACACAAATTCCACAATAAAAGTACCGGTCAAGATGCCCGCCAGCAGCGGCCCCAGAATGGTCACCACCGGTATCATGGAGTTGCGCAGGGCGTGGCGCACAATGGTTGTGGTTTGGGTCAGCCCTTTCGAGCGCGCCGTGCGGATGTAATCTTCGCGGATGGTCTGCAACAAGCTGGCGCGCGAAAGCCGGGCAAACGTGGCGGAAATGCCGGTTCCCAATGTAATGACCGGCAGCGCGGCGTGGGACCAAAAATCAGCCGTCATGGGTGGGATAAAGCCGAAGTAAAGTTCTTTATAATTGACGCCCCAACGGGCGGCCGGAAACCAGCCCAATTTCACCGAAAACAGATAAATTAGAAGCGGCGCCAGCACCAAATTGGGCACGGACAACCCAAGCACGGCAATAAAAGAGCTGAGATAGTCCACCCACGTATTGCGCCGCAAGGCGCCAAATATACCTGCAGGCAAGCCAATAATTGCCCCCAACAACACGGACAAGATGCCAATTTGCGCAGAAATGGGCAGCGTCTCGCTGATCAGGTCATTCACCGTGCGGTTACGATACGAATACGAAGGACCCAAATCGCCATTTATTACCAGGTCGCGTATGTAGAGTCCAAATTGCGTTACCAGGGGCTTATCCAGATTGTACTTCTTTTCAATGGCCACGCGTATGCTCTCCGGCAGCGATTTGTCGCCAACGCGATCAAATGGACCACCAGGTAGCGCCTTGGCCAGCAGAAAAGTGACCAGGACAATCAAGAACAATACGGGCAACGACCAGAGCAAGCGGCGGATAACATACGAAATCATAGGGAATTGGGCTCCAAGAACAGAGGCAAAGAAGGGGCTCCGCTAGTGCGAAGCCCCTTCTAGTGAGAACGCGTTATTTATCGAGCGGCTTCTTTGGCAGCCTCATCAACGGACCAGCGATAGTAGTACTTATCATCCGAATACAACCGAGTTACCCACGGCTTGGTCACCGCGACGGTCGTGTAGTAGTAAATCGGGATGATGGCGGCAATGTCGTCAACGAAGAGCTTTTCAGCATCTTTGTAAAGCGCCAGCTGCTCATCTTCGGATGCGGTCTGGGCCGCAATGGTATCATCATTGAACTGCTTCACCAGATCGCCAACTATCGGATCATCCATGCTCAGCATAGGCACATTGGCGCCCTGGGTTGGGTTAAATACTTCGTGAATCCAGTTGTTGGCGTGCGGATAGTCTTGGCACCAGCCCAAGCGATAGACATCCGGTTTGCCTTCCAGCGGCGCATCGTGATCCAGGCTATCCAGATAGACGCCCCACTCCTGCGTTTCAATCACAACTTCAATATCGGGGAAAGCTTCCTGCCACATGGCCTGAATGGCCTGCGCAATGGTAGCGTGGCTTTCGCTGACGTTGTGGGCCAGGGTCAGGCTCAAACCGGCGCCGCCGGGATAGCCGGCTTCTTCCATCAATGCTTTGGCCATTTCAACGGCGGCGGCATATCCAGTTCCACCCTGCGCTTCGGTCATGGCCCACGGCGCAATGTCCGGATCACCAGCCGGCGAACCAAAGTTCAGCGGGTTGGTAAATGTGTTGGCCGGAATTTGGCCACCCTTCAAGATGTCATCAGCCAGCGTTTGTCGATCCACGGCCATAGAAAGGGCGCGGCGGACGCGCGGGTCGCTAACCTCAGGTTTTTGGGTGATGAACCCATAGTAATAGGTGCAGTTGCTGGGTGCGATGACAAATTCGTCGCCATATTCACCCGCCAACGCCAGGTCCATCATCTCCAGCGGCACGCCGCTCGTGTCGATTTCATTATTCTCATACAGCGCAAATGCAGTGGACACTTCTTCGATCATCACACCATTGATGACTTCAATGTTGCCCACCACGTCGCCCATCTCTTCCCAACCATACCAGAAAGGATTGCGAATCATCTGCAAGCTATCACCGTGAATCCATTCGCTCAGGGCAAACGGGCCATTGGTGACAATGTTCTCCGGCTCTGTCCAGGCGTCGCCATACTCTTCGATGACGCTCTGCGGCATGGGGCGCATGATCCACATGCTGGCAATCTGCTCAAAGAAGCTGGCCGGATAGTTCAAGGTGATCTCCAGCGTGGCGTCATCGACCGCATTTACGGCCACATCATCCACACTGCCTTCACCGGTGTTTGCAGCTTCACAGCCGGCTACAATATAGAGCACATAGGCATAATCCGAAGCAGTCTCGGCATTACAGGTGCGCTTCAGGCCATATGCAACATCGCCAGCGGTGACCATCATACCGGTCTCGACTACCTCACCATCTTTTACCTGTACCCACGGCACATCTGTGCGCAGGTTGAAGGTGTAGGTCAAGCCGTCATCGCTGATGCTCCAGTCTTTGGCCAGCTCTGGGCCCGCCTTTTGCGTATCGGGGTCCAGTTCGGTCAGGCCTAAGAAGGTCTCATTGATAACCGAAATCGAGGTGGTATCCGTACCCAGCGAGGGATCCAGCGAGGGTGGTTCCGTACCAAGGTTAATGTCCAGCGTTACGGGGTCGGAAGCAACGGCTGCTGCACCGTCAGAGGAAGTGTCTGCGGCCCCTGGTGCGGCCATGGGCGCTGCACAAGCAGCCATCACCAGCGTCATCACCAGAAACAGCATAAGTAGTGAAATACGTTTTTTCTGCATATCGTTCTCCTTAAAAATCATCTTTACTTGGAACAAACGAGGAATTTGCCCCAATCGCCACTGGACAGATAGAAGTCTGTCTGACCGCATCGGGGCAAAAATGTGAACTTCTATAAAGGGTCTTCATGCAGACTGCATAATCATTATCAGTACACCGCAACGGTGTTGGCGATCCAGGCGTCGGTCTCGCTTGATGAATCCGACGCTGTTGCTTGCCAGTGCGATCTACTAATTATAGATAGTAGCACTGCAATAGGGGACTGTCAATTTTTCGTAAACAGCAACCAAAATCAATTTCACGCAACAGCGCCCCATTTTAGCGCTGCTGCGTGAAACAACCCGGTGTTGTACGGACTACCGGTATTGTATGAACTATTCGTGCAGGAAGCACGCCGCATAATGGCCATCGCCATAATCCTTAAAAGTTGGTTCCTGTTCCCGGCAAATATCCATGACGCGCGGACAACGGGTACAGAAGTTGCAGCCTTTGGGTGGATTGGCCGGGCTGGGGACGTCACCTTCCAAAATAATGCGCTTGCGCTGGTTTTCAATTTTGGGGTCTGGAATTGGCACGGCGGAGAGCAGAGCCTGGGTATATGGATGCATGGGATTGCGATATAACTCATCGCGGTCGGCCAGCTCTACAATTTTGCCCAGGTACATGACGGCAATGCGGTCTGAAATGTGACGCACCACCGAAAGATCATGTGCAATAAAGAGATAGGTCAATCCCAGCTCTTCCTGAAGGTCCTCCATCAGGTTGATCACCTGCGCCTGAATCGACACATCCAATGCCGAAATGGGCTCATCGGCCACAATAAACGAGGGGTTTACAGCTAATGCGCGCGCCACGCCAATGCGCTGGCGCTGGCCACCGGAAAACTCATGGGGATAGCGATTGACAAAATAGGGATTCAGACCGACGATTTTAAGCAGTTCCTGAACGCGCTCTTGACGCTCTTTGCGGGAACTCCCAATACCGTGTACGTCCAATGGCTCTCCCACAATGCTGCCCACGGTCATGCGCGGATTGAGCGAGGCATAGGGATCCTGAAAAATCATCTGCATACGACGACGCATACGGCGCAACTCTTCGCCCTTGGTCTGCACCAGGTCCTTGCCTTCAAAGACGACCTGGCCATCGGTGGGGCGGTACAATTGCAGAATGGCGCGCCCCGTGGTCGATTTGCCACAGCCAGATTCGCCCACCAGCCCAAGCGTTTCCCCGCTGTATAGGTCAAATGAAACGCCATCTACGGCTTTAATAGCGCCGACCTGACGCTGAAACACAATCCCCTTGGTAATGGGAAAGTGCATCTTCAGATCATTTACTTCCAGCAGTTTGCCTTTGCCGTTTACTCCATTTGTTGCTGCGCTCATGCTGCCACCTCAGTTTCTTTAACGTCGGCAATCACCTTTACACCGGAAATATCAACCCAGCAGGCTGCCTTATGATTCGGACCCACTGGCTCCAGCGGCGGGTTGGCTTCCCAGCATTTGTCCACGGCAAAGGAGCAACGGGGCGCAAAAGGACAGTGGCTTGGCGCTTCCAATAAGTCTGGTGGCAAACCTTCAATGGGCACCAGGCGCTTTTGGCGTCCCAGATCCAAACGCGGAATTGAACGCAGGAGCCCTAACGTATAGGGGTGCCGCGGCTGGGCGTAAATTTCATCTACATGCGCTTCTTCCACTATAAAGCCGGAATACATAACGATCACGCGTTGCGCCATGCCGGCCACCACACCCAGATCGTGCGTAATCCAAATAATGGCCATCCCCAGCTCATCCTTTAGCCGGTTGACCAGGTCCACAATCTGTGCCTGAATGGTTACATCCAACGCGGTTGTCGGCTCATCGGCAATCAGCAGCTGCGGGTTGCAGCTCAACCCCATGGCGATCATCACGCGCTGACGCATACCACCCGAAAATTGGTGTGGATAATCATCCAACCGGGATGCCGCGCCAGGAATGCCGACCAGCTCCAACAATTCCACCGCTCGCTTGCGACTCTGCTCGCGGCTCATGTTCAGATGTAGCTCCAACGCCTCGGTGATCTGGCGACCAATGGTCAAAACAGGGTTGAGCGACGTCATCGGATCCTGAAAAATCATGGCAATACGATTGCCACGCACGCGTCGCAACTCATCTTCGCTCAATTTAAGCAAGTCTTGACCATCAAACCAGACCTCACCATCAACAATCTTGCCCGGTGGCTGCGGAATCAGCCGGATGAGCGACATGACACCCACGCTTTTGCCGGAGCCCGATTCGCCCACAATGGCCACGGTTTCGCCTTCATTTACGATATACGAAATTCCGTTTACGGCGTGGACAACACCATCTTGTGTGAAGAACTGGGTCTTTAAATTCTTCACTTCCAACAACTTCGGCATAGGGCACGCTCCTTGAGAATGAGTACTTTTGGCACAATTTTTTGTATATGATGTTGTAATGATTGTTAGGACTGGAACTATCTTATACTGGAGGGTAATGAGTCAAATCCGCTCAGTATGTAAAGCGAGGAAACGATTTTTGGAATATAAGAGCTTCCTTGCATAAGCAGATCGAATTTATGAGTCGGCTCGAGGGAATTAGGATTAAGCCATTCCCTAAAAACGGTTCCCCATTGAGACAAATTCGTCCTTTATGGAATGGCAAAAGTTTTTCTAATCAAAATGAGTATTTTTATTTTCGGGAAAGCCTCTATGTGGCTAGAACGCCTTGCGTAGAATCACACCGATTGCAGCCCAGCTCACTCCTGGCAATCCAGCGGTACGGTGAAGTCGCCACGGAGTCAGAAGCCAAAACAGTCGACACCGCAACGATGTACTAACGCCATCGTATCAAAGATTAAAATCGTTGTCAAACAGCCTCTGAGACAATCTGCGCTTCATAGAGGATGATAGCAACGGGGAACAGTGCCACGGTTCCCGCTTTTCCCTGCTATTTTGCCCCTCGGCTCTCTATTCAATTGCGATTTGCAGCTCCGTCGAACCGTGGCTGGTATGCGCTTGCGTGGGCAACTTTAGGCTGCGAAACAAGCGCAACGCGCCCAAATTATCGGTCTGAATATAGGCCACCCATTTTTTGAAACCCATCAGGCGCGCCAGACGCAACGCACGGCTGAGCATTTCCCGGCCCAGCCCCTGCTGCTGATAATCATCGCGTACAATCACGGCCACTTCGGCAGTTTGGCCACTGGCCTCATCGGTCACAAGCGCCAAACGGGCAACACCCACAATATGCTCCCCCACATCATCACGATACAGCGCCATTAACGCCGTCTGCGCCACATTGTCGACCTGCACTAGCTCCGCAATAATCTTTTGCACGCGCTCGGGTGTAATGCGGTAGGCATCCACGTGAAAACGGCGACTCAGTGACTGGTCTGACAGGTGAGCACGAAGTTCATATAGCAAGGGCTGATCTTCCGGCAGCATGAGCCGAAAATAGAGCTTCTGGCCGTTCTGTAGCGTAAACTCCGGCTTGAATATGCGATTGCGTTTTAGGTTGTAGAACCAACGTTTCAGTTTTATCATTATTTGCTTCATAAAAGGTAGCGGCATGGCTACTATGGCTGTTGCTATACCGCGGTTGAGCTGCGCATAGAAGAGCAATATAGCCATAACTTCCCTACTTTAACTCGGCCCGCGTATATCCTAAAATCTGCCGCGCCACAATCAGCGTATTGATTTGGCCGGTGCCCTCATAAATATCGTTGATCTTGGCGTCGCGCATCCACTTTTCGGCCAACATTTCAGTGCTGTATCCCAATGGCCCCAACAGCTCCACCGCTTTCTGGGTAATCCACGTCACCACTTTGCCCGCTTTTACTTTACACATGGACGATTCCAACTTGTTCTCTTCGCCCGCATCCAGCAGCGCGGTAGCCTTGAGCGTCAGCAGCCAGGCCGCCCGCAGTTGCGCCTCCATCTCCAGCAGATCGGCCTGCACCGTACTCAGCTTCCAGCGCGGGGCCACATAATCGGCCTGGACACCCTCTTTGGCCAGCGTATCGCGGGCGAATTCAAAAGCAGCCCGCGCAATGCCAATGGCGCTAGCCGCCACAATGGGGCGAGTGGCGTCAAACGTTTTCATGGCGCCCTTAAAACCTTGCGTGCTTTTGCGTTCAGCCACCTCGGCGCTGCCCAAAATATTCTGGGCCGGAATGCGCGCGTTGTCCAACATAATCGCCGCTGTATCGCTGGCGCGGATGCCCAGCTTTTCTTCCACCTTGGCTATGGTGACGCCCGGCGTGTGTGCCTCCACCACAAAGGACTTCATACCGGCGCGACCGGCCTGCTTATCCACCGTGGCCCACACCACCACAAAGCCGTCCGACTCTTCCAGCGCCAGTTTGCCATTGGTACAGAATATTTTCTGGCCGTTGAGTACCCATTCGTTGGTCTCGGCATCAAAACGCGCCGTAGTCTGAATATTGCTGGTATCGGAACCGGCCTGCGGTTCGGTCATGGCCATGGCGCCCCACTTCGGTTCACCTTCGCAGAAGCGGCGCATAAAGCGCTCCAACTGCTCGGGTGCCCCCACGGCGTTAATGGCCGCGCCGCCCAACCCGCCACCTGGAATGCACAGGTAAATGCCGGCATCGCCCCAGCTCAACATCTCGATCATGTGAACCAGTTCCAGATTGGCTGTGCGCGGCTCTTTTGCTGAACTGGCCCCGCCCGCATTGGCGCCATTGCGGCTGGCGTGGCCATTCAGTTCGCCATTCTTGTGCTGTGCGCGCGCCAGCGCCGAACGCAAATTGGCTTGCTCCATGGCCTGCATCTGCGGCCAGATCATTTGCACAAAGCGCTGTGGCCGCTCATGTTCATGTTCATCCAAAGCGCGGCTATCTGGCCGCATGCCAAACTCGGCCAACAACTGCGCCTGCGATACGCTCTTTTGGATCTTTTCCGGCGTTTTAAATTCAATTGCCATCCTATTGACTCCGTGTGTCAGTTGATTCCGTGTTGGTTCGTTGATTCCGTGTGTTGTGGGTGACGCAGTCGACGCTTTCCACTACTCCGCCATGCCCTACTATCCGATCCCCCAGCCATCCCACGCCGCAAAGCCGCGCCCGTTGCGCAGCCACAGCTCAACCGGATGCTCGCGGATATAGCCGTGACCACCCAACACTTGAACCGCGTTATCGGTCACCTCCAACACCATGCGTTCGGCAAGGAGCTTGGCCAGGCTGCCAGCTTGCGTGGCGTCTTCGCCACAATCAAATTTATAGGCCGCTTCCCAACACATGAGCCGGGCCGATTCGATCTCAATGGCCATTTGCGCCAGCATAAAGGCAATGCTCTGGCGATGCGCAATGGGTTCACCAAACGCTTCCCGCTCTTTGGCATATGCCAACGCATATTCGTAAGCCGCCCGCGCTTGTCCCACGGCCAGGGCGGCTAGCCCAATGCGGCTCACCGTCAGCAGCCGGTTTAGCCGCACTCCTTTGAGGCCGCCCAACCGGTTCTCCTTGGGAATGGTCACATTTTCCAACGTCAGGTGATAAACCGGCAGCGCCTGCGCCCCCATCATCTGAATGCGCGGCCCCACGGTTAGGCCAGACGCATGCGCAGCAACAATAAATCCCTGCGTCAAACCATTTTCCTCAGCATAGACCAAAAACAGCTCGGCATCCGCCGCCAGCGGCACAAACGTTTTGCGCCCATTGAGCACATAAGCATCACCCTGCTTTTCGGCGCGCGTGGCCAAATTTGCCGGGTCAAATTGCACCACCGGCTCGGTGAGCGCAGCTGTGGCCCGCGTAAACTTTTCCTCGCAAAATAAAGGCAAATAGCGCTTCTTTTGCGCCGCAGAGCCAAAGAGGGCGACGGGCATGGCAAAGAGGCTGGGCGTCAATAAATGGAGACTGCTGCCCACATCGCCCCACCCCAGCTCTTCCAAATAGAGCGCGCTGGTCAGCGCCGAATATTCACCAAAACCGCCATACTGCGGTTCAATGCTGCCAGGCAACAGCCCCAATTCCCAGCCGGTCTGCACAATTTTATCTGGCACGACTTTCGTCTCTTCACTTTCTCGATAAGTCGTGCGCAGCTCTTTTTCTGCATAGCGGTGGACCGTCTCCACCAGCATCTTCTGTTCGGATGTTAATTCAAACGAATACATCTGCCCCTCGTTTTGAAACTTATGGCGTATGCCGTCAATGATAACCGGATGACTAATGACTCAATGTCATGAAGGTAAGGCCGCTGCCAGTGCGGCGCACGGTAGGCCACGCGCATGCGAGGACCAAAATGGCTGACCCCGTGCGACGCACTTTCCGCTAACTGAATGGCATTGACTAATGACTCATATAGCCTGATGACTAAATCACCAAATAGCACGGTGATTCTATGTGGTCATCTCTTTTCTCTTAATCTACCAAGGGCAAGTTTTGCGCTGGTTGTCAAGGTGTTGGCCTGCAAAATTTGGGGCAGCGCGACTCCTACGGTACAATCATCGACTAATTGACGTCCACTAGTCCACTTGTGGCATACTAGCTATGATTACGTTTGGTTCTGCAAAAAGCGGGAGGCGCAGAGACAACGGCTACGTATGTAATTCTTTCCGGAGCAATGAATGAAGCAATGGATGAGTAGTGGCTGGTATGTTCATAAGCTGCCCACCGCGTATGAACCTGAGTAAGATGCATCTGATGAAATAGGTCTGGCTCTGCGGGATCTCAGGTGGTTGAGCCATACATCTGATGACGTAGTAAAGATTTTGCTGGAACGGGTGTGAGGATAGACAAGGTACGTGAAAGAACCAATGAATTCGCCGCAAGATTGCACCACGATTGAAGAAGTCCGTCTGGCCATCGACGCCATTGATCAGGAGATCATTGCCGCGCTGAGCCGCCGCTTTGCCTACGTCAAAACGATCACGCGTTTTAAGCGGACCGAAGCCGAGATTCAGGCGCCGGCGCGGTTTGCCAGCGTGATTGAAACGCGGCGTGCGTGGGCCCAACAGGCCGGGCTGGAACCGGACGTCATCGAGCAAATGTATCGGCATTTAATTGCACACTTTATCGATGTGGAACGCGCCGAATTGAATTCTCGTTAGCTTATCCATAATCAGTAGACCGCAATAGCCAACAATAGCGTCGGATTCATCAATCAAGACCGACGCCTGCATCGTCAACACCGTTGCGGTGTACGGATAATCAGTAGACTGCAATAGCAAGCAATAGCGTCGGATTCATTAATCGAGACCGACGCCTGCATCGTCAACACCGTTGCGGTGTACGGATAATTGTGCACCCTCCCTGCACAATTTCGCCTGATAGGCATCTATATCTGTAACTCCTATGGCCGCATTTGTAATAGAACGCGCGCGGACGATGGCAGAAGCCGCACCGCAACCAGCGCACGAAAATTACTATTTAGAACGCAAGACACTCGGCAATGCGCGGGTGGCGTTGGTGCATGATTGGCTCAACCAAATTGGCGGCGCCGAAAGCGTCTTAGAAGAACTGGTCTCTCTCTTCCCAACATCGCCCATTTACACCAGTATGTATGCGCCCGATCTCATGCCCGATGCCTATCGTTCGTGGCCCATTCACACCACCTTTATGCAGAATCTGCCCGGTGTCGCCAAACACCATCAGAAATATCTGCTGGCCTATCCGCTGGCCTTTCGCAACCTGGATTTGAGCGATTTTGACCTGGTGTTGAGCAACAAAAGCGGCTTTTGCCACGGCGTGCGCACGGAAAACAAAGATGGCCGTCGCGCCGTCCACGTTTGTTATTGCCTAACCCCCACCCGCTTTCTCTGGCTATATGACCAATACCGCGAGCGCGAGCAGATCAGCAAGCTCATCAACAATGCATTGCAACCGATGCTCACCATGCTGCGCCAGTGGGATTGGATGGCGGCTCAGCGCGTAGACCACTTTATTTCCATCAGTACCGAAATTCAGCATCGCGTTCGCGAAATTTATGGTCGCCACAGTACGGTCATTCACCCACCGGTAGATACCTCCTACTTTACGCCCGACCCCTTGGCGCCCGTGGAAGATTACTACCTGATCGTAGCCCGCCTCATTCCATACAAGCGCGTTGATCTGGCGCTGGAAGCCTTTCGCCAGCTGCCCAAAGAAAAGCTGATTGTGGTGGGCGATGGTCGCGACCGCGCCGAACTGGAAGCCAGCGCGCCCGCCAATGTCACCTTTTTGGGCCGCCAAAGCCGTGAACGTATTCGCGATCTGCTGCGTCGCTGCAAAGCGTTTTTATTTCCCGGCTTTGAAGACTTTGGCATTGCGCCCGTGGAAGCGCTAAGCGCCGGTCGCCCCGTGGTGGCTTTCGCCGGTGGTGGCGCCCTAGACACGGTGGCGCCGGGCGTCACCGGCGAGCTGTTTCAAGATATGCAGGTAGACTCGCTGCTTGAAGTGCTCAAAAACTTTGACGCACGTTCCTATCATTCCGACGACTGCCGCGCGCAGGCCGAAAAGTTCAGTCGGGAAAACTTCCGCGACAAACTCATGGACTTTTTGCTGAACGTTATCAATCAGTATTAAGATCTCACGTTACGCAATGACCGCTAGTTTGCTGGAGAGAAACAGGAAAGTCGGCAAGCCGACGTTCCGCCAGGCTTGCGTAACATAAGTTAAGATCTGTTGGCCAAGCCGTGTTGATATTCACGACGCCCAAATTGCGCTCATCATTGCGGTTTACTGCGCAAATTGCGGTATACTCAATAGCTCGCAACGGCAAGTGGTGGAGCTGGATTCACAAATCGAGACCGGCGCCTGGATCGCCAACACCGTTGCGGTGTACTGATGCTGAATCACATGACTTATGAATAATTAGTATGGAACTGCGCCAATATCTCCACATTCTGCGCCAGCGCTGGTGGCTCCCCGTGCTCCTGGCATTCATAGTTGGGGTGCTAAGTGCGTGGCAGCTGCGCCCATGGCAGCCGGCGCCGGTGAGCTATCAAGCATCCATGCGGCTGCTGGTCGGCGTACAGCCGACTGCCGCGGCGGATGCGGCTGCGTATGATCCCGTCTATTATGCCTGGCTCACCAGCGAATACCTGGTGGACGATTTTACCGAAGTGGTGCGCAGCCAGCTCTTTGCCACCAATGTCAGCGAGCGCCTCAGCCAGCAAGGCATTCAAATTCCAGCGGGGCTGATTCAGGGTGGCGCGGCAACCGGTCGCCAACATCGCATCATTACGCTCAGCTTTGGCTGGCCAGATCGCCAGCAGGCTGCCGAAATTGCCCAAGCGGCGGCGGCGGAACTCAGCCAGAACGCCGCCTTTTATTTCCGCCAGCTCGGCACCGACAACGCCGCCATCACCATCATGGATGGCCCCAACGTGTCGGCAAGTACACTCGGATTGCGCGCCCGACTGGAATGGCCGCTGCGCGTATTGCTCAGCCTGCTGATAGGGATTGGGCTGATTTTTTTGCTAGACTATTTAGATGTGTCGGTGCGCACGGCGACCGACTTGGAAGAGATGGGTTTTCGTGTGTTGGGGTCGATCCCCAAACTGTAGGACAACTCTCCAGTTGTCCCCTGGGCAAATATTCTAACTTGCCCAATAAGGAGCCGCTATGACGCTGCAAGAATACATTCGCATTATCCGCACCCGCGGCTGGCTGGTGCTCATTGCCATACTGGTCTGCGCCCTGGCCGCCTACGGCGTTAGCCGCTTTCAAGAAGATCTCTATCGGGCGACGGTTTACGTCAGCACGGTGCCCGCACGCGCCGACTATGGTCTCGGCGTTACCGCCAAGGATCTGCTGCGCAACTTTGTCCTCAATATCCGCACGCCGGAAAATGCCGCCACCGCCATAGATCGAGCCAAACTAGACCAGAATCCGTATGAGTTTCTCAGCAATGTGACCGTGGCCGATGACGCCAGCACCTTTACCATTCGCATTGACGCCGAGGCGCGTGACCCACAGGTGGCCAAAGATATGGCGCTCTCTTTGGCCGATCTATTTGTGGAAGAGCGCACTTTATATTACGCACAGCAAGACAAGCGCGACCGCATTGAAGTCAAAATTGTGAGCCGCGACATCAACGCTCCGCAGATCCAGCCCAAGCCGATTATCAACGCCGTGGCTGGAGGGGTGCTGGGGCTGCTCTTTGGCATTGGCCTGGTGCTGGCGCTGACCTGGATGGAAGCCGATCTGCTGCGCACACCCACCGCCGTCGAACGTACGCTGGAACTACCCGTGCTGGCCGCAATCCCCATTGTGGCGGAGCAAGCCCAAGCACGTTCACCGGCTAAAACCGGCGCCATCCGCACAGCCGGAGCTTCCTAAAAGACGCACAACCGCCATCGTTACGTCTTTTGTGCGCTGATGGCTCTGTGCGCTGCACAACCGCCATCGTTACGTCTTTTGTGCGCTGATGGCTCTGTGCGCTGCACAACCGCCATCGTTACGTCTTTTGTGCGCTGATGGCTCTGTGCGCTGCACAACCACCATCATCATTAAGCCTTAATTATAATTGACCCGAATTGGGACTCGTTCACCCCAATGGAGCAGACGATTTCGCCACTACTCACTTCCGCCCGCGCCCAAGTTCCACCCAGCCGATGGCGGTTTGGGCGCTCCATTCCCGATCTCCTTCTGGTTCTTGCCATTTTGGCCTACGCGCTCTATTTTGCCCAGCTAACGCTGACGCGCTATTGGGCATTTGAGGCGCGCGCCCTGGACCTGGGCAATTTTAACCAGGCCATCTGGAATACAGCGCACGGCAACTGGTTTCACCTAACCAATCAAGAAGGCGTGGTCAACCGTCTCAGCCTGCATGTAGAGCCAATCTTGATTCCCATATCGTGGCTCTACTGGATTCACCAAGGGCCAGAGACGCTACTGCTGCTCCAGGCCATCATTGTGAGCCTGGGTGCGCTGCCGCTCTATGCGCTGGCGCGTTATCAGCTTGGGAATGAGTGGTTGGCGCTTACATTTGCCGCGGCCTTTCTGCTCAATCCGTCTATCCAGGCCGCCAATTGGCTGGAGTTTCACGCGGTGACGCTGGCGCCCACCTTTTTGCTGGCGGCCTTTTACTACCTGTATACGAATCGCCCAGGCCGCTTTACGCTTTTTGCCGTGCTGGCCGCCAGCTGCAAAGAGGAAATGGCGCTCCTGCTCTTCATGATGGGGCTGTACACGTTTCTCATTTTAAAACGGCGGCGCTGGGGCAGTTGGACCATGTTGCTCGCCACGTCGTGGGCGTTGCTGGCCGTCTTTGGCATTCAAAATCTCTTTGCCGCCGGCAATATACACTGGAATCGCTACGGCTATTTGGGCGACAGTCCGCTGCAAATGGTGCTGACGCTGCTGACCCAGCCCGCTGTCGTTTGGCATCAATTGGTCGCCGCCCAGGCCCTGGCCTATGGGGCGCGATTGCTGATGGCCGTCGGTTTTCTGGCCTTGCTGGCGCCCGAAGTGTTGCTGCTGGCGTTGCCTTCGCTGGCTGTGAATTTGCTGGCCGATTTCCCTCCCATGCACCAGGTGGATACGCTTATCTATGCGGCGCCCATTGTGCCCTTTGTGATGGTAGCCGGCGTTATGGGGACCCGCCGCATTGGCCATTGGCTGGCCCAGAATCATAGCATCGAGCGCAACGAGCCCAGTGCGCTCGCGCACAATGCCTTCAACAGATTTCACCTAGCGTTGCCGATTGGGCTGCTGCTTCTGGTCTGTACGGCGGTGGACCAACAACTACATGGCTATCTGCCGGGCAGCGGCAACTATCTGCCCCTGCAAATCACCCAGCACCACCGCAATGCCGCGCAAATCATGGCCCAGATTCCGCCGGCGGCCAAGGTCTCGGCCCAAGACCGGTTGGACCCCCATGTGAGCGGGCGCGAGACCATCTATCTCTTTCCCCGGGTGGAGAATGCCGACACCATCTTTTTGGATGTGACCGGGCCGGCCTGGCCCCAGCACCCCAGCGACCTGCGCCGCAATGTGGATGAACTCATGACGCAGGGCTTTGGCGTGGCCGCGGCCCAAGATGGATACCTGCTCCTGCGCCAAGGCGAACCAAACCAGATGCTGCCAGCGGCGTTTTATGATGCATGGCGCGTGGATAATTTTCAGCCCCAAAACCCAAGCCTGGCCCATTCTGCAGCTGATTTTGGCGATGAACTGCGCCTGTTGGATGTGCGCGTAACCCGCGATCGCTATGGTGAATTAGTCGTGCAGAGCTTTTGGCAAGCGCTGCGGGCCATTGATCGCGATATCCATTTTTACATCGGCTACTTGGATCGAGAAGGCAACGTACTATACGATACCCAGTTTTATCCACCCGTTGCCAATTTGTGGTATTCTACCGTTTTGTGGCAAAGTCAGGATAGCGATCGCGCTAGTTCTGTGCAACGGACCGTTCTGGTGCAAACTTTGCCCTGGACGCTGGATGCTGAGCGCTTTACGCTTGTCCTGGGTGCATTTGACGCCACCGCGGGCCGCGACTGGTATAGTGGCCAGCGGCTGTTGGTAACGGCGGCGCCATCAGCCATGCCCATTCTGGAAAATGGCGTGTTGCTGCGGCTGGGGGGGTATGCACGCAATGCCGCCGGTGATTGGCAGGCCATTGAGCTAGATGCCGCCAAACCGGCACGCCGTACAGACGCCCGCTTTGCCGACCAGATTGTGCTGGATGGCGTCACGCCGCCGACATTGGACGACGGCGCCATTGACAAGGCCATTACCTTTACGCTGGCGTGGCGGGCCATTGCACCGCCGCCGGACGATTACACGACCTTTGTGCATCTGCTCGATGCTGAGGACAACCATGTGGCCCAATTGGATTGGCAGCCACACGATGCGCTGGGTCTGCTGCCCACCTCGCACTGGATTGTTGGGCAGCCCGTGGTGGATACACAGACCTTACCGCTGCCGGCTGAACTTCCGCCTGGCGAATATCGTTTAATTGCGGGGCTTTACCGCTGGCAGGACGGCGCGCGGCTGCCCATTGTTGGCGCTGATGCGCTGCCTGGGGATGTAGTGGAAGTTGGCAAAATAACGCTTAAATAGCACCCAACAACGTTTGTCTATTACGTGGCAAACGCACGTTGCGCCGCCAGATCTTAAGTTGCCAGAAGGCCCAGGGCGTTGTGCCAACGTCATCCAACAGGTTGTAATACCATTTGCCAAGTTAAACGCGATGAATGGCATCAGACCTGTCAGGTTTTGAAAACCTGACAGGTCTCATCAAAAACATCGCTCTTAGCTGGGCAATTCGTGTAAGATCCGGTTCACAATTAGCTGACCAGTAACGATAAAACCCTTTATGAGCAATCTAATTACGCTGACCAATCCACACAGTCCGGCCGCCGAAGCGTACCAAAGTCTGCGCACCAGCATCGAATTTTCCAGCCTCGAGCAGTCGCTCAAGACACTGCTAGTCACCAGTGCCGACGCTCACACGGACAAGAGCAATGCCATAGCCAATCTGGCCGTGGTTATGGCCGAAGCGGGTGATAAGGTGATTCTGGTAGATGGCGATCTGCGCCGTCCGCAGCAGCACGAAATTTTTGGGCTGCACAACCAGCAAGGAGTGAGTTCGTGGCTCACCGATGGCGGACCGGCGCCGCTGCAGCAGACCAGCGTGAACCGCTTGCAGCTGCTGACAGCGGGTCCCACTCATGCCAATCCGGTGGCGCTGCTCAGCGCCCGGCGCTTGGGTGACGCATTGGCAGAACTGAAGGAGCAGGCCGATTATATCCTTTGCGATGCGCCGCCTGTGCTGGCCGTAACCGATGCCGCGCTGTGGGCCGCCAAAGTGGATGGCGTTGTCTTGCTGGTCAACGCCGGCGGCACCAAGCGCGACCAAGCGCTACAGGCGCGCCAGATCCTAGAACGCGTGCATGCCCACATTGTGGGCGCCGTGCTGCTAAACGCCGAACGCAATACGGCCATGTTGGGGTATGAAGGATAGCGAACTTTGGCTAGCAGACTGACGTTTATGAAGGTCAATAAATTAAATCGGTAAACAACGACTGGTTGAAACCAGCGCCTGTCAGCCCAAGTACGCTAAAGCGCACGCTAGCAATAGCCTGCTTGAGCAGGCTTCCGCTAGCAGACGCAGGCTTCCGCCTGTGGCATCTATTACCGAAACAATTTATGAATGTTCATCAACGCTAGGCTTATTACAATCAAAATTGACACACGAAACCACTGCTTTACAGACCCAAGCCATAACCTCTGCTCCGGCGCTGGCGGCGGCGATTCGAGAAACGCATTTGCGTGACTTCGCACTCTCCACGGCGCAGTTTTGCGCGCCGCAAAAAACGTTGGTGCAAATGTATCGAATTGCCAGCCCGCATGAAGCAGATGATGCAGACACAGGAGAGGGACGGCAGTGGGTTGACGAAGTCAATGAGGAGGCACAGGCGGCAGCAACCATTGTGGGCGACGTGGCGGAACGATTGCGCCGGTTGGGGACGGCCTATGGCGAATGGAAGCACTTTGATGCGACAGCCTACTTTGATATTCCACAGCCGCAGGCGGATCTGCTGCTCACAGTGGTCGAACGCGTGAGTTCAGTGTATGTTCATTTTCAGATGGATCTGCTGTTGCCCTCTTTTAGCGCGGCAGAATCTTATTGGGCCAACCATTTTGCCCCCGCGTACCATGCCGCCAATATTGCCCATTTGGGTCGGGATGAGCTTGTAGATGAATGGGAGATACAGCCGCGCTCAACGCACAGAGCCAATGGCCACCACGCCGGAAAATCTCTCAATGGCGCCGATGTGGCGCTCTTGCCGGGCAGCAACAAAAACGCCTTTGTGCATGACTTCTTTGCCGAAGTGCGGCCCGCCATGCTCAGTCATTGGCAGCGGCTCATGGCCGTCATTCAAGCCGCCCGCCGCATCTTGGTCGACGACATTGGCTATCTAACCACCAATGGTGGCGAAGACGAACGCAACCGCTACTATCAACATTGGCAGAGCGAGCCAGCGCCCGGTTTGCCCGCCGAACTTTGTCCGGCTCTAGAGGGCATTCCCACGCTGTCGCTCACCTTTACCTTTCCTCTGCCCGTCCATCGTCAATCGGGACGCCTGCGGCGCCTGCGCACCAACCGAGAGCGCAATCGCCGCAAGGGGCGCGGCAAAAATTAGAGTCCGGCGCGCTACATCTCAGCGCAATCCACAACTTATGCCTAAAGATGACACAGCGTGCGGCACTGTGTCATTAACTTATGTTAGGCAAGCTTGGAGGAAAGTCGGCTCGCCACGTTCCTCTTCCTCTCTAGTAGACTGGCTGTCGCTGCGTAACGTGAGTAATTAAATGCGGGGTGTGCATACCTATTCAGCCGAGGAGAGGCGACTAACGTGCGTCGCCCTGGCCAGCAAAAACGGCTGCATAACGGCCACCAGAGCGGCCAATGCATCGTACACGGCTCTGGCAACATACTTCATCCGGGTAAACCCCTCAATTAAATACCAAAATGCTAATCCGCGCCAAGCGCCACGGCGATTTGAGCGGCCACTGTTGCGTTATTTTTCAGGAGCGCTAGATTCGCGCGCAGGCTGTGTTCACCCGTCAGTTGCGCCACGCGGCTCAGCAAAAACGGGGTGACTTGCGCCGAGCGCAACCCCTGTTCCGCAGCCTCTGCTACGGCCTGCTGAATCACTGGCTCGATCTCCGCCGCGGGAATCTCCTCTTCTTTGGGCGCCGGCACGGTAACCAGCAGCCCGCCCGGCAATCCCAACGCCTGCTTGGCGCGCCAGATGGCGGCCACTTCAGACGCCGCTTGGCAGCAAACATCCACGGGCAGCCCGCTTTGATGGCTGTAAAATGCCGGGAACTCATCGGTTCCCCATCCCACCACAGAAACGCCAAACGTCTCTAAATATTCCAGCGTAGCCGGCAGGTTCAAAATCGCCTTGGCGCCCGCGCAAACCACAATCACCGGCGTTTGCGCCAGCTCCTGCAAATCGGCGCTTACATCGGCGCCATCACCGCGGTGAACACCGCCAATGCCGCCGGTGGCAAAAACGGAAATGCCGTGTCGGTGGGCAATCCACATGGTCGTAGCCACCGTGGTGCCCCCATTCCAGCGCCGCGCCACGGCAATTGGCAAATCGCGCCGGCTCACTTTATGCAGATTATGCTGCTCCGGCGCCTGCGCAGCGCTGGCCAAATAGGCGAGCTGCTCCGAGGAAAGACCAGCGATCAGCTCACCTTGCACAATACCAATCGTGCGCGGCTCGGCACCATGGGCGCGTACGGCAGCTTCCATATCGTTGGCCAGGGTCAAGTTTTGTGGATAAGGCAAGCCGTGGGTAATCACGGTGGATTCAAGCGCCACAAAGGGTTGCGCGTTTGAGGATGTCAAGTCGTTTGTCATAGTCTCCTAATTAGGGCTTACGCAAGCCTAGAGTAAACTTGCATCTATTGCGTTTCTATTCGCTCCTGGCAAGCCACTGGCGCGGCGTAAGTCGCAATATGTCATCGATACGCAGCGCTGTATGCAAACCGGCGTTTTGTTACGCCTGTGGAGCCTATTGGAAACTCTGGTTCTCATCTCGACCACAGTAAAATATCTATACGTCAAATGTTGGAACGTCTTAGTTCTTATGATCAGCCATGATTCTAACAATCGACGCGAAGGTTTTTTGAAATTGAGTGATATGATTATGCCTATCTGGGAGAACACCATTCCAACCATATGGCGCCATTACATTGATTCAGTAAGTGCAACGGTTTTGGCGGTTGCAATGTTGTAAAACAGATGACATCGTGAAACAGATGATGTCGTGAAACAGACGATGTCGTGAAATAGATAAAATTCGCCGCTATCTAGCCGCTCGGGTTGGGCCGTGAGTCAAATAGGAGAATGTCCATGAATTTCTTTGCCGCCCTGCTTTTGGGACATCTAATTGGCGATTTCCCGCTGCAAACCAACCGAATTGCGCAAGCGAAACATCAAAGCCAGGCCATGCTCGTCATTCACGTGCTCATTCATGTCTGCGTAACGGCGGCCTTGCTCCAAAACCCGCTCAACAACCTGCCTCTGCTCTTGATGATCGGCGCCACACACTATTTGATCGATTCACCTCACGTGGGCGCCATGCACAGCGGTGCCTCACGTGGCTTCCTCTTTGACCAGATGGTTCACCTGAGCACCTTGAGCGCGATTACGTTGATCACAATGTTTTCTCCCGACACGCTCCCCATTAATGCGCTGCCCACCACAATTTTGTATCCAGCTCTGGCCTACGGCCTGCTGTTGGGCGGCATGGTTTTTGGGTGGATTTGGGCCAATGAAATCGCCCTCTCTACGACTCACCACATGCGCCAGATTGGCTGGATGCAGTCGCGCATGTTGCTGATGAGTCAGCGGGCCGGCGTGGCGCTTCTGGGCTTGATTGTGGTTGCGCTGTTTGTCAAGTAAAAGAGAGCTGCTAACTATTTGACGGCGATCTGCGCCTTTAGCTTTGTCAGCAAATAGGCCATTAACTCATTGGCCTGTGCGCCTTCGACACCGCCGCCTTGTGCAAAGTCGGGGCGACCGCCCCCACCGCCGCCAAATTGCTTCAGCGCATCCCGCAGTAAATTCCCCATGTGCAAATCAACATCGGCAGAGCGTGCGCAAAGGAGCGTTAGTTTGCCGCTCACCACGGTGGCTAAACAGGCGATGAGGCCCGATTCTTCTTGCAGTTGCGTGGCCAAGCGGCGCACATTTTCTGGCGGCTGCTCGTGTAGCACTTTGGTGACCACCCGCAAATCTGCCATCTGCACAGCTTGGTCGAGCAGTTCACGCGCCTCAAACTGCATCAGCTGCTGATGCAATTCACTTACCTGGCGTTCAAAAGCCTTATTTTGCTCCAACATGCGCTGCACCAATTCCGGCGCGCTCTCTACATCAGTCGAAAAAATCGTCGCCACTTGGCTGATCAACTCATGTTTCTGAATCGAATCCTGCAGGGCCCGCCAGCCGCATAAGAACGTAATGCGCACGTTGCCGCGGCTGCGCTCTTGTCGCGTCAGCCGGATGAGCCCCAGCTCCCCCGTATGGCGACAGTGGGTGCCACCGCAGGCCGAATAATCGCGCTGCTCGATTTCCACAATGCGGATTTGCCCTTGCACTTTGGGCGGACGCCGCAAAGGCACACGCGCAATCTCACTTTCGTCTACAAAATAAGCCGTAATGGGCAGATTATCGTACACCAATTGGTTGGCGCTTTGTTCGGCCATACGCAGTTGCGCCGCGCTAATTTCGGCGGTGGCCAAGTCTAACGTGGATTCATGGGCGCCAAAATGGACTGAAACCGTTTCAAAATCATAAAGCGTATCAAACACATACGAGAGTAAATGCTGGGCCGAATGTTGTTGCATGTGATCAAAGCGTCGCGGCCAATCGATTTGGCCCGGCACAAGCTGTCCCGGCGTCAGTGCATGCATATTATCTTCGAGGACGTGCACAATGCGACCATCTTCGGCGCGCACATCTACCACGCGCTGCCCGCCCAAAAGCCCGGTATCATGTAGCTGACCACCGGATGTTGGATAAAAAAAGGTCTCCTCCAACACAATAGCGGGCCTGCCGTCCACGCGGATGCACTCATTCACCGTCGCCTTGAATTCGGCACAATAGGAGTCAGTGTAATAAAGTCGGTTGGTCATCTGGCAACTTTCCGGTTGCAAATTCAAGCTCTTTTGGATCTCGGTGGTTAACATGCTGGGCTCTTCCCCTTCCAGGAAGAGGCAGCCGCCACTTGCGCGAGCCAAAGCTATCTCTGCCTCCTCCTGGAAGGCGACCAAACGAAACTCCGTTGAGTCGTCCTGCTATTAATAGACTACTACTGCGTAAGTCATGTTTAGAGAACGATGACGCGGGCTCCGTCACTGGCCTGTGATGTGTACACTTCGGGCCAGATATTGGTCACTTTGGGGTATGATTCAAAAACAGCATCGGCAATGGCTTGCTCTGCACCGGGCTGCGCCAACGCCACGGCGCAGCCGCCAAACCCGGCACCCGTCAAACGCGCCCCATAGCAACCAGAAGCGCTGGACATGGCCTCCACCATGGCGTCCAGCGCCGGGCTGCTCACTTCATAATCATCGCGCAGGCTGGCGTGGCTGGCCGCCATGAGACGGCCCACTTGGTTTAGATCATTGGCTTTCAGCGCCGCCACGGTTTGCAGCACACGTTCATTTTCGCTCACCACGTGCCGACAGCGGCGATAGATGAGCGGCGGCAGCAGACCGCGGTGCGCTTCCAGCTGCGGGCTGCTTACATCACGCAGCGCCGTTATCTCAGGCAAAGCTGCTTTCAAGAGCGCCACGCCCTGTTCACACTGACTGCGCCGCTCGTTGTAGGCGCTGCCGGCCAGTGAACGGCTGGCTTTGGTGTTGCCGATGACAATAGATGCCTCTACCGGCACCGGCGTCAGGTCGTAGTGCAATGACCGACAATCGATAAACAGGGCGTGGTCTTCGGCGCCCAGCACGCTGATAAACTGGTCCATAATGCCGCAATTAACGCCAACAAATTCATTTTCGGCCCGCTGGGCAGCTTTCGCCAACATGGGTCCGGTCAGTGCATCATCCTGTCGCGCTGCCACCAAAAATGCTTTGGCAGAGGCCACTTCCAGCGCGGCAGAGCTGCTCAATCCGCTGGCCCGCGGCACGTTGCCACTGATCAGCACATCCATGCCGGTCAGCTCAATCCCAGCCTCTTGCAGCACCCACGCCACGCCCATCAGGTAGTTGATCCAGAGCAAATTGGGGTCGCGCTGGAAGGAATCAAGCTGAAATTCGCCCCATGCGTCATATTCCAGCGAATAGATGCGCACCGTTTTATCTGGGCGAGCACGCAAAACCACGCGCACATCCCGCTTAATGGCCACGGGCAGCACAAAACCGTCATTATAATCGGTGTGTTCCCCAATTAGGTTGACGCGTCCCGGCCCAATGGCAACGTGGGTGGGCGCATTCCCAAAGTAATGTTTGAATTCGCTAATTAGCGTCTCTGTGCGGGAATCAATCTGTTCCTGGTTTTGCATGGTTGGGCCTTTGGTGAAATTGGGGCGCGTATCGGCGCTGAGCCACCGACTTTAGGGATTGACAATGGCATGGAGAACAGTGGGCGCCATTCATTTTCCATGCCCCTGCATTTTTCTAATAGGACTCACGCACTTGACCAGACCTGTCAGGTTTTGCAAACCTGACAGGTCTTAGAAACCAGACGTACCTATCCAGATTCTCGAGGGCTGAGCTTGTCGAAGCCCGTGTGCCCTTCGACGTCCCAAACGGTCCCAACAAGTTGGGCGCTTGGACGCTCAGGGGACATCTGAATAGGTACGGCCTTTTTAGGCTAATACCGCCTGCTGGGGGGCGCTGCTGCCTTCGCGATCAAACGGAATGTCTTCCCGCCAGCGCGAGGAGGGCAGAATTTTTTCCATATTGCAGCGGTCTCGATATTTAGCCGCCACGTCCACAACTTCGCCCAGCAGCCCTTCGCTTAAGCGAATGGGATTCAGCCCCAGCCGCATAAACTTGTCGTTGCGAATGACCAACTCGTTTTCCAAGGCTTCGTTGCGCGGGTTCACATAATAGCGCACTTCAGCGTCCGTCAGCTGGGAGACCAATGCCGCCAAGTCGCGCACGCGATGCGTTTCGGTAGCCTGGTTGAAAATTTGCACCCGTTCCCCTTTGGCCGGCGGGTTTGTAATGGCCAACGAGATACAGCAGACGGTGTCGCGAATGTGGATAAACGCGCGCGTTTGGCCGCCTTGTCCATAAATGGTCAGCGGATGTCCCACCGCCGCCTGCACCAGAAAACGATTGAGCACCGTGCCATAATCGCCCTCATAATCAAAGCGGTTGATCAACGTGGGGTGCATCAGCGTTTCTTCGGTATTGGTGCCCCAAACCACGCCCTGGTGCAGATCCGTAATGCGTACGCCATCATTCTTATTATAGTAATAGAAGAGCAGCGCATCGAGCGTCTTGGTCATGTGGTAGATGCTGCCGGGGTGGGGCGGGTACGGAATTTCGATTTGGTGATCGGTCCCCTCAATATCCACCTTCACGTTCAGGTATCCTTCGGGAATGGTCATCCCGGCGGTGCCGTAACCATAGACCCCCATGGTGCCCAGATGGACCAGGTGAACATCCACGCCCGATTCGACAATGGCGCAGAGCACGTTGTGGGTGCCGTTAATATTGTTATCAACTGTATAACGCTTGTGCTTGGGTGACTTCATTGAATAGGGAGCGGCCCGCTGCTCGGCAAAGTGGACCATGGCTTGGGGCTGCAATTCTACAATGAGATCGCGCAGCTGATGGTAATCTTCGGCAATATTCAAGTTCACAAAGTTAATGGTGCGGCCGGTTTGCTCCTGCCAAACCTGAATGCGCCGTTCAATCGTTTCAATGGGCGTCAGCGAGCGGCAGCCCAATTCCACGTCAATCTTGCGCCGCGACAAATTGTCCACAATCGTCACGTTATAGCCTTCGCTGGACAGACGCA
This sequence comes from Caldilineaceae bacterium, assembly GCA_020634755.1. GTDB lineage: Bacteria > Chloroflexota > Anaerolineae > Caldilineales > Caldilineaceae > JACKBC01. The sequence continues at coordinate 44,662 of JACKBC010000007.1, read as the reverse complement.
AACTGGTGGGCCAGCCACAAAAGCCATCACCGCCCAACACGATTACATTGGCTGAATCGTTCATACAATTTTCTCCTTCAATTATTGGGGAATTGGTACTTTCAACGGCACCAACACGATATTTACCCGACTTATGCAGCGCCCGTAGATGGCCAGGAAAGAACACCATGACGAACCAGGCAATTTTCACGCTAGGCGCTCAAGCTCCGCAGAGGCTGCGTAAGTCCTAATTTATAAAGAGTGATAAAAGTCAATTTCTGTATGTTCTTGTCGGTTTTCAGCAATCTAAGAACACGGCGTAAATCACGTAATTCTGTTTTTACATCTACACAAGTACAAATTGATGCGCGTTTCTATGATAGAATACCATAGTTACCGCTTAGTCGCACCTGCGGAGGCCCATTGCACAACAAGAATCTGCTTCTTGCTTCTCCTTGCGCACTTGGCGTTCTCAGCGGCAAAAATCAACTTTCGCACCAAAACTAGCTATCCTTGTTGCGAAATGGCCTTAGTGTATGTCCGTAAATTCTTTGTGTCGGCGTTGATACCTCAACAAAGTCACGAGAATCTCAACCGAATTTGCAGATTGGTTCTTAGCACCGTAAGAGGACTAAGGGCGCAAAGAGGCGCAAAGCTTTTTCTTCTATTTCACCTCGCGGCCCACGTGTCTTTGGCGCTTTTGGCGGCAACACTTGTTTTCGCAGCAAGCCTTGGCCCATACAGATCGGAACCGAGTGAAACGTGGACGCGGAAAAACCGTTGCGAATTGCCCTTTTTACAGAGACCTTCTTGCCCAAAGTGGATGGCGTAGTGACCATTTTGTGCCTAATGCTGCGGCGCATGCATGAGTTGGGCCATAAGGTGTTGGTCTTTGGCCCCAAAGGCAGCCCGGCTGAATTTGAGGGCGCCGAAGTCGTGGGGGTTCACGGCCCGCCGCTGCCTTTTTACCCAGAGCTGCGGCTCAATCTGCCTCGGCGCGGCATTGGTGGACGGTTGCGTAAATTTCAGCCGGATGTGGTGCATGTGGTGCACCCCATGATGTTGGGCACATTTGGCATGGGCTATGCGCGCTGGCTAGGAGCCCCCACAGTGGCTTCGTTCCATACCCATTTGCCGCGCTATGCGCAGCACTATGGTGTGGGCTTTTTGGCCCCTTTTCTGTGGTGGTATAGCCGCACGCAGCACAACCGCGCCCACGTCAATTTGTGCACCTCGCGCGCTATGCGCGATGAACTGCGCGAACAGGGCTTTCAGCGCGTGCGCTGGTGGCGGCGCGGCATCGACACCGAGCGCTTTTGCCCCGGTACCCCCGCCACACAAGCGCGTGATGCCGCCATGCGCCAGCGCTTGACCGGCGGCAATCCAGATACATTTCTGGTGGTCAATGTAGGACGACAAGCGCCGGAAAAAGGGCTCATGCGGCTGCGCGACAACATTTTCCCCCAAGAAGGCGTCAGCTTGGCCCTGGTGGGCGACGGCCCCAGCCATGAACAGCTCCAGAGCCACTATGCCCACACACCCACCGTTTTTCCCGGCTATTTACAGGGCGACGATCTCATTGCGGCCTACCGGGCGGCGGATGCGTTTGTCTTTCCATCCACAACCGAGACTTTTGGATTGGTGGCGCTAGAGGCCATGGCGTGCGGCGCGCCGGTCATTGCCGCCCGCACCGGCGGCGTGCTGGACACAATCGAAGATGGCAAAACGGGGCTCTTTTTTGAACCGGAACAACCGGCACAAATTGGGGAACTCATCTGTAAGCTACGTACGCAGCCAGATCTGCGCGCAAAATTGGCCGCCAATGGGTTGGCGCACGCCCAAAGCCGCTCCTGGCGCTCTACAATGGACCAATTGGTCGATTACTACCGCGTGGCCATGCGGATGCATCGGATGGAGAACTTGGCCTGAAACATCGGCTCTAATTTATCAACAATCTCTAATATCCAGATGATGTCTGCGGTGCACATTGGTCGCCTCACTTCTGCGTCAGAGGACCAATTATATCATCAAAGAAGGATGATTACATGTTAAATTATGAAACATTGATCCAAAACGGTAAAGTGATTGACGGCGCCGGCAACCCCTGGATTTACGCCGATGTGGCGTTGCAGGGCGACCGCATTGCCGCCATTGCGCCGTCTGGTCAGCTTGAACCGGCAAATGCCCACACGGTGGTGGATGCCGCCGGCCACGTGGTCTGCCCCGGCTTTATTGACATTCAAAGCCATTCCATTTTACCGCTATTGCGCGATGGCCGCTGCCTCTCCAAGATCACGCAAGGCGTGACCACCGAGATCATGGGCGAAGCGTGGACGCCAGCTCCATGCGCTGGCCTGAACAACAGCCCCATGGAAAACGAGTTCTTCGCTGTGGATATGCCCGAATGGATCGAACGCGCCCGTGGCTGGAGCCGCTTTCGGCACTGGCTAGAAGCCATGACCGAGCAGGGCGTCTCGCCCAACGTGGGCTCGTTTTTGGGCGGCGGCACATTGCGCAAAGTGGGCAAGGGTATGGAAATGGGCGCCGCGACCGCCGATCAGCTGGCCTTGATGCAGCGGGTCATGGCAGAGGCCATGGCGGATGGCGCATTTGGTGTTTCCTACGCGCTCATTTATCCGCCGGATGCCTATGTCGATACCGACGAACTGGTGGCCATCTGCCAAGTGGTGCAGCAATACAACGGCGTATATATTACCCATGTGCGCTCAGAAGCCGAGCGGCTGCACCAGGGCATTGGCGAAGCCATCGAGATTGGGCGCCGCGCCGGCTGCCCGGTGGAGATATATCATTTAAAGGCGTCCGGTGAAGGCAATTGGTGGAAGATGCCGGAGATCATCGAAATGATCGAGCAGGCGCGGGACGCCGGCATTGACGTGACGGCCGACATGTATCCATACACGGCGTCGGGCACGGGGCTAACGGCCATGTTTCCCACGTGGGCGGCGGCAGATGGCAAGTTCTTTGAAAATCTGCAAAACCCAGAGACGCGCCAGCGTATTCGCCGCGAAATGCAAAATCCGGCGGCGACGCTCATGGCGGCGCGGCCAGAACAGGTAATGCCCATTGGTTTTCGGCTGCCTGCGCATCAGCCATATGTGGGCAAGCGGCTGGCAGAAATTGCCGCGGCGCGCGGCCAAGAATGGATCGACGCCGCCATCGAGCTGCTTTTGGCCGAGCGCCAAAGCATCAGCACCATCTATTTTAAGATGAGCGAAGAAAATGTGCGCTTGCAGCTTCAACAACCGTGGATCAAAATTTCTACGGACGCCGGTGGCGTGGACCCCGCGTGGGCCAAAGCGCGCGGACCGGTGCACCCGCGCGGTTATGGGACGTGCCCACGCGTGCTGGGCAAATATGTGCGTGAAGAGCGGTTAATTCCGCTGGAGGACGCCATTCGCAAAATGACTTCCGCCGTGGCGGAGCGTCTAAGTCTACGCAATCGCGGCCTGCTGCACGAAGGGTATTTTGCCGATGTGGTCATATTTGACCCAACAACGGTAAGCGACCGCGCCACATTTGCCGAGCCGCACCAGCTATCCCAAGGCGTACGCGATGTGTGGGTGAACGGGGATCGCGTGCTGCAAAATGGTCAACATACAGGCGCGCTGCCTGGGGTGGTCGTTTCTCCACATTAACGCTGCGGCGTGCAGTTCCTCCGCTAACTGCCCGATACATTTAATCTTTCTATAACTATTTAGAGCGTCGAGGGCTGAGCTTGTCGAAGCCCGCCTACGCCTTGTCGCTTTGCAGCTCGTGAAACGGTTGCAAAGCAACACCACTTCGTGAGCTGACAAGCTCAGGCTACGACTGGATAGGTACGATTTTTTCCGCGCCTGGACTGAGCATCCACATCCTAACACAAACTTACAATCGACGTATTTTCTTCTGGTAAAAGGACGCAAATCGCACAATAAGCGTAAGCAAATAGTAATAAACCTGTTTATAATACCTGGTATACTTACTTTCGCACTGCGATCACCTTAACCCTGGCACTCGATTTCATCTTCACCGCAGTATAACATCCTCCGCAGATCATTGAATCCAGATCGCATTTTCCTATCCCTGCTCAAATTGAATATCTCACGATTTGGAATGGTTCTAGCACAACTTTACGCCATAAAGCCGCCCACTGTACGAATACGAACAGCATGACAAGACGCATATTAGCAGTCTTACAGAGCGTTGTTCATTGATAGCCGCAGCGGTTCCATAGCAAACCTCATCCGTCCAGCCTACGCCTTGGTCGTACTGTAAACTATAACCATTCCGCACATGCCAGCCGTGGGAGAACCCGACACGACTTGCGCAGCCCCCATGGACCGCCAAGAGCGGCTCGTCGCCATGTCAAGGCCACCTTTGGTCGAAGCTTGCGTAAGTCCAACGTAAAAGGATTCTGCGGTTCACGTTTTAACAATTCCTGGAAATAAAGGATGTAGCTATGCAAATGAAAACAAATATTCATGTCACAGAGAAGCGCGGCGCGCGCCAATTGAATCATGCTCTAGCTGCTTTAATGTGCGTGCTGACGACTCTAATGTTGAGTGCTTGCGGCATTGTGCGCCCTTCGCCCCCGGCCTTTGTGGCCGAAGAAGGCACACCAACAACAGTACCCATAGTGCAACTGGACTTTGAATATGAAGATGCAGACGCCACCGACGTTGCTTTGCTCTGGCGCGTGAAAGCGGATGCAGATACAGATACCCAGCCCGCCGAGGCCGAAACTGCGCAAGCGCAGGCGCCGAACACCCAAACGCCAATGCACAAAGAGGGCGATCTCTTTACGAGCCACATTACCGTACCGGAGGGCGCCCAGCTGGAGTTCAACCTGCTCATTACGACTAATGGCGAAGCGGGGCTGGTCGAGATACAACAAGCCGTTGATGAAGATCAGATCTTTACGGCGGCTCGCTACGGCTTAGTGCGCATTATGTCCGTGGAAACGCTAAACCAGACCTATACGTATAGCTTTTTCCTGCCCACGCCCCAGGTTCAACAAGAGATTGTCTATCGGACGGCCAATGCGGGAGAAGTCTATTTGGTGTGGACCATCAACGACTGGCAACTGCTGCCGACCGTTATGCGCTCGGAGCAGACGGCTACCACTGAACGCTACATGTATACACCCATGACCATGCAGGATGATGGATTTCACGCCACCGTGGCGGCGCCCACCGGCGCTCGGTTAAACTACAGTTTTGTGACCACCAAAAATCTCAAGGGCGCGCCCGTTCAGATCTGGGAAACATTGGCTGATGATCAGCAGCCCGTAATTACGGAAGATGGCCGTGTGGATGTGGTGGCCACCACCACCGCGGCAGATGCTTCGGCGTCCTCGGTCCCGCAGTCTGGCGCCTTTACCCCGCCCATTGCCACGCTGATCGGGCTGGCTTCGCTCTTTGGCGCCGCGCTGTTGGCCAAGCATCTTTCCGGCCGCGGCCAATGGACCTTGAACGAAGCGCCGCTGATCACAGTAACCGCTACCGGCATGAGCCTGTACGCTGCGCTGATTTTGATCCGCATTTACGTGGCCGGCATTGGCTGGGTTTCCTGGCAAACCACGCTGCCGTTTATCACCAGCGTCATGGTGGCCGCCATTCCCGACCTGATCTACGCCATTGTGGTCAGCATTGCCTTCTGCATGTTGCTCATGTACGCCTGGCCTGGCAAGCTGGCCTGCCGCCTGATCTGCGGCGCCTTTAGCACGATCATGGTCATCTCGGTGGTCTTTACGCTGGCCAACGCCGTTACGTTACGCACGCTGGGCCAGCCCATTGTCGCCGCGGGACCGGCCCTGTGGACCTCGATTACGGGAGCGCCCGCCACGTCGACGCTGCCCGCCGCCACCATGTTGAACCTCATCATCTCCGTGGTGACGCTCAGCGCCACGGCGCTCATTGCGTCCTATCTGCCACAGCTGCTGCTCTCACTTTTCCTCTCGCGTCCGCTGGCCGCCAGCATCCGCAAACACTACGTGTACGTACCGGTGGGCAAATTCAGCCGCCACAACCAGGGCATCAACCAGCCCTTGCAGTCCATGTTGGGGCGGCGGGAAGAGATGCTGCTGCCTTACAATCCAGATTGGTGAGATATCAATATTAATTTGTTACAAAAAAGATGGAGCTTCAAGGAGGCTTCATCTTTTTTGTTCTATTTTTCTCAGATATCAGACCTGTTACAATGCAATATGCTTTTTCAGCAATATCCAGTGATATTTCATATATCGAAACGACTCTTTTAAAGTAGCAATTATTCCCTGATTTCGCAGCATCCTGATGGTTTTGAAGATCAACGAAATGCGCGCCTCTTTGGGTTCAAAATATCTAAGTAGACGCTGCCGCACCGCAGGACTAATCTCGCCGACTGCGCGACTATACGAGCTATCGATATATGTGATTGCAGCCCCAGGACCTGGTATAGCGTTTGCAGGGCGTGGTGCATGAACCACAAAAATAGAGGTAATCGTTGGTGTGTCGTACATCATGTCTATTGTTCCATGCTCAAAAATAAAACTGCTGGGTGTTAAAGGGTGCTCTCCGGTAATATGTTGGGGCTGGTACCCCAACCCGATTTTTTCTAAACCATGCAGATAGGGTGTAATCTCCGCAAAATACTGACTGATAGTGTGATGCCATTGTCGTGGAGACCAAATATTTAGATGATAAGGATTGATCACGTTGTGATATTCAAAGTGTTCATTTGTGATGGGCGGAACCGCAATCAACAAAGTGCCGCTAGGCTTCAGTAATTGCCAGGCTTTGTAGAGGAAAGCAGAGACATTCGGGATATGTTCAAGAGTATTTGAGGTAAATATTAAGTCAAATGATCGCTCTGGAAAATCTGTAATATTGGTGGCATCCATCACCCGAAATTCTAAGCCTGAATCTTGGAAATGAAATCTGTCAAACGCAATGGCCTTTTCACTATAATCAATGCCATACACCAGACTTGCGCCATGCGCTTTTAAATAGGCAGCCCCGTATCCGGCCCCACACCCAACGTCCAGCACAACGCCATTGTTTGTAAATTGTTTCGCAAAATCATAGATTGATAGGTGTCCATAGAAGACACAATCTGGATTTAGATGCGTCACTCTTTCACCAGAATCTGAGATGGTTTGTATGTCCCAAGACGTTGTTTTCTCAGTTTCCATCTGTGCCTCCACCCATTTGCAAACTCGCTATCTCTGAATCACATCTTCTATTACGTATTCAAATGCCGGACCAAACTGGTCCATAGTGAGCCGCTCGTGAAACGTTTGGCGAGCGGCTTCCCCCAACCGCTTGCGCAGTTCGGCATCGCCACCAAGCAGAGTCAGCCTTTCCGCCAGCGCCTTGTGGTCCTCCACATCCACCAGCAGCCCGTTGATGCCATCTTCAATAATTTCGGCTACTCCCCCCACACGCGTGGAGATAATGGCTTTGCCGTGATACATGGCCTCCAGAATGGTAACCGGCAGCACCTCGTCGCGCGAGGAAAGCACGAAAATGTCGGCAGCTTGCAGATGCGCCATAATGGCTGCCCGGGGCAATTGCCCAAGCAAATGGGCATTGGGCATACCTTCCACCTCGTTGCGCATCCGTTGCGTAAAATTGGCGTCTAACTTGTCCAGCAGCCGGCCGAGCATGTAAAGTTCCATCGACTGGCTGGCTGTGCCTGGCATCGATTCAACCGCTTTGAGCAACACATCTTGACCCTTACGGGGCTCTACGCTACCAATGTTGACCACGCGTACTTTGTCCGTGGCCATTTGGTGAAGCGGCTGCTCGTTTCCCATTGACTGGTCCAGTTCATTTACGTCAAGCCCATAGGGAAAAACGTGACTATTATTGCACGTGAGAAATTCTTGATATAGATTAGCCGTGGTTTGCGTGGGAAAGAGAATGGCATTGGCCGCATTGAGCGCATCTTTGACGCCAACTTTGTGGCGTACCGTCTCCTGGCCGAATTTGGATTCATGGATCCACAAAATGGACGACATGTGAAAGGCTTTGGCGGCTAGGATGCTGCGCCAGCCCAAAATTGTATTGGCCACCACAAGCTGATAATCGCCACACACAATGGGTGCATCAATGCGTACATCGTCCAGCAAATCATCCGCCACCACCACGGTGGCGCCCAATGCTTCATATTCTTGACGCAGGGGTCCCTCATAAGGAGATGCCACGGTTAGGGTATGCCCCCGTTTTTTTAGATAGCGCGCCAGCGTCAGCATCAATATGGGCGCACCGCTCAGGCTCAAATCGTGCGAAACAAGCAGGATATGCAAACCATTTTTGCCATTTTGCATATCAGGCTTGGCACAATCGGGCCAGGGAACAGGCATGGGCAAATCGGATCCAACACCAGCCAGCGCGTTTCCCTCGACAATATAGGTTGGCGCTGAAAAGCGGACAAGCCCATAGTTTTGCATCACCTCCAGTAGGCGCAGATCAGCGCTCTTTTCACCAGGGGGGCCAACCGTTGGCACGCGCTTCAAATGCGATAAATTCGGGTTAAAATGCGGGTCGCCCGGTTGGATCACGGGCCACATTTGATAGGTGGCGCGCAAGACATCCGAGGGCGGCAGGTAATAGCCGCGGCTGCCCCCTTCAAGGTGCAATAAGCGAGCAAAGGGCGTGTATACGTTGCGATAACCATGCTCCACAGCGCGTAGGCAGAGTTCCATGTCGCTAAAGCCAATTTCATACACTTCATCAAAGCCGCCCAGTTCATCAAATTTGGTGCGCTGAATCATCATGCAGGCGCCCGTGACGGCCAGGTAATTACGATAATATTCGGGTGAGCCAAAGATGCCGTACACATTTTCGTGGCCGCCATCAAAGATATGGCTGCCGTGCCCCACAAGCCCCATGACAATGCCGGCGTGTTGAATGGTGTCATCTGGACGGATCAACTTGGCGCCCACCACGCCAACTTGTGGGCGCATGGCCCAGCCGGCCATATCTTCCAGCCAGGTGGACTCTAAAACTTCGGTATCGTTATTGAGAAATAGGAGCAAATCGCCCGTGGCGTGCTGCGCGCCCAGGTTATTGGCTTTGGAATAGTTGAATGCGCCTGAATAGGAGATGATGTGCACCCGTTCGTCCTTTTCTAACGCAGCATAATATGTACGGGTAGCTGCTTCCAAACTGCCCGTGTCTACTAGAATAATTTCATAATTTTGATAGCTGCTTTGGCTGAAAATAGAGTCTAAACAAGCGCGCAGCAGCTTGTGTTTGTCTTTGGTCGGGATAATGATGGAAATTTTGGCATCGGTTGTGGGCCACAAAACGCGCACAACGCCCAGAGAAGGCGAGATAGCTTTAGCCCCCGGAATGCCCAGGCGCGCCAAATGCGCCTCAATGCAGCGCAACTGCGCACTATACGCCCACGGCTTGGCATCGGCGCTGAGCGCGGCCGAACCTTCAATTTGGCGCCAGTGGTAGAGCACTTTGGGGATATGCACCATGCGGTCCGTGTGTTCGGCACAGCGCAGCGCCACGTCCCAATCCTGAGCGCCATCCATTTGGGCATCGAAGCCGCCAATCTGTTGCAACAGCGTGCGCCGAATGACACAGTGCATGAGCACATTGGTGCCCAGCAGAACGTCGGGCGACCATTGGGGCTTGAACCAGGGCGCCGAGCGCCGCAAACCGTCGGCGGAAATTTTGTCCTCGTCAAAATAGATAATATCTACGGCGCCATCATCAGCGGATTGGCTGACAGTCACCGGACTGTTCAAGCATTGCGTCACTTCATAGAGCGTGTTGATGGCCCACAGATCGTCATGATCCAACAGGGCTACAAATTCGCCTTGGGCGACTTTGAGCGCGGCATTGGAATTATCGGAGATCCCCAGATTTTCTGGCAGGTGGATAGCTCGAATGCGCGAATCGCTGGCGGCACAATGGTCAATTAGCTCGCGTATACCTTCTCGATCTGACGCGCCGTTGACCAGGATCAATTCCCAGTGCGGATAGGTCTGATTCAGCACCGAATTGATCGTCTCTTGCAGAATGGCCGGCGGCGGATTATAAACGGGCGTAATAATGCTAAAGAAAGGCTGGTATTCAAATTTAGAGGCAGATTGACGTTGACTTTCTATTTCTGCTGCGCTCAGTTCATGGTCTGCAATCCAATCAGCATAGGAATAGGGGCGCGCAATAAGCCCTCTTTCGGTCAAAAACCCCTTCCAATGCGACCGCATTATAGCCGACGAATACTGTACTACTTTTCTAAATCCCTCGCGCCGCCAAACCCGGTAGGCTTCGCCAGCCAGATAGGGGAGCTGCGCACGGGAAGTGCCCGGGGGGGCAATAATGCGAACCAGTTTGCCAAATAGCGTCATGTTGTCCTATATATTTTTCAATGGGGTATTGGTATTGCCTGTGCCAACGTGCAGTTGATCCAAAGAACACTTACGCAAGCATGGAGAAAGAATCGTCTTTCCAAAGATATCATCGTTTCCTAGAGAGCCGCGGCGCTACGTAAGTCGTGTCAAAGTTAACTTCTGGCGTCACTTACGTGTCGGTAGACCACTGTGCGCTTGAGGCAAAGATCCCAATAATTTGTGTCAAAACAAAGCCTATTTTAACATCTCTGTCTAGAATGTTTCATTTTTATATTGCGGTTGGGATGAGAGCCGGAGTTATCTATAGACTCAACAGGAATAATGAAAAACTCCAGTTCTCATTCAGAGCTGAGTATAGTTATTGCATTATCATGCCAGAGATATTGACCTATTATTTATTAGTAAGGTGAGAAATGGCGTTAACAAATCCAGATCAAGCGGCAAATCGTTGGGATGAGAGTGAATGGCGGACCGGGGTACCCGTCGATTATTGGAGTTATCACCCACTCATTGATGCCTATATTAACGCAACGATTATTCCGCACAAGCGCAACATGCTCGAATGGCTTGTAGATACCTACTTAGATAATGTTCCATGTCAGCGAGCGATTAGTGTTTGCTGTGGCATGGGGGGCGGAGATCATCAGGCGCTGGCTGCTGGCGTCTGTCATTATATAGAAGGCTTCGACATTTCACCTCAATCTATTGCCGCGGCCGAAGAGCTAGCTAAAGTTGGTGACTATGTTGATAAAGTTTCATACGCAATGGGTGATATGAACAGCATTGTGCTGGAGCAGAATCGATATGACATTGGGCTAGCCTTTGGCGCTTTTCATCACATTGAAAATTTAGAGCACGCATGTCAACAACTGCAGCGAGCTTTAAAACCGGGCAGCCTGCTTTTGGTCAACGAATATATTGGCCCGGCACGCATGCAGTGGACTGAGCAGCAGCTCAATATGTTTAATCGCGTGCTGGATATTTTCCCAAGGCAATGGCGACGCACAGACAAAATAACGCCATATTCGATTGAGGCCATGTTGAAAATCGATCCATCTGAAGCAGTGCGGTCCGACGAAGTAATTGCCACGTTGAGCGATTATTTTGAAGTGGTGGACTATTGCGATTATGGGGGCGGGCTGCTGATGCCCCTGTGGTCTATGGGCCTACTGCCCCAGATTTTTGTTAATGATCCTAATGTGGATAAACAAGTGATCATAAAGCTGCTTATATTGATAGACGAACTTTTGGCCGAACATCAGATTGCACCGAGTAATTACGCACAGCTTGTCCTGCGCAACCACCCGCCCAGTGCCAAGCAGATCGTTGCACCCCGGCGTTCAATAGACAGCACAGACCGAAAAAGCTGGGTGAATGCGTGGCTACCCAACACACAGTTTGTGCCACCACCGACGCCATGGTGGTTGCTGCCGGCACGAGCATGGCGAGTATTGTCACAGAGAGGGTTTTATGCCTTGCGCTCTGAAATGGTCGAATATTGGCGGTGGTCGAGATCTTAATTACGGCAGTACGTTAATTTGCGCTTCGCTACAATAGAGCAGCGCGCTGTCTGCTGGCCCGGCGTCTACGCAAATGGTGTATGCACCGGGGGCGACATCGGCTGTATTCCACGCGAAAGTGGCGGGAATTTGTGGCTGCACCACGTCGGCATATCCGTTGACGTTGCTGGCGGGACGAGCGGCCAATGGCAAATATAAGAGCACTTTCCCATTGGGCCGCGGCGCTGGTTCAGTAGTCTCCTCATAGCGAACCGCGCGATTCTGCCGCGGTTGCGCCGAATCGGTGGTGTAGTAATAGGTGAGTTCTGATGAATCAAGAACTTGATTCAGATCCAGCGTGATCTCATACGGCTCGCCTTGCTGCACCTCATCAACCGCTGTCAGCGTGATCCAGTCAATTTTCTGCCGATAATCGCTGCATGGAATAAACGACTTACCCGTAGATTCAGCATAACCACAGGAGATATTCTCATTGGGATCGAAACGAATGCCAATTACCTCCTGGGCGTTGAACCAATGGGTCTGATTGCCGGCCACATTCACGGGCGGTTGCTGCGGTGGATAGCTAATGGGCGGACAGCGTGGCGTGTTGGCGGGACTGGTAGCTTCAGCGCCGCCGTTGAAAAAATGATGAAGGTCGATAGTGTATGTTTGCCACCCAATGTCAAAGGGAATATCTTGGCTCACTAGATCGCAGGGGATGCTGTCCTTATTGATGCTGGGCATGCGCCATATCCAGCGCGCCACCATGCCGCTCACAATGTCCTGCCACGACGCGTCCCATTCGGTGTACATGCGGAAAGTCATGTAGCGATACCGTTTGGTATCGATGGTCGTAGGTACGTTTAGATAGAGCTGAGGGTTGCGATCCACCAGGCCGCGACCGGGGGGTGTTGTAAAATCAACATTGCCATCTTGATAATCTATGGCAATATTACCCACATCGACTACGTCGCTGGCATCGCTAAAGTCCCAAGTATTCCCTTGCAGCGTGGCATAATCCACGCCGCTGGTAAATGACGGCTTTACAAAATGCACAATGGGCGCCGCTTGAATCGTGAGTTTTTCACTGCTCTCTTCAATGCAGCAACTGGTGGCGTCTCCCAGCCCAACCGTATATTCACCAGCAATGACGCCTTGTATATCCAAATCATACGCGCCGCGCTCGCCCGCGATATCAGCCGCGACTCGCACAAAGTGGTCGCTGTCGACTTCTTTGAGCCAAATCGCCGTAATAGTGCGATTGGGCGTCCATGAAATGGCGACTTCATTGGCGTCGCAGGTGGTTAGCCGCGCCCAATCGACGGCGAACGTGGCGCCCGCCTGCATAGATGGATCAATGCGCAAACCTTGCCAGGAATTTTGGCTGCGCCAGGCGGCCAATGTTGTGGGGGAAATCGAAGGCGCGCCCAAGTTCATTTTATGCAATCGCCAGTCCGGTGTCGGTGTTCCCTTACCAGCTTCGGGATACAAAAGCTCTTGGCCCAATCCATAGGGTGCGCCGTTGAGATTGAGCCGCTGATCGGCATACCATTCTGCCCGCCATTGGTCCGGGTTTTTGCCGGGCGCTGGGGTTGTAGAATCCACCTTCATGGCCAGATAGAGGCAATTGTACTCGGCAGAGTCGATGGGAGCATGCACCCCAATCTTACCCACTTGCATCACGTCGGGGTAACCCGGAAAAAGCAGAAAGAAGAAGGCGCCCTGCCCCACTTCACCGGCGCCCGCCGAAGAAGCAGAAAAAACACCATTCTTCACAGCAATATTCCGAGTCAGATCCAGTTGGCCCGAAATATTCATAAACTGGGATATATCAGAATATTCAGTCATATCCCACGGATCCCGAAGATGCACCGTGGCAAAATCTGGGGTTTCCGCTACGGTAGACTGCCCGAATTGAATTGTGCTTTCACTGTCACGGCCAAAAGCCGATAGTTCAGAGCGGGACGTTGCCAATACGGCCATCAATACGCCCAGCAGCATAGCGAAGTATGTAATCCCCAAATAACGTCTATCTTGGGTACTATTTATGGAATGGATGGGTTTATTCATATCTGTCTGTCAATATAAATTGTCAACATGTTTGCCATGAAGAGGCGAACGTGTTGACTTATAGCAAAGCTTTTTTGCCCTATGCCGGGGCCTTCCTAGCCACGGCGTAACACTCAAACGGCCCGTTGAGCGACGCCAGCTCGTTGTTTTGCGTGGTCACTTCTTCGGCCAGTGCATTCAGCGCTTGGTGCGTGCGTGCGGCCAGATCGTCTTGCAGTGGTTGCACCAGCCAGCGCGCTAGGCTGTTTTTTACGCGGTGGCTCAGACGCGCAATCGGTCCGTTGCCTTGCAGCGGAATCTGGCGCTGATATTGCATCAGCGTATCCAGCCGCGCGCGCAAGGTATCGCCAGCATTGTTCTGTGCTTGGCGCGCCATAACGCCCGGCAGCATGGGCGAAGCGGTTTCCGGGTTAACGCCTTCTTGCGCATCTACAAAGCCGGCGTGTTCCAGAAAGAAGCAGAGCAGCCGCGGGTGGTAAAAGCTAATGTGGCCAAAGTGCATGTAGAACATTTCCAAATGCGAGAAGATGGAACGGGCATTGGGCGTGGCCAGCACGATTACGCCGCCGGGTTGGAGCACGCGCTGCGCCTCCTGCACCAGCTTGATCACCAAGTGATAGGGCAGATGCTCCACCAGGTGGGCGCAGAAGATGCCGTCAAAGCGCTCAGCCGGCGCATCGGCCAGATAGTCGAACACATCCGCCTGCACCACCGGCAGCCCTTGGGCCAGCGCGGCTTGCAGCGTCTTTTCGTCAAAATCTACGCCCACGGCCTCAATGCCGCGCTCGGCCAGCAGCGCCAGGAAATCGCCATCACCGCAGCCCAGATCCAGCACCCGTTTGCACTGGGCAAAGGTGGGTAAATAGTGGCTCTGAATGCGCCGCTGGGTTTCCGGTTCCACGCCCATATAGCGCAAAAAGTCGTAATCCAACCCCGGAAAGTGAATATAATCGCTCATGGTTATTATCTGTTCCAACGGTTAGGCAGCTTTGCGTTCGCGCAAAAAGTCGTAATCCAATCCCGGAAAGTGAATATAATCGCTCATGGTCATTATCTGTTCCAACGGTTAGGCAGCTTTGCGTTCGCGCAAAAAGTCGTAATCCAATCCCGGAAAGTAAATATGGCCACATTTGCGATTCAACGATGCCAACCATCGTAAATCGTAAATCTAAAATCGTAAAATTCCTATCACCAAATAGTGGCGACCTCTTCTGCCTCTTGTAGATGTCGGTCTGCTGTCACTAACGATACCCCTTCCACAATCGCGGTTGCAGCAATCAATCTGTCTGCTGGATCTGAATTAACTGTCCAAGGCAACTGTGTTGATAAGGAAGCAATCTGCGGTGTGATAGCGCGTACTTTAATCTGATTCGCTTGAAGAACTAGATTCAGAAACGATTGACAATCTGTTTGAATTTCAATCCGTCCCTTCTGAATCAGCATGGCTATCTCCCACAGCGAAATGTCTGCGACAACGATGCCAGTGGCTTGATTCGCCGCATCTATTGCTTCTTTCGCTGCTGGCGAAAGTCGCTCTGGGACCAAAGCATCCCAGATAAGAATATGTGTATCAACAACTATCATACGTGTCACTTTGCGCGCGCCACTGCTCGCTAATCGGGGTAAGCACATCGCCTACCACTGCACTTTGGCGCAATATTTCCAATTCTTTCCGCGCGGCGGTCTGTGCATAATCGGGAGGCACCAGCTTTGCAACCTCACTGCCACGCAGCAATAGCGAAACAATCTCCCCCTTCTGAACTTGTTGAAGGATTGCGTTCATATTTGCGCGAAACTCGCTAACTCCCATGCTGAGCATTTTTCCCTCCACGAATATTCAGGTCATCCCAACAGATTGATTACCCAAATTCAACGGCTTTTGGAATGGCAACCGATACTATCGGTGGCCTTATTTTTTGGAAAAGCCTCAAAGACAAAACGTACATTTGAATCGTACAATAGAAACATATTTTTAGCCTAATGAAGACCCACCCCTTCACCCCTTCACTCCTTCACTCCGACTCCCCCACTCCCCCCGCAGCGTCACCAATCCATACTGCTCGTGCGAGGCGCCGGGATAGACGCGGAAGGCATAGGCGCGGTCGTGATAGTCGTACATCTCCTGGGTTTGGCGATGGACCACCGCCGCGGTCACTTGATAGGCGCCGGGCAGCAGCGAAAGCCACGGAATGCGATAAGTTACTTCGCCCGCGGTTTGGCCGGCGGGCAGCGTCAATTCGCCAAAGTCGGTATTGGGACCGCAGATGTGGGCGCCGCTTTGGTGATGGATAGAGAGGCCGATGACAGGCGGCTCGACGGGCTCTTGGCAGCGGTAGCGAATGCGTATCACCATTTCGTCACCGGTCTTAAAGACCGACTGCGCTGCGCCATTCTCTGCGCAAATCTGTACCGATTCCAGCAGCACTCGCCCCGACCCCCAGCGTAAACCGTTTTCCAATGCAGGCAAATTTGTCCCTTTTGCCGCCTGCTTTTCACCTTCAGCCACGCGGTTCAAATAGTGCATGGCCACATCGATGGGGCGACCGTCAATGCGCATGTGGCCCTTTTCCAGCCAGATGGCGCGGTTGCATATGTTTTGAATCGAGCCCAAGTCGTGGCTCACCATGAGCAGCGTACCGCCGCGGCGGCGGAAGGCCTGGATGGCGTCCAGACACTTGTGCTGAAAGGCAGCATCACCCACGGCCAGCACCTCATCCACCAGCAGCAGATCCGGCTCGGCGTGGATGGCTACGGCAAAGCCCAGCCGCACATACATGCCCGAAGAATAGTGCTTGACCGGCGTATCAATAAAATCGTGCAGCTCGGCAAAGTCGATAATACTGCCCAGCCGGGCGTGCATCTCTTTGCGGCTGAGACCATAAATGGCGCCGTTGAGAAAGATGTTTTCGCGCCCGGTCAAGTCTGGATGAAAGCCCGCGCCCAATTCTAGCAGCGACGATAGGCGGCCGTTTACCTGGATCTGCCCTTCGGTAGGTTCCAGTATGCCGGTAATCAGCTTGAGCAACGTGCTTTTGCCCGAGCCGTTGTGCCCCACCAGGCCCACGCTTTCACCCGGATAGACATCAAACGAAATGTTGCGCAGCGGCCAAAACGCGTTCTGCGCCGCACGGTCCCGGTTGCGCCCCAGCAGATTGATCACCGTCTGCTGCAGCGAGCGCTGTTCGCCGTGGGCTTTAAACCGCTTGGAGATATTTTGCACTTGCAGTATAGGGGTCGTTGCAGGTCCAGTACCATTGCTGCTTTGCATGGTTTGCCGCGATGTTGTCAGCACCTGGGTCATTACAGCTCTTCTCCAAAGCGACCGCTGTAGCGCTGAAAGAACCAATAGCCGAATATCAGAATGACCAGGCTGGTAATGAGCGTGCGCACCAGGAAGTCCAGATCGGTGCGATAGCCCCAATACAAAATATCGCGATAGGCATTGATGAGCGACGCCATGGGGTTGAGCACATACATAAGCCGGTGCAGCGGCAGCGTAAAGCCCAAGAGATTGACGGTAGCGGGAACGGCGCTAATGGGGTAAAAAACGGGGGTCAGGAAAAACCAGGCCAAGATCACCACGTCGATGATCATCATGACATCGCGGTAAAATACGTTGATGGTAGCCAAGATAAACGAGAGCCCTAAAATAAAACAGGTTTGCATCAAAATAACCAGCGGCAATAACCAGAGCCAGGCGCTCCACGGCGATTGAAACACCACCAGCGCCACAAAGAGCACCACAAAGGCCAGCAAAAAGTTGACCAGTTGGCTCAATACCGCGGCAATGGGCAGCGCCTCGCGCGGAAAATAGACTTTCTTGATCAGCCCTGCGCCGGCCACAATGCTATTGGTGCTGCCCAGCAGACCCGCCGCGAAGTAGTTCCAGGGCAGCAATCCACACAACACATAGATGGGATAATTTTGAATATTGTGGCCCGGCCGCATAATGGTGAACACAGTGGTAAAAACCAGCATGAGCGCCAGCGGATTGAGCAAGCTCCACAAAAAGCCGAGGACACTATTTTTGTAGCGCGCGCGCAGGTCGCGCACGACCAGATAGTAGATCAGTTCGCGGTAAGCAACCAGGTTGCGCAGATGGGTGTAGGCAGCCGGCATGGCCTGGGCAGGGCTCAACCGGAAGGCAGAAGACAAATTCATGGTTTACCTTTCCCCCGCCTTCTCTGCTAGAGGGAAGAGCGGAGGAGCAATCTATTTTTTTGCAATGGGCAAATAGTTCAGCGCTTTGGGCGGCGTAAACGTTTGGCTGCGTGCATTGTTGGCGCCATTTGTTTCGACAATACCATCCGCTGGCGTTACGGTTACAAAAATCTCATGCAGGTCTGCCGATATATTGTTCCAGCTGACCTCCACAGACACATTGTCGCCACAGCCGCTGAGCGTAATGGTTTGGTCGTCGCCAATCTGCTGACCGCCCTGCTCGGGGTCGCCTTCAAAAAAGCGCACCGTGGCAGTTTGACTGGCCAGCGTATTGCCGCTATTGGCAATGCGGGTGCGCACGACCGCGGTCACTTCGGTGGAAGCCGCGGCCACCGCCGGTAACACATCCAGCGAAACCGGATAGAGATCCACCGTCTCTGGCAAGGCCGACACATAGTCGGCATAGTTATCGCCCATGACCGAACGCTCAAAATTGGTAGGATTGAACAGATAGCCATTGTATTGATATTCAGGATATGGCGCTGGCGACGGTTGAAGCGTATAGGTCATTTCGTTGACGCTGTACCAGGAAAAGCGCTGAATCAGCCGATAATCGTCGGTTGGATCGCCCAGCACGGGATCGGCGGCGTTAAGCATATAGTCAAAGGTGTCATTCATAAATTCGTTCACCTTCTGCGGCGGGAAAAGGCGAATTGGGTTATCCGGATCATCGGGATTGGGCTTGGTGTACCAATCGGGCAGCAGCACGCCATACTCTGACAAGTAAACCGGCAGCCCCGTATAGCCCCGCTCGGACATCCAGACGCGGAAGCGCTGAATCTGCTGTTTAAACAGCTCTAGATCGCGATGCTTCTCCAATTCGTTGAGCCCAATGACCAAGCCAGACAGGGCGTCTACGCCGGGCGGAATATCAGCGCCCCAGCAGCCATCGGTGACGCGGGAGCAATCCTGTTCATTGAGGATAAAGTTGTGAATGCTCCAGCCGTCGACGGGCATCTGTTCACCAAACTGGGCCTGATAGCTTTGCAGAATCAAGTCCACATATTGCAGCCGAATATCGGTGGGCTGCACAATAGAACCCGCAAAAATTCTGGCTTTGGGGTCGGCAGCCTTGATCAAGTGGTAGAGTTCGTGATAGGCCGCGGCATACATTTCCGGCACCATCGAATCCTGATAGTAGAGACGATCCGGCTCATTGCCAATAAACCAGTCGGCGCCGGGATTGGCATCAATCACATCTTGCAGCGCTTGCCCTTTTGGCGCGTACGTATAGGAGTAGGTATTGCTGCTCTCATCATATTGTTCAGCCAGACGCACCATGGGTGTATAGTCAATATTATTGGGACGGGACGGCGTAGCATCGGCATGATAGTTGATGTACCAGCCAATGCCCAGCGATGCTGTGTTATAGCTGCTAATTTCGCTCACTTCCCCCGGATGTATCGTATTAATATTTACGCCAAAACGGCAGAGCGGCGCCGGATCATCGGCCCAAGCGACTTTTGGCGTGTATAGCCACCCCAATCCCACAAATGCAAGACAAACAGCGATCAATAATGCTCTTCTCTTTTCCATGGTCGTTCTACTCTACTTTGTCTCTACACATAAGGACTTACGCAAGCCGCGGTAAAACTTGTTTGGTAAACACTGTATGCTTTTCCTAGTATGTTTTTCCTGGCAATCCATAGGCGCGGCGTAAGTCATGCTTCTTTGTCTCAACGTATCCCAGTTGGCTCTGCAAAAGCCATAAATAATACCATTCCCCCAAGCGAGAATTTATAGCCATCCAGGCGCCCAATGGATCTCACCATTGGCCTACCGGCTCCAATCAGCTTGGGTAGCCACAGCAGCGGAATCTTCACTCTTTACGCTGCAAAATGCGGATATTGGGTGCGTCATCAAACCCTTCAATCACAAAACGCTCTTCATAATCGGCCAGCTGCGGACGCAGATCGCCCAGCGCCCAATCAAAGGCCGGATTATCCACATAATAGTCTGGATGGTACGCCTCAAACCCCCAGCTAAAACCGTCAGATGCAATATGGGCCGTCACGGCGGGGTCCACTAAACCAGCCAGATCCACAATGCGATTTTGGCTAAAATAGCCAAGATAACCGATTTCAATATAGGCAACACTCTCCTGGGCAGTTGTGTTTGTGCGCAACCAATCGGTCAAGGCGCGATAGGTACTGGCGCGGCTGTCCCCAGCATAGTGGGCTGCCTGAGTGACGGCGTAATTCACATCAGTATATAAGAAAAGCGCGGCCAGCACGACAATTGCGCCCACGGCCTGCCACCGTTTGCCCCCGCGGGCCGCACAGCTCCACTCCACCAGCATGGCCAACGCCAGGCTGCAAACCACATGCAGCACAAAGACCAGATGCAGTACGTACCACGCATAGGCGTTTGGATTAATCCATGCATAGGCCAGCAGATAGGTCAGCGCCCAAACCGGCAGCAGCAACAGCGGCCGATAGCGACGCCACATCCACCAAAGCCCAGCAATCGCCAACAACCAGACCACGTTGAGCCACGGATGGGTCAACCCCCAGCCGCCAATGCCGAACGTGCTGACATAGTGTATCAGATCAGTGGGGATTCGTTCTAAAAAAGCGCGGGCCGATGGCAGATGCGCCTGGGCTTGCTTGGCGGCCAACGTGTTGGGAATCACCGTGCCAAATGTAGGCAGCGCATACGCCATCCAGAGCAGGCTGACCAATAGGCCTCCGCCCACAAAGGGCAAAAGCTTTGCGCGCTCACGCGCCACGTAATAAACGCCTATCATCAACCCCAGCAGCGCGCCTTCGCCGCGGGTCAGCGCCAACAGCGCCACGCAAATCCCCACGGCCAGCGGCCTTTCCAACAGCCACAAATAGAGCGTGAGCAGCAGCAGCAGCTGAAAGAGCCAGATCTCCATGCCGATATATGGCAGCCAAGCGCGCACCAAAAATAGCTGCACAGCGGCAGCCACGGCCGCCGGCAGAACGGCCATCCCCACCTGCCGCAAACAGACAAAAAGCAGCCCGGCCGCTATGAGCCAGGCTGCAATACTGCTTATTACTGCTACATCCGCCACATCTAGAAAGGGCGCAAAACGGGCGCCCACTGCACAGAGCAGGGTAAAGAGCGGCGTGGTGGTGCCCAATGTAGCCGGCGGGTGGTTATAGACAAAGCCAGCCCCCTGCGCCAGATTTTTAGCATACGTTAGCGTAATGTAGCTATCATCATTGAGATTCTGGCGTACCAGAATGGGTCTGGTACACCACAAAACGATGACAATTCCCAACACACCGATGGCCAGACTGCTCCATATGGTCAACGGCGTTTCGTGCAATTTTGGCATGAATGATCAGGGCAGCGCCATGTCGCCATAGTGATCTATGGCATATTGGCGGAACTTTTGGCCGGCTTCGGTCAGCTCTCCCGTGTCCGGATTCAACAGCGTTGTATATGGATTCACCGCGGCATAGCGATTTTCCAAGCTGTACCAAACCCAGCGTTGCACCAAGCGACAGTCATCAGCATGCCAACCCAAATCGCAATCTTTGGTATTCAGAAAGTAGTCAAAGGTCCCCAGCATAAAGTTGTGAATCCGCGCGGCGTCAGCGGGATCAATGCCCATATACGTATTGGGAAATAGGGCGCCATATTCTGAATTAATCAACGGTTTCTCCTGCTGCCCCCGGTCCTTCATCCACTGGCGCAGGGCGCGCACCTGCTCGTCGATCACGTCAATATCAATATGAATTTCGCAACTGAAGGGTGTTGGGTCGTCCTTAGGCTTATACGTGTTGCAAATGCTGAGATCACTATAAGCACCCTCGGTTGCATCCAAGCCGGTAGGAATTTCGGCGCCACCGCCATTTAGCTTTTCCGGTAAAATAAACGAGTGGAAATTCCAAACATCCACCGGCATCTCTTCGCCATATTTCTGTTCATAATAATCCCAAATCCGCGTCAAATACTCCAGCCGCAGCGGCGTCGCCTGGATCACGCCGCCAATGGCCACCTGCGCCGTGGGGTCCGCCGCTTTGATAATATTATAGACCTGATGATAAGCAATGGCATAGGTTTCCGGCAAAATTTCATCCTGTCCAATGCTTTTGGGGTCAATGCAGTTGCCGGCAGCGTCGCGTGGGCCGCAGTCCAACCAATCCTTGCGTTCTATCTCATTGCCAACCAGCCACAGAGAACCCCGATTGGCTTGCGCAATTGTCTTAATCGTAGCTTCGCTGGGCCAAAAATTATAGGAGCTTTCCTGGTCGGTCGGCTGTACATAGGGACACGTCACGCGATCGTAATTCCAGCGATCGCCACATTCCAACTTTTGATGCACGCGCACCATCTGCGCATACTGAATACCATCCGGGCGTGTAGGAGTGCCGCGCGTCAGCCAGTCCAGATAGATGCCGGCCTTTAACTGAGATGAATTGGTAAAATCATTCAGTACTTGACCGCCCGTAATCCCAAACCCAATGCGGTTGGCCAGCGGCTGCTGATTCAACGTAATCGGCAAATAGACGTCGGTGGCCGTTCCTTCATCATCAACTGCCCGCGGCGCCGCCCAAACCGTAGGTGTCTTCATGGCCGCCAATAAGACGCCCAATACCACAAGGAGCGTGGCCCAACTTTTAATCTTAAAACCATGACGCTTACCTGACATAAATTTTACTCAGTCCTCCATTTACAATAGGACTTACGCAAGCTTTGAGTTCAAGAACCCTTGATGGCAATACTTTGCGCGCTTGGCGCTACGGACGCTGCGTAAATCATGTACAATAAACATTTTTGGTAACTAAATCACTCTCTGGCAAAGTTGCTAGTACACAACGGCATAAATAAACCGATGGCTGGCCGTGGCGTCAGAAGTTCGACTTCTCGGAGAAGTCGAACTTCTTAACCGTAGGCGAACTTAGGCCGTCGTGTACCAGTTGTCTGGCCGCTTCATTTTTGCGGCACTAGATGAAGCGCCGCCTGCATATTGCGGCCATTCCAGAAATATAACTATCCATCCCAATGGACTCTTCGCTCTGGCATGGCTCCCGCTTGTTGCGGCAGCTTTCTTACATGCAAAATGGGTATTTTCATTCTTGGACAGACCCTGAGTGGAAATAAAAATGGTTTGCGGGATGCAATCAACCCAGGCATCCCGCAAACCATTTAAAAACTTAGCGTACGCCGTTTTTCGCAATCGGTAAGAAAAGGCTCATCTTCACTTCAATGCCGGGAAGCGTCTGGGCGTGCGCAGGGGTCGATTCTCCCCCTGAGATCAGGTGAAACATCGACAGACCTAAGAGCATGCAAGCAGCCAAATACCAATTAATTCGCTTAGGCATCAGTTTAGACATGATCATTTTTCTCCTTTAAAACTACACTCTTCTTCATATTCTTGGATACTGGGAAACTCCATCAGCGCGGCTTGGGGGTCCACTGGGTACCATCTGGCTAGCGCCATGAAGAACCGTACTATCGCCAGCGAGCCACGCATAACTACCTTCAATTTGACGACCGGCCACCAGCCACTCAAAGTGCTCAATGGCGCGTCGCCGCAACCGCTGGCCAATGCCAGCATATTGCGCTGGCGCACTCTCCAACATCTGCAGCGCCTGCTCAAGCTGCTCGGTCAAACTGTCCAGGTTGCCGCGTTCCGCAAAGAACCCGTTTATCCCCAGATATTCGCGCGCCACCGGCGTATCAAACGCCACGGTGGGCAACGCCGTGGCCATATAGTTGAGCAGCTTGCCGGCGCCTTCGGTCAAGCTGAGTTTGGGCGCCGCCGCCAGATGCCCCAACGCCAGATAGTCGGGCGCTTCTTCATATGGCACGCGCCCGGTCAGTATGACATGCTGGGCAAGGCCCAATTCATCGATTTGGCGCTTATAGATGCTCACATTGGGAAAACCCATAAGCAGCAGGCGCACATCGGGCTGCTGCGCAACTATGCGCTGCATAGCCAATAGCAGCAGATCAATGCCTTGATACGGCGTCAGCAGCCCCAAATAGACAATCACTTTGGCGCCAGCGGGAATACCCAAGTGTGCACGCAAGCTGTTCAGCCGATTCTGATCCAGCTCGGCTGCGGGGCGGAACACATCGGCATCCACACAGTCGGGCAGCACCTGAATCTGCTCTGCCTGGCAGCCAAATTGTTGCTGCAAAAACTTTTCGGCATTGAGCGAACTGGTGAAGATGATACGCGAAGCGCGATTAATATAGCCTTCCAGCAGGCGCAGCGGGCGATAGAACAGGCTATGGCGCTGCAGAAAATGATGGTCGATCATCTCTTCGGTCAGGCTGCCCTGAAAATCGAACAGCACGGGAATATTGAATAGCCGCCCCAACACATGGCCAATCAGCGCGCCTTCATGCAAATGGGCGTGGATCACATCATAGCGATTTTGCATCAACAGTTGCAGCGTTTTGATCCCCAGCAGCCCATCAAACACCAGCTTATGACGGCTGGAACCGACCTCGTAATCGCGCCGCCACGGAATGGGCAGCGTGCGTCGAATATCCAGCCCCGGCAGCGACTTGCCGTTGCGATAAGTCACAATCGTGACCGCGTGCCCCAGCTTTTGCAGCACGCGCGCCTCTTCCAAAATGCGCACGTGGCAACCATAGCCGGCAAAAAAGCTGGTGGGCGCAATCATCAAAATTCGGTAGGCGCGCGGCTGGGGTGTCTCCAAACCATCCGGCTGACCGCTGCTATTAGTCATTGTCATCATCCAATCCAGAGTGCGATCTCATCATTGCTTTCACAAATGCATCAAGCTGATGCCAAATGCAACTCCAGAGTTTATAGCATCCCATCCGCACGGCCAAATTAATTGCTGCTCTATTTTGTACATATTTAACACGTCACGCGGGCGGCAAGCCAGACGCCTTGGCTACGTACAGAATATTTTTTGCTTGCTGCCATGCTACAAACATGCTACAAAATCGACAGAACTCCTGATCATCTTAGCGCAGCACGGGCAAATTTCTGCGCCAAACCAATCCCACACTGACCAAAGCGCCCAGCAGGCTGGCCGCCGTGGCCGCCCAGGCAGCCCCCAGCGCACCAAAATGAGCGGCCAGCAGCGGCAACAGCACAATCACTGCCGCCAAGTGAACCGTCGTCAGCAGCAGGCTCAGCCGCGGCTGATGATCCACCATGAGCACGATCACGGCGTACATTTCAATAAAAAAGAAAGGGGATGACCAGATCAAAGCGCCAAAGGCCGGCACAGATGCGGCGCCTTCCGCCCCCAGGATCAGCGGCAAAAGCCAATCCGCCAGCAGCAAGCTGACGGCCACGCCCAGCAGCACCAGCACCAATCCATAATGCAGCCCGTTCCGGCAAAGTTGGCGAAAACGCGCATTTTGCGTCAACGCCAGCCGGCTCAAGGTGGGATAAAAGGCCCGCCAGTAGCTCTGGATGACCTTCCACAAGACCCGCACCACGCTATAGGCGGCACTGTAAATTCCGGTGATAGTGGGATTGCCCATCATGCTGAGCAGCAAAATATCCACCCGCTGCAAAAGTACATCCGCCAAAGTTTGGCCATAAAAAGGCGCAACTTGCCGCCACACAATCGTTGGCGCCGGCGTAGGCTCTTTTTGTGCGGGCGCGGCTTGCGGAGCAGCCAGAAGCTCGCTGCGCTGTAGCCAAAACAGACAGAGCAACGCGGACACGATCTGCGTGATCACCATGACGCCCATGAGCGCGGGTACGGCGCCGCCCAGCCCAATGGCCAACACGCTCAGCCCCACAATCAGCGTGTTGATGATGACCTCGATCACCATGACCAATTCCATGCGCTCGCCCGCTTGGAAAAAGGTCTGGCACACCGATGTGATGGCATACGCCGGCAACGTAAGCCCGGCCAACCCCAGCGAAAGCCGCAACGTGGATGAAATCGGCAACAGCCAGCCTAACCCCAACAGGCAGAGGCAGATCAGCACGGCAGCCCCCAATTGCACCGTCAACGCCAGCCGAAAATAGCCCTGCCGCAAGTGGGGCGTCTGCGCCAGATCGCGCACCAGCAAGCTTTGCAATCCCAATTCACTGACCACCTGCGCCACATTTAGCCAGGCCAATGCCACCGTATATTGCCCCAACGCCACTGTGCCCAACCACCGCGCCACCAGCAGTTGCAGCCCAAAACTCACGCCGATGCGCCACAAGTTCGAGCCAGTTAGCGCGCCGGCATTGCGCAGCACGCGCCGCCCCGGCCGCGCTGGTTGTCTATTCGTCATAAACTTTCCACAATTGCGGGAGCAAAATGGTAAATGCTTTAAGTAAAATCTACGCGGCCGGTCAACACAAATTTCAGCAGGCGCTGGGGCCGATACAGCTGATGCCGCCAGACAAAGAGCATCAGCGCCAGCAGCCCACCTACTTCCCAAATCCACAGCTCGGGCCGCCGCGTAAAGGCAACCCAATAGGCCAGCCCAATTTTCTCCTGTTCGGACCCCTGTTTGCCCCACACGTGAAAGCGCCAGCCGCGCAGCGGCCAATAGAACGTGTCGTGAAAGAGCCAGATGCGGTCCAACAACGCGTGACCGAGAAAGGCCCACACATAGACGCGTCGCGCCGGCTGCGTGCGGAGTCCCCACCAGAATACGCACAGATAGGCAATAAGGGTGTGGGCAAAAAGTACCGCCGCTTTGTAGCGGCGGTAAAAATAGGCCCAGGCCAGCGGTTTATCCACCAGATCCGACCCCATAGCGCTCAGGGCAATCAGCCGATAATCGGCATCGGGCGCCACGTCGAACTTTTCCTGCGCCACGCTGAGCGCCAGCCAGCTATAGGCCACATGCGAATTGGGCAACATGCTACTTGCCTCGCTCTTCGCGTACATAGGGCTGCCCCAGCGCGGCCGGCGCCCCCACGCGCCGCCGCATGGCCTCGCGCGAACCGATGACCAGCACGGCAATGGTAAAGAGATAGGGCAGCATATTCATAAAATAGCCATAAGTGGGGTTACGCAAAAAGAAGCCCACATTTTGCAAATCGAGCGGCAGGCGGCGGATGGCGCCAAACAGATACGATCCCAGCGCCGCCCGCAGGGGATTCCAGCCGGCAAAGATAACCAGCCCCACTGCGATCCAACCTTGACCGGCCGTTAACCCTTCCACCCACAGCGGCGTAATGGCCAAGCTCAACGCGGCGCCAGCAATGCCGGCAAAAACGCCGCCCACCACCACATATAGATAGCGGGTTCGATAAACGCTCACGCCCATTACGTCCGCCGCCGCCGGATATTCTCCCACGGCGCGCAGTTCCATACCCGGCCGCGTGCGAAACACGTAAAACCAGGCCAGCGGCGCCAACAGAAATCCAATATAGACCATAACGTTGTGTTGAAATAGAATCGGCCCCAACACCGGCAAATCGGCCAGCAGCGGAATGTTAAACGCCGGCAGCCGCGGCGCCTGCGCCACCTCGACCAGCGGCGCGCCCACCACGGCGCTCAGCCCCGAGCCCAAAAAGGTCAGCGCCAGCCCGCTCACCACCTGGTCCGCCCGCAGCGTAATCGTGACAAACGCGTGCAGCAGCGCCAGTAGGCCGCCCATGGCCGCCGCTGCCAGCAGCCCCACCCACGCGCTCCCCGTGCTATACGCCACACCATACGCCGTCACCGCACCCATGAGCATCATCCCTTCGACGCCCAAGTTGAGTACGCCGGCCCGCTCGGCCAAAATCTCGCCCACCGTGGCAAAGAGGATGGCCGTGCCCGAGCGGATACCGGCAGAGAGAAGGTTGATTAAAAATGCCATTTCCACGCAATATTTCCCTTCTTCACACCTGCCCAAACCGAACTCGATACTGCAATAACATCTCGCCCCCCACCATGACAAACAGGATCACACCTTGCAGCATCTGGGCAATACCGGCAGGCTGAATGGCATCGCCGCCAACCAGCAGGCCGGCAAATAGATAGGACACCAGTACAATGGCCAGCGGGTTAAGTTTAGCCAGCCAGGCTACAATAATGGCCGTAAAGCCATAGCCAGGCGAAAAGCGCTCTTGCAAACGATGCACCACGCCCGCCACTTCGCTCATACCGGCCAGCCCGGCCAGCCCGCCGCTCAGCATCATAATCAGCACCGTATTGCGCACAATGTTAATGCCGGCATAGTTGGCCGCTTGCGGATTGTCGCCCAGCACGCGAATCTCAAACCCCCATTTGGTCTGGCGCAACACCCACCAAAGCACAATGGCCAAAATCAGCGCCAGAAAGATGCCAAAATGGGCCGTAATGCCGCGCAAAAAGGGAAACTGTTCGGCATAGTCCGTAAAGCGGGGCAACCAAGCCGTGCGTGGAAACTGGGGCGAAAGCCCAAAGCCGCGCTGGCTCCACGGGCCGTAAATAAAGTAGTTGTTCCAAAAAATGGCCACATAGTTGAGCATCAGCGACGTAATAATCTCATTGACGTTGAGCCGCGCCTTGAGCACCCCCGGAATGCCGCCCCACAGCGCACCGCCCACAAAGCCCGCTACCGCCATCACCAGCAGCATAAGCGGCTGCGGCGTGGTTTCCGGCAGCAGATGCAGCGCCACACCGGTGGCAAACCAGGCGCCAATAAAGAGCTGTCCTTCGGCGCCAATGTTCCACAACCGCATGCGAAAGGCCAACGAAACGCCCAATCCGGCCAAAATCAACGGCGTCGCCTTGAGCGTTGTATCCGACCAGCCGTACGCATCCCCAAAGGCCAAACCGGCCATGCGGCTATAAACGGCCCACGGATTGGCCCCCACCATGCGCAATAGCACCGCCCCAAAAAGCAGAGCCACGCCCAATAAGATAATGGGCGACATAATTTGCAGCCAACGCGGCTGCTCCAAGCGGCGCTCCAGTCGCACGCGCGACACGGTTGGGTTGGCGGACCTTGTGGTCTGTGACGTCATGCCTCCACCTGCTCTCCGGCCATTAATAGCCCCACTGTCTCTAAATCGGCGGTATTGGCCGGCAGATCGCCTACGATTTGGCCTTCAAAAATAACCGCAATGCGATCGGCCAGGGCGAAGATTTCTTCCAAATCCTCTGAAAGCAGCAAAATAGCCACGCCCTTCTCGCGCTCTTCCAGCAGCACTTTGCGCACATACTCGGTGGCGCCAATATCCAGGCCGCGCGTGGGATAGGCGGCCACCAGCACTTGCGGCTGCGACGAAATTTCGCGCGCCAGAATTAGCTTTTGCAAATTGCCGCCACTCAGCTTGCGCGAGGGGGTTTGCGGGCTGGGTGTGGCAATGCCAAATTGCGCAATCAGCTTCTGCGCCTGTTGCTGCATCAGCTGGCGTTTGAGCACAAATCTACCCGCTAATGGCGCTTTACGAAACGCACGCAGCGCTAAATTTTCAGCCACAGACAGATCGGGCGCGCTGCCGGTGGCGCTGCGATCCTCCGGCACATAGGCCACGCCGGCCTGAATGCGCGCCAACGGTGGTGCGTGGGTCACATCTTGCCCAGTTACGGCAATGGCGCCACCGGTCACGGGACGAATACCGGCAATCACTTCGGCCAGTTCGCGCTGACCATTGCCGGCCACGCCGGCCACGCCCACAATTTCACCGGCGTGCACCGTCAGCGAAAGTTTGCGTAACGCCGGCAGCCGCTTATCGTCCAGCGCTTGCACTTGGCTCAGGGCCAGCTGCGCCGCGCCGGGCTGGTGCGGCGTCTTATCCAGCCGGAAGAGCACCTCACGTCCCACCATCATGCTGGCCAATGTGGCCTTGGTTAGATTGGCATTGGCCACTGTATCCACCCATTTGCCCCCGCGCAAAATTGTAATGCGATCGGCAATGGAGAGCACTTCATCCAGCTTGTGGCTGATAAAAACAATGGTTTTGCCGGCGGCGGCCATCTCGCGCAGCGTGCGGAAAAAGCCCTCAATTTCGGGCGGCGTCAACACCGCGGTTGGCTCATCTAAGATGAGGATGTTGGCGCCGCGGTAGAGCATCTTGATAATTTCGACACGCTGCTGTTCACCCACCGAAAGCTGCCAGATCATGGCGTGCGGGTCCACCGGCAAGTGAAACTGAGCGCCGATCTTTTCCACTTCTGCCGCCAACTGCGGCGTGTTTAGCACAAACGGCGTATCGCGCAGCCCCAGCATAACGTTTTCGGTGACGGTCTGTGACGGCGCCAGCATAAAGTGCTGATAGACCATGCCCACGCCAGCCCGAATGGCATCGCGCGGCGAGCGGAAATCCACCGGCGCGCCGTCAATGAGCAGTTCGCCTCCGTCGGGGCGATAGAGACCGCACAGTACGCTCATCAACGTCGATTTACCGGCGCCGTTCTCCCCCAGCAGGGCGTGGATCTCGCCTTTGGCGGCGGCAAAGGAGACGTTATCGTTTGCCAAAACGCCGGGAAAGCGCTTGCTGATATTGCGCATTTCAAACGCAGGGTTTGTGGACATAGTGGAGTCGATTGAGTATTTGCGTAAAAAGAATGGAGGACAAGGGGTAAAGGGGAAAAGAGCGTCTTGGGACGCTCTTTTCCCCTTGAACTGAAGCCATTTGCTTTTACAAGCGCAGTTGGCGTTATTACTGAGGAATTTCAGCGTCGGGCACAATGCCCTCGGCCAGCCAGCTCATGCAGAAGGTGCAGCCATCACGGCCCAAAGTAGCGCCCAAATCGGCGTCAATACCCTCCAGGTCGGACTGGGTCAGCGATTCACCGGCAGGCACCACTTCTTCACCCTTATTATTGTTAATGGGACCGGTGAACACATCAAAGCGCGTAAATTCACCCGCCTGCATTTGGCTCAGCAGTTCCTGCACTTGGGGAATCACCTCTTCGGGAACGCCCGCCATGGGCTCCTGGCCATCCATAAAGCCGAGCAAACCCAGGCCGCCGCTATCTACGTCAAAATATTGATCGCCGCCGACATACGAGCCGTCCATCATAGAACTGATAATCTGGGCATAAATGGGCCCCCAGTTCCAATATGGCGTGGTCAGGCAATGTTCGGGGTCCACGTCACAGGCGTTGCGGCTGTCATAACCCACACCGTAGACGCCCTTTTCGCCCGCCACCTGTACCGGACCGGGCGTGTCGGCGCCGGTGACGACCACGCTGGCGCCGGCTTCGATCAGCGACTCGGCGGCCTGACGCTCCAGGTCGGGGTCAAACCAGGTGAAGATCCAGCGGATGTCCAGTTGACAATCGGGGCAGGTCTGGCGCATGCCCAGGGCGGCGGCGTTGGCGTGGCGAATCACCTCGGCAATGGGGAAGGGCGCCACATAGCCCACCCGGTTAGAGCCATCGGCCGCCGCACGGGCGCCGGCAATCATGCCAACCAAATATTTCATGCTCTCCATGGCGCCAAAGAGGTTGCCAAAGTTGGCGCCGTTGCTCTTAAAGCCGGAAACGTGTACAAAATAGGTGTCGGGAAATTCCTCGGCTACGGTTTCAGTGGGGTCCATATAGCCAAACGACGTGGTGAATATGGCATTAAACCCATTGCGCGCCAAGTTGCGGATCACGCGTTCGGCATCGGCGCCTTCGGGCACGCTTTCCAAATATGCCGTATGGACCTCATCGCCCATCTCGGTTTCTACATATTCGCGGCCTTCATTGTGGGCATAGGTCCAGCCACCGTCACCGACGGGCCCCACGTAAACAAAGGCCACGTTGAATTTGCCCTCTTCAATTTCAGGAATCTGCACCGCGCCATCATCGGGAGCGGACGCTTCACCACCTGTGGCTGGAGGCGGGGCGGCTTCTGCTGAATCACCTTCGGCTGCGGCTTCCTCCGCTGGCGCTCCGCCGTCCGCAGCTGGAGCGGCAGCAGGGGCGCAAGCAGTAAATAATAAAGTAAAAATCAGCAACAAACTAAAGAGACGAAAAATTGGCGGTTTGCCCATATCAAGTTTCCCTCAGTGAATGTAGGACTTTACACAGCCTATTGCAAAGCCAGAGCCTGTTGCGAAACAAGCGCGCCCGGCAAAAAATCACACCAATGGCGCTCAATCCGCTCTGGGCGAGTCACTGGCGCTGCGTAAGTCGTATAAATATTAGATTTTAAACAACAGTTAATTTTTGAAAACCCAAGCGATTCTCGCGCTAAGTCTTGCTCAAGTTTACGTTTTCAAAGAGCGGTGAACGGTGATAATCGATTGAGACTATACAACAAGCAATTTCATCGTGTCAATCAATCAAAGCTTTTGGGCAAGCAAACAGTGCATGTTGCACAAAAAAAGAGGACCGGTTTTGTATAAACTTAACCGGTCCTCTTTATTCACATGGCTACAACGTAGTTATTGAGCAACTATGCGCCGCGGCGTTTTTCAACATACGCAACAGCGGCTAATGCCATTAACATCATCACGACCAGCCCGGCCGAGGTGGCGCCACCGGCAAAACTACCGCCCGTGGAAGGCATACCGGTGGGCTCGTTCCCCGCGCCTGCTTCAGCGGTTGGGGTCGCTTCTGCGGCGGGCGTCTCTGCGGCGGGCGTCTCGACGCTCATGTCCGGCGGCAGCAGCACGGCATCAATGGCGTGGATGATGCCGTTGGAGGCAACCATATCCGGCCCCGTAATGTTGGCATCGTTGACCGTATACGCGCCGTCGCTGACGCCAATCGTTACGGGCGATCCCTGCACCGTGCCGATGGATTGACCATCGGTCAAATCACTGCTCATAACGGCGCCAGGGGCCACATGATAGAGCAGCACGTTGGTCAAGGCATCTGGGTCGGCCAGCAGCGAATCCAACGTGCCTTCCGGTAAGGCCGCAAAAGCCGAATCCGTCGGCGCAAAGATTGTGAATGGTCCTTCTCCCGTGAGTGTTTCATCCAAACCGGTAGCGGACAAAGCAGCCAGCAGAATGGTGAAGTTGCCGTCAGCCTCAAAGACATCCACAATGTTACCAGCACCCATTGCTTCTTCGGTGGGGCTCGGCGTAGGCGTTGCTTCGGCCGTGGACGTCATCTCTGCCGTGGCTTCCACCGTAGCGGTCATCTCTTCGGTAGCTGCCATGGTTGGTTCCACCGTGGCGGTCATCTCTTCCGTGGCTTCCATAGTCGGTTCCACCGTGGCCGTCATCTCTTCGGTAGCTTCTACTGTAGCCGTCATTTCTTCCGTGGCTTCCATGGTCGGCTCAACCGTAGCAGTCATCTCTGCCGTAGCTTCGACAGTCGGCTCCACTGTAGCAGTCATCTCTTCAGCGGCTTCTACAGTCGGTTCTACCGTAGCGGTCATCTCTTCCATAGCTTCTACGGTGGGCGTGGCTTCGGCGGTCGGCTCAACGGCCGGTTCGGCCAAAGGCGGCAGAATCAGCTTATCAATCACCTGAATCACGCCGTTGCTGGCTTCCACGTCTGCCGGATCAATGAGGGCGTCGTTGACCATCAGACCATCGGCGCCTTTTGTAAAGACAATGTTGGCGCCCTGGGCCGTTTCCGCCTCCATGCCATCAGTCAAATCGTCGGACAAAAGCACGCCAGGGACGACATGATAGAGCAGCACCTGCGTCAGCGTATCAATATCGGCCAGCAGCGCATCCACCGTGCCTTCCGGCAACTGGGCAAAAGCCTCATCGGTGGGGGCAAAGACCGTAAATGGACCTTCGCTCTTGAGCGTATCAACCAAATCAGCAGCTTCCAGCGCCTTGATGAGCGTGGTGAAATTGCCCGCCGCAATGGCTGTATCCACAATATCCATTGTGGCAGCTTCTGTCTCTTCTGGCGCCGCTTCCTCTTCTGGGGCTTCTTCTTCAGTGGGCGGCATGAGCACAGCGTCAATGACGTGGATCACGCCATTATCGGCCATTACATCTGGCCCGCTAATGTTGATGCCGTTGACCTTGGCGCCATCGCTCAAATCAATGACAAGCTGGCCCCCCTGCGCCGTTTCCAGCGTCATGCCATCGGTCAGGTCCGCCGCCGTGTACAGCCCCGGCACAACATGATAGTTAAGCAGATCAGCCAGCGCGGCCGGATCGCTCATGAGGTCGGCGGGCAGTGTGGTGGCCGCAAAAGCCGCATCGTTGGGGGCAAAGACCGTGAACGGGCCATCGCCTTTGAGCGTTTTGGTGAGTCCAGCCTCGTCTAGCGCCGCCAGCAAGTTTGTAAAGTCGCCGGCTGATGTAGCAGCGCCCACAATGGTGGTCTTTTCACCCGTTATGGCAAAGGGATGCACCACAACTGCATCGCCACGCATCACTGGCCCATCGGGATCCCCAGGGCCTTCGTAAACGTCGGCTTCCCCGCCATCTACGTGCAACATGGCATACAGTGTGTCTGTCGCCGCATCTACATCAATCGGCACAATTACGTTGGCGCTGACGCCAGCCGGGATCGGTGCATACCCAATGACGGGGCCGGGGCTGCCGTTGTCATCAGCATGAATCACCACAAAACCAGCTTCATTGGCCGTCACGCGCACCACACGCACAGTGCCGTCGACCACATCCTGATCAACTGTAAAGATTTCGGGGGTAAATGGACTTGTTTGGGCAAAAACAGTGCCTATTAGGGCTGAGATTAGTAAGGTAATGAGAAAGCCGATAAATAAAAAGCGCTTTTGCATTGCCTGCTCCTTGTTTGGAATTATAACTGACTGGTCGGTGCTATGTGGATGTCTATGTAAAAATTTCTTCTATTTTACAAATTTTATAGAAGAAATGTGAATCAGCGTTTTCGGTACGGGGTTAACATTTGAAAAAACACTGTCTTCAAAACGCATAATTGTAGGACTTACGCAAGCCTAGAGGGAAAATGGCCAGGGCAGTTGTATGATGACACTGTGCTGCGCACAACCGCCATCATACAAGTCCTACTATAAAATTCTAACACAGGTGGATTGAAAATGCGAAGTAGCAAAGAGGCTATCGAGAAATTAGTTGGCGCACCATAGATTCTGCAATTGATTGAGGGGTGTGCATATTTCTTTACTCGAGTGAAGTATGTTGGCAGAGCCGTGTGCAACGCTCCAGCCGCTCTGGTGACCGTTATGCCGCCGTCTTGCTGGCCAGGGCGACGCACACGGGTAGACGCGAACGCTTCGCGTGGTCCGTGTGCGTCGCACAGATCCATTCGCCCCACTTGTGGGGAAAGCTGAGCTCTTCCAGGAAGGAAACCACATGAGATACCGTTGAGCCCAAATGTGTGCAGGAGATAGAGCCCCAATTACAAATAGATGGCGTCAGTGGGGTTTTGCCACTCCTCGTTTGGGGGCGTAGGCGTGGGCAAAGGTGTGGGCGCGACAGGAGATGTGCTTGTGGGCTTAGCTGTTGGCGTCATTGTGGCCGTGGGGCTAGGCGTATGCGTGGCTGGAGCCACAGGCGTAAATGTAGCCGTGAATATAGCCGTGAATGTAGCTGTACGTGTTGGCGGCAACGTGGGTGTGATCTGCACCATTGCGGGCGTGGCCGCACGCGTGGCCTGCGCCGATAGCAACGTGTAACCTTGCCAGATAGCCGCGCCAATTTGCGCGGGCGCCAAGGCCGAAGCCAATGGCGGCGTTGGGGTGGCGCTAAACAAAGGCGCGCCGGTGGGCGCCGGTGTACGAGTTTGCGTGGGGGGCAAAGGCGCCGTGGGGATCGCCGTCCCTGTATTGGTGGCCGTGGGCGGTGGCGTAGCTGCATTTTCGGCGGCAGCCGCATGGGTTGCCCGCTCCGCCACTTGGGCCAATCCCTGCAAAACAGCAGCCCCAATCAGGTTGGGCGCCAGCATTGTCTCCGCAATCGGTTTATCCGTAGGCACAGGCGTGGTGATGGCGGTCGCCGTGGCGTCGGTAAAGGCAGCGGTGACCGTTGGTAGCGCTGTAGCCGGTAATAGTGCTGTAGCCGGTAATAATGTGGCCGTGGATGTAGATGTCGCGGGTGCCGTAGCAGTTGGTGTGGCTGTGTTTGTTGGCGCCACTGTATTAGTCGGGGTGGCCGTATTTGTTGGTGTAAATGTTGCAGTCGGTGCAGAGGTATTTGTCGGTATAGAGGTATTTGTTGGAGTAAATGTTTGAGGCGGCGTTGATGTGGGAGTTAATGTGGGAGTTGATGTGGGAGTTGATGTGGGAGTTGATGTCGGCGATGTTGCAGTATCCGTGGCCGTGGGCGAGCTGGTGAAGAAGGCGGTAGCGCTGGGACGCACGGTGGCGGTCGGTTCGGCGGTACGCGTGGCGGCTATATTTGTGGCCAAGACCTGGGCGCGGGCGGCGGCAGTTTGCGATAGATTGGGCGTGGCCAGTCCATCCAAAATGCTGGTCGGCTCGGGTGTATGCGTAAGCACAGCGGTAGCAAAGGCCGCGCCAGATGCCCGCATCTGCTGTTGCTGCTTCCAGGCCGTGGCGGTCTGCGCCAGATGTGGCGTGGCGGTCGCCACGGGCGTTGGCGTTTCTACGGTGACCGGCTGGCTGGTTACTGTATTGGAAATCACCAGCGCCACCTCGCTGCTAACGGTGCGGGTCGCCGCTACTGAAGCAACTGAAGCTGCCGTTGTCGCTGTTGCGGTGGGTTCAGCAGCTATAGAGACCACCGTAATGGACATCGCTGGGGAATTGGCGATTGACCCAGCGCCCGTACTGGTCATATCTGTGCCGGTCATGACGGCGGTCTCTGTGGAGCCAAGCAGCGTTGTTGCGCTATCGGCGCCCGATGCCCTGGAGCCGTCAGCATTCAATGCGGTTGCCAGCGCCGCCGCTCCAGGTGAATCTGTCAGCGAAACCTGGCTTTGAGCAGCAATGGCGTCTCCCCAATAGAGCGTCCAGATTTGGCGCAGGGTAAAGCTTAAAGAGACGACGCTGATCATTAACAATGCAATAATCAAGGCAGATGTGGCTTTGGGCCATTTGTTGGATACGGAGACCGGCGCTGCGGAGTGCTGCCAGCGAAACAGCAGCGCCGAACAGCCAGTTTCGGCCCAGGCGGTAAGGCGCCGCGCCGCTTCTAAAAGATCCCCGGCAACATCCTCATCTTCCGCAGATGGGGGCGCATAGCCAGCCAGGCTTTCGGCCACAATGGTCCGCATGACGTGCGCAGACATGACGTTGCTAATCGCGTCCGAACAGACAATGACAACCAGCCCCGGCTGCAACACCAGATGGTCTGTATCGGACATACTCGCGGCGGTCCGTTCACCGTTAGCGGTGGGCACAAGCATCTGATCCACAATCCGCAGCGCCCCCCCTGTGCCCAAATAGCTAACATCCGCCGATAGGCCCGACGGCGGATCAGGCGTAATGCTTTGCATACTTTGCCCGTCAAACAGATAGGCGCGCTGGGCGCCAACCCGGCTAATATACAGCCTGTCCTCGGCAATGGCCGCCAAGGTGACAGAGAGTTGTGTCGGGCTGGCCCCGTCAAGATGACTGCCCGTGTGCAGCATCTGCTCATGGGCATAGTGCAGCGCATTGCGCAGATGCTGGCGCAGCGAACCCGCCGCGCGCTGGGTCAGCACGGTTTGGAGGGTGTCTAATACGAATTGGATAGATGAGGATGCATGCGATGGCGCGGCCGCGCCATCGACCAAAATGGTTATGCCAATTTCGTGACGCGGCGCCCGTGGTTTTTCTTGGTAAGTGGTTGCAATCGTCCGCGTGGCGCAGTCAAAAACTGCTCCCCGGCTGGAGGCGCCATTACCGCGGTTGACCGCATCTGCAATTTCAATCGTCGAATTGCCAAAAGCAAACAACGCCATGTACATTTCTCCGTGTTGGATCAAGCTTACGTAAGCCTGGCGTAAAAATCGCCTGTTCAGCCATGCTATTCTCCCTGGTAAATCAGTGGCGCTGCGTAAGCCGTACTGGAGAGATGAGAATCAAAGATGCGATCTTCTTCTGAGTTGGGGCAAGTCTGGACACATCAAATACGACACATCAAAATCAA
Source organism: Caldilineaceae bacterium (assembly GCA_020634755.1). Taxonomy (GTDB): domain Bacteria; phylum Chloroflexota; class Anaerolineae; order Caldilineales; family Caldilineaceae; genus JACKBC01. Next base: position 6,762 of record JACKBC010000007.1, on the reverse strand, counting down.
ATACGACACATCAAATAGCAATGACGAGTAGTATCAGGAAAAGTAACGACTTGCACCACCAAATATTATCAGTATACCCTATTTTTGACGCGTTAGATGTGACTTTTTTGTAAGGAATAGTTTGTAGGGAAAAGTTTATAACAAAAATGGGTGCGCAAAAGGCGATTAGGCCAGAAGCTTGCGAAAGCTGTTTACGCCAATGCCGAAAAACAAAATGGTAATGGCCAGCAAAACGCCAACCTCGGGCAGTATGTCGGTGAGCCTGCCGCCAAAGAAGAGCAGATCGTGAAACGCATCCATTGCCCAAGCCACCGGGGAAAGATGACCGATCTGGCGCATAAATGGTGGCACAATTTCCAACGGCCACCAAGCGCCGCCCAGGGGCGCCAAAGCCATAGCCAACAGCCGGGCCACGCCACCGGCCTGCTCCTCGTTGGTGACGCGTGGGGCAATGGCAAAGGCAATGGCCGTGCAGCAAAGCACAAACGCCACCATGACCAGCATCAGCGCCGGCCAATTGCGTCCGTAATTCAGCCCCACCAACAGCCCCGTGGCAAAGACCACCAAGAATTGCAGCATGCCCAGACAAAAATAGGTCAACATTTTGCCCGCCAAAATCTGCCAAGGAGCAACCGGCAGACTATTCAACCGCTGCAAGGTCCACTGCGCACGCTCGCGCTGCAGCACCGCCATGCCGCCCAGCACCGTAAACATAACGTACATGGCGCCCATGCCGGAGGTGGATTGGCCAAAGCCTTGGTCCACGCTCGCCGCGTCTTCACCAGCCGAAGCCACATAGCGCACCGTGTCTGGACGATCGGCAAACTGTGTTTGCACATTCGCATAAAGCTCCGTTGCAAATTGGCTGCGCAGATTTTGCGTCAGCGCATCGATGCCAATGCGGACGGTCACATCTTGCAGCACGGCATCTAACACATTTGTTGTAAGTGCCGCGCTGCTGGCTTGCTGCACCACCACATCCAGACTTTGCCGCACTGGGTTGGGCAGCGTAGGATTCCCCGCCGCGTAAAAATCGATCTGCACCGGCGCAAAACTGGCCATCCCCTCTGCATAGCCTGCGGGGATCACAATCAGTGCTTCTGTATCTTCATTGCGCGCGCGCGCAATGGCCCGTTCCACCGTTAGCGGTTCTCCATTCAATTGGCAAAAATCATCGGCATCATTATCGGCAGGGCAGAGCACCAGTGCGTCATTGGCGCGGTGCAGATCATCGATAAACTGCGCAGATGGTGCGCTTTGATCTTGGTCGATGAGATCCACGCGCAGCCGTGGCGCGCTATTGTCGCCATTGCCGCCAAAGGCCCAGCCCAGCACCAGCGTAAACAGCACCGGCAGCGCCACCAACCCCATCAAATTGCCGCGTTGGGAGAAAAAGATGCGCAGGTCGTTGCGTGTAATGTTTAAGATTGAGTGCATACCTATCTCTCGTAGTCTAAATCGTCATGCGTCGACGGAATAAGATGGCGCCCACCACAAAGAGAACCACCCCAATCGCCAGCAACACGCCCACGTCCAGCGCCAGCCCCGATTCGCCGGCGCCCAATTTTTCCAGCGCCGATACGCCCCAATATATGGGCGAAATGCGCCCCACAGCGGGCGGCAGCCGAAAGCCAAACGAGCCGCCCAGCGCACCCAGGGTGGCGCTAATCATGGGGCCAAAGAATTGCACCTGTTCCGGCGTCTTGAAAAGCCCCACCACCAGCACGCCCAGGCCGGAAGAGAAAAGCGCAATGGCAAAGACGACCAGCAGAAATGCTGGAATGTTGCGGCCATAAATAAAGGTGGGCGCCCCTCTCACCAGGCTGGCAATCACGGTAAACGCCAGCAGTAGCACGCTGATCTGGAACGCCACCACCAGCAGATTGCCAATCAGTTTGCCCAAAAGCAGATACCGGGGCGGCGTGGGTGACGCAATGAGCCGCTGTAGCGTCCACTGCCGCTTCTCTTCGTAGATCGAATTCATGCCAAAAATCCCGGTAAAAAGCGCAAAGAACACCGCCTGCGCCGACCCCAGTACGATCATAATATAGGAGAACGCATCCAGCGTTTGCGTCTGATCCAGTGGCTGCTGATTCACATGCAAATTGCTAGCGCCCGGTGTCAGCAGACAGCCCAATGGATCGAGCACGCTCGAATCCAACGTCTGCAAGGTGCCGGTAATGGTGTTGAGCGTCTGCGTGCTGATATTGAGATCGGCCAGATTAAAATTGGTCAGGTCGAAATTAGCCAAAGAGACGTTGCGCAGGAGGATATTGACCGCAGAATCTACTGTGGCGCCCAGCGCCACGCTAATGCGCGTGAACTGATTGACCACGCCCTCCACCACGCTGCGTACAATCAGCGCCGAAATGGGTGAGCCACTGCTGCCATAGACTTCAATTTCGCCAGCCGGCCCCGATGTAGTTTCCCCACCGTCGCCGGCAACGGAAAAGGTGGGCATCATCTGGTTGCTAAACCCGGGGGCAATGATGACCGCCGCCACATAATCCCCGCGATCCACAGCGGCGCGGGCGGCCTCGGCGCTGGCCATCTCATCCACATCAAAGAGATCGTCCAGCGTGCCCGCAAAGGCAAATTGTTGATTTTCCTGGCCATTTTCTGTGAGCAGCGGACAGGTCAATTCATCCAAATTAAAAGCGGTGGTGCTCGTCAGCCCGTTGCTATCGGTGAGCGGGGTGGCAGCCAGAATGCTGGCCAGCTGATTGCCAAAGTTGAAATTGGCACTGTCGGCGTTTAGCGCCGTATCGGTAATATCGGTATTGGCCTGTAATAGTTCACCAACGCTGGTGGGCGCGCCATCTACGTTGAAGGTTAGATCGTTGAGCGACAGATTGGTCTCGGTGACGCCGATCTGCTGCTGCAAATCAAAGCCCGTGTCCAAGTTGACCAGCACCACCGGCATATGTTGAAAGCTGCTGCTGGCGGAATCGCCCACTCCGCCAAAGGCAAAGCCCATAATGGTGGCGAGCACAATGGGCGTCAGAAACATGATGAGAACCAAGTTGCGGTCGCGCAGCACGATTTGCAGCTCTTTGGCGGCAATGTGCCAGATTTTTTTCATCGTTGACTCCATTCAAGCCGCTACAATATCTAGGATTACAGTGTCTTGGATAAGGCAATAGTGGCAAAAAACAGCTCGAGTACGCCTGCTGGTCAATCGCGCAGCGCACGTCCCGTCAGCGCCAGGAAAACGGCTTCTAAATCGGGCTCGCGCACCTCCACCGATTGAATCTCATACCCATCTTTGTTGAGCACCTGAATCAGCTGCGGCAGGGCCGTGCGCCCTCGTTTGGCAAAGGCGGTCAGCCGCGCCGGCGTGGATTGACTGCTGCCTTCAGCCAGCTGCTCGGCGGGCGTATACAGAATGCGCGTCACTCCGGGGATCTGTGCCTGCAATTCAGCTGGATACGTAGCCGGGACAGCTCGATTGCCCAAACCGATCTCAATGCGGTCCTCTTCACCGACCTGCTGGGTCAGCTCGCCCTGCTCGCCCAGCGCAATGATCTCACCGTGATCAATAATACCCACTCTGTCGCTCAATTCTTGCGCTTCTTCCATCAAGTGGGTGGTGTAGAGCACAGTCATCTGGAACTGGTCGCGCAGCTGCTTGACGGTATCGAGAATGCGGCGGCGATTTTGCGGGTCAATGCCCACCGTGGGTTCGTCCATATAGATGAGCTGCGGGCGATGTAGCAGCCCCACGGCAATGTTGACGCGGCGCTTCATGCCGCCCGAAAAGGTATCGATGCGATCTTTCTGGCGGTCGGCCAGATCAATAAACGCCAACACTTCGTCGACGCGGCGATTCAATTCCTTGCCGCCCAGGCCATACATACGGCCAAAAAAGAGTAGATTCTGGCGCGCGCTCAGTTCAGGATAAAGCGCAATCTCCTGGGGAATAAATCCCATCAATTTCTTGGCCTCAATCGGCTGCTGCGTAATGGAAAAGCCGCCGATGGTGGCATCTCCTTCAGTGGGCGCCAGCAAACCACTGATCATGGAGATGAGCGTGGTTTTGCCGGCGCCATTGGGTCCCAGTAGGCTGAAAATTTCGCCTTTCTCAATATCGAAGGTAACGCCTTTGACGGCGTCGACCATTGAACCATCACTGCGTCGAAACGACTTGCACAACTTTTGGGTTTGCACCATGGGGGGCATTCTGTTTGCTCCTGTTTGGGTCTCCTGGAATGGGTGATAACGTGGCCGGGTGAAATGGTGACTTCCACAAGCTCAATCACCATTTCACCCAAACAGCATGTCATCTATCCTGCTGCGCCGATGGCCGATTCTGGGGCGTGCGGTCCAGCACACCGGCCAAATCTACGCCAAAGGTCCATTCAGCATTGGCGGTCATATGGGCCAATTTCTGCTCATCAATTTCAACGCCCATGCCGGGACCTTCCGGGACAAGCAGATGGCTCTTTTCATATTGTACGGGAGCTATCACGGCATCATCTGTGTAGAGTTGGGGACCGGTGCTATCTCCCGGATAGTCGAGGACGCGAGCGGCGGCGGCCAAATGAGCCACAGCCGCGGTGCCCAGGCTCAGCTCCTGTGTCGTGCCGATGAGCACGCTGGCCCGCGCCGATTCCGCCAGCGCAATCAAGCGCAGGCTGGCGCGTAAACCGCCCAGCAAATAGGGCGACACGTTGAGAATATCCACGGCGCCGGCAGAGAGCAGCTGCCAGCCATGATGAATGTGCAATACGTGCTCAGAGACCGGTTTGCGGCTGCGGCGGCGGAACTGGGCCGTGCCCTCAATATCATTGCGCGGCGCCGCGCTTTCCACCAGCATATAGTCACACAGCTCCTCAAAGCGCTCAATGGCCAAGGCAGAGCGTCGCCAATCCAGCAGGTTGGAAAAATCGAGCGATTTGATCTCAACGCGGCCTTTAAAGCGATCTGTAAATTGTCCCAGAAAGAGTTCGTCGGCTTCTAGATTGGCCCCCACATAGACGCGGATCAGGTCAAAGCCTTGGGCTAACTTTTCTTCGACGCGCGCCAGGTTGCCCGGCACTTCCTCGACCGAACGCATGCGAAAAATAGGGTAGCAAACCCGCATGCGGTCGCGCAGCTTGCCGCCCAGCACTTCATACACCGGGGCGTTATGGGCGCGGGCATTTAAGTCATGTAGCGCCAGGTCGATGCCTTGGCGCACTAACCCAGAGCGGCTATACATATGTCCTTCATCGGGGAAAAATTTAATCAGATCGTCTTCGATTTTGGCCATGTTGCGAGCATCGCGACCGCGCAGCAGTTCGTTTAACATGCGCGCCAATTCGGGCAGATCAAACTGATACATGGGCACGTGCGACAGGTCGCTCATTTCGCCCCAGCCCACGTGGCTTTCGCCCGCTTCAATTTTGACGATTACGTGCTGGTTGGCAATGCCGGTCTGGCGCGGGGTAGCAATGGGAAAAAGCTGAACGCGGCGGATATTCATGGATTTTCTCTTTCTCTTTTTTTGGGTCGTAACCATGACAGAATAATGGCGCGTGTGTAGACACTCAATGTCATTAAGGTCATTAAGTTAGAAGTTAGCGAAAAGTGCGTCGCACGGTGTCCGCCATTTTGGTCCTCGCATTCGCGTGGCATATCGTGCGTTGCACTGGAAGCGGCCTTACCTAAATGACACTGCACAGTCTTTCATATAGCCATTCGGGGCTTGAGCCTGCCAAAGGTCGGTGTTCCCTTCGATAAGCTCAGAGCACACCTAAACAGATACAAATAATCAGTATACCGCAACGGTGTTGGCGATGTAGGCGTCGGTCTCGATTGGTGAATCTGGCCCCATCTCGCGCCGTTGCGGTCTACTGGTCATGCCAGATTTCGTATATGCGTAGCCTACACTATAGTGCGGCAGGAGGCGAATTTGCCAATGCAGCGTTCATCCACTCTTGAACATCCAGCAACAGAACAACAATCTACCTATATGGGCGCAGCGCATGATAGTCCTCTGAATGCGGACAGCGTGCTGGACCTTTACATCCCGGAAGCACTTTATTGGGAAAAATATTACAGCGACGCCAATGTCTGCTATGAATGGAACAATGGCCAGTTGGAGATCGTGCCGATGACGGATTACGCCAAGTATATCATGTATCTCTGGTTCTTGGATGGTCTGCGCGACTTTTTACATGTGCATCCAATCGCGCGCATTATCGGGCTGGAGTTGGGCTTTCGGCTGGCGCTGCCCACCAAGACCACCATTCGCAAGCCGAATTTGGGGCTCGTTCTCAACGGCAATCCAATGGCGCTGGCCGATTATGATCGCAGCTACCGTGGCGTCTTCGATCTATGCATCGAATCGCTCTCCGACAGCAGCCAAACCGAGATCGACCGTGATACGATTATCCAGCGCGCCGAATATGCGGCGGCCGGCGTTCAGGAGTATTACATTTTGGAGGAACGTGGGATCGAAACTGAATTTTATGGCTTGCGCAAAGGGGTCTATGAGCCGCTACCGCGCCCCGATGGCATTATTCGTTCTGAGGTGCTGCCGGGTTTTCAATTCCGCATTCAAGATCTCTATGACCAGCCCGCCGCAGATGATCAATGGTCCGATTTACAGTGAATTTATCTCGCCGCCCTATCGTCAGGAACGGCTGCGCGCCGAACGGGCCGAGGCACGCGCTGAACAGTATGCAGCGCTGCTGAAAAAAGCTGGCCTATTGGCGCCGGAATAATTACTCTTTCACCAGCAGATGCATCTGCCTGGCCGTGGCCTTCAGCGTTTCCCAG
>JACKBC010000069.1 GCA_020634755.1 Caldilineaceae bacterium | reverse complement strand
GCTCTAGCAGACTGGCTGTCGCTGCGTAACGTGAGCAACCAAGTATCATTACCAGTTGAGCGGCTCAACATAAACTGCAATATTGCCACCGCAGGCCAGCCCCACAGTCATGGCCAGCTCATCGGCAATACCATATTCGATCAAGCGCGGCTTACCCGTGGCAAGGACATCTATGGCTTCCTGCGCCACGGCGCCCTCCACACAGCCGCCGCTCACTGAGCCGGCCATCTCACCTTCTTCAGAGATGGCCATCTTGGCGCCCAGCGGACGCGGGGCTGACCCGTATACCTTTACGACCGTGGCCAGGGCCACTTTTTTTCCCTGTTCATGCCAGCGGTCAATATCGTTAATTACTTCGCGCATAGTCTCCCTCCCTAAAAAGGAATTGTATACTGATTATATTGCGCAGATCAGACAGATTTTGTAGTGATCAACGTGACGATGGAACGCCCGCCAGCCAGCGGTTGAAACCGCCGTCTGCTAGAGGAAGTGCGCTGAAGCACACTTTTTACTATCATCTTGACCAATACAAAATCAGAAAAATATTGCCATTGCTTGAGCATGGCAACGTGCGAATTACTCGCCGCCTTGCATGCGCAAAAAGTCTAGTGAGGCGCCCAAATCGTGACCGCGCCGTTCGCCTTGAGAGGCAGCGGCGCGATCTTGATCAATAACGGTTTGAGGCTGAATCGGCTGGCCGGTGCGTGCATCAATCACTTCAAATCCACTGTTTTGCGCATTGGGGCCAAAGCGGACGCGATTCACGGCGCTATAAACACGCTGCTCTTCGTCCAGAGGCAACGCGACATATTGCCCATTCACCAATTCATATCCCGATACCCCATAGCATATCGCCGACGCCTGCTGCTCTGTATCGGCACGAAGCCCAGAATCGATCACAATATACTCCTGAATACCAGCCTTCTCATAAATCTGGCGCTTATTTACCAGCGTCATCTCGGCAAAACGCGGCGCGATCACCTCAATAATGCAGCTTGGTCGAATGCCTTCCCTGGCTGCATCTAAAATTTTGCGGCGGCGCTGTGGCTCTACCAAATTTGAGACAATGGCCACATCCGCCGTTGGTTCCGGCTGGCCCGCAACACCCCATTTTAGTTTCACCGATGGCAAAACGCTGAGCAATAGGTTGTTGCGGTGGTGATACTGCAAAATCTGGAACAGCGCACCCACATCGTCATGGTGCTGCGCCCCCAATTCAAAATGGTCGTCGGGCTGCGGATCCAAAAAGTCGGCCGCGGCCAAAGGTTCATCCACATAGCTGGGCTGCCCCGTTCGATCTTGGATGATGGTACGTCGATACCCATAATAAAAACGCTCGCGATTCGATGAGGCGGTACTCATGACGCAAATCCACTTTCTAATAAATCGGCCAGCTGCTCAAGGCTGGCCAGATTGTGTACCGGCAAAAAGTAATCAATATGAGGCAGCGCCGCCTGGATGCCGCGCACCAGCGGTTCGTAATTGGCCGCGCCCAGCAACGGGTTTAGCCAGATAAGCTGATGACAACTGCGATGCAGCCTGTCCATTTCACGCCCGAGCACAGACACATCGCCACGGTCCCAGCCATCGCTGATCAGCATGACAATGGCTCCTTGCCCCAATACGCGCCGCGCCCAATCATAATTAAAGCTTTTGATCGACTCGCCAATGCGCGTACCGCCGGCCCAATCGTGAATGACGGTGGCAGCTTCATCTAGAGCCAAATCCACATCGCGCCGCTTGAGCTGGCGCGTAATGCGCGTGAGCCGCGTGCTAAAGACAAACGCTTCCACGCGATCCAGTTCGCTGGTAATGGCGTAGATAAACTGAAGCAGCACGCGTGAATAGCGTTCCATGGAACCGCTAATGTCGCAGATGACCACAAATGGGCGCTTTTTGTAGCGGCGGTTGCGGCGCAGCAGATGGAGCGGTTCGCCGCCGTGACGCAGATTTTGGCGGAAGGTGCGACGTAAATCCACATAATCACCGCGGGAGGCGCGTTCCGTGCGCCGCGTGCGCCGTTCAGCCAGGTTCCATTTGGTTTTAAGCATTAATTGCTTTAACTGAGCCAATTCCAGTTCGTTTAGTTTGGCAAAGTCCTTCTGGCGCAGCAGCTCCACATTGCTATAGGTGAACGTACGATCTAGCTCTGTATCATCACTCTGGGGCTCATCACCGTTGGCGCTTTCCGCCGGCGAGATGGTCTGGATTTGCTGCGGGGGCTGCTCCAGCTTGCGCAGAAACATGCCCAGATCCAGCGACTCCAGCTCTTCTTTATCGCGCGCCTGCCAGAAGAGATCAAAGGCGTGGTCAAAAATCTCCAAATGGTCGCGCCGATTGATGAGTACAGAGCGGGCGCTATTTTTAAAGTCGCGCCGACTGCCAATATCTACATGTTTTAGACTATCGACCAGGTCCACCATTTGCGTAGGCGTGATTTCCACACCCAATCGCCGCAACAGGCGGCCAAATAAAACACAGTTGCGCAGCAGGTTGCCTGGCGCGATGTCATTGCCATTCAAATCCATAAATAGTGCGCCGTTTTAGCTCATCGCCTTGGTGCGTTCCAGTATTGTCTTGAGCTGCATTTGCTGCACCAACTCAATGTCATCGCGATATTTAAGCAGCACGCCCAACGTGTCTGACACCAGCTGCTCGGTCAGCTCAGTTTCATCCAGCGCCACCAGCGCCTTGATCCAATCTAATGTCTCGGCCACGCCCGGCAGCTTGTATAGCTCGGCTCGTCGCAATTCTTGCACAAAGTGGACCACTTGTTCGGCCAGCTTTTCCGGCGCGTCCGGCACTTTAGTCAGCACAATGCCATATTCTTTTTCAAAATCGGGATAATCAATCCAGTGATAAAGACAGCGCCGCTTGAGCGCATCGTGAATCTCGCGCGTGCGATTGGACGTAATGATCACCAGTGGCGGATGGGCGGCCTTGATGGTGCCCAATTCGGGGATCGTGATCTGAAAATCGGACAGCACCTCCAGCAAAAATGCCTCAAACTCTTCGTCGGCTCGATCCAGTTCATCGATCAGCAACACGGGTGGCGCCGCATTGTGATAATCAATGGCGGCCAGCAGTGGACGCTTGAGCATAAATTCGCGGCTAAACAGATCGCGCCGCGCCGACTGAATGTTCACATCGCCCGCCGCCTCCAGCAAGCGAATTTCCAGCATTTGCTGCGTGTAGTTCCACTCATAGACAGCAGTATTGACATCCAGCCCTTCATAGCATTGCAGGCGAATCAATTCACGGTTGAGCAATGCCGAAAGCACTTTGGCGATCTCAGTCTTCCCGACGCCGGCTTCTCCCTCTAGAAAGAGTGGGCGTTGCAGCTTAATGGCCAGAAAAATGGCCGTGGCCAAGCTGCGGTCACATACATAATTTTGGTCAGCCAGCTGGTTTTGCAGGTCAGAAATCGACGTAATTTGCACCAATTCGTTCAACAGATCATCTCCGATTAACTTGGGCTCTTGATTTATGCACTCTATTTTACCAGAAGATTTGTAAATCTCATGGTATGGTCTATACAAACGTGAAGATTGATAAACAGACGTAGCTCATCAATCTCCAACGTACATTGCAGCTATTAATTTAGGCTCATTTTGGATCTCAGGGGATTGACATTTTGGCCGCATCCCCTGCCCTGAAAATAGGCTGCGTTCGCATACGAAGAAGGCCGGAATTTTCATCGCCTGCAGCGCGCTCTGGCGCATGGGCAGCTTCCTGGAAGGCGACCACACGAGATCCAGTTGAGCCTTATTCTACAGCGGTTTGATGATCCAAATGTAGAGCATGTGGCCAAATTCATCTATTTCATATACCACCGTATGGCGCGCAATTTCCCAAACACACCATTCTTCAAGTTGTTGAACATTACCCATGTTTGGCAAGCCATTAGAGCTTTGCGTCAAATTCATGATCGCAGTTAATACATCCTCGTTGTAGGGATGTGAATCAACGGCATAATTGCCCGCCTGCTGGCTGAACTCAATCTCCCACATGGACAGAGTTCTCTTTGGCAGCGATCCGACGCTGGATTTCGGCTAGGGGTATTGTCGGTTCGCCCTTTTCTTTCAATTGCTTGGCTTCCAATAATAAATACAAACGCCGGATTTCAGCCTGTTGCGCGTTCCATTGCTCTGGACTGACTAAAACCGCGGCACTATGTCCTCTGTGAGTCAAAACCATGGGCGATTGCTTGAGCGCATTTAGAATTTCTGGTTGTTTTGTACGTAATTCTGTGATTGGTAATGTGGGCAAAACAATCATGTTCATGGTTCTCCATTTAGCAATGATCTTGTTGAATATCACTACGTTCGCACATTCAACGGATGAATCTCATATTGGTGCAGAATGAGCAACAGCGAAAGCAAAACGACACTTAACGTACATTTAAAGTCTATTGTAACACATGTTCATCGACTTTGCTTGACTCAGTTGTTGCTTATGCTAAAGGAGCTTTTCAATCATGATCTCATCAATATACTGACCGTCGATTTTAGTCTGTTTGCCCGCCGTGCCCACCACCTCAAAGCCGTGACGCAAGTAAGTTTGCAGCGCGGCTGGATTATCGGCCCGTACAAAAGTAAAAATCTTCTCATACCCTTTTTCAATGGCGGCGGCAAAAGTGGCGGCAAATAAACGAGAGGCGATTCCTTGCCGGCGCTGCGACAGAGCGACGTATGTGCCCAGCGTACCCACATGGGCAAAGGCCTGTGTGTATGTGGCAAAAGGCTCCATACTTTGAAAGCCAACTATCTTTTCATCTGTTTGACAAACGGCCACATGAAAAATGGCGCGCTCGGGTAGATTTTGAATATAAGTCCGCTCAAATTCTACCGTAAACGGCGCGTCAAAAACGGTGTAAAGCCCCGTTTCGATAATCGGATTAAAGACGGCCACAATCGCCGCAGCATCATCTGGCGCGGCGGCTCGAATATGTAGCTCCACGGTTTGCCTCCATTTTCACAAAGCCAGTTTATTCCGTACAAGAAATCACCGCAGCGGATGAGAGTACAATTCTATCCGCTGCGGTGATTCGTTTCAATTGAATTTCGTATGGAGCAGGATTAGCCAGCCCGTTCAGCCGCCTTACTCACCGCGCGCTGCACGTAGATGGGCGCCATGGCCCGGCGATATTCCTCGCTGGCGTGGATGTCGCCCATCACGTCGTCCAGATCGCCACCAACTTGGGCAGCGGCGGCGGCAATGTTATCAGCGGTGAGCGCTTTGCCCACCAGCGCCGCCTCTACAGATGGGGCGCGCACGGCAGATGGCGTCAAGCCGCCCAAAGCGACGCGGGCGCTGGTGCATTGGCCACCCGAGACGCTCACCTTGGCCGCCACGCCCACAATGGCATAGCGTGAGGCCGGATTGAAGAGCTTGGCGTACGCCGTGCCCGCGCCATCAACCGGCACATCTACTGAAGTTAGGATTTCGTCCTCACCGAGCGCGGTCATGAACAGATCAATGAAAAAATCGTCGGCACTGACGCTGCGCGCGCCATTGAGACCGCGCATGTTCATGGTGGCGCCCAGGGCGGTGAGCACCGTAGGCAGATCGGAGGCTGGGTCGGCATGGGCAATGTTGCCGCCCACGGTGCCGCGATTGCGCACCTGCGGGTCGCCAATCCAGCCGGCGGCTTCGGTCAGTGCGGCGGGCAAGTCGGACGCAGCGGCAACCGTGGCGTGGGTGGTCAAGGCGCCGATCGTGGCCGTGCTGCCGTTGCGGCTAATGCCCTTGAGTTCACCAATACGGCCAATGTCGATCAGGGCGCTGGGAGCTGCCAAGCGCAATTTTAAAGCCGGAATCAAACTGTGGCCGCCGGCCAGCAACTTGGCGTCGCCCAGTTGACCCATCAAGGCAAACGCTTCATCAATCGAATTTGCCCGATAGTAATCAAATTTTGGTGGGTACATACTGTCTCCTTATCGAGTATTTGAAAAGATCGGGATTAGGGATACAGGATTAAGGATAAGGCATCGACTTGCCGCCTAATCCCTCATCCCTATTCCCCAATTCCTACTCCTATTGATCAATGACCGTTGCTCTGGGCCTGAATGGCCTGCCAAATGCGCTGCGGCGTATGCGGAATGTCAATGTGCCGAATACCCAACGGCGCCAGTGCATCCATAACGCCATTGGCCACGGTAATGGTGGCGGCAATGGTGCCCATTTCGCCCGCGCCCTTTACGCCCAGCGGATTGGTGGGCGACGGCGTTTCGTTGCGCGATACCTTGAGCATGGGGAAGCCATCGGCACGCGGCATGGCATAGTCCATAAAGGAGCCGGAGAGAAGCTGACCTTGCTCGTCGTATACACAATTTTCCCACAGTGCCTGGCCCACGCCCTGGGCAATGCCACCCACCAACTGTCCTTCGACAATCATGGGGTTGATCACCTTGCCCACGTCGTCCACGGCGGCGTACTCTAAGAGCGAAACTTGACCCGTATCGCGGTCAATTTCAATCAGCGCAATATGGGCGCTATTGGGGAATGTAAAGTTAGAAGGATCGTAGAACGTGGTCTCTTCCAGACCGGGTTCCACGCCCTCGGGCAGGTTATTGGCCATGAGCGCGGCCACGGAAATATCCACAAAGCTCTTGGACTGCTCGGGCGAGCCTTTGACGTGCATTGTGCCCGTGGTGCGGTCGAAGACCATATCTTCCACATCCACCTCAAGCTGATGGGCGGCGATTTTCAGCATCTTGTCGCGCACCTTACCGGCGCTTACGGCCAGCGCCGTTCCGCCCACCGAAGCACTGCGGCTGCCGTATGTTCCCAAGCCAAACGGCGTGCGTCCGGTGTCGCCGTGGATAATCTCCACATCTTCCATGGGAATGCCCAGCTCATCAGCCACAATCTGCGCAAAGGCGGTTTCGTGTCCCTGACCGTGCGTGTGGGAACCGGTCATCACCGAAACTTTGCCGGTGGGATGCACGCGGATCACGCCGCTTTCCCACAAACCCACGCCGGCGCCCAAGCCCACGGCCACCTGTGAAGGCGCCGGACCACTGGCTTCAATACAGCCGCTGATGCCAATACCCACCAAGCGTCCCTCGGCGCGCGCCGCATCGCGTTTGGCCTTGAGCCCGGCATAATCACCCAGCGCTTCCAGGCTGTCGAACAGCTTGGGATAGTCACCGCTATCGTAAATCATGGCCACAGGCGTCTGATAGGGGAACTCGTCGGGCTGAATGAAATTCTTGCGGCGCAGCTCAATTGGGTCCATATCCAGTTCGCGCGCGGCCAGGTCGACCAGACGCTCCAGCATATAAGACGCTTCAGGGCGACCGGCGCCGCGATAGGCATCCACCGGCACTGTGTGAGTCATGGTGCCGTAGGCCTCGCCAAAAATAACCGGCAGCTTATAAAGCCCCGAAAAGAGCGTGATGTAGAGAGCCGTTGGAATCATGGGGGCAAAGGTCGAAAGATAGGCGCCCATGTTGGCGTAGGTCGTTACATCCAGCCCCAAAAAGGTACCATCGTTTTTGAGGGCAAGCTTGGCCGTGGTGACGTGATCGCGCCCGTGGGCATCGGTCACAAAGGCTTCGCTGCGCGTGGACACCCACTTGACCGGGCGGCCCAACTGTTTGGACGCCCAAGGCACAATCACCTCTTCGGCGTAGTGGAAAATTTTGGAACCAAAGCCGCCACCCACATCGGGAGAAATCACGCGCAGCTTATTCTCTGGCAGCCCCATGGTGGCCAGGCTCAGCAGCAGACGAATAATGTGCGGATTCTGGCTGGTGGTCCAAATGGTCATTTCGTCTGAGAATGCGTCCCATTGGGCCACGCAGGCGCGTGGTTCCATGGCGTTGGGCACCAACCGCTGGTTCACCAGGTCCAGCTCGATCACTTTGTCGGCGCTGGCCAGCACGGCATTAATTTCTTCGCGCGTCCCCAGCGGCCAATGAAAGCTCACGTTGTTGGGGATTTCATCATGCACCTGGGGGGCGCCGGGCTGGGCGGCCTTTTTGGGGTCAATCACCGCCGACAGTGGTTCATACTGCACGTCGATCAGGTCCAAAGCGTCATAGGCAATATAGGGGCTTTCGGCAATCACAACCGCCACGCCATCACCCACATGGCGCACTTTATCAACCGCCAACGGCATGTGCGGGGCGGTTTTAATATCGGGTGGATTAAAGCCACAGGGCAGCGAGCCGATGCCATCATCTTTCATCTGCTGGCCCACATAGACAGCCACCACGCCTTCCATTGCTTCCGCTTTGGAGGTGTCAATCCCTTTGATGACAGCGTGGGCGTAAGGGCTGCGCTTGATGGCTGCGTGCAGCATCCCAGGAATGCTGAGATTGGCCACATACTTGCCTTTGCCCTGGATAAACCGCGGATCTTCGACACGTTTAATACTTTCACCAATATATTTATTCGACATAACGCCCCCTTACGAACCAGCCGCAGCAGCTTGCGCCACCGCTTTCACAATATTCTGATACCCAGTGCAGCGGCACAGGTTGCCTTCCAACCCGTGGCGAATCTCGGCTTCGGTGATGCCGGGATTGTTCTCCACCAGCTTGGCCGCCGCCATGATCATGCCGGGCGTGCAGTAACCACACTGCAAACCATGCTGATCCCAGAATGCTTGCTGCATGGGATGCAGATGCCCATTGGTGGCCAAACCTTCAATCGTGGTAATGTCTGCACCATCCGCCTGGACAGCCAGCACGGTGCAAGATTTTACAGCCATGCCATCCATGTGGATGGTGCAAGCTCCACACTGGCTGGTATCGCAAGCAATGTTGGTGCCGGTGAGCCCCAATGCGTTGCGGATGAAGTCGACAAGCAGCATGCGCGGCTCAACATCGCGCGTATACGACTTGCCGTTTACGGTGAGCGTAATACTTTGCATGGAAAATTTCTCCTATACAATTTGATTGTAGGATTGTTGTAGAAAAAACGCGGTTGGGGGAAATGTTAGGTTGTGTTAGAGAGCTGCGTTCAGTGTACCGCAGTTGACAGATGCTGTCAATACAGGTGCGTGATACCACCAATGAAAGTGTGACAAGATGACATCCGGATGGAAATCACTTATAAGAATAAGGGGATTAAAGCGGCTCTAAATTCGGACCATCCGGCGTGTCCATGAGTTGCCAACCAGCCGCTGCAATGGCATCCCGCAGGTCATCTGCAAGATCCCACTGCTTGTTTGCGCGCGCTTGCGCCCTTTGCTGCACCAAGTCCATCACTGCGGGTGGTGGGTCAACAGCTTGCGCCGGCTCTTCTGGTTGGCCAGCTTGCTGTTGCGCAAGATCTTGATAAAGCCTAGGGGGCAACACGCCACCCAAAGAGGGCAGCCGAAAAGCGCCCAACGCCTCTATAGGCAGTGTGGCGTCGCTGCCATATATCTCCTCGTGACCAGCACGCGTAATCGATACGCGGCCCTGGCCGAGCACCCGGCACGTTGCCGCAGCGGGGTCAATGACTAGCGCCGTATTTTCATCGATCCCTACTATTGTTGAAGCACGCTGCACATCAGGTGGTAAAAGCTCGCACAAGGCGTCGTACCGTTTTTCGCCCATGTAGCAGCGGCTGGTGTCCAAGGTGTCACCGCCATCGCTATTGTTCCAGTGTGGAATCAAAATGAGCGACAAACCATAATCGTCAAAGAAATTAAGTCCGGGCTTCCAGTGCAACTCTTCGCCCACTTTATAAATCTCATAAACCGGCAACGTCTGCTCGCTGCAGGCCAGCGTGGCCGCGCTGGAGAAGATCAGCGACGCGCCCAAATGGTGGCGCGCCCGCAATGCATTCCAGACATAGCTATCCTGTAATTGGCGCACCGCGTAGGTGGGGCTGCCCGGCCCCATAAAGATGACATCGGCGTTGCTGACGGGAGCGGCAATCTCCGGGTCATCTGGGCTGAAAGAGGTGCCACGCTTGCGCGCCGGTACAATGGTGACCTGAGGCTTATAATTCTGCAACCGTTTTTCGAGATATAGGCCAACTTGCCCAGCCACGGCAGCCGAATTGGGTTCAAACCCAGCCGGTGTTTCCAAAATCGCCACGTTGACCGGGGGAGATAGCTGCTGAAAGAGCCAATCGTATATTTTGCGCGCGCTGGGTGCGATCTCTCCCGAGCCCAACAAGATTATTTTTCCTGGGTTCAACTCATTTGGTGGGAGTGACATTGGTTTATAACCTTTCCACATCTTCAAAATATGACAGCATTAATTGGGCCAGCGTCTGGGGTCGGTGTACATGAATATCGTGATCGGTGGCCGGAAACCAGTGGACAGCGGCATGGGCCAGCGCAGATTGCGCCAACTCCACCTGGGCCCGTTTCATCTGCATGCGTTCGGGGTTGCGGTCATCTTCGGCCACGCAGATCAGCACCGGCGCCGTAACCAGCGGATAGAGCTGAGACGGTCGATGCTCCCACAACGCGCGCAAAATTTGCATGTGGCGCGAGAGCAATAACCACGGGCGCACCGTATCATCCGTCATGCGCTCAAAATTTTCCAGCGTATCGAGAATGCCCTCCTCACTCCATTCGGGATGAAAGTTTTGCATCCGCTGCAACATCTGCGCATAGGGCGTGCCGACCAGGTCGGGCGGGCGCAACTGTACGGAAATCTGCTCCCAGGTGGCTTCTGGGCGCAGCTGCATTTCAATATAGCCGCCGTCAACAAGCACCAACCCACGCATTAGATCGGGATGATGGGCGCCCAAGTCTAACACCACATTGCCGCCCCAAGATTGCCCGGCCACCACCGGACGATCCAGTTCCAGCTTTTGCATTAGACGCACCAGGTCATCGGTCACCGTGGCAAAATCATAGCCGCTATCCGGTTTATCGCTGCGACCATGGCCGCGCTGATCCACGGCCACCACGCGATGACCGGCAGCCGCCAGCAAATCCGCCACCTGTCGCCACGTCCGGTTATTGCTGGACAGACCATGCACGAGCAAAAAGGCAGGCTCGCGACCAGCCCACGTACGGATGTGCAGGCGTAAACCGCCCTCATCCGGGCGAATATCAACAAATTGTTCTTGCATAGATTTAATTTCCTTGGTTACTATCCAGCCCCCTGCCGACCTGCCCTTTGAAGCTTACCATTGCCCACATCTTTCTTGCCCCAAGTGGAGGCCAGGTCGACACACGGTCCGCGGCCGCTTTGACTGCACAGACAACATCTGGACCGTGTGACGCACACGGATAGACCGGGATGATTCTCGAAGACAGTGTGCGACGCACAGATCCATTCGCCCCACTTGTGGGTAAAGCCTAGGCAAAAAGGGGAGAGAGTCTGTAATTTTTTACATACTATAGATCATGTGGAGGCGAGTTGCAGGAGGAGAGATACCATTTTCAGTACATCACAACGGTGCTGATTTGAGAAATCATGGAAAGAGATTAACATGGACAAAGATTAACAAAGTATTGACAAATCTTTGCATTGTGTTACCATCCAACCATAGAAGTTTTGCACCTGAGAATAGTTGCAGTAACACGCGGTCCAAAAGCATGAGCAAACGTCCCAATAATCAGCCCAGTCCATTGATCGCCGAGCTGCGCGGGCGCGGTTTACGTATAACCCCACAGCGCGTCATTATCTTGCAGGCAATTGAAAGCTTGAGCGGCCATGTGACAGCCGAAGAGATTTACACAGCAGTGCAAGAAGTCAATGCATATATCAGCTTGGCCACTGTTTACCGCACGTTGGACATGCTTAAAGACCTGGGGCTCGTGGCTGAATCCAACATGGGCACTTCCACCACCCATTACGCCCTGCGCACGCACAGCGATCACCACCATGCGGTCTGTCGCATCTGCAATCGCGCTATCGATCTCCCGTTGGATTACTTTGAATCCATGGCGCGGCGGCTGGACAATGAGCACCATTTTGTGGCCGATGTCAATCACCTGGTGATATTGGGCTGGTGTCGCGAATGTCTGCCGGAAAAGTCAGATTAGTGCAAAATCATCCTCATCACATCACCTGGATTATTTCACCCGTATTACCGCAATCCACTTGACCTGCCGCAGGGCGTCATCGTGCTCGCTGGGCACGATCAGGCGCACCAGCCCTTGCTGGCGCGTCAACACCGCGCCGTTAAGTTGGCAGGCCAGGATAATGGGCCGGCTATCAGTGGGATTCAACAGCTCGGCCCGTTCAATGCGCGTGCCAAAGCCGTCGGCGCTTACCACCTCCACTTGTGACCAAGAGGCGCTTGTGTCCACCTGCGCGTCAATTACGCTGAGCAATGTGGGGCCGCCAAAGGTAAAAGGGCCAGACGTGCCGTGGCCTGTACTCACAATAAAGCAGTCTGCCAAAACCACCTGTGATAATCGCAGCAGATCCGCCACCGCGATCAACGTCTTCGCCCGGGTCGGAAACTCGAAGCGCATGGTGGGGTCTCCGCCCGGTGGCTCAGGATTGGGCTCATGTGAATGAGGCCGCAGGGGATCGTGCTGGTGATCGGAAGGATTAGTGCCCATAGTGCGCCCGATCCTCATCTGTGACCATACCCTCATCCATGGGCACATTCAATCGTTCCGCCCAGTCACGCAGCTGGCTCACAATGGACTCTGGGACTTCAACGCCATTGGCTAGCCGCTCTTGGCGGGTGCGCCATTCAAAATCGCCGGGCGCCAGCACCTCGTCAAAACCGGCAGTGGGCGGCGTACTCTTCATGCCGTTGAGAAAGGCGCGCACGTGCTGGCGATAGGCGTCAATATCGGTAAAGGCGCCAATGTTCAGCACCTGCATATAGGCGCCACTCATGGCGGCTCGGTCGGGGTTGAAGCCGCCCGCCAGCCCACCCAACAGCGCCACAAAGAGCGAAAGCGCATAGCCTTTGTGGTTGGCAAAAGTGAGCAGATGTCCGCCATCATAAAAGTCTGCCGGCTTTACGCTGGGTTGGCCATGCTTGTCCACAATACAGCCGGGCAGCAGATCGGCGTTGCGGCTGCGCGCCACCATGATTTTGCCGTGCGCCACGACGCTGGTGGCAAAGTCGAGCACAAACGGTACGTCGTCACCGGTGGGCGCACCAATGGCAATGGGATTGGTGCCCAACGCCGGTTGCGCACCACCAAAGGGCGCCACAGAGCCCTGCCTCTGACCACCACCGCCCACGGTGATCATGCCCAAGCAATCGGCGCGCGCCGCCGCTTCTGCATACTCTCCCACGCGGCCAATATGATTCAGGTTGGAAAACGTTACGCAGCAAATCGTCTCACGCTGTGCCTTATCAATGGCCCACTGCATGGCTTTGTGCGCGGCATAGTGACCAAAGCCGTTGCGGCCGTCTACGTGCAATAGATTGGGCTCATTGCGCATCACCTGCGGTTCCACAGCTGGCGTCATTTTGCCATCCGCAATTTGTTGCAGATAGACGGGGATCCGCAATACGCCGTGCGAGTCGTGTCCAGCCAGATTTGCATTAATAAGGATGTTCGATACCTCCACCGCAGTCGCGGCGGGGGTGCCCGCCGCCGTCAACAGCTGGCGAGACAGAGAATGCAGAAAGGGTGCTTTTAGATAGGAAAAGTCACTCATGGTTCTCTCCTTTTCATCAATCAAATAATTTACACACAACGGCCACCATCTACTTCCAAACAAACGCCGGTGATAAATTCAGCTTCATCCGACACCAGGAAGAGGGCGGCGCGGGCAATGTCCAGCGGCTGGCTCAAGCGGCCCAACGGAATGGTGTCCACAAACTTTTGGCGGGTTTCGGGCGTGTCTTCACCGGGCAGAAATTGTTTGAGCAGCGGCGTATCCCCGGCCACGGGATTAATGGCGTTGACGCGAATGTGGTCCGGCGCCAGCTCCACGGCCATGGATTTGGTCATGGTGATGGCCGCGCCTTTTGTGCCATTGTACCAGGTTAGGCCGGGCCGCGGACGCACGCCAGCAGTGGAAGCAATGTTCAGAAAGACGCCGCCGCCTTGGGCGCGAAATTGGGGAACAACATGGATGGCGCTCAGATAAATGCTCTTAACGTTGACGGCAAAGACACGATCAAAGGTGGCCTCGTCCACATCCAGCAGCGAACTGTTCTTGTGGCTGGTGCCGGCGTTGTTGACAAAAATATTGAGCTGCTTTGTGGCTAGCACCGTTTGCGACACCAGCGCCGCCATGGAATCACTCTGGCTGACATCCACGTACGCGGCAAGGGCGCTACCTCCCGCGGCGCCAATCTCATCCGCTACGCGCTGGGCGCTCGCCAAATTAATATCGGCCAGCACCACTGTGGCGCCATGCTGCGCAAAATATTTGGCAATGCCTTCACCAAATCCGCTGCCCGCGCCGGTCACAACGGCTGTTTTATGGGATAGGTTCATGGCTGCTCCTCCTATGAGTTTAGGTTGTTTAAGGGTGGGGATAAAGCATTAAGCAATACAGCAATTCTGGTTTCCACAAATCTCTGCATATAATACACAAAGTCACAACCAAATCCAAGGAGGGAAAATATGCAGCGCTATGCACAGGTGATCGGTGTTCGACCGCAACATTTTACTGAATACGCCAAAATACACGCCAACGTCTGGCCAGAGGTGCTGGCGACCATCGAGGCGTGCAACATCCGCAACTATTCAATTTATCATTATAACAATCTGTTATTTGCCTATTTTGAATATCACGGGGATGACTTTGAGGCGGACATGGCCAAAATGGCCGCGGACCCTAAAACACAAGAGTGGTGGGGGGTGTGCATGCCCATGCAAGCACCGGTTGCGGACCGCCAGGAAGGTGAATGGTGGCACATGCTGGAAGAGGTTTTTCACACAGATTGACGTTATACTCGGTATACCGCAACGGTGTTGGCGAGATAGGAATCGGTCTCGATTAGTGAGTCCAGCCCTATTGCCGGCCGTTGCGATCTACTGATACGCAGCGCTGAATGAGGACCGGCGTTTCATTATCAGTACACCGCAACGGTGTTAGCGATGCAGGCATCGGCCTCGATTTAGGCATCCAGCCCAATCGGGTGCTGTTGCGATCTATTGATTATGCCTGTGGAGCCATTAGAAAACGCCGGTTCTCATCTCAACCGCACTATTTATGGATTCGGCTCGAAAATTTGGCCGTTAAGCATGGCAGAGACGGTTTTCACCAGCGAAGGTGGATGGAAGGGCTTTTGGATAAAGAGCGTAGAACCGATCTCGTCGGGCGCTTGGCTAAATTGGGATTCGCTGTATCC
Source organism: Caldilineaceae bacterium (assembly GCA_020634755.1). Taxonomy (GTDB): domain Bacteria; phylum Chloroflexota; class Anaerolineae; order Caldilineales; family Caldilineaceae; genus JACKBC01. The sequence goes on along the minus strand of JACKBC010000069.1, from coordinate 9,181 downwards.
GGAAAAGACAATCACGTTGATATCGGGACGAATTTTGCGCATTTCCGTCAACGCCTCGCGCCCGCCCATAATGGGCATTTGCAGATCGAGCAACACGAGATCGATGTTGGTCATATGCTGGGCAAAACACGCAACGCCATCGCGGCCATTTTCAGCCGTCAACACGGTAAGACCGGCAAACTCTAGCAAATCTTGCAACACCAAACGCACCGGTTCTTCATCTTCGACAATCAGCACCGTCCCTGCCAAGTTTTGGAGCAATCCTTGCTGACTAGACGAAATCGGCAGATGATGCTCCACAAGAGGCTCTTCTACCGGCGGAAATATTACGGTAAATGTTGAACCAAGACCAGGGGTCGTACGCACGTGCAGACCGCCGCCATGCGAACGAATCACGCCCAGAAGCGCTGATAAGCCGAGCCCGCGCCCGTCAGTTTTAGTTGTGAAGAAAGGGTCAAAGATGCGCTTCATGGTATCAGGATGAATGCCTACGCCAGAGTCGCTTACGTTCACAAACACAAATGGACCCGGCTGTAAGGCTTCACAGCCAACATAGGAGAGCAGATCGACAGTTGATAACCCGCGCACGCCCGTGCGAATTGAAATCTCCCCAATACCCGTTTCAATGGCTTCGGCAGCGTTGATGACCAAATTCATAATCACTTGCTGCAATTGGCCGCGGTCGGCCTTAATCAGCGGCAACCCTTCGTCCAATGCCAGCGTCAATTCAATGCTCTTAGATACGGCGGTCTCAATCAGGGCATCGTTTTCGCGAATGAGTTCATTAACATCCAGTTCTTGAATCTGGAACTGGCCTTTGCCGGCATAGGCCAGCAGCTGACGGGTCAAATCCGCCGCGCGCTCGGCAGATTTGACCGATTTTAATATGTGCTGGGCCGCATGCTCATTTTGGCTCAAATGGGTCAGGGCGAGCGAGTTTTGAGCCAGAATGCTGGTAAGCAAATTGTTGAAATCGTGAGCCACACCACCGGCCAACACGCCGATGCCCTCCATGCGCTGAACCTGCCGCATGGTCTCCTCGGCGCGCAGTCGCTCGGAAATATCGCGCACGATGCTCAAAATGCCGATGGGCGTTTCGTTGTCATAAAGCGGCGAAGAGTTTATTTCAACTTCCACCGTAGAACCATCGTTCCGAATCACCGTACAGCTGGTTTCGCCAGAGCTTTGCGTTTGCAATATATATCGCGTTTTTTCCAGAAACTGGGCCCGTTGCTCTTTCTTGATTAAATCAAGGCCGCGGCGCCCGATCAGCTCCTTGTGGCTGGCAACGCCATAAAGTTCAACTGCGCTTTGGTTACAAACCGTAATCACAGAGTCCAGGTTGGTCACCGTAATTGCATCCGGCGATAAGTCGATCAGATTGCGATAGCGCGCTTCACTTTCACGCAGGGCTTGCTCTGTGCGCTTGAGGCGCGAAATATTACGCATAACCAAGAGCTGGCCAATGTGCCGGTTGCGCCGGTCATGCAGGGCGGAAACCGACAGATCCACATATCGATAGCCAGAGGTGGAACGAGACAGCGTCAGCACCGTGTTCTGCGGCGAGATGCCGGGCTGGCTGGTCAAATAACCCTCAATAATTTCCTGGCTCCCCGGCAGCAAATCATCAATGGGTTCATCGAGTGCACTGGCCTCATTTGTATTGAGCCAACGGGCGGCGGTTGGGTTTAAATTGGCAATCCGATGGTTGAAATCAAGCATGATGACCCCATCATTCATGCTTTCAAACAGGGCGCGATGCAGAATGGGCAAGACATCACGCAATTCAAAGTAGAAGATAAACCAACCGGCGGTGGCGCCGGTGGTGGTCAACGCCAGCGGTGTTAAATCCAGGAGCGGAATTGGGCTTAAATCGAACACATAGATTACATTGATAATAAATGGGCCTACAATACCAAGGACCAACAACACCATCTGCGACAAGCGGATGGACGGCACCCGAAAGACGCGGCTCCCATATAGAACGGTGCCAATGGTTAATAAGAGATACGAATAGAGCGAGTGGTATACAAAACCCTGGTGCCGATCAAAGGCCAACACCAGCTGACCGCCAAAGGGTTGCAGATGAAAATTGTCCCACAAGATCGTATACCAATTGCTGTGCCACGACAGCACCATCACAACAATGGGCTCAACAAATAACAGCGGCATGAGCCTGGGCAGCCATCGGCTATAGGGGAAGGTCAGGCGCAGATTAAAGTAGCACCAGGTAGCGGGCACGGTTGTAATGCCCAAATAGGCAGCCCGATGCCAAAAAAACTTGGCGGTCAAGGAAGTATTGAGGAGTTCGATACAATAGGAGGCAGACCAGATCGTCAATCCGGTCATTAACGCCATGAAGGCATAGGCGCCGCGTTGCTGGCGTCTTTGCCATACCATCACCCAAAACGCGCCATCCAACACAATCCCGCCCAACAAAGCGACAACGACAATCGCAAATTGCCAATTCATGTTGCTCTTCTCACACCCATAGCTTGGCTGCCTTCTAATTAATACCGTATGTTACGCAAGCCTGACGGAAAGTCGGCTCGCCGACGTTCCTGTTTCTCGCTAGCAGACTGGCTGTGGCTGCGTAACGTGAGTTAGTACGTTTGCTGCCGCATACACACGATTGAATGAAAACGACATTGAATGAAAACGACATTGAATGAAAGCGACATTGAATGAAAGCGACCATCAACCCAAAATGATGATTGATTGAAAATATCAAGTTAATAATATAGTTTAACAAAAACTTGTGAACTCGTCACGTATGCAAGACCAGAAATCTTTATACCACAGACTGGCTCCTTTATTCTTGACGAATTACAAGTAGTTTGATTACGATAAATGACGCGTTTATTGAAATAGGACTAACGCAGCGCCTATGAATTGCCCGGAAAAGCATACACTTTTTGTAAGACGATCATTATACAAGTCCTACATCATACAAGTCCTATGAAATTGAAACCCAAAGATAGGAAGTGCCATGAGCCAATATCCACCCCGCTTACAGGAAATCATAGAAGAATTTCAGGAAGCCGACCCGCGCGATCGCATGGAATATCTGCTTGAGTATGCCATGGAGTTGCCCGATCTACCGGAGCGTTTTGCCGCCCAGCGCGACCAAATGGAGCAAGTGCATGAGTGCCAAACGCCGGTCTTCTTGATCACCGAAATCAACCAGGGCAAAGTGGAATTTTTCCTCGACATTCCGCGAGAATCGCCCACTGTGCGCGGCTACGCTGGTGCGTTAATCGACGGTTTGGCCGACGCCACGCCAGAACAAGTGCTGGCCACGCCGGATGACGTTTACATGCAGTTTAAACTTCAAGATGTGATCACGCCGCAACGCATTCGCGGCCTACACTTTTTGTTGCACTACATGAAACGACAGGTAAGCAGGTTGATTGAATGATTAGCCGCTGGCTTTGACTACTAATCACCGCTTATCTCATCCACCTCTACCCATTGGAGAATGCCATGAGCATCATTAACCGCGTTGAAATTTATGCTTTTACGTTTGAAGTGGAAAATCTTGGTTTGGGTATCCATTCGGCTGCGGGGGTTGGGAATATGATCTACCGGGCCGGCTCCAAGCTGACATGTAGCCGCTTTGCCGTGCGCATTATATGTGATGACGGCGCACAGGGCGAATATGTTACGCATTGGGTGGGAACACCGTCTACATTGGGCCAGATGCAGATGCTGGCGCCCAATCTGCTCGGGCGCAACCCCGAACAACGTGAGCTGATTTACGATGACCTCAAGCGCGAGGTGCGCGCCTATGACCACATGGGCCACGGCGCGCTCGACATTGCGCTGTGGGACCTGGCGGGCAAAAAGTATAACATATCGGTGGCGGCCATGTTGGGCGGCTTCCGCACGCGGCTCCCCACCTACGCCAGCACCTATCACGGTCAACTGGAGGCGGGCGGACTGGATACGCCCGCCGCCTTTGCCGACTATGCGCAACAGTGCCAAGAGCAGGGCTTTGCGGGCTTTAAAATTCATGGCTGGCATGATGGCGACGCCCGCAAAGAAGCCCGCAATGTTCTTCTGGTGCGTGAACGCGTGGGCGACCAGATGCAGCTCATGCTCGATCCCGCCTGCCAGCTGCGCACCTATTTAGATGCACTTTATGTGGGCCGCGCCTGCGACGAAGCCAATTATCTCTGGTACGAAGATCCCTACCGCGACAGCGGCGTTGCCGCCCTTGGTCATCAACGGCTACGCGAAAAGCTGCGCACGCCCATTTTGGTCAGCGAACATGTGCGCGGGTTGGAGCAGAAGGCCAACTTCCTGATTGCCGGCGGTTGCGACATGATCCACGCCGATCCAGAGTACGACATGGGCATTACTGGCGCCATGAAGATTGCCCACCTGTGCGAAGCGCTGGGGCTAGACGTGCAGATGCATGCCTGTGGACCGGCCCATCGCGCCGTCATCTCGGCCATCCGCAACACGCACTTTTATGAAATGGCGCTCATGGGTCCTGGAATGCCCAACTGTGTACCGCCCATCTACACCTGCGGCTATTCGGATCAACCCGAAAATTTGGGCGCGGATGGCTGCGTCCCCGTACCGGATGGCCCCGGACTAGGCGTTGAATATGATTGGGAATTTATCGAGCGCAATCGTAGCGCCCTTTTTGTATATGAATTATAGCTCACGGTACGCAGCGACAGCCAGCCTGCTAGAGAGAAACAGGAACGTCGGCGAGCCGACTTTCCGCCAGGCTTGCGTACCATAAGTTATAGGAGCAGGACTTACGCAGCGCCTGATGATTGCCAAGAGTGAATCCGTTCGCATTTGAGACAATTTTAATCTAGGCTTGCGTAAGTCCTGAGGAGAAAATGTACGTGGGTCGCGACTTACGCAGCGCCAGTGGAACGCCAGAAGCGCACAATTTAGCTGACCGGGCAATTTTCTCGCCAGGCTTGCGCAAGTCCTACGGGTATGTAGCCGAGGGGCGGCTATGGACGCCAGAATACGGGCGTCAGATTCACGGCTTCGAAATCGCACTGCATCCCATTGAGCATAAACTGCGTGGGGTGGGCGCTACCGCTATTGGCATGAAAGGCCATAATCGTCTTCTGGTTCGTGCGCAAAATACGATTCCACGCGCTATTGGTTACAGTTACCACGGCGTCGCTTTGCGTATATTCACCATTGGCAAACTGCGTAATGGTCTGACCACCCGGAAATATCCAATGCAGGGTCCATCCGTCCAGGCGTGCGCTCAAATTCTTCAGCGTAATTTGGGCGGTAAATTTGTCCTGCCACTGGCCAGTCACTTTATAGGCAACGGCACAAGGTGCATTTTGCGCATCCCAACTTTGCGCCCACGCGCGCGGCACAAAGTTGACGCTGGCCATGAGCAGCAACAGCAGCGCGATTGCACCCAACTTGCGCAACGCTCCCGTGTTGGCAAGCGCGAACCGGTTCGCATTCGGCATGATTTTGCGCAAAGCTTGCATAATTTCCGTTGTAAACGCGCCCAGAATTAGGCTTTTTATTGTACGCATATCTACAATGATAGTGTAAAACATGCAACTCAACACTAGGACAATAGTACTATCCCCGCCCGCATGTTAACGTATTAACCGTTATTTAACACCCTATTTACAATGTACATGTAAATGAGATATAAGTCAAAGACCGAGCCCGAAATTTATGCTAACCAATCGTACGCAGCACGCACACTGCGCCTACTGTGGCGCACCTTTTGCCCCTAACCAACCGTGGCCCCGCACATGCCCAAACTGTCAAAACGTCAGCTTTCTTAACCCCCTGCCCGTCGCCGTGGTGGTGCAGCCCGTGGATGACGGCGTGCTGTTCATCCAGCGCGCCATTGAGCCACAATTTGGCAAATGGGCGCTGCCCGGTGGCTACATAGATATGGGGGAAAGCTGGCAGATTGCGGCGGCGCGCGAGATGTGGGAGGAGGCGGGGATACGCATTGCGCCCAGCAGCCTGGAACTGCTGGGGGTACATAGCGGCAATGACGGGCGCACATTGATTGTGGTGGGGCGCAGCATGCCGTTGACCAGCACCGACTTGCCGCCCTTTAGACCGCTACCCGAGGTGAGCCAGCGCCGCATTGTTTGCGCACACGAGTTGGCCGCGGCAGATATTGCTTTCCCGCTACACCGCCAAATGGCGGAGGCGCACTTTGCGGCGCTGGCTTAGTCATCGTTCAAAATAACTGGTAGATTTAAACTCGTCAGGTTTGGTTGCCTCCAACAGGCAACGCACCTGCTAGCCTTTGACCGCACCCTGCGTGAGGCCGCCCACAATATAATCTTGCAGGACCAGATAGACAATCATAATCGGCAGCGCGCCCAAGAGCGCACCGGCGGCAAATGGGCCCCATTTTTGCGAAAACTGACCGCTCGTAAAGATGAACAGCCCCACCATCAGCGGGTACTGATCGGTACTCTTGAGCAAAATGCGAGCCAGGATAAAGTCGCCGTACGTACCAATAAAGGTCAGAATGGCCACCACAATCAAGATGGGTTGCATCAGGGGCAAGATGAGCTGGCTGAAAATTTGCCAGTGGCTGGCGCCTTCCACCATGCCAGATTCGTCAATGGCGCGCGGGATTGTGTCGAAAAAGCCCTTCATGAGCCAAATGTTGACCCCCATGGCGCCGCCCAAATAGACCAGAATCAAACCGGCGTGCGTATCCAATCCAAACATGGGGATGATCGATTCAAACTGAGTCATCAATGTAAAGATGGCGATCATGGCCAGCAGGCCAGGAAAGACCTGAATAAGCAGAATCGCTTTGAGCATGTTGATGCGCCCAGTAAAGCGAAAACGCGAAAAGGCAAACGCGGCCAATGTGGTAATGGTCACCGAAAGCACAGTGGTAATTGACGAAATCTTGATCGAATTCCAGATCCAGGTTAAGAATGGCGTTTCCGGCGTTGTAAAAAGCTGGCGATAGTTATCCAGCCCAATATTCTGGGGGATCAAGCTGGCCGACGCCAGCGTGTTGGCCGGATTGAGCGACGACGATAAGATCCAAAGCACGGGAAAGATAGAAAAGAAAATCAAGATCAGCGCAATGAGCCAGCGCACGGCATAAGAAAGATACCGCTGCTGTTGAAAAGTCAGATTAGACATTTTCTCCAACCTCCTCCCACATTTTGGTAAAGCGGAACTGGAATAGCGTGATAATCGCCACAATAAAGAAGATCACAATGGTAATGGCGGCGCCCAAGCCAAACTCCTTGCCGCGGCCAGCCGCAAAGGCCAGGTTATAGACATAGCTGATCAAAATATCCGTGTGCCCAGCCCTGGTCGGCGAGCCAGCAATGGGTGGGCCACCTTCAATAAACAGGAAAATAAGGTTGAAGTTGTTAAAGTTAAAGGTAAATGAAGCCACCAGCAATGGACCAACCGCCACCAGCAGCAGCGGCAGCGTAATCCGGCGGAAACGGGTCCACCCATTGGCGCCGTCTACGGTGGCCGCTTCATATAAATCTTTAGGAATGGATTGCAGAGCGCCGCTGCAAATCAGCATAAAGTAGGGATAGCCCAGCCACAGATTGACGATTAAAATAGCGAGTTTGGCCAGCCAGGGATCCACCGTCCACGCTGGGGCAATGCCAAACAGACTGGTCAACGTGCGGTTGATCACGCCCACCTGGTTGTTAAATAGACCGCGCCAGATGAGGATGGTGATCAGGCTGGGAATGGTGTACGGAATGAGCAGCAGCGATTGAATGATTTTGCGACCGGGCAGCGAGGGGTCATTAAAAATATAGGCAATGGCCAGCCCCAACGCAAAGGTCAGAAAGACGCTGAGAAACGCAAACGCAAAATTCCAGAGAATAATGCGGGTCAGCGGACCACGAAAGGCAGAGCTTTGGAAAAAGCGCGCAAAGTTGGCCAGCCCCACGTTTTCTCGGAATCCAGCCGTCAGTTCAGTGCCGTCGGCGGCGGTCCAGCGCCCTACAACCGGTAGATATTCTGCCCCGGTTTGCTGATCCACCAATTTATCCGCCGCTTCATCATAGGCAAAGCGCGTTTGCAATTGGGCGGCTTCGCGCGCCGACCGAATCTGTACGCCATCCGCTTCTGAACCAAATTGAATCTGTTGAATATCCTGATTCGTGGCTACCTGAATGGCGTTGAGCCGCGTGTAGCCTTCAATGGTTTCGGGAATACCTTTGTCGTCTAGATTGCCAACACCTTGAGTATCACTGGCGGGAATGAGCGGTTGGCCGGGCAATGCAAAGAAGCTCTCACCAGCATCATTTTGCAGCCAGAGCGCATAGTCGCCGTTGGGGCTCACATAGCCAGTCCAAGAATAGGCCGCCCCCCCTTCAGGCACGTAGCGTTCGTTGGTGATCTGCTCAATGGATTGCTGCTTGGTGAGTAGATGTCCATCGCCATAATTGGTGAAAGCGACCAAAACCGTTAACACAATGGGATAGACCGAAAACATGAGCATAAAAAAGAGGCCAACCAGCATCCAGCGCAAGGGGTACATATCGCGCGCCAAAATAATATAGTTGATGCTGGCCGTGATCAGCACGGCCACCAAGCCCAACGATACAAAACCTTCACCAAAAGCGCGCGTTGCAAACCAAATGGCAAACCCATCAATGGCCAATAGCAACACAATTCGCCACAGCACAGTAGAAAGCGTAATGCTTTGACCCTCGCCTGGCATTTTGTCAAGCATTTGAGTCGCCGTAGACATGAAATCTCTCCTCAGCTAATGGGCTATCAATAATTTATTGTGCGCGTGAAGCACGTTGATAGAGCCAAATGCAACGCAGCCTCTCCGCCGCCAAAAGCTAAAACAGGTGTACACATCACTTAATAACTTATCAATGTCATTTAGTGAAGGCCGCTTCAAGTGCGACGCACGGTATGCCTCTCGAATGCTAGGACCCAAATGGCTAGCACCGTGCGACGCACTTTTCGCTAACTTTATGACATTGAATAATTTATGTTACGCAAGCCTAGGGTAAGAATCGCCTTATAAAAGATCGTCTCTGCGCCTGGCGATCTACAGGCGCTGCGTCAGTCGTGTTAATAAAATATGGCTCAGAATGTACATTCTGAGCCATATTTTCAGCGCAATTACTGGCTACCGCCGCTTTTAATTTGATCGCGGATTTGGTTGGCCGCGTTGGTCAACGCTTCTTCTGGCGTCTGTTCG
>JACKBC010000068.1 GCA_020634755.1 Caldilineaceae bacterium | reverse complement strand
AAGTCCACGCCAATACGACCTACGCAGCGCCCGTGGAACGCCAAACGAAAACAACATGGCGAATCTGCCAATTTTACGCCAGGCTTGCCTACGTCCTAGCCAAAGGTATATTGACTTGTCCCTGCGCTTTTCCAATGGTGACATGCAAGCCTTTAACGTTTACAAAACTTCCGCCGCGCCCGGGCGCTTAATACCCTTTGGCTCTGCAAAGACCATGAATGATTCACTCTTGTGCTTTGAGGATACGGAAATCATGCATGGCTTTGGCAACCGCAGTTGGTATCACAATCCACGGTGGCAGTGCAAGCCGTGGTTCAATTGGTCAACAAGTAGTTGATGTCGGCGGCTAGATCTTCTGCTGACGACTCGGCGGAATGCAAAACGCGCAATCGGCCCTGCCGGTCAATCAAATATAACCAGCCCGTGTGGGCCATAAAATAGTTGTCGTCGTCTGGATTGCCGGTTTCTTCTTTGTCGGCCACAACATAATAGTCGGCTTTTACCTGCTCCAATGCATCCGGCGCCACATAAACGCCATAAAAGCCGGGATTGAAGGCGTGGACATACGCGTCCAGCTTTTCCGGTCCGTCGCGTTCTGGATCGATAGAGACAAAGACGGTCTTTAAATCGGCCGTTTCTGCACCCAGCTGTTTGTATACTTTGCTAATTTCCGCCAACGTGAGCGGGCAGACGTCTGGGCAATTCGTGTAGCCAAAAAAGATGACCACCACATCGCCTTTGAGGTCGCTTAGGCGAAAGCTTTGGCCGTTGCCAATCTCGCCCTGGATTTCGGCGGCCGCTTCAGGCGGATCGTAGGCTGTGCCTTTGAATTCGTAGCTTTGCCCACATCCACTGAATAGCAGTGCTATGCAGCAAAGGGCAACCAGGTGCATGATGGCCCGCAGCTGGGAGGGGATGTTACTCCGAGGCGCTGTTGCGGCGGTTGTTGCGTCTGCGGCTGCTGCGGCGCCGGTTGGGTTGATCGCCCGATTGCCCGGAGCGATTGTTATTGTTGCTGTTGCTGTTGTTATTGTTGTTATTCCGGCGGCGGTTGTTGCTGCGGCGTTGGCGACGGGCGTCACCGTCTTCGCGGTCGCCGTCGGTGCGATTATTGGAGCGACTGCGTCGGCGTCCGCCCCGGTTGTCGCGCGCGGCATTCTCTTGCGTCCTGCGATCTGATTCACTATCATTATCTTCTTCGACCATTTCACTATCGACTTGAGCCTGACGATGCCTGACTTGGACGTTGTCCTGATCCTTGCCCTGGTTATCATCATTGTCATTGTCCGCCTCATCCTCATCGTCAGATTCACTTTCCGACTGGATCGATTGCAGCAGGTCGGCAATTTCAGCGGCGCAGGCGTGGCGCAGGTCTCCGTTGTACCAAATACGCATTTCATAGATCAGCTTATGCAACAGCTGATTATATGTAATTTGCGCGGCATCGTCATCGCTATCGGCCAGTTCTTCATATTCGGGGTGCTGCGAAAGCCATTGATCCAGCGCTTCTTCGGCGGCTTGCGGACGAGGACCCCAACTCGCTTGATATTGCCATTCTTCATCAAAAATCAGCAGCAGCGGTGTGTCTAATTCGTCCCAATCTTCGGGCAGCTCCGCGTCATCGACCAGCGACATTAAGCGAGTGAGATCGTCATCTTCGCACACAATATGTAGATCCAGCCGGGGGCTGGCTTCGGCAATGCGCTGCAAGATGGGCAGCACCATAATGGTGTCCGGCGCATCTTCGGCGGCGATGACCAGCCAATTTAGCGTGTCTGGAAATTGGGCAAATTGAAGCTGTTCTTTGGCGGGCAGGCGCGTCTCGTCATAACAGACGCACAGCAATTCACCATAGAATTCATTTTGCTCGATAAATTCTGGAAACGAGAGCGCCGACGTAAATAGCAATGCCGGCGAACTTTCTTGAATGGCATCAGTTAACATGGGAATTATTGTATCATAATATACGCAGAGGTTCTAAGTTGACGCTGGATGCGAAGCATGTTATTTTGGGCTTCATTCTCAGTTCAGGACAACAGTATACTGAGTCTTCAAATTATCAGGCCCCGAATGGACCACCTTTATGTCAGAGCTGACTCCAGCAGTTTCGCCAGTGACCCCCGTGACCCCAGATAATCGTCGCGAACAGGTCGGTTGGTACTTTTATGATTGGGCCAATTCGGCCTTTTCCACCACGGTGGTCTCGGTCTTTCTGGGCCCCTATCTGACGGCTGTGGCCAAGGCCGCCGCTGATGCCAATGGCTTTATTCATCCATTGGGTTTTGCCATGGTGGCGGACGGCCTGTTTCCCTTTGTGGTGTCGTTGTCGGTGGTGTTACAGGTGCTCTTTTTGCCTGTGCTGGGCGCAATTGCCGATTATTCTAACCGCAAGAAACAGCTCATGGGGTTCTTTGCCTATATTGGTGCATTTGCCACCACCGCGCTCTATTTTGTGGAGGGAACGAATTACTGGCTGGGCGGTGCACTGTTTGTCATTGCCAATTTGACCTTTGGGGCGGCGATTGTCTTTTACAACGCCTTTCTGCCCGAGATCGCCGAGCCGGACCAGCGCGATCGGGTCTCTTCCCACGGGTGGGCCTTGGGATATTTGGGCGGTGGTATTCTGCTGCTGCTCAATTTGATCTTTGTGCAGTTTCTGGCCGAGCCCCTGGGCATTTCGACTGGATTGGCCGTACGCATTTCTCTGGCTTCTGCCGGGCTGTGGTGGGCGGCTTTTTCAATCATCCCGTTGACGCGCTTGCGTAATCGTCGGAGCGCCCGGGCATTGCCGGCGGGAACGAACTATGTAAAAGTTGGCTTTCGGCAATTAGGACATACATTACGGCAATTGCCCCAGTACCCCAGAGGCATGCTCTTTCTGATTGCGTATCTCTTTTACAACGACGGCATTCAGACGGTGATTGCGCTGGCAGCCCAATTTGGCAGTGAAGAATTGGGGCTAGGCACATCATCGCTAATTCAGCTTATTTTAATGGTGCAATTTGTGGCCTTTGGCGGTGCGCTGCTTTTCAACGTGCTGGCCGAACGCATGGGGGTGAAAAAGGCCATTATGCTCAGCCTGGTCATCTGGGTGTGTACGACCAGCTATACATATGCGTTTGTGACTTCTCAAGTGCAGTTTTTTGTGGTGGGTGCGGCCATTGGCGTGGTGCTGGGCGGCAGCCAGGCGCTCAGTCGTTCGCTCTTTTCACACATGATTCCCAAGGGCCGCGAAGCTGAATACTTTAGCCTCTATGAGGTGAGCGAGCGCGGCACCAGCTGGCTGGGACCCATGCTGTGGTTTGCGGCGCTCCAATTTACCGGCAGCTATCGCCTGGCTGTGCTGTCGGTCTCCATCTTCTTTATTATCGGGCTGGTGCTGCTGAGCTTGGTGGATGTGCGCCGCGCCATTATGGAAGTGGGCAACGAGCCGCCCGCCAATGTGTAATTCGTCATTATCAGCCACTTGGGACCTGAACGGCTGAACAATAGCAAAGGGAGTCATTATGCCAAAACGAAAAGTGCTTGTAACAGGGGCTGCGGGCAAAGTTGCCGGCCAGGTTTTGCCGGCGCTGCGCGAACGATATGAGCTGACGCTGCTGGACATCAAGACGACCAATCGCGGCGGCGAGGAGGTGCCGGGTGTCCAAATTGCCGATCTGGTGGACAAAGATCGCGACCAATATCGCCACCATTTTCGCGGCTGTGATGCCGTGGTCCATTTTGGCTTTGTGGGCAATTCAGACCCCGCCGCGGGCAGTGATACAGATCGCCGCTTTTGGAACGAGTTTTCCAACGTGCAGATGGCGTACAACATCTACCAAACGGCGCTGGAAGAGGGCGTGCGCCGGGTGGTGGTGGCCAGCTCCAACCATGCCGCCGACTATTACGAACAGCTTATTTTGGATGGTCAGTGGGATTTTGTGGACCCCAATGGGCGAGCGCTTTCGGATAATTATTATGGCTGGGCCAAAGAGGTGTATGAGCATTTGGGCTTTGTTTTTGCGGCGGGCAAACAGGCGCGCTCTTCATCTCCCACTTCCGGGGAAAAAATGGCGGCGGGGCGTCAGCTTGAGAATGTGCAGATTCGCATTGGCGGCCCGCGGGAGACTGATGTGGCCAATTGCCGTCTGGGCGATCTGCGCTGCATGCGCCGCGCGCTGGCCGTTTACATCAGCGATCGCGACATGCAGCAGCTCTTTGTCAAGAGTATTGAAACTGAGGATATTCGCGATGCCCACGGCGTGCCGTTTCAGATTTTCTACGGCATTAGCGCCAATACACACGCCTTTTGGAGTATTGTCAATGCCCGCAATGTCATTGGGTATGCCCCGCAGGACAACAGTGAAATTCGCTTTGCCGGTGTGATTGCCAACCACATTGCGGCGGCAGAGAAATAAAGCCGGTTCTATAGCCCACAGCGGCGTGAGAGAAGGGGAGTGAGCGAAGTTATCCTGGCGCAACGGGATCTCGTGTGGTCGCCTTCCTGAAGAGGCTGAGATAGCGTTGGCTGGCGCGAAAGCGGCGGTTGCCTCTTCCAGGAAGGGAATGTGGCCAGTTTGTCACCCCCTGAGGTCCAAAAGAGCCGCTATCCTTTGACGGTGGCTTCATAGCCGTCGAGAACGGCATAAAGCACTTCGTCGAGAAATTGATGCAGCAGCCGCTCAATACGAATGTCGCTGGCGTCGAGCTGCTCATCGGTGCGCACAATTTCCACGAGCTGATTGCGGAAGAATTGGACCGCCCGCCCAATCTCCACCAGGCTGACCTGGTTAGCGGCGGCTTCACAGCCATATTCAAGACCCAATCTGCGCCCTTCCTGTTCCAGCGCATCACGCTGATCTGGCTTGAGCACATACGATAGGGCCAAGGCAAAGAGCCGTTGCCCGCGTTCGCGGCGTACGCGCGCCAGCTGTTCATCCAGCGGGCTGCGCCACGACATTTGTGTATCTGGACGTTTGGCCAGCTCCTGGCGCACCCGGCCCAGCGCCGTATCGACCATCTGATTCACATTCACCACAATCACATTGCCGGCGCGTTCATCCAAAAAGCGCCGCAGATCGGCCAGGCTAAAGCGGCGATGGCCACCCGGCGTGCGAAAGACCGGAATTTCCCCCTTATCGGTCCACGTGCGCAGCGTCGTAAAGTGGACGCCCAAAAAGTCGCTGGCCTCTTTCAGCGTCAGCCACTGCTGGGTAGTGGCTGACGCCGGGACTTGCGTTTCCAAGGTTGTTTTGGAGAGGTGCGGATCATTCTGCTGTTCTTGCATACTTTTATGCGTCCTTCATCGTGGGTGCATGATGGGTCGGTAACAGCGCATCAACGCATTTGCTTGTGCAATCAATGCTTGGGCCCATCCTACCATACACAACTTAAGCCGCGCCAGTAGAGGGCGCCCCGAGGATTCGAGCTTGCCTCATATTCTGCCGTTCAAATGTTCCCCGCTTGTTTATAATGTCTGCACTAGTTTATAATAGATAATATTGTGACTTGCACGGCGCCAGTAAAGTACCAGGGGAAACGTAATATCGCAAAACAAGAGGTTTTTGCTCGAGTATTGCGTAAGACATTGCCTTAAGTCAAATGGCGCTGTGCCGTAATAGTAAGCTGATCATAAGGCTGAAACGCCTTGAAAAGCACCCAAGAATATATTCAAAAATTAGGAGGACGAATCAATGTCGTTCAATAAGAGATCTCGTTTGGATACGTCCCAAGTAGAGGACCGGCGTGGTATGCGAACGGGAACCGCTGTGGCCGTTGGCGGCGGTGGATTAGGCATTGTGGTTTTGCTCGTAGGGCTGCTGCTGGGTGTCGATCCTGGTACCCTCATGGGTGTACTTGACCAATCACCCGCAGCCTCGACGCAAAGCACTGAGGATATTTCCAACCTGTCGGAGACGTGCCAGACTGGGGCAGACGCCAATACAAGTCAGGATTGCCGCATTGTGGGCTTCGTCAACAGCATCCAGGCCTTTTGGACCGACGAATTTGCCCGCCGCGGCGGCAAGTATACGCCAGCCCAGACGGTCCTCTTTTCTGGTTCTACGCAGGGCGCGTGCGGCTATGCCGCTGCCGCCATGGGGCCGTTCTATTGTCCGCGTGATCAGAAAGTCTACCTGGATCTTTCGTTCTTTCAAGAACTGCAAACGCGCTTTGGCGCTGAGGGCGGTCCGTTTGCGGAGGCATACGCCCTGGCTCACGAATATGGCCATCACATTCAAAATCTGACAGGCGTATTGGGGCAGGCCAATACCTCTGGCTCTACGGGGCCGCAAAGTCTGGCCGTTGGCATTGAACTCCAGGCTGACTGTTTGGCCGGCGTCTGGGCTCATCACGCCACAGAAACTGGCTATCTGACGCAGATTACCAAGGAAGATATTGTACAGGCCTTGGACGCAGCGGCGGCGGTGGGAGATGACCATATTCAGAGCCAGACGCAAGGCTATGTCTCGCCCGAATCGTGGACTCACGGCTCATCTGAACAGCGACAGCAGGCGCTGACGGCTGGTCTCCAATCTGGCGACCTGGCCTCCTGCGAGATTTCTTCTTCCTAACTGATGTACATGATTTGTATCTACAAATATATCTACAAATATATCTACCAAGAGAAGAGGGCCACCTACGCAAGGTGGCCCTCTTTTATTTGGTCCCAATTGTTTGATTTTTACAAGACATCTGTTCTGTTTTGAGATATAATAGGTCATTCGTGCAAGTCAACACCGCTTGGCGCCACGGCTAAATTCTGGCGTTATGTTATATTGTGGTTGAGATGAGAAATGAAGTTTTCAATCGGCTCACTGCTTTGTTTTGGTTCTCATGCAGAGCTGAGTATCAGTAGATCGCAATCGCAAAAGATAGAGTCGGATTCACCATTCAAGACCAGCGCCTATTGCGCCAACACCGTTGCGGTGTCCTGAATAAAGTCGGCTGGCGTGCCGCCATGAACCGAAAGGAGTTTGACCGCATGTCGATCGTGGGCGAAATTGTTACCGAAACCTTCAACTATGATGAGGGTCGGCAGGTCACGGTGTACGTCCCGCCCGCACCACCTGAGGCGATCGTATTCGCTGGTGATGGCCAGCTGATCGCGCCGTGGGGCGAAACCCTTGCAGCTGCGAATTTGCCGCCTACCATGATCGTTGGCGTGCACCGCGTGGTCGATGAGACGCTGCGGCTACACGAGTATTCTCCTAAATTCGATCCAGAGCGGTTTGCCGCACACGAGCGATTTTTTGTTGAGGACGTCGGTGCGTGGGTGCGCTCCCGGTTCAGTGTGCATCTGCCGGCCGCGCGCACGGCGGTATTGGGTGTTTCGGCAGGTGGTGAGCTGGCGCTGGCCATTGGGCTGCGCCACCCCGACCGCTACGGCGCCATCTTCGCCGCCTCGCCTGGCGCCGGATACCAGCCGCCGGACGTGATGCCGCGTTCGTTGCCGCGCACGTATCTTGTGGCCGGCACACAGGAACCGTTTTTCCTCGAGAACGCAACGCGCTGGGCGGACGCGCTGCGCGCGGCAAATGTAGACGTTGTGCTGTGCGAGCGAGCCGCCGGGCATGACGCCGCAATGTGGCGCGCCGAGTTTCCGCTAATGGTCGCGTGGGCGTTTGGGAAGACCACACGACTGGAGTAAGAGACATGGCAACGCTGCACTTGATGGTCGGACTTCCTTGTTCAGGAAAATCAACGCTGGCACAACAGCTTGAACAGGAACTTCCGGCGCTTCGATTAACAACTGATGAGTGGCACATACGCCTTTTCGGTCAAGATGCCGAAGCACCAGAACACGATGCGCGGCACAGTCTTATGGAGGCGCTCCTTTGGAGCATCGCGCGTAGGGCGCTGGAATTGGGAACGAATGTGATCCTCGATTTTGGTTTTTGGGCGCGCGAAGAACGCGAAGATTATCGCGCACGCGCCAAGCAGCTTGGGGCGAGTAGTGAAATTCATTTTCTGGATGTACCGGAGGATGAGTTGCTTCGGCGGTTGGTGCGAAGAAATGCCCAACCCTCGCCAATGGATTTCTATATCCCCGAAGCGATGATGAAACCCTGGTTTGCGATCTTTCAGAAACCGACGTCCGACGAACTGGAACGCAGAGCATAACTGCATTACGAATCGCAAAAGTTTGCTTGAAAGTTGTCAGAGCGGCCATTAGCTGCTGCCTAAATCACAAGGTGAAAATCAAGGAGAGCGTATGACAGTCACACGGATGGACAACATGGGCATTGTGGTCGAAGACCTCGATGCCACCATTGCATTCTTTACAGAACTGGGTCTTAACCTCGAGGGGCGCGCCATGATCGAAGGCGAATGGGCCGGACGCGTCACCGGGCTGGGCAACCAACAGGTCGAGATTGCCATGATGGTCATGCCCGATGGCCACGGCCGGCTTGAACTCTCGCGCTTTCTCGCCCCGCCGGTAGTTGCCGACAACCGCGCCGCCCCGGTGAACGCGCTCGGTTACCTGCGCGTCATGTTCGCCGTGGAGGATCTCGACGATACGCTCACCCGTCTTGGCAAACATGGCGCGGCGCTTGTCGGTGAAGTGGTCCAGTATGAAGATATGTATCGGCTCTGCTACATCCGCGGCCCCGAAGGCATCCTCATCGGACTTGCGGAAGAGCTTGGGGAGTAGACAGTAAGTGAAACAGATAGAGAAGTTATACGATGAGCAGGCCGTGACAACGCCACAAATTGTGAAAAGATAGACAATTCAGCCGTCATAATCTTGTACAATCTCCTCAACATTGCGAACGGCGGGAATTGACATGACAGTCAAGACCAACAGAACCTCAAGCACCCCAGCCACCACAAACATGAGCGCAATCCCTGCCCCGGCTTCGGTTCCAAGGATTGCGCCAAACGGCGAGGCCAACGTACCGCCTGCGCGCATGGCGGGTTCAAAAACATTGTCTGCTAAGAGACCCGCCAGCAACATGGAGGCCAAAGCGGGAACTTGTGTGGAGAAGCGCAGGGCAGCAAAGATCTTGCCCTGCACATCGGGTGGCACTTTGCGTTGCCAAATTGCCTGGCTGCTGGCATCAATTAGCGGTTGTGCAAATCCACCGGCCACTCCCAAGGCAATCCAGACAAGCAGTGATTGTGATAGACCAAAACCGATAGCACCAAGCAAACTCCAGGCCAGCCAACCAATCCATATGCCACGCATCTGCCGTTTGAAACCACCGCACACGGCGATAACGGATCCGCCAATCACTGCGCCGATTCCCAGAGCCGCATTGACCATGGATAGCTGCAATCCGTCATTGCCAGTGCGCGCAAGAATATATGGATTCACCAGCACGAGTACAAAGGCAAACAAGATATTGCTAAAGAAGAAAAAGGTTTGCAGGCCAAGAAGGGGTTTCCGCTGCCAAATGTAGCGAAACCCATAGCTTGCTTCTTGTAACAGATGCCCTCTACTTTCTGTACCCTCGACAGATTGCGATGGTGCTGGCACGTAAATACAGAGCAATGTACCGACCGCAAAAACGAAGGTGATGATGTCAATGGTCAGGATGCCTTCAAGCCCAATAAAGACATATAATGAGGCAGCGAATATAGGCGCCAAAATCCGTGACGTATTGTTAGCCAGCCCCATCAAAGCAGTCGTCCGTCCATAGTGCGCTTTATCAACCATCAAGGTAATGGCGGCGCGATAGGCCGGATACTGAAATGCCTCAAACGCGCCGGCAAACGCAACGGCCGCGTACACATGCCAGATTTGCAACAGCCCCAGCAAACGCAGGGCCAACAAAACAATTGTTGCCAGACCGGCAGCTGAATCGCCCATGATCATGACTAGCTTACGATTCCACCGATCGGCTAATGCGCCAGCAATGGGGCTGAGCGCCAAAGCTGGTAAATACGCAAAGAACGTGACCAGCGCCAGGGCAGTTGCGCTCCCGGTCAACTCCCATGCCCACAGCGCAATCGCAAAACGCGTCATCCCGGTACCTGTGAGCGAGATCATCTGTCCAAACCAAACCAGCATGAACGCGCGCATGCCGGATAGGAATTTTTGATGTTTTTGTGTTACCTTGTTTTGTGGAGGCATCGTTAATAAATTAATAAATCAAGAGTTTTCGGTCGGACAGTGGGGCAGTAGATGGTAGCGGTGAACAGTTACTGATCTATGTCAAGTCTATCATAGAGTTCAATAGAGATTCGTTTGCGCGGCGTAGGACGTTTGTCTGTTGGGGGAACGAGCACAGCTTTACATGACTCATGCTATCAGCAGCATCTCTGCGACAGATTTCATACAAACGGGGAGCAAGCCATATGAAAACACCATATGTACTCTCTTTTCAAGAGATTGACAAAACAAAAATCAACGTAGTTGGAGGGAAGGGCGCAAACCTGGGGGAACTTGTCAAGATCGAAGGCATCCACGTGCCGGATGGCTTCTGCGTGTCGACCGCCGCTTTTCAAAGAGTCATTGTAGAAACGTCTGCGCTCAATCCCTTACTGGATCAGTTATCGCAGATCCAGGTAGAAGAGCGCGCTAAAATCGGTGCACTGTGCGCTGAGATTCGCCGCGTGATTGAAGAAACAGCCATTCCGAAAGAGATTGCGCATGAGATCGCCCAGGCGATCTCGCAGCTGGGCGAAAATGAGGCCTACGCAATCCGCTCCAGCGCCACCGCCGAGGATCTGCCCACGGCCTCCTTTGCCGGCCAGCAGGATAGCTATTTAAACATTATTGGCAAGGCGGCCATCCTCCAGCATATCCGCCAGTGCTGGGCCTCGCTTTTTACGGATCGAGCGGTAATCTACCGGTTGCAAAATGGCTTTGACCACCGTCAAGTGCATCTGGCGGTGGTGGTGCAGAAGATGGTCTTCCCACAGGCATCCGGCATTCTGTTCACGGCCGATCCAGTCACCTCTAACCGTAAGGTGCTATCGATTGACGCCAGCTTTGGATTGGGTGAAGCGCTGGTTGCCGGCCTGGTGAATGCGGATGTCTATAAAGTGCGGGACGGCGCCATTATCGACAAGCAGATTGCGGCCAAGAAGCTGGCAATTGTGGCCGCCAAAGCCAGCGGCACGCAGGAAGTAGCGATTGCGTCCGCACAGCAGAATCAACCGGCGCTGAGCGATGCGCAGATTTTGCTGCTTGCGCAGCTTGGCAGGCAGATTGAAGAACATTTCGGCGCGCCCCAGGATATTGAATGGTGCGTGGCGGATGACATAATGTATATTGTCCAGAGCCGGCCCATCACAACGCTATTCCCCATTCCGGAAGCCAATGATGCCGGGGATCACGTCTATATTTCGGTCAGCCACCAACAGATGATGACCGATCCCATCAAGCCATTGGGGCTATCATTTTTCCTCATGGTCACGCGTGCGCCCATGCGCAAAGCGGGCGGCCGCTTGTTTGTGGATGTCACCCAGCATCTGTCAGCGCTGGCCAGCCGAGCCATGTTATTGAATGTCATGGGGCAACATGATCCGCTGATGGCAACCGCCCTACAAACCATTGTCGAGCGCGATTTCATCAAATTAGCAGCCGATGACGCCGCCGGCCAAAGCAGTCGCGTCGGACCGCCCGCGGGGGCGCCACCGCCCAATCCAGACGACCCCACCATCGTCGCCGATCTGATCAAGAAGAGTCAAAGCTCGATTGCCGCGCTGAAAGAGACCATTCAAACCAAATCTGGATCGGAGCTCTTTGATTTTATTCTGGAAGATATTCAGCAAGCCAGGGCGCTGCTATTTGACCCAGAGAGTTCGGCAGTCTTTATGGCGGCGATCAGTGCCTCCGCCTGGCTCAACGAAAAGATGAACGAATGGTTGGGCGAGAAGAACGCGGCCGACACGCTTTCGCAATCCGTGCCCAACAATATTACGTCGGAAATGGGGCTGGCGCTTTTGGATGTGGCCGATGCGCTGCGGCCCCACCCAGAAGTGATCGCCTACTTGCAGCATGGCCGGTGGCAGCATGGCCAAGAAGATGACTTTTGGGCTGGACTGGCACAGGTGGCTGGCGGACAGCAAGCCCGTGCTGCCATCGCGGCTTTTCTCGACCAGTACGGCATGCGCTGTGCCGGCGAGATCGACATCACGCGCACCCGCTGGCGCGAGGACCCCACGACGCTGGTTCCCCTGCTTCTCAGCAACGTCAAAAACTTTGCGCCGGGGGAAAGCCGGCGCCGATTTGGGCAAGGGCGACAGGAAGCGTTGGCCAAAGCAGAAGCGTTATTGGCCCAATTGGCCCAATTGCCAGACGGTCAACAAAAAGCCGCCGAAACCAAGCACAATATCGACCTGGTGCGCAATTTCATTGGCTATCGGGAATATCCCAAATATGCGCTGGTCAGTCGCTACTTTGTTTATAAGCAAGCATTGCTGCAAGAAGCCGCACGCCTTGCCCAAGCGGGCGTCATTCAGGCGGCCGCAGATATCTACTATCTCACCTTTGAAGAGCTGCACGAAGTCGTCCGCACCCATCAACTGGATGCGCAGCTCATCGACAAACGCAAAGCTGAATACAAATTCTATGACAAACTAACGCCGCCCCGCGTGATCACCTCTGACGGCGAGATCATTACCGGCGCCTACAAACGTGAAAATCTCCCCGCCGCCGCCCTGATCGGCCTGGCTGTTTCTTCCGGTGTTGTCGAGGGGCGGGCGCGCGTCATCTTAAAGATGGCAGACGCTGACATTGCAGAGGACGATATCTTGGTCACTGCCTTTACGGATCCAAGCTGGACGCCGCTATTCGTCTCCATCAAAGGGCTGGTCACCGAAGTGGGCGGGCTGATGACCCACGGCGCCGTAATCGCCCGCGAATATGGCTTGCCGGCCGTTGTTGGCGTCGAGAATGCCACCAAGCTGATCCACGATGGCCAGAGAATCCGCGTGAATGGCACAGATGGCTTTGTGGAAATTCTGTAGAGAAAATAAACGAAAGTGGTATGATAGCGGAGCTATTCGCGAACTGCAGGTGGATGCCAACCAACGCGCACCCAGTTGCGTCGGGCATCAACAATCGCATCATTGTTCATGTTGAGCGCAATCACCGTTACACGGCCTTCTGGTGTAATACCAATGACTTGAATTCCATCATTCGACCACGCAAAATGTTCTGTCCAATGTTGATGCCGCGGATCAAAAAGTGGCGTCATCTCACCGGTAAGCGGATCATCACTTTCAGTCCTATCACTTTTGAATAGATTGCAGCGGTAGCAAGCAAAGCACAGGTTTATGAAAAGAGTTAGCCCACCCCTACTACGTGGTTTGATGTGGTCGACAACCATTGGATAACCTGAATTTGCCTGTGTGGTATGGCAATATACACAGCGATGGTCATCGGCATCCAGCAATTGTTCACGTAGTTCATTAGTCAGATAGACACTCATTACAATTGTTCCGCTGGTGGAATGATCTCACCACGCCAGCGTAACAATGCCGCCGCGTGGGCTTTACAAAGCATAAAACGATCGGCTTCTTCCACGAGCACACTCAACTCTTGCTCTTCAGGCGCAGAGATTGTGGAATCGCTGCGTCTATCCAGTAACTCCTGTAAACGAGCCGCCTCGGTTTCGCCACGGTTCGCTTTGGCAATTTGCCAGAGTGATTGATTGTCCAAGCGATCGAGGGCGGCTAAATCGGTTTGAAAACGCGCCGGTGCTTCCTCCCAACCCGGTGGGCTGCCAACTTCGACTGCACGGAGAACGAGTTCGACCAACGGACGATGCGTCACTTTAGACATCTGCTCGAAACGTAAAAAGGTCGATTCGGGCAATGATAAGGTTATCGTTTGCATGGGCATCATTTCCCTCCTGCTATGCACGAATGGTAAAGCAAACAATTTTGAAGTTAGTCACAGTATAGCATATTTTGACCTACCTGACACTGCAATGCTCGTAGCGGGGAAACGCTTTACATTGGGGACGAGATTCATTACCATCATCCACTTTCTAGCCGAAACGCAACTAGAACAGCTAGAATCTGTCTGGTAAGCGCCCGATAGCACCAGCGGAACTTGCATCGCTTTGGCGGCGGCATGCCGCCGCCAAAGCGATGCAAGCGGATGCCTTCGGATTTGTTGAGGCGTAAAATGCCCTTTTCTAACGCCGTGGTTACAGCGGCGGTACGGTCACTTATTGAGGAACGACTTGCGCAGAATCACGATTTTGGCTGGTGCTCGTCAGAGAAACACAATTTTGTAGCCCACCAACCGATGGATTTGTGAGGAGACGGCGGTCTATTTACGCATCAACCATTTGGTTGATGCGTAAATAGATTTGATGCACCTGGCGCAGCGGGCGTATTTTGGTCGCATATGCGCTATCTGAACAGATTTCTGAGGGGTGAATTTTGTAAATAAAGCGAATACAATGATGCCAACCATTGGTTATGTGTTCGCGGATAGCATGATTCAGCTCAGCGAGTGATCATCGGTAGATAGAAATCATGCTGAATTTCAGGTCGCTGCGGTACTTGAATTTCTATGATATGGCTGGGATCGGATTCGTTACCAAAGCTGGAGAAACTGGTGATCACATACCGATAGGATTGACCAGGCTGCGTCTGAACATCTACCCAGCCTGGTAAGAAGGTACTTCCGGCCAGCTGGCGCTGATTGTTTGCATCCAGCCGATAAACGCGATAGCCTGCCACCCGCGTATCCGCGGCACTCTCCCATTCCAGAAAAACAGTGGGCGCTTCTTCACCTGTGGCTACGGTTACCGCAAAGGGCGTTGGTAAGCCGCCGACGGCCATGCGCCACTGGTTATTGTCCAGGCGGCGTTCTTCCACTCGTTGGCCGGGGTTAACGGTAATAAAAAGCATCTGGGGGCGCTCTAAACCTGGCGGCGGGGCGGCAATGTTGAACGTCACTTTTTTGCTTTGAGCGGCGCCCAGATCCGGTAGCGCCAACGTACCACCCGGTGTACCGATCCCATAACCGCCGTTCCAGGTGGCGATGAGGTCTACGGCTGACGCGCCGGCGGCGGGGACTGTGGGCAGACCGAGATTCTCGACCCATAATTCGACGGCCAATTCCGAGGCCTGCGCTGGGGAAAGTATGGTCGCCGTCCGTATGGTGAAGTCTGGCAGCTGCTCCGTTTGGGCCACAATTAGCGGCTGCTCGCTGGCAATGGCGCTGACGGAACTTTTCGATTCG
Source organism: Caldilineaceae bacterium (assembly GCA_020634755.1). Taxonomy (GTDB): domain Bacteria; phylum Chloroflexota; class Anaerolineae; order Caldilineales; family Caldilineaceae; genus JACKBC01. The sequence goes on along the minus strand of JACKBC010000068.1, from coordinate 10,590 downwards.
CTGGCGGCGCTGGCGCTAGCCGTTACATTTTGCACGGCAAAGGCCAATTTGCTGTTGCTCAGCGGCTCATAAATGGCGGTGGGCTGCCAGTTCACCGCGCCATTGTGACTCAAATAGTTAATGTTAACTTGCGGTGTATTATTGAACTCAATTTGCGCCAGTTCACCAGTTAGCTGGGCCATGCCGGGCGGATCTTCCGGATATACCACTTCTTGGCCTGCATTATCGGGCCCAAAGCCAAGCCCGCGAAAGGTGATGGAAATTTGGTCTTGATTGTCAACGACAGCTACCGGCCGCTCGGCGCGAATGGGGCGTCCATGCACGTCCATCAATTGGTGAATTTGCCAAATGCAATTGGCCTGGGCGCATGTTTGCGTAGCTACGTAGAGGTCGCTGTGCGGCCCCAGCAGCGCGCCAGTATTGGCGGCAGTAAAGGCGAGAACAAGCTCGCCACTGCTCTTTACCGCCAGTGAGCCAGAAACAATGTTATTGGGCAGATCGGTTAAGATGCTAGCGGGACTGCTGCCATCCAGGGGGCGCAATACAAATTGCCGGTCATTGGCGGTGGTGAAATCCCGGTCGGCATCGCGCACCCAACCGGCCAGCGCCATCCCATTGCGATAAACAATCAAGGGTTGGCCGTCGGCGCCGTTGCTGGCCGCATCAACCGGCTGCGGATTGCTCCAAGCGCCATTCTGAAAAGTTGAGCTATATATTTGGAATTGGTGCTGGGTAAAGCTGGCGCCTGCGTTGTGTATCCACAGCGCAGTGACGGCGCCGCCGGTGGGACAGCCGGTTACGCTGCTGGCACAACCGGCGAGGACGACGCCGCCATCACCCGAGGTGGGCCCAACCAATGTTTGGGGCCTGGACCAAGTGGCGCCGTTCCAGACCCGATAAGCCAAAAACTGTTGCTGAATGGCCTGCTCAAATGCCAGCGCCGCAGTGGGTTCTTCCAGAATGGCGCTTTGCGTCCACACCGCTACCGCTTGACTGGGGGCAAAGAAAGCTACACCGGGCGCGGCGGCAGCCACCGCCGTGGTCAGCGAAAAAGGGGAGCTCCAGGTTAGACCGTTGTATTGACTCACCACAATTTCATTGTTTTCAGTACGCCAAACCGCCATGGTGTGGCCCACGCCGTCTGTGGCTACGGCGGGTTTGGCGGAAATTGCCGGTGCCGCAAACGATGAAGTGGATGCACTGCTTACAATAAAGGGATTGGGCGGGTCTGGCGGCGATTTACAGACGCTGCTGGACTCGGGAATATGGCCTGGGGCAATAATCGAATCGATATCGCTATCTTTCCAGGCACACCAACCTCCCGTACAGCCTACAAATGGCACGCAGACTCTGGGTACACAGCCAACGCTGCCCTTCCAGGCGTAGTCCAACCGGTAACCAAAACAGATATTGGCATCATCGATGCCGGAATTCGTGAAACGTACCGGCACCGTTACGCCAAACTGGGGAATAAAATGGATCTGCGCATCGGCCACAATATCCGCTAGGATCGTTAGGTCGCCATAGGCGTCCACACCGGCGTTTGCCGAGGGCGCCACCGTTAGATCAACCTGTGGCCCTTGCTCAATGCTGTCCAGGCTAATATCGCCCTTTAGCGCTACCTCAACTTCATACCACGTTTTGACACCGATGGTAACGTTGGCAATCACCGGGATGCCGTAAATTAATTCAGCCGGCGGGCTGACAACACGCGGCGATGAAAAGGCGTCATCAATGTGGATAGTATTGTTGACCTGGCTGGCTGCTACGGTGGCAGATGGCGGACAGTCACCCGTGGTGGTTGAACATTGGGGCATCGTTTCATTCCAAGCCACGGTGTTGGTGCCGCCACTTTGTTTGGGCTGATTTGTTCCATTACTCAGCAGCGTTTGTGTGTACCGAAGATCCAGGCTGGATTTGTTATTGACCTGGCCAAAGTAGTCGTCGCCTAAAGACTGGTTTAGCTCCACAGACTCGTTGGGACTGTAACGTACACCCGCTAAAGTCACTTTACTCGGTGACCAGGTTATTTTGCGCTGTTTGTAATCTGTATTCAAAATCCATGCCGGTAGGGCGGCCATTCCCAGCTTATAATCAAAATGATGCGTTTGACCCGACTTTAGCTTGGCTTCCAGGCGCAGTGGCAGATCCCCCACCGGCAAGAGATGGGGATTGTTGAGGGTTAGCGTTCCCCGGTAAAAGGGTTCACCGGGGGCCTCGCCCGGCTTGTGGGCGCAGTTCACATTTGGATCAAAAACAAATTTAAAGTAACCAATTGGCTTATTATCGATATAGAGGCGCAGGCCGGCGCCGCGGGCGTCATTTAGATAGGTTTGATAGGCGGAAAGGCTGAGATTGACCGTCACCTTTGCATTGGTTGTAGCAGGAGCATCAATTCCAGACGGCAAATCTTTAAGCGAATAGTAGGCGCCAAAGGTGGCAGACGCGTCGCTGACATCGGCCAAACCTTCGAGCATGGGAATCACAAGCCCCAGTGGCGAAATCGCATAATCGGGCAATTTGCTGAGCGTAATTTGCAGCGGGTTGGGTAAAGGCAGGCCAGTGACGTCCGTATATATCTTTAGATCACTGCGGTAGATTACATCGGTCCAGGCTACTTTCGCCTTGTTATCACTGCCAACCTCACCATAGCCTTGGGCAATCGCATCAATGTAAAGGCGATAGGTGGCGCCAACAGCTGCCTCTGCACCAGCCATAGCATCCATCTGTGTGCTCTGCGCATTCGCGGCCGATAGCGGCGCTGCATTCTGCTGAAGCCAGTTGGCATAGATGGGAAGGGTGAAGAAGCTCTCCTGCGTGGGGTCAATTGCCTCTTTGAGTTGAATCGGTTTATTTTGGGGGGGTGGCAAAAGGGAATCGCAAAGCAATTGCGCATCTTTGACCGCTTGCTGCTGCTCTGGAGTCAGTTCCTCGCCCGTATTGAGACCAATCTGGCTCACATTGCCCGTTAAGACAGAACCCGCCTGAAAGATGATGGGGTGCTTTTCGACTCGAATTTTGGCCTCTTCAATGACCTGGCCAGTGTCACCGGCTATAACCTGTACAAAGAGCGACGGGCCGTCGGGCGGCTTGGGACCCTCCTGATAACTTGGCAGGGGAACGGTGTTGGGTGCAGTGAGCACCAGCCCCACTTTATCCCCATTCTGCGCGGCAACCGGATCGCCCTGAAAAAGTGAGGGCACGTGGGCTTGGATGCTAAAGGTCCCGTTTGTCTCGATTTGCGCCGGACCATTGCCAATGGGAAAGACATGCCCATCTGCCGATTGCCACATGGGCACGATATCATACGCTTCCAGATCGCCAATCGGCGGGGGCGTGATGGCGCCGCCAATGGTAAAGGTGCTGCCAAAGTCGGCCGGCGCTGTGGGGATCTGTAAGTTGGTAAGCCGATACCCATCGGCAGCAATCGTGGCCTGGGACTGGAACGTGGCTTCGCCCTGGGCAATCAGCAAGCCGTGGCGTCTGTTCTGGGCAATCACCTGTGTGGGCTGCCCAAGCGGCTCGGGGCGATCATTGGGAACGACAAAGGCGCCGCTGTAGGACTGCCCGCTCACGGGGACTGGTCCAAAAACGGTGAGGCCTGCATACGTCAGTTGCAGGTCGCCCTGAGCGATATGATCCACCGTAAAATTTACCACTGTCCCTGGTGCACCACTAGCGGGATTGAGCGCAATGGTTAACGCCGGACCAACGACAATATCCGTGGACACAAGACCAAAGCCGCCATCATTAACCACGGAGAGCACATAGTCGCCCGCCGCAATATCCGTGGGCAGCCTGAATGTTTGTGGGGGAATTGTTCCCGTGCGCCCTGTATTTGCTTGCCCTAAAGATATGGAGGCATTGCCATCCAGTACAAGTGTAACGTTTTGCCCAGGAGAGAGGCCATAGCTGCTGATGCGTAAGTTGCCACCAACGCTGGGCTCATTAGGCCATAAGATAAGCGTCGGCTCCGCACTTTGTGCATACACCGGCCTGGCTAATTGAAGATTGAGGCTATACAACAATGCAAGAACCAAAAACAAACGTGCAACTTTTGAACCACCTAATGAGGTACGTCTCATATAACCTCCCTGGTCTAGTATGAGATACGTCTAATCGGTCAATGGTGATTAAAATTATGCGGCTGAAATCATCTCCTGCACCCTGCTGGCCATTCACTTCGTAAACATAATTACACTATTTTACGCAATGTGCGCTGGTTCTGCAAGCGGCTGCTAATACCAACTGCGGCTGTAAAAGCGATGAATAATTGACAATTTGTAACTATACAGCCCCCCTCCTAAATCCTCCCCCCACGCGGTGGAGGGAGGACTTACCGTCTCGTCAACGAGGCAATTTCGACTATCGAAATTGCTTCGTTGACCTGGTGACGGCGCCCCTCTCCGCCTAAGCGCAGCTTAGGCGGAGAGGGGCGAAGCCTGAATAGTTACGACAATTTTACGCTTTTCCTCCAGGCTTGCGTAACATAAGTGATCTAAGTCCGGGCTTGCCCGTGAGGAGGCGCAAGGACGAACAGAGGATAAACGGTTTAATTTGCAATGTGAATGGCGTATCATCTAGAATGCAGGCATTTGACCGATTTCTAAAAGCTATTGAGGAAACAGCGTCTTGAGGAGCCAGAGGACGTCATCGCCTAAGGAGACACTACATCGTTATGGATGAAAAGCAGATTTCTTCGCGTAGTCATGCGTATGCGCTATTCAGCTCTTTACTTCTTCACGGCATCGCTCAAGACACATTGCCCATTGTGCAGCAATTGGATGATCTGGCGGCCGCATTGCCGCAGCCCATAGATCTTGTCAAGGCCGCGGCGATGCATCAGCACGTATTGGGGATGAATATCTTTGCCAACGAGAGTTTCTTTCTGGACGCCGCGGGCCTGGTGGGGGGCCAGGTGGTCGATGGTGTGCTAGCGAGCTATCGGCGGGTGGGATATGTTTCTCCGGCCAGCACAAGCGCCGATCATTTGGGCGTGGAGTTGAGCTTGTTGAGCTATTTATGCGGCGCTCAGGCCGATGCCCTGGCAGACGGTTATCATACCGTTGCACAGGAGATGAAGGTAGCGCAACGGCAATTTCTGCAACGCCATCTGCTATGTTGGATTGCGCCATGCCTCACGGCCATAGGGCGGGCTGACAATGCATTTTACACCGAAGTGGCCAGCCTGCTCCTGGCGCTTGTGGCCGATCATTGGGCGCAGGTGCATGCCAGCGTTCCGGCAAAAACGAGTGCGGAAATTTTGCTTACTGCGGCGCCCAATCTCCTCGACAACGACAAGACAAGCTTGCGTGATATTGCTGAATTTCTGGTCACGCCGGTTTACGCGGGCATCTACTTGAGTCGCGATGCGATTACTGGGCTGGGGCGTCAGCAGCAGCTTCCCCGCGGCTTTGGCGAGCGCCGGTTGCTGCTGACAAACCTGCTGCAATCCGCTGCGCAGTATGATCTGGCCGGGGCCGTCTTCCAGGAATTAGGGGGAATCGTCCATGCCTGGGGCGCCGCATATGCGGCGATGATGGCTGAATATCCACTGCTGACGCCCTTTGTGCTGCCTTGGCAACAGCGTGCGCACCAGACCCGAGATCAGCTTAATCAAATGGCCGAGCTGATTCCTTTAAATAACGAATGAGTAGGCAACCAATGTTAGTTGGGTTTCGGATGTGAATTCGTGTAGTCATCGATAGCCAAAATGTCAATATCTCCTTTTAAAATTCTTATAACCATAATACTCACCAGTATCTTCACCGCATGTAGTGGATCTTTGCCCCTGACCGATTTACAGTCGCCTACTCGTTTAGCCATCACCAACCGCGTATCGCTGGCTCCAGATGACTACGCGTTGGTCGATTTGCGCGCCGATGAAGCCCAGGTCTATGTGACCGACAGCGCAAACCGATTATATATCTTGGACCGCAATGCGCTAAAGACCATACGCACAGTGGCCGCCACCGGGGATCAATTGACGCTGGTTCCTGAGCATCATCGCCTCTATGTGGCACCCGGAAACCAGTATGTACTCGACGGTGGGCCGCCGATGATTGCCGTATTTGATACACAGACGTTGGCGCAAGTGGGCGCGCTTCCCGGGCGCTTTATCAGCATAGATTCCACCCATGATCGCATCTATACAGGCGATCCCTTAACGCTGGAGCTTGAGCAGGCCGCGCCGTCACAAACGCAGGCGGCTGGCATACATCTATTTGATGGAAAGACCTTGACGGAATTGGCTGTGGGTACACAGCCGGGCATTCCCGTTTATAACCCCGTGCGCAACGAATTGCTGATTGTGGCATATACGGTTTACACGGCTGATGCACAGACGCTGACCGTTAAACAGGATCTATTGCCAGAGCTGGCCGATCAAGAGATGCGCTGGTGTACGGGCTGTGCACAAGCCGTGGCCGCCACAATTTTCTCCGGTAGCACTACCAGTGGCGGCGCGGCCGATTCCTTGCTGCTGGAACTCAATGTCGAAGGCGGTGGCAAAGGGAGCGGCATGGAAGCTTCGCAGCGCTGGCTAGATGCGCGCACGCTGGCGCCATTGACGCATGGGCCAGCGCTCCAGGAGACATGTGGTTCGCAGAAGTGGTTGCGGCCCGCCATAGATGAACGCATCTATCGATCCCTTGTCTATAGCCGCTATCAGGAAATTCATAATGTATTGGTGGAAGATCTAGCCGGCGTGCACGGACGACAAGTTGATGGGTTAGCGCTATTGTATGCAGATGCACAGACCAGCACAGGGATTGCCGCACTAAGCAGTGAGCAGAATTTGCTTCTTGATTTGGCCGGTGGAACGCCTACGCCGACTGGACTCTGGCCCGCGTTCTGTTTGATTGGCGCTGGGGCAACCGAAGCAGTGGCGAGTGCCGACGGCACCATTTATGGCGCTGCCGGTACGGATCTGCTGCAAATTGAGTCCATCGAAGCAGTCCAAGCGGATGCCGATCAAATGGCGCCACGCTTGGATGGTGGGTTGCCACAATGGACGTCTAGCGACGTGGCGGAAGTGACGCTGCAACAATCACCCAACTTTGCCCAGGACAAAACGCTTTATTGGGCCGCGGTGCTCAATGGCCAAACCGGGCTGGGCGTCTGGCGCTCCACAGATAGCGGTGAGTCATGGCAGCCCGTTTGGCAGGGGCTGGATCATTTGCGCGTGACCCAGTTGGGCTTTTCGCCAAATTTTGCCCACGATCATACCATGTGGGCCACGGCTGATTTTGCCCTTATTGCTGATCCGCTAGATGCGCAAAAAAACGGGACGGCATCAGGCGATGCCGTCCCAGAAACTGCCATACAAAAGGGGCGTTCGTTGTGGAAGTCTACCAACCGTGGCGACACGTGGAGTTTGGTGGCTACGGCGGCAGATGATGCTGGTTTGCCCAGGGAATTTCCGGACAGACACTAAGAGCGCATAAATAGCGGCAAGTAGTGGAGCTGTTCTGGATTAATGTCGATGAGCATGCCTGCGTTAAGCGCGCCTTGGAAATCTGCCCCCGTAACGCGTACTTTCAATACCAGCTGGCTGGTTCCAAAAGGCGTGCTTTCATCCAAGCGCGCCGCATAGTTGAGAACGGCTGTGCCATTCTGCATGAGCCCAGGCACCGTAACCCCGCACCTTGTGCCGAGGCCGGCTCCATCTGGGCAGGCTATTTGGTCTTCTGCCGATGCAGTCATCATCTGCGTAGACGCATTGCTGATTAATTGCCAGCCAGGCGAACTGTCGTTGACCACAAAGTGCGTATTAGGTGGCGTATCCACCGCCACCGCCAGCTCTTGCAACGGACCGTTGGATATATTGTCGATCTTTATGGTAAAAATGAGCACATCGCCCAGCGAAACAAACTGTCTGTTTACGCTAAGCGACAGTCGGATCACTGATTCTGGCCGGGGTAGATTACCGCTGGGCGTCGTCGGTTCCACTTCAGGTGTGGGTACGCCAGGAGGCGTGCCCGTGACAATGGGGGTGACGGCAATCGGCGGCGTTGGTGATGGCGTAAGCGGAATTGTACCCCCGGGCGTTATCGTCGGTGGGATGGTCCCGCCGGGCGTATTGGTAGCTGGAATAGTGCCCCCGGGGATGGTGCCATTGGGCGTCGATGTGGCATTGGGCAACGTACCATCTGGCGTAGCGGGTAACGTGCTGTTCTGTAATCTGCTATTCTGTAATGTACTGCTATAAGGCATGGCCTGTGCATGATCTACAAACAAAGCCAACCCTAACATAAATACAAAGAAGGCGAAAAATAATACACGATTCTTCAAGGTGGAGCTCCTTAACATGAACTTTAACACGAGCGAAACGTAAACAAATGAAGGGCCAGCTTGCGCACCGCCTCCTGGTGAACAAGTGGCCCCATTTTCATTTGCCGTATTTTACTCACAAAAACGGCAGCTCCTCTTTCTTCTGTCCCTTTTAGACATGTCGCATGCATTATAATGCACTTAACAAGAATTGTCTATAAACCTTACCATACTCTTAGCGAACATTTCGATTACACTTTTATACGGCCTATATACGCAACGTTTTGGAATTTATGACAGAAAACCGTGAAATTTACGCAAATTTGGGAGGGTGACCTCTCCGGCACTTTTGACGAGATGACCGGAAAGACGCAATAAAGTAGCGGGAATATGTACTGTCAACCCCTGTGCTCCTGAGCGCAGCCGAAGGATGAAATCACCAAGCGCCATTGTCTATTCATCGGCAGAATCGCGTACGGCGGCAAAGTAGCCATAATCTTCGGTGATAAAGTCAATAATGCGCTCCGCCAGTGTGAGCGGCGCCTCGATCATGGGACTGTGGCCCACGCCGCGCAATATTTCCAGATTATTGGCGCCGGGCAGGGCAATCAGCGTGCGCGTGGTTGCATCCTGGCTGATAATTTCGTCCAACTCGCCACGGACCAGCAGCGTGGGCAGCGTGAGCGCACCGGCCTCGCGCAGCCGATTCCAGCGCCCCAGCGCTTCCGCCAGCCCTGTAAAGAGCGGCGTGGCCATTTGGGCCGCATCTTGCACAAGCTGTTGGAAAAATGCATCGCTTTCAGGATCAACATGCACCATGTAGGACGGCATGAGCAGGGCCAGCGCATTGGCCAAAAGCACACGGTCGCTTTGCATGGCGTGCAGCAATTCCAGCGTTTCCAGCGGCGTAAAGACCCCCTCCACGGGCGTGCTGTCCACCAGCGTCAACGAGGCCAGCAGCTCCCCATGATTTATGGCCAACTCCATGGCCATCGCGCCGCCGCTAGAATGGCCCACTAGGTCAAAGTCTCGCCAGCCCAGCGCCGCTACCAGGCTGTGTATATCTTGGGCTTGCTCGCCAATGTCAACCCATGTCGCCAGCCCATCGCCCTCATCGATGGGCGACTGGCTCAATCCACAGCCGCGCAAATCCGGCGCAAGCGCGTAAATCTCATCGGGCAGAAGCGCCATAAAAGGTTCCCACCAGCGGCTGCTGCCAAAGCTGCCGTGCAGCAGCAACATGGGGTCCCCATCGGGGGCGCCGTGGCTGCGGCAGTGAAACGTCATGCGCGGCGTATGGACAAACGTAGTGGTAATGCTCATAGTTAGCACCTATGCGTAAATTCGGTTGTGAGCTGTGTGGCGTCTCTGACAGCGTGGTTTGGCACAGAGAGTGTACGGACAGACGCTTAACGCGCCAGTCGTCGATTCTCTTCGGCATCATCGGGCAAAAAGAGCAACAGCAGCGCCGCCGCCGCCGCGGCCTGCTCAGGACCATCAACCCGGCCCACTTCGTCCTCGCCCAAAATCAGCCCCGCTTGGATGACGGCGCCATCTGCTTCCACCCAGCCCAATTCACCGCCTTCAAAAAGGCCGTGGCTGCGAATCTGGCCATCAGGCGAAAATCGGCCCAACTCCCGCTCATCATACTGCATGGCGCGATAGATGGCGCCGTTTGCGTCGTAACGCCCCACTGCTTTGGCCACCCCTCCGCGCGCGCGATAGATGACGCCGGCATCGATATACCCGACTTTGTCTTCGCCATATGGGGTCTGTTTAAAAATATGGGTCTGCGCCATATGCCCTGCCTATTCATCCAGTAGTTCTAAAACGCGCCCAACCCATTGATAAAGGCGGCGGCGAATCTCACGGATGCGCGCCTCGTTCGGCGGCGCCATTTCAGTTTCGCTGCTCTGGTCACCCACCAGCAGCCCGCGGTTGACTTCGATCATAATGCCGGGTGGCGGCGTATGTCCTGTTTCGCGTTGGAAGGTGGCGGCGGCTTCAGGGCTCAGGCAGTGGGCCAAAATATAGCTGCGCCCAAAGGGCATATTGAGCAGGGCCGCCGGTGCGGGACGCTCTGCATCAGGCTCTAGCAGCGGCAAATCGCCAAACAGCTCGGCGGCAATCTCCACGGTCTGGCGCGCAAATGTAGATGGGCAAAGCGTCCAACCATATTCTGGCTTGACTTCGCCATCGGCATCTCCCATGTTGGCAATACAGACCAATGGCCGCGCCCGGCCCGCATCGGCATATGCACTGGGGCCGTGCTGGGCCATGTTGTGGCAATCGATCACCAGCTTTACTTGGCCGGCATGC
>JACKBC010000067.1 GCA_020634755.1 Caldilineaceae bacterium | reverse complement strand
CTCAATGAGTTGGAGACATTTACCGATCGCGTGCGCACGCTTATTGAAAACCCCAATTTGCGCAAGGGGATGAAAGAACACGCGCTCGAGTGCGTTGAAGAATATTTTATTGAAAATTGCGCCAAAAAACATGAAGTCATTTTTGGTCAGACCATTCAGTCCTTTCGCGAAGCGCGTCGCACGTGGACATTGCAGGGAAACCCGGCCATAGGTAGCGATTAGGGTATGGCTACGCCGATTGGACACGCTTTGGCGGGCTTGGCAGTTGCCAGCTTTACCCATCGCGCGGATGATGCACAGGCCCAAGCCCGACCACAGACCGGATCGATGGGCGCCCTGTTTGGCCAGTTCTTTTACAAACGAGGCCCGATCACAGTGCTGGCTGTCCTTATGGCTCTGGCGCCCGATCTAGATCTGATCCCGGGTATGATGCAGGGGCAGCCAGTTCTCTATCATGGCGGCATATCGCACAGCCTGGGCAGCGGCATCTTGCTAAGTTTGCTTGCGGCATGGCTATGGCCCCGCAACGGATGGCAGTGGCGCAATGGGCGGATTGGGCAGCAGGAAACAGCCCTGGCAATTTTTATGATCAGCTTCTTGGCATTTTCCACCCATCTCCTGCTGGATATGATGGGGCCAGATGGCCGCGCCCCATTTGGCATTCCGCTGCTATGGCCGCTGACTGATATGCGCTTTTTGTCGCCCACGCCAATTTTAATGGGGGTTCAGCATACTTCCAACACAACAGCGGGATTTTCTGAGTTTCTCGGCGGGATCTTTAGCATGCATAATATAATTGCCATTGCGTGGGAATGCGTATGTACCGCGCCGTTTATTCTGCTGGGTGAATGGCACAATCGCCAGCGCCTCGGCCAAAGCCGCATGAACGCGTAGCATTAGAAGCTGTTTGAAAAGTCACAATTGGGTCCAAAAACAGTCCGGGAAAGGGTCGATTGCGGATGATTTGACCAGAATTTCGTGGCCCTTTCCCGGACTGTGACACGTCTCAACCACCTTTTCAGATAGCTTTTTAAACATTTATAAGATTAAAAACCCGCTGCTCACAGTGAAAAGTGCTCTTAAAGGCTAGGTTTTTAGCCGCTATACTGCGGTTGAGGTGAGAACTGGCGTTTTCTGTTGGCGCAAGAGGCGCATTGAAACGCCAGGTCTCATTCAGCGCCGAGTATAATGTGGTTTTTCATTGTTATCAGCTCGATTTATCAGTCGCTTTTCTGGTACTGCGTAAGGCGGGAAGCGTCTGTGTAAGTCCGAATCTATAGAATCTGTTGATCTCATCATGGAGAGTTTTCATGTCGCAAGCGGTTTCAAAATTGAACCATTCAGAACAAGCGGAGCAAGCGCATGAGCGCATTGTTCATATTCGCAAGACGAACTACGTTGCCAAAATGCTCAAGCAGAATCCTTTTGAATTGCTGCGCATTTTGCATGTAGGGCTCACAACGTTTCACTATCGCTATATTCGGCGCTGTGTGGGCGCAGGCACCATTGTGGGGCGCTGGGTGCAGATCGTAAACGCCAACAATGTAAAAATCGGCCAAAACTGTCTCTTTCAGGATGGTGTTTATATGCGCGCCGGCAACCAAGGCTGGATCACCATTGGCGATCGCGCTGCATTTAACAGCTATACCAAACTGTTTGCCCATGGCGGCATTGAGGTGGGTGAAGAGGTACAGATTGGTCCCGGCAGCCTGATCACCACCACCGATCACGATTATTATGATGAAAATCTGCAAACCGTCTTCAAGAAGGTGACTATTGGCAAGCGAGCCTGGCTGGGCGCGAATGTAACCGTGCTGCCCGGCGTCACCATTGGCGAATATTCGGTCATTGGCGCCGGCGCCGTGGTCAATAAAGACATCCCGCCCCGTTCGATTGCCGTTGGTGTACCGGCTAAAGTGATCAAGAGTTTATAGCCATTTATGAAAAAATATTCGTTCTGGCTACGTATGCTGTTGGGCGTCTCTTTATTCGCGCTGCTTTTTTATACCGTGGATACGGAGGAATTCAAGACAGCACTGCTTAACAGCAACCCTATTTTTATTGTCATCGCGTATGTTATTGGCATTGCTGACCGCATCCTCATGGCCTATAAGTGGAATATTCTGCTGCGGGTCAAAGGCATTACGATTTCGCTCTACAAGGCCACCACCACGTATCTCACCTCTACCTTTTTGGGGCTCTTTCTACCTACCACCGTGGGCGGAGATGGCGTGCGCGCCTATGCCATAGCCCGCGAAGGGTACGCATCCGGCGATGTGATTTCCAGCGTAGTAATGGAGCGCATTCTGGGCATGATGGCGCTGATGCTTTTCGTTATGGGCAGCATTAGCCTGAGCATCTTTTGGCTGGGACAACGCTTTTTCCCCGACATTGACAACCTTTTCTGGGGCGTAACCGCCTTTTTTGTGCTTTCGATTGTGCTTCTAGCCGTCACGTTTAACTCCACGGTAACCAGCCGCGGGCTTAAATTACTGGCTGGCTTGGAGCGAATGCCGTTGGGCAAGAAGATCCTCAAAGTGCTCAACAGCGTTACGGAATCCTATGTAGGTTATAGCCGCAACAAGAAAGAACTGGGCCTCTTTTTTGCCTGGTGCATGGTCGAAAATCTTTTCCCAATTGCTTGGACCTATCTGTTGGCGCGCGCTTTTCAGATCGAAGTAGAGCCCTTTTATTTCTTCATTTTGGTGCCTATTGTGCTGATTTTGCGCCGCTTGCCCTTGCCAACACCAGACGGCGCCGGCATTCATGAAGGTGCATTTGTCTATCTGCTTTCACTCATTGGCGTTGCAGCCGAAAAAGGTCTACTGTTGGGGATTACCACCCATCTGCTGGTCATTGCGCTGGTATTGCCTGGCGGCATCTTCTTTCTGCTAAATGGGGTTCACGCTCCCCGCAAGAAGCAGGCTAAAGTTGAAATTCCTGCCGCCTAATGGTCGCATATTTACAGTTCGCACAATTGTCTAGATAAACCAAATATTTGTATAAACAGACAAAAGGCAGATGGCGCAATGTCCATCTGCCTTTTGTGCGAAAAGCCCAGATACATATATTATGCCGCTCAAATTTACGTTCCCACCACGCACAGAATGGAAAACCACTGGGTTGGTTTATGCGCTGGCGTTGGGCCTCCTCAGCATCATGCTCATGATCAGCTGGGTGGGCGGCTATTCACTTAAAAGCCAGTTGCGACACCCCGCCAGTGCGGCACAAATTAGCCCTTTGCTGGGCGGCATTTTTTACCTCGGCGTACTGACATGGGCGGCCGGCGCGGCCATCTGCGCATTTTGTTATCTCATTTTGCGCCCCCAACACAGTTCAGAGGCCAAGTTCTTTCTATATTCGACGCTGGTCACATCCATGCTGATGTTCGACAAGCTATTCGAGCTAAACGACTACGTGTTTCCCCGTTACTTCGGCATAGGCGAAGGACGCGCTTATCTGCTGTACGGCGCCATCTTGGTTTATTATCTCTTCACCTTTCGCAACACACTCTGGCGCACCAATTTTATTCCGCTTGCCGTGGCGTTTGCCTTTTGGGCCGTGGCCACTTTCTTCGATCTCTCCTATTTAATCTTGCCATTTTATTATCCCCGTTGGGTCTATCTGGCCAAAGATATTCTCAAGCTACTGGGCATTGTGGGCTGGACCGCCTATTTTGTCATGGCGGGGCTAGATGCCATGCGAACGACCGCTTTCCACATCGACAGCGAAACAACTCATGCTTGAAACCATTGAACGTCTCAAGCGAACCATCAAGGTTGGCTTGCTAACCGCCCAAACGCAAATTGACCGCATTCAATTGCGCATGCGCCCAAGCCACGCGCCCGTTATCCTCTTTCTGGGTGATTCTAGGGCCAAAGCCTGGCCCGCCCCAGAAACCGTTGGTCCCCATATTTTCCTCAATCGCGGCGTTGGCTTTGATACGTCGCGCCAGGTGCTACAGCGCCTCCCCAGCCATGTGGCCCCCCTTTGTCCACAATTTGTTGTTGTTCAGGCCGGCATCAACGATTGCAAAGAACTATTGCTTGCGCCCCAAAAACATGCGATAATTATTCAAGAAACGCTCACCACGCTGCGCCAAATTGTGGAACAGGCGCGCGCGACCGGAGCGCACGTGGTTTTGTCAACCATCTTTCCCGTGGGCAATGCGCCCACTTCCGGCGCCAAGTCCTTTTGGGGCGCCGGTCAACCTGAGGCAGCAACGCAGGTGCGCAACGCAGTCATTCAGATCAATCAGGGCTTGGTGGCGCTTCATGCCGCCGACGTAACTATTTTTGATGCAGCCAACCTGCTGCAAAATGCAGCGGGTTGGTTAGACACAGCTTGTGCGCGCGATGAACTACACATCAACGCCGCGGGCTACCAAAGGCTCAATCAAGCGCTGGGTCCGCTGCTACAGATTTAGGCCATTCGTATGAACCCCCCATGTATACAAAGTTTCTGCGCCTCGCTCCGACATGACATTCTACCCAAGCAAGTTCTGGCGCACTACGGATTGGGAGAGCAGCACAACCCAACCCCGAGATGGCTATCCTGAGGATTTGGTCCTTTTTGCCGGTGACTTCGAAACCACCAATTACACAGAAACGAGTAATCATGTCTGACCAAGTACGAACCGTTATTATTGGCACGGGCGGCATTGCCAATTCGCATGTGCGGGCCATGCGCGCTGCCGGTGAGCGCGTTGATTTGACCGCCGCTATGGATGTAGATGCCGACCGCGTCGATGCCTTCTGCGAAACCCACGAAATTCCCGCCAAATATACCGATGTGGGCCATATGCTGGAGAAAGAACAGCCCAATCTGGTACACATCTGCACGCCGCCCGGCACCCATTGCGATCTCATTGTGGCGGCGCTGGAAGCCGGCGCATGGGTCTATTGCGAAAAGCCGCTCTGTGCCTCATTGGCCGAAATGGACCGCATAGAGGAGGCGGAACAGCGTACCGGAAACTATTGCAGCAGCGTATTCCAATGGCGCTTTGGCTCCGGTGGTCAGCACCTCAAAAGCCTGATCGACACGGGCGCGCTGGGCAACCCTCTGGTGGGCAATTGCCTCACCGTCTGGTATCGCACGCCGGCCTATTATGCTGTGCCGTGGCGCGGCAAGTGGGCCACTGAACTGGGGGGCTGCACGATGGGGCATGGCATCCACGCCATGGACTTTTTCTTATGGCTCTTTGGCGAATGGCGCGAAGTGCGCGCCATGATGGGCACGTTGGAACGCGACATCGAGGTGGAGGATGTCTCCATGGCCATGGTGCGCTTTGCCAATGGCGCCATGGGCAATATTACCAATAGCGTATTGTCGCCGCGCGAAGAATCATACCTGCGCATGGACTTTCAGAAGGCCACGGTCGAACTGACGCATCTTTACAGCTACACCAATGACGATTGGCGCTACTCAATTCACCCGGGCATGACGCATAGCGATGAACTGGCCCAATGGCAAGATCTGCCGGCCAATCTGGCCTCCTCTCATAGTGGTCAATTGGCTGAAATATTGGACTGTATGGCGCGCAATGAGCGCCCTGCGGTCAGCGGTGCAGGCGTACGCGGGACCATTGAATTTTTGGCCAGCCTTTACAAATCCGCCATTACCGGGCAGCCCGTATTGCGTGGCTCTATTACAAAGGACGATCCATTCTATCATCACATGAATGGAACCGGCGACCAATCCTGGCAGAATCCAACATAATGTTCAAAAAACTGTTTTGGGATCCTCAATTCCAGCGTCTGCATGCCTTCTGGCGCCTGCTGTTGCAAACGCTGCTCTACGGCTTTGGCCAGTTTGTCATTGGCTTGGGCGCCATTGGCTTCCTGATGGTGCAAAATGGCATCTCGCTGGACGAAGCCGTGAGCTTGCTCAGCAACCCGGCTGAACTGACCCAAATGCCGCTGGCTTCCACTGGCTTTGGCATTTCATCCTTGCTGGCCACACTGGCCACAGTTTGGTTGGCCGGGCGTTGGTTAGATCGCCGCCGGTTCCGCGACTTTGGTTTTCGCTTGAACGCCAATTGGTGGCTCGATTTTGGGTTCGGCCTGGGGTTGGGGGCGCTATTGATGACGCTGATTTTTATCACGGAGTGGGCTGCGGGCTGGATCAAAATTGAAGGCACATTGCAAAGCGGTCTACCAGGCGCCTCATTTGGTGTAGCTATTTTCGTCCCGCTCATTCTGTTTTTCTGCGTGGGCATCTATGAGGAGCTGTGGAGCCGCGGCTATCACCTGAAAAATCTGGCCGAAGGCTTCCGCTTTTGGGGGGCGAAACGCTCAATCGCAGTGGCCATTGTGCTTTCTTCCGCTGTCTTTGGGCTGCTGCACGCCGGCAACCCCAATGCCACCGCCATTAGTACGTTCAACATTTTTGTGGCTGGCCTGTTTCTGGGGTTTGGCTACATTTTGACCGGTGAGCTGGCCATTCCCATTGGACTACATATGTCGTGGAATTTCTTTCAGGGCAATGTCTTTGGCTTCCCCGTCAGCGGTACGTCCGCCAACCAGACCACCTTTATTGCCATCCGCCAAGGCGGCGCCCCCCTGCTCACCGGCGGCGACTTTGGTCCCGAAGCGGGGCTCATTGGTATTGCGGCCATGCTGTTGGGAGCGCTGCTGATTGCACTCTGGGTGCACATGCGGCATGGCTCGGTCAGCCTGCAAAGTGCGCTGGCCACGCCGGAACTGCGCATCCAATCGCCCCAGTTGGCCCAACAGGAACCTTCTGCAGAGGAGCTGTGACCACTTTCTATTTAGTGCGACATGGCAAAAAAGAACAGCAAGCGGGCGATGTATCGCTCACGCCTGCGGGTCATCAAGAAGCGCAATTAACCGCGCACCATTTTGCCGCGCCAATAGATAAGTCGATTCCCTTTAGCCAGCTCATATGTAGCCCGTTGCGGCGCTGCACGGAGACCGCACGCCCCATTGCCCATGCGCTCGCACTTGACCCCGTGGTCGATTCGCGGCTGCGCGAGCGCGCCAATTGGGGCGACACGCCGGGCCAATCTTTTGCCGAATTTGTGGCCGAGTGGGAGCGGTGCAGCGCCGAACGCCACTACACGCCACCCGGTGGCCAGTCGGCATACACAGCCGGACGCAATTTTGCCGCGGCGCTGCATGATGTAGCCCGTTCGAATCCCGACGCCCACATCATTGTAGTCACCCATGGTGGCGCGATTACCGACTTTTTGCGCAACCAGTACAGCGCCGCGGCGTTGGCTACCTACAACCCCACCTATCTGCACATGGCCGAATGCGCCATCACCACAGTCACTTTTGATGGGCTGCAATTTGCCCTGCAAACGCTGGCCGCCCATGAGCATCTGAATTAGCCCTGTTGTTCATACAAAACAATCGTCCAAACCATAATAAGTTTGGACGATGAGTCATTATCAGCCATAAGATAGGGCACGCGGATGCACACAGATGGCGCCTGAAAAATCTGCGTCCATCCGCGTGCATCCGCGCACAAATTTGGCAGTGCACTTATCAGCGATGCGCTCGATTATTTACGCGTTCTTTTTGGCCGCCTTGGCCGCGCGCTGGCGGATTTCGTGACGCAGCTCCTTTTTACGGATGCGCAGCGAAATCGGCGTCACTTCCAGCAGTTCGTCGGTGGCCAGATATTCAATGGAGTCGTCCAGCGACATGACGCGCGGGGCGGATAGCGATTCGGAAATGGCTTTGGGCACGGCGCGGTGACCGGTCAAATGCTTGGTGCGACAAACGTTGAGCACCAGATCCTCATTGCGAATGTGCTGGCCCACCACCTGGCCGGCGTAGACTTCATCCCCCGGCTTAACGAAAAATGAGCCGCGCTGCGTCAGATGTTCTAGCGCATAGGCGCTTACATCGCCTGTTTCCAATGCCACCAGCGAGCCGTGTTCTTGTGTGTCGATGTCGCCGGCATAGGGTTCGTAATCGTGAAAAAGCGTGTGGAAGATGCCTGTGCCGCGCGTCACGGTTAGGAATGGCTGGCGAAAGCCCAACGTACCGCGGGTGGGAATCAAATATTCACCGTAGACGGTGCCGTCATCCCCATAGCTCAAGTCAACCAACCGGGAGCGACGCTTGCCCAGCATCTCGCTGACGGGGCCAAAGTAATCGCTAAGTACCTCTACAAAAATCTGCTCCATAGGCTCCAGCAGCCCTTCTGGGCCTTCTTTAAAAATGACCTCTGGCTTGCTCACCGTAAATTCATAGCCTTCGCGGCGCATGGTCTCAATGAAAATGGCCAGATGCAGCTCGCCGCGGCCAGACACAATAAATTCGCTGGCGCTGTCAGTTTCGGCCACGCGCAGCGCTACATTACTCTCTAGCTCGCGCATGAGCCGTTCGCGAATTTGGCGGCTAGTCAAATATTGGCCTTCTCTGCCGGCAAAAGGACTGTCGTTGATGCCAAAGGTCATGCGCACAGTCGGCTCTTCCACCGTAATGGGAGGCAGCGGCCGCGGGTCGTTGAGATCGGCCAGCGTATCGCCAATGCCCACCGTTTCAATGCCCGAAACGGCTACGATGTTGCCAGCCAATACTTCATCCTGCACCTCGCGCTTCAAATTGCGGAAGGCAAAGACCTGGGCAATCTTGGCCGGTGTCATTTCCCCTTTGGCGCTGATGTGCATGATCTGCTGGCCCGTACGCAGGTTGCCGCTGCTGAGGCGCCCCACCGCGATTTTGCCCACAAAGCTGCTGTATTCCAGCGTGGTCACCAACATTTGGCTAGGGCCATTGAGCGTGGCCTGCGGCGGCGGGATGTGGGCCAATATTGCTTCAAAGAGCGGACGCAGATCGTGGGCCAGTTCATCGGGTTCCAGCCCGGCGCGACCCTCCAGGGCATTGGTGTAAATCACCGGGAAATCGGCTTGCTCTTCAGTAGCGCCCAAATCCACAAACAGATCAAATGTGGCGTTGACAGCATAGGCCGGACGGGAAGCGGGCCGGTCGATTTTATTGACCACCACCACGGCTTTCAAGCCGCGTTGCAGCGCCTGCCGCAACACAAAGCGCGTCTGCGGCATGGGTCCTTCCACGGCATCCACCAGCAGCACCACGCCATCCACCATGTTGACCACGCGCTCGACTTCACCGCCAAAATCGGCGTGGCCGGGCGTGTCGACAATGTTGATTGTATACTCTTGCCCATCGAGGGCATCATACGAAATGCCCGTATTTTTAGCCAGAATTGTAATGCCGCGCTCGCGCTCCAAGTCGTTGGAATCGAGCACGCGCTCGGCTACTTGCTGATTGGTGCGAAAAACATTTGTCTGCCGCAACATGCCGTCTACCAGCGTGGTTTTGCCGTGATCCACATGGGCAATAATGGCGACGTTGCGGATATTTTCTTGATATTCCATAGATAATTCAACTTTGATAAATACATTCAACAGATTGCACCAATCTGAAAGATTTCAAATTGGTGCAATCTGCGAAATTAATAATTTTCGATGCCAAACCGAACCATTCTAAGTGAACTCGGGGCTTTCGTCAAGAGAGACACTGGTCAGCGGCAAATTAGCGAATACATCCACAGAGAGATCGTGCACGGCCTGTGGGTCGTGACGCAGCCGGTAAAAGGCCGCGGCGCCGATCATGGCGGCGTTGTCGGTGCAGAGGGCAAGAGGTGGGATATATAGGGGAAGCTGCATTTGTGTGAAACGCTGCTGAGCCAGTTCACGCAGGCTGCGGTTGGCGCTAACGCCGCCGCAAATGCAAACTTGCGCCACGTGAAACGCGGCGGCCGCGGCGGCGGTTTTGGCAATCAACACATCGGCCACGGCGGCTTGAAATGAGGCGGCAATGTGCGCCGCCAATTGCGGCTCACGCGGATCTGCGCCATCTGATTCCAACTGGCGCACCAGGTTGAGCACCGCCGTTTTAAGCCCAGAAAAGCTAAAATTGAAGCGGTGGTCTGCATTATGCAGTAGCGGGCGCGGCAGCTTAAAGTAGTGCGCATCCCCCTGCGCCGCAGCCTGCTGAATGGCGGGGCCGCCGGGAAACCCAAGCGCCAATAGACGCGCGACCTTGTCAAATGCTTCACCAGCGGCATCATCCAGCGTGCCGCCCAACCGCTGATATTGACAGTGGCCAGTCATCAAGATCAGCTCGGTGTGGCCACCCGAAACCAGCAGGATTAAAACCGGAAACTGCTCAGCCGGCCGCGCCTGTTCTTTGATTGTGGCCGGCGCGTTGACGTCGACCCAGTTGCTGTAAACGTGCCCTTCTAGATGGTTGATCGGAATCAGCGGCAGGCCACTGGCAAAACTGAGCCCCTTGGCCGCGTTGACGCCGACCAGCAGGCTGCCCGCCAATCCCGGTCCATGGGTCACGGCCACGGCGTCTAGCGTGCGTACATCCGTAATATCCGCTTCGTCCAATGCCTGGCGCACCACGGGCGCAATGGTCAATACGTGCTGGCGGCTGGCCACCTCTGGAAAGACGCCGCCATAGCGCCGATGTAGATCAATCTGCGTGGCCACCACATTGCTCAATAGCGTACGACCATTCTCCACTACGGCCGCGGCAGTTTCATCACAACTGGTTTCAATGGCTAAAATTTTGGTCATGAGATCATCGATTAATCATTCTACTGTTTCGTTCTCCTGGGCCGCCCACACCAGAACCAGCAGGGCCAGCAGACCCAGAACCAACAGCGCCAACAGCTTATAGAGCCGGTCATCGATCAGCAGGGTCAACCCGCCGAAGAGGGCGCAGAAGAGCCAATAGCCAATCACAATAGTGCGTTCAGCCAGACCGCGGTCCAGCAAACGAAAGTGCAAGTGATCGCGACCGCCTTGGCCGGGAGCGCCGTGGCGGCGCCAACGCAAAAAGATGAGCCAGGCAAAGTCGATTAGCGGCAGGCCCAATATGAGCATGACCGCGGCCACGCGGGCGCCGCCGATAATGCCCAGGCTGGCCAGGGCAAACCCCAGGAAATAGCTGCCGCTGCTGCCCATAAAAATGCGGGCCGGAGCAAAGTTAAAAGGCAAAAAGCCAAGCACCGCACCCAGCAGTACAATAGGCAAAATGGCCACGCTAAGCTGTGGCTCTTCGGCGCGGAAGAGCATGTGTACCGCCAGGATTACGCAGAAAATGGCGGTGACCCCCGCCACCAGCCCGCTGAGTCCATCCAGCCAGTTGACGGTGTTCATCATGACCATAAACCAGCCAATGGTCACTGGCCCCACAATCCACCAGGGCAGGCCATTGACGCCACCCAGATAGCCATCGCCAAATGGATTATTAATATGCTTGAGAAAGATGAGTCCGCTAATGGCAATGAGCCCGGCCATGATCTGAACCGCAAATTGGGGCCAGCTAGACCATTCATAGCGATCGTCCAAATAGCCGGCAATTACACAAAAGAACGTTCCGCCCAGCAATGCCAGCAGGCGACGCAGCTCGTTTGGATCGTTGCGCGGCGGGAACCAGCCGGCCGTCTGCGGCAGCAGAAGCGGCAGCAGCGTCAGCAAAATGACAATAAAAAAGGCGCTAAAGAGCGCCAAACCACCGGTTCGTGGAATTACCCCTTGATGTTTACGCCGCCCACCGGGCTGATCCGCCAGTCCCATTTGCAGACCAAGTTTGCTGGCCAACGGCGTTAGCAGGAGACTGAGCAAAAACGTCAAGACACCTAGTACTATATAGATCATAGACAGTATAAATCACAGTCAACGTTACAGTCAGACGGTCTCGACTTCAACGGCTAAGCGCAAACCAATGCTGTGCAACAACGAATTCAAACTAGAGAGCTGCGGATTGCCAGTGGATGATAACATACGGTATAGATTTTCACGGTTAAGAGCTGCATCCTGGGCGACTTGAGAAAGACCGCGACTTTCGGCAATATCACGCAATGCCAATAGAAATATTTCCTGGTCATTTTCTTCAAGCGCGGCGTTCAAATAGGCAGCCGCTTCGGCAGGATCCGCCAAAGCAGCTTTTAAACCATCCTCGTACTTCACCGTAAGTGGGATCATTTACTCCTCCGCGTATACTCATTCCAGTATTTTTGGGCCAAAGCAATATCTCGTGGCTGCGTTCCCTTATCGCCACCATACAACAGAATGACAACCGTATTGCCCCTGCGCCCAAAATAGATACGATATCCCGGTCCATGTGGAATCCGTAATTCTTGGACACCGCCACCAACACTCTTGCAGTCTCCAAAATTTCCGACTACAAGCGGGAAAGTTCGTCATATTTTATGGCCGCATGATGCCCAGCATGCGCGGGAAGGCAATGGTTTCGCGCACGTGACCCAATCCGCACACCCAAGCCACCGTGCGCTCGACGCCCAGACCAAAGCCACTGTGCACCACCGAGCCATATTTGCGCAGATCCATATACCAATCGTACGCTTCTTCGGGCAGTTCATGCCGATGGATCGATTCCAGCAGCTTTTGCGGATCGCTCATGCGCTCGCTGCCCCCGATGATCTCGCCATAGCCTTCGGGCGCCAACAGGTCCACGCTGCGGCACACCTCGGGACGATCTGGATCGGGCTCCATGTAGAATGCCTTGACCTGCGTGGGATAATGATGCACAAAGACCGGTTTATTAAACTGGGCGGCCACATAGGTTTCGTGGGGGCTGCCAAAATCGTCGCCCCACTCAATGGCGGGCACCGGGTCATCATAGCCAGGCACCAGTTCTCCAGCCGCAGCGGCTTTGTTGATCATATCCACGGCCACATCATAGTGGATGCGCGGAAAGGGCGGGGCAATGTTTTGAAGCTGGCTGAGATCACGCTCCAGCACCTGTAGCTCAGCGGCGCGATCCGTAAGGCAGCGCTGGATAATATAGCTGACGAACTGCTCTTCCACCTCCATGAGCTGTTCCAGGTTGCAGAAAGCGATCTCCGGTTCCACCATCCAGAATTCTTGCAGATGGCGGCGCGTTTTGCTCTTTTCGGCACGGAAAGTGGGACCAAAACAATAGACTTTGCCAAAGGCAAAAATATTGGCCTCGTTGTAAAGTTGGCCCGTTTGCGCCAAGTAGGCCGGTTCGCCGTGATAGTCAATTTCAAAGAGCGTGCTGGTTCCTTCGGCAGCCGACGGAGTGATGATCGGCGTATCCACATTGAGAAAGCCATGCTCATCCAGCCAATCGCGAATGGCGCTGACCACGGTCGCGCGCACGCGCATAACGGCCCACTGGCGGCTGGAGCGCAGCCACAGATGCCGATTTTCCATCAAAAATTCGACGCCGTGATCTTTGGGCGAAATGGGATAGGCTTCCGCAATCTGCACAATGGCCAGGCTGGTCGCGTCCAGTTCAAAGCCGCCAGGGATGCCGGGCGCGCGCTCCTCTGCTTTTACGCGACCGGTCACGCGCAGACAGCTTTCCTGCGTGAGCTGTTTGCCGGCATCAAAATCCTCTTCGCTCACGTTGCCGCGAAAGACCACTACCTGGCAAATACCAGTGCCATCGCGCACCTGCAAGAATTGCAGTTTGCCTTTGCCGGTCTTGTTATAAAGCCAGCCCTGGAGGGTGACTTCTTGATCCACATAATCTTTGAGATTTTCAATTGTTACGACAGTCGCCACGTTATTGCTCCGCTGACTAACTACCATTCATTGGCAGAGGGTGATTAATTCTCGGGATTGTTGTTTTCGCCACCATCTTCCTGTGGCTCTTCTTCATCGGGTCCCCAATACCATTCAAATTTGGGCAGGTTTTCCGGATCAACTTCCAAAATAGTACCCATAATGTGCGAATAGTCGATTTGATAGTCCTCAATGCGGCGAGAAGACTTGGGAAAACTTTCGGAACGGAATTCATAACCGCCAGAATTGGGGCGCACCACATGGGTATAGACAAAGACTGACATAGGCGCCGTATATTCTTGCTCAATATCATCCATAATCGACGGCGTGGCCGGCTCGCTGCGCGAACGCCGCACGCGACGCCGACGCCGCGCCTGCGAAGTGCGCCGGCGTCGGTCGCCCGATGATTTGTCGCCACCACCTCTGGATTGGCGCGACGACCGCTCCGTACGATTCGCGGACTGCGAATTTTTTTCACCATCGGTGCGCCTTCTACGCCGGCGGCGCAATGGGCGTTTGCGGTTGTTTTGGTCCGTTCTGCCTTCATTTTTGGCATTGGAGCCCGAACTCTTGCGTTGCGTCATTTTGTTCTACATCCCATCACAACAAATTACCGTATATGTCGGTAACTATCCAGCCGTCGCCCGAGACTTCGGCGTGAGCTCAGCCCCCGAGCACCAGGATAGTTACATATGTCGTAAGCTAAATCTTTACGGAACAGTATAGCTGTTCACCAATTCTCCGCGGCCATTAACCAGCCGCACAACTGAGCCGGAAAGCCAAGCGGGCTCTTCCCGCCCCCAATAAAGATCCACGCTGTTCGATTCGCCAACACCGGTGTGGAGGCGAACACTGCTGCCCGCAAACAGATTAACGCTGCCAAATGTGTAAACAGCCCCCCCTTCGCGGCCCAATGTCCAGCCGCGTAAATCGACGGCGCTGTTGCTTTCATTGACCAGAAGAATTAACTCCGTCTCGGCCGCTCCTCCTCCGGTCACTTCGGAGATAACAACGCCTTGTTGCGCGGGCGTGGATGTGGCCGCGGCGCTGCTGGTGCTGTTCTGTGTAGATTGAGCATTGGCGTTGCTGCCCGGCACGACTAACTGCTGCCCCACAAATACAAAATCGGGATTGTCCAACTTGTTGGCCGCCATCAATTCATTGACGGTCACATTAAAACGCCCGGCAATGCTGGAAAGGCTGTCGCCAGATTGGACCGTATATATTTCCTCATTGCCGGTCAAAGCGGGGCCGGAATTAGTGGGTGTCTCTTCTGGCTGTGGCGCAGAGGGAGCAGACGTTGGCTCAGTTTGCCCCACCGCTGGGGCGCTGGCGGGCGTGGCAGCCAGGATGACTTGCGACACGGGCGTCACGAGCGCCGCCAACTCTTCTGGGTCTGGTCGCCGCAACTCGGCCACCCAATTGACCAGAATGGCAATCGCCAGGCTAACCACGGCGTTCAGGGTTACAATGAAGGCCAATTGGCGTCGATTCATATGCTATTTATGCAGAAATGAGTATCAGTAGATCGCAACGGCAAGAGATGGGGCTGGATTCTCCAAACGAGACCGATGCCTAAATCGCCAACACCGTTGCGGTGTACTGGGTATATGGTACGTTGGCAATCAGAGCGTACGTTAATCATCAAACTCAATGGTGTGTTCAGAACTGCCTTGCCGCCACATGCCGTTGGCATCCCCTACCGCCCACGAGGAGCGGATGTGGATCGTACGCTTGGGACGCGATGCAGCGACGGTGATTGGCTCCTCAGCCGCCACTGGCTTTATGGGCGCTTGTGCCTTGGGCGACGTTACATTTGTGGCCACCCGATAGACAGCGTCTTGCGTCAGTCGATTTTGCACCAATTTCCAGACCGCACGCACGGCCAATCCAGCGGCGCCAGCCAAAATAGGCAGGGCGGCTTTGCCAATGGTTGCCGGCAAATTACGTTGCGGTACGGGTAAACCGGCCTCATTGTCATAGCCGCAATTGGGGCAATGGTGGGCATCCAGCGGCGACGGCTGGCCACAGCCAGGGCAGATCCTATTTACATTTGTCATCTCTCGATCCTCTCACCTACACCGCGGTTGCAACGCAAATGAACGTTCCTCGTCTGCGCCGAGTATAACCGCACAATCACTGAGCACAGTGTACCCGATCCCCCAGGTAGCGTCAATGATGACAAGCCGCTTACGTAGGACAATCGCGCACTGCGTAATCGCAACGGATAAATCCGGCCACACACAATGAAAAGCCGCCGCCGCGGCTAAATGGCAAGCGGTTGAGATGCTCTTCCGTGTCAGCCGCGGCTTTTAACCCTGCTTTTTTATGGTACGCGCTGGCCCTAGCTGCTTACGTCACCGAAGCAATATAGGCATCCATTAGCTTCATGAGCTCACCGGCAACAGGGCCGGGGCGTCCGCTGCCAATCTGAATGTCATCGATCTGCACAATGGGCAGCACTTCCTTGCCGGTGCCGACCAACATAGCTTCATCAATTTGCGACAGATCGCTATAGCGAATCGGCTCCAAGGCTACTTCCCAGCGGTCAGCGGCAATCTCCATCACCACCTTGCGCGTAATGCCTTCCAAGACCAGATCGGGCGCCGAAATAATCCGATCCCCTTTGACTACCAAAAAGCTGGTGCGCGTCCCCTCGGTGACCAATCCATCTTCAGTGCGGTAGAGCGCTTCGATGGCGTCAGCGGCCGTGGCCTGCTGCATGGCCATAATAGCGCCAATATAGTTCAGGCTCTTCACCGTGGGTTTAAAGCGATCCATCTGCACGGTGATAAGACGCCCCCCCTTGGCATACAGTTCCTCATCCCGCGGGCCCGCGGGAATGAGCATCACCATGAGGCTGGGGCGGCTTTCTGGCGTAAAGCCATTTTTAGAGGGACCACCGGTCAGCACCAGCCGGATCGCCAGATCACCCAACTCTGGATTAGCGGCATAGTTGCGCGCCAACGTCTCATGCACAATCGACTCAATCTGCTCGGTGCTCCACGGCGGCGTAATCAAAATTGAGCGCGCCGAACGCTGCAAACGCTCTACATGCTCGCGCAGTTGAAACGGCGTGCGCTTATAGGTGCGCAGCACATCAAACACGCCATACCCGCGGATGAGGCCCAAATCTCCCACGGGCAGAGAAGCCTGCTCTGCGGGTACATACTCACCATTGACGTAAAAAATCAGGTTGCTCATAGTCTCATTTACTTACTTATGTTACGCAAGCCTGGAGGAAAGTTGGCTCGCTGACGTTTCTGTTTCTCTCTATACTGCGGTTGAGATGAGAACCGGCGTTTTCTACTGCCGCAACCGGAGTGATAAAACTCCGGTTCTCATTCAAAGCTGAGTATAGCAGACTGGCTGTCGCTGCGTAACGTGAGTTACTTATTCTGCGCCTTGCGCCACTCTTCATATTCAGCTTGTGCTTCGGCTGAAAGCGGATAATATTTGCGCAGGTGCCCACCCTGCGATAACCGAAGTTGCGAAAACTCTTCCCACTCTACATGTTGGCTTGCTTTTTTCAGCAGCTCTGGCGCCAGCGCAATGGGCACCACCACGGCGCCATCATCATCAGCCACAATCAGGTCGCCGGGCATCACCAGCACATTGTTGCACGCAATGGGCACGTTGACGGCAAAGGGGAAGATGTTGGTCTGCGTATGAAAGTTGGGCGTTGCGCCTTTAAGCCAAAGCCCCAGCCCCAATTCTTTGGCCTTGGGGAAATCGCGAATGCAGCCATCGATGACCACGCCCACGCCACCGGCGCCTTTGAAGTAGGTGAGCATCATCTCGCCAAACACACCGCTGCCCAGGTCGCCGCGCGCATCCACCACCACCACATCCCCCGGCTGCGTGTGATAAAGCACGTGGCGATGGAGCTGCTTTTCGGGGTCGGCATATTCATCAACGTTGTATTGATCCTCGCGCTTGGGCATGAATTGCAGCGTCAGCGCCGGCCCCACCACAGAAGCGCCCGGCGTGCGCGGAATCGGCCCGCGAATATGCGGATCGCGGATACCCAGCCGATACAGTTCGCCGGCCGCAGTCGCGCTGCCAATTTCGGCCAGCCCTTCGACTAAAGATTTAGGCGGGCGCTGGATGTCGGGAGTCTGAATTGCGTTACTCATGTTGGTTCCTCTTTCTAGATGCGTGGTAAAAAGTGAATCCCCATTGATTCGGGAATTTTATGCGCTGGAATGTCTATTTCGGCCATTGCGCGAGCGTAACATAGGCGTTGGCATTTGTCAATCAATCGACGATTATTTGCCAGACCACACGTGATGACAATCGGCACACGGGTATGTTATAATGAACGCATGAAGACTTTTAGCTGGAGTTCAGAGAAGAATTTACAGTTGATCGAAAGCCGCGGCATTTCGTTCGAAGATGTTCTCTATTATATCCAGCGTAATGAATTGTTGGATGAGGTTGCCCATCCGAACCGCTCCAAATATCCGCAGCAGCGCATGTTTATTGTTGCGATTGGTGGCTATGCGTATCTTGTACCATACGTAGAAAACGACAGCGAAATATTCCTAAAAACCGTGATTCCGAGTCGGAAAGCAACTCGGGACTATCTGTTGAGCAAGCAGGAACATAAACAATCTGAAGAGGTAAATAATGAAAATGAATCAACTTGATGCTGAAGAGCAGGAAATTTTGCACGACTTTGAAGCTGGAGAATATGAATCGGTCTTGACGCCGGAGCGCAGAGAAATGCTGGCCCTAGCTGCGCAAGAGACAGTCAAGAAGGACAAACG
Source organism: Caldilineaceae bacterium (assembly GCA_020634755.1). Classification (GTDB taxonomy): domain Bacteria; phylum Chloroflexota; class Anaerolineae; order Caldilineales; family Caldilineaceae; genus JACKBC01. Next base: position 8,495 of record JACKBC010000067.1, on the reverse strand, counting down.
CATCAATATTCGCATTTCAGCCCGCGACCTGGATGCCTTACAGCGGCGCGCACTGGAAGAAGGTATGCCCTATCAGACCTTGATTGCCAGTATCTTGCACAAATATGTATCCGGCAGCCTGATGCCCGTGCAGCGTTCCTAAGGCTCTATTACTCTATACTCGCTAGATTGCATCTATTCCTACATGGGCGCCCATAACGCATGATCAAATGGCAGCAACGCATACCTTTGCCGCTGCCGCGGATGACCCAGCTATCCAAAAGTGTTCATCACGTCAACAATCCGATAATAATCGACAGCAGCGCATCAACAGGTTCATGTTGAATTACCAGGCGGTTTCTTCGCACCATCCGGTAGGAATAAAATCAGGAATAAAATAAGGTGGCGTGGATTGACTCTCTCAAGCCCATCCGCACCACCTTTTATAAACTCATTCCTCCCAAGGTCTCAAGCTCCCAACAGCCTAAAACTCCAGACCTTGGATTACCTGACCAACCAACTAAGCTACTCCTGAGCCTGCATGGCGGCCACTACGTTGCCGGGCGACATGGGCAGTTTGTACATGCGCACGCCGATGGCGTTGTAGATAGCGTTTTCCAGCGCCGCCGCCGGCGGCACAATGGGCACCTCACCCACGCCGCGCACGCCATACGGATGGCCCGGGTTCGGAATCTCCAGAATAACCGGGTCGATCATGGGCAGGTCTAGGGCGGTGGGCATACGATAGTCGAGCAGAGAAGCGTTCATCAGGCGACCCTGGTCATTGTAGAAGTATTCCTCGTTGAGCGCCCAGCCAATGCCCTGCACAACGCCGCCCTGAATCTGACCTTCTACATAGGAAGGATGGATGGCGCGACCGCAATCCTGCACGGCGGTGTAGCGCAGCACGGTGACTTTGCCGGTCTCTTCGTCCACTTCCACGTCCACAATGTGGGTGGCAAAGGCCGGACCAGCGCCGCCCGGACGCACGGAAAGTCCTTCTGAAATGGGGCTGCCGGATTTGTTGATGAGCGCCGCGGCTTCTTTGAAGGAAGCGCTTTCGCCATTGGCCGAGAAGGAACCGTTTTCATATTTGACCGAGCCGGCGTCCACATCCCAAATGGTGGCCAGCTGATTGGACATATTCTCTAGCAGTTTGTGGCCCAACTGGAAGACTGCGTGGCCCAGCTTGTGCGTCACGCTGCTACCGCCAGTGCCGCCGGTCATGCCGATGGAGTCGGTGTCCACAATTTCGGGGTTGACCTCTTCGGCGGTAATGCCCAAGGTCTCGGCCAGCATAATGGCAGCCGAGGCGCGCGAGCCGCCAATGTCCACCGAACCTTCCACCAGGTTGACGGTGCCGTTGGCGTTGACTTTGCCATAGACGCTCGACTGGTTGCTGCCGTTGAACCAGAAGCCAGAAGCAACGCCGCGACCGCGATTTTTGCCTTCCAACTTGCTCTTATAGTGCGGATGGTTCATGGCCGCTTCCACGGTTTCCAAATAGCCAATGCGCGCAAAGGTGGGGCCATCGGGGCGGCGGTCGCCTTCCACGGCGGCATTGATGCGCCGGAACTCCAGCGGATCCATGCTCAGCTGTTCGGCCACCTCGTCCATTACAACTTCAGAGGCAAAAGCGGCATTGGTGCCACCCGGCGCGCGGTAAGCGCCCGTGCGCGGCCGATTGTTCACCACATCGAACCCTTCGATCTGCACGTTGTCCAGCTTGTAAGGCGACAGGATGACGCCACAACCAGCGCCCACGGGCGAACCGGGGAAGGCGCCGGCTTCGTAGATCAGCGTGGCCTGCGCCGCCGTAATCTTGCCATCTTTCTTGGCGCCAACTTTCACTTTAATGTATGAACCGGAAGTGGGGCCCGTGGAGGTCAGCACCTCGGTGCGCGACATGCTGATTTTAACCGGGCGATGGCCGCATTTCTTGGAGAGCAGTGCCGCCGGCACATCGGTGTAGGCCGTAAATTTGCCGCCAAAGCCGCCACCGATCTCCATGGGGTTGACGCGCACCTTGGAATCGTCGACCTGCAACATGCTGGCCACTTGCGAGCGAATATCAAAGGGGCCCTGCGTGCTAGTCCAAACCTCTATAGTGCCATCTGGCTTGTAAACGGCCGTGGACGAATGAGGCTCAATATAGCCCTGATGGACCATTTCGGTGCGGAACTCGCGCTCCACCACCACATCGGCCTCGGCAAACCCTTTTTCCAGATCGCCATGCTTGTGGAGAATGTGGTTGGCAATATTGGTGGGCTTTTCGCCCGTGTTGCCAAACCGATCGGTGCGCATATTGCTGTGCAGAAGCGGCGCGCCATCCTCCATGGCTTTGAGCACATCCATGACTGGATCCAGCACCTCGTATTCAACTTCAATCAGCTTGAGCGCTTCTTCGGCAATCTGCGGGCTGGTCGCCGCCACAGCCGCAATGGCATGACCAAAGTAGAGCGCCTTTTTGTCGGCCAAGATATTGTCTTTCAGATGACGCAGATTGGCCGCGCCTTCGCCCATCTCCTGAATTTTGTCGGCCACTTGCCCCATATCGGCCGAGGTAACAACGGCGCGCACGCCGTCCATTTTCAACGCCTTGCTGACATCAACCGACTTGATGTTGGCGTGGGCGTGGGGACTGCGCAACACTTTGCCATACAACATGCCAGGAAAGCGCACATCGGCGGCATAGCGAGCGCGGCCGGTCACTTTGTCCAAACCGTCGTGGCGGATCGGACGGGTGCCAATGACTTTATAGCCATTGCCGTTGGAGCTTTTTACTGCTTGTTCTGTTGTAGCCATTCAGCATCCTCCAAGATGTGGTTCTATTTAAGATCGCAAGATGCAAGGGTGAAGGGGTGACAAGGTGACCGCCCCAGCGTCTTGTCTTGATGAAAGTGACAAATCCGTACAGGATATTATTTTGCCATAGAATAAATTTACGCGCCACATTCACAATTCTGTTCAAAGTAGAAATGGAACACAGCTTGCGCAGATGCCGCTTCGCCAAAGCGGATTTGCGCAGTTTTTTTAATACTCTCTCAATCAGTTCAGAGCGGCACTATGGCCAGCCACGTGGCCTCTCCCTGATTTTGCACTGAAGCGCAAAATCTGTCCCTCTCCACAAGATGGAGAGGGACGCGGCGCACCCGGAGGGTGCAGAGCAGGGAGAGGCGTCGCGTCCTCAATCCGTCCCATCAGCATTCTATGCCAGCAAAAACGCAATCACCTGCGCATAGGCCAGCGGATCTTGCATCAAAAAGCCGTGGCCGCCTTCAAACAGCTCCATAGTGGCGTTGGGAATCTGGGCCAGCAGCGCTTCCAGATTGGAGACGGGCGCCAGGCCATCATAGCGGCCACCGCAAATAAAAACCGGCATGGCCAGCTGCGGCAGGCGCTCAAAGGTGTCGTGACCCATGCGCGCCTCTAATTGGCGGCGGGCGCCAATGGCGCGGTTGGGTTCCTCGGCGCCGATCTGCATTTGGGCCAATGTAAAGGCGAGCATGGCCTGAAATTCATCGGCGTGCGCGGCTTGCCATTCAGGCGTACAGCGCATGTCGCTGATGGGCGCAGTGCGCTGGAAGCGCTCCTCCGGCGTCATGGGCCCTAGCTCGTGCAGTGGATAGGATGCGCCGCCGGCGCCGCCAGAACTGGTGCAGGCCAGCACCAACTTTTCCACCCGCTGCGGATGGCGCAAGGCGAACTCCTGCGCCACCATGCCGCCAAACGAGGTGCCCATGACCAGTGCGCTGGACCAGCCCACGGCGTCCAGCAGACGCGCGGCATCGTCGGCATAATCCTGCATGGTGTAGGCGATATCCGGCCGATCGGTTTGGCCAAGGCCGCGCTGGTCGTAGGCCAGGATTTCAAAGTGCTGCGCCAGCGGGGAATCAAACACATTGGGACGCTTGCGCAGATCACCACCGGTACCGCTAATGGCGAGCAGGCGGGGTCCGGCCCCGGCGATTTCATAATATGCTCGAATGTTGGCAAGTTGGGTAAAGGGCATTGGCGTCTCACTTTAATCTTGACAATGTGATTGGGTGAAAAGGTGAAAGGGTGAAAGGGTGAAAGGGTGACTGAGCCTGTCGAAGTCACCCTTTCACTCAGTCACCTTGTCATCATTATCAAAACAACCCATCCACCGACAGATAGCGCTCACCGGTGTCATAGCAGAAGGTGAGGATGCGGGCGCCTTCGGCGATCTCCGGCAGCTTTTTGCCCACGGCAGCCAACGAAGCGCCAGAGGAGAGGCCCACAAAGATGCCCTCTTCTTTGGCAACCGCCTGCGCCATCTCAAACGCCTCGTCTTTGCTGACCTGGATGGCGCCATCCAGCACATCTGTATGCAAGTTTTGCGGAATGAAGCCGGCGCCGATGCCCTGGATGGGGTGCGGGCCGGGGCTGCCGCCGCTGATGACGGGCGAAGCTTCCGGCTCGACGGCATAGACTTTCAGATTGGGCCATTCCGCCTTGAGCACTTCGGCACAGCCGGTAATGTGGCCACCGGTGCCCACGCCAGTGATTAGCACGTCGATGCCTTCCGGAAAGTCGCGCAGAATTTCTTGGGCCGTGGTCTTTTTGTGAATGTCGATGTTGGCCTGATTTTCAAACTGCTGCGGGATCCAGGCGTTGTCCATTTCGGCCTGTAACTCGACGGCGCGGTCGATGGCGCCTTTCATGCCCTTTTCACGCGGGGTCAAATCGAAGGTGGCGCCATAGGCCGACATAATCTTGCGCCGCTCAATAGACATGGATTCGGGCATGACCAGAATCATCTTGTAGCCCTTGACTGCCGCCGCCATGGCCAACCCAATACCGGTATTGCCGGAGGTGGGCTCAATAATCACGCTGCCCGGCTTGAGGATGCCACGCGCTTCGGCATCTTCGATCATGGCCAGGCCGATGCGGTCCTTAATGCTACCGCCCGGATTGGCGCGCTCCAGCTTCATCCAAACTTCGTGTGTCTGCGGATAGAGCCGATTGATGCGTACGTGTGGGGTGTTGCCAATTGTCTCCAAAATGGTATTTGCTCGCATGGGTTTCTCCTTTTTAGATTGAAGAATGGCACACTGATTGGACTGAACGGATGGCTTTACACGGATAAGATCATGGCAATACAATCTAAATCTGCGAAAATCCGCTTTAGCGAAGCGGCATCTGTGCAATCTGTGTTCCATTTTCTTTTGTTTAAATCACAAAGTTAATCACTTCTGAATCATGCTTGTTGCGCACGCTGACTTTGCTTTCGTGGTAGACGCGAGAATAGGGTGGCACGCTGCGCGTGATCCAGACGTTGCCGCCCAGGATCGAGTGGTGTCCCACCACCGTGTCTCCGCCGAGGATAGTGGCATTGGCGTAGATAATCACATCGTCCTCAATGGTGGGATGACGCTTGGTGTTGGCCAGCGACTTGTCCACTTGGAGTGCGCCCAGCGTAACGCCCTGGTAGAGCTTGACGTTGTTGCCCAAAATGGTGGTGGCGCCAATGACAATGCCGGTCCCGTGGTCGATAAAGAACGAGTCGCCTATTTGCGCGGCCGGATGAATATCAATGCCGGTTTTGCCGTGGGCATACTCAGTCAACATGCGCGGCAGCAACGGCACGCCCAGCTTTACCAATTCATGCGCAATGCGGTAAATGGTAATGGCGTAAAAACCGGGGTAGGTAATGATCACCTCTTGCAGGCTAGTGGCGGCGGGATCAAAGGCCATTGTGGCTTCAGCATCCGCCAACAACTTTTCATGCAGTGCCGGCAGGTTATGGAAAAATGCATCTGCCGTTGGCGCCGCCTCTACATCCAGCGGTTCTAATAGACGCGTAAGCTCATCCCCCAGAATGGCATATTTAACCGACGCCCGTCGCGGCTGTTCGCAATGAATGGGAAAGAGGAAATCAAAGATCTCTTGGGCAAATTGCTGCACCATAGAGGTGGGCGGCAAAAGCTGTTGGAAGCTATGCGATTGGGCATCCAATCGCTCGAAAAAATGCGTCAGGGGATGGTGGGCGTTATCCATTTGTACATCCTGATTGGGTGAAACTAATAGTCAGCGCGCCAAAAATCAAGGCGCATTGGGCATTCCAAGGAACTGCCGTTTACATGCCAGAAATATGGTGACTGAATTTATTGGCGCTGTCTGTAACCATGCCGCACATTGCGGCAAACCGTTGGTCAACAAACCGTTAAATCTGATCCAAAACCTGATTGACGCCCTCGATCAGCTCTTCCATTTCGTCGTTGCTCATGAGCGGGTCAATGTTCATATTGATGGCGCGCCCCAACAGACCCAAGCTGCGCGGACACATCTCTTTATGATACTGAATGTCGCGCTGGGCCCACCGCCAGGGGCCGCCAGCCTCTGTCCAGGTGCGCTGTTCCATTACCGGCAGCCAGTGGGCATATACGTGATAATCGCTGCGATCGGGGTGGTACATGAGGCCGGCGCCAATATTGGCTTCCTGCAATTTACGCGCAATCTGATCGGCCTGCGCCGCATCCGGCGCAAAGAAGATCAGCGTGGCGCCCGTATCGCCCTCGGCGTCGGGAATGGCGCGGAAGGTAATGCCTTTGCGCTGGGCCACTTCTTCCATGCCGCCTTTGAGCATCTGCTTGCGGGCGCGCAAATTGGTGAGAATGCTCTCCAGCTTGCCCAGCTGGGCCAACGCCACTGCCGCCAGCAGCTCCGGCATGCGGAAGTTAATGCCCCACAAAATCTCGTCCTTGGTGATGCCCTGGCGCTCTCCACCCGGCACATCGTGAAACATGAGCGCCCGCTTCCACACGTTATCATCACTGGTGATCAGAATGCCGCCTTCCCCCGCCGTAATAATTTTGCTCAGCTGTAGGCTAAAGCAGCCAGCATCACCCAGCGCGCCCAGCCGGCGGCCGCGGTAGCTGCCCCCATTGGCTTGCGCCGTATCTTCAATAAGCTTGAGGCCGTGGCGTTTGGTAATGGCCAAAAGCTCATCCATCTGCGAAGGGGCGCCGCGCATGTGGACCACAATAATGGCCTTGGTGTATGGCGTAATTTTGGCTTCTACATCGGCCGGGTCTAGGGTGAGTGATTCGTCGACTTCAGCCACAATGGGGATGCCGTTGACGGCCAGCACGGCGGCGGCGGTCGCCAGCCACGTGTAGGCGGGGACGATCACTTCGTCGCCCGGGCCAACACCAATGCCCTGCAGGGCGCAGATCAGCGCGGCCGTGCCGGACGTGACGGCCAACACATGCGAAGCACCAGTATGTTTGGCAAAATGTTGCTCCAGCAGATCACATTTGGAAGGATGCTCTTTATTGCCGTGGTAGCGAAAGAGTTCACCCCTGCGCAAGACTTCCAACACGGCCTGTTCTTCTTCCTGCCCAATAAATGAGGTGCCGGGAAAAGAGGGAAGCGTGGATGATTTACGGTCAGTAGATTGAGTCATAATGGGTCCTAGTGGTTGGTGGTTGGATGATAAGGTGGCATGGTGGCAAGGTCGCAAGGTGGCATGGTGGCAAGGTGGCAAGGTCGCAAGGTGGCATGGTGCAAGGTGGCATGGTGCAAGGTGGCATGGTGGCAAAGTAATAGAGTCGTATGCCGCAACCCTGCACCTCCGCAGCCCTGCAACTCTGCAACCCTGCAACCCTGCACCTCTGCAACTCTGCATCCCTACTACCCTACCGCCTTATCAAAATAGGTTGCTTGATAGTGGGCGACGCGCTGGGCTACGGTGGCTACTGGCGCGGTCCAGACGCGCGCTCGGTTGCGGTCCAGATGGGCGCAGAGTTCAGCCAGGTCGCCATCGCCAATAGAGAGATGCCCCTCATGGACGCCATGAAAGGTGAGGATGGTCCAGCGCCCTTCACGGATGCCATGTTCGACAATGCCCACCAATTCGGCGCCCGTCATGCGTTCGCAGGGCTGCGACCAGAGGTAGAACAGATCACAATAACGCGGATCGTTGGCGCGTTCACCACGTCCACGACCGGCCACACAATGCTTGGCCACCACCGGTACATAGCTTTGACGCGTGGCGCCGCGACCCACATAGGGCTGATAGCAGGGATAGGCAAATGAGACGGCAGCTTGCGGAACCACTTCATCCAGCCGTTCGCCGGCTTGGACAATTTCGGCCTCAATGTCGGCCAGCGTCATCTTTTCCAGCGGCGTACGCCCAGAATCGGCCACGAAACCAAAATTCATGGAGCAGGGGTGGCGCACGGTGTGATTGCCCAGTTCATGGCCGGCCTGGGCCACGGCCTGCCACGGGCGCAACTGTTCTTGATAGTTTTCGCGCGGGTTGAGATAAAAAGTGGCCTGTAAATTGTGGTTGTTGAGCATGGGAACCGCCCGCGCGAGCTGGGACTGCATCCCATCATCAAACGTAATTGACACAGCGGCCAGACAAGCGTCCGGCCAGGGAGATGCTGCGGATGAAGACATGGGTGAAGGGCCTCCAAAACAATATCGGCAGACTGCACGCGGCATGACCATTCTCTTAGAAGCAGTCTGAAAAGTCACAATTGGGTCCA
>JACKBC010000066.1 GCA_020634755.1 Caldilineaceae bacterium | reverse complement strand
CATATAAGACTCTTCGTTCGACGATGGCTCTGTGCTGCGCACAACCGCCAGCATATAAGTCATAAAGACCAGCATATAGGTCATAAAGAGAGGACAAGTTGGGAAACTTGTCCTACTATTCACCCAGCTCTGCAATAATCGTGTTCAAATCTTTGTCGCCGCGGCCAGACAGGTTGACCAGAATGATCTGATCTTTGTCCATCTGCGGCGCCAGTTCCATAACGTAACCAATGGCGTGCGAGCTTTCCAACGCCGGAATAATGCCTTCCGTCTCGCAGAGCAGTTGGAAGCCGGCCATGGCTTGGTCATCGGTGCAATAGGTATATTCAGCGCGGCCGACTTCGCGCAGCCAGGCGTGCTCTGGCCCCACGCTGGCGTAATCCAAACCGGCGCTAATGCTGTGCGTCAATGCGATCTGGCCGTCGGCATTTTGCAGCACATAGCTCATGGTGCCCTGCAACACGCCGATACGCCCCATTTCCGGGTCGCAGAAGCGCGAGGCGTGTTCACCGCTTTTGATGCCGCGCCCGCCCGCTTCCACGCCAATCAGGCGAATCTCTTCATGCTCGAGGAAGGCGTGGAAGAGCCCAATGGCATTGCTGCCGCCACCGACGCAAGCCACCAGCACATCGGGCAACCGCCCGGGGCCATCCTGGCTGTCGCGCATCTGCGCCATTGCTTCGCTGCCGATGATGCTCTGAAAGTCACGCGCCATGGCCGGATATGGATGAGGGCCCAACACGCTGCCCAGCAAGTAGTGTGTGGTGCGCACATTGGTCACCCAATCTCGAATGGCTTCATTAATGGCGTCTTTCAGCGTTTGGCTGCCGCTCTCCACGCCGCGCACTTCGGTGCCCAGCAGCTTCATGCGAAACACATTCGGTTGCTGGCGCGCCATATCCACCACGCCCATGTAGACCACGCACTCAATGCCCATGAGCGCAGCCACCGTGGCCGTAGCCACGCCGTGCTGGCCGGCGCCCGTCTCCGCCACAATGCGCGTTTTGCCCATTTTGCGCTTCATCAACAGCGCCTGCCCCAGCGCGTTATTGATCTTGTGTGCGCCGGTGTGCGCCAAGTCCTCGCGCTTGAGATAAATCTGCGCGCCTCCCAACCGCTCGCTCAACCGCCGCGCATAGGTAATGGGCGTGGGGCGCCCCACATAGGTGCGCTGCAAATAGGCCAATTCGGCCATAAAGTCTTTGTCATTGAGCGCGCTAAGATAAGCCTCCTCCAGCTCATCCAGCGCTGGCATCAGCGTCTCCGGCACAAATTTACCGCCGAATGGACCAAAACGGCCATCTTCATCCGGCATGGCATAGTAGTTGATGCGACGAGTATCCGGCATCATGGTTGTCCTTTCATTGTGGGTGGGGAGCAGCGATCAGGTCGTCGTGGCATGCTCATTCCGTGCTCTCCGCTCCCGCTTCCGCCCAAATCACCATGCGATGGCGAGCGGGTACATACCCTTGGCTTTGAAAAAATCGTTGCGCCTTTTTGTTGAAATCCCACACATCCAGCGTGAGCATGGTGGCGTCCTGCTCAGCGGCATACGCCCGCACGGCTTGCATAAGGCGGGCGCCATGTCCTGTCCCTTGGCGATCCGGCCGCACCGACAAGTGCTCGATGTGGCACGCTTTTCTGGCATAGGCAAAAGGGTTTTCGTCAGTACTTTTTACGACTGCGAGCAAATAACCAACCACCGTTGGCGGAGTCGTTCCCTCTTGCTCTTCGGCTAATAAAATTACGTTGTCGGGTTCTTCCATCATTTTACGCACCATCTCAGGCGGAAAGCCATCCGCTTGCGGCTGCTTAAAAAAATGGGGCAGCGCATCCGCGTGCAGCTGCTGTACATCCACCAACAGTTGGGCAATTACCTCCACGTCTTCCTTGGTGCCGCGCCGTATGCTACTTTTCATTTTACGTTCTCCCCATATAACTGAGGGGTGAGCATAATTCGATACTCGAGTGCAGCATGTCCCGTAGACCCGCGTGCGACGCACTGGGCGCCACGGCGACTATTTTCCGGCTATTTTGCGGGCCAGTGCGACGCACGCTAATTGCCTCTACGCGACTGAAACACGTATGCACACTCCTCATATAACTCAGCGGCATGACGTCACCCAGATTCCTTATCGTCCAAAATGCGCTAGACATGCCTGACGCATTACCGCAACGGGCGCAACTTCGCCCGTCCATCTTTCCAAAGCTAACGCGCCCTGCCAGATCAACATGCCCAAGCCGCCAATGGCCACGGCGCCGTCGGCGCTGGCTTTGGCCAAAAGCCGCGTCTCTGGCGGGTTGTAGACCAGATCATACACAACCTGCCCGGGGCGAAACGATATCGACTCATCCCAAGGGGTTGTTTCCACGTGGGGCGTCATGCCCAGCGACGTGCAGTTAATAATGAGATCAGCGGCATGGGCGTCTGCCCCTATTTCCGCCAACGCGGCATGCGCGGTTATGGGACAACCGGGGAAATACCCCTGCATGCGTTGGGCCAGGTCGGTCGCGCGCGCCAGCGTGCGGTTAAGAATCTTTACGCCGGCACAGCCCGCTTCGGCCAGCCCATATACAACGGCGCGCGCCGAGCCACCTGCGCCCAACACGAGCACCTGCCGCCCCGCCGGATCCACATGGTGGTCGCGCAAGTCGGCAATAAAACCGCGTGCATCGGTATTATCGCCGGAAAGCCGACCGTCCGACTCGACGCGAATGGTATTGACTGCGCCGATGGCTTCGGCAGCTTGGGTCAATTCGTCTAAATGGGGGATGACGTTTTGCTTGTGCGGCACGGTGACGTTGCAACCGGCAAAGCCCAATGCACGTACGCCGGCCACTGCCTCGCCAATGCGCGCATCCGGTGCGGTCGCCACCGGCAGTGGCACGTAGCACCAGTCCAACCCCAGATGGGCAAAAGCGGCATTGTGCATGGGCGGGCTGACGCTGTGGCTGACCGGATAGCCAATGAGACCGACCAGTTTGGTTTTGCCGGTTATGGTTGGATGGTTCATACAATCACCTCTACTTGCGCGCCCAAAGCGTGCAGCGTCGTCTCAAAGCCGGGGAAAAGGCCCGCAATGGCTTCAGCAGCATAAATGGTGGTGCGGCCCTGGGCAATTAAACCAGCCACAGCCAGCGCCATGGCCAGCCGGGGATCGCCGTGGCTCTCTACAGGCGCCCCGCGCAATTGGGTGGGTCCCTGCACCAACAAGCCATCTGCGGTCGGTTCAATGCGGACGCCCATTTTGCGCAGCTCGCTCACGGCCACGGCAATGCGATCGCGCGCGTAAACGGGCAATTCCTGCACGCCGTGCAGCATGGTTGGGCCGTGGGCTTGCGTAGCCGCCACAGCCAACAGCGGCAACTCATCAATCATGGCGGCCACCAGCACGCTGCCAAAGACGGCGCCGCGCAATTCGCCAAAATGCACCACCACATCCGCCACCGGTTCGCCCCCTTGCTCACGGCGATCTTGCATTTCGATGTGTGCGCCCATTTCGCACAGCGCGGTCATAATGGCAGTGCGCGTGGCGTTGACGCCTACATCGGCAATGGTGAGCCGACTGCCCGGCGTAATGCAAGCCGCCACCAGTAAAACGGCCGCCGATGACATATCCCCCGGTATGGTAATGTCCAGCGGTTGCAGCGGCTGCGCCGGGCGCTCGCTATAAACGGCGCTACCCAACGCCGAGACGGGTGCGCCCATATGTTGCAACATGCGCTCGGTGTGGTCGAGCGTGGTGCGGGGCTGGCGCACCACGGTTAGCCCGTGGGCATAGAGCCCCGCCAACAGCAAACAGCTTTTGACCTGCGCATTGGCCGCCGTCATCTCATATTCAATTGCCCTGAGCGGAGAGCCCTTGATTCCCAGGGGCGCCAGGTTGGCATCTTGCCGCCCCATTATGGTTGCGCCCATGGCGCGCAGCGGCGCCACAAGCGGCATCATGGGGCGTCGCCGCAGCTGCACATCTCCAGATAGAAACGCGTTAAATTTTTGGCCCGCCAACAGCCCGCTCAGCAAACTAATGGTCGCGCCCGAGTTGCCACAGTCGAGCAGATCGGTGGGCTCTTGCAGACCATAAAGGCCACGTCCCTGAATGTGCACTTCAGTGGGCGATTCTTCATCAATCTGCACGCCCAGCCCGCGCACGACGCGCATGGTAGCGCGGCAGTCATCATCATCCAACAGATTGCGCACGCGGCTCATCCCTGCGGCCACCGCGCCAAAAATGAGCGCCCGCTGACTGATCGATTTGTCCCCCGGCACGCGGCACTGGCCAGTCAGGGCGTGATCTGGTGTGATGGAAAGCTGAGTCATTGCCTGTTGCTAGAATGGGCTGAAACTGCATTGGTCCGGTAGTATCAGTCGAGTATAGCATTTATGCAGGCTTCGGCCCAAAACGGCGGCGGGCACGGGTGCATTTGGCTTTGGCGGCGAACATAGGGCGGCAGGATAGAATCCTCGGCTAAAATCGCAAAGCCGCCACCGCGGCCGGGGCCAAATCGCCGTGGCGATTTTTCAACGGGAGGCGCCCATTTTTAATGGTTGCCCCCAACGTGAAACGCGCCCGGCGGGCACAGCCCATTCTACCATGGCCTGAGGACGCTCACGAAAGTGCATTGCCCGACCTGCCTACATGTAGTACAATATAGGCCGCGATAACAAAACACCGTTCAACTCACAGGAGGACAACATGGCTTTTACACTTGACCTGGGGGACAGCGCCCCTGATTTCAATCTACGTGCAACCGACGGCAATACATATAGCCTGGCCGATTTTGCCGACGCCAAGGCGTTGGTTATCTTCTTTACCTGTAATCACTGTCCGTATGTGGTCGGGTCGGATGAGGTAACGCGCCAGACCGCTGAGAAATATGCCGGCCAAGGCGTCAAGTTTGTGGGGATCAATGCCAACAGCGCCAACACGCACCCCGACGATGATTATCCGCACATGGTGGAGCGCATGCAGGAGCATAACTTCCCGTGGACCTATCTTCGTGACGAATCGCAGGATGTGGCGCTGGCCTACGGCGCCCTGCGCACGCCCCATTTTTATGTATTCGATGCCGATCGCAAGCTGGTTTACACGGGCCGCGGCGTCGATAACCCGCGCGAAACCAGCAAGATGACGGTCAACGACTTGGATAACGCGCTGGCCGCCCATCTGGCCGGCAAGGCCATTAGCCAGCCGTTAACAAATCCCATTGGCTGTAATGTAAAGTGGGATGGCCAAGATGCACATTGGATGCCCGAAGAGGCGTGTGATCTGGTCTGGCCGGTAGCGGCCTAAAAATTAAACGAGTGAGGAGCGGCTGGGCGCTCCTCACTCGTTTAAGAATCTATTCGTCAATTCCGGTTCTCTACTCCTGGAAAGCTCTCCGTTCGTCTCCATGTGAAACATGCAGCAGCGATTGCAAGATGTCCGCTTGGGTAATAATCCCTTGGATGCCCCCATATTCGTCCAGCACAAAAATAATTTGTGTATTCTGCTCGCTGAGTTGAAGCAAAATGGTGGAAGGCTTGGCAGAAAGCGGTACAAAGATGGGCGACTGCGCAATACTCATCAACTCAAACGCGGTTTGGTTTTGGGCGGCATCATCCAGCGCCAGCAGCAGATCACGCACGTGCACAACACCCACCACATTATCGATACGCCCCTGACATATGGGAAACACATTCACATTATAGGCGCGCACTTTCTGGCGCACCATCGCGGGTGAATCATTTACATCCAGCCAATGAATGTGCGTCCGGTGCGTGAGCAGTGGTCGCAGCGCAATGTCGTCCAACTCAAGCGCTTGGGTCACAATGTGCCGTTCCAACGGTTCGAAAACACCCGCGTTGGCCCCTTCGGCCAGGAGGATCTTCAGCTCTTCTTCGGTTACGGGCGGTTGCTGGTTGGGCTGCACGCGCAACAGATGCAACATGCGCTCAGTGGACCAACTGAGTAACTTTACGATTGGAGAAGCAACGCGCGCCAGCAAGCCCATCAACGGGGCCACGCTTATGGCAAAACGCTCTGGGTTGCTCAACGCAATGGACTTGGGAATCAGTTCACCAATCACCAGCGATAGATAGGTCACAAACATGACGGTGATGACAAATGCGCTTGCGTCGGCATAGGGCGCCAGAAAAGGCAGATTTTCAAGCAGAACCGCCAATTCGCTGCTCAACGTGGCGCCGCTCAACGCCCCAGCCAAAATCCCGATGAGCGTAATGCCGATCTGCACCGTCGAGAGAAAATTCGTCGGTTCATCGGCCAGACGCAACGCGCGCTTGGCCCGCACATCTTTCAGCGCTAGCTGCTCCAAGCGCACCTTTTTGGCCGACACAATTGCAATCTCTGAAAGCGCAAACAGCCCGTTCAGTGACAGCAGCAACAGAATTGCCAGCAATTCAGTAAACAATCGACCTATGTCGGATTCAAGCATTGGGGTGAGTTATTTCCTTGTCAGTACACGGCAACGGCGTTGGCGAGAAAAGCATGGGGCTGGTTTGGTGAATCCGGCTTTTATCGCTTGCAATTGCGATCTACTGCTTATGCAATAGGAGTTACTTCAGATCTTTGTCTACCTGGGCCAGCCACGCCGCATCATCAGCATTAAAATTTTGTCCGGTTTGCCCACGACTCCACGGGCCGCAGAGCCAGTAAATTAGCCGAGACACCGTCATGGGGTCGGCCAAACGCTGCTGTTCGTAGCTTTCATGCCAATAGGTATAATCCAGCATGCTCTCGCTGGTATCCACGCTGCGGATGTCGCTTTGCATGTCGGTATCCACCATGCCGGGGTTAAAGTAGTTGGCGGTCACCCCGCGGCCATCCAGCTCTTTGGCCAAGGTGCGGGTCAGCATTTCCAGCCCAGCTTTGGCCGCACAATAGGCACTCATGCCAACAATGGGGGTACGCCCTGCCCCGCTACCCACGTTGATAATGCGGCCATAGCGTTGCTCCAGCATAACCGGCAACACGTTGCGCGCCATATAAAAGGGCCCCACCAGGTTGATGTGGATATTGTACGCCCATTCGTCGGGGTCGGCTTCGCTGATTTCTTCCAAGGGCCAGACCACCGCGGCATTGTTGACCAAAATATCGACGCGGCCAAACTGATCCAGCGCCGATTCGACCACCTCTTCCACCTGCGTCGGATCGCTCACATCTGCCGGTACGCCAATGGCGCGTCCGCCCGCTTGGCCAATGGTTTTCGCCATCACGTCAAGCTGTTCTTCGCTGCGCGCCGTAAGGACTACAGCCGCACCGGCCTGGGCCAACCGCCGAGCAATTGCCGCGCCAAGCCCACGTCCACTCCCCGTTACAATGGCAACCTGCCCTTGCAGCTTGCGAGCGGGTTTGCCTGTTGTGCTCCGTGTAGAAGCTGCATCTTTTTTGTCCATAAATGGCAGTATACTATACCGCGGTTTGGTACACGCAATCGTCAGCCACGGGAATTTACCACTTTGGCCAGCGGGGCTCCTTGCTGGGGAGGCGGCCAGATTGACAGAACCGCCTGTTCGTGAAACAATAGGCGTACATATTTGGCCGTCTATTTTTAGGACTCACACAGCCTTTTGCGAATCCAGAGCGCTGTGTACGTGGCGATGATTTAGAAATCCTCCACCTATTGCACTCATCTATTGCACTCATCTTATGTCAGCAAGAATCCATGGCGCTCGATAGCTCCAATTCAATTACATCGCGCGACATTCAACTCATGCAGCGGGTGTCGCAAAGAGATCAGCAAGCCTTGCTTGAACTTTACCAGTACTACGGAAGTCTGGTCTATGGCATGGCCCTTAAGGTGCTGCACGCGCAAGTGTTGGCCGAAGAGATTACGCAGGATGTTTTCATGAAGATCTGGCGGCAACCCGACCGCTGGAATCCTGAATTGGGGCAGTGCAGTACATGGCTACTTACGTTGACGCGCAATGCGTCGATTGACCGCCTGCGCAAAGAGCAGCGCCAACCGGCCCAAAGCGCCACACCCATTGAAATGTTGCCCCCCGAGAAACATACCTCGGTCTCTGCAGATGAGGCGCGCTGGCATGATGGATACCTTTTGCAAAGGTTACTCAGCGAACTCCCCGTTGAGCAATTACAATTAGTAGAGCTAGCCTTTTACCAAGGCTTTACCCATAGCGAATTAGCCGAGCTGCTCAATTTACCCCTGGGTACGGTGAAAACACGCCTACGGCTGGGCCTACAGCGGTTGCGCAAACTATGGTTTGAAGCCACAGAGGTGGATCAAGATTGACGACAATCACTGACGACAATCACTGACGACAATCACTGACGACAATCACTGACGATAAGCAACAAACAAATCAGATAAATCTGAATTGGGGATGTTAAGCGTTTACTAATATAGAAACATTTTTTGCGGACCGCACTGCCATAGGTTCGAATTTGCAACGCAAGGCCGCTGACCAAAACAGTGGCATTGAAGAAGTGTATTGAAACAAAACAGCTTTACAAAGCGTACACAATAGAAGTGTACTGGGTTATGAACAGAAAAAGACGATTTCCTTTTACAAAACAAACGCCCAGCAAAGGGCAGGCCGAGTTAACCGGCCAGTCTCTGCCAGCGCCGCCTGCCGCTCCAGAGACGTTGGATATCAACGCCTTAATTGCCGCTTACGCCATTGGGGCAACCGATGCCGAAGAAACGGCTTGGGTGCAATCGCAATTATCACAACATCCAGAGGCGGTCCAGGAATTGGCCCAATATCAGGCTATGTCCGAACAGCTTTTGCACAGCGCGGCAGCCGTAGAACCACCCGCCGCGCTTGCGCAGCGACTGGCCGCCGCCCTTGAAGCAGACGCCAATCGCGCCGCAGCCCATCGGCACGGAGCGATTGGACATCCGATTTCCTATGCAAGTAGGCCAATCCCGCCCAATGCCGCGCGGCGTACATGGGCATTGGGTGCGCGGCGCTTCGTCAAACGCTCCAAATTTCAGATAGCCGCGGCCGCCATATTAGCGCTGCTTGTTCTGACCAATATTCTGTCGCTCACCCAAATTCGCTCACTGCAGGCCATGCAAACGCGATTATGGAATCAGATCTCGTCAGAACAGGTCACCCAGCAGAACATGGTGCAAGTCATTCTGGCCACGTACGATACCTCTTCCTTTGAAGTGGCGGCGCAAGACGGCGGCACTGCCCACGCCTATGTAGAATGGTGTCCGCAGACATATACGGTGCTGGTTGAGGCGGGCGATTTCCCAGTGCTCTCACCCGACATGACATACCAGCTCTGGCTGATACGCGATGGGCAGCGCACCAGTGGCGGCCTCTTTACCGTGAATTCATGGGGCAATGGCTCGCTGGTCATGCAGCTCAATGAGCCGCTGGACAACTACGACGCCATTGGGATTACCCCCGAGCCGGCGGGCGGCAGCAATGGTCCCACCGCTCCCCCCGTCGTGCGCAAAGAGTTTTGATGAGTTGATCAAAAATTGGTTGATTGGGGAATTCGTCACCTGGCCCAATCAACCAATTCCCCAATCACCTCGCCAACCAATCACCGAATCCCTCTACTCGGTCCGAATAACGCGGATGGGCATTTTGCTTTGCAGCGTATAGAGGTCGGGCCGGCGATCATAAAGTGGGCGGACGCTGCCCAACTCGCGCTGTTGGGCCAGGCTCGTCAAATCTAGCTCGGAAATGGCCACGGTCTCCACATTTGGGTCGGCCTCGGCCAGAATGCCGTGGGGCGCAAAGGCAAAATCGCTGGGGGTGAAGATGGCGGCCTGCCCATAGTTATTCAGGTATGATTTGACCGTGTGCATGTTGCCCACATTGCCCGAAATTACGGTATAGATATAGTTCTCCACGGCGCGCGCGTGCGCCGTAATACGCACCCGATTAAAGGCCTTTTTGTCATCTGTGCTAAAGGGCACAAAAATGGTTTCCACGCCAGACAGGGTGAGCAGCCGCGCCACCTCTGGAAATTCAATATCGTAGCAAATAAGAATGGACAGACGAGCCAGCGGTGTTTCAAAAATATGAATGGCTTGCCCCGGTCGAATGTTCCATTTATCGCGTTCCCAAGGCGTAACGTGCAGCTTGTCCTGCGTGTAGATTTGGCCGCTGGGCGTAAAGAGATGCGCCACGTTGTACAGTTCCCCATCCCGTTCCACCGGGTGCGAGCCCCCCACAATATAAATGCGATATTTCTGCGCCAGCCCGCAAAAGAGCTCGCGATATTGGTCGGTCATGGCGGCCAGGCGACGCACGGCTTCGGCGGGAGAAAGCGTGCGCGGCATGGTGCTAAAGAGCTGTACGGTGAACAGCTCGGGCAGCACGAGAAAGTGGCAATGGTAATTATCGGCAGTGTCCACAAAAAATTCGACGCTCTGCCGAAATTCATCCCAACTGGAGATGGTGCGCAGCTCATATTGCGCCGCGCACACGCGCACGCGGCGAACCGGTCGCGCCAGCGCGGCGGCGGCTATTTTGCGCTTTTCTGGTTTATAGTCTGGGTTGGACATTTCCAGCACCGTGGCGTAATTTAGGCTCGAATCGTCCCAAAAAAGGTCGAGTAATACACCCTTAATCCGATAGCCCGCCTTCAAGTGCGTGTTAATGGCCGGGTCGCTCAGCTCACCAGCAACCACTTTGTCCACATATTCGCGCGCCGTCAACCGTCCGGCATAATTGCTGTAGCCCGGAATGCGGCCATAGGCCAGCATGCGGCGCAGGTTGTAGCGTTTGAGCAGCTTGCGCCGTTGCTCGTAGAGAGCCTTGGAGACACCGCGCTGGCGATAATCTGGGTGAACGGCAATATCCGATCCATAAAGCGTATCGCCACTAGGTTCATGTGTGCTAAACGAGCCCGAGCCCGTAATCTCGTTATAGGTGTAGAGCTGGTTGTCATCGTCTAACTGCACAATAATGGAGGTGGCGTAGCCCACAATCTGACCATCGATCTCGGCCAGAAATTGTCCTTCAGGGAAGGCCGCCAACTGCATGGCAAAATTCCGCTCACCATAGTGACCACCATTCTCGGGATAGTCTGGATAGGCCGCTTTGTGACAAGCGACGAGAGCGGGGATATCTTCTTCTTTCCAGTTGCGCACGCGTATTTTGCTCCGTTTTGCCATTATTCTATGTTTCCTTCCACTATGTTTTTGATTAGTTCATCCCCCCATTATACACAACGGGATTGCATAACGGCCCATTGCGCGCACAGGCCCACCATCTGCACAGATGGCGGGCCTGTTGTAGGAAAGCCTAGAAATGGTCCAGAAATAGAACCCAGATTCCTGCGGCGACTATCGCTATGATGCTCCTGCGTGTCGAAAGAACGAGTTTCTCAATAGCTCTTACCGCTTATTTATCGCTTTACAATGGGCAGCAATATCTGACTGTCAAGCTGAATCGTGCGGATCTGCGTGGCCACCTGGGCGCCATTGGCGGTATAGCTATTCACCAGGACGGTAGCGCCCACAACCAGGTCGCCATTCAGCTCCTTTAGATCCGTAGCGGCAGAGACGGTATAGTTGACGCCGCCGATGTTCCACGTGGCGCCGGCGCTTACATTGGCGGCCGTGGCGCCATTGCCGATGCTCTCAATTTTGCCCACGCTATCGTCGCTGCCTGCGCCGGGCGGTACATGTGTTTCGATCTCGTGAACCTGATTCACGCCATTTTGCACCGAATATTCGACGGCGACATAAGCACCTAGCCCCAAAATACCGTGCTCTTCTTTAAACTGGGCGCTAGAGGCCGCCTCAAAGCTGGTGTTATTAATCAGCCACGTTCCCACAAAGCCACCGGCTGGCATTTGGTCCACAAAACCAAAGACCTTGAAATGATCGGCGCTGCTGGCATCACCGGTGCTGCTGGTCGTCTCAATTTCGTGGGCAATGCGCCCACCGTTGGCGTCCAGATAATACTCCACCTTGACGCGGGCTCCCACGGCAAAAGAGCCATTGTTTTCCTTGAGCTTTGTGCTGGCATTCACCGTATAATCCACACCGCTAATGGCCCACACACCCATCTTATCGGCGGGCAAGCTTTCCAGCAGGCCAAAGGCATGTCCTTCGGCGCCATCTACCGAACCATTGCCGTCATCATCGCGGCCATCGTCTTCGCGGTCAAACTTGGTCTCGATTTCGGTGGCGTGGCTTACGCCATTTGTATCCACCGTAAAATGAACTTTTACCGTCACGCCCACGTCAAAGGGACCGTGTTCCTGATCCAACTCGGTGCTGGCATCCACTTCCACACTAACGCCGCCCACGTTCCAGGTGCCGATCATATCCGCGGGGAAACTTTGCAATAGGCCATACAGCTCATTTTCGCTGCTATCATCACCGCCGCCGCTGCCGCCCGAACCACCACAGCGGAAGTCTTGCTCGGTCTCAATTTCACGCATGACAAACGGGCTGGACGTGGTATTGTAATGAATTTTGACACATACATTGTTACCAAATGCGCCATGTTCTTCCTTAAATTCGGTGGCGCTGGTGGCGGAATAGGAAACGCCATTGACCACCCAATCGCCCACCAGGCCGGCGGGAAAGCTATCAATGCGGCCGCGTACTTCAGCTTCCGTACCCGGCGTGCTGGTCGTGCCGGGTGTGCCGGTAGCGCCTGGCGTGCCCGAACCACCGCCCAAACATTCGCCTTGATCTTCCGTCTTAATCTCAATGGCCGTGCGCGGTGTCGTTGATGAGCGATATTCCACCTGCACACAGGCGCCCACCACCAGCGGGCCGTCGTTCTGTTCAAAATGGGTGGCTGCCGTGGCGTTATATTCTACGCCGCCGATTTTCCAAATGCCCACCAGACCGGGGCTGGGCATGCTCTCCACAAGGCCCTTCACATCTTCATCGCCCTCGGGTGTACCGGTAGATTGCGGCGTGCGGCTGCTTTCAGGGGTTTCGCTGGCTTCCGGGGTACGGCTGCTCTCGGGCGTGCGGCTGGCTTCCGGCGTTTCGCTGGCTTCCGGCGTGGATGTACCGCTGCTGCCATTGCAATCGCTGGCCGGCTCGGTCTGCATTTTCAAGGCGGTAAATGGCGTTGTTGTGTCCGCGTATTCGACCTTGACGCAAGCGCCAATTACAAACGGCCCTTCGTTTGCCTCAAATTCGGTGGCCGCCGTGGCATTATAGTTCACGCCGCCGATGACCCACAGCCCAATGACGCCACCATTTGGCGCTGATTCTACAAGACCATACGCCTTCCCATCACCAGCCGCACCTTTGGCCAGTGCCACTTGGCTATACAATAAGCCCGTCCACATCATGACGGCCAAAAAGGCCAGGGCAGTGATGGTTCGTACGGAAAGTCGTTGTGCAATATGCATCTTCAATCTCCTTGTGTAATGTAGGACGTATGTAGCCTTTTGCGCAGCCAGCGCCCTAAAGTGAAATCAGATAGAAAAGCGTAGGTTTCGCAGACCCATCTTCTAGGAAGCGGTTATCTGTAGCTTTGATGGCCCAGATGCTTCGTACCGCTTCTTATAAGATTCAGACTATCGTTTTCAATGTGACTTTACTTTAGAACGAAAATCACCCGGGCAGAGCACTCTTTTCGTCCTGGCTGTCACGGGCAAAGCATAAGTCGTGCAACATTATTTTGTAAGATAGCGATTTGCCAAATTGCGCTATAGTGCTTGGTGCAGCAATGGATAAATCGTTACAATTGATCAATAGCTTGGCAAATCACCGATTTCAATGGCGACACAACCAGAAAAGCCGTGCGCTACTATACGTATGCACTTGCCACGTACGAAAAATACATTGGATTCATTTTTGCATACTTATGGAGGGAGCGTTTCAGTTGGAGGCAACCATTAGCACTGATCGCCTAGCAGTGAAACGCAACCAACTTATAGATTATTCATCGTCATTGTGGCAGTTCTATGCTATGATAGAGCCCTTCATCGATGCCCACACTATATTTTTATGCCATTTTATGCACCCCAACCGTTCCTCCGCAGCGAAAGGAGTCCGTTTTGACCTCATATCGTCCGCTCAAGGTTGCGCTAGTGATCAACCTCCTGCTTTGTATGGTGCTCGTGGTAAATGCCATGGCCGCACCCATATCTGGCACAGAGCCCGCGCCCCTGCGCACGGCGTCGATGTCGTCCGTTGCCTTTGTAGATGTTTTCGCTGAAGATGCATCCGCTGATGATCCTCTTACCTGCATTGACGGTTTTACCGTCACCTATGTAGCCGCCACCGCCATTGCCATGCTGCCCATCAAAAATATCTCCGTGGCAGCCGATTTGGTGGCGCACATTGCCAACGTGGCGCTTAAACATTGTCGGCCCGTTTTCAACGCCCCCAGTGACATTGTGCTGCGGCCCAGCGGCTGCACCGCCACATTGCGCATCCCGATTTCACGCGAGGCGCTGGACAAGCTCTTTCTGGACAAGCAGATCATTGACCTGATTGTCAACGACCCCACACTCCAGATGCCGATTGCTATGCGCAATGATTTACGTCAGGCCATGGCACAGCAATATGGCCAGCTCTCGAACCAATTGACGGGGGACTATTCCAACGTCTTCTTTATGGTGCTGCCCTTCCTCTCTCCCGCCTCGCAGCCCGGCTACTGGGGCGACTTGGGCGCACCCGACATTTATCACTTTAATTCGGATGTAGAGATCAAGCTAGACCACCCCGGCGTGCGTCTGGATGAAAACACGGTGCAGTTCCGCGCCGGGTCGTACACCTTCTTGTGGACCGCCGACACGCTGCTGGCCGGCGCCGATCTGGTCTGGATTCCCGACTTTTCTAACATTGGCCCGTGGGAAAAAGCCGCCGAGAAAAAGACGCTCAAGGAGACCATCAAGGGCTGGATCAAAGCGGCGGTTAAAGCCGCCAAGGACACCTACACCGACATTGCCAAAAACCAGGCCAAAAAGACCAAAGCCAAAATCATTAAAGCCGGCCAGAACTATCTGGCCGATAAGGCGGTCAAAGATTCAGTGGGCTACGTGCTCGATTCCTATTTTCTCGATGGTGCACCCACCGGCGCCACCACTGCGGCCACCCAGCGCCTTTTCGTCATCGACGCCAACGCGCCACAGATCAGCGGCAACGGCCCCATCACCGTGGAAGCGCTGGAGCCGGGCGGCGTCTCATCTGGCAACCACATTAATTCGCTCAAACAGCAGCTTGCCGTTACCGATGATTGCGACGAATCGCCCACGCTGACCTATAACACGCCCAGTTTTTGGCTGCTCAGCCTCCAGGACGATGGCTCGAGCATCAGTTCTGAAATTACCTGGACCGCCAGCGACAACGGCGCGGCCGGCCCCACCGGCGGCGTCAACAGTACCAGCGTGACCCAGCAGGTGACCGTAGTGGACACCAAGCCGCCCATACTGGTGGCGCCGCCGCCCGTGATCATGGAAGCCACGGCCAGCGATGTGATGACCGTGGCCCTGGGCACTCCCCAGGTTTTTGACGTGGCCGATCTGCGAACGATGGTCTCTAACGACGCGCCGCAAACCTTTACCCAAGGCGTCTACCATATCAATTGGCAGGCCACCGATCATTCGGGCAACGTCTCCGCCGCCACCAAAGATACGGTGCAAATCGTCAACCTGAAGGAGCCGGGAACCAATGTGTTGCCTACGGCTTTCGACCAGACCGGCGCCAATGCCGTCAACGCCATCTCCTACGAACCGGTCAAGATCACCGTGCGCGGCAAGGACGGCGACCCGCAGCCCGATCCGCTCTGGTTCTCTATTGAGAATCAGCCGGCGCATGGCTTCTTTGTAGCGCCGCTCTATCCATACTTTATCCAAGACTATCGCATGACCGCCCGCTACAGCCCATCAATTGCGGCCCAAGAAGGCGAAGAGTTTGCCTGGCAGGTGGCGCAAAGCGCGCAGGCCATGCGCGACTATATGATTACGCTCTGCCAGGAAGACATTGAACGGACTGACCTGCCCAAAGACTTTGTCAGCGGTATGGACTATTTTGCCGTCGATGAAACGGGGTACACATATATCTATGATGCGTTTTACCAGAAATGCCATCACGGCGGCGGCACAATTTCGCCCTATACCGTCCCGCGCATCTCGGTTTGGGACCGGTCCGGCAACTTTGTGGGCCAGCAAGAGCGCAGCGACAGTTCCTATCCGCTGCGTAGCCTCAAGATTAATATCGCGCGCGGCACCATCATTGCCACGCTGAGCGACGGCAGCACTACCGGCACCAGCATTGTGGACATCTCGCGGATTCAGCCCGCAAATGCCGCCCAGCCGGTGGTGAGCGCCCAGTTCTACGGGCTGCACAACTACGTCAACAGCATTTACGTGGGGGCGTCGCAAACCGAACGCACACCGGAATTTAAGAACGCACGCGCCGCTGCACTGGATGACGACCGGGGCATTCTCTACCTGATCGGCACGCAAAACCTAACCGGCTTGGCAGCCTTTCAACCGGCGCCCTGTGACGGTCGCCCCGAGGATGGGCCGGAAGCGTGTCTCGATTTTATTGGCGTGCAGGTTTACTCCCTGCCCATCCTCCAATCGACCAAGTGGAACGACTTTCCCGGTATGGGCGTGGATGCCATGAAGCTCCAGCAGATCAACGACATTGCGCTGGACAGCAAAGGCGCCGTCTACATCAGCGCCAACAACGGACACGGCTGGAGCCGCATTTACAAATTTGCTGAACCCACCGTCCACGCCGATGGCGCGATCACGTTGGGGGCGCTGGTGGGCTGGATGGGCCGCTGTGACAGCGGCCCCAACTGCGATTACGTGCACCAGCGCAGTATTGGCTTTAGCTGTACCGATGCCACCTGTTTTTTGGACGATCCCAACATAGAAACTGGCGACCGGCCAGGGCAGTTCGACGGAATTGGCTCCCTGGCTTTTGACCGCAACGATGTGCTCTACGTGGGCGATGGCGGCAACCAGCGCGTGCAGCGCTTTAGCCGCGACGGTTACTTTGCCGGTGAAGCGCGTTCATCGGGCGATGGCAGCAGCTTTGTGCTGGGCGATTTTGGCGGCGTCAGCAACATTGCCGTCAACGGCCACAGCTTCTACATTGTCGACACATATCGCGAGATCGTCCACACCTTCGACGCCGCCGTGATTCACGGCATCGATGAAGCGTCGGCTTGGGTCGAGTATCAATCCGAGAATAACTTTGTGGGCGCCGATTCATTCACCTTCTCCGCCACGGACGGCTTCCGCAACGCTGCCGGCGAAACGCTCTCCAGCCCGCCCGCCACGGTGCAGGTCAACGTGACGCGCAACTTCCGTCCGCCCGAAGCCACCGCCGGTCTGGCCATCAGCGTCACCGAAGACACGCCCACACCGCTAGTGCTGGAAGGCTATGACATAGACGGCGCGTTGGACACGCTCACCTTCCAGGTCACAACCCAACCTGGCGATGGCGCATTAAGCGGCGCGCCGCCCAATCTTACCTATACACCAAACCCCAACTTTGCCGGAGAAGATTACTTCAGCTTTACGGTCAGCGACGGCCGCTTTACATCCCAGGCGGCAGAATTTATATTGGATGTCGTACCGGTCAATGATCCCCCCGTGCTGACGCTGGACGAAGCCAATCTGCGCGCCGGCGCCGGCTATCCCTTTACACTGGCCGGCACTGCGCTCGATCCTGAAGTGGAAGACGACCTGACCGTGCAGATCAACTGGGGTGACGGCAGTACGGAGAACGAGGGCGCGCCCCAAAGCGATGGCACCCTGAGCGGCCCCGTGCTGGACGCCAGCGGCGACATTACGCGCACGCTGCGCGCCTACCACACCTACGCCAGCCCCGGCGCCTATCCGCTGGTGGTCATCATTACCGATCCGGCCGGCGCCACTGCGACCGTACAGCGCACAGTCACCGTCGAGGCCATGGCCGATCTGGCGCTGCGTCGCCGCGGCGGCACAGCGGCTGCACCCAGCCGCCCCACCGTGACCTATGAATTGGCGGTGGTCAATCTGCCGCCCAGCAGCGGCGGGGTGACGGCCAGCGCCATTACAGTCAGAGAGACGCTGGACGCCGGCTTTCGCTATCGCACGGCCTCCACCAGCGGTGGGAGCTGCCAGGCCAGCGGCCAAAACCTGAACTGCACGCTGGATGCGCTGGCGCCCGGCGCCGAAACGGTGATCCGCGTGGTGGCGGACGCCGCGGCTGCCACAGCTGTAGGCGCTGAAGTAGCGGCGCAAGCCACGGTTAGCGCCGGTCAGCCCGACCCGCTGCCGGCAAACAACCGCGCCGATGCGCGCCTCACCATGCTGCCCGATGCCGATTTCCTGGTGGATACGCACAAAGAGGGCAATGATACCAATCCCGGCGATGGCCTGTGCCAAACGCTCACGGGTGAATGCACCGTGCGCGCCGCCGTGCAAGAGGCCAACGCGCTGCCCGGTAAACAGTCCATTGCGCTGGGTCGGCTGATCCACCTGCTCAACCTGGACGCCGAAGCCGTACGCGCGGCGGCGTTGGGCGCCAACATCCCCGGTGAAGATGGCGCGCTCACTGGTGATCTGGATGTCACCGACGATCTGGAGATCATCGGTCTGGGCGCCGATGATTCGATCATAAACGCCAATCAGCAGGACCGCGTCATCGAGGTGCTCAATGGGGCGTCGCTCACCTTACGCAACGTGGGCTTGACCGGCGGCATGGCCATCGACAACGGCTCTGGCGGCGCGCTGCGCAATGTAGATGGCGCGGTGGCGCTCTACAACGTAGCCGTCAGCAGCAGCCACGGTGGCAGCGGCGGCGGCATTGCCAATGAGGGCGGCTCCATGCGCATTGTGGCTTCCTCAATTACGGGCAACAGCGTCATCGAAGGCGGTAGCGGTGGCGGCATTCTCAACTCAGCCGAATTGACGCTGGAAAATGTGACCATCAGCGGCAACCGCGCCGGCACGGGCGGTGGTTTGCAGGCGTTGGGCGGCACGGCCATCCTGCGCAACGTTACCCTGGTCAGCAACGTGGCCACCGGCGCCGGCGGCGGCATCAACAACGGCGGGGCAGAGGATGTGCGCCTCTCCAACACCATTGTGGCCAATAACAGCGCCGAATTTGGTCCGGTCTGCGGCTACATTTTCACGTCGGACGGGCACAATTTACTGGATGAACTGGTCGATTGCACCGTCCTGGGCGACACCGGCACCAACATTATCAACACCGACCTTAGCTTGGAAGAGATGTCGCTCAACGCGGCCAGCACCTATGCCCACATTCCCCTGGCCAGCAGCCCCGTGATCGATGCCGGCAGCTGTGACTTGACCGTCGACCAGCGCGGCGTGACGCGCCCGCAAGGAAACGGATGTGACATCGGCGCCGTTGAATGGGTGGATGGCGAAGGGGAAGTGGGTGGCCCACCACCGGTGGTAATAAACATGAATATATTCATGCCATTGGTAAAGCGATAAAAGCCAAGGACGAAGCGGATCTAGGAAAGGACAGATTCCCAATTAAACGTAGGTGCGGTATCCTTAACTAAATGCATTTGGTTAAGTTCACAATAAGTAAAGACTGCACAATAAGGATGTGGCGCCTACGAACCAATATTCGCCATTTGTGCACGCAAAGGAGACTCCAATGACCCAACCTCTCGAATTGCGCCACAGCCAGGTTGGCCCGTGGCCCATGAATACCTATGCGCTCTTTTGCCCCAACACGGGCCAGAGCGTACTCTTTGACCCCGGCGCCGACCCGGATACGCTGACTGAGATGCTGGCGGGCAGCAGGCCCATTGCCATCCTGCTTACCCACACCCACGGAGATCACGTGGGTGCGCTGGAGGAGATGCGTCAACGGTTGAATGTGCCGATAGTTGCGCACGCCAATGCGCAAGCCAAAGGCTTTGCCATTGACCAAACGTTGACCGACGGCGACACATTTGCAGTGGGCGACCACGCATTGCGCGTTGCCTATGCGCCTGGGCACATTGATGACCAGATATGCTTTTCCATTGTGGGCGATCATCGCGTGGTCGTGGGCGATACCATCTTTGCGGGTGGGCCGGGCAAAACCTGGTCCGCAGACGGTTTCCGCACCACGTTGCAGACGCTACAAAGCGTGGTGCTGCCCTGGCCGGACGACACAGTTTGCTATCCGGGTCACGGTCCACACTTTCGCCTGGGTGACATTCGAGCGCAAGTAGAAGCGTTTGTCCAAAAAGAGCACGGAGAATTTTTTGGCGATGCGGAGTGGGGGATGTAAAGAAGACAGCAGCAGACGTCATGCGTGTTGCACATGACGTCTGCTGCTGGATATATCAAACCTCTAGGTAAAGCTTCCAGGAAGTTGGCATTTCGCCCGCCGCCACCAGATAATCGACGCGCGGCGTCTTGGGCTCCCACAGCAGGGGCATACCCGCTTCGTGCGGCGTGCGGTTGCCTTTGCGCTGGTTGCAGGAATGGCAGGCGGCGGCGGTATTGCCCCAGGTATTCTTGCCGTCACGACTGCGGGGAATAATGTGATCGATGGTGAAGTCGCTGCGCACAAGCACCTGCCCCTTGTGCATTTCGCCAGAGCGAATGCCGCAGTAGATGCAGCGGTAGCCATCGCGACGCAAAACGCTACGGCGGCTCCAAGCCACGCCGCGGCGCGGCACGTTCACATAGCGCTGCAAGCGAATAATGGTGGGGATGCGCAGAGAGTCTGCTGCACCGGCTAGCGAGATGTAATCGTCAGAGACAGCATCCACTCGGCCGCGCAGCAACAGGCTCAACGCCCGGCGCACAGGCAGAATGGTTAGAGGTTCATATGTGGCGTTTAGTAAAAGGACATTTCCCATTATCTGGGCCTCGACCATAGATTGGTCACAACTACATGAAATGCGTCAAAACATCTATTGCAGTGTAAAACATCCCCGATAATTGTGACAAATTTGTTGATTTTTAGTTAGTGAATAATTCGGAATCAAAAAAGGCGAGCCAGTTGGCTCGCCTCTTCTTATACTTTACCTTTTTTGTCGTGACGTTAGCATTCAGTTATGGCTGCATTAACAGCCGAATTCTGTGCGATTTAGCGTCTAAGGCGAGTATGAGCCACTGAGAATTTACCCGCGCAACATGCGTACCGTTCTACGGACGCGAGCGCGGACGCGTCTATCATACGCGTCGATGTGGATATCCATTTCGGTGTTGAGCAATGTGCCCGATTGTTCCTAAAATTCATGGTCGTTAAGCTATCATTTAATCTCTATCCGTAAATTCTCTACACCAAAACGAGTCGCCAGAGACAGTGGCAGGGCTCGCAACCGAATTTATGAATAGTTCTCAATCTGTCTGTGAAAATTTATACTAAACATTAAAATAGCACAAAATGGCGGTGCTGTCAACCGACACATTGTGGAATTGTGTATTTTGTGTATCTATTATGCAGAAACGCTTTTCTGCGGCTGGGTTAATTTGGTTCCACAATAGGGGCAATTGGCCGTAGTTTGGTTAATCCATCGGACATTTTGGGCATCCACCGGACTACCGCAACTGGGGCACTGCTCGGGTAAAGAAGTCACGCGTTGTTGTTCCAGCGCTTTTGACTCGGCGTCGTGGGTCGTATAGTTACGAATAATCCCCTCGACAATTCCACTCAGCGCCACCAGAACCAAGATGCCCGGCCACCACCAGTTCTGCCAAGCTATAATGGCTAATCCAATTAGCCAAACTGCCCCCTGTATCTGCCCCCACGGAATTAGATTCTTGCGCATCTTCTTCTCTCCTTATCGGTCTTTTTACCGGTTAATAACAAGGTGACCTCTTCACCCGGTCACACTTTCACCGTATCATCCCCATCGGGCACATTTTGCCGCAGCTCCTCCAGCCAAAGCGTGGCCGCTGAATCACTGGGGGCGCGCCAGTCCCCGCGCGGGGAAAGCGAACCGCCCGAGCCGACCTTGGGACCGTTGGGAATTGCCGTGCGCTTGAATTGGCTAATCTGGAAAAAGCGGAAGAGGAATACGTCCAACCACTTTTTAATGGTGGCCAGATCGTACTCATTGCGGTTTTCCACCGGCAATAGTTCGGGCCAGTTACCACGCGTCCGGTCGCGCCAAGTGTGATGGCTCAAAAAAGCTACTTTGCTGGGCTTAAAGCCAAAACGCGAAATGTAATAAAGATTAAAATCTTGCAGCTCGTATGGACCAATTTTGGCTTCGGTGCTCTGGGCAGGCTGACTGGATTCGCCTTCTTTGTGTGGCACCAGCTCTGGCGAAATCTCCGTGTTCAAAATCGAAATCAGCGTATCGTGCGCCTCTGGCCCCAATTGATTGGTGTTGGCCGCCCAACGAATTAAATATTGGATCAACGTTTTGGGCACCGAAGCATTCACGTTGTAATGGGACATCTGGTCGCCCACCCCGTACGTAGCCCAGCCCAGCGCCAGCTCGCTCAAGTCACCGGTGCCCAGCACAAGGGCGTTGTGGTAATTGGCCAGCCGGAACAGATGCGACGTGCGCTCACCAGCCTGCACGTTCTCAAACGTAATATCGTACTGCTCTTCCTCATTGGCATAGGGATGGCCCAGATCGCGCAGCATTTGCAGCGAAGAGGGCCGAATATCAATCTCCTGCGCCGTAGCCCCCACGACGTCCATGAGGCTGTGCGCGTTGCCGCGGGTGAGCGTGCTGGTGGCAAAGCCGGGCATGGTATAGGCCAAAATATTGGTGCGCGGCAACTTTAGATAGTCCATGGCGCGGGCCGCTACAATCAGCGCCTGGGTGGAATCGAGCCCACCAGAAATGCCAATCACCACGCGCTGAATGCCGGTGGCCTGCAAACGTTTAACCAGCCCCTGCACCTGAATGTTGTAGACTTCGGCGCAACGCTCGTTGAGCCGGGCCGGGTCGCTGGGTACATAGGGAAAACGACCCACGTGGCGCTGCAAGCGCACTGCACCTTGCGGCACATCCAGTTCAAACGCAACATGGCGCATCTGTTGCAGCTGCAGCGCATAGTTGGCCACCGAATCCGTAAAACTGGTCAGCCGCATGCGCTCCTGCTCCAGCCGCTCCAAGTCAATATCGGCCATGATGATCTGTTCATCAATCTGAAAGCGCTGCGATTCAGCTAGCAGGCTGCCATTTTCATAGATCAGCGCGTGCCCGTCCCAAGCCAGATCATTGGTCGATTCGCCCAGCCCGGCCCCGGCATAGAGGTAGGCCGCAATGCATTTTCCCGATTGGGTGCTGCAAATTTCGCGGCGATAGTCAGCCTTGCCAATGGTAATGGGGCTGCCGGACAGATTGGTCAAAAGCGTGGCTCCAGCCAGCGCGGCATAGGTGCTGGGCGGGATGGGCGCCCACAGATCTTCACAAATTTCGGCGTGCAGCTTAAAGCCTTCTACATTGACGGCGCAAAAAAGGAGATCCGTGCCAAAGGGGACCAGCTGGTCCAACAGTGAAACTTCGGCACGCGTGGCGCTGCGGCCCGCGGTGAACTGCCGCTTTTCGTAAAATTCACGATAGTTGGGCAAATACGTTTTGGGCGTAATGCCCAAAATGCGCCCCTTGTGAATGACAATGGCGCAATTGAAGAGCCGGCCATCCAAGCGCAGCGGCGCGCCCACCACCAGCAACGTCATGAGCTGCTGGCTGGCCTCAACAATTTGGGCCAGCCCCGTGCGCACGGCGGCCAGCAGCGCGTCCTGGTGAAAGAGATCATCACTGGTATAACCGGCCAGCCCCAGTTCGGGAAAGATGGCGACGGCGGCATGGTTGGCGGCGGCTTGCTGGGCCAGGTCAATGGTGTGCGCCGTGTTGAAAGCCGGCTCGGCCACGCGCACAGATGGCACACACGCGGCCACGCGCACAAAGCCGTGGCGATAGATGGAGTGAAACGGAAGCGTCATAGGGTGGAGAACTCAGAATGGAACACAGATTTCACAGATTTGACGGATTTACACAGTTTTTTCAGTGATTATCGGTGTCGATCCGCCCAATCTACCCAATCAGTGTTCTATTTTTTGGGTTGAAAATTGTTTGGGAAATTGGGTAATGAGCAGGATTGCCACGGCGGCCATAATGGCCATATCGGCCACGTTAAAAATGCCGGTACGGAGCGAACCGACGCCCACATTCATGAAATCAACCACCACGCCGTTGTTGAAAAGTCGGTCGATCAGGTTACCCAATCCGCCGCCAATATAGAGAGCCAGCGCAATGAGGGTGGCCAAACGCAGGTTGTGTAAATACAGGAGAGCAAAAAGCAAAAAGCCGCCCAA
Organism: Caldilineaceae bacterium; assembly: GCA_020634755.1. Taxonomy (GTDB): domain Bacteria; phylum Chloroflexota; class Anaerolineae; order Caldilineales; family Caldilineaceae; genus JACKBC01. The sequence goes on along the minus strand of JACKBC010000066.1, from coordinate 4,264 downwards.
GATCAACGTCACCATAATGGTGAAAATCCAGTGTTGGGCATCTTCCGACAGCCCAGCGCCCAGGCTAAGAAATGCGCCCGGATTTTCCGCATATTCAAGCCGCACCGTATTGTTCAGGTACGAAATGGGCGCCGCCGTACGCAGGTGCGTTTCGGCCACGCGCTTGGTCGCTTGGTCACAGCCCACGCAGGTAAAGATGACAAAGAGAAGAATAAGAATGCGGGATAGTTTGTTCATGTTTTGCTCAGAAATCGGATTGTAACCAAAGTTATCACCACAGGCAGAAGCCTGCGTCTGCTAGCGGAAGCCTGCTCAAGCAGGCGATAATAAAAGTGCGCTTTTGCAGATTAAATTAACACCATCATAGAAGTTCGACTTCTCGGAGAAGTCGAACTTCTGGGATACCAGTACTATTTTGCTAATACACAATAGCGTACTTGGGCTGACCGGCGCTGGTTTCAAGCAGTGCTGTTGGATTACCGGTTTAAATTGTTATCTTTCTTTAAACGACCAACTCCACTGGGGCAAGCTGCTCATGCTTTTCACGTTTGAAGTGCGTCCACGGCTGCCAATCTTGCGCCCGCCAGGGCCCCCCTTTGGCCGCCGGAATGGGTCGCGCCGCGTTGCTGCCGTAGCGAAAGGCCCAGTCGGGGTCGCACGATTGACAGCTCAGACAGCCGGCCGAATCGGGCGGGCAGCTCAGGCCGGTTTCATCACGGGCCGCCAGCTTGAGTTCGTAGTGGAAGTAATTCTCGCTGACGCCGCTCTGCACCACATCCCACGGCAACGGCGCGCCGATTTCCCACTTGCCAATATACTGTTCGCGGTCTAACCCCAAGCGGGCCATGGTATCGAAAAAAGCGCGCGTGGTGAGCTGCCCCGACGGAATCTCCAGCAGCACCTGGGCCAATGCGCGATCCCCGCGCGAGAGCACGGCCTGCACCTCGGCCCAATCCGGCGCATCGGCGCGTACCTGCACGCCGTGCCGCGCCAGCGCCTGGAAAATGGTGCGCTGGCGCTGGCGGATTACCCGGGTGGGCGTCATGCCTTCCCACTGGAAAGGCGTATGCGCCTTGGGCACAAAGGGCGTGGCGTTAATGGCAATGCGGCGCTTAAAGTGGCGGCGCGCCTCCTGGGTAAAGTCGATAATGGCCTGGATATCGTCATCGGTCTCGGTGGGGTGGCCCACCATAAAGTAGAGCTTGAGCTGCGGAAAGTTATATTCCTGGGCCAGCGCCACGGCGGCCATCATCTGTTCTTCCGTCTGCGTTTTGTTGATGACGTTGCGCAGGCGCTGGCTGCCCGCTTCCGGGGCCACGGTGAGCGTCTGCGCACCTGTCTCGGCCAGGGCGCGAATCAACGGCTGGCTAATGGGGTCCATGCGCATGGAGCTGGCGCTGATAGATGCGCCCATGCGCTGCAATTCGACGGCCAGCTCATCAATTTGCGTGTGGTCGCTGACGGCGGCGCTGACCAGCCCCACTTTGGTCTGCCCCTGTTGCATGGCGCCTTCCGCCGAGCGCACCAGTGCATCCAGCGGCTGTTCACGCGGCGGGCGATAGACATAACCGGCCAGGCAGAAGCGGCAGCCGCGGCCACAGCCGCGCGCGATCTCCATCATGTGCATGTTGCTAAATTCGGTGTCGGGCGTATAGAGCGTGCTGCTGGTGCTGTGGGCGGGCAGATTGCGCACCCACAGCCGCTCCACCGGGCGAAAATCTACGTGCTGCCGGTTGGAAGGGCGCAGCAAAGGCACATACCAGCCGGGCGTGCGGTCCAGCGCGGCCAAGAGCGCCTGCCGGTCCGCGTAAAGCGCATCCCGACAGAGCTCAACCAGGTGCGGAACAGCTTCCTCGCCCTCGCCAATTAAGATGGCGTCAAAAAAGGGCGCCACCGGTTCGGGATTCATGGTGACGCCGGGGCCGCCAGCGATGAGCAGGGGCCAGTGGCGGCCATCCCACTGGTGGGAGGCATGTCGCTCTGCGGCCAGCGGTGGGATACCGGCCTGGCGCAGCAGCTCTACCACGTTAAAGTAGTCCATTTCCCACGAAATGGTAAAGGCCCACAGGTCAAAATCAGCCGCTGGGCGCGCACTTTCCAACGAGAGTAGCGGCGCACCGGCTTGCGCCGCGCCCTTCTCCCAAAAGATGCGCTCACAAACAATGTCATCCTCCCGGTTGAACCAGCTGTAAAGCAGTTGAAGCGCCAAGCTGCTCATGCCCACGTAGTAGGTGTTGGGCATAGTGAGCGCCACCGGAATTTTGCCGCCCCAATCTTTGTAAATGGCGCCGGTCTCGGCGCGTGCGGGCTGGGCGCCATTGGTCAGGTCTATTTTATTGGTTTTGAAATGTCGCGGCGGGCGACGACCGTTTTTGGATTTTGGCATGGGAATATTGTACCACAGGCATAGGGAGGGTGGCATTTACAAGTGTGTTTGGTTGAGACGCAGCGAGTTTGCGTGCTGGTTGACTGAAATAACTTATCTTACCGCTAAGAGCGCCATAAAACGCAAAGAATTTACGGCTCTTTGCGCATCTGGTATGATGGCTACGCAGCGCCGTACTCTGCGCATCTGGTATGATGGCTACGCAGCGCCGCACTCTGCGTAATCGGGTATGATGGCTACGCAGCGCCGTACTCTGCGTAATCTGGTATGATGGCTACGCAGCGCCGTACTCTGCGTAATCTGGTCTGATGGCTACGCAGCGCCGTACTCTGCATAGCTTGGCGGTGGGGGAATCTTATGTGCCGCGCAGTCAGGTTTTTATAGGCATGGTATGGTTCTCAATCGAGGGGGCTGCGCACCCCCATAGGTCCTTTATTGAGCACATGCGTGTAGATTTGCGTAGTCTTTACATCTTTGTGGCCGAGTAGTTCCTGGACAGTGCGGATGTCATAACCCGCTTCCAATAGATGTGTGGCAAAGCAGTGGCGAAAGATATGCGGCGTGACGTGCTTGTTGATGTTGGTTTGTTGCGCGGCACGGCGGACAGCTTTTTGGAGAACACTTTCATCCAGATGATGACGACGGATGATACCAGAACGCGGATCAACCGAAGGTTTTTGCGCGGGAAAGACATATTGCCACATCCATTCACGTTCGGCATTCGGATATTTCCGTGCTAACGCATAAGGCATCTCAACAGTCCCGTAACCATTGGCAAGCGCAAGTTCGTGCATCTTTTTGACCTCAACCAGATGCGCTTTAAGCGGCGCAACAATTCGTTGGGGGAGCATGGTAACGCGATCTTCGTTGCCTTTTGTATCGCGCACGATAATCTGCTGTTGTGCGAATTCGATATCTTTGATGCGCAAGCGCATACACTCCATCAACCGCATCCCACTCCCGTACAAAAGCTGAGCCATCAGCTGCTGCAAACCCGACATGCGCTCAATGACCTGCCGAACCTCTTCCTTCGTCAGGACAGTGGGTAGGTGCTTCTCTTTCTTCGCACGCACGACATCAATCCGATCCGTGAGTTCAAGGTTGAGCACATGGCGATAGAGGAAGAGCAGCGCACTCAGCGCCTGATTCTGTGTGGATGGCGAAACGTTGCGTTCGACAGCTAAATGGGTAAGAAACGCTTGGATCTCAGGCGCATTCATTTCGGCTGGATGACGCAGCCCATGAAAACGGATGTACCGCTCAATCCAATCCATATACGTCTGTTCGGTTCGATAGGAGTAGTGTTTGACGCGAATGGCGTCGCGCACGCGGTCGAGAAGTTTCTTTGGCTTTTGTTGCATCGTAAAGGCTCGCAGCTATCTGTTTGGACAATCTAGTTGGTAAGAAGTATACTTACCTATATCCTGGAAATACGCAGTAAAGAACACTTGTTCCACCATTGAAGCTTACCACAACTCGTCGTTGATAAACAGTGACAAATGGCTGACAGCGTAAGTGAATCAGACCCAGGAACATTGGATTACAAGCACCAGAAGCATGACAGTTGTCTTAGCCGGTATGCCGCCCAAGACAACTGACCGGCTGTATTGGAACGCAAGCAGTGTTTTGCATTTTCGCGCCAGTGGCAGCCTATATCTCCACTTGACTAGGGTATGATGGCATAGATTACCTGTTGCGTTCCACTTAATAGTTCGGCTACCACTGCCATTCAAGAATATACAAGGCAAACTTCATATGACGGTAATAGAAGTCGCAAAGGTAATTTTGTTCGATAGAAATCAGCAAGTTCTCATCTACTTACGCGATAACAAACCTAGCATTAGCTATCCAAACTATTGGGATCTGCTTGGCGGTATG
>JACKBC010000065.1 GCA_020634755.1 Caldilineaceae bacterium | reverse complement strand
CCCTCTGCGCCCCAGGCCGTTGCCGCCCACTGTGTGTGCTGCATGATGGCTTCCGCCTCGTGGGCGAGCCCGCGCAGTTGATAGTAGATGGAAAGCGCTTGAAGTGCGTCAAGGAGCAGGGCGACAGCGCGCTCTCGCGCTGGGCGCGAAGCCGCCGTTTCATTCCCCGGGGCGAGCGCAAGGGATGAGAGGCCCGTTTGCCAGGCGAGGCGCACATTTTCCCAATCTGGCTCGAGCGCAGCCACGGCATGTTGGGGCGCTTCTCTTTGCAAAGATGCCCGTTGTTGGGCCAGCAGTTCAAGATAGTAACGGGCGTGTTTTTGCAGCGTTTGGTCGCTGGCAGACTTATCGCGCCCTTCGACAGGCTCTGGGCGCGATAAGTCTGCCAGCTTGGCGGCGGCATAAGCGCGCACAACGGCATGAAGCGTATAGCGTTCGTGGTCGGCATGGTACGACAATAACGACTGCGCGCAAAGCGCATCCAGATCTTGCGCATTGGCCGCGGTGATGTGCCGCGCTGCAGATGCGGTAAAGCCACCCCGGAAGAGGGCAAGACGCGCCAGGCGCGTTTGCAGACGCGGCGGCAATGACCGCCACGACATCTCAAAAACCACTTGCAGGCTATGATGGCGGCGCGGCACATCGCGCAGCGTAGCCGCCAGCACATCGAAACCATGCTGCAATTGGTCCGCGATGGCTTGACAGCTGGTGTTCTGAGTCATGGCGGCCGCCAGTTCAATAGCCAGCGGCAAGCCTTCTACCAGGCGGCAGATTTGGCGCATGGCGGCCAGCTCATTGACCGCATGTGCCCCGTGCAGCTGTGCCCGCCGCGCCACAAAAAGGTCGACGGCGTCAGACTGCGTTGCGCTGCTCTCATCCGTCGGATAGCCTAAACCGGTCAACGTCACGGTCCACTCGGCGCGAATGCGCAACGCCTGGCGCGAGGTAACGAGCAGCTGCACGTTTTGGCAGCGCTGAATTAGCTCCAGAATGAGCGGCAAACTATCCAATAGATGCTCAATATTATCTAATACCAGCAAAAGCCGTTTGTGTTGCAGGTGGCTAAGCAGTTGCTCTACAGGTGTTGCCGACCCCGTCAACCGCAGGTCGAGCGCGGTGGCAATTTCCACAGCCACTGCTTCAACCAGATCGTCATCATGCGGGTCGACGTCGGCCAACTCCGCGAGCCAAACCCCATCGGCATAGTGGTTGAGACGGCCGCGGGCCACGGTGGTGGCAAGCCGGGTCTTGCCCACGCCGCCCGGTCCCACAATCGTTACCAACCGGCACCACGGCTGGTCGAGCTGGGTGTGCAGTTCATGCTGCACGTTATTGCGCCCAAAGAACTGATTATAGACGGCCGGTAAGTTATGACGAACGTATGCGGCTGGCGGTGAGGCGGGCATGGCTTTGGACCGCACGCTGCGGATCAGTTCGGTCATTTCAGTGGGTGGTTCAATGCCCAACTCGGCGCGCAGCAAGTTCGAGCAAGCGTCATAATGGGCCACCGCTTCGCGCACCGTCCCCGCTTTAAGCAACAGGCGAATCAACAGCGTGTGCGCCTGTTCATCCAGGGCGTCAATCTGGAGCCAACTGCGAGCGATTGCGATGCCATAGTCAGCATCATTGGTAGCCAGCGCATAGTGCCCCAGCTTCGCATAGGCGGCGACCACTTGCTGATGAATATGTGCGCGCGTCGCCAACAGCCATGTGTCAAATTGCGGAGCATCGGGCAACGTAAAATCGGCCAGGAAAGGACCGTGATAGCCATCGAGGGCGCGTTGCAGCGCACTGGCTTGTGCGGGCGCGTCGATCTGTTGCGCATTGGCCAAGCGCTGCAATAAGATGACCGAATCGACGGGATGCTGACTGGCCGGCGCAAGGGCCAACGTTTTGCGCGTAATCACCACGTCGTTGCCCACCTGTTTACGCAGGCGAGCAAGGGCGGTGCGCAAATTGCTAAGCGCCTGCTGGGTCGTGCGGTCTTCCCAGAGCAGATCCGCCATAAATTCACGCGTATGAGTTTGTCCCGTTTGGGCAAGATAGATGAGAAGCGCTACTTCTTTTTGGCTGCGAAATTGGCTGAGCGGTTGTCCATCTTTGTAGAGTAAAACTGATCCAAGCAGTTGAAACGATAACATCGAACCTTACAATTCCATGACTCTCCGAGTAACTACGCAGGCCGGCATCCGCTTCGACAGGCGCAGGAAACGGTTTCGTAGTTACACGCCCGAACACAATAAACTGGTCTTGCGCAGCTGGCGGTCACACGCGCCTGGGTGGCTATATGTGCGGCTCCCGACAATTTGCTGGCGCGGCGCAAGTCGTTGGGTAACGAACGGGAACCTCATTATATCTTTGCAAGTAGTTTTGAACAAACGCTATATTTAATTGCTATTTAGCCTGAAAAGCATGCGCGTCACAAGAGGATTCTATCCTGCCGCCCTATGTTCGCCCCCAAAGCGAAACGCGCACGAGGCTTTAAACGCGGTTGACAAATATTCAGCGCTTCGTTATACTCATTTTATTATAGCTTCTTAGTTCAACAACATGCTAGCCACTCTCTATTCCCCCGAGGCTACCGCCGCCATGATTCCTTTCTCTATTTCATTCCACCAACTCGACAGTATTTGCCAATTGGCCAAACCAAAGTCACATCGATAAACCCATAAATAAACCCACAAGAAGTATCTTAGCCCTGTTTGTTTGCAGCAGATCTTACAATTTTCTGCTTTTGATGTAAGTGTCCTTTGTATCACATTTACATCTTAAGGACTTATGGACGCCTGAAGTCCGAATGGCCTAATCAGCAATCTATTCCTATTCTGACTACCCACAGGCGCTACATAAGTCGTAACCATCATATTCACATCAATGCGCAAACGCTACAAAAAGGAGAATGGTATGAGTGCTCTTCGTCGTTTACGGTTTGTTTTACTGTTGATGGTATCAATGGCTGCCTTTGGGGTGGCAGCCTGTGTTGCACCAGGCGCCGCGCCAGCGGATGGCAGTAGCAGCAGCGGCTCGGCCGTTACGGTGACCTACTGGGCCCACAACTTTGAACCACGCGTTGAACTGGATCAGAAATATATTGCCCAGTTCATGGAGGAAAACCCCGACATTACCGTTGAGTATGAAGTGATTCCCAGCGACTTCGACGCCAAATTGCGCACAGCACTGGCTTCCGGCCAAGGTCCCGATCTCTTTGCGCAGTGGAACGGTGACATCGGCACCTTCTATGCCGAAGAGGCCATTGCGCCGGTCAGCGCGGAATCGCTGGGCCTGGCCTCGCAACAAGAGCTCATGGATCAATATGTGGCGCCGGAGAATACGCTCCAAGGCGCTATTTTTGATGGCAAGCTCTATGGCATTCCCAACGAGGTGAGCATCTACGCTTGCTATGCCAACAAAGCGCTCTTTGCCGACGCCGGCTTAGATGCCGACGCCGACTTCCCGGCGACCTGGGAGGAAATGAAGGATGTGGCGGAAAAGCTGACCAAGCGCGATGCCGACGGCAAATTGGTGCAACAGGGCTTCGATTTTGACTGGGGCGCTTCGGTCTGGATGTATCTGGAATGGGGCGCCATGGTTCGCCAGCTCGGCGGTTCCGATCTCGAACCAGCCTCTGAAGAAGCGCAAAAAGTAATGGAGTATTGGGTCAACTGGGCCACCGAGTGGGGCTTGGGCGGTCCTGCCTACTGGACCAGCCAAACGGATGATTTCACGGCGGGCAAAGTGGCCATCAAATGTGGCATGGGTTCGTGGGCCAAGTCGACCATTGAAGAGGCCGGTATCGATTATACCGTCAAGCCCGTGCCCATCTGGGAAAATGCCGTCAGTCAGAACCACTTTGACACCTATGCCTATTTCCACATGGTCAATTCTCATTCGGCGCCCGAAGTCCAAGCTGCCGCTTGGAAGCTAGCCTATTTCCTGGATTCGCACCCCATCGATTACATGGTCAATACGGGGCTGCTGCAACCCAAGACCGAGCTGGCCGACTCTCAAGAGTTCCAGGATATCCCCTACATGGACATCTACCTGGATGAAATGTCGGTGAGCATGTATTCGCCGCGGCTGGCCAACTTTATTGAGGTGGCCGATGTGCTGGCGCGCGCCCGTGACCGCAGCATCGTCGATGGCATGGCCATTCCCGAATCGCTGCAAATTGCCCAAGATGAGATCGATAAAATTCTTGAGGATGCGCAGTAAAGTTGGCTAAAGGTTAGGACTCAGCCGCACCTCATGGGTTGAGCCTAGTGCCGCGAACATTAAGCGGCCAGACAACTAGTGTCTCAGCAAGCATTCATAACGGATTTCCATCAATTCATGCTTGCCGAGACATTGGTGTTCTGACTACTTATTAATTCTATCAAAACACGATTGATAGAACACTAGGTTCCGTTGACATTTGCATATCCATCGATTGGTGCAGATTTATAAATTACATCGGCGCAGAAGTTCGACTTCGCGGAGAAGTCGAACTTCTGGGATACCAGTACTATTTTGTTAATACACCAAAATCGGTGTCTATTACAGGAAACCGGCTCAAGCCGGTTGAGATTTAGTGCGCTTTAGCGTACTTTGGCGAACAGGCTGGCGTTTCAACGCTAGGCAACGCAGAATGTCAACGACTCTGACATCCCCGGCACTTGAACTCGTTTACCGAGTCAACTGGTCGAAAGTGCCGGGGACGTCAACCACCTGAGATCCGGTTGAACCACAAATTGTTTCGGCAGAATGCGAAACCGGGTTTTTGCCAAAAACTCGGTTTCTGAATAATGCAATTGGGATATGTTTTACTGAATTCGCCTTCCTGGGAGAAGATCCGCGTGACCGGCCAACAAGTATCCATCTCTTCAACTTCCGCTACCGCCCACGCACGCTCCGGTTTTGCGGCGCGTTTCAAGCGCAATCTGATCTTTCGGCGCAGTATATATGGCATTGTCTTTATTGCACCGGCAATGCTCTTTTTCCTCATCTTCAGCCTGTACCCCATGGTAAATGGCTTTTACATGAGCCTCACCGAGTACACGTTGCTCAAGCCGCCGGTCTGGATTGGGTTTGATAACTACATCGATCTGCTGGAGAACAAGGAGTTCCTCAACGGCCTCAAGGTGACCCTGGTCTTTGTGCTGGGGACGACGATACCCAAGTGGATTCTGTCGTTGCTGCTGGCCTTGCTCTTTGTGCGCGACTTCCGCGGCCGCGAGACCTTTAAGGTGCTCTATTTTACGCCAACGCTCTTATCCGGCGTCGTCGTGTCATTGGTCTGGAAGCTGATCTTTCACGCCAATGGTCTGGCCACGGCGCTGGTTGGTCCCTATACGGGCCAGCCCGAGATTTTTTGGCTGGCCAGTTCCACATTGACGCCACTGGCGCTGATCACGGTCGATAATTGGGCCGGCATTCCCTTCTTTATGATCGTCTGGATCGCCGGGCTAGTTGGCATTCCCAGAGAATTTTACGAAGCCGCGCTCATTGATGGCGCAGGGCGTTGGGCCGCCTTTCGCCACGTTACGCTGCCCCTGTTGCGCCCCACAACCCTCTTTGTCGTGGTGGTCTCCACCATTGGCGCGCTGCAAGCCTTTTCGCTTCAATTTATCATGACCAAAGGTGGTCCCAGCAATGTGACCACGACGGTTGCCTTATTGGTCTATAAATATGGCTTTGAGTACTTCAAAATGGGTGTGGCCGCCGCCATGTCGGTCATTATGTTCCTAGCCATTATTGCCATTACGCTTATCCAGATTCGCAGTGTGCAATCCGAGGATACTAGCTACACGTAGAGAGGAGACTGTCCGTGTACCAGAAACGTCATACCTCGAGCTACTATCTGAGCCACGCGGTACAAACGTTGCTGCTCTATGCCGTTATCATTGTGGGCCTTCTGCTTTTTTGTGTGCCGGTCTACTACATGGTGACGACCAGCTTTAAGGCGGAAGCCGAAGTGGTGGCGATCCCCATCCACTGGCTGCCCCATGAGTTTAAGCCAGAAAATTATCCAGAAGCGTTTGCCACGGCGCCTTTTGCTCTCTATTTTTATAACAGTCTGGTCGTAGCGCTGGCTGTGGTGGCAAGTACGCTCTTTTTTAGTGGCTTGGCCGGCTATGGCTTTGCCAAATTCCAGTTTCCCGGCAAAAATCTGGCCTTTCTCTTGGTGTTGAGCACCATGATGATTCCCTTCCAGATTCTGCTCATTCCGCTCTACGTGTTGGTGCATGGCCTGGGCTGGACGAACAATTTTGCCGGGCTCATCATTCCCGGCGCGCTCAGTGCCTTTGGCGTCTTTCTCATGCGCCAATTCTGTCTGACGCTGCCCGATGAACTGCTCGATGCGGCGCGCATTGACGGCGCAGGGGAGATCGGCATCTTTGCGCGTATTGTTCTGCCGCTGCTCAAACCGCCGCTGGCCTCGCTGGCCATTATCACCTTTTTGGCCAGCTGGAATAATTTCCTTTGGCCGCTCATTGTAGTGAATAAGGGCAATCTTTTTACCCTGCCGGTGGGCATGACCGTTTTTACGCAGCCCATGCGTTCGCCCTATTGGACATACATCATGGCTGTGTCTACAGTGGCAACGCTGCCGGTAGTTCTTGTCTTTTTAGCCCTCCAAAAATATTTTATCCAGGGAGTTGTCCTCTCCGGTATGAAAGGATAAGCTAGCATCTATGACAACATTGCGCGCCGGTTTTGGCCGGGTCGATATTACGCCAAAGTTGGGTTGTAAATTGGTAGGGTATGGTGGGCGTGAACAGGGCGCCACCGCCGTGCATGATGCGCTGTTGGCCCGCGCCCTGGTGTTGGAAAATGAGGACGGCTGTTGGGGCCTGGTCTCCGCCGATCTCTGTTATCTTTCCGAACCGAGCGTAACGGCAATCCGGCAAGCCGTCAGCGCACAGACCGGAATCCCCGGCGAGCATCTGCTCATTTCTACGACCCACACCCATGCCGGCCCTCACGATCGCCACGCCGACAATTGGGATCGCCCGTTGGCCCAGATCATTGCCGATGCCGTGGTAGCTGCCTACGCCGCGCTCCAGCCGGCCAAGGTGGGCAGCGGCGCCGGTTTTCTGTACGGCTATTCGATCAACCGCCGCTGGCTCGATCGTCCGGTCGATCCCGGCGTCACGGTGCTGCGCGTCGACGATGCACAGGGCAATATCTTGGGTCTGTGGTGCAACTTTGCCTGCCATTCGGTCGTCCTCGGCTACGACAATCTGCAACTGAGCGGCGATTGGCCGGGGTATGCCATGCGCAATCTTGAGGAACAGCTGGGGAACGGGGCCACCTGTCTCTTTACCCAAGGCGGCTCGGGCAACATCAATCCGCTGGTGGCCGGCGTGCGCCAACAGCTGCGCGCCCACAAAACGGTGCGCGCGATTGGCAATGTCAGCGCCTATTACGGAGCCGCCGATGACCCCATCCAGTGGAATATTGGTGACCGCAAGGGGGGCACCTTTGCGGAAGTGGCCGAGCTGGGGGATGCCTTTGCCGAAGAGGCCGGCTACATTGCGCAGCGTATTGTGACCACAGATGATGCGCCGATCTGGTCGCATCAGGTAACTGTAAACGCCGCGGCCGATCCCGATGAGCATCCGGTGAAACCGCCGGCGCCGTTGCTCACCGAGCAGCCGCTTGTCAGCGATGCCAGCAATATTCCATGTGAAATCATGCTCTTACAGATTGGCGATTTAATGCTGGTCACCGAGCCGGGCGAGGTCTTTACCGAGACCGCCATTGACCTCAAGGTCAAATTGCGCGCCATGGGCTATCGAGTCCCGGCGCTGGTGACCTACACCAATGGCTTCCTGCTCTATCTACCGGAACCGGCAGACTTTCCCGAAGGCGGCTACGAGGTCAATTGGGCCGTTTCATTGGGTCTGAGCAAGAAGGTGCAACCGCGCATGCGCGCCGCGGTCTTGCCAATTTTGGCAGAACATGGCCAGGAATAAGCAGAGCGTCACCATGTCTACACCCGCTAATCCACAATTACAACCGCTATTGGAACGGATGACGTGGCCCGAAGCGCGGCGGGCGGCCCAAGACGGCGGACGCGTGGTGCTGCTGCCGATCGGCGCCATTGAGCAGCATGGACCCCACCTGCCCGTGGATGTGGATAACCGCATTGTGGTATGGCTGTGCAACGAAGCTGCTCGCCGCCGCCCAGATCTGCTTTTGAGCGCGCCGCCCATTCATTATGGCTTCAACGAGCACAACATGGGCTTTCCCGGCACCATTACGGTGGCAATCGAGCACTTTATCAATTACGTCTTTGATGTCTGCCACAGCTTTGTGCGTCAAGGCCACACGCGCATTGTGCTGCTCAACGGTCATGGGTCAAACGCCATGCCCTGTGCGCTGGTGGCGCGGCGCATTGTCAACGAGAGCAGCGACGCCTTGGCCGCCGCCATTAGCCATTGGAACCTGGCCCGCGATCTGGCCGCCCAACTTCGTGAAACCGCCATCGGTGGCATGGCCCACGCCTGCGAGTATGAAACGTCGTGGTACCTTTTTCTAGATCAGGCGGCCGTTAAGATGGAATTGGCCGTGCCCGATCTGCTGGAACGACGCACCGATTACACCTGGGCAGACTTAATGGCCGGCGACGGGCCAGTGGCTTTTACCGACGATTGGTCGCGCGTCTCCAATGGCTCCGGCGTTGAGGGAGATCCACGCACGGCAACGGTGGCAAAGGGGCAGCAATACGCCGAGGAAGAGCTTGCGAACCTCATTCGCTTCTGTGAACAATTCAAAGCCATGCCCACGCTGCCTCGCCGCAACTATACCGCGCGCGGCCAGGATGAAAATCCCCACTATGAACAATAAGCCCTGGGCCACATTGGCGCCGGGCGTCCGTTGGCAGGGCTGGTGGCAGCCGGACGATGCCGAACTTACCGCATTGCCGGTATTGGCGGCCCGCGGTCTGCATGACGGCCCGACCGTGCTCGTCACCGGCGCCGTACACGGTGATGAATACGAAGGGCCGGCGGCAATTCATCACCTCTTCCAAACTGTGGATCTCAGCCAGCTACATGGCCGCGTGATGGGTTTGCCCATTGTCAACGTGGCGGCCTATCACGCGCGTGCGCGCGTTACGCCCGCGGACGGCATGGATCTCAACCGCACGTTTCCGGGGGTGGCGGACCCGCAGGCCAGCCTCAGTCGACGTCTGGCGCACGCCATTTTCAGCAATTTTGTGCAAATGTGTGATGTGCTCATTGACCTGCACAGCGGCGGCGCCAAGTTGGTCCATCTGCCCCTGGTGGGCTGGTATGTTGGTGACAACAGAGCCGAACAGATGGCGCGCGCCTTTCATCCGGCGCTCCACCCGTGGCTGATCCCCGCGCAGGCCGGCGTCCTCTCGTATGAAGCCCATCGGGCCGGTAAAGCGGCCATTGGCGCCGAATGGGGCGGCGGCGCGCGCTTGGATAATGCTGGAGTGGCGGCCTATGCAGCCGGAATTCGGCGCCTGCTCCATTCCTTGCATCAGCCCACTCAGGCCTCATGCGCATCAAATACCGCTGCCTGCATTGCCGGCAGCTATCAAGAGGTCGCCCAGGGTGGTCTCTTTGTGGCGGCCGTAGAACTAGGCGCGCGAGTACAGGCCGGTGATCTGCTGGGGACGCTTTATGACGAGTTGGGCGCTACGGTGGCACAGGTGACGGCCGCGCGTGCCGGTCTGGTGGCGGCGCTGGCCCACAACGCGCTGCTCCACCCCGGCGACCGCGTGGCCTACGTGTAGTATGGCGCCCGTCTTCCGGCTGTCCAGACTTCTTGCATCTTCTAGTTATGTGGCCGCTTAATTTTCGCGGCAACAGATAAATTCCATAAACAAAGAATACAGCTATCGCTGCTGAAACCACGCCACCACGCGGCGCACCGCGGTTACGGTCTCTGCCAGATCGGTGTCCGTATACGCCTGGTTGATCGCCAGCGTTACACAGGTCTCGAGGATTGCTTCGGCTTCGGGGCAGAGACCCTTGCCATACTGCCGTTGCATGTAGGCATGTTCGCCCCGCGCAAAGGCGCTGTGCTCGGTAAAGATCGGGTATTCGTAGATGCACTGGCCGATGTAATGGGCGGAGACGCGCAGGCCCTCGGCGCTGAGCGCGGCGGCAAACTCGGTGGCATCAGCCCCCAACTCCTCTGGCACGACACGCATCATGTAAAACCACCACGACGAGTCACAGCCCAGTGTCTCCTGTGGCAACAGCAGGCCGGGTAGATCGGCCAATTGTTCGCTCAACGCGCCACACCACGCCCGCCGCCGCGCCACAATGCTGTCGAGCTTGGGCAACTGCGCCACGGCCACCGCACCCTGCAACTCGGTCATGCGGTAGTTGTTGGCCAGAAATGCAGGATTGCGTTCGGTGCCTTGCGCGCTGCGGTTATATGCCTTATCGGTGGCCAGCCGCAGCCGCAAGGCCAGTTGTTCATCATTGGTGATTACCAACCCGCCATCACCGCTGGAAATGTGCTTAAACTCGTTGTAGCTGAAACAGCCCATCGCGCCAATCGTGCCGATTGGCTTGCCCTGATAGGTGCAGCCAAAGGCTTGCGCGCAATCTTCGATCAACACCAGATTGTGCCGCGCGGCCAGCGCGGTCAATCCAGCGAGGTCACAGGCATTGCCGCCCAAATGCACGGCTAGGATCGCCCGCGTCTGCGGCGTGATCGCGGCCTCGACCGCGGCCGGTGTAATCGTGTAGGTGCGCGGGTCGAGGTCGACAAAGACCGGCACCGCGCCCTGGTAGAGGATCGGCGCGATCGAGCCCATGTCGGTAATCGGCGAAACCAGCACTTCATCGCCGGGCGAAATTTCGGCGGCAATCAGCGCGGCGTGGATCGAGGCGGTGCCGCTGCTGGTAGCAATCGCATAGTCTACCCCATTCTTGTTGGCAAAGTCCGCCTCTAATTGATGAACTTTTTTACCCTGGACATAGAAGAGCGTCTCCTGTTGCAGCGCGGCTTCCAACTCGGCCAACTCTTCCTCGCCATAACGTCGCTCTTTGCCATAGGGCGTCTGCTTAGCGGGCGTGCCGCCCGCAATTGCGGGCGGCAGCTCTACGACAGTCTGTGCAGAAATCGTTACAGACATAATTACTCCTTCATTTGTACAAGTAAGGGCTGATTAGCTTCGACATCGGTCACGGCAACCTGGAAATTGCAGCCCCAATGGTTCACGGTCTCTGCGGTTGATGCACGCGCGGGCAGCGACCAGAGGATAGTTGCATCTGCCAATGCCGCATTACTTTGAAGCGTCACTTGCGCCTTGCCATCGGCAGATTGATAGCCTGACCAGCGCACCTGTCGCCGTGACCGCTCCCAGCGGTTGATGGCCGCGGCGGTCCACCACTCCAGCCCTTCGGCTTTGGCCGCGGCCACGGCATTCAGAATCGCATCGGCCACACCGGGCTTGTCAATATGCGAGGGGTGAAAGAGCAGATGCAGGATGCCGTGATAACGCAACACCGCCTCCAGCAGCGGCGTCAGGATCGCTGGCGGGGCGAAGACAATCAGGTCCTGCGTTGGTGTGGTCAACTCAAGCACGTTGAGCGCCTTGCCGCCAAAGTCAACCGGGAAATAGGGGTGGCAGGTGCCAAAGTTAAAGCCCGCCTCGCCCGTCTTGGATGCACCTTTGGATTGATCGATCTCGATGTTGTGCGCAATACACCACTCGAAAAATTCACAGTCCCCTTCCCAGCGCAAGTAATGATTTTTGTTGGAGACCGGCTTCACGTCGTTGAACATGGCGCTCAGCGCCAGCCATTGCGTGTGAAAGAGATCGGCATCCCACGGACAATCGTCGCTCATCGAGTCGTAGTGCATGGCCAATTCGTGGCCAGCCGCGGTGATGGCGTTGATCAGCTCGGCGTCATAACCGGGCAGAATCACACACCAGGTCGAGTTGATACCGGCTTCGCCCACTACTTCCAACATGCGCCAACCCTGTGCCAGCACGTTGTTGTCGGTGTCATGCGAAAGGTGGGCCAACCCTGGCAGGTTGCGCGGGTAGTACCAGAGCAGGGGCAACCGTGTGTCGCTCTGTTCCGCTAGATAAAAGATGGCGCGCAACAAGAGGTCGCGCCAGAGATCGGCAAGCGGTTCAAGATAGGCATCCAACCCTGGTACCTCAGGCACCGGCTGACGGTCCAAGAGCCAATCGAGCACACCGCCGTCGCCGCTTTTCAGCACAGCATCACCGACGGGCGCGGTGCCATCGGGCGCCGAAACCCCGTCACGCGTGATACCCACGCCCTGTTGCATGCGCACCACCGTGCCGGGCAGATCGACCGCGATCAGCAACGTACGTCCGTTGCCGCTGGCTTTTTCCGTAATCGCCACGCGCTGGGTGGGACGCTGGTGGGCATCATGGATATCAGCAATTACATAGGCGTCAGTCACCTGTACCGGCAGCCCTTCAAAAAAGTGCAACAGCAGCGGCAGATGGTCAATGACGGGGTGGTCGTTAATCACGTTCACATAGCCTTCTCCCAGGGTGCCGATGCCACCGCCAAAGCCGCCAAAGCTGGGGGGAATGGGCGTGACCCCCAGCTGTTCCGCCAGACCACAGACGCCGCCAATCGTTAGCCAACAGCCACCGGCCTCTACCCAGGCGATGAGTGCGTCGGCGACCGCGTCGGGCAGCGTGCTCTCGCCCACGGTCACCAAAATTTTTAGCCCAGCCAGTGCATCTGCCAGCTCGGCAAAGGGCACAATCGTATAACAGAGACCGGCATGTTGCAGGATCTCGTGGATATAGGTCGGATAGGTCACCGTGCGTGCGGCATTGGGCCGCGGGGATGGCAACACGCAGACCCCCAACGGTGCGGAGCCGTCAAGCGCGGAGAGGGTTGTTGCGGTTAAATCGGGAACGGGTAGATTGCTTTGCATTGTCATTGAGGCCACTCCAAAAAATAAATTGTCCATCAGCAGAACAGACATTTTGATGAGTTCATGCAACACGCAACACGTATCACATAGAATTTTCTAGACAGGTATTTTCTTGGAACGACCCTAGAGATCCTTCAGATAGATCCGTTCGTTGCGGTCCATACTCAGGTCGATTGCCTTGCCCACACAGACGGCTTCCACCATCTGCGCGGTGGGCACTTCTGGTTGCTCGTGCAGCTCGCCGCGCAACACGGGGAGAAAGCGCTTCATCCCCTCGCGGTAACAGTCGCTAATATCGAGCCGTGTACCGTGCGAGCCTGCGCGCCCCAAGACCAATGCCTGGAAGCTATATTGAGCATCTACCGTTAATTCGAGCGTAGCCGTTGCACCATCGGGCCAGGCACAGATGGCAGTCATGTTGCCGTTGCCCGCCTCATCGACCGCTGGCCCCTCAACGGCGTGCACCCATTCAATGCCCGTGCCCTGCACCATCAACATCAGCTCAATGCTGTGGATGGCATAGAAGATCACGCCACCATAGACGCTGCGTCGCGTCGCCGGGCCGCTATAAACGCCAACGCGCACGCCGCCCAGCCCCTGTGCGGTTTGCAAAAATGCTTGGGTGTCCGCGCTAAAGCGCACAGTCGAGTAGGAGGTAAAGGGCGTGTTGTGTTTGGCGGCCAATGCGACGATCGCGCGGGCGTCGGCTGGTTCGGTGGCGATTGGTTTGTCCACAAAGGTGGGCACCCCGGCTTCTAAATAGGGGCGTACTAAACCCAGATGGCGTCCACCGTGGCGCGTGACACAGATTACCGCGTCGACCTGTCCGAGCATGTCGGTCGGTTCGGCGACGATCTTGTCGATCTTGCCCTTCTCTGCGACTTGGGCCGTGCGCTCGGCATCCTGCCCCCAGATTGCCACAATGCGCGCATCGGCATTGGCCAGATAATTGGGGTGCTCCGGGCAATTCAACAGTTCAGAAAAACGCTCGGCGTGGCTGTTATCGCTGCCAAGCAGACCGATGGTTAACATAGATTCCTCGTTTCAATTAAAAACCTTTGATTCCAATCGATAGAGATCTACACCGCTGGCAAAATAAACGGTGCCGTCGGGCGCCAGGGTGGCCGTGTTGACAGAGCCGGGTAGCGCACCGCGCGGCGTGACCTCGCCGGTGTCCAACTGAAGGCGATAGAGATCGGTCTGACCAAAGAGCAGGACCGTGCCATCCGGCAAGGCCAGGAGTGTGCGACACGCCTCTGGAAGCGAAATTGTCTGTCGCCAGCCCATGGCCAGCGGGTCAAAGAGATGAACGCTTTCATCGACCACAACTACCACCGCGTCACCGGTGGCACAGACGCGTCCCAATCTCTGCCCGGCGGCAAATTGTGCATCCCACACCTTGTCCCCCTCGGGCGACCAGACGACAAAGTGAAAGGGCTCGACCTTGGGAGATAGCCCGTTGCCGCTGCCACCGGTGGTGAAATAGAGGTAACGCTGGTCAGCCGCAAGGCCAACCAGCGTCTGTCCCGGTACCGGCTCTTGCCAGACGGTCATGGCACCGCTTTGGGTATCAATCCGCGAAATCCCGCCGCCATAGCGCCCATATTCGGCCATCCAGCCGGTCCAGAAGTGGCCATCAGGACCGATGACGCTGTTGGCCTCGGGGCGGATCAGCGACGGCCCCACCTTTTCCAAGGTCAATGGATTGCGATTGTTGACCTGATCCCATGGCTGCGTTGGCTCATAGACAATGTGGTCACCGCCCGAGTAGGCCGAGAGATAGAGATGGTCGTGGGCAAAGGCCATGCCATAGACCTCGCCCCCTTGGTCGCAGACGGCGTTGGAATTCCAATAGGCGCCGGTGGCGGGGTCATAGGAGAAGATTGTCTGCCCAAAGCCACAGGCGCCCCAGAGCTTGCCATCTGGCGCGGCGGTGAGCGTATGGATGCGGGTCGGTGGGCGCTCGGTGGGGATGGGGTGTAGCGGTGGTGCGCTTTCACCTGGAACCATGACAAAGTATTCCTGGCCGCGTACACCAAAGCTGCGCCCATCTTGCAACAAATAGAGGTGACGCACACCGCTGTAGGGCATGGTTGGCGCTGCTGGTAAGGCGTCACGCTGGTCAGGAATTTCCTCCAGCGTTTGCGGGTCGTAAAAGTTGAGCACTTCACCTGATACTAGTGAACTGTTGCGTTCTGATGTGCCGGTGGTGGCCGTGGTGACCGTGCAGATAAACGTATCGGTAATCGCTTTGACTTTGGCGCCGGGCGGCCCAAAGGGATGGATTGCGCCGGTGGCCAATGTGTAGAGCGCAAGATGATGCGCCGCCGACCAACATTCGACCAAGATATGGCCAGGGATGGCATAGACAAAGCGGCTGTACAAGTTGCCCGGATCCGTGGACATGCGCCCGACGTTGGTCAATTCGTGGAGAGTTGGATCGTAGCGCAGCAGGACGCAGCCGGGATAGGTGCCACCGTAGATCCTGCCATCGTCACCCTGGCAGAGATTCCAGATGTAGGTTTCGGTGGGGCAGCGCAACGGTTCGGCCCACGTACGGGTGGCCAGATCCAGGCGGTGGAGGTAACCACCCCGGGCACAGGTACCCACCAAGAGCGTTTCGTTGTTGAGATTGAAGAGCGCCCAGGCGCCCTCGTCTGCGGGCAACGGAAGGCTTTCCCCAGCGCCGGTCTCCGGGTCAACAAAAATGAGATTGCCCGTACTCCCCGCGGCAAAGTTGGAGAGCACCATCTTCTCGCGCCCGTCTGCTGGATCGATGATGGGCAGGCTCGCCAAAATATTAAAGTTGCGGCACGGTTGGCTGACCGGGCGATAGGGGGAAAAGGTTGTTGGTTGTTGAACCATGGGATTACTTTCTGTTATTACAACCGCCACGCCACCAAGCCCCGCGTCGGCAGCGCGGCCACACAAAGTTGCGGCGCGGTTGCGGGCAGCAGCACAAATTCCGTAGCCGCCTCACCCATTGCCAATACCGGTGTCGCCTGGCCAGTAGCATCCAGGGCCAGCAGTGCACCGCTCTGTTCGGCCACCCAAATGGTAAAATCCGCGGCCGCGGTCGTCACCTGCAAATGGGTGGGCGGCGTGGCGTTGCCGTAGCGCCACAAAATTTCACCACTGCCGTTGACGGCATACGTGTTCTGCATGACGCTGGCCACCAGCAATTCTTCGGCGCCATCGCCATTGATATCCGCCGCGGCCAGGCCGGTGATCGTATCCGCCGTCCGCAGGACAAAACGCAGTTTGCCCGCCGCATCGACCACCTGCACCGTGCCATCGCGACAGCCAAAAGCCACCAGCGCGCTGCCATCCAACTGGCGTGCCGTCGCCACATGAGTGACGCCCATGCCGCCGATGGTGTTGTGTTGCCACAGCTTTTGGCCCTGGTTGGAAACGGCAAACCACCAGTTGTACTCAGTCGCCGCAAGCAGTTCGGGTTGGCCATCGTTGTCGATATCAGCGACCGCGGTGGCGGTGGAGGCGTGAACGCTCTCGAAGTGCCAGCGCTTGTTCCCTTGCTGATCGAGTACATAGTGATGCCAGTTTTCGGCGCCGACAATGATCTCATCCACCCCATCGCCGTTGATGTCGGCAGCGACGAGCGTGCGCACAATGCCAAGTCGCTTGTAAAAGGGCACGGCGTAGCGCCACAGCGTTGCACCAGCCAAGGTGAAGAGCGTCACCGTCGCCTCATTCGTGCCCACGGCAATCACGGTGCCAGTCTCACCAAATTGGGCACTAGTCACTGCTGTGACGGCGCCATTCACCTGCTGTTGCCAGACAATGGCGCCATCCATTTTGATCAGCCGTACGACGCCATCCGTCGTGCCAGCGACCACATGACCATCACCGACCGCGGCCACGGTGGTAAAGGTGCCATCCGTCAATTGCCAAGTCGATGGGCTTTGGATCGTAGCACTGGCCGCGTTGGCTGCCTTGGCTGTGGTCGCAGTGGTGGAAGCGTGCCACGCTGCGGCCAATGCGGTCGAAACGTTGGAAGCGCTGGGGGGAGCCTGGTAGGCAAGAAAGGCCAGGGTGTGTCGTCCTGGCGGTACGCTAAAGGTGACGGTCTCTGCTTGGTGGCGCACGGCCCGTTCCTCGCCATCGACGGTGACCGCCGCGGCATCCAGCCCGTAGAAAGTGAGCAGGGTGGGCAGGGTGGCGGTGACAGTGCCTTGGCCCCTGGCCCAGTCAAATGCAATGTCAATCGGATGTTCGGCACAGAAAAAGAGATCGGGCTCTGTTGGTGCATTTGCCTCGGCGGCACAGCCAAAATAGGTGGCGCGCACGAGTGAACAGGCGTACGGGGTCACGGTGAGGATTGCGGCATCGGTGTGGCAGGGGCTGGTGAGTGGCGCGGCCGTGCGCACGCCAAGCCAGGTTAGCCCCTCCGGTTCGTCCACCAACACGCTGCCCTGGCCAATGTGGCGCGTGGCCAACGATGGAGTTATTTCCGCGTGGGGATGGAGGATGTTGAGCATGATTGCTACCTCACCCTTCTCTAAAGAACAGCTACGATTTTGACGTAAGATGGTCAGTGTGGGGTCGGCATGGGCATAGGTGTCCCAATGGGCGGTATTGTAGCGATCAATGGCTGTGCTGAGCGTGGCCCCATCGAGGTTGATCAGGTCGAGCTGACGATCCTGTTGGCGAATGGTCAGTTGTTGGCCGTCCAGCGTCGTCTCGCCAATGACCTGCCAGAGCGCACGGAAATCATAGTCGCCCTCGGCCTGGGCGCGCATCACATCGGCCACGAGAAAATAGCGGCCCTTGCGCCACATGATGTTGCGCTCCCAATCAGTGCCGCCGTAGCCTTTGACGGTAGTCCGGCTAAAACCGCTGTTGGGCAGATCGACCACAAAATCGCACCAGGTAAAGGGGGGCATGGCGCTGGTTTCGCCGTTGCGTAGGGGCAGCACGCCACTGTGAAAGTTGGGCGCGGAGCAGTAGTAATCGCCATCGGTGAGCCAGATGCGGCCCAACGCGGTCAGACGGATCAGCGCGTTGCAGTCATAGTGCTTGTGACCGCCCACCGCCAGTCCATCGAGCAGCAGATATTCACTCTCTGGGTCAAAGTCGCGGCGGAAGACGACCTTATCGTAGGCCGCCGCGGCGGGCAGTATTTTGTCGCCTTCAAACGAGTTGTGAAAGGTCGGGTCGAGCGGCACCAGGCGCGCACCGATCATCTCTACTGGCTCCACCGCTTCGACATCGTTGCGGTGGGTGCCGAGCGTGCGCACGCCAATGCGGAAGCCGGTGTCATAGGTTGAGCGTTGGAGCAGCCAGGCGTAGCGCCCCTCGCCATAGTACCAGGCCGCGGCTGCCAGGATCGGGAACTCAGTGCCCCAGCCTTCGATGTTGTGCGTATCGCCGTAGGAGCTTTGGAAGCCGAGGTTGTCCAGCGAGTCGATGGCCAGGTCGCAGATCGTGCGCACATGTCCTTCTTCAAAAAAGGCGGGATAGGGGCGCATGAGCGCGTATTTGAGCGCGTGCGAGAGGGTGAGCCACTGATAGCCGTTGCTGTTTTCATGTGAACGGGCCGTGTGACATTGCGGCACAAAACATTCATCAGCCACGTAGAGCCATTCGTTGGCCTCTCGTACACCATAGTAGCGTGCAAAATATTGGGCGGAACAGAGCAGCCCCAGCGCGGCGTAGGTCCAGTGGTTGTGGCGGGTGCGACGATGTTGGACGGCGTCGGCGGCATGGGGCACCGCGTCTTCGATAAATTGGGCATAGATGCGCGTGATCTGGAGCCGCTCCTCGTCTGTAAAGACAGGCGCTTCCTCAACCAGATCCCACGCCGGCATTATCGTGCTCAGGCGGAAATCGGCATCCATACCCCAGGCGCCGCCATACTGTTCACGTCCCTTTTGAAAATCTTCGTACATGAGAAAGGCCAGCGACTTAAAGAGTTCGGCCCAGCCCACTTTGCCGGTGATATAGTAGTAGAAACCGGCGCGCCCCAGTGGATCGGTAATGCCGCCATGCGCGCCAGTTTCGAGCATCTCGTGCGCCTTGGCCATCTCCGCAGCCTGAAACGCGGCATCCGGTTCGTTGACTAGCTCTGGAAAGCGCGCCAAAAATTCGGGCGAAAGCTGCACATCGAGCAACGCCGGCACCCAAAGGTGCGTTTCGTCCTGTTGAAGTGATGCGAGCAACCGCGCCACACTCGTTGTCACCCCGGCGATATCGCTGCCGCCAGCCAGGATCACATTGCAGCCAGTGCCCCACGGGTCGTGGACCGTGCGCAGTACATGGCCACCGCCGCCGGGATAGTGGGCGTCAGCCGCGATGTAATTGCGATGGTAGAGGGGGGCAACCACCGCGTTATCCATCAGGTTGCCGAGCAGGATCTGATGGGTGGCCGCCGGTTGCCAGGGAGCGCAATCGCTGTCGCGCAGGAGGGGCAATTGCACCCCGGTGCGGGCAAAGACCGCTTGTTGCAGCTTGCGTGCCTGTGCTTGATAGGCAGGACGTTCCGGTGTAATGATCACAGCGGTCGCCACACCGCCATCGATAAAAGTGGTTTCGAGGAAGAGTGGCTTGGCCTGGTCAATGTCGCGCCAGGATGGATAGGATCGGTGGGTGAAGTTAGTCGTCATGATAGATTAAGAAAAAGTCATGATAGATTAAGAAAAAGCCACTGAAGCCTGCGTCTGTTAGCGGAAGCCTGCTCAAGCAGGCTATTTCTAGAGTGCGCTTTAGCGTACATCCTTTTAACAGGCGCTGGTTGATGGACATTAACGAAATAATCGGGTAAACGCCTGGGGCTGATAGAGGAAGCTGCGCTAAAGCGCACTCTGGTTTAGCCCGCTTTAGCGGGGCTTCTCTTATCAGCCCCAGGGCTTCAGCCTGGGGGCGTGGTTTACCGAATTTAATTAGCAACCTTCATCAACCACTGCCGTCGTATTCCCGATTGAATTAGTTAATGTCGGCGCGCCCTGTACTATCTATACAATCTCCAGCGTAACCGTCACCGGCGCCGCGCCCAGCGGCGCCACGAGTACCGCGGCAGCCTCTTCGAGCGGACCGGCCCCGTCCGCGGCATAGGGGTTAAAGGGCGCAACCGGCCAGAGCAGACGGCTCTCCGGCGGCATGTGAATGCGCCAACGCCCATGTTGCAACCAACCGCCGACCTCCGCCGCACGCAAGTCGAGCCGTGTCTGGTCGGTGGGATAACGGGCGCCGGTTGCGCTCTGCATGGGCGTGCCCGGATGGACTTTTAGGGGAAGTTGGCCCGCGGCGGGTGTACTCTCGGCTGGCCCACGCAAGGTAAGCTGGAGTCGCTGCGCATTCTCAATTGTGATCTGTAGCGTGCAGGCCGTGGTGTCGTAGCCCAGGGTGACCAGATCGGCGTCTGGATCAGCTGACAATTGGGCGGCATCGGGGATGTACCGTAGCGCCTCGCCCGCACCGACCACAAAGGTGCTCAACTGTGGCTGATCCTTGGCATTGCCGCCGCCGACGAGCAAGCCGGTCTCTTCGTGCCAGATACTGAGATAGCTCTGGCGATCCTGCCCCCACCGGCTCTCGACCACTGGCGTGACGACGCCACTCAAACAGACAAACCAGTCGTCTTTGCGGTGGAGAATGGCGTGCTCGGGATCGTGGATGCGATAAGCAGGTTGGTCCTGGGGGATGGGTGCTTGGTCGGTTTGGCCGTTGGCGCCGCCATACTGTTGCAACAGCGGCGCCAGCCGTGCGCTCAGCCCAAATTCACCACCGGCAATTTTGGGGCCAGCCGCGGTTTGGTTATAGGTCAGATGGGGCAACGGGTGTGCTTTGCGGTCGGCCAGCCAACGGTCAAAGAGAAAATCGACATAGCGCCGCCCTTGGGGAAACAGGCTAAACGCAGACCACCCGTGAACGTTGACGTGGTCGTGGTATTTGACGCGGCCATCAATGGTTTCAACCAACCGGCCATCGGGATAGGTGTAGCGGATGTGAAAATCGGTGGCCCGTTCCAACGCAGGCAGCACAGAATCGTCGCCAGAAAAGTAGTAATATAGACCGATGGCGTGGACATAGACCGTGTTGTAGGAAGGGGTGGGGCCGTGGTGCTCCAGCCAGTAGCCGCCGGGCATCTGCTCTTTGACCGCCAGGTGGATCATCGCTTCCCCGGCCGCGCGCCAATCCGCACGATCAAAGAGCTGGCCAGCGCGATAGGTCGCCATGCCGTCCCAGGTGGGGATATTGTGGACGCGTCCATTGGCAAGTTGGGCCGTGATCCCATTGTAGGCCAGCGTCAGCCCCGCTTGCCAGCGGGCGCGGAGCTCCTCGCCCAGTTCATCAGCCACCAGTGCGTAGGTCTCGACCCAGTGATACATGGACCACGGCATATAGATCGGCCCCCACGTCGAGTCATCGACTTTAATGAATTCGACTTTGCCATCGGGGTATTGAAAGTCGCGCCAGGCATCGCCGCCGTGTTGGATATAGGGCAACAGCGTGGCATCGTGGTAATAGGGGTTGTCGGCGTGCGCGGTGGTGTAAAGCAGCGCTAATGGATAGATGTGATCCTGATTGGTGATGGCCCAGCCACCTTCGGTCAAAAAACGGCCGGTGGCCTCGTCGAAACGCGCCAGATTGCGCGGGACATCCTCAATAAAAGTTTGGAGCAGGGCGGTTTGGAGTTTGTTCATGGGAATTTTTTGATGTGTGTTGCGTGAACGTTGATTGGGTTGGACGCGTGGTTGGGGTCCTCGGTAATCGTCCACAGGCTGAAGTCTGCGTCTGTTAGAGCAAGCCCGCTAAAGCGGGCTGAAACCAGAGTGCGCTTTAGCGTACTTCCTTTTAACAGGCAGTGGTTTCAACCACTGCCATTAGCCAACCCCTTGCAACGTCAATTCCGTCGCAAAGTGACAAGCCGCCATGTGGCCCGGTGACACCTCGAGCAGGGGCGGCGTTTCGCTTTGACAAATGTCCTTGGCATAGCGGCACCGGGGGTGGAAATAGCAGCCGGTCGGCGGATGGGATGGGTCGGGTACATCGCCTTCGAGCACAATCCGTTCGCGTTTGGAGAGCGGATCGGGCCGCCGCACGGAGGAGAGCAGCGCTTCGGTATAGGGATGCTTGGGATTGAAGAAAAGCTCCTCGTTGGTGGCATACTCCACGAGCCGCCCCACATACATCACGGCCACATTGTCGCTGATATGTTGCACGACGCTCAGATCGTGGGCCACAAAAATATAGGAAAGATTAAACTCAGCCTGCAAATCTTGCAGCAGGTTCAGTGTCTGCGCCTGGATCGAAACATCAAGCGCCGAGACTGGCTCATCGGCCACAACGAGGCGCGGGTTGAGCGCCAGGGCGCGCGCAATGCCAATCCGCTGCCGTTGGCCGCCGCTAAAGGCGTGGGGATAGCGGCGCATATATTCAGGGCGCAGGCCAACGCGGGCCAGCAACTCGGCCACCCGTTCTTCTACGGCGCGACCCCGGGCCACCCGGTTGATGATCAGCGGCTCGCCCACAATATCGAGCAGCGTCATGCGCGGGTTGAGCGACGAAAAGGGATCCTGGAAGATCAACTGCATGTTGAGGCGCAGTTGGCGCAGCGTTGCCTTGTCCGCCGTAACCACATCAACAACGCCGAGCTTCTCATCGTGGAAGAGCACCTTGCCGCCAGTCGGGCTGATGGCGCGCAAGATGCAGCGGCTGGTCGTCGTCTTGCCACACCCACTTTCGCCCACCAACCCTAAGGTAGTGCCGGTGGGCACCTGAAACGAGACACCATCGACCGCCTTGACCTGGCCCACCACTTTGTTCAAAAAGCCGCGCTTGATGGGAAAATGCTTTTTCAAATCTTGTACTTCAAGAATGACATTACCGTTGGGTTCGGCCATCGGGTTTCCTTACACTGAGTTTTAGATGGATTCCGTACGGGTCAGGATGATGGGCAATAGCCTGTGGCATCTATTACCGAAACAATTTATAAATGTTCATCAGCCTGTGGTGATAATTACCGAATCAATTTATGAATGTTCATCAACTGCTGGCGGGCTCATCCATCACATTGCCAACCAACTCCTCGTTATATAAATGGCAGCGGGCGAGATGGCCTTTTTCCAGGGCATAAATCGGCGGCTCGATCACATCGCAGATGCCGGGCATAAAGGCGGGGCAGCGCGGGTGAAAGGGACAGCCGCTTGGCACGTTGTAGGGGTCGGGCACCATGCCTTCGATGGTGTCGAGCCGGTGGCGGCGCTCTTTGGAAATGGTCGGAATTGAGCGCAATAGCGCCTGGGTGTAAGGATGCTTGGCTTCGTAAAAGAGTGAGATAACGTCGGCGCGCTCGACCACTTTGCCCAGATACATGACGATAACTTCTTCAGCCACCTCGGCTACGACGCCCAGATCATGGGTGATAAAGAGGATGGCCATGCCCAGCTCGTCTTGCAATTCTTTCATCAATTCCAGAATTTGCGTCTCGGTGGTCACGTCCAGCGCCGTGGTCGGTTCATCGGCAATGAGCAGGCTGGGGCGGCAGACCAGCGCCCGTGCGATCATGGCGCGTTGACGCATGCCCCCGGACAGTTCCCACGGATACTGGTCAAATACGCGCTCGGGGCGCGGTAGACCACAGCGACGCAACATGTCGATGGCTATTTCGCGCGCTTCGGCCTTGCTCACCTGCTGATGAATCAGAATCGGCTCGCGAATCTGGTGGCCGATTTTATACACTGGGGAAAACGAAGTCATCGGCTCTTGAAAAACCATAGAAATTTCGGCCCCACGGATCGAGCGGATCTCCTGGCCGTTGGGGCGCAGCGTAGCCAAATCGATGGGCCGGACTGAGCCATTTTCGTCCTCTTTGTAAAAGAGCATTTGCCCATCCACCACTTTGCCCGGGCTGGGCACAATGCCCAGTATGGCCCGCGCCGTTACGCTTTTGCCACAGCCACTCTCGCCAACGACACAGAGCGTTTTGCCGCGCTTAACGGTAAAATCCACGCCATCAACGGCGCGCACCGTCCCTTCTTCCAGCGCAAATTGGGTCTTGAGCCCTTTTACATCCAACAGAATTTCATCGTTTGCCATACGTATCAGTCTACCTATTCTCTGTACACCGCAACGGTGTTGGCGATACAGGCGTCGGTCTCGATTGGTGAATCCAGCCCCGTCTCTTGCTTTTGCGATCTACTGATTCTGTCCTACCGCTTGTAGGGATCGGCGGCATCGCGTAGGCCATCGCCCATAAAGTTGAATGAGAGTATAGCGATGACCACAAAGATGGCGGGGATGAGCAGCCACGGCGCCAGGGCCACGGTCTGTAAATTCTGCGCCTCTTGCAACAACACGCCCCAACTGATAATGGGTGGCCGCAAACCTAAGCCGAGAAACGAAAGGCTGGTTTCACCCAAGATCATGCCGGGAATGGCTAGGGTGAGCGAAGCGATGATGTAGCTGAAAAAGGAGGGCAACATGTGGCGCAGAATAATGCGCGCCTCGCTGGCGTTTTGCAGCAGCGCCGCCGTTACATAATCCTCTTCGCGCACAGCCAGAAAACGGCCGCGCACCACACGGGCCAGCCCCGTCCAGCCAATCAAGGAAAGCAGCAGCACAATGGCAAAATAGCGCTGCAGCGATGACCAATCGCGGGGCAGCGCCGCGCTCAGCCCCATCCACAGCGGAATGGTGGGAATCGAGCGCAGAAACTCAATAATGCGCTGAATGATCAGATCGGGCATGCCGCCAAAATAGCCGGAGATCCCGCCCATGAAAATGCCGATGACAAAGCTCAGAAATACACCAATCAGCCCAATGGAAAGCGAAATGCGGGCGCCATACAAAACCCGCGAAAACATGTCGCGCCCCAAGCGGTCGGTCCCCAAGAGATAGATGCGTAAGCCCCGTGCGTTGACATCACTGGACAAGCCAAAGAGGTGGCGGCTGCTTTCCAAAAGACCCCACATCTTATAGGAATCGCCCTGGACAAAAAATTCTACGGGATAGCGCACTTCCGTATCGGGCTGATAGGTTATGAGATAGGTTTCCGGATCGCGCGCGCGCTCCAAGCCATAAATAAAAGGACCTTCCCAGACGCCTTCGTGGAAAAAGTGGATGGCCTGCGGCGGAACAAAGGTATAGCGCCGTTCAAAGGCATTGGGATCATATGGAGACAAAAACTCGCAGAAAATGGCCAGCAGATAAAAGACCGCAATCAGCGAGGTGCCCAGGATGGCCAGGTGGTGTTTGCGAAAACGCCACCACATGAGCTGCCACTGTGAAGCAACAAAGACCTGCTCTTTGGGTGTTCCCTCTTTGAGCTTTTCTTCAGGCACAGGGATGGGTACTTTTTTGTTTCCAGCCGGTCTGCTCAACAATGACATTGGCTCTCCTCACAGGTTTTGTAAATTCTCTGTCCTATTGGGTACAACCGGATTCACACGTTTCGCAAATTCTTTGCCCCATGGGGTACAACCGAATTTACAGGCAATCAGTTAGGTATGCATAGGTCCAACGCGAATCAAATCAACCGGCTTGCACATCGTCAAAGCGGATGCGCGGATCGACAAGCACGAGCAGAATATCGGAAACCAGCGTGCCGATGACGGTTAGGATGCTGAGCAACATGATAAATGACGCAGCCAGATACATATCCTGCGAGAGCAGCGCCTTGAGCAAGAGCGGACCGGTAGTGGGCAGGCTCAGCACAATAGCCACAATGGTCGTGCCCGAGATCAACCCAGGCAGCATCCAGCCCACCGTGCTGACAAAGGGGCTGAGGGCAATACGCACCGGATACTTGAGCACGGTCTCTGTTTCGGAAAGGCCGCTGGCGCGCGCCGACTCCACATAGGGTTGCGGCAGCTCATCGAGCAGGTTGGCGCGCATGGTGCGGATCATGCCGGCGGTGCCCGCCGTGCCGATGATCACCATGGGCACCCAAATGCGCTTGACCACTTCCATCACTTTGGGCCAGGTCCACGGCTCGCCGATAAATTCGGGGCCATAAAGACCGCCCAGGTTGACGCCAAAGGTGCTCCATGCCCACCAGAGGATGACCAGCGCCAACAAAAAATCGGGGATGCCCACGCCCAAAAAGCCAATAAAGGTAAAGAGGTAATCGCTCAGCGAATATTGGTGGGTGGCCGAATAGATGCCAATGGGCAGCGCCACCGCCCAAATAAAGAGCGTACTTAAAAGTGAGATCAGCGCGGTTAGCCCAATGCGCTCCATAACCAGATCTTTGACGGGTCGATTCCACTCAAAGGACATGCCCATATCGCCGCGCACAAAGTTGCTGATCCACTTCCAGTAGCGCACGTAGACCGGTTGGTTGAGACCATAACGCTGCTGCAATGCCTCCAGCTCGGATTGGCTGACGCGTGAACCCTGTTGCTCCAGCTTTGCAATGTAGCTACTCAGATAATCCCCAGGCGGCAGCTCGATAATCGCAAAGGAGACCAGCGAAATCATAATGAGGGTTGGAATTGCATAGAGCAGGCGTTGAACAATGTATCTTGCCATAGTGTGACCTTACTTTTCGTACAGCACTTTTCGTACAGCACTTTTCGTACAGCACTTTTCGTACAGCATCATACGGTTCCCATGCGTGGGAACCGTATGATGCTGCCACAAAACTACCTACTGCGCAATGAAATATTGCTCTGCCCACGCGTCGGAATCGTAGAGCACACAATAATTCACGTCTGGTACGTTGCGGAAGTTGTTCTTGACAATCTTAATGTTAGAGCCAGTCCCAACTGTGAGGACCTCCCACACGTTTTCCAGGTCCAACCGCTCAATCTCGGCCAGAATTTCCAGCTGGCGGGCCGAATCAACAGTCACCTTGGCCTCATCAAAGAGTTCTTGCGCTTTGCGAGCCGGGCTGTCTGCCGGCGGTTCGGTTCCTTCTGTACCGCCGCTCTGGTACCAAGTACCCCAGGCCGGACCCCAATAGCTGCTGCTGGAAACAGGCGCATAGGAACGCAGATAGACATAGCGGGCCAGACCGCCAATGCTGTCTTTTACATATGCCGTCATCGGATATTCAAAGGAGTCGATGCGCGGCCACCACAGGTCATAGCTGATCTCTTCCAGCGAGGTCTGCAACCCGATCTCTTCCCAGTAGCTGGCCACAAGTTGCGAACCATCCATATAGGATTGACCAGAGAAGACATCCAGGCTCAACACAATGGGATCACCATCGGGATTTAAGCGCATGCCATTGCTGTCTGTTTCCAAGCCGATTTCGTCCAAAAGCGCCTTTGCGGCGTCAGGATCGTAGGTCAAATGCGCAAAGAGTTCAGGCTCATCGGCCAACAGCGGGAAGGCATCGGCCACATCACCATTCTCACCCAAATAGATCAGCTCATTCAGCTCATCACGGTCAATGGCCAGGTTGAGCGCCTTGCGGAAACGAATGTCCTCGAGTAAGCCCTTCATGAATTCATCATCACCGGCGTAATTCTGGTTGGGAAAGATGGTCAGCCCCAGCGGATGCTCGGTCGGCGCTTTGATGACCCGATAGTCGCCTTGGTCCTGATTCTGCATATAGAGCGGCAAATCGGTAAAAGAGACGCTGCGGGCCTGATAGCTCAATTCGCCAGCAATGGCCTTCAGCGTGACCATTTGGCCATCTTCCACGGCTTGCAAACGCCATTGGTCAATATAGGGCAATTGGCGACCCGCGGTATCAACCTTGTAGTAGTAGGGATTGCGCTCAAAAATCCAGGGCGGGCCAATATCGGTGAGCTTCCACGCCCGTAGGGTCGGCATGTCGGGATTGGTCGCCACATTGGCATCCAACTTGGCGCTAATTAACTGTACCCAATCCTCAAAGCCGCCTTCTTCCACCAGCGCGGCCAATGCATCGGCATCTGCATAGTCGGCATGGAACTGCTTGAGATAGTGTGCCGGATAGGTCTGAATATTGTCGCCAAAGACAAAGGCTAGATCCGGCAGGAAGAGGCCATTGGGCTCGGCAAAGGTAACGGAGAACGTATAATCGTCGATGGCCTCAATGACAGCCGGTTCGCCACCCGCCATGAGAATATTGGGCGGTGATGGGCTGACTTCGGGATTCATGGCAATGCCTTCATACCAAAACATAATATCTTCGGTAGTGAAAGGTTCACCATCAGACCATTTGTGGCCTTCACGAATGGTAAAGGTAAAGGTTTTACCATCGTCGGAAATCTCGACCGCTTCGGCCAAATTGGGTTTCCACTCGGAGCAGGTGTCGTCATAGATGACCCACGGCTCGTGAGAATAGCTGGTAGCGCCGTTGGCGTCAGCCTGACCGGTAACGGCCATGTCCCACGTACCGCCGTACGTACCCAACTCTTCAATCACTTCCACCACCACCGGGTTGACGGGCAGACGCTCATCCAGCGGGGGCAATTCACCAGCGGCAACCATTTCCGCCAGCATGGGTGATTCTTGTGCGGACGTGTCCGACGCCATTGCGTCGTCACTGCTGCTTTCCGCACTTTCCGTATCTGCGCTCTCTGTATCGGCGCTGGCGGTGTCCGCGGCTTCATCTGCCGCCGGCGCATCATTGGCCGATGGTTCTGCAGGCGGTGGCGCAGTGGCGCCACAAGCGCTCAGCATCGCGACGAGCGTGGCCAACAAAAACGCATAGGCCACCCCGCGCCAAAAAGTTTGTTTTTTGTGCATTGTTTTCTCCTCTAATTTGATAGGACTTACGCAAGCGGACGTAAAAGCTGCCGAGTCAGCCAACTATTTCTCCCCAGCGAGCCACGGACGCTGCATAAGTCGTGTCTGATTGAGACTATCTCCCGAAAACAGCTATAAACAAAAATGGGAAAAGCCCCAAAAAATAAACACAGCTATTCAGATATTCCTTGAACCAGCGCAATAAGGGGTGTGCATTCGTATTCATTCGAGGGGAGATGGCAAGTGTGTATCGCACTGACCCGAAAAAACATCTGAATAACAGCCGCAGGAGTGTTCAGTGCGTTACACACGGGTCAACCAACATAGCTCACTCGAGTAGAGAAGGAAGCACACCTCTCAGTTAAATAACACGAAAATACGCTATATTTGGATATTTACATCAGGTCTCCATTGGGGGCCAGGAAATTTGCGAAAGCCGTGGTGGCGTCCACCCAAGTTCCGGATCGGTGCAAAATATCCACCAGCGGCAACCATCTGCCGTTGTGGGCGCTTGGTGCACAAGCGTCAGCGGGCCGCGGCTGCCGTCATGGCGCTCCATCATCATGGCGTCAATCTCACCGGGCAGCGTCCCAATCCAAAGCGCATGGTCTCCGTCGCTCAACCGCGCCCAGCCATCCACAAAGGACCAGGCCAGGTGCGCCCCCGCCAACCAGTGGGTGCGGATTAAGGTCTCTGCGGCCAAGCCAGACAAAGCATCGCGCACGAGAAGAAGCGGTCCCTTTTGGGGGCCATTGGCCTCAAAGTAGATGGTGCGCTGCACTTGCGCTGCTTCGGCCAGCCCTTCATAACAGCGGGTCAAATCAAGCGCCACCCGATAGCGCCCCGGCGCTACGGTGGTGAGGTCAAGCAGCTGTACGCCGCGCCTGCTCTGAAAAATTTCACCTATCACCGGCGCATTATGCGCGGCCATGCCTATTGTAAAATCGCGTTCCGCACCAGGACGATATTGCTGATAGCCCGGGTCGGTGATCCAAAAGCGCCTTTGCCAGCCCAGAATCAAGTGGCCGCCATCATTGTGCAAATGGCTCATCCCGCTGCGACTCAGGCCAACCAGCGCCAAGAGATCCGCACTTGTCCAGCCGCTGCGCAATGTGATGGCATTGGCTACCGTTTGGGGCGCAATTGACGGCGACGCGTCTGCCTCTATTTCTGCCTCTATTGATGTGTGCGCTGAGGCTGCGTTCGTCAGCGCCAAGGTCAATGCGGCAGCTGGCAACCGCGCGGCAGGGATGCGCGGCAAGAGCCAGCGACTCTCTGGCCAAATTGCCTCGCTGACCGCGCGTGCGTCTGCGCCATACCATTGCACCATACGCAGCAGACAATTCATCCAGAAGGGCATC
>JACKBC010000064.1 GCA_020634755.1 Caldilineaceae bacterium | reverse complement strand
TGATCTCTTCGAGGTCAGCGGCGCTGCGATTTGGCTCTTGGCTAAGCAGCAGCCCGGCCAGACCGGCCACATGGGGGGCCGCCATGCTGGTTCCGGTCATATACGCGTATCCCACCTCATAACTCAGTTCAAGGGGCATGGTGCTGTAGATCATGTGTCCAGGCGCAGCCACATCAATATAGTCACCAGAATTGCTCAGCGGCCACAGTTCATCCAGCTTATCTGTAGCGCTGACGGCCAGCACATGATCATACGCCGCCGGATAGAAGGGGTCAGTGCTTTGCGCATTACCCGCCGCCGCTACAATCAACACATCGTTGCTGGCCGCATAGGCCACCGCTTCCTCCACCGTGGGGGACGGTTTGACCCCGCCCAGGCTCACGTTAATGATCTGGGCGCCATGATCCACCGCATAAATAATCCCTTCGGCCACGGTGGACCAGCTGCCCAGATTCTGCTTGTCCAATACCTTCACCGGCATAATGCGGCAATTTGGGCAAACCCCAGCAATCCCCACGTTGTTATCCATCTGGGCGGCAATAATGCCCGCCACATGCGTACCGTGACCATGGTCATCGCTGGGATCATCATCGCCATTGATCAGGTCATAGCCCGGGACAAAGCGTGTGGCCAATTCGGTATGGGAAAGGCTCATACCGGTGTCAAGAATCGCAATAATCACATCGTCGCTACCGGTGTTTATATCCCAGGCCGCAGGCAGATGAATGACTTCCTGGGCGTACGTTTTCGATTCATCCGCAAAATCGGGGTCGTTGGGTAGATAAGCACCCGACACAATGGCATCGTCTCGCTCTACAAACTGCACAGCTGGGTTGGCGGCAGCGGCAAAGACACGGCCATCGGCGTCGCTAACCGGTTGCACCTGCACCTTCGCTACATGGATAGGCGCCATCCACTCGACCAGCACGGCATTCATCTCGGCCAACACCTGCGCCCGCTCCATTTCAGATGTATTGGGCGCGAACTGTAATAGATAGGTTTCAACTGGGCCGGCAGTCTTGCTAGCCGATGCAGCCATTGCGGCATGATGATCAAAATAGAACACAAAGGGGACGCCGCTAAGAATAAAGCTGCTGATCAAACAAGCCAGGAATAGCTTATACAGTCGGCTCACCGCCGTATGCTTGCTTGAGAAATTTGATTGCAGATAGATAAGAGTTGCCATTTCAATACCGTTTCTGTCGGATTTGGATAATCGATTTGCGCCCTAGAGGGTTGGCTGCTTTGAAGGCAGGGCTTCTTTTTGTCATGTGTGCGGTGATGCATCTATCGTACAATTTCTAAGAAGAGATTACTTTACGACGCCGCACTCCTCTGCCTGTCACCACGTTACCGCATATCCACGGCGTCTCTGCGTGCTAGTTGCGTAGAAGAGCGCATATATTTCTGCTGATTCTATATGGACATGCTGCGCTGGCACTGCGCGCGCGACCTTTGCTTGCACGCATTGCGCCATCCTGAAGCAATAGAGCGTAAGCAACACTGAACTAAAGCTGACTAGGCTGAGTACGGGTGCGCCCCAGATTCTGGGCTTTGCCCGCGCAATCTTGCTCCCCAAATTTGGGACACACCCCCTGAGTACTTGCGCGTAGATGTCAATTGAGTTACCATGCAAACTACATTTTTGCCCCAAAGAACCAGGTTCTTTTCGCAAAGGTAGCTGGTCATATCCTCCCTTTTTGTATGCGTACGCGCTTCTTCTCACCTTCCCCATAAGGGTGTGGAATGCACTTAAGAAGCGCAAAGAGGGGATGGCAAGCGCCGAGATACGCTACCCGAAAAGCTTGGAAGGAGAAGAATTCTCGTGCAGCTTGATCCAATTTGGGCCGGGCGCTCTCAAAGCTGTTCAGACGACGGTCGCAGCGCAACATCGGCCATAAGAACGTTCCGCACAAAAACGTTTTATTTAAAGTTGAACATATGCGCAGTTCTTGTGCTCGTTGGGTTGGCATCTACTGGGTGTAGCTTTGGGGGTGGACAGCCCACACCCACAGTAACGCCATTTGCCACTTGGACGGTTACGCCGGATACAGGCGGCGCACCGGCACAGCCGGCGGCGAATGCGCCAGCGGCGCCGCAGTCACAAGATAACAATTCGCTGGCCGTGGCCGCACAACCGCCAGCGCCGCCCACCCCAACATCACTCCCCCCCACCAATACGCCTATTCCCACCGACACACCCATTCCGTCGCCGACGCCGTTACCGACCGAGACGCCCACGGTGACACCGCCACCCACGGCCACGCCTACGCCAGATTTTGCGTTTGAGCTGGAAGCCGCGGAAAAGTTCCCCACCGATTCATTGGCCGCCAATGTGGTGCGCGTCTACTTGTACGTCTATTCGACCACCGAGTTTGGGCTACCGGGATACACGCTGGCCGTCACCCACAATGGCGCCCCGCAAAATGTGGATGTGACGTCGCAAGCGGGCTTGCCCGAACAGACGCGCGCCGAGCCGGGTCCATACACCCGTTTTACCAATATGAATATGATCTTTGTGGAACCGCAGGCCGGATCGTGGGAGATCCAGCTGATTGATGTAAATGGGCAAATCATGGGGCCGGCAGCTCGATTCGATCTAAGCGCCGATGAAAATACGCGGGAAATCTATGTACGATACCGGCGCAAATAGACGCCTGTCTATTTTTTGCCTGGCAACCTAACTGCGTGTGTGCATACCTGTTTCAGGTGGGCAAGGAATTCTAGCGTGCGTTGCACTGCCCAAAGAAACGGTCGTGGGGAATATCGCTCACAGCGGAAAATAAAAAAGGCGCTCATTGGTGAGCGCCTTTTTTATTTTCCGCTAATTATTGATACTTCATCTCCCACTTCCCAGAGTCATTGGGATCGGGGACAAAGTAGAGAAATAGGGGGAAAGTCTGATTGCCTTCAATCAAAAATTCAGCATTGCCAGAAATGCCGCCGCGCCAGGGCGAACTAACCGAAAACTGGACGCGTCCCGGATTGACCACGACGTAGATCGTCTCACCCGGTTGCAGGTCGTATTCATCGGGCGAGAGCGTAAAGCGAACCGGTTGCTCAAACGCGTTGGTCACCACCAACAAGGATTGTCCGGGCGGCGGCTCAACAGACGGCGCAGCTGTTGATTCGGCCTCAGCGCCCGCCTCTGCCTGACCTTCCCCCTCACTGCCGTCTGGCGCCACCTCGGCGGGCGGCGCTTCGACCACAGGCGCGGGCACCGGCGTCGGTTCCAAGCGGCCATCGGTAATTTCCGCGACCGGCAAATTGGTCAAATTGCCATCACAGCGCACCAGATCACTCCCCGAAGTGATCCAGCCGCCTGCGGCCACGCTTTTATTGACTTCCAACCACAGCCCGCTTTCATCGCGCCCGCTCACCAAAACCGTGTCGGCGCCCTCTCCGCCATTGACCAGCTTGGTCACAATCACATATTCTAATCCGGGCCCGCTGCGTACATTGACTACCGGCACCTGTAACTGACAAACGATTTCAGGCGTACTCTCGACCAGCAAGGCGCCATCGCTGCTGGCCACCAGCGGCTCGGCTTCCACCGAAGTGAGCTGGCTGTTGGGCAGCCCACCCACCTGTGAAATCGCATCCAACACGTAGTAAATCCCTGGTTGCACCACTTGCGGCGCCCATTCACATACAGTTTGCGCGTCGAGTGAAATACACGAACGGCGATAAATGGTAGCGACCTCACTATTTTGTACATCCAGCTCTTGCACGCTGGAAGGAGGAATTTCAATGGTCTGCCCATTAAAGACAATCGTCTCACGTTGACCGGTCCGATTTTGCAGCCAGATTTTATCCTGAGGCGGTGCGCCGGCCTCTTCCAATTTCAAACGGATGGGCAACCCCTCGGCAGCCGCGTTAAACACTTCGTAAAAAGCCATTCTGCGTGATCAAATAGGGATCCCAATAACAGCCTTCCTGTGTTTGGGGCGTATCGGCGTCACAGCTATAGAGATTGACCACAGAAGTCTCGCGCAGCAACTCAATGCCCAACGAGCGCAATGGCGCAATCCGGTAGGTTTTGCCCTCGGCAAAAGCGTAATATTGTTGGGCGTGCGATTGGCCACAATCGTTCCATCCAAAACCCGCTGTAAACCTGATCAGTTGCGGATCATCGACGATGGGCGTTTCTTCTGGGGGCTGCGCCTGATCGTCTTCTGCCTGTGGTGTGGAGACGAGGTCTGTAATAGGCTGCGTGGCCGTTACGATGCGCTATCGGTGAGTACCGGTAGCTGCAGCGTCTCTGTAATGTTGATTGATTTGTAATCGGTGTGTAGGTTGTTGGGTTGGCGTATTTTGAGTTTGTTGAAGTACAGAAAGTGGGGAAACTGAATGCTGAGCAGCATAAACATCTTCTGTGCGAACAAGCGTCAAAATGCTCAAAACCACAACCGCTACCGTTGTACGAATGGATAGCACAATCTGTTCTCGAACAATAAGTCACAGACTTACGCAGCGCCGTGTTCGTCAGTTCGGGTTATATAAGCTGCCGGATGGCTCTGTGCATGGCACAGGCGCCATCATCTTCTATAGAAAAACGCATGAAAAACGCAAAAAAGCGCAGGAGGCGTCTCTCGCGCTTAGATCCTGCTGATACAAACTTTACGCAACCAAGTTCCGCCTGATAATCCATAAACGAACGGATGCGATCAAAAGTTCACCACAATAGTCGTGTACTATTTAGTTTCGCGGTAAATAACGTGACGGCGCAACGTGGGATCATACTTACGCAACTCCATGCGGTTGGGATCGTTGCGGCGATTCTTCATCGTCAAAACATATGCGAACTCTCTGTGCTGCGCATCTTCACAATCTGGCGCGGTCCTTTTTAGCCATAATCTTGCTCCTAATTTATCTACTCGTCACACTCAGCCCACAGAAGTCTGGCGGCCAAAAATAACGTCTTTTTACTTTTGCGATGAATTGGCCAGCGTGCGCGATAATCTCATCTTGAATTGCACGCGACTGCTGCCGACGGTTTTGCGTCGTCCACCGCGCTGCTTGGTGGGTTGAGTCACATATCCACATCAGACCCTTCCATTGCCCGCTTAAATGCCAATTCCATGGGCGATAAAACTTCAACATTCTCAAAGGATCTTCAACAAATTCTTCCGCTTCTTCACCGGCCTCAACTGCGGCTTCTGCCTCAGGCTCGGGGCGCAAACCCTTAAGCTGAGGTCAATCCGCTGGCGGCGGCGGCTCAACGAAACAATGCGCGCCTCAATGGTTTCGCCCAGCGTAACCACATCTTCGGGTCGCTTGACAAAGCCTTCGCTCATTTCGCGCACGTGCAGCAGGGCATCGCGGCCCACACCAATATCAATAAAAGCACCATAGGCAGAATGCGCAACGGTGCCTTCCATATTTCGCCTTCCGCCAAATCGCGGATCGTCTTGGTATCCGGCGAAATCATAGTCAGGCTAATGCGATTGCGCTCGCGGTCCAGATCTTTAATCCACACAGTAAACGTTGGCCCTGCTTGAGCACATCCGACACTTTGGGTACAGTCGCAGCGAAAGTTCGAAACGTCAGCAATCCGTACGCCAATATCTACAAAGGCGCCAAACTCAGCAATCCGCTTGACCACCCCTTCGAGTTCCTGGCTAACACTCAACACGCGCACAACGCGCTTGCCGCCATCTTCATCGTCGTCGCTGTCTTCATCTTCGCTACCCTCGGTTGCATCCTCTGCGGATGCGGTTGGGGCAACCTCGGTCGTAGAACTCTCTGTTGTTGTGTCTGCCTCTGCTGTTGTGTCTGCCTCTGCGGCTTCTGCAACAGGCGCCGGCGTTGAAGCGGTTTCTGCCTCGTCAGCAGCAGCTGCGGCTTCAGTCGCTTCATCAAGAGTCGCTGTGGATTGGGCGGAAGTTACTTCTGCACTCACTACCTCTTCCACCGTTGTTTCTGTTTGTTCGGTCATGTTTGCTCCCCGATGCTTCCAACACCACCAGACCCGCCTACACCACTCGCATCATTATCAAATGTGGAGTTGTAAACAATAGACTAGCAAATGTTGCTGTCCTCAAAGTTCAGTACTTCAAATTTTCGATTTTAATTTCTGCGCTAATATACTAATAACAAATATATTTTGCCTATAATACGAACGCTCATCTAGTCAACGTATGCTTTTGCCGACGTATTGCATACGCTTTACCGATGAGCGAAACTCAAATCATACACGTTTGATTAACGAAAACCCATCTTGATAATCAAATAGTATCTATATTATACTTGGCTCATTTAATAATGCCAAAGATTTGAAAGCCCTTGTTGAAGCGTAACAAGGGCTCGCCACCCATCTTAGGGAAAATAATGGATAAAACAACAGAAAAGAATCGCTCCGAACTGCAAAATCGCCTGCACGAAATTTATGATCTCATCAACGCCTCGGCCGTTCTTAGTTGGGATCAGGCCACTTATATGCCGACGGCCGGCGCGGCCAGCCGCGGTCGCCAGCTGGCCACGCTGGGTCGACTCACTCATCAAAAAATGACTGACCCCCAAATCGGGCGCTTGCTGGATGCCTTGCAACCCTATGCCGATGCCTTGCCATATGAGGCTGACGACGCCGCCCTGGTGCGTAACTCGCCGCAAATATGAAGAAGCCATCCGCATGCCCAGCGACTTTGCTTATGAATTTGCCGAACACGTGCCGGTTTCTTTTTTCGGCCTGGGCCGAAGCCAGACCGGCCAACGACTTTGCGCATGGCTCCCTATCTGGAAAAGACGCTGGAGATGAGCGCCAATATGCCGATTTCTTTCCCGGCTATGAACATCCTGCCGATCCGCTAATCAATCAGAATGATTACGGCATGAAGGCTTCCACCATTCGCACGCTCTTTGGCGAGCTGCGCTCCCGCACGGCGCCGCTTGTGCAGGCCATTGCCCAGCAGCCGCCCGTAGACAACCGCTGCCTGTTGCAGTACTATCCCAAAGCGCAACAGGAGGCATTCGGCATGGAGATCGCGCAGCTTTACGGCTACGATCTGCAACGGGGCGTCAGGACGAAACGCACCATCCATTTGCCACTCGCTTTTCCAGCGGCGACGTGCGCATTACCACCCGCTTTCACGAACATGATTTGGGAGACGGACTGTTCAGCACGCTGCATGAAACCGGCCACGCGCTCTATGAACTGGGCGTTGCGCCAGAGCTGAACGCCACGCCGCTGGGCGCTCGGCACCTCTAGCG
Source organism: Caldilineaceae bacterium (assembly GCA_020634755.1). Classification (GTDB taxonomy): domain Bacteria; phylum Chloroflexota; class Anaerolineae; order Caldilineales; family Caldilineaceae; genus JACKBC01. Next base: position 22,778 of record JACKBC010000064.1, on the reverse strand, counting down.
GCGTCCATGAAAGCCAATCGCGGCTCTGGGAAAATCTAGTCGGACGCAGCCACAGTTTCTGGAATTGCTTCTATCCCCAATTGCAGCAGATCTTTCAACCGCATTGGGCCAGGTGGAGATGGCAGAATTTTACCGCGCCATTAACCGCGTCATGCCATCGCTCATCCGCGTAGAGGCCGATGAGATCACCTACAACCTGTATGTGATTATCCGCTTCGATCTGGAGCTGGCGCTGCTGGATGGGACGCTTTCCGTTGCTGAGCTGCCGGAAGCCTGGCACGCCCGCTATCAACAAGACCTGGGCGTTTGCGCCCCCAATGACAGCGACGGCGTGTTGCAAGATGTGCATTGGTACATCGGTTTTATTGGCGGCGCCTTTCAAGGGTATAGCTTGGGCAACATACTATCGGCGCAATTTTTCGGCGCGGCCGTGGCCGCCAACCCCGCTATTCCGGCGCAGATCGGCCAGGGTCAGTTTGACGAACTTCACGACTGGCTGCGCACAAACATCTATCGGCACGGCGCCAAGTTCACCACGGCCGAATTGGTGCAGCGCGTCACCGGCGGTCCGCTCTCTATTGAACCCTATATTGCTTATCTGGAAACAAAATATTCGGCGCTGTACGGCTTAAACTAAAACCCTATGAACATTATTATTACGGAAGATTACGCGCCGCGAGCCGGAAGGCGGCCGATTTTGTGGTGGCGGCCATTACCGCCAAGCCTGATAGCGCGCTGGTTTTCCCAACCGGCGGCACGCCTTTGGGGCTATATGAGGAATTGATTCGGCGCTATCAACAGGGGGCGTTTGACCCGTCGCATCTGCGCATTTTCTTGCTGGATGAATATGTGGGCATTGGAGCAGAGGATGAACGCGCGCTGCTGGGCTGGCTCCAGCACACGCTCTTTGAGCCGCTTCAGATTCAGCCCGCGCAAATTACGCCACTACCGGGCAACGCCCCCGATCTGAGGCCGCCTGCCGCAAATTTGACCAAACAGTACAGGATGCCGGCGGGCTGGATCTGGCCATTTTGGGCATTGGGCCCAATGGCCACTTGGGCTACAACGAACCGCCTGCCGACGCTACGGCGCCCACGCGCGTGCTCAAGTTGACCCAATCTAGCCTGGACACGTGCGGCGGCTTGGGGCGGGCGCGAGCGTCTATTGCCGCACGCCATTACGGCCGGTATGGATCTGCTGCTGGACGCCCGCCAAAACTGCTCATTGTCAATGGCGCCCCGGCGCGCCATATTGCACGCGGCGCTATACGGCCCGGTGCACCCGGACGTACCGGCGTCCCATTTGCAGCAAGCCCAAATGTAACCGTTATTGTGGATAAAGCGGCCATTGAGGAAGGTTGAGTCCATTACGCCGGTGGAATCCAATAGGATTTGCCGGCATAGCCGTCCAGCGCCGCGTAAAGCACCGGCGGTCCAAGCGCTCTGTGCGCCCGGTGAACATATCCACAACGTGGCGCTGGCGCTTCTGCCAGCGGCACTCTTCCACCAGCGCATGGGCGCCAAAATTGAGCGCCGTTACCTGCAACCCCTGATTATGCGGCAGCGCGTGCACCATCACCAGCAACCCCTTGTTTTGCACGCTGGGGATGGCAATTTGGCGACTGGCGTAAATTTCATATTGGCGGCGGATGGCCAACATGGTTTTGAGCTGGTTCAAAATGAAGCGGGCTCTTGAAGCTGGGCGGGGATCGAACCATACAGCGCCGGCGCCTTGGGTAAATTGGCCGCTGAATGGATGGCCGATGGATTGCCGTCCATCAGGTCATACGCGCCGCGATTGATCCAGCGCGTATCGCCATCAGCCAGCAGCTCAGCCACGGCATCTGCCGGCAGTGGCAGCGCGCCCACCAGATCCCACCCGGAAAGCGCAAAAACGCCGGGCTGGAATGCGTTATACATGGCCAGCAGCAGATGCACGCGCTGAATTTGGGCAATTTGCGCGGCGTCGAGCCGGCTTAGATCGCGCAGGCCCAAGGCGGCGGCGATTATGCTGGCTGTGGTGCAGGCCACCCCGTTGGTCACAAATTTGCGGTTATAGGGCGCATGTTCACCGCTTAGCCGTTCATACATGGTGGTGCGAATTTGCTCGCGCAGGTCCGCGCCCGTCCACACCTTGCCCCACAGCTCATACAGATCTGCTTTGTGCAGCGTCCAGAAATGAACCAGTTCCAGCGTCAATTCGTCATGGTTTTGCAAAGCGTGGATCAGCGAGGCGGGGTCAATGCCAAATTCATGCACCGTGTTGAGCATAAGGCGCAAAAATTCAGTGTCGCCAGTTACCAAGGCGTGGTGATAAGCGGGCCGCGTAATAAAATCATAGGAAAGGTCAGCGCCGCCTTGCGACATGGCGGCAATATCATCTACCGTCAAGTTGAGTTCCTGGAACGAAAAACCACCCGCCTTGCGCACCATACCAGCAATGAGCTGATTGGCCGTTACCGAAAGCGGATGCCCTTCCGACCAGGCGGGACCATCGTCGCGTGTTTCCACACCCAGAAAGCCGTTGGCATCCAACCGCACCATGCCGGCGCCCAGCACATCCAGCGAATGCAGCGCATCGCCAACCACCAAGCGCGGCGCGGCGAAAGAAGGATCTAACCAGTTGAGCGTGGGCTGGCCCTCCTTAAAATAGTGCAAATAGACCCAACGCCGCGTGACGCCATCCACACCGCGCACGGGCGCCGTGACGCTCCAGTTGGTCTCTTTGACGCCCGGTTCATAAAAGATGACGCGGCCCAAACGCCCCACCAAATAGCCCTTGGCTTTGAGCGCATCCACCGTCTGGGGCGACAAATTGACGGCGTCATGACCCGTGGGCGCCGCGGGGAGCAGCGGCCAGTCGGCGGCATCAATTTCGACCATGTGGTAAAGTCCTGGATAGTCACCCACATTCTGCTCGGCCAGGCGAAAGTCTGGGCCTTTGCCCGTATGCCCCGGCACAATGTCGTCGATGATCACGCCGCCATGCCGGGCTGCATTTTGGCTCATGGTGATATATTCGGCGACCGTGCCAAAGTCAGGGTCGAGCTCCAGCCCAATCCGGTCAAAATAGCCATCAATGGTGGGCGTAAACTCGGCGCCGCGCAGGCCACCAGCTTGCTTCATGGGGCCGGTATGCAGCGCCTGTATGCCAATTTCGGCGAACGCTTGCCACAGCCGCTCCTGCCCCAACGCGGCCAACACCGATTCGCCCGGGCGCGTGATCATAGCCGGTGGATAGGCGGCAAACCAGACCGAAGCCTTGTCTGCCGCGGCACGTGGTTGCGCCTGTGCATAGGGATGGCGCCATTGGCGGCCATTGCCGCTATAGGCCGCGGCGATGGCTTTGGCCTGTTCGAGCATCGAGCGTTCTATGAGCCATTGTGTGTGAGCATCCATGCGTTGAGCCCCAGAGAAACTATCCTATTTTCACGGTGTAAAATCCTCATTGCCCGTCAACCCGCTGATAAACGCCGCCAGCAGATCGGCAGACTTGTCAATATCGTCTAAGGCAATGGTCTCCACGGCGCTGTGCATATAGCGGTTGGGAATGCTAACCAGCCCGGTAACGACGCCGGCGCGGCTGAGCTGAATGGCATTGGCATCCGTACCGGTGCCGCGATTGTGCGCCGCAATCTGGCAGGGAATGTTGGCGCTTGCCGCCGTCTCCACCAGCCGATCGAACAAGCGTGGATTCACGTTGGGGCCACGCTCGATGACGGGGCCGCCCCCCAGCTTGATGTCGCCTTCCTGGCGCTGGTCAATGGTGGGGCAGTCGGTGGCGTGGGTCACGTCCACCGCAATGCCAATGTGGGGCTCGACGGCAAAGGTGCTGGTGTGGGCGCCGCGCAGACCAATCTCTTCCTGCACGGTGGAAACTGCATACACGGCGCAATTGAGTGACCCCGCACGACGCAACGCCTCAATCACCACCCACACGCCGGTAATATTATCCATGCCGGGCGCATTGGCCAGCCCGTTGCGCATTTCCTGATACCCCAGTTCCAGCGTCACCGGGTCGCCAATGCGCACCACGCTGGCGGCATCTTCCTTGTCTTTGGCGCCCATGTCCAGCCACATTTCCTCCAACTTGACCACCTTGGTGCGCTCCTCGGACTTGAGCAGGTGGATGGGCTTGCGCGCAATCACCGCCGCAATGGGACCGCTGTGGGTCCACACAGTCATGCGTTGGCCAATGAGCTGCTGCGGATCCCAGCCGCCAATGGGCAGCGTGTAGAGGAAGCCTTTCTCATCAATGTGCGTAACCACCAGACCAATTTGGTCACAGTGGCCAGCCAATAGCACGCGCGTGGGAGCATCCACATTGCGGCCCACGATCACGTTGCCGTGGACATCGGTGTCGACCCGGTCGGCAAAATCTTTGACATATTCACGCACCACTTTCTGCACAGGCTGTTCATAGCCAGAGGGGCTAGGCGCCAGGAGAAGATCTTTTAAGAATTCATGCGCGTTTGCTTGCATGGGGGAATCCTTTCTAGGCTAGAAAATAATTTAGAAATAATACCAACTACTATGTCAAGTTTTATGTTTGGTACAAGAGCTGACAGGTTTTGAAAACCCGTCAGCTCTGAGCGTATTCATGGCGCTTGACTCGGCAAATGGGATTATGTTGCGTATTTGTTTACGAGTTCACGCAACACGCCATATGTTTTACCAACTCACGTTACGCAACGACAGTCAGTCTGCTAAAGAAAACAGGAACGGCGGCGAGTCGACTTTCCTCCAGGCTTGCGTAACATAAGTTACCAATTAGTGAATGACCCGTCCAAACGACGCAGGTTGGGCAGCTCGCGCTGTTGGAAGGGATACTTTTTGGCCACTTCGCGATCGAACTCAATCCCTAGCCCAGGCAGGTCGGTGGGGATTAAATAGCCATCTTCCCATTTGGGCTGCACTGGCACCACATCGGTCAACACTTCGCCGGTTTTGCGCGGCTGCTCCTGCACAGCAAAGTTGGGCGTGGCCATGTTGAGCTGCAAACAGGCCGCCGATGAAATCGGCCCCAACGGGTTGTGGAGGGCCAGCTTAATATAGTGCGTTTCGCACCAACCGGCAATTTTGCGCGCCTCTGTAAAGCCACCCGCAATGCAGAGATCAATACGTGCATAGTCGATCCACTCTTCCTCGATCAGTTCACGAAACTCCCATTTAGAATTGAACTGTTCGCCAGCCGCAATGGGCACATGCGTGCGCGGGCGCAACGTCTTAAACGAATTGGGGTTTTCGCAGCGCAGCGGGTCTTCGATAAAGAAGGGGCGCGTCGACTCAATTTCGCGACACAGCCAAAGTACGTCCGGCAGATCCAGCCTGGTGTGTACGTCAAAGGTCAGCTCGATTTCATCACCCACGGCTTCGCGCACGGCGTGGAACTGCTTGATAGCGGTGAGTACGGCCTGGCGCGGCTCTAATATTTCGCCATCCTGCGGCAGCCCCCAACGCACAAACTTCCAGCCTTCTTCCTTGGTTTCCAGGCACGATTCGACCAGCGGCGTAATTTCCAATGCGTGGCCGCGGTTGTGCGGGTAACAGACCACCTTATCGCGCACCTTGCCGCCAAATAGCTCGTAAATCGGCACGTTGAGCGCTTTGCCCTTGATGTCCCACAGCGCAATATCGATGGCCGCCATGGCAGAAGTGAGAATACGTTGGGCCGGGAAGAAACCACCACGGAAAAGCACTTGCCAAATGTGTTCGATACGGAACGGGTCCATTCCGACCAAAATATCGCGGAAATTTTCCACGGCGCCGATCACGGCTTTTTCGCGCCCGGTAATGCCCGCTTCTCCCACGCCATAAATGCCTTCATCGGTATCTATAACGACAAACAGAAAGTTGCGATGTCCGCCCCACACCGGGTACGCTTGAACGTCTGTAATTTTCATGGGTTCCTCCTCAGTTTGAACCTATGCGGTTGACCTACAATGTTCTTGAGTTTTATGCGGGCTCTGTGCTGCGCACAACCGCCTTCATAAAACTCAAGGACTTACGCAAGCCCAGCGTGAAAGTTGCTAGAGCCGCCATGCGATCGTCTCCTGGTGATCCACTGGAGCTGCGTAAGCCATGCTCTCAAAGAGATGACCGGCATCTGACAGATGCCGGTCATCTTACCTGCAAGCTCAATTATATGTTCTTTTCCAAGAACATGCCATATTCAAAATATTACTTATTGATTAGCGGCAGGAAGAACGACTGTTTGACGTTCGGCAGTTCCTGGCTGCTCAAGTCTCCCGCTTCGGCGGCGTTGGCCTGATCATGCGGCACGGTCACCTGGGCCGAAGCTTGGGTGCTGTTGCCGCAAGCATCGGTCACCTGGTAGGTAATGGTGTAGATGCGGCCATTCCCATTGCCGGCGCGCTCGGCCCGCAGATCAAAGTGGGTGTCGTCGATGACAACAATATCGTTGGGCTGGTCGCCATTGCCCGTGCCGTCATCTGGCTCATTGGAAGTGGCCGAGATGAAAGTCACGATGGGATTCTGGTCGAAATTATCTGCCGCGTTGACCGTGGCGGTTACGCCCACATACTTATGGTTGGGCGGCCACAGCGAGTCGGGCGATACCGAAACCTCTATGGTCGGCGCAATTTCATCGCAGACGCTCAACCCCACAATCACTGGGTCATGGTCCGAGGCGCGATAGGCATCGGGTGCATAAATGGCATCCTGAGCCGGCTGCTTAAAGCTTGTGTCGTAGTCAATCAGGTCTGGCTCATCGGCATTGATGTGCCAAATGGTGACACCCGCAACATCATCCAGCAGGTCCACGTTTGCTAATGCATGGTCGAGATAGCCTATTTGGCCGTCGAAGACATACGAATAAGCGTTCTCACCCAGGAATTGGAAGACCAAATCTGTATAGTCGTCACCGGTGCCAAGCTGGTCGTCTGCGCCGTTGCGGATGGCGTCAATCGGGTCTTCCTTGTCATAGGAATTCAGGTCACCCATAATCAAGAAATCGGCATCACCGCTGTTGGTTGGATCGGTCGCCAGCCAGTCCACAAGCGCCTCAGCGGCGGCCTTGCGCGTTTGATTACAGTTGCCGGCGCCATCGCCCGTATCGGGGTCACCCAAGTCGTTACAATCGGACCCTTTGGACTTGAGGTGGTTCACAGCCAGGGTGAAAACGCCACCAGTGGCATTGTCTTGGAAGGTCTGGGCCAGCACGGGGCGATTTTTATCATCAACAAAGCGCGCATCCACCGACGAGTCGAGAATGGCATAGGCGCCTACCGGCGTGACCGAAGCCAGCTTGTAGATCAGCGCCACGCGAATGGCGTCTGTGCCAATGGCGCCAGTAGCAACGTAATCGTATATGTTCGCGCCCAGCAGACTGTTCAAACCGGTTACCAGATCAGCCGTGGGCACGTCGCCGGGGTAATTCTCGATCTCGATCAAGCCCACAACATCGGCATCAATGGCGGTCAGGGCAGCAATAATCTTGTCGCGCTGGCGGGTAAACTCTTCCTCATTATCGGCGCCGCGGCAGTCCTGATTTTGCTGCGGACCACAGACGGGCCCACTATTATCCAGCGTTGTAAAGTAGTTGAGCACGTTGAACGAAGAGACCTTCAACCCATTGCCAACCGCATCGGGTGCGGCCGTGCGCTGGTTAACGTTGGTGTAATTTGCCCCCTGGGTGGGCTGGATGCGATAGAGACCAAAAGAATAGTCCAGCGCGCCGGTCACATTGGTCACCGTATCACCGCCGCGGAAGAGATTGCTCAGATCAAAGATGCTGCCATTGGGGTGGATGGCCGGATCTGGGTTTTGCGCTGTCCGCCCATCATCAAGCGTAATCCGGTCGAGCAAAAATGCTTGTGCAGCCTGAATTGCAGCGGGACCAGGCTCGAACTCAGCCGATGGCGTGAGGTGCCGTTCGGAGGTCAACACGATTTCACCATAGCGGTCAAAGTTAAAGTACTCGGAAATCACCAGCGCTTGGGGGAACGTTACCAACATCCCTTCATATTTCTCAAAATCATCCACGCTTGCCACCGGCAAAGAGAGCGGAGTCGCCGCCACGCTGTTGCCCGTGGAGCAGACCCAGATTTGGGAGGCGGTGACTTCGGTCATGCCGTTGTATTCCGAGACGGAACCGCGCACGCGCACGGCATCGCCCACGCTCACATCCATGCCACCCGGTGCGTAGACAAAGACGCCATCGGACGTAGCCGCATTGCCGTCGCCAACCGGATCTTGCACGTGGAAGCCATTTAAGTCGCCATTATCTGGGGACGCATTGTTCTGGAAATCGCCGACTACGACGCCTTCTATGGCAACTTCTGTGTTGACCACCGGGCTGGCCGGGCCACTGCCTTGCACTGCGTAAATCGGGGTGAAGGTATCGCCACAAGCTTCGGGCGGCAGCACATAAACTGCATTGGGCGCACCGGGCGTATTGTACGCTTCGCCCAGGCCAATCGAACCGGCAAAGCCCGGAATGCCCGCCAGGTCAAAATCGTTGCGCACCCAATCTGCGCTGCTATTGGTATCAGCGCCATCGGGAATGCGCGAGGCGCCACCTGGCGCAAAGTTGCTGACGCCATCGTAGTTGGGGCCAAGCACCACTGCTGAATAGGTCAGATCGCCGGCGTCACCATCAGATACCGCTACGTCGTCGACAATGCGCGCCCACGGCATGAAGTCGATTGCGCCATCATCATTGGCATCAATATCGTTGCCAACGCTGCCGGTAAATCCTTCCACCAAAAGCAGCGTCAACGTGCCATTTTCAATCGAGAGATTCCCCACGCTGGTGGTCCAGAATCCGCTGCCATCAGTCGTGCCCACGGCAAACGCACGATCAATTGTGCCCTTGGTCGAATCACCCTCGATCTCTAGGATGGTGAACGCGGAGTAATCAGTTGAAGCGTTGCCATACACCTCAACATACTCAACATCGGGGTTGCCGGTGGTGCTGGCCGAAAATTCGTTGATCTTGGGGTCGCCCGTTGTAACGCCATTGCAATTGGCCGTGTGGGCGCCCAACCCATCAAACGTGTTCTGCGCATACTTATCCCACTCGACAGACGCATCAAAGGCATCGTCGGCATTTGTATCGCCCTGGCAAACAGTCTCCTTGCGGCGCAGAGTATCATCCCTGCCTCCACCTGCCCATTCGCTTATTGGCTGGACACCAATCTGGCCAAAGGCATCCACAACGGCGCCATTTTTACGCAGCACCACGGCGTCATCACCATTAAAATTTATTACCCCCCCATTTGTGGCGTCCGCCACCGCCAAAATGGCCGGGTCGGCCGATGGATGCGCCATCACAAACACATCGCCATCGGCCAACGTACCGCTTAACGTAACGCTGGCCGATGGTGAGGAAGCACCGTTTGAATACAACTGGAGGGTATAGGCGGACAGGTCCACTGCGGCGCCTGTACCGTTATAGATTTCCATGGCTTTGTTAAACGAGCTGCCTTCAACATACTCAGAAAAGAATAGATCTGGTGCGGCGGCCTGCGTTGTGCGCCCCAGCGCCAGCCCCAAAATCAACGTGAACAAGCCGATTCCAATGCTCATAAACCGCTTGCGAATTGTCATACACTATTACTCCCTTTACTGAATTGGTGAATATAACTCGACTTACGCAGCGCCTGTGGCTCGCCATGAGAGAACAACATGGCGGACCTGGCAAATTTCTCGCCAGGCTTGCGTAAATCCTATATGATGTAGAGGTAGATATGAGAGGTGCATATTATGAACAAATATGGTCCACAGGGGGGCAAAACGCGGATTTGCCAAACATGCAAAAACACAAAGCCCAAACAAGTACAATTTACATAAACTCAATTTACATAACCACAATTTACACAATGCTTATGAATTGCCCAAAGCCAGTCCCTACACCTGCCCTGCAACTCGTCGTCAGCCAAACTAACATGTCGCATAGTTTCTTATCCGGCAAAAGAGTATTGGTGTACCACTAGGTCTCAGGATTGCATAAGTCCGCAAACCATTGTTTTCTGGAAAAGATAATCTTCATCCGATGGCATCATACCACATGCAACGTTTGACAGCTATATGATTGAGTTAACATATTGTGATTAAGATTTACACAGCGCCTGCGGATTGCCCAGAGCGAATTCCTTTACATGCGGCGCCCATGAGTATAACGGGGGTAAGCATTTCAGTTTAGCACGCTTTACCAGAACAAAATGTGACAAAATTCTAATAGAACACGCACATGCTTTTCACAGTCTTATAATCAGCTCTGCATGAGAACTGGAATTCCATTACCCCCGTTGAGCCAGCAGGCCGACACCCAACGGCCTTTGTGCCGCCTGGCTTCCATGTCCGAAAATGGCGAGACAGCACCTGTTTCTCATGCTATAATAACGGCATGACAAACAACACGACAACCACTGCAAGGCCAACCTATGAACTTAGCACCGACATCTGCTATCAGGCGTTGGTGAGCAAAGACAGCCGCTTTGATGGCAAGTTTTATGTAGGCGTGGCCAGCACCGGCATCTATTGCCGCACGATCTGTACGGCCAAAACGCCGCGCCGCGAAAACTGTACCTTTTACCCCAGCGCGGCCGCGGCCGAGCAGGCCGGTTTTCGCCCCTGCTTGCGCTGTCGGCCAGAGCTGGCGCCCGGCAATTCGCAGATCGACGCCGTGAGCCGACTGGCCGGCGCCGCCGCTGGGCGCATTGAAGAAGGCGCCCTCACCGAGCAAAGCGTGGCCGATCTTGCGCTGGATTTGGGCGTGAGCGAACGGCATCTGCGCCGGGTGATCCAGAGCGAATTTGGCGTTTCGCCCATTGAATTGGCCCAAACCCAACGGCTGCTGCTGGCCAAACGGCTGCTCACCGACACCAACCTGCCCATTATCGATGTGGCATTTGCCAGCGGTTTTTCCAGCCTGCGGCGCTTTAATGCGCTCTTTAAGGAACGCTACCGGCTCAACCCCAACCAGCTGCGCAAGCAGCGCGACCAAGACACCGTGCCGGAAACGCTAATCTGCGAACTGGCTTATCGACCACCGCTGGATTGGACTGGGCTTTTAGAATTTTTGACGCAGCGCCTGCTGCCCGGCGTAGAGGCGGTAGACGGCAACCGCTATCTGCGCACTGTGCAGATCAAAAAACAGCGGGGCTGGATTGCCGTAGAGCCCACCAAAGGCAAAGATGCGTTGCGCGTCGAGTTATGCGCCACGCTGGCGCCGGTGTTGCTGCCGTTGCTGACCAGAGTCAAGCGACTCTTTGATCTGGCTGCCGATCCAGAACAGATCGGCCAGCGGCTGGGCGATTTGGCGGCAGACCGACCGGGGCTACGCGTCCCCGCGGCTTTTGATGGCTGGGAGACGGCGCTGCAAACGTTCTGCCCTGCCGGAAAAGCTTTTCAGCTTGTCCAAGCTCTGGGCCAACCCATCGAAACGCCCTTTCTCCAGCTCACGCATTTGACGCCCACCGCAGAACAAGTGGCCGCAGCAACGCCGCAGGTTTGGGAGGCCATTGCGTGGCCAGACGCGCCACAGCAGCACATCCATCAATTGGCCCAAGCCGTGCAGGCCCACCAAATTGCGCTGCACCCGGGCGCCGATGGTGAACAACTGGCCAGCTTTTTGCGCACTGAGCTCAAGCTGGAAGAATCAACTGTTCAATATCTGGCCATGCGCATTCTGGCCTGGCCAGACGCCCTGCCAACGGCTGATCCCGCAACGGGCGCTTCAATACCAGCGGCTCATCTAAAACAAAACGCGACCTGGCGTCCTTGGCGCGCCTATGCCGCGCTGCATTTGTGGAAACAATAGGATGTACGATTTACGAATCTGCTCGTCGACGAGATTGCTCGTAAATCGTAAATCTGAGGTAAATATCCAGCTCTTCGAAGGCTGAGCTTGTCAAAGCCTGCTTACGCCTTCGACAAGCTCAGGCTACGGCTGGCTAGTTACGATCTGAGAGCGTAAATAGCATCGTGAAAACACCAATTTACAGGAGATACCCCATGACCTACTATACCTATTTTGACAGTCCGCTAGAACCGCTGCTGCTCATTTCGGATGGCGAAGCGTTGACCGGTCTATTTATGGTGGAGCAGAAATATGGACCAGAGGTGGGCGCGGATTGGGTCGAAGCGGAGAACGCCGCGCCTTTCCCGCAGGCCAAAGCGCAACTGGACGCCTACTTCCGCGGTGAATTGACCGACTTTGATCTGCCGTTGGCGCCACAAGGCACGGACTTCCAGCGCACGGTCTGGCGCGAATTAACGCACATTCCCTTTGGAGACACCGTATCCTATGGCGAACTGGCTCAACGCATTGACAATCCCAAAGCAGTGCGCGCCGTGGGGCTGGCCAATGGCCGCAATCCCATTTCAATCATTGTGCCGTGCCATCGGGTCATTGGCGCCAATGGCACGCTGACGGGATATGGCGGCGGGCTGCATCGCAAAGCCGCGCTGCTCACCTTCGAATCCACCGTGCGCACGCAAGGACCAGTGGCGTTCGAGCAAGCCACCGCCACGGTCCAAGCGGACGCCCACGCGAAACTCTCACCGCAGCTAAAGCTACCGTTGGCCGGATAATTAACTTGTAGGGCAAGTTTCCAACTTGCCTCTCCTCTCAAACCGATTTTACACACAAGCTCAAACATGACCGGCAACCACGAGTTGCCAGTCATATCAATGCCATTCACAAGAATTGGCACAAGTTTCGCGCGGCCAATTTCTGGCTGTGTAATCACCCCAAATGGAGATTTTTATGAACAGCATTCGCTTTGTCGCTATGTCTACGGAAGTTGTAGAAGCCCTGCAATCTGGCCAGCCGGACGCCAACGGCCAGACACCCGAGCGCCACCTTTCAGATGGCGATGGTGTGCCTTGTCGCCACTGTTTGATCGATGTACCCAAAGGCGAACCGTATCTGATCCTGCACTATCGGCCCTTTCCAGAACCGCAACCCTATGCCGAAAGCGGTCCCATCTTTCTGCACGCCGATGCTTGCCCGCGCTATGCTGAAACAGCGGCGACCCCGTCGGTTTTTCTGTGTCGAGAAGATGTACTGCTGCGCGGATATAACCGTGAGAACCGCATTGTGTATGGCACGGGGCAGGTGGTGAAAACGGGCGATATTGTCAGCGCTGCCCAACATATTTTTGAGCGTCCTGATGTGGCCTATATTCATGCCCGGTCCACCACCAACAACTGCTATCAGTGCCGGCTCGAGCGGGGAAATTGAGACACTTTATGAAAACCATCGACCTGATTTACCTTTTCGTTTTGGCCGCACTTTGGGGCGCATCCTATCTGTTTATGCGCATAGCCGGTCCGATGTTGGGATCTATTGTGACGATGGCGCTGCGAGTCTCCATTGCGGCGGCGACCCTTTGGCTATACGTCTATCTGGCGCGCAAACAGCCAGATTGGCGACGGCACTGGAAGCAATTTCTCATCTTGGGCGCGCTCAACAACGCCATCCCGTTTGTGCTGATCACCAACGCCGTCATCGACCTCAACGCGTCCATGGCGGCCATACTTAATGCCACAACGCCGCTCTTTACGGCTGTGGTGGCGGCCCTATGGGTTAAGGAGGCTTTTGGCATGCGCAAAGGCGTGGGTGTTTTGCTCGGCATTACCGGTGTGACGATCCTCATGGGGTGGAGTCCGTTGCCGCTCAATCAGCGCGTGATCTTGGCTACGCTGCAAGCCATTATCGCTGCGGTCTCATATGGGTTTGCTGCGGTCTATGCACGCACGCGCTTCCAGGGCATTGCACCGCTGCATACGGCGGTGGGCCAGCTTAGCGGTTCTAGTTTACTGTTGGTGCCGCTGGGCGTGGCGTCAGCCCCGGCGCAGTGGCCGGGTGCACATGTTGTGATTGCCATTCTGGGGCTGGCGCTGCTCTCCACGGCCTTGGCCTATCTCATTTATTTTCGGCTTATTGCCAGCGCCGGCGCCACCCAAGCCGCGACGGTTACGTTCTTGATTCCCTTTTTTAGCGTGTTGTGGGGACGCGTCTTTCTCAAAGAGCCGCTCAATATAGGCATGTTTGCGGGGCTGGGCGTGATCTTGGTCAGCGTCTGGCTGGTGCTGGGGGTGCAAACGCCAAACATCAAAAAGACGAGAGCTGAAGTTTTGGAACAGGTTGAGAGGGGATCGTAATGCTAACCGAAGTAACTCAGGACTTTGGACCTTGGACAACCGACTACTGATTATGGTTTGCGTAGTATCTACTTTCCAATTCGAGGGGTTCTTCGTCTGCACCGTCTTCCCAGGACATTGTAAAAGTCCAAATGTGATCTGTGCCAATCCAAAATTCGGCTGGATAAAATTGTTGCTTTGAATTAGAGGGCTGGCGAGTTCGATCTTCGGGGGTGTAGTAGGCAGGTTTACTCGGCTTGCACGCTCACGTCCACGCTCATGCCCCAGCGCAGGCCGTCGGGCTGTTCAGCCAGCGACACCACCACCGTGTAGACCACGTCGCCGCCGATGATGGATGCCTGGGGCGCAATGCGCAACACGCGCCCGTTCAGCTCTGTATTCAGCGCCTCCACAAAAATAGTGGCCGCTTGCCCCGGCGCCACGCCGCTAATATCGCGCTCGCTAAAGTCCGTGGTTTCCACTTGCAGCCGCGTGAGATCGGCCAGAGTTAGCACAGAGGCGCCAGGCTGCGCCATCTCACCGGCATTTAGAGCGAGGACGGTCACGGTGCCGGTAAAAGGGGCGCGCAGGGTCAGGTTCGCCAGATCACTTTCGGCGCGGGCCAGGTCGGCTTCGGCCTGCGTCACCGTGGCGGCGGCTTCGGCAATCACCTCATCGCGCGCGGCGGCGGTCAGCAGATCCAGCTGGGCTTGGGCCGCGCGCAGTTGGGCTTGGGCGGCGGCAACTTGGTTCTGCGAGCCGGGGTTCAGCAGACGATCCAAAGCCGCTTCGGCCTGCTGGACGCGCGCCTGCGCCGCGGCCACATCGCTGGTCGGTTGGTCGTAAAGCGCATCGTAGCGGGCCTGAGCGGCTTCCAGATTATTGGTCGCCTCCTGCAGTTGGCGGCTTTCGGGCAGCGCGCCAATGTCATTGCGCCACGAAACGAGATTGTAGGCGGCGCGGGCCTGTTGCAGCGCGGCCTTGGCATTAGAAAGCGCGGCCAGAGCGTTGATGCGGTCCGCCTCGGTGGGGCCGTTGGTAAGCTGCTGCTGAGCTGCCCGCGCCGCCGCCAACTCAAAACGGGCCGCCATCACTTCTTCGGGCCGGGCGGCTTCGGTCAACTGCGCCAGCTGCGCCGCGGCCACATCCACGGCGGCCTGCGCAATGGCAATCTCCTGCGCGCGCGGGCCAGCCACCAGTGCTGAGAGCTGCGCCTGCGCCTGAAAGAGCCCCGCCTGTGCGCGGGTCACGGCGGCTTGCGCCAGAGCATCTTCCTGCATCACCAGCGGTTCGCCCATCTGCACCGTATCGCCCTCTTCGACCAACACTTGCTGGATGCGCCCAGCGCTGGGAAAGCTCAATGCGGCTTTTTGCACCGGCACAATTTCACCAGAGGCCGAAGCGCCAGCACGCGGACCGGTATTCGGATTTTCCAGCGGCGTTACAATGGGCATGGGGGTGGGCGTAGGCTGCCGGTTGCAGGCGGCCAGCCCCCATAGCAAGAGCACAGCCAACCAGGGCCATGGGCGCAACAGTAGCCGCGCGGGATACAACTTATATGTTCGTATGGGTGTGCAAAAACAGTTCGGCATAGGGTAAGATCCGGTTGAACCGTTTGTTTTCAATTGATGGCGGCTGTGATGGTCCACTGTGTACGCGCCAAACCCAAATATCTGAGGATGGGTGGATACACGTCAGCATCTTCTACAAAGGACCATTCGTTGATGATCTTGAGGCCCGGTGCAACTTCTTCGATCTCCGCGCCTTGCTTGACGCCAAAATTATATGACGCGCCGGCATCCACGCCCATCTCGGATCGGAACTTCCTCTCGACAATTTTTTTCCACAGGCCGCGCGTATATTTTTCAGTCACCACTTCAAACACGATCTGAGAGTCTGCAAATTTAGCGGTGAATTCTTGCAACAATTCGAGCACGGCAGGCCTGGGCAGATACATAAACAACCCTTCGGCAACCAGCAGGAAATGGCGATTGTTTCTCACCGTTACCTGGTCAATCCAGGTTGGTTCAAGGACGGACGTGCCGATCAATTCATACGCAAGTTCATTGGCCAACACACGTTTCTTTAATTCGAGCACGGCGGGCAAATCCAGCTCAATGTAGCGACAGTTTTGATTATCGATCCGCCAAAAGCGGGTGTCAAAACCACAGCCCAAGTTGATCACAGTGCAGTCGGGGTGGTGGGCAATATAGGCATTCACAATGGCGTCATATTTGCGGGCGCGGATGGCAATATGGCTAGTCAGCGCCCGCGACAGCTTGTGCTCGAAAACAGCTTGCTCATCGGCGCTTGTCGCCAACGCCTGCAATCGCTCCAGGCAAACCGCCGCCATCGGATCGTCAAGCAGCGGCGGACGACGATTGGCTTCAATGACGTGGCTGCGTAGGGTAACAATGGCCGTTTTGGAGACATCGGATAAGTTCATTAGGTTTGTCTCATGAAATATGCATCTTTACCCCAGCGCTTGTCCATTGCTCACAATGTGGCCGTCGCGCATGGTGACGGTGCGCCGCGCATAGGACATTACGCGCGGGTCATGGGTGGCGAAGATAAAGGCGGCGCCGGTCTCCTGATTAAGCCGCTGCATGATCTCCATAGCCTGTTGACCATTGGCCGTATCCAGGTTAGCCGTGGGCTCGTCGGCCAGCACCATAAGCGGCTTGGGGGCCAAGGCGCGGGCAATGGCCACGCGCTGCTGCTGGCCACCGCTGAGTTGATCCGGGCGGTGGTGGGCGCGGTCGGCCAGCCCCACGGCCTCCAGCATCTGCATGACGCGCTGGCGGCGCTCCTTGGCGCTGGCGCCGCTGAGCAGCAGCGGCAGCTCCACATTCTCATAGGCGCTGAGCACCGGCACAAGCGCAAAAAACTGAAAGATAAAGCCGATGACATCGCGGCGCAAGTCGGCCCGCTGATTCGCATTGAAGCGAGTGACATCCTGCCCGTTAATTTTGACTGAGCCGGTATTGGGCTTGTCCAAACAGCCCATAATCTGCAATAGCGTTGTCTTGCCCGAACCGGAAGGCCCCACCAACGCCATAAATTCGCCGGCGTCTACCGACACATCCACCCCATCCAGCGCCCGCGTCTCCACTTCACCAATGCGATAAATTTTTGACGCGTTTTCCACTTGAATCACAGCCATTGTTTGACTCCTTTTACGGAAGTAGGGAGTAGGGAGTCACCCCCCGCTTACTCCTTACTTTCTAATCCCTACTTCTTCCTACAACATATGCAATGCCTCGGCGGGCTCGCGGCGGGCGGCAAACCAACCCGGATAAAGCGACGCCAGCAGGATAATCAGCAGCGTCCACAGCGCCAGGTTGGCAAAGAGCCCAGGCGCATAGGCCGCATAGATGGTGGCGCCCAGAGGAACGCCGGGCGTACTGCCCGCCATATCGCCCACATAGAGCCCCGTATTGACCAGATAGCTCACGCCGCCCAACCCAATCAGCACGCCCAGTACAATACCGGCAATGCCCAGAATCGCCGCCTCCAGCACAAACATAGTAATGATTTGCCGCCCCTTCATGCCCAGAGCCGCCAGAATGCCCATCTCGCGGATGCGCTCGAAGACGGCCATGAGCAGCGTATTGGCAATGATGACCGCCACAATCATGATGACAATGGCGTCGAGAATCACGTAAAAACCCATGCCCGACTCGACCGACTGAATCATTACCTGGTTCAGATCGCGCCACGTCAGCGCTTTCACGTTGGGCATAGCTAGCGCCGCCGCCACCGCATCAGCCTTGTCCTGCGCATCCAGCATCATGATGATGGCGCTGGCGTGGCCGTCTGTACGTGTAAAGGCCTGCGCCTTGGCCAGCGGCATAAAGAGCGCGCTCTCATCATAGGTAACCACACCGGTGCTAAAGATGCCGCGCACCGTAAAGGCGCCCTCTACGGGCTCGCCATCGGCGTTGACCACGGTGAGGCTCACGTTATCGTCGACGTGCAGCCCCAAATTGTTGGCCAGCCGCTGGCCAATCACAATCCCGCTGCGGTCATCGGCGGCCGGAAAGGCGCCAGCCACCAGCCCCGCCCGCAGCGGTTCGTAAAAGGCCGACGCTGGGTCAATGCCATAGACGCGCAGCCCAGCCGAATCATCGGGTGTGGCCACAATGCCGCTGGCCCAAAGCACCGGCGTCGCGACCTGCACACCGGCCACACTTTGAGCCTGCGCCACCAGTTCAGCCGGGTTATCCAGCAGATCGGCCCACAGCAAGCTCATCTTTTCATCGGAGTAAGAAGGCGCACGCAGCTGGACATGCCCCGTTTGCAGCCGAATGCTGTTCTGGATGGCGTCGTCAAATACGCCCGTAATAAAGCCGTTGAGCACAATCAGCAGCGCCAACCCCAGCGCCACGGCCAGCAGCGTAAAAAAAGAGCGCCGCCGGTTACGCATGAGGTCGCGAAAGCCAATGGTCCACAATTTTGCCAATGTCATGGTAAACTCCTAAAAGGTGGCAGGGGTGCAAGGTGGCAAGGTGGCAAGGTGGCAAGGTGGCAGAGGTGCAAGGTGGCAAGGTGGCAGGGTGGCAAGCGACTCCGCCACTTCGCAACTCCGCAACTCTGCAACCCTGCCATTCTTACACATGATGCAGCGCGTCTGCCGGTTCTTTGCGGGCGGCTTGCCAGGCGGGATAGAGCGCAGCCAGCGCGGCGATGATCACCACACCAATGCCGCGGCTAATGATCTGGTTGAGCGTTACGGCGGGATAGAGCCGGCTCCCCATGAGCGCAGTGATCTCGCCCATGCCCTGTGCAAAGGAGAGATCGAGACCCACCTGATCCAGCGCCAGGATAACCAGCGCCCCCAAAATGCAGCCCAACACCGCGCCCACCAGGCCAATAAAGGCGCCTTCCAGCAAAAAGAGCGTTAATATTTGGCGGCGCTTCATGCCCAGTGCGGCCAGCACGCCCATTTCACGCGTGCGTTCGAAGACGGCCATGAGCATCAAATTCAAAATGCCGATGCTGGCAATCAGCAGCACAATAAAGCCAAAGAAGGAGGTAAACGCGGCCTTGGTTTGGATGGTCTGCGCAATTTCTGGGCGCAGCGTTTGCCAGGAATCGACCTCATAGCCGGGCAGCAGCGCTTGCAGCTCGGCGATAACGGTATCTTCCTGGCCCACACTTTGCAGCGTTACCGCTACCTCACTAGCGCTGTCGCGCATGTTATACAGGCTCTGCGCCTCGGCCAGCGACATAAAGACCGCACTCTTTTCGGCATCGCGCATGCCCAGGTCATAGATGCCGACAATGGTCATGGTGCGCTGGCGCATGGTCTCATTTTTGCGCCGCCCCACCAGCGTCACTCGGTCGTCCACGTTCACTTTGAGCAGGTCGGCCAGCCCGCGGCCAATCACAATCACATCCTCATCACCGTCCTGCAAATAACGGCCGGCGCTTATGTTTTCGGCCTGAATGCTGATGGCCGATTCGACCACTGGCTCCAGCCCGGTAATGGCCACGGGAAACGCACCTTCGCGGCTGCTGATCAGCCCAGGCGTGTTAATGCGTTTGGTAGCGGCCATGACTTGAGGATTGCTGCGCACCGCTTCCACCACGGCATCTGCATTGGGCAGTGGCAATAGCGGCAACCGGCTGGCTTTGGCCCGATACCCAGGCGCATGAATCTGGATGTTGCCCCCATAGAGGCGCACGGCATTGCCAAAGATCGCCTGATCCGAACCGGTGATAAAGCCATTTAGCAAGAGCAGCAGAATCAGCCCCAGCACAATGGCAATCAGCGCAATGGCGGTCCGGCGCCAGTTGCGCCACACATTGCGCCAGGCCATGGTGATCAATTTGGCCATTTCGCTCTCTCCTTATAGATACGTCACTTAGTTACTTAACTTTTTACGAGTGAGAAAACGTCAAATGTCATTAACAGCTATATTGCGCCCACGCCTGTTGGCTATCGGCTAGAAAACCTATTGACTGCGACTTGTCGACGTGATGAGTAAGCGTGAATGCTCACTGCCAGGTCGGCGCACCGACGCCACCATGGGCCTGCATCAACCATCTTGGGCTTATCCACAAAAGTGTCGCTGGGGCCAGGATGTATTCAGCTGGGCAAACCACTTCTCATACAGCTCAGCGGCATCAAAAATATGCAGCGTTCCCGCACGCGCGCCCAAAATGCGCTCCGTGGCTTGCTGATAGGCGTTTACATTTTGCGCCAACAAAGTGGCCACGTCCGGCTGTGGATGCAGCAACAAGTCGGCAACGTTTTCGGCAAAGTCCTGCAAGAGACGGTAGGTAATTTGGGCAGCCATGTCTGGATAGGCCGTATCAAAAACGCCTTCCGCCACCCTTCCGCCACCACAATAGACAGCTGCGGGACCACTTGCACCATGGACGCCCGCATCAATTCATAGCGCAGCCGTAAATTCTCATCGCGATAAAACATGCGCATGAGTTCGAGCACGAAATCTTGCGCTCAATTTTCCACTGGTGCATCTGCACATAAATCTGGGTAAATTTTTCCAATGCGTTCAGCTGCGGGTCTTTGACCAATTTTTCGACGAGCGCCATGGCTTCCACCACAATGCGATCGGTCAGCTCTTGCAACAGCGCCTGCTTTGAATCAAAGTAGTGATAGAAGGTCCCTTTGGCAATACCAATTGCGTTGAGCAGGTCCTGAACCGACGTTTGCTCGTACCCTTTTTGGTAAAAAAGCTGTTGCGCCGCATCCAGGATTTCATGGCGGCGGCTGTCGTGATCTTTAACAATTCTGGCCATAATGCCCTATCTTGCCCCATCTACACGCAACAGACCGACGGTCGGTCTATTCAAAACAGTATACACCTTTGCCTGTGATTTGTCAATAGATTTGGATTGAATTTATTGGGCAATCGCGAACTTCGTAATCGCAACGGATAAATCCGGCAGCTCACAAGGAAAAGCTGCCGCGGCTAAATGGTAAGCGATTGAGAGCGCTTTGCCGTGTCAACCGCGGGTTTTAGCCCTGCTTTTTTTAGGTACGCGATTGCTCTAATTGAATTTACGCGCAAATTCTGCGCCAAAATATTACTCGAACTGCGCGCCGTTCAAGCCCGTTCAGGTGAAACTTTGCAGACACCTGATGGTTTTTTACGGTCAAAGGCGGAGCAAATTATGATGGAGAGAAGAATGATGGGGTGAAGATATGATGGGGTGAAGATATGATGGCGGGGCGTACAATTGCTATACGCCCCGCCGGAGTTGTTCATGCAGGTCAGCAATTAAAAGTGCGAAACCTTTAGCGTTTCCGTTAGATAGCGGCAGTTAATGCCGATTTTATCATCCACCGAACCTTCGCCTTCATTTGGGCGCGGCGGGTCGAGATCGAGCGTGATCCAGCCGTCGTAGCCGCGCTGATTCAACATGGCCCAAATTGCCGGATGGTCGACGCCGCCGGCGCCAAGGTCCTTGTACAGAATTTCCGCCGCATGCATCTCCTTGGTGGGCGTCGGGCCAGTATAGCCGCGATACGATGCCTTTGAATCCTTCCAGTGGACGGCGGCCAGACGGTCGTAGTAATCGTCAATGAGCTGGACGGGATCGCCGCCGCCCAGATTCAGCTGGGCCGTATCGGGAATCCAGGAGACAATTGCCGGGTCGGTCTGATCCAGCAGCGCCCGCACTTCTTCCGGCCGCTCGATGGGGCCCCAGATGTGCGGGTGCGGCGCAATGGTGACGCCCATATCCAGCGTGCGCTGGCCGATTGCGGTCACCGTTTCCGCAATGGCTTTGATATCCTCGGCGGTGGCGCCATGCGGCGGACGGCTGCCCATGTTGATCTTAAAGTGCGTACAGCCAAAAACCTTGAGGAAGTCGCGACAGAAGGCCACGTGGTCGGCCACGGTTTCTGGGCGCTTTGCGCGGTCGATGAACTCTGTGGACTGACCGGGCCCGCCATTTGAAGCGGTAATGAGCTGGATGCCATGCGCGTCCAGCAGTTCTTTCAGCGCCTGCGGTTTGTCGAGCCAGGCGGTCAGATGGCCGCGGTACGGTTCAACGCCGGGCAGACCGTGTTTGGCAATCAGCTGGACGGATTCAGCGGTGAATTCGCCAAAAATGGCGCCGCCCATGGCAAAGTGGATGTTTGATGACATGATGATCTCCTGTTGGGTGCCTGATTGACCGACACAATTGATTTTTCCACGGTAAAGGGTGCAAAGAGACAGAAAAGGAATCGAATAAATTCTGCGCTTTTCTTTGCATTCTGGGATGCATTGATTATATCACAAATCGTGTCGGTTCTACCGGATCTCAGATGGTTGACAGGAGGTATGAATTCCACACAAGCGACCAGATGAGCACCAGCGCTTGGTCAGCTTTGCAATTTATCATGCGGAGCGACCAAGCGCTGCCGTACGGGAGCCATTCGGTTTGGGGCCGGCAGACTACTCGCTTTTAGGTAGATGGGAAATTCCCCACAAGAAAATGCCCGCGCCGCTAGCCGCAAAGAAAATAAATAACGAAATACCCAGGGGCGAACCCCATGATAAAACTTCATACAAGACTTCCATTACATTACCCCTTTTTTGGAATAGTTGATTGATTTCGTATAACTAGTTGTCTGGCCGCTTAACGTTCGCGGCACTAGCCATTCACTGTCATTAAGGATAAACCCGCTTCAAGTGCGACGCACGGTGA
>JACKBC010000063.1 GCA_020634755.1 Caldilineaceae bacterium | reverse complement strand
TGCGCCGGAACCAGCCGGGAAAAGCCGCCGGTTCGCGCAGTAGATGCAGCGTGCGAAAGGCGTCCACAAAGGCATCTTGGGCCGCGTCTTGGGCCATCATGGCGTTGCCCAGCAGCGCATACGCACTGGCAAACGCCATGTCTTGAAAGCGCCCCACGATCTGGCCAAACGCCTCTTTGTCTCCGTCCTGCGCCGCCCGCACCAGCGCCGGCAGTTCCGCATGCATGCGAGATTGTCCTCTTGGTTGCCTAAATTAATTCCGGTTCACGTTCATTTGAAGGCCTTCTACAAATAAGTCCCACTGTGGGCGGAAAAGGATACCCTGTCCTACTTTGGCTGCGGAACCAGCACATCCTCGCGCCAGCGCTGGCGAAACGAGGGACGTACCAGCGCCTCGGGCGATTGCAGCGTGAGGCCGCCGTCGGCAACGAGCACAGTGCCGGTGACAAAGGCGGCTTCATCCGAAGCCAGAAAGAGCGCCACGTTGGCAATGTCTTCGGGCCGGCCGTAGCGCCCAATGGGGTAGCAGTCACGGTTCATTTGGTCTTCCAGCGGGTCGGCGGCCATGGCGGCTTCCTGGCGCGCGCCCACGATCAGCCCCGGCGCAATGGCGTTGCAGCGAATGCCCGAACGACCATATTCCATGGCCAGGCTGCGCGTCAAGCCGTTGAGCGCGGCTTTGGATGAGCTATACGCGCCAAAATGTGGGTTGGTAATCAAGGAATTGACGGTAGAGGTAAAAACGATGGCGCCACCGCCGGCTTCGATCATGGGCGGAATGCAATGTTTGGCGCCCAGCCACGGCCCGCCCACCGTCACGTCAAACGAGCCGCGCCACTCTTCTTGCTCCATATCAATGACGGGCTTAATCGTCGCCTGCGCGGCGTTGTGCATCAGAATATTGAGCTGTCCATAGCGCGTCAACGCGGTCTCTACTAATTTTTGCCAAGTATTCGCTTCGGCCACGGTACCCGCCACCGCTTCCACCTGGCCCCCCATGGCGCGGATCTGCGCTACTGTCTCCTGCAGCCGGTCCTCACCTTCCAGCGCATTGATAACCAATTTGGCGCCTTCTTGGGCAAAACGATAGGCCGTGGCCGCACCAATACCGCCCCAGCCCGCGCCGGCCACAATGGCCACTTTTCCTGCAAGTCGCATAATTTCTCCTTTGGTTTATTTTAAAAAGCCACATAGCCGCCGCAGACGGGGATGCATTGACCAGTAACGTAGTCGGACAGGTCGGTGACCAGGAATTCGACCACTTTGGCGCAATCTTCCGGCACGCCCATCCGCCGCAGCGGAATCTCAGGCTCCAAACGGGCGCGCGTTTCGTCGCTGTTGCGCCCACCGGCCACCGCGCGCGAAGAGAGGATCCAGCCGGGCGCAATGCAGTTGACGTTAACGTTATAGGGGCCCAGCTCAGCAGCTAAGATGCGCGTGTAGTGGATGATGCCGGCCTTGGCCACTTTGTAGGCCATGCCGTTGCCCGTGCGCCCGCTCCACAGCCCAGCCTGCGACGACACATTGACGATTTTGCCACTGCGCTGCGCCATCATGGGTCGGCTGGCGGCCTGGCAGCAAAAGATAGTACCGTTGAGGTTGATGTCCATAATGTAGCGATAGTGCTCTTCCGGCGCATTGGAGGCGGCGTTCTGCGGCGGCGTGTGCAGTGCGCCACCAGCATTATTGACCAGAATATCCACGCGGCCAAAGGTGGAAAGCGCCTCTTCAAACATGCCGTCCACCTGCGCCTTATCGGTCACGTCGGCCTGGACGCCCAGCGCCCGCACGCCCAGCGCTTCCACTTCGGCCATAACGCTTTCGGCGCCCAGTGCTTCGTCATATTCGGCGGCCGCGTTGAGGTCCACATCGTTAATCACGACGTGCGCGCCCAGTTTGGCCAGATGCAGCACATAGGCGCGGCCCAGCCCGCGCGCCCCGCCCGTCACCAGCGCCACCTTGCCTTGCAGCTTCATTGGATTTGTCCTTTCTTGTCCAAGTTGATGGTGGAATTGCCCAAATTGATAGAAATTTTGGGTGATTTTTTGTGTTCAACTAGATAAAATAAGGTATGCAGATAAACACCCAGACTTCTCTGAAAAATCTGCGTAAATCAGCGTCCATCCGCGTACCGTATTTCAAATGTTCATTTTGCCGATAATGTCTATTGTATGTTAACTGGCTGAATTGGCAAACAGCGCTTTTCAAATAATCAGTAGAGCGCAATGGCAAGAGACGGGGCTGGATTCAACAATTGAGACCGACGCCTATATCGCCAACATCGTTGCGATGTATAGATAATCAGTAGAACGCAATGGCCAGAGATAAAGTCGGATTCAACAATTGCGACCGACGCCTATATCGCCAACATCGTTGCAATCTACTAATAATTGTAACATTTGTCAGCAGGATTTTGACGTTTAGCATCGATTAATGTAAGGTAGAGCGTCTGAAATTTTTTAGAAAGATGAGTTAGGTATGATGAGTGAATTACGGCCAATGATTGGTATCCCGACCTGGAGCGACGTTTCGCAAGTTTATTCGGGTGTGCCGCTGAGCGGAATTAATCAGAGCTATATTTCCACGCTGCAAAAAGTGGGCGCCATCCCGATTTTGATTCCGCTGGGACTAGACACGACCAGCCTGCGCGGCATCTTTCAGCGCATTGATGGGCTCTTCTTGGGTGGCGGTAGCGACATTGCACCCCGCCTGTACGAAAAAGGCTCGCGCGAAGTGCTGGACACCAGCGACCTGGAGCGTGACTGGGTCGAGCTGACGCTGACGCGCTGGGCGCTGGATGAAAATATGCCCATGCTGGGCGTCTGTCGCGGCATCCAGGTGATGAATGTGGCGTGTGGCGGCACGCTGCATCGCGATTTGCGCAACCACGGGTCTGGCATTAAGCACGACTACATCTTTCCGCACTACAAGCGTGACCGGATTAGCCACAACGTCTCCATTGCCGAAGGCTGCTATCTGCACGGTATCTTTGGCGACATGCTGTCGGTCAACTCTATGCACTATCAAGGTGTGGCCGATGTGGGCGCGGGCTTGCAGGTCATGGCCACGTCCGAAGACGGTCTGCCCGAAGCGCTGGCGGCCCAGTCTCACATCTTTGCGCTGGGCTTCCAGTGGCACCCCGAAGAGCTGCTCAAAAACGACGCACGCAACGCCGCCATTTTTGACGATTTCCTGCAAGCCGCACGCAGCCACTGGCGAAACTGAGAAAGTCAACCGTAGATTGCGCAGATTTGCTCTATTCACAAATCTGCCCACATTGGCAAACCCGTTAGAAGTCCGACTTTTGTAAAAAGTCGGACTTCTTCTTTGAGTAGCCTGTGGTTATAATAATTGCATGACCACCGATCATATACTGACTAACCGGCTGCGCAAGCGCCAGCGTCATCTGCGCAAGTGGGCGCGGCGCAGCGATATCACCTGCTATCGACTATACGAAAGAGATATTCCCGAGTATCCGCTGATTGTGGATTGGTATGATGGGGAAGCCGTGGTCTGGCTCTACGAGCGCACGCGCGATGAAACCGATGCCCAAGCGGCTGAATTTCGTCAGCAGGCGCTGTCCCAAATTCAAGAGGGGTTGGAGCTGACGCGCGCCCAGCTCTTTGTCAAGGAGCGCCAGCGGCAGCTTGGCAATAGCCAATACGAACGGCTGGACCAAAGTGGACATGTGCGCATTGTGGCGGAACAAGGGCTGCATTTTGAGGTGAATCTCAGCGACTACTTGGACACCGGCCTCTTTTTAGATCACCGCAATACGCGCGCACGCGTGCGGTCGGAAGCACAGGGCAAACGCGTGCTCAATCTCTTTGCCTACACCGGCTCGTTCACCTGCTATGCCTTGGCCGGCGGCGCTGATGCCACTACTACAGTGGATTTGAACCAAACCTATTGCGACTGGACGCGGCGCAACTTCGCCCACAATGGGTTTGCCGAAAGCGCCGATCACCGGGTTGTGCAAGCAGACTGTTTGGCCTTTCTGCAGGAAGAGCGCCCGCGCCGCGCCCGCTATGATCTGATTGTCTGCGACCCGCCCACCTTTAGCAATTCCAAACGCATGGCCCAAAGTTCGTTCGATGTGGTGCGCGACCACCCCGCGCTGATTGCCGATTGCGTCAACTTGCTGGACGCGGGCGGCGTGCTCTACTTTAGCACCAACGCCCGCCGCTTTGCGCTGGAGGCACGCGCGCTGCCATCGAATTTAAACATTGAAGAGCTGACCCCCAATTCGCTGCCCGAGGATTTTCGCAACACGCGCATTCACCAGTGCTGGCGGATGGTGAATGCGTAGCCTATAAATTGAAGACCAATCGGATCATCGAATTTCAATCGGGATCGAAGCTTGACCTACCAGCGTATCGCTGCCTGTTATGGCAACCATGGTCAGGCGCAGATTAGCGGCGCGATTGGGCAAGTTGACCGACACATTTATGCTGCCGTTTATGTCCGTGCGCTTAATTGGCAACCACAATAACGTCTCCGCCCCCAAGCTGTGCAGATTGATGGGAGGGCTCTCGCCGCCACCATCTATGCCATAAAACCAGCGTGTTAATGCCAGCCCATCATAGCTCTCCACCAGGTGCGGCCGTTTTCCATAAAAGGTGCGATAGATCGAAGGGGATAACTCTGGCCCCAGCATAAGTGTATCTGCATCTACCAGTGCAATAGCAAGTTCAGCCGCGGTAGGCACCCCATTGCTATCTATCACCTGTATGTCAAAGGCCGCGTGGCTGCCAGGGGCGTAGCGACGCTGATCTGGCTGTATGATAATCGTCAGTTGTTTATGTGCAACAGCAACAGCTATCTCGGCCTGGTCGGACACAAGCACGGCATCGGACAGACTGGTGAGTAGATGCTTGGGTATGAAACGCTCGGTGCCGGGCAGCCACGCGCTAACAGACACAAAGCTGTTGGGCGCATCGCCGGCTTGGATTTCACGCTCGATGATGGTCAGCGGAGCCGTCAATTCAATGACTTCGGCGCGGCGCGTGCGACCACGCTCAAAAGTCAACAGGGCCGGTCCACTCATTTGCGATTCAATCGCAAAACGCGCCACGTCGCCGACCATGTATTCATCACGGTCTGGAACAATGTGCAGTTGCGTTCCAGCGCGCAAAGGCCACACCGCTTTATCACTGGCCACCCAAAGCCAGCTGCTGGCGCGCACTTCATATAGCAATGGGGCGCGCGCCACCGCACGCAGTTCGTAGTAGCCCGCATCATCAACGCGTAGTTGCGTCAATATCTCCCCGGCACCATCGCTCTTTAGCTGTAAACGCTGCATCTCTTCACCACCAGCATTGTTGGGATCATCAAAAACCTGACGCACGAGCACCAAGTTCAGTACTCGCTGCGTCACTGCTTCACCGGTCAAAGTTTTCACGGTAATGTGAATGGGAAATGGTTGCCCAACCTGCTGAATACGCCCCATGGGCTCCAGCGTGATAATCTCCTCGCCATTATCCACTTGGATGCCGGTCAGCGCGTGTACAGTTTGACGCGCATCATCCTCTACAATTGCCTGAAATGCCACCCAATCGTAACGTAGCGAAGGGCTCTCCTGGCTTATGGGTATTGGGTTGCCAGCGCCGGAGGCGGCTACTGTGGTCGTAAAATAGCCGTTGGCGTCAGTGCGACCCACAATGACTCTTGGTTTTGGATACCAGCCGAATACCGCATTGGAATCCAATTGCACAGACGTAGACCGGGCGAAATATGACTGGATCTCTACGCGCTGATTAGCAACGAGATCGCCACTTTGCGTGCGCACGTTCACGGCCAGCGTAATCAAATCGCCTTTGATAAAGTGATTGGATGGTGCGCCTGCCTTATCCAGCGTCTGTATCGTTACGTCAATCTCTGGAGCGGGCTTCTCCTCTATGCCAAAAAGTTGTCGATGGATTTCGCCATCCACAGATACTTCAAGCGTATAGTCGCCAGTTGTAAAGGCGTCCACCGTGCTCTCGCTATCTAGTAAAAATGCGCCACTAATTGCACCCATATCGTATATGCGTACTTCTTGACTTTGCTGTATACGATTCTCACCGTCGCGGATAGTGACGACGCAATTGGCACCGAGCTGTGGCATGGATAGAATACCATCATCGTCTTGGCGAATTATAGCTTTAAAATAGAGTGTATCACCAGGCCGATAGAGCGGACGATCTGTCACAATATGTACCGCGTAGGCGCGTGCACGCGGCTGTGACCTCCACCAGAATGGCCACTGCCCATCATGGCTGCGCCATGCGCTGGCCAACCCAACCGCGGTTGTGTCCTCACCGACTTGGGCAAATAGGATAAGCGGCGTTTCGCTTGCAACGGGCATCTGGAACAGGCCGTCGACATTACTTTGGCTTTGGGCGGCAATGGCGCCATCAACTGTGTACATAGTGATGGCGGCGTTTGCCACACTTCCTCCATCAATATCGGTCACCCATCCAGAGATCTGTTTGGCGTCTCGCTTAAGCGCAATCACATTGTGGGTTAATATCACAATCATTTGTTCGCCCCTTAGCTCGGCCCCCAATTGTAAAAGATAGAAGCCGGCGGCAATATCATTGGGCAACAGTAATTCCGGCCAGAACGGATCGGAACTTTGCTCTGAAGATGGCAACGGCTCCTCTCGCCATTCCGCCACAATGGGCAATGGAGCGGTTGACATGGGCAAATCAGTCCACCCTACTTCCCTATTTATAGTAGATATATAGTGTTCCAAGAAGCGCGCTGCGCTCAGCTTATACAGGGTAACGGGTATGTAGGCGGAATCTTGCTCTATTTTATACTGGATGGCGCGCCGCCCACCTGCATTCACAATCTGCAAATGGGGTCCATATCCCAGCATGTTACTGGACTGGAAGTTCTCTGTTTGTACGTGCCAAGTAAACGGTTCTGTGAGAATTGGGCGCCCGTCTGCATCGAGCGCGTTCACCCCCACCGTAAATGTGTATGTTCTATTTTCATCAAAATAGCCTTGAATTGGCAGCAGGATGAGCGTGTCATCTTGCCAACTAATATCCAGCGGCAGCACGGGGTGCATGGAGAGCGCACGGGCTACGCTCTGCCAATCCATTGCGCGATCAAACGCAATGTGTACGGGCTGGTCAGGGTTTATACGCTCGCCGGAACCATAAGAACTGACAATGGCCGCCTGGGTCACAAATTCCTGCGATTCGGGTGTGGGCAGCAGATAGCCCGCCTGCTCGCGCAGCGCTCCTACAAAGTAAACGCGATATATTATATTGGGAATCAATGGGGCATCAGGCGTAATTGTTAGAAGGCTGTTATCCGCCGACCAACGCAATATCCCAGGCGCAGCAGGCTCAATGCGCAGTGCCTTTTCCACGCTGGAGCGGTCCATGCGATAGCCAAAAGAGATGGTTATCTCGCTGCCCTGCTCATAGGATGTATAGCTGTTCGCGTGCACAACTTGCGGCGCTATTAATGCAAGTCGGAAATCAGGTGCAGGCGAAGAATTAATACTATGGTCAATTACATTACGGATGGTAAGATGATAAGTGATGTCGGGCGTTAATGGCCCTTTGCGTATGATATGCAGCGTTTGCTCTTGCCATTCCAACGTATATTTCAGCGCCGGTTCAATGGTCAATTGTTTGGCAATAGCCTGCCGATTAACAGTGTCCTCAAATTCCACGGTGATTTCACTGGTATTGAGCCAGGTGGACCAGATGTTGGGCTGGCTCATGATCACCACGGGCAATGGCTTTGGGATAGGAAGCCCCGGCGTGGGTAGGGGTGACTGCTGGACAGCCGATCCGCTTTCCGGCGCCGCTCGCGGAACGCCTAACACAGGTAGGCTCATGGCAGCAATCAACATAATGCCGCATAGGGCGAGGGTGAAAATAATTCGTCGCCACATGGAAACCTCCGAGGGAAGAAAGGCGTGCAGGTGCGCTGTTCGCACAGGGGAATACGCCCAGTGCAACTGCACAAGAAGTAATTAGCTTATTTGGTTTGGCTTTTAGCAATGGGAACGCACAGATTGGCGTACTTGTTGCGAGGAATTGCTGGCAAATACAATACGGCAAATGATGTATCTATGCTAGACAGGATTCGGTCGCGAATCGGTCCGCTTTTGTGTGGTGTTGGGTGGAAGTGAACAGAGTTAACATTAACAAGCAGCCAGCGTTACCCATTACGCGGCGAATCTTGTACATATAAAGCTCCTTTCACTCCCCTACCCACCCAAGTGAAATTCGCCCCCGCTCCTTATCCACGCTGATGATCTCCAGCGTTAACACATCGCCCACGCTCAACACCGTGCCGTGCGGAATCTGGCTGCGGTGCAGCAGGCCGTCCTGCTTGACGCCAATGTCCACAAAGGCGCCAAAGTCGACCACGTTGCGCACGGTGCCGTCCAGCTGCAAGCCGGGCAGCAGATCGTCCATGGAGAGCACATCGCTGCGCAGGATGGGCGCGGGCAACTCGTCGCGGGGATCGCGGCCCGGGCGCACGAGCTGCTCGAAGATGTCGACCAGCGTGGGCTCGCCGGTGTCCAGTTCGGCGGCCAGATCGCGCAAGGGCACTTGCTGGCGCAACGCGGCCAGTGGCTCTTCGCGCGCAGTGGGCGCGGCGCTGTTGGCAATGCCGGCGCGCTTGAGCAGCTTCTTGGCCACTTTATAACTTTCGGGATGAATGGCGCTGGCGTCCAGCGGCTCGTCTCCTTGGCGAATGCGCAGAAAGCCAGCCGCCTGCTCAAACGCCTTGGGACCGAGACCGCTCACGTCTTTCAGGGCAGCGCGGCTGGGAAAACGCCCGATCTGGTTGCGGTGCTCTACAATGCGTTCGGCCAGCTTGGGACCAATGCCCGCCACATAGGTCAGCAGGCTGGGCGACGCCGTATTCACATCCACCCCCACCTGGTTGACCACGCTCTCCACCACGCCATCCAGCGCCTTGGCCAGTTCGCTCTGGTTCACGTCGTGCTGATACATGCCCACACCAATGGATTTGGGGTCGATCTTGACCAGTTCGGCCAGCGGATCTTGGATGCGGCGACCAATAGAGACGGCGCTGCGCATGCTCACATCCAGGTCGGGAAACTCGCTGCGGGCCAGCGGGCTGGCGCTGTATACGCTGGCGCCCGCTTCATTCACCATCAGGTAGTGCAGATCGGCGTGCTGATTTTGGCGGATCAGGTCGGCCACAAGCTGTTCAGTTTCGCGCGAAGCCGTCCCGTTGCCAATGGTAATCAGCGTGACGCGGTGGCGTGCGATCAGTTTGGTCAGCGTTTGCACAGAAGCAGCCATTTGCTTCTGCGGTGGGTGTGGATAGATGGTGTCTGTATCCAGCAGCTTGCCCGTGACATCCATAACGGCCACTTTGCAGCCGGTGCGAAAGCCCGGGTCCAGCGCCAGCACGGTGTGGCCGGCCAGCGGCGGCTGGCTGAGCAGCCCGCGCAAGTTGGCGGCAAAGACTGTAATCGCGTGCATTTCGGCCTGCTCGGTCAGCGTGCGCCGCACGTCACGCTCGATGGCGGGCAGCAGCAGACGTGCAGCAGCGTCGTCAATGGCCTGCTCCATCTGGCCGGCAAAGGGCGAAAGCGAATGGGCCCGAAAGCTGGAGTGAATGGCCCCGCGCCAATCCCGTTCGGGCACAGCAACCGAGACGCGCAGCACCTTTTGCGCCTCGCCGCGATTGATGGCCAACACCTGGTGCGGACGCAGCCGGTTGACGCGCAGATCAAAGTCGTAATAGAGTGCATAGACGTCGCGTTCATCTTCGGCATCGTCAATTTTGCCCGCCGATACGCTGCCCCACTCCAGCGCCTTTTCACGCGTAATGCGGCGCACTTCTGGATTATCGCTGATCAGCTCGGCCACAATGTCGCGGGCGCCGGCCAACGCATCCGCCACGGTGGGCACTTCTGCACTGATAAATTCGGCCGCCACGTCTTCCGGCGCCAGTTTCGTGCGCACCTGAAAGAGAATCTGGTCGGCCAACGGCTGCAAGCCGCGTTCGCGCGCCATGCTGGCGCGCGTGCGTCGCTTGGGCTTGTATGGCTGGTAGAGATCCTCCAGCGCGGTTTTGGTCTCGGCGGCGTTGAGCGTGGCCAGCAGCTCGGGCGTCATCTTGCCCTGCTCCTCAATGGAGGCAATAATGGCCGTGCGGCGCTCATCCAAACTGCGCAGCAATTCAAGCTGGCTTTGAATGGTGCGGATCTGCTCTTCGTCCAGCCCACCGGTCACTTCCTTGCGATAGCGGGCCACAAAGGGCAGCGTATTGCCCGCATCCAGCAGCTCGGCCGTGGCCGTCACCTGGCGCTCAGGGATATTTAGTTCTTTGGCAATTTTTTGATTATGCGAGAGAATGGTCATAATTGAATGCTCGTGTGGGGTGAATTGAACTTAACGCTTTCGGCTCGGGTGATCAGTCTGTTACGTAGTGCGTGGTGCGTGAACCGGTTTACAAAGGCATGGTGCTGCGTGAGACTTTGTTTTAGGCACACGGCTTTAAACAACCAAGGTACATGCTATGCATTCAGATGCTCGATCAGTTCACGCACTACGCGCCACGGAATCTACCTTGCACAGCATACCCATTCTCCCCACTTTATTCAAATTGAAAGGATGCCATGTTTAAATCCAAAACTCGTCCGGTGGTCTTTCCCCAATATGAGCACGATCATCTCTCCGGCGCGCTGGCCGCCAACTGGGGGAATGAGGCGTTTGACCAACCCGCGCTCGACGTTGGCGCGTTTGTACAAGGTGTGCTGCTGCACGATTGGCAATATGGCATTCTGGACAACATTCCGATTATCGAAGCGCCGGAGGCCGACTGGATGGCGGTCACGCGCGGGGGCGTGCAGCATTGCTTCGCCAATCCGGTAACCGATATTGTGGTCAAGCTGCACATCAAGCGCTTATTGAGTTTTGACGAATCGGATGAGCGGACGGCGCTTAAAGAGGAGATTGAACGGCAGGTGGCGGCGCGCCTGCCGGAAAGCGGATTTACGCGCGCCGATTTTGAATGGGCCGACCGCATTACGCGCTTTTGCGATCAGGTGGCGTTTGACTTCTGCTTTGAGCAGCCGGTCCAGCGCAGCCTGCCCATTTGTCCCCGTCGGGGGTCAACCGAGACCGTTGAAATGAGCTACACCATTGGCGAAAATGGCGAGATTGAAGTAACGCCGTGGCCTTTTGGCATCCCCACATTTTCGGGCGTAATTATTAGCTATCAGCGCGCCGGATATCCTGACGAGTTGAGGCCGCAAAGCAAGTTGTATACGGTGCGCCCGCGCTAGGGTCCATAACTAGGGTCTGTTGACATCCTGTAATGACAAACGTTGAAACGCCAGTCTGCAAGCCAAAGTAGGCTAATGAAAGTTAGCCAATTAAATTGGTAAACGACGGCACTGGTTGAAACCAGCGCCTGTTACCCAAAGTACGCTAAAGCGCACTCTCGTAATAGCCTGCTTTAGCGGGCTTCCGCTAGCAGACGCAGGCTTCAGCCTGTGGTGATAATTACTCTGCTGATTAATTGATAATCAACGGCAGATAGGTGCGCTCGGCCAAATTGGCAGGCGGCGCCGCCGGGACAGATGTGGCCGTGGGCGCAGTCGGCAGGGCCGTGGCGGTAGACGCTGCCGTGGGTATAGGCGGAACAGCAGTCGCATTAGACCTGGTTGGCGCGCTGAGCGGGGTTGAGGTTGCGGCCGGCGTATCGGTTGCTATGGCGATGGGTGTCGGCGTCTCAGCAGGCGACGCTGTCTGGACAGGCGTCCCCGTAGGCGCAGCGGTATCGACGGCGGCGGGCGTTTGGGTGGGCATCGCTGTATTGACAGGCGGTTCCACCGTGGCCGTGGCTGCATCCAGGGGCGTAGCTGTGGGCTCAGTTGTAGGCTCAAAGGGCGTGGCCGTAGGTGCACCGGGCGGCGTAGCGGTGGGCGGCAACGGCGTTTGCGTCGCCGTGGGCGCAACGGGGGTCATCGTCGCCGTGGGTGGCAACAAGGTAGATGTAGCCGTGGATGCTGCCGCACCCGGTCGCTCATATGCGCCCCGATCGGCTTGGGCGCTGCCGTTGTTATCACCATCTTGCGGGCGCGCCAATCCCGTAAGGTCAACTGTCGCGGCAAGTGCATCCACGGCCGAATCGACGGCGGGTGAGCCACTTGACAGGCGAAAATCACCGCTGCCTGGATTGGCAAACTGGGGATCAACTTGCAATGTATTTTGGCCCCAGCCTTGTGGATTTTGCTGTTGATATTCGGCCACGCTGCGCACCGTGCCAAAAGACCAAGCCACCACGCGCGCTTGGTTGGGCGCCCACAAGATATTGCCATCTTCATCCAATGTATTTAAGTGGCCCACATAATCGGGGCTTTTCTCGCGCAGATGCAGCGCCAATTGTCCCGCGCGCGGAATAAAGATATTGTTGTAGACTTTGTGATTACGCCCCAGCACGGCCACTTCACCGGTGGACGTACGGTTGCCGCCGTTTTGCCAGCAGGTGTTGTTGCGAATAAGCGAGTTGTCGCTGTGATAGATGGCCATGCACCAGCCCTCATTGTGCCAGATTACATTGTTTTCGATGAGCAGACCCCCGGCGTCCAAACAAGTATCCATAATGATGCCGTGACCTTCGGTCTCATGGGAATCGACATCCACATTGTTCCAAATCAGGTTGCCGCGCACCACGTTGTCCACCCCGCAGTGCCACACGCTGATGGCGCTGGTGTAGCCACTCAACGCGTTGTCGTGAATCTTATTGTATTCGACGGTGACGCGCTTGGACTCCAATATACCCATGGAGCCGCTGGCGCAACCGGACACATCCAAGCCGCGGATAATCACGTCGCTCGTTTTGCGCACGGTGACACAATTGACGGCAAAATCGCTCACCTCAAAACCCTCAATCGAAATGTAGTTTGGGATAACGCCAGTATACGTTTCGCGGATGAAGATGCCATAGAGCGCGCCGCCATTGCCCGTAATCCGCACCCGCTCACCGGGCTCGGCCACGTAGCGAATCCAGGCGTCGGAACGGCCCGCCACCACCACTTGCAGCACCGATTCATCATCGCAGCTCTCACATTGCTGCAACTCGGTATAGGTCCCCGCGCGCACATGAATCACATCACCAGGCTGCGCAAATTCACCCGCCTTGCCCAGCGTACACCAGGGCGTTTGCCGCGTCACATCGGCGCGGGCGCGGGCGTCGGAACAACTCCCGCCCCGTGAATCACGATCGACCCACAGGTCGCGGCCACTGCTTTGGGCCGTTGTCACCTGGGGGCGGATGGTAAACAAGCAAAGAAGTAGAAACCATATGGCAAAGAATAGGATTTGTTTTCGCATGATTAGATTTTATTGTAATGTGCTGCACACGCAATGGACGGAGGCAGACCCCGCAATTGGCTTTTGCGGTACGCTTTCTGGCAGCAAATAATGCGTATATTGTTCGCGCAGGCTACAGAACTTGAACGCACTTACCGAATCAACGGCAGAAAGTTCTTCCAAAATAGCTCGGGCGGGGCGGTGGGTGCAGGCGTAAACCCAACGGTCGGTGTGGGCGTCAGCGTAGGGAGTGGCGTTGCGGTCGCAACAGAGGATGGTGTGGGGGTCGGCGTGGCTGTGGTGTTGGGCAACTGCGCCTGGGCAGAGTCAGCCGCCACCTGTAACGTGGAAACGTCCACCGCGTCAAAATCGGCGCCGGTCAGCTGCTTGAGTTGGCGCAACATATCGTTATCCCAGCGCTCATCGGGCGCACCGGAAATATACCAGGATGAGCCATTGTCGGCCAGGATCATACCGTAAGTTTGCAGCGCCCGCAAAATCACCTGAATCTCTGGGGCGTAGCCGCTCATATCAAAATCGGCGCGCAGACGAAAGCGTTGGCCCAACGGTGGATATTGGGCGCCGGTGAGGCTGGATGCATAGTGGCGGGCCGGCCATACATAGGCGCGTTGAGTCTGCGGCGCCGTAAAGCGCAGCGCATGGTTGATCTCCCCGTTCGCCACCTCATCATAACGCACCAGGCCAGGCAAAATAGGCAATCCGGCGGCGTCTGCCGAAGTCCACGTGTCGGGGCGCAGCGCGTTGGAACTCATGTCAAAAATGGCGCCAGAAGCGGCCGTCCATGAACCATCATTCTGGGGAAAAGCATAGAACAGCTCGTAGAGCAGGCAGTTGTCGCGATCCACCACCAGCACGTGGCGGTCACCATCGCTGGCCGCGCCCCCTTCAATGGGCGCATCCGCCGGGATAGGATACGGGCCAGGGTCGCTCTCATCGGCATAGTCAAATGTCACGTCTACTTTTGGTTGGGCGCCGGCAACATCGGTAAACGGAATGCCAATGGGGCCACCCTCCCACAGCCCGGCGCCAAAGTCGGGATGCAGCGGTGTATCTGCCCCAATCGTATTGATGTAGGTGGCAGAATTTCGGTCCACCGGCAGATCATCGATGGGCGTATTCCAGATGTTGTCTATGGGGAAAAGAGTACAGCCAGCCACCGTGGGCGGCGTCGCCTGGATATGTGCTTCCGCCATTGGGCTGGCCACGGCGGCGCCAAAGCGGGACAGCAATGGGAACGTGCCGACGGCCAGCATCAGACAAAATATGCAGATGTGGCATGGAGCAAGAGACCGAGCTTGAACAGAGCGAGTTGCGTGTTGCTTCATAGATGCATCCTGTGGGGGTAAGCAGGCAATGATGAATGGGCACAACGCATCCTGCGGTTCAATGTATGAGGACTTACGCCAGCCTGGCGAGAAAATTGCCTGGTCAGCTAAGTTGTGCTCTCCTGGCGGTCAACTGGCGCTGCGTAAGTCGTATGTGAAAGAGTTGCATAATGGCATTACGCTGCGCACAACCGCCATCATACAGTCGCATGGATTGCAAACGGGAGAATAGCGGTTCATAGC
Organism: Caldilineaceae bacterium; assembly: GCA_020634755.1. Taxonomy (GTDB): domain Bacteria; phylum Chloroflexota; class Anaerolineae; order Caldilineales; family Caldilineaceae; genus JACKBC01. Next base: position 15,192 of record JACKBC010000063.1, on the reverse strand, counting down.
AAAATATACTTGACGGGTCACATAGTCTAAAACGGCGGCTGCCTGACGCGACAAATACGTTGTGGGTATTGATAATCAGTCGATCGCAACGGTAAGAGATTCAGTCGGATTCCACAAACCAGACCGATGCCTAAATCGCCAACACCGTTGCGGTGTGCTGATAATTGATAGATTTGACATTAGTGTAACTATTTAGTTACCATTTCATTATGAATTCAACAACCTGTCTTAACGCCAAAGTAATGGATGCACTGGGTCACCAAACTCGGCGCACGATTTTGGATCTGCTGCACAACGGGCCGCAGGCCGTGGGTGCGCTGGCTGGCCATTTGCCCATTAGCCGGCCTGCGGTTTCCAAACATTTACGCATTTTAGAAGAAGCCAAGCTGGTGGCCCACACCAGCCAAGGCGCCAGCAACATCTTCTATTTGAACCAGGAAGGGTTTGCGGCGGCGCGAACTTATATCGATAGCCTTTGGGGGGATGCGCTGACGCGCTATCAACAAGTGGCGGAATTGATGGCCGAAGTTGAGGAGACGATGCACTCACAGGACAGACCGGAACGCGCGCCATGAGCGACCCTGAACAAGACAACCGGGCGCCCGCCAAAGTGGTTAAGTCGATCACGGTGCAATGTCCACAGGCGTTGGCCTTTCGCGTTTGGATCACCGACATCGATCTGTGGTGGCCCAAGAGCCATGTGTTAAGCGGCGACTCCGATACCGAAATTCGACTGGACGCATGCGTAGGCGGGCGCTTCTACGAGCGCACATCCAGCGGTGAAGAGAAAACGTGGGGCGAAATCTTAGTGTGGGAGCCACCCCATCGCATCTCATTCACCTGGTATTTGGGCACGGACGCGCGGACTCCAACGGTTGTGGACGTGCGCTTTCATGCTGAAGACGCCAACCGCACGCGTGTTGATCTGGAACACCGTGGCCCTGAACTGATCGGCGAACTTTGGAGCAGTCGCGCCGCGCGCTTTGTGGCCGGGTGGGATGCAGTTTTGGGGTCATACGCCGCATTTGTCGGGTAATGCTTATTGCGGCAACGCAGTTGGGCGCGCGCCCATCGAACTACGGTAATAAACATTGCCGCAACATGAACATCTACCCCACACCCTCGGCGCGCTTTTTCAACCCCGCCACAAATTGGGCAAATGGCTCGGTCATGTCTGGCAGTGTGCGACCAATCAACGGCAGCAGCGGCCCGCTGAAGACCTCGCGCACCGTAAATTGCACGGCGTTATCACTCTTGGGAGTCAGCGTAAACGTGCGCACGCCCTTAAAGAGCCCCAGCGGCATGCCGCCACTCCAGGTCATGCGCTGTTCTGGCACGAACTCGCTTACTTTGACGGGAAAGGCGCGGCCTGGACTCAGCTTTGTAAACGCCTTAATCGATTCACCAGCCGCAATTGTTCCTTCAATGCGCTCGGCATATGGATCCCATTCGGGATAACGAGCGCCGTCTGTTAAAATGGCCCAAATTGTCTGGGGTGATGCATCTATGGTCGTCGTCGCGCTAAACTCCTTCATATTGTATCTCCTATGGCAAAATGGTAACTTCTTAGTTACGGAACACGATGAGCATCTTAACGCACCTATATCACTTTGTCAATGCGCCCTACGCGTATGCGTATGTCCACAGTTGGGGGCCGCCGCCTCTCCCGGCTCTGCACTCTGCGAGTGCGCCGCGTCCCTCTCCACGTGTGGAGAGGGACAGATTTTGCGCTGCAGCGCAAAATCAGGGAGAGGCCCCCATTCTGTGACGCGCCCTACTTCTATTGGCAATCTCCCCATCAAGGAATCAGGCCATGACTATGATCTACATCAACGCCCGCGCCATTATCGAACGCGCCACCGCAACCGGCACCGAAATCGTGCTGCAAACGCGCAGCCGCGCCCATGAAGGCATCAAGCAACTGGAATTGCCTGGCGGACGCATCGAGCCATACGAATCGCTCTTCAACGCGCTGCGCCGCGAGGTGCGCGAAGAGACGGGGCTGGACGTGGAAAGCATTCAGCGCTATGGCCCAACCGTAGAAATTGGCCCGCGCGCCTCCATGGTGGAATGCTTCCAGCCCTTTGCCGTCTTCCAAACCACGCAGGGGCCCATTGACGCTATGGGCGTTTACTTTCGCTGCACGGCCCGTGGAACGCTGCTCACCCATGGCGACAACTCGGAAAATATTCGGTGGGTGTCGGTGCATGAAGTGGCTGAATGGGTGCAGCGGACGCCCGATCTCTTTTCGCTAGATTTGGCCGGGATCGTTTATTATTTGCAGCATATTGAGGTAGTGCCGCGCGCATTGAATTTTTAGAAATCACAACTTGAGCAAAAGTCATACGGGATTTCTAAAAATTAAGCGGCCAGACAAGTAGCCTCTCCGCTTCCCTGACGCACCAAGTGCGTCTTTTCCCTCCTTTCCACGAGTGGAGAAAAGAAGTCCAGGGGGGAGCGCCCGCCAAATTTAAGAAACGCCCTGCAAAATATTAAAGTTATCAAAAAGCTGGTATAATTCCACCAAGGAACCACAAATTTAGACAACTGGAAGGAACGGAGTTATGCAGGAGCGCATCTTTGTCGCTCTGGATCTGGAAACGACCGGCTTGGACGCAAACCGAGACCGGATTATTGAAATTGGCGCCGTTCGCTTTCAGGGTAATCAGATTCTAGACACCTTTATTACCTTTGTTAATCCTCAGCGCGCCATTCCGCTACGCATCCAGCAAATCACCGGCATTCGCGACAAAGATGTGGCCAATGCCCCCACCATTGAGCAGATCATCCCCGAGCTTCTGGCCTTTGTGTCGCAAGATGTGACGGCCCTGGTGGCCCACAACGCTAGTTTTGACATGGGCTTTTTGCAGGCCAATGGCGTTGAATTTCATCGCCCCGCGCTGGATACATTTGAACTGGCTTCTATTTTGCTGCCCGGTTGCAGCAGCTACAGCCTAGGCGCACTCTGCGCCGAGGAAGCCATTGTGTTGGATGAAGCGCACCGCGCCTTGGATGACGCCCGCGCCACGGCGCTGCTCTTTATGCGCCTGACCAGCCGCCTGGCCGATCTGCCGGCCGCCACGTTGGCCGCCATTGTAGAAGCCGGTCAATCTGCGGGACGCATCACCAACTGGCCACCCTATTTGCTCTTTGAAGATGCTTGCCGCCGCGCAACGACCTTGGGCCATACGCTTCCGGCCTCGCGCCCATCCAATGGGCATTCCGCGCCCGCCGAGCCTATGGATGCGCCGCTGGCCATAGAGCCCGCGGCCTTCATTGATGCGGCCTTTGCCCCTGATGGACCGCTGGTGCAGTTGCTGGACCAACATTTGCTGGACCAAGATAATGTGGAGCAGCGCCGCGGCTATGAGTTGCGTCCCGGGCAAATCAAGATGGCGCAAAGCGTCTATCAAGCTTTTGCCCAAAATGAACATTTGCTGGTGGAAGCAGGCACGGGCACAGGGAAAAGCCTGGCCTATCTACTGCCAGCCGCGCTTTATAGCATGACCACAAATCAGCGCGTGGTGGTCGCCACCAACACCATTGCGCTGCAAGATCAGCTATTGAACAAAGAAGTGCCCACCGTCACCGCCCTGGCGCACAGGCTGCTGAAGCTGCCGCCGGGCAAAGAACTGCGCACCATCCTGCTCAAAGGCCGCGCCAATTATCTCTGCCCGCGCCGGTTGGAGCAGTGGCGACGAGGGCGCTTGCTGTCACCAGTCGAATTAAAAGTGCTGGCCAAGGTGCTGGTTTGGCTGCCCACCACGCGCACGGGCGATGTAGAAGAGCTGTTTCTGCCCTCGCCCGCCGAGCAGGAGATTTGGCGGCGGATTGCCTCTGACCCGGCCACCTGTACCGAAGAGCGTTGCGCCCACTGGCAAGCCGCCCACGCCACGGGCGATTTCTACTTCCAAGCGCGCCGACAGGCCGAAAGCGCGCACATTCTGGTGATTAACCATGCGCTGCTGCTGGCCGATTTAGCCAACGAGGGCCAGATTTTGCCGGCTTTCAAACATCTGGTTGTGGATGAAGCGCATCACCTTGAGCAGGCCGCCACGGACCAGCTTACCTATCAGATTGCCTGGCCGCAGGTTGATCAATGGCTGGATGAACTGATCTTCCAAAACCCGCTGATTGAGCAAGTGGTCCAGACGGCTGGCGGCAGCCTGGGAGCAGAATTTGCGGCCGAATGGCTACAGCTTTCGGCCCGCGTGGCGCAGACGCGCGGCGGTTTGGCGGAATTTGCCCAACGGCTGCGCAATTTTGCGTTTAATCAGGATGGCGTGCGCGCCGATGCTGGTTACGTCCAGCGCATTCACCTCGACGACAGCGTGCGTACCCAGCCGCGCTGGAGCCAGCTTGAAGTAGAGTGGGAGAATGTGAGCAGCCGCCTCAAAAAGCTGCTGCGCGATCTGCAAGGTCAGATCGAACGCCTGCTGGCCGCCAACTGGCTGCGCCGCGAACCTCACGGCTCGTTGCTGGGCGCGCTCTCTGGCATCCACAACCAGCTGAACGATATACGCCGGCAGGTAGATGAGATCATCCTTTCCGGCCTGGGCGCCAAGGGTGGCATTGTCAGCTGGATGGAGATTGACGAACGCGGCCAAAGCGTGAGCCTTTTTGCGGCGCCGGTTTCAGTCAGCCATCTGCTGGAAGAATCGTTTGTGCGCCAAAAACAGACGGCCATCTTTACCGGCGCCACCCTGCGCACAGGGGCCGATTTTGAATATACCAAGGAGCGGTTGGGGTTGTGGGATGTGCCGGCTATGAATGTGCGCAGTCCTTTCAACTATGAAAAAAACACGCTGCTCTACATGCCGTCCGATCTGCCCGAACCCAACCATCCCCATTATCAACGGGCCGTCGAGCAGGCCATAATTGCCACGGCCACGGCCACGGAAGGGCGCACCATGGCGCTCTTTACCAGCTATGCCCAACTGCGCACAACGGCTGACGCCATCCGCGCGCCGCTGGATCGGCGGGGCATTACGGTTTTGCAGCACGGCGTGAGCAGCCGCCGCCGCTTGCTACGCGAATATCGCGCCACGGAAAAGGCCGTGTTGCTGGGCACGCGCACCTTTTGGGAAGGCATCGACCTGCCCGGGGATGAGCTGCTTTCGCTGCTGATTGTGCGGCTGCCTTTTGCGCCGCCCGGTGACCCGCTGGTGGCCGCGCGCTGTGCCGAGCTTGACAACGCCTTCAACGAATACACGCTGCCCGATGCCATTCTGCGCTTTCGCCAGGGCTTTGGTCGTCTCATTCGCCGCACCGATGATCGCGGTGTTGTGGTGCTGCTCGACAGCCGCATCTGGCAGAAGCGCTATGGTCAATCGTTCCTAGACGCCATTCCGCGCTGTACTGAAAAGCGCGCGCCGCTCTCCAATTTACGCGAGGAAATTGAGCTGTGGATGATGGGCGCAGAATAGGTTGGTTGGCCTTTTTACAACCGGTTTGGCATTGGCTGCGGCAACCGTGGCTGTTGCTGCTTAGTGGTGGGCTGACGGCTTTCTGGCTGCTGAGCGCCCGCGCCATTCCCCAGTTGCCTTCGCTGCTGGTCAACGATCCGGCGGCCAGCGCACGCTGGTTGCGCACCACTGCGCAAGCCTATGGCGCCAATGGCCCGCTGGCGCAAGCCTTGGGCCTGTTCGACGTGCTGCACAGCCCGATGCTGCACCTGCTCATGTTGTGGATGGGTCTGCTGCTGGCCGTGCATTTGGGCGACCAAATGGGTGCGCTGCAGCAGTTGCGGATGCTGCCCGCCTTGTTCCAACAAGTGCCGGCACAAACAAGTGTGCCGCTGCTGCAAAGCACGGCTATCCCTTTAGAGCAGCGGCGCTATGTAAAGCCAGATACGCCAGAGGCAGTGGCCGCACAATTGATGCAAGAAATGCAGCAGCATTTTAGCGCCCCACAACGTTTTGATGCAGCGCTAGGTGAACATAATAAAGGCGCAGGTGCGGCGCCCGAACCAGCTGCCGAAATCCGGCTGCTTGGCATGAATAACGTGCTCTTTGGCTATTTGCGTCTCTTGCTCGTCGGCGGCATTTTGGCGGCGCTGATCATCGTCTGGTGGATCAGCCAGCAGAGTTGGGATATACCGTCATTGCTGCTGGCCCCGGGTGAATCGGTGCGCTATGGCACCCTTCAGCTGGGCATTTCCTATGCCGAAGCAGCACCCGCCCCCACCGCAGAAGTCGTTACGGTGCAAGTACAATTGGGGGAAACCATACACGCTTTTACCGTGGATCGGAGTGGGGGGTCATTGCGTCTGGATTCAATGAAAATTTCGGGCCAATTGGGGCCACCCGGCCTTCAAGTCAGCACAACGGATGGGGCGCGCATGTTGAGCCGTCCAGCCCAAGCCGGCGTGGCGGATGCAATTGGGCTGGGGTTTCCCAGCGAGGGCGACGAAGAGTTTATTCTGATTCCCAATGAGGCAGCCGCCTTGCGCATATTGCGCGCCGCCAGCGGACCAACGCCTTATTTTTTGGTGGAAGTGTACAATCAGACTGCGCTGGATGACGGCAACGCCCAGCCGGTGCAGCGCTTTGAAGTAACGCAGCGCCAGGAACAGTCGATTCCGGTTCACAATGCCCAACTAACACTCATCTTTGACCCACAGCCCAGCGTTGTAATCCAGGCCCAGTCGCTGCCGGGGCTTTGGCTGCTTTGGCCAGCGCTGGCCGCCATTGTGATTGGAGCGGCCAGTCTGTTCCGCCGAGCGTCGTTTCAGCTCATTCAGATTGCGCCCTGGCCAGAAGGGCGCAGCACCGCCGCGGTGATTATTGCCCAAGGCAGCAAACACCAGTGACGGGCTAACCGGTCATCCCTTTACCCAATGATCCATTCACTCAAGCAACCCTTTATTATCGGCGTGGCGGGCGGCACGGCAAGTGGCAAAACCACCGTCAGCCGCCGCATTCGCGACACGGTGGGCGAGGGCCATCTGACCTATCTGGAACACGATCGCTACTACTGCGACTACAGCCACATGCCCATGACGGAACGCGTGCAGCAAAATTACGATCACCCCCACAGCCTGGATACGGCGCTCATGGTCCAGCATGTGAAGCAGCTGCGGGCGGGCAAGCCCATTGCGGCGCCTCGGTATGACTTTGCAACCTATGCCAGACTGCCGGAGACGGAAACCATTCATCCGGCGCGTATTGTGCTGGTGGAAGGCATCCTCATTTTTGCGGAACGGGCATTGCGCGAGCTCATGGACATGCGCATTTTTGTAGATACCGATGCGGATCTGCGCTTTATTCGGCGACTGACGCGCGATATCTCCGAGCGCGGGCGCACGCTCGATTCAGTCGTGGAGCAATACATATCAACCGTGCGGCCCATGCATTTGGAATTTGTGGAGCCCAGCAAGCGCCACGCCCACATCATTGTGCCCATGGGTGGTCACAATGATGTGGCCATGGAGATGATCGTGAGCCGCATTCAGGCCATCTTGGACGGAGCCACGCCACATGAGCCAACCTAATCCCGCTTTACGCGTTACGCTAGATGCCGGCCCCGCCGTTCACCAAAGCGCCGGTCTGGCTCGCTATGCCGAACGGTTAGCCGCCCAATTGCTGGCCAATCATACCGATGACGTAGAGCTGACGCTCTTCTACAACGCACACAGCGCCCACACGCTACCTTTATCGCTGCACAATGCGCCCACGCGCACCGTGCGCCAAAATCAGCTTACCTGGCGCCTCAGCAGCCTGGCCAGCCAACTTCTGCGCTTACCCATCTATGACCGCGCCGTAAGCTCCCCCAGCCGCCAATCACCCAATGTGCCAATCCTTTACCACGCCACCGAACATCTGCTCCCCTATCTACATTGCCCCACGGTGCTCACCGTGCACGACCTAATTTTCGAGCGCATTCCTGAACACCATACCCTGCGCAATCAGCTCTTTTTGCGGCTGGCCATGCCCCGTTTTGTCAAAGCCGCCGACGCCATTATAGCCGTCAGTTGGCAAACAAAACGGGATCTCATACAGCTTTACAACGCGCCTGCCGACAAGATTCACGTGATCTATGAAGGCATCGATGCCCGCTTTCAACCCGCGGCGCCGGCAGAAGTGGCGCGCGTCAAGGCGCTGCACAGCCCGCAACGACCCTATCTGCTCATGGTGGGCACGCTGGAGCCGCGCAAAAATCACGCTTCGGCCATCCGCGCCCTGGCTCGGCTCAAGCAGCAGGGCGTTTCCCACCAGCTGCTGATTGTGGGCGGGCTGGGCTGGATGTTTGAGCCGGTGCATGAACTGTTGGACGAGCTGCACATGAATGATGATGTCCACTTTGCCGGCTACGTGCCCAATGAAGATCTGGCCGCGCTGTACAGCGGCGCCGATGCCGTGCTGCTGCCCAGCCTGTACGAAGGCTTTGGTTTTACCGTGTTGGAGGCCATGGCGTGCGGCGCGCCGGTCATTTGCAGCAACGTGAGCAGCCTGCCCGAAGTGGCCGGCAAAGCCGCCCTTATGACGCCGCCCGAGGATGAAGAAGCGCTGGCCGCGGCCATCCAGCGCATTCTCACCGAACCGGGGCTGGCCGACAGTTTGCGCCAAAAGGGCGCAGCGCGCGCTGCCCTGTTCCGCTGGGAGCGCTGCGCCCAAGAGACGGTGGCAGTGTACCAGGCCGTGGCGGGCGGTTGATACGTTTGCGGCAGATTGGAAAATCCGTCCTACACTTGTGCCACCTCTCCCCATTTTAGCCCCACTTCACCCACATATTTGGACTCTGGTCGGATAATGCGCCCGGCGGCCTGCTGTTCAAAACAGTGGGCGATCCAGCCGGCGGCGCGGCTAATGGCAAAGGTGGGCGTAAAGAGCTCGGTGTCTAGCTCCAAACCGTGCAGCAGCAGCGCCGTGTAAAACTCGACGTTGGTCTGCAAATTGCGCCCTGGTTTATACTCGGCCAGCAGCGCCACCGCCGTTTTCTCCACATGTTTGGCCAGTTCATACAGCGCCATATCGCCGCTGGCCCGGTACATCTTTTCGGCAGCTTGCGCCAGCACCTCGGCCCGCGGGTCGCGCACCTTGTAGACGCGGTGGCCAAAGCCCATGAGCAGCTCTTTGCGCTCTAGCTTGGCGCGCAAGTACGGTTCAGCGCGTTCAGCCTCACCAATGTCAAAGACCATATCCAGCGCCGGACCGGGCGCCCCGCCATGTCGCGGCCCCTTGAGCGCGCCAATGGCGCCCACCACGGCGGACACTAAGTCGGTCTCAGTGGCAATGATGACGCGGGCGGCAAACGTAGAGGCGTTGAGGCCGTGGTCCACGACCGTGTTCAAATAGGTCTCCAGCCCGCGCACCTGGGCCGCATCCGGCTCGGCGCCGGTGAGCATATAAAGATAGTTAGCGGCGTGGCTCAATGCGGGGTTGGGCGCCACGGGCTCCTGCCCCTGCTTCATGCGCCAATAGGCCGCCACCAACGTAGGCAGCCGCGCCAGAATGGGCCGGGCCGTTGCCAGCGGCTCGTTGGTGGCTGGGAGTCCCAGGTCCACGGCGCCAGCGGCCATGCGCAGCGCATCCATGGTTAAACGCTCTTCGCGCGCGGCCGCGGCCAATAGATCCAGCGCCGCGGCCGGAACGTTGCGCAGCGCAGCCAGCTCCGCGCGGAACGTGTTCAGCTGTGTGGACGTGGGCCGGACGCCCTGCCACAACAAATAGACCACTTCTTCAAAGGTAGCGCGCCCGGCCAATTCTTCCACCGCATAGCCGGCAATGATCAGCTCACCCTTTTGGCCATCGGGTCGGCTCAACCGCGTTTCCGCCGCCACCACGTTGTCCAGCCCTGGCGCCACGCCATTGAGTGATTGGGATTGGGTCATGTTTTCTCCTTCATGATTGACCAATAGATTTTTGTTTGACATTCTGTCTTCTGCTATCATAGATTTCAAAATCAACATTGTCAATCTTGATTACAAAATCAATGTACTGCGTATTTTGTGTTACGTCTACCGGTTGAGTATCTTGCCTCATTAAATGAAACTGTAACGGTTCACGCAATACGCACCACGGAATCCTCTCCCATGCCCCAGCGCACTCTTTCCGCCGACGAAGCGGCTCAACAGCTAAAAATTAGCAAAGCCACGCTCTATTCGTATGTGAGCCGCGGGTTGGTGCGCTCTGAAGAGGGGCAAGGCAAGACGCGCGCCCGGCGCTATGTGGCGGCAGATGTGGAGGCGTTGCTCCGGCGCAAGGAGCAGCGACGTCAGCCAGACCGAGCAGCGGCGAGCGCGCTCCATTTTGGCGACCCGGTATTGGAGTCGGCCATTACGCTGATTGAGGAAGGGCAGCTCTTTTACCGCGGGCAGAATGCCATTGAGTTGGCGCGCACGCATTCGTTTGAAGCGCTGGCCAGCCTTTTATGGGGTGTGGAGGGAGCAGACAACACGCTCTTCAATCATGTAGCGCTGGATGCCACAACGGTGCGCCACATGCAGGATTTGCAAACCCAAATGGCGCCGTGGCAATCCCTTACCCCTGTTGAACGCTTCCAGCTGGCGCTGCCCCTGGCTGCCGCGGCCGATCTGGCCGCGTTCAACCAATCCCCCGCAGCGGTGGCGCAAACCGGGGCGCGCATTCTGCACATGCTGGCAATGGTGACCACCAGCGCCCTTGTAACCACGTCCATTGCCCAGCACCTCCAGCAAGCGTGGACGCCCGCATCACCTGCCACCGATCTGCTCAACGCGACGCTTATTCTGTGCGCCGACCACGAACTGAACATTTCAGCCTTTACGGCGCGCTGCGTGGCCTCTACCGGCGCCACCCCATATGGTGCGGTGCTGGCGGCGCTGGCGGCGCTGCAAGGCCCCAAGCATGGCGGCAGCACATATCAGGTGGCCGCGTTCATGCGCGATGCCCAAATCGATGCGCGCGCCGCCGTTTCCGAACGGCTGCGGCGCGGCGAATTTATCCCCGGCTTTGGCCACACGCTTTATCCACAGGGCGACCCGCGCGGGCGCGCGCTGCTGGACCTAATTGACCAACAGCTGCCGAATACGGCAGTCAGCGCCACGGCGCGCGCGGTGGAAGAACTGGTAGCCACCAACTTCGACCAGCGCCCCAACATTGATTTTGCCCTGGTTATTTTGGAGTTAGCCCTGGGCTTGCCCGCAGGGTCCGCGCTCACGCTCTTTGCGCTGGGCCGCACCGCCGGCTGGATCGGCCACATTATCGAACAGTATCAGGCCGAGCAGATGATTCGGCCGCGGGCGCGCTATGTGGGGTGAGGAGTGGCGGGTGGCGGGTAGCGGTTGAGGATCATGTGAGGTGGCATGGATGTACAGGGGCAGGCGGTTGCGTGGTGCGTATTGCGTGTACCGGTTGAGGAAAATGTGGTGCGGCATGAATGTTTAGGGGCAGACGAACGAATCAACCGCGCTCCCCACTCAATACGCTCAACGGCTTGACGCACCACGCAACACGCAATATACTCCATACAATCACAAATCTCCACTCCCCCTCCACAGCAAAGGAGCAATCATGTCGCAATTCGAAACCGCCTTTACCATGGACACCTCCAGCATCAAGTTTGGGCCGGGCGTCACCCGCGAAGTGGGCTACGACATGGCCAGCCTGGGCGCCAAGCGCGTCATGGTCGTAACCGACCCCAATCTGTCCACCAGCGAGCCGGTGCGCATTACGCTGGACGCCTTGCGCGCCGAGGGCATTGACGCCGTGCTATATGACCAGTCGCGCGTCGAGCCCACCGATGAATCGTTTAAGGATGCCATTCAGTTTGCCGTGGACGGCAGCTTTGACGGCTATGTGGCCGTGGGTGGCGGTTCCAGCATGGACACGGCAAAGGCGGCTAATCTCTACGCCACCTGGCCCGCCGACTTTCTGGCCTACGTCAACCCGCCCATTGGCGAAGGGCGACCGGTGCCGGGCAAATTGCAGCCGCTCATCGCTATCCCCACCACGGCGGGCACCGGCAGCGAAACCACCGGCGTGGCCATCTTTGATCTGCTGGAGATGCACGCCAAAACCGGCATTGCCCACCGCGCCCTGCGCCCGGTCATGGGCATTATCGACCCCCACAATACGCGCACGCTGCCCAAAATGGCCGCCGCCGCCAGCGGGCTGGACGTGCTGAGCCACGCCCTGGAATCGCTGACCGCGCTGCCCTACACTCAGCGCCCCGCGCCCGATTCACCAAAGATGCGCCCGGCCTATCAGGGCGCCAACCCCATTAGCCACCTGTGGGCCAGCCGCTCCATTGAGATGGTGGCCAAAAACATTGTACGCGCCATAGACGACCCCGAAGATGACGAAGCGCGCGGCGAAATGCTGCTGGCGGCGGCGCTGGCCGGCATTGGCTTTGGCAACGCCGGCGTGCATCTGCCCCACGGCATGTCCTATCCGGTGGCGGGCATGGTGCGCGACTACACGCCGCCCGGCTACCGCAGCGATCATCCCATTGTGCCCCACGGCATGTCGGTGATTCTCAACGCGCCGGCGGTCTTCCGCTTTACGGCGCCAACCAACCCTGAACTGCATCTATACGCCGCCAGCCTCATGGGCGTGGACACGCGCGGCACCGCGCCCACAGATGCCGGCGATCTGCTGGCCGGCGCCATTGTGGACATTATGCAGAAAACCGGCATGCCCAACGGCCTCTCTGCCGTGGGCTTTGGCGAGGCCGATATCGACAAGCTGGTGCAAGGCACGCTGCCCCAGCACCGCGTCACCAAGCTGTCGCCGCGGCCAGCCAGCGCCGACGATTTGCGCCAGTTATTCCAAGATTCGATGACATGCTGGTAGGGTTTATAGGCATAAAAAATAGAAGGTCGGCGTTGCGCCGACCTTCTATTTTTTATGCGTGGGTATTCTCTACTTCGCCTTCACGCGTCCCGGCCACGCGCTGGGGTCCAGCAAGTATGGCGGCTTTTCCCCGTTGAGGATCTGGATAATCTGGTCGGCCACGCCGTGCATCATGGCGTAGACGCCGCGGTCAGTGCCAGAAGCAATGTGCGGCGTGGTGACCACGTTTTTCATGGCCAGCAGCGGGTTGCTGGGATCCGGCGGCTCGGGGTCAAAAACGTCCAGCCCGGCGGCGGCAAAGTGACCCTCTTGCATACAGCGGATCAGCGCGGCTTCGTCGACCACCGGACCGCGGCTGGCATTGATAAAGTAGGAGCCCTTGGGCATGAGGTGCATTTCGCGCTCGCCGATCAGTTGGCGCGTCTGCGGCAGCAGAGGCACGTGAATCGTCAGCACGTCGGCCTGTTTAAGCACGGCGTCCATGTCAGAGGTCAGCGTCACGCGCTCGGGGGTCGGTGTATCCAGCGGCACGATGGGATCATAGACCATCACGTTCATGCGCAGACCCAGCGCGCAGATTTCGGCCACGCGGCGGCCAATGCGGCCATAGCCCAAAACACCCAGATTGCGGTCCAACAGCTCAGTGCCTAGCAGATCGCCGCGATCCACAGATTCATCGCCACGCATCATGCGGTCACCGGCCATAACGCGCTTACAAACGGTCATCATCAGCGCCACGGCGTGCTCGGCGGTGGATTCGGTAGGCGCATCCGGCGTGTTGATGACCAGGATGCCGCGCGCGGTGGCGGCCGGAATGTCTACACTATCTACCCCGATGCCGGGCCGCGCAATCACCTTCAGGTTGGGACCAAGACGGTCCATTACCTCACCATCACACTTGCCGCCGCCCAACACCAGGGCATCAGCGCCCACGGCTTCACCGGCCAGCGTGGGGTCAATCACTACATCGGCCACTTCCTGAATGCGCTCCAACGCGCCCAGACGCAGCCCAAACTGCATTGCAACTTTTGGTTTCATTTAAATCATCTTTCTATAGCTAAGTGTCTGTCCGTACCTTCTCTGGGCGCCTCACGCCGTTATCGAGCATGGCTGCACCCACAACCGAATGTACGGACAGGTTTCATGATGGAAAACAAGAAGATAGTTTTATCAATCACATAAAGTAAAAATTCTCTCTGTGATTGCCCAACTACGTTGAACACCATCCAGCGGGTCGGCCAGGTTGGGGCTAATCTCCAGGCTAATGTTGCCGCCGTAGCCCACTTCACGCAGCGTGCTGAACGTATCCACTAACGTCTGCTCGGTCATGACGCCGTCGAGCAACGCCCAGTGCAGATCGCCCACGCCGTCATTGTCATCCAGATGCACATAACAGAGCCGATCACCGGCGCGGCGGATGGCAGCGGGGATCGCTTCGTTGGTCATCTGCGCGTGGCCGACGTCGAGCAGCAGATGCAGATTGGGCTCACCCACGTGCGCAATAAAATCGAGCGTCGCCGCAATGGTAGGCAATGCCTTGCCGGGGAAATGCTCAATGCCCAGGCGAATGCCCAGCTCGGTGGCGCGATGCGCCATCTGCACCAGCGAATCGGCATAGCGCGCCAGCCCGTCTTCACTGCTGTCCATGCCGGGGATAATGTAGGCCGTGGGTGCGCCCAACGCCGCGCCGCGGTCAATGCCCGCAAGGGCAGCCTGCACAGCGCGAGCGCGCACGGCTTCGTCGGCGCTATCCAACGTCGCATTGGTGGGGATGCCAAAGCCCAACGACATGCAAGAGACGCCCAATCCCAATTCTGCAATGGCAGCCAAGCTATCTGTCGCCGTAAAATGACCGGGTTGAATATCAATCCACCGGCAGCCTAAATCGGCAATCTGGTTTAGCACAGCGCGGTCCGGCCCGGTCAAAGCCCATGTACAACATGCTAAATTCATAGAGTATTTCTTTCTAATTGTCGCTTATAAAACAAAGCCGCTGAAACTGCAACGCACGGCCCACTCGTTGAATGGGTCGTCGATGTTGCAGGACGCCGTGCATCGCAGTCTCCGCTATCCCCACTCCATACAAGCGCGTCCCAGTTCCCCCTCCTCTCCACCTAAACTGCGTTTAGGGCCTTGTGGAGAGGAGGGGGCTAGAGGGAGGAGCGGCCCTATGCCGGCACCAGCTCCTGCATCTTTTCAATGGCCGTCATGCGTTTGCGCCGCGCCAGATTCACGTGAGCCTGATAGCGGCCCGGGTCGTGGTCCAGCCCGGTTTCGCGATCCAGAAAGAGCGGAAAATCGGCCAGCGGCGGCTTGGCGTTGTCGTAAGCATGGGTGTAGCTGCGCATGATGATGCGCTGCTCGCGCCCCAGGGTGGCCAGCCATTCGGGGTCGGAAGTCAGCCGGTCCGCCGATGTGA
>JACKBC010000062.1 GCA_020634755.1 Caldilineaceae bacterium | reverse complement strand
ACTTACACAATCTCTTTATAGCAAGAACACCTTGAACAGTCAGAGCACCTTGCGCAAATCATCGCGCGCAATTGTCTATACCGCGCCCATTTACGCTTGGTTAGCCAACGAGGTTGCGTACGTTGTGTAAATTCCACCGTTGATGGCACAGCCGTTTTCCAAGTACAGCAATACCCAACTTATTTCCGGTAGGTTGTAAGAATAGGCATCCCGCTGACCTTTAACTATCGCTCAACAATAACTTGTCGATTTAAAGTCCTAAATAGCGAGTTAGCGCGGCGCCACCTATGCTGTACCGGGTACAGTGGCCACATTTATAGTGCTTTAGAGGAATAGAAAACATGCAGAAAATTTTGATTGCCGCCGGTTTGCCGGTCTTTATCAGCCTAATGGTATTGCTCTATCCGGCTTCTGCGGGATTGTCGCAATCGCCAGCGAACGCCCAGCCATTTCAGCTCCTGCCCAATCAAAGGCTTGAGGATCCAACCTTTCCCGTTATCAATCATCCCGCCAGCCAAAGGGCGCCGGCCATTGATGGAAAGCGGGTGGTTTGGCACGATGAGCGCAAAGGCCCGGCCGATATTTTCCTCAAGGATCTGGATACAGGCGAGATTAAGAATCTTACCCACTCTCAGGATTGGGAGTCCAACCCGGCCATTGCTGGCGACATTGTGGTCTGGCGCGATGGCTATAATGGGGTTGGCATTCACGGCATGAATTTGGTTACAGGGGAGCAATTTACCGTAACCGAAGGCAATTCGGATGTGTCGCCGCCCCAGATTGCCGGCCAATATATCGTGTGGACAAACAACGCCATTGGCAATGCAGATGGCAACGTCTATGGGTATGATCTAGCAAATCACACATCGTTTACCATATCCGATGCACCGGGGAATCAGATGGACCCCAAAATCGATGATCATCTGGTGGTCTGGTGGGACGAGCAGTCACGCATCTATCTATATGATCTGAATACACAGCAAACCCGCACGGTTTTTGCCGGCGGCGGCGCCCGCTTTCCCGATGTGGCGGCAGCCAGAAATTTAGTCATCTGGCAGGATTACCGCAACGGCAATTGGGATATTTACGGCTATGACCTGAATCGTGAACAAGAAATGGCGCTGGTGGTAGCCCCGCTTAATCAGGAACAGGCGGTGATAGACGGCAATTTGATTGCGTATCAAAGTCAAGTCTACGATATATCCTGGGACATTCACGTGCTGGTTCTAGACAATCAGCTACAGTTTCCGCTCACCGACAACTCCAATTTTCAAATAGCGCCAGCCGTCAGCAACAACACGGTGGTGTGGGAGGATTTTCGCAATCACCAGGCCGACATTTACGGATTCACTTGGCAAAATACCATTCCGTCCTTCATCACCTATACGCTGCCGGCGCCCTCTGAACTACAGGTTGGTGCTTTCCCAGAAGGCCAGATCTTTCTGCACTGGAAGGACCTAGCCGAGGCAACCGGAGATTATCGCATTGAGCGCGCCACAGGTATTACCGGTACGGTCTGGGCCGAAATTGCGCAGGTTGCAGCGGAGACCACCAGCTACACAGATGCGCCACCCGCGCTTGGTGAAAGCTATTGGTACCGCGTGCGCGCCCAACGCGATGGCGAATTTTCAGCCTATAGCAATGAATCGTTCAATTCAACATTTAATCTCACGCCCAGCCTGGACGAAATGTATTTGATGACGCTGATCAACGAAGTCCGCACCGACCCGGCTGCGTTTGACTACCCCACCTATGCTCCAGTTCCCCCATTGGCCTATAATCCACATATTGGCTATTCGGCGCGCTCGCACAGTCAATCGGTCCTCAATTCGCACTTTCAATTTGGCCACTGCGACTCGGCTGGCCGCTGCCCGGGTCTACGCGCCCAAGCCGTGGGGTACGATCGCGATTGCGGCGAAAATTTGAGTACGGGGCAAACCGGGTATATGGAAATGGAGCAGCAAAACCTGCGCTTTTTGGCCAGTGACGGTCATCGCGAAGCCATGTTGAACCCAGCCAGCAACGAATTTGGCGTGGGCCACGCCTATGATGTGAATAAGGGAGATCCGTCTCGGCATGGTCAGGTCACCGAGCTCTTTTGCGGGCGCCCTGGCCTAAAGCTCCCGGCACTACCCATGGGCGCAGTTGTGCCCTATAGCGGCACGGCGGAAACAGAATTTACCTACGTGGTGACTTTCTATTCGGCCCAAGGTGAAGCACCCACCGCCGCCCAAGTTTTTATTGATGGAGAAGCCCACGACATGCAACTCACCACGGGCTCTCCAGCCAACGGCGCATATCGATATACCACCCGGCTTTCGGCAGGCGACTATCATCGTTATTACTTTGAGTTCCATTACGGGCAGGGGGAGGTCGCGCGGTGGCCCGAAACCGGCGCCCAAGGGTATCCCGACGTTGTGGGCGCACTGACTGCCCCCGCCGTTCCCGCCGTGGCGGCGCCGGTGATCCCGGCCCCCATTGAGCCCACGGCGGGTCAACAGCTTCCAATCGGCCCCACTACATTCCGCTGGCCAGAAGTATTAAATGCCGATACATATGGCCTGGAGATTTGGCGCGATGGTGTCAGAATGCTGGCAACCGGGTCCAATTTAGCCACTCTTGCATATACACAGCCGCTGGAGCCGGGCAACTACACCTGGCGCTTGCAGGCGTACTGTGCGCCGCCGGCCTGTGTGGCAGAGGCAAGCGGCTGGAGCGCGCAGATCCCCTTTACGGTGGGCAGCACTGCACCATCCCCAACACCCACGCCCACGGATACGCCCACGCCATCCGGCACCCCACAAGCGTCTGAACACATGCTCTATTTGCCCATGGCAAAACGATAAGAGACGTGGCAGTTTGCTTATGGATTAACAAAACAAGTAGATAAATGAGGAGTGTGCATACGTGTTTCAGTCGATTAGAGGCGATTAGCGTGCGTCGCACTGGCCCGCAAAACAGTCGGAAAATAGTCCCCGTGGCGGCTAGTGCGACGCACGCGGGTCTATGAGACAGGTTGCACTCGAGTATCAAATGATGCACACCCCTCATGTAAATGGCGGCTGAATATCAATTTGCCGTAATCAGCTTCTGCTTGAGCGCCGCGCGAATCGCTTGCGTGATCTCCTCTGAAGAAACAGCCAGCCCGCGCTTGGCAATTTCAGTCAGCAGCCAGGCCGTGGCCACATCGGTCTCTACCGTGGCCCGAGGAACGCCCGGTTGCAGCACCAGCTGCCCAGTGGCCTTGAGCCCATCGACAAAAGAAGCGGCCTGCCGGGCCAGCGTCGCCAGTTCGCTGTTGTTCGGCTTGGCATAGCCACGCATCTGTTGCTGCTCCAGCAGTTCGGCGCGCACCCAAGTTACGGCCTCGGCGCGCGTAATAGTGCCGCCCTGCATGGCGAACTGGGCCACCACCCAATCGGCGGCCAATCCCGCCAGATAGGTAATGCGATCGGCCTCGGCGGGCAGTGCAATGGTCTTGTTGCTCTCCAACGCCTCGATCATCTCCACGGCGCGTTTGGTCAGCTCGGCAATGGCGCCTACCATCTGCACGCCACCCATCCGCCGCTGAAATTCAGAGGCCACCCACTGCTTGGCCTCTTCGTTGGAGACGGCCAACCCCGTTTTGCCCAACTCATTCTCCAACCATTCGGCGGCAAGCTGCAACTTGTGTCCGCCCTTTTTGACCGTCCCCGGCAGCATCAGGTCGCCGCGCCGATCCAGATTTTCCACATAGTCAATGGCCGCATTGGCCAGCCGCACCACCGTGCCAATCTTCTTCTCAGCCGTATTGCCCCGAATATAGTTGCGAATAAACCACGACAGCACAATCGGGATCGCCACCAGCACCAGCTGAATTAACATGTTGTATACCTGCCCAAACAGATCCATGAGTTACTCCTTGTCGGACGAGATTTGTGTTTTTGTCCGAGCTGTTATCGAAATATGAACGTATTGCGTAGTGCGTGTACTGGTTGACGAACTTTCGGTGCTGCGTGAGGCTAGATTTGTAGATCACACCGCAAGTGTGACAAGTGCGCCCATCGCGCAGTCACTGATAGCGGAGACTGCAATGCATGTCTCCAGCCTCCGCCAAATTCGCAGTCTTGCCCTCAGCCGTGCGTTAGAAGCTGTCTGAAAAGTCACAATGGGGTCCAAAAATATGCCGGAAAAGGACCAATTGCGCATGATGTGACCAGGATTTCGTGGCCCTTTCCCTGCATGTGATACACCTCTACCACCTTTTCAGACAGCTTCTTACAGTTACAGCAGCCTCAAACCAACCGCTGTGCGGCCCGAATAAAGCCAATGGCCATTTCACGCGATACGCCGCGCAGCCCATCGATCTCAGCGGGCCGCGCCACCGCCAATTTGGCCACCGAGTCAATGCCCATCTGTCCCAACTGGGCCGCCCGCGCCTCGCCAATGCCGGCGATGGCCGTCAGCGGCGGCAGTGCCACCACCTCTGGCTGAAAAATCGCCAGCGGCGCCATGACCTGGCGCACAATGGCCGGTCGTGCGGTCGCCACGCGCCGCGGCTGGAAGACAGCCAGTTCATTGGGTCGCGCGGCCGCTAGCGTCCCACCCATGCGGATCAGCGCCGCATCACAATTGGCGCAACGCCCAATCTGTGCCGGATTGCCTGCCGGCGTAATCACTGGTTTGGGTGCGGCAAATTCGGTCTCTGCCTGGCAGCAGGGGCAGAAGCAGCACGCTTCGGCAGATTTGCCCACGCGCGGACCGGGCAGCGACGGCGTACACAGGCCGTCCACGGGCATTGGCGGCGAAACCGCTTCGCCCACGTCATAGGCCACGGCCAGGTTGCGCACCACCAGCTCGCCAGGCGACTGCGCCACAAAGTTGATCGGCACCGTCACCGTTTGTACGGCGCGCAGCCCCACCCGTTGCAGCAGCAGCGACGTGTGCGCTGGCGCCACCAGGCGCAGCTCGGCTTGAGCCGCCGTGGCGGGCCGCGTGACCACAATTTGACTTTCTCCCGTATCGTCGGGCATGACCTCGACCAGCGTGGGCGCGCCAGCCAGCGCACCCTGCGCCGTCAGCCAGCTTAGCTCTATAAAGGGATGCCTTTGCGCCTGCACGCCCAGGGCAGCTTTGGCGGCCACAGTTAGTTCAAATGGCGCATGGTCTTGCGAACTTTCCTCTAGCATAATGGCCTGTACCAGCGCGGCCTCGCTCGTGCCGCGGTTGTCAAACAACAGGCCGTCATCGGTCACCGCAAGAAAGGCGGTGGAAGCTCCGTCCGGCTCACGCGTCCAGCCCACCAGCGCGTCGTCAGCCATCTGTCGCAGGTCGCCATTGACCAATGCATCGCTTGTGCCACGCAGCGACACATTATCGATAACGGCAATGGCGTCTCCTGGCGCATAAAAGCGCACCTCCACCTGGGTAGCCAGTGGCGGTGCGTTGGTTTCCAGCCGGTGCAGCGCCAATGCCACCGTGCTTCCGGCCGCGGTAGCGCTGCCGGCAAAGCTGACCGGCTGCCCGATCAAGGTGGGCCGCGTGGACAAACGATTTTCCAACACCTGAATTGGTATCTCATCCACACGCTGCGCAATGCAGCCATCTCCTCGCCACACCAGCTCGGCCCGCGCACCGGGGACCGCGGCCAGCGCCCAAAAGCTAAATTCGTATGCACAGCCACCCGCCGCCGGGGTGATCTGGGCAATGGCGCTGGCGGTGGCGGTCGTGCCGGCGCGGACGACGCGCGTCCCTAGCACCGCGGCCAGATGATGCGGCTCGGGCAAGCAGGCCAGCGATACGGCGCCGCTGGTCTGCGCCCATTCTGTGGGCGCGCGCAGCCCGATTGGCAACGTGGTCAGGCTCGGCAGATCGCGGTTTGTCACAAAGAGCATGTCACCTTGCGGCGCTATGGCCAGCCGTTGGCCAATGGGATTATCGGCAAGCGTTGTCTCAACGGTGCGGCTATCCAGATCGATTACGGCCAGATTGCCCACCTCCTGTTCAATCACAAAGGCGCGTTTGTTATCCGGTGCAAAGAGCACGTCAACCGGATTAAACGCAATGGGCAGATCGCGCAGGACCGTACGTCGGTTTAGCTCAATCAGCCGCAGCGCGCCGCTGTTCGATTCGACAATGCTTTCCAGCGCCACCGCCAGCATTTGACCATTTGGCGCTACGGCAATGGCCGAGGGCGTCCCGTCGCTGATTTCCATGGGGCCGCCGACCGGAAGCAGTGAGCCGGTATCAAAAACGTGAATGCGGCCAGATTGGGCGCTGCTGTCCGTATCTTGGATCGCCACAAAAAGGTGGCGACCATCGGGAGACAGCGCCAGATCCACTGGCTCTACTTCGTTGCCCAGTACGATCTCGCGGAATGGATTGTGGGTCGCAATGTCAATTTGACTGCGGTCCAGCTGCTCCAGCAGCACCGTGTCGATCACCTGCACGCGCGCCATTTGCACGGTTGATTCATTGACGTCATCAATAAACGATTCAGTGGCGTAGAGCGTGCGGCCATCGGGCGCCATGGCCAGCCGTACGGCCCGCCCGCGCAGACGCAGCGGAATGGCTAGCGGCGCATTGGTGGCGGCGTCAATCAAATAAATTCCGCCCTGAAAACCGGCAGAAAGATAGGCGCGTGTTTCATCAGGATGAATGACCAGATCAAACGGGCGCACCGAGCCTAGCGGCACGGATTGGCGCACCTCGGCACAGATGGGGTCCAGCACATGCAGCAGCGCCACGCCTTCTGAATCGCCCATGACGACATAGCCCCACTCGCCGCTGGCGGCAATGTCAATGGCGCTGGCGCCCGTAACCGATGGCGGCAGCGCAACCGTGCGCCGCGGCTGAAGCTGGTTGCCAATGCGCAGCCACTCTTCAAAGTTGGGATTGGCCAGATGCTCCACCGTGGGGCAGGTGGCTGATTCGGTCTGCGCCGCCGCCGTGTTGATGGCCTGCGCAAACTCAGGAAAATCGAGCGTAAAATCGATGCGACCCAGCGGGGCAAAACGCGCCAACGACACGCGCTGGGCGGCCTCTCCCACGCCGACCTCGATTTCCAGCGGCATGGTAAATTGAGCGGGGGTATAGCGCAGGCGGAAGAGCGCATCCAGCGCGCCGCTCTGTTCCTGGGCTTTGCTTTGGCGCCAGGAGAGGCCGCCGGTGCTGGTAAAGTGCAGCCCCAGCGGGGCAGCTCCGTTGGCAGCCGCGGGATTGGCGCTCCACTCCACCGCGCCATTCACTGCTTGCAGCACCAGCCAGTAGCGTTGGCCCACCTTGAATTGGAACTCTGTCGGCAGCTCGACGCTGACCCAACGCGCCACCGGTTCGCGTTCCTCGCTCAGCTGCAGCTCGACCGATTGGGGCAGCAGCGGCGTGGCGTCGGGTTTGCCGTCGAAGTCGGCGCGCAAATTCAAGTTGAGCACGGCGCCTGGCGGCGTCACCTTGAGCAGCAGATCGATGGCGGTGGCGGTCACATTGGCCGTGGGCGTGTAGGGCTGCGCTTGCGACGCGCCGGCGCTGACCGTCACCCCCGTCTGCGCGGCGAGCACACCGGTGGGGCCGTAGACAATGCGGCTGTCATCAAAGCTGCCCAGCACGCGTCCATTAGCGCCATCGGCCAGCACGCGCGCGCCCACAGGTAGCGTCACTTCGATATTTGTGTTGGGCGATTGGGCGTCGGCCGTGGTGCTGTAATCGAACTGGAGCTTGGTCTCGCTGAGCCCGTTGGGCAGCAGTGACTGTTGCGCCATATATTCAATTTCCACATCCAAATCCAGTCGCGCCAGTAGATCGCTGTGGAGGGTCAGCGGCAGCAGATAAAAGCCATTTTCCATGTCGGCGTCGGCCAGAAAAGTTTGCAGCACGTCTGCAAAATCGGTGCTGACCGCAGGTGTAGTCATCTCACCCACCCGCGTCCAAAAGGGCGCAAGCTGGCCCAAACGCACATTCACGTTGGTGGGTACGCTGCGCACGGTCACTTGGCTTATGTCCATAAATGGCTGGACGGCCGGTGGCGGTGGTGCATTTAGCTTAAACTTGCTGGCGGTCAACCCAGGCAGCAGACCATCGGCGCTCAACGCAAACAGATTGTTTTCCCCCGGCGTGCGCACCGCCCCGCGCTGGTTGATCTCCACAAAGAGTCCGCCCAAATCGACCAGCAGATTGGCGCTAGAGAGCCCGGCGCCGAGCACGCGCCCCAGCGTGCGCCGGGCGTGAAAGTCCACTTCCACGACGCCACTGCCGGGGACTTTGGTGGCGCCAAAGCTGCCCACACCCGCGCCATTAAAACTGAGGCGCTCTTCAAAAAGCGTTCCGCTGGGTGGCGCTACGGGGGTCAGCGTCACTCGCGCCGTCTCTATGCGCGCGCCCTCCGGCAGCCCCTCAACCATGAGGGTGCGGTCGCCTTCAAAGGGTATATTTTGTCCGGGAAATCTTCTACTTAGTTTCATGGCAGTGGCCTTTGGGAGTGAAGTAAAGAGTAGGGAGTAAGGAGTAAGCGCGTTGCGCGAACCCGACTGCTTACTCCCTACTTCCTACTTTCTCCTCCCTACTCCCTCTACATACGTAATAAAAACATCAGATCCAGCGGGCCTGCGTCGGCATTAGGCCCCACATTGTCCACTTCCACCATGAGCGTTTCGTAGTTGATGTGGGTGATTTTGACCACGGGGCCACGCTGGTTATCATTGCCGGTGGTCAATGAATTTTCGGGAATGACCTCTATTTTCTGCGCCTCAAAGGCCAAGCGAATATCGGGCCACTCATCATTCTCAATCAGATCTTTGATCTTGAGCCGCTCGATGCATTTCTCCTCCAGCCAGGGCGAAGCGGCGTGCCCCATTTCGTCGTTGGGCAGCTTAAAGAGCCCATCCCACAGCTCGTTGCGCACGTCCTGCAGCGTGTCATCTTCCTCCCAATCCACGGCGTATTCGTCCAACAGCGCGGCAATGGGAATCCCCACCGGCACGCGTTCGCGAAAGACCTTGGCGTTGAGGTTAAAGCGATCCGCCTCTTCATGTGCATAATAGAGGAAGAAGCGCACCGGATGCTCTGTGGCATCTACATCCGATGTATTGGGAACCGCCAGCAGTTGATACGTATCCACCAGCGGAAAGCGCCCCAATTTGTGGTGCAAGAAGGCGTTGGGCGTATCAGACGTAAAGCGCTTGAAGTAGCGCCGGTAGACGCCCTGCCCCTCGTGATCGTGCACTTTGGGCGCATAGCGCTCGTCCAGCACCTTGGTCCACTCGGTTTCGGACTTTTCGGCGAACTTGTCGGCATTGTCGGCGCGGCTCACGCCATTTTCCACCAGCTCATCCTTGGCGGCCGCCACTTTGGCCTCAATATCATCTCGAATCTGCATCTGCATATCGTTCATCACCTCAGCCGCGATCAGCTGACCGGGCGCGTAATTCACATATGGTTCTGACATGGTTTTGCTCCTTGTTTCTATTTACAAATAAGAACTTTCTCTTGCGCTATTTATACTCAGCTCTGAATGAGAACCGCAGTATAGTCGAGAAGTAGGTGAGTAGAGGGCTCGTCTACTCCTTTACTCCTCTACTCCTCCACTCCTCTACTCCTCTACTAACCTACCCCCTACTTACTTCGACAAAAACCCCTGCCGCCTTGGCCTGCAACACGCCCACCGGCCCCGGCTCCAGCGTTTCTTCAACCAGATCGGCGAGCGGTTTGCCCAAAACGACGGCGCGAGCATTTTCAAAACGGGCGCCGGGATAGGCAATGGTAAAGTCATACATGGCCGGGCCAGTTTGACGTGCGGCCACAGAAATGCCGTTGCCCCATGCCCCTGGCTGGCGCGCCTTCAGTTCCAGAAAGCCGGCGTCGCCATCCTTGGTGCGCAGTCCCGGTTCGGACAGATAGATGCGCGCTTCACCGGTGCGGCTGCCCAGCGTCAGAAAACGCGGTTGGCGAAACGGCATTGGCGCCGGCGTCCAGCCCAGCGGCACCCGCGTCACCACATCGGCCTCCAGCAGCGGTGACTGCGCATTGATCAGCTCTTCGATGTACTGCTCGTCACCGCGCGGTTCGGTCACGGCGGCTGGATAGCGCTCTGGCTTGTCTGCGCCCTGGCCAAAGCGCGCTTCGTTAAAGCGTCCGCCAAACGGTTCTGGCAGGTCCACGGGCAGGTTCACCGTAAACGCGCCCGGCTGGTGACGCACCGCCCGCATGGCGATCTGCGTGGGTGGATCGAGTTCAGCGTGCAGGCTGGTGAAGACCGCGGCCACCGGTTCGGGTTGCATTTGCTCGACGGTGGCCGCCGTAAAGCGGCTCACGTTAAAGATGCCGCGGTCCAGGCAAATCCCACCGGCAAAATGGGCCTCGTCAAAGCTGGCCCGGTTAAAGCGGCTACCGTAGCAGTCCAGATAGCGCCAGTCGCTGCGCCCCTGCGGCAGCGTGAGCACCGTGGCCTTATCCCACGAGGCCACCCGCACCAGCTTGGAAGGCTGCGTTTCAATGCGGCGCACCAGTGCATGCGGCTGCGTCGGGTCGTCGCCGATGGTCACATTTTCATACTTTTCCGTCTGTCCTTGGCCCCCATCGGCAACGTGACGCAGCGTCACATCAAAGCGCGCCTGGATCTGATGGACCACCAGCAGCGGCGGCTCTAGATCGGTGTGTGGCGTACCGCTGACCCACACCACCTGTTCTGCCCAATCCGCCAAATCAATGCCCGCCGCGCCGCGCAAATTGACCAGCGCGTTGCCCTTGCCGTTGCGCAGCTGAAAGCCCCCCTCCACCTCCTGTACGCGACCCTGAAGCTGCCACGGTGTGCCCGGCGCGGCAGCAGGCAATTTGCTGGCCGTGGAAAGCGCCGCCGGCATCACGCGTACGCTCAGCTCGCCGCCGGCCTGCACCACATCGCGCCCGCGCAATTGCACAATCTCACGTGCGCGCGGGTTATTGAGTTGGAGCGCCTTTTCGCCGTCGGCATTACGGCTCAAGCGCCATTCTCCGGCAAAGGGAACCCACGCCTGGCTGCCCACCGGACCCACCAACATGCGCGCGCCGGGTATGGGCTTTTCATCCCCAGCGGCGCCGACGACGCTGGCCTGCAAGCCTTGTTCTGGATCGCGCCAGATGCGCAGCGTTTCATGCGGGCTCAGCGCAATCAGCAGCCGGATCTGCCAGCCCAGCGTCATGTTGACCAGCGTGGGGCCAGAGACGCCCAACGGCGCGGCCAGCGCAAATTCAGCGTCCACCGCGGCCGCGCCATCATTGGTCACCGGCCAACGGTCGCCGTGGCGCACGCTCTGTACAGGAATGTCCAGCGGCGCCGGCGGATACTCGATCAGCTCCAGATAGCGCAGCGGCAATACCGACAGGCGGCTTTGCGCGCCCACTGTGGGTGAAGTCAGCTGCAATCGGTCATCATCGGTGGCCACAGCCAGGCCGGGTACAACGGCATTGATCTGCGGCACAATTTCGTGCAGGAAGCTGGTCTGCGGCGCAAAACCGGCAACATCAATATCCACGGGCCGTGCGCCATCCACGCCCAGGCGGAGCAGCGAACGTTGGCGCAAATCCACCGGCGTCAGCAAGTCCGCACCAGTGATGATGGCGGGCGTGGCGTCCTGGCCAGTGGTGACGGCGGGTGAGCTGCCCAACAGCAGCGGCGCGGCGTCACCAGACGTATGCGCCTCGACCACAATGCGACTACTTTTGCCTGCCGTGGGCGAAGTGAGCAGCAGCTTGCCCTCCACAATAGCCGCCACATTGGCGTTGAGCTGCGTGTCAATGGCGTTTTCAATATCGCTCAGCGGTACGGCGTCCAGCTTCTTCGGGTCGGCAGCGGCGGCGCAATCCACATCGATGGGGGCCTTGCCGTCCACGCCAATGCGCAAAAAGCGGGCGCTGCGCAGGTCTACCGTCTCGGCCAACGCTTGCCCACCCACGGCTTGGCCCGGCTGGGCATCGGTACCCTGATAGGTGCGCGGGGCGGCAATGCCAAAGATGGCGGTGGTGGCGTCGGTGGCTGCATCGTCCGGCGTTTCAAAGCGCAACTGGCTGTCCGCCCCGCTTTGGGCCGAGGCAATGATCAGAAACTTGCCGTCGTGGGAGGCCACATTCGCACCAACCGCCAGGTTGATGGCCAGCATCAGCTCATTGAGCTTGACTTTGGCCGGGTCGGCGGCGGCGGTCGCGCAGGCAATTTCCAGCGCCTCGGCTCCATCAAGGGCAATTTTGATGCGGTCGGCAGCGCTCAAATCCACGCCGTTGCTCAAGTCGACCGTGCCGGTAAAGATGACGCGCGTGGCATCCTGGCCGCGGAAGATGGCCGGCTCAATTCCCATCAATATGGGCCGCGCATCGCGGCTGCGCGGCGGTGCAATCTCAATGCGGCTCTGGCTGCCCAGCCTGTTGGAGCTGAGAATCAACTGCTTGCCGTTGTGGCTGGCTAGCCGCGGCGCAATGGCAAAATGAGCGTTGATCTTGTCCACCGCTTCTTGAATGAGCGTGGCGCGCGGCCGCGTCCCGGCACAGTCAATCTCCACAAAATCGCCGCCGTCCAACGCCAGGCGCAGAAAACGATTGCTGCTCAAGTCTACGCCGCGGCTCAGATTGGGTTGGCCCACCAGCCGCGCATTGGTCGCGTCACGGCCACTCGCCTCCACTTGATAGGCGCCGAACACTTTTGCCGTGGCTTCATCGGTGATGATGGCGCGGGTTACAAAGCGGCGGCGCTGTACCGATTCCACCGGCAAAATGCGCAGGCTGCTGGCGCTGCCCGCCGTGGGTGAAGTAAGAATCAACCGTTCACCATCGGTGGCGGCAATGTCCGGCGCCAGCACATTGTTGATGGCATCGACCACCTGGTCGGCAGACATGGCGTGGGCATTCTTAGGCGCCGCCGCCCGCAGATCAATGGTGATGGGCGCGGCGTCGTCGATGGCCAGCTGCAGCAGATGCTGGGCGCGCACGTCCACGCCCTTGGCAAGATCGGTTTCCCCCACAATCCGCGCATGGCTGGCCAGGCGGCCTTCAAAGCGGCGGGGGCCAATGCCCAACAGCAGCTCGGTGGCGTCGCGCTCGGGCGGCGTTTGGATCCGCAGTTCCCCGGTGGGGCCGCTGCTGGGCGAATGAAGCGTCAAAAAGCGCCCGTTGTCGGTGGCGATCAGCGCGCCCACGCTCTGGTTGATGGCGTTGACGATTTCGGGCAGCTGCGTGTTGGCCGGCTCTTCACCGGCACAGTCGATGAGCGACACCGCGCCATCCACCTGAAGCTGGAGCAGCGCAAACTCGCTCAAATCGACGCCGCTGCTCAGATCGCGGCGGCCCGTCACGCGCGCCGGTTCATCAGCACGCCCCACGTGAAAAACCGGCACATCTCCAAAGAGAAACGCAAACGCATCCTGGGCGGCGGCCCGCTGAAAGGCCAGCGTGCTGGTCACCCCTTTGCTGGGCGACGCCAGCGTAATAAAGCGGTCATTGTGGGTGGCCGGATAAAAGTCGAGTTCGGCCGCCGGGTCAAAGCCCAGGCCGCGGTTGATGGCGTCTATCACCTGCGGCAGCCGCATATTGGCCGGGTCGGGGCCGGCACAGTCGATTTCGACCAGCGTGGTCCCATCCAGCAGCAGGCGCAGATAGCGGGCGTTGGTCAAATCCAGCGCCCCGCGCAGATCGACCTTACCGGTGACCTGCGCCGCGGTGGCCGCTTGGCCGCTATAGGCGCGTGGCGGCAAGCCCAGCACAATTTCAGCGGCATCGTCTTCGTCGTCCTGCACTTCCAGCTCACCTTCGGGTCCGCGGGTGGGTGCAGCCAGCCGCAAAAAATTGTTTTCCAATGTGGCAATTGTTTGGCCCGGCAAAGCTGCGGCCAATTGCGCATTGACGGCATCCACGATCTGTTGCGCCTGTACGCCTGTTGTTGCATCCAGATCTTTGGTCAAATCAATCTCAAACGGTCCTTTGCCATCGATCTTGAGCCGCAGCACATTGGCCTGGTTCAGGTCAACGCCGCCGCTCAAATCCACGCTGCCGCGCACTTGGGCGCTGGTTTCCGCCGCGCCGTGGGTGATGATGGCGTCGGTCCCCAAGAGTTTGGGCGCCACGTCAAAGCCCGGCAGATCCACGGTGACCAGTTCCTCATTGAACTGACCGCGCGTCCACCACGAATCGAGTTCCTCGTACCCATCTGCAATGTGCAGCCCCAGCGCTTCAGCCGTTATGCGCAGCACGCCTTGCACGGTGACCGTGCCCTCTAGAAAGGTGCGGATGTAGCGCTTGAGATGCTCGCGAAATTCCTCAACGCTTTCACCCTCGCGCGGGGCCAAGCCATAAAGGGCGCCAATGCGGGCCAGATCGTCAATCGCCGACGCGCCCTGGTCGGCGCGATCCACCCAGTGCGCCTGCATGACGGCGGCCAGGCTGTTTTCGCCTTTGAGCAATTCAGCGCCAAAGGCGTCGCTTACCGAATAAAGGGCGGTCGGTTTGGGCAGGGCGCGAAATGTACCCGGTAAATAGTTTAAAATGCGTTCGGTCTTGGTTGGCACGGTTTGCCTCTCCCCTGCCCCTCTCCACGTCCGCTTCGCTGTGGAGAGGGGGTAATCTATTCGTTCCTGACAATATAAGCGACAATATAAGCATTGTCGGAGTTGGCTTTCATTCGCGGATGGGCGTTAGGTACGTCACACGGCCCATAGACCTTTCGACCTATTATCCGCTGTTTGGGTCGTGCGTCGCACCGAGTCAACGATATAGTGATGGACGCTTCAAGTGCGACGCACAGCGTACAACTCGACTACACATTCGCACTTGGTAGACGCCGTGCGACGCACTTTCCGCTCACTCAACGAACGAGCGGATCCTCTCCTCCCCTTGGGTCCGGGAGGGGGTCACTCAGACTCCCTTAACACAATATCCGCCGGTGCGATATCGAGCACCACCCACCATTGTTGCCCCTGGTACTCGGCCACCACTTTAAAATCAGCGTTTTCAATTTCATCATCGGTAGCGCGCTGGCCAGTTGGCCCCTGCACAAAGGAGCGATCGGGAATCCGGCTATTGGTGGGCGTAAGCGGCGGCATCTCCGTAAGGGCGACAGTGATGGCGGCGCGCAGGGCGGCTTTGTCATCAGCCCCTGTGCCCTCGACCGCCGTCACCACGGAGTCGATAAGCGAGGCGGCACCGGGCTGCCCCACATCTGAGCGCCAGGTCATCACGTCTACAATTTGGGCGTCGGTCACGTCATCCACCTCTTTGATGCTGCTCAACAGGTCGGCGCCCACGGCGGGATGGCCGCTGCTGAGGCTGTCCACATACTCTTGCAGGGCGGCGATGATGTCATCAACCACTTGCAGCTTGCCGGCGGCAGTCAGCCCGGCGGCAATGGTGACCAGCGCCCGCGGCTTAAAGTAGACATAGCGGGCGATCACGGTGGCCTGTACGCCGGCGGCACGGGTTTCTTCAACGGCGGCGCGTAGGCTGGGAAAACGCTCGGGTTCCGCCTCAATGAGCAACGAAACGGTCCCCAATGTGGCGCGCTTGGCGGGTGGGCTGTTGGGATCCCACAGTTCGGTCAGCTTGCCATTGCCTTCAAAAATAACGCGGGTCAGAGCGGCAATAGTGGCTTTGCCCAGCGAGCGCAGCGCGGCCTTGGCGCGGGCGCGCAGATCATCATCGCTTTCGTCTTCGGCGCCCAAAAAGGTAGCGTCAAAATTGGTAATGCGCGCAATGCCCGCAATGGGCTGCACCATTTGCGTAATGGCGCCGGCGGCTACTTTGCCGGCTTCGCCGCGGAAATCATCGGCGGCGCGCACGGGTACGTCAATGCGCAACTGGCCCACTTGCAGCGTGCGCAATTGGCTGGTCTGAAAGTTGGCTTCGCCTTTGGTGGTAGAGAGCAACACATTTTCGGGAATGGTGATGTTGCCCACGCTGTTTGGGTCGCGGAAAAAGGTGACCAGCCCCACGGCAAACTCTTTGGTTTTGCGCTGCACGCCCAAAATAGAGACGACCAAGTCCAGCGATTTTCCGCTGGCGGTATCAATAAAGGCCGCCAGATAGGCGGCATTGATCTGCTCATAGACGGTGGAAATCTCGCGGCTCACCGCTTCGCTGAGCGTGCGCGTGACGCTGCCCACGTTGATATCCGACAGCGGAGAGCTACTGTTGCGCCGAAAATAGTCGACGTAGAAAACCGTGTCGTCGTCGGGCAGCGTCCCTTCCACCTGCCATTCGACCGCGTTGTCGCCCAGGCTAAAGAGAAAGTCGATCTCTTTGAGAAAGGTGTGGGGCTGACCATTGCGCATGCCGGTAATGCCGCGCACATCCTGCGCCGGTTCCGCCAGCGGATAGAAGTCACTTTTTATATCAAAGAGAATGGGCTCGTTGACCACGCCGCCCACAATGGCGGTGAGCACATCATCTACAATTTCTTGGTAAGGCCGGTTAATAAGCCGGACAGTTTCGCCATTCATAGCGTATCCTTGAGTAAGAACTTTTGAGCCACAGAGTACAAAGGTCAGGGAGATTAATAGCTCCCCAGCTATCAGCTTGTCAGCCAGTCAGCTTGGCTCTTTGAAGACGCAATCGGCTCTAAGTAGAGCGTCAAGAAATACGTTGGCGGCCAACAAGTTATTTCTGAACAGTGACTAAGTAGATCGGCTGACAAGCTGAATTGCTGACAGGCTAAACAGTTATGGAGATCAATCTGCGTAATCTGTGGATCTCCCCATTCTCGAATTACTGTTCTAGGAAGAACGGAAAGACCAGGTTGAGCACGGTGTCAACGGTAATGGGCTTGAGCCGAACGTCAATGTCAATGCGGCTGCGGTCGGTGGGTCGGGTGGTCACGTCAACGCTAAGCACTTCTGCCACGCGTGGCTCCTGGGTCAGCGCTTGCAGCACGTACATTTTGGCGCGGTTGCGGTTGGTGGGCGTGTTGGGCTCACCAATCAGGTCAAAGAGCCGCGAACCGTAGTCCGGGTGGCCCAGTGCTTCCAATTCGCCCACCGGTGTCAGAAAGCGCAGCAGCAGCGCTTGGCGCAAATTGTCCAGCTCGGTCAGCGTGTCCAGATCCACCTGACCGGTGGTCTGTCGTTCGATGATGGAGAGATCCCGCCCACGGTCGCGCTCGTTTTGTTGTTCGAGATTGGTCAAGAGTCGTAAGTCGGTTCCCCAGCGTTGGTTCATGGTGGCCTCTCCTCCCCTGGCCCCTCCTCTCCACATGTGGAGAGGAGGGGGAAATTTGCATGTACGGTCAGAACAGAATAATAAGTTCCTCGCTGGCGCAAGATTCGCGTTATAGGTGCAATTCGTAAATCGTAAATCTGAGATCGTAAATCCTACGGCGGCCATTGGTCGTTGATAAAGGGCGCCGCCGGTGGTCCCAAAATGGTCATGATGCCCGGCGGTGTGGGAATCAAGTCGCCCATGCGCACCAGGCTGCGACCGCTAACCGTGACGCCGCTGCTGGCAATGGGCCCAATGAGCATTGGGTACGGAATGCCGCTGAGCGAGTTGATCATCTGGCAAAGCGAGCCGGTGGTGGCCAACGGCAGACCATTGGCCGTGATCACCGGCGGAAAGACGGTGACGATCATGCCCATGTCGGGCGGTCCCGCTGCGCCGGGTGAAAGCATGACGGCGCAGCCGATAGATACTGGTGGTCCTGGCATAAATTCCTCATCCTGGCGAAAACGACGTTAACCCCTTCACCGCCACATTGACCCCTTGGACGGTGGTCGAGAGCCCGCCGTTGAGCGTGGCGCCGGTGTTGGCTTTGAGTGTGGCCTGGGTGGCGGCTTCAATGTTGACGCTGGTGTTGCTTTTGATGTCTATCTTCTGGGCTTCCAGGCTCATGCGGCCATTGGCTTTGATGGCCATGGAACCCGCGGCCTCCACGCTGACATCGCCGTCCTGATCCATGGTGATTTTGGTGCGCCCAGTCACCACGGTGACCGTGCCGCCGCTGCTGTTGGGCTGCTCCAGGATCATCTCAGTTTTGCCGGCAGTGGCGCGCACGGCGCCGTCGCTAATGCGCACGGTGATCTGCGGCGGCATTTCGATGATCATCTCGCGCGGCTCGGCTTGATCTTGATGGTTGCGGATGGCGGCCTTGATGGTTTTGTTATCGGCCTCGGCCAGCGGCAGCCGGAAGATCACTTCGTCTGGCTTATTAAGCGGCGGTCGATCTTCATCGTTGTACAGGCGACCGATAATAATGGGCTGGTTGACGTCGCCTTTGTCAAAGGCCAGCAGCACCAGGTCGCCAATATTGGGAATGGCCGCCGTACCGATGTGGCCCGTGGCCACCGGCACGCGCTTGAGCAGAAGGCCGCTATTTTTCAGCCGCACGTCGCAGCCGTAGTTATCGCCATCGCCGCTGGCGCTGTGCGGATAGACCGCTTCCACTAGGCCCAGTTCGGCAATGCGCAGGTTACGCATTTCGTGACGGATAATTTCTTGCAGCGTGTTGACAATAGTCATAAGAATTACGATTTTGGATGTACGATTTACGAGTCTCGTTGACGAGCTGGTCTAGACCAGCGCCGATCCGATTGTTTTTCTATCCATTGCTTGGTGTCGAGCACCTTTGCTTGATGTCGAGCACCATTGCTTGATGTCGAGCACCATTGCTCGCTGATGCGCGTGCGTCGCACGGTCCACATGGCGGCTGAACGTTCCCAAGCTACCTTGGACCGTGCAGCGCACGCTGACCTACCCTATGCCTCGAAACCCAATCAGCGAAGTGAATCCACCTGCTTTGGTAATGCGGTGGGTGACGCTGCGCACCTGATAGAGCGCATTAAGGCTGGCGTCGGGCACATCTTGGAGCTGGATGGCGTCGCCCAGTTTGATTTTGGGCTGGCCCTGCACCAGCAGCTTGCCGCGCCCGGTACGGCGCTGGATGCGCGTGCTGAGCGCCTCGGCAGCAGCTTGAGCGGCATCGGCGTTGCGCAGGGCGGGCCGTTCCAGCAATAGCGTGGGCGGACCGCTGCCGGCAGCGCCTTTGCGACCGTCAAAATTCTTGGTCAACCAGGCCCAATCTTCGGTGGCCTGCGTGCCGCCGGCGCTTTCGCCCCAGGCCTGGACTTCACCCGCAAAGGGGTCGGTCTGGTCAATTTCCAGTTCAATGATCTGCACGGCGTATTTGAAGATATGGATGCTCTTGCCGCCCACAAACCTTTCAAAAACCAGCTCGCCATCTGCATGAATGTATAGATCAAAGCCACACAGCTCGGCCAGCTCGCGCATGTAATGATAGACGCTGCGGCGGCCATCGACCACGTAGGCCTGAAACTGGCTGCCGGGTTGAGCCGTCGCCACATCCACGCCGGCTTCATCGGCCAAATCGGTGACGATTTCACCGGCGGTTTTGGATTCATATGTTTGATTCACAAAAGTGTGCAGCAGCTTTTCAGCCCGGCTGTGACCAACCACCCGGCGCTGCACCAGCCCCGGCTCGGTGTTGACGATGACGCCGGTCATGACCTGAGTCAGTCCGCCATCGTTAAAGCCCAGCGCAATGGCCGCGTCGTCCTGACGCTGTGGGCGAAAGCTGCCCACTTGGCCCATGATCAGCGTGAAGCTGTCGGCGGGCGCGTCCATATCTAGCGTCACGGTCAAGCTGCTGACCGTGCTGGCTTGCGGCTCGTCTGTGGTGTCGATGATCTTGTCACCGAGCGTCAATTTGTAGGCAGGATGCAGCAACATGAGTGAGCGACCCCTCGCATCTATTCCCTGAACCCGTGGGTTTCAAGGAGGTTTACAACGGTCTCAAATGCGCCCTGCTGCTTGCTGGTTTGGTAAAACCCCTGCAGGAGCGACTTTATGTTCGGCTCATCTTTGGCTTTGGCGAGAAGGATGGTTGTGGCGGCCAGCGCCACACTTTCATCATCATCACGCAGCGCCTGCAATGCAAAGTCAACACTTGCGGAATGAGCCAATTGATCCAACCCATATAGACTGAACCTACGCGCGCTGGCATCTGGCGATCTTAAATTGGCAATTAGCGCGGTTTCAATCTGCGTTCGATTTTCTGGAGTTAGAATGTACAGCAAACGGCCAAGCACTCGACCGGGTGGCGGCGGCGCAAAGGCGCTGGCAATTTTTGCCGCCGCGGCATTCTTGGCTTTATCACTAAATTGCGCTAAACCACCTTCTAATAGATGCGGTTGAATATCAACAGATTCGAGCAGATTCATTAATTGTGTCGTCTCATCTGGATCTGACATTTTCGATTCTCCTTCACCTTGCAACCGCGCTAGAAATTTCGGCTGTAGCGTGACCCGCGCATGGCCGTATATTGATTGAACGCATCGCCATCATTGGCGTCCCATAAGCGCTTTGGACCATTGACGCGTTCTGCGCCCAGAAATTGTTGCTTCATTAAATTTTGATCGTTGTGAAGCCGATTGCCCGCTGGTGCGGCCGGCGCGCTATAATGGCCGCCGGACGCGCCTTTGTTGCTCAAGGCGTGGCCCACCTCATGCGCTGCGGCATATGGCCCGGTGGACTGAATGGTAAAGGCCGATGCACGCCGGGAATCAGTCGCCGGTGCTATGGCATCCGACCAGGTTTCGCCACCGTTGCCGCTGGCCAAACCGCCCACAAAGAAAAGGCGGATTGTATTGGCCAATGCAGGATGAGCGGTTGTAATTGTGGTCTCATCGGCAAAGCTCACATTGGCCGGATTTACGCCGGCTGGTGGATCGATTAGCACGACCGAATCTCCATTCACCGTCACAATGTTTGCCGCGGGCGTGCCTGGCGCCGTGACGGTTTCAACCCGAATCCCAATGCGTTCGTAGGTCTCACGCAGGACGCGCAGATCCACAGTCCAAAGAGCGCTACCGGCGGCTGTGGTGATGACGCCGGCGCCCCCAGCTGCCACGCGTAGCACAAAAATCTGCAATGGCAATCTGCGCCGCTCTTCCGGCGAACGCTGAAAGAGCGGTAATCTTTGCGTTAACGTGCTGCCGGCCGCCAATGGGTGCGGATACTCTGTTACCACGCTGCCAAACATATTCGCTCTGCGAATGCGGTGGTTACTCTGGTTTCTGGCGCGTATGGTGTTTCCATCGGGAATCCCCGCAGGAAGACCGGTGTGAGTGTTCTGATTATGGTCATCCTGATCTGTGACCAACATCAGGGCCCGCGAGAGGAAAACACCAGAATTGGCCGCTGTTTCTATCAGTGTAATTGTCCTGTCGACCGGCACTTGGAAGTTAGCACCAGCCTGGTCGACGGCGTGCCACCGTGCATTGATATGCCCAGCGCCTTGTTGTGAAACATCGCGCACGCGTATGAAGAATCTGCGCATATCTGCACCAATAAAGTTATTTGCCTCGGCTGCATCATTGAATAGCGCGCCATTGGCGCGGAATGCATTGTCCCACAAGCCAAATCGTACAAAGGTAGCCGCCGGCGCTGTAGCAGTGGCGGAAGTCACCATATCACTCTGCACCGTAGTCATCAGCACGCGGTCGCCATCGGCTTCCACATTGCGGATGCCGAGCTGAAAGCCGCTGTCGCGCACGGCGGTGCTGGCATTGACGCCCTGCACAAAGAAGCGAGCGCCAGTGGCCGGGATGGAGCCGTTGGCCATTACATGCGGGGTGGCCAGCGCGACTTGGCCGGCGGCGGGCGTCTCCTGGGTAAAGGCTTCGACGCGGGCGTTCATGGGCGTCAGAATCAGCTCACCGGCAAAGGCAGCTGGCTGGGCTTGACGCACAATGAGCATGGCGCGCTCGTGCGTGTTGGAGGCGTCGCGCACCTGCACAAAGCGGCCCGTGTTGATCTTATCGTTGGTGGAAAGCACGGGCGGTTCCACGCCGGGTGCGCTGCGGCTTTGGGCTACATCCAGCGTCAATTCGACGGCGGTCATAGTGGCGGTGGCGCCCAGCCCCGGCTGACCGTTCACGGTGAGCACCAGGTGCAGTTGTACATCGTTCATGGCGGCGCTGGCGCGTGCCCCTTCGGCAAACAAGGTGACGCCCGCCACTAGTTGGGCATCACTGAACACGTTGTCAACGCCATTAAAGGTGATCTCATTGCCGCCCACTGCTGCATCAAAAAAGCGGATGGCGTCGCTGGAACGGGTAAACGTCCCCGAACCGGTAAAGGCATTATTGGCGCGCAAGGTGACGGTTTGGCGCACTGGATTGGTGTAGCTCTTTTTGACCACCACCACATTGGACGCCGCCGTAGCAGCAGGCTGCGTGTTGATGGCGGCGGGACTGGCTACGACCACTTCAAAAGTGGTGTTGCCGTGGGCGTCGGGCTGACCGTCCAGGCGGCGGCAGACCACCGGTCCTTTGGCTTCGATCAGCGGGGCGCCTTTGACGCGCGCCACCACATCGGCGCGAATTTCCAGCGTAAAGATGCCCACGCCCTTCTGCTTGGGATAGGAAAATTCACCATTGGCGTCGGTGCGTCCTTCAATGGGCAAGCCCTTTTGCGGCGTGCAGATCTGCTCGCCATCCATAAATTCGCCATCGGGCGCAATTAGCACAATATGGGCGTTGGCCAGCGGCGTCCCATCTTCAAATTTGATGGAACCGGCCACGGTGATCTGCTGCGGTTCGACGGGCTGGATCAGCCACTTGTCCTGCTGGTTGGGATCACGCGTGGCAAAGCAGCAGCGATTATTGGGATCACCCGGGCCCAGGCACCAGCTTGGCGATACCGCGCCCGGTGTGGGCAGATTAAAGGTAACCGGCTGCGCGGCTTCACACGGCAGTTCGGATGCGCGCACAAAGAGAAATTCGGTGCGTCGGTTGGGGCGCCATGCCGGTTCACCACATTGGGCCAGCATAGACGCCGCCGGCGACTTTTCGCCGCAGCCCAGCCATTTGAGAATGCCACCGTTGCAGCCATCTTTGGCATTGGGCAAAAACTGGCTTTCGGGAATGCTGAGCGGGTCCAAATTGAGATAGGCGCGGATCAGCACCGGCCAGGTGCCATCACCCACAACACCGTCGGCAGCTAGCCCGTTGGCAGTCTGAAACTGGCGCACGGCGGCGGCGGTGGCATTGTCGTGTTGATCCTTGATGGCGCCTTTGTAAAAGCCCAGCTCTTGCAACATCTGCTGATATTGGCGCGGGCCCCACGTGTCGCGCGTGCTGGTGATGGCGCCCACCGTGCGCGCCCGCCGCAGCTCGTTCCATTCGTCCACGGCGGCGTTGGCGTCGCGGCCAAAAGTTAAGTAGGCAAAGGCGCCACGCGCCCGCCGTTCCGAAAGCGACTGGTTATAATCGGCATTGCCCGATTCGTCGGTGTGGCCCACAATCAGCAGCTTTTCAGCGGGATGGGCGGCGGCGTAATCGGCGACTTGACGCATGACTTTGCGCATGCACGGCTCTACAAATGCACGGTCAAACCAGTAGTGGATCATGAACATTTTGGCAATGGTTTGGCCGCTGCGCAAAGTGATGGTGAGCCGCGTGGTCTGCCCTTCCAGCACAGAGCCGGATGCTGAACCGGTCATGGGGGGCGCGGGGGCGGTGGCCGTGGCCGTATACGCACCGGGCGGAAAATCATTCTCGGTCCAGATATTGTCTGTGCGGTTTGTTAAGGTGCGGCTAATAAACGCTCCGTCTGTCTGATTCCCCTCGACGGTGACGGTGACCGAATCAAAATCAAAATCGGGCTGCCCTTCGGCAATGACCTCCACTTCCAGCACGCTGACCAATGGCGGCGGCGGCGGTGGTGGCGGCGGAGGCGGCGGCGGCGTGGTGCGCCGCGGCTCGGTGGCCGGAATATATTCGCGCAGGGTAAAGGCGTATTCAAAGCGGGCGGGTCTGCCGGCTAGCTCGCGCACGCCCATCTCTTCGATCAGCACCTGGTCGATGCGGGTGGCGGTGGCAATGTCAGCGGTGAACGAGACGGGCGCGGCGGCGCGAAACTTTTGGCGCAGCTTGTCCAAGTTGTCACCCACCTCGGGCCCGGTCAGCACGCCAGCCAGCGTGACCTGAGTGGCGCGGCGCCCCACGCGCTGGAAGAAATCACCTTCCAACGTGGGGATGCTGTGTTGCGCCAGCACCTGGTCGCCATCAACTTCGATCTGTTGTACCTGCTGTAGCTCGAGGTCATCGAGCATGGGTCGGATGGGAGACATGGTTAAGAATTACGATTTTGGATGCTTCGGTTTAACTCAGCACGAGTTTACGATTTATGATGGTTGGTGGTGATGATTCGGTTAATGGTAAATTTTGTTGCGTAGTGCGTGGTGCGTGAACTGGGATTGGGATTGGTTGGGTGGCAAGTTTGTTATTTCGTTAACACATTTTGTTATGCAAACGGTGAAGCAAGCTCCCCAAACACAAACTCAACCGGTTCACGCACCACGCACCACGTTAAGCGCCAAAAGAATCTGGCCACGACAAAAGTTCCTCAACCCTACGCCGGCTTCAGCGAATTCAAATGAGCCGTAATCGCATCGATCAGCGCCAGAATTTCGCCTTTGACGTCATCCAGCGAGGGCAAGCCGGTTACAATGTCGGCCACGCCCAGCACGTCGTCAATGGTGCTGGCTTCGTCGGGCAGCAGATTTTTGGCGGCGGTGAGGAAGCCTTTGACTTTGTCGGTAAATTCAGAAGCTTTGTCCAGCCCCGGAATGGCGTTGACGTCCAGCTTGTTAATTTCGGTTTTGAGCTTGCCCATTAGGTCAACCAGCTTGTCCAGCAGTTCGGTCACCTGCGGGATTAGGCCCGCCAGCGCTTGAATAGCCGGTTTGATGGTGGGCACGTTTTGGTCCAAAAAGTCCTTGAATTCTTGCAAAACGTCTTTGAGATCTTGAAAGAGGTTTTCACCTGCCATGAGATTGGCTCCTTAATATGTCGAGTAGTGCGTGTTGTGTACTAATTGAGGGGCTGACTGTTTTGTCGCGGCTCAATTTGTTGTTGCGTAGTGCGTGGTGCGTGAACTGATAAAGAATGTTGTGATGCGGCAAGAATCTTCTACGTAGGGCGGGTTTCCTAACCCGCCGATTTCGGTCCCGAGACGACTCTCTCGTCGCCGGACAGGCGG
Source organism: Caldilineaceae bacterium (assembly GCA_020634755.1). GTDB lineage: Bacteria > Chloroflexota > Anaerolineae > Caldilineales > Caldilineaceae > JACKBC01. Next base: position 5,276 of record JACKBC010000062.1, on the reverse strand, counting down.
CGATTGGGGAAAATCGTCCTACGAAAAACGATCTCGCGACCCGACCAGAATCTCAACCGGTTCACGCACTACGCACTACGAATTTTCCACCTACCGATTTGCGTTTTGCACCCGCCCCAACAACTCGGTCAACGGCCCCACAAACCGTTCCAGCCCGGTGGCGAAGTCGAGGCCGATGTCCAGACCGTCGAGCAGGTCGTCGATGAGACCTTGGGCATCGTCCAGAATGTCGCTCTCCAGAAATGACGTGTCTTCCGGCTCCACCGGCTCTATGTATTCGCGCAGGGTGAGCACATATGCATAGCGGTCGGGTTTGCCGGCCAATTCTTGCCATTGCAAATCGTCGATGATCATCTGTGCAATGGCGGCGTCGGCGATGATATCCGCCACAAAGGGCAGCGGATCGCCGGTGCGAAACTTGCCGTTGAGATCCTCAATAAAGGCCAGCGCATCTGGGCCGGTTTTGACGCCCCAGAGCACCAGGCTGCCCGGTCGCCGTCCCAGATTTTGGAGCAGGCTGCCCGCCATGCCCGGCGGCTTGTGTTCAGCCAACATGCGCCGGTCGTATGTGGTTATTTCCTGCACTTGCGGCAGTTCCAGATCGTCCAGCATTGGGTGCATAGTTGGTTTCCGTTGGGCAGAGGGGCAGGGCTGCAGAGTTGCAAAGTTTCAGGGTCAGTCCGTCCTGCGACCTTGCCACCCTGCAACCTTGCCACCCTGCAACCTTGCCACCTTTACACATCAATCCCGTAGCGCCGCGCCTCAGCGTCCAAAATGCGTTTGATGTTGGCGGCCAGCCCGCCTAGGTCGTCGTCGCTCAGCAGATTGCTGAGTGCGCTTTGGCGGGCGGTGACGGCGGCAATGGGTGCGGGCGCAAGATCTGACGCTTGAGGCGCCGTGAGTTTAGGCAGTTTCTGCGCAATTTGCGGCGGTGCAACCAGTGGCGCACTGTCGGTTAGATCCATGTCTTCGGCGCTCGGTGCATTGAATGGGTCGGTTCGCTCGGCGGCCGTTTTTTGATTGGCCAAAGAGCTGCCGAATGGTGCGTTTACGCCCGGATCACGGTTTGGCGGCGCGGCTGCGGCAGACGGTGCATCGGGCTGGTCAGCTGAGCGATGGGGCGCAGCGCCCGGAATCGACGTGCGCACATTGGCTGGCTCAGTTGCCGCAGCGCGATTTGCCGCTGATGTACGTTTCGGCGCCGATTGAGCCGCCTCGCCTTGCGGTTGGCGCTGCGCCCAATAGTGCAATTGTGCGGCGGCAGCGCGCGGTCCCTGCAGCGGTTGCGCCCACTGTTGCGCCAGCCGCACCGCTTTGGCCGTCAAGGCATGGGCGGTTTCATCATTGCTACTTGCCCGTTCTCTTTGGGTTGGCAACATTTTGTTGCTCTGCCCGCGCAACCGGCGAGCCGCCCGCTGCGTTATTTGTTCGCTCAGGCTGGCTTTGGCCTGTGCTGGTTCAAAGGCCGGAACCGGCTGGACCTTGGCTGTTGGCGGCAACGCCACCGGTGCAGATTTTGGCGGCTGTCGCTGCGCTACCGCTTGACCAGCCAGCCGATGCAGCAAAGTACGGTCAGCGCGTTTCGGCCCCGTCAACGCTGGCCGCGGCCGCGCTTGGTGATCCAAAGCGGTCCATCGCTGGCGACGCCCCCCCATTTCATCGGATGCGGATTGGGGCGCGGTCGATGTTTTCTCCGCAGGCGTAGTAGTGCGTACACGGCTCGGCTTGGGTGCGGCCACCGGTGCTTCTGCCACCACCACCGGCGGCTCTTGATTGGCCACGGCTTCCAGGCAGCGGCCCAGCAGTGGTGTGGTACGCAGTTGGGGACGCGTGACGGCCAGCTTTTCCAGCCAGGCGCAGGCGGTCGCCACCTTATGCACGCGGCTGGCTGCACGGCCGATCTGCTTTTGCCAGCAGGTCGGCGCTTGGCCCGCTTGGAAATGGCGGCGCTGATGTGGCGTGAGCATTAGGCTGTCGCTCCCGTAAGTGGCGCTCCATTTAGCGCCGTCGTGCTGTGACCGTTTGTTTGATAATTGCCGTGCGCCATTTCCAAATAGAGCAGGATCTGGCCGATGGTCATGCCGCTGACTTCTTCGGGCGTCCAGCCAAACTCTTTGGCCAGCACAAAGCAGGCCTTAGCCAACGGCGCCTGTACATGCTCGGCCAGGGCGTCACGCGGCGTGTCGATGCCGCTGATGGCGTTGATCTGCTCCACCAGAAAGCGGGCCAGCCCGGCCGGCAGTTGCGACACTTGCTCAAACTTGAGCGCCGGCTCCACCAGCGCCTGCTGTATCATCAGCGCGGCCGACAGTTCTTCGTCATCGCGGGCGGCCTTGCCAATGCGCTGTAGCGCCCGCACGGTGAGCGGTTGCAATGTCACCGTGCTTTGCGTGCGGCGACCAGGCGGCATGAGTTCAGCCGGTATTTCAATTTCATGGGTGAGCGAACCGCCAGCCAGCAGTTCCTCGGCAGTCAGGGTAGTCATAGTAAAACCTTGGTAATTGGGTGGTTGGTGATTGGTGGCTGGTGTAGAAAGCCAACCGCCAGCTACCAATTGCTAACCACCAGTCACAGAATTTCTATGCTGTCGCCGCCCCTGGGAAGGCCGGCGCTTGCGCCACGGCATCGCCGCCGCCCTCGGGAGCGACTCGGTCAACGACGCGAATGGCCAGCGCTTTAAAGGTGGCGCCTTCCAACACAAAGTCATCTTCGGGCAAGCTGTAGGACCAGTTTTGGAATTTGACGCCTTGCAGCTCCAGGCTGGCCGTGTTGCCGGGTACAGCCGGATCGTTGAGCGCAATGGTCATATTCATGGCGGGCTGCACATAGGGTTCGGCAATGTTGTTGGGCGCGGCGCCTTTGCCCATCAGCAGAAAGAGCAACGAACCGTTGATGTAGGCGCGGCCCACCTTACCGCTAATGTGAATATTGCCCGGGTGCAGCGATGTGGCGTGGCGGCGGCCAATCTCATGGAACTCTTCCAGATCGGTCTGAATGCAAACTTCCACATTGGTCACGCGACCCACGGTGAGCAGTTCGTAGGTGTCCAGAATGGCTTTGGCATCGGCGCCCTCGGGATTATCGCTGGTCGACAGGGTCAACGTGCCGTTGGCCCCAGTGTAGACATTGGTCATTGGCATGATTTGGTCTCCTTAGTTACTCCAAAAACATCGTTACTTTAATAAAGTCAATGCTAAACGTTGGCCGCAGCACCATGTCTACTTGCACAATCCCCTGCCGCTCTTGTTCGCGGGTGGCGCTCACGTTGAGGTCATAGCTGATGAGCATTTCGTCCTGCACCATTTCGGCCAGGAAGATATTGATGCTGGTGCGCAAGGCGCCGCGCACGCGCTCGTTATTGAGCAGACCGATAAAGGATGAAGCCGCCCCGCGCACGCCAATTTTGGCAAAGTCCACAATGCGCCGGGTCGTAATCTGATGCCAGGCGGTATTTGTGGAGGTCGTAATGCCCTTGACCACGCGAATGCCGCGGCGCGCTTCCAAGGCCAGCAGCCGCGCCTGCACCAGCTGCGTCAATTCAGCAGCGCTATAACGCTTTTCCAAATCGCCCACGCGCAGCGTCTTGTTGGTGAGGCTAACATGGGGCGAATAGGAAGCCAGCAGTCCGGCAATGGCGGCGGCGCTGTAGGCGCCCGGCAGCGTCACTTCTTTGTTGGAAGTGGCGTCGGTGGTCTTGACGCCCGGCCCTACAAAGATAACGCGGTCGCTGGCCAGGTTGTGACCGCGCAACTGATCCAGCGTAGCGCCCAGGGCGCTGCCCACCACGCCAATGCGCTCACGGCGATAGGCATCCGACGAAGCAACCTGGCAGTGCGCATCCATTTCGTCACCAAAGGAATCATCCTGGCCGGCGGCCACAATAATGTGGGCATCTTCGTTGAGCAGCGCATCCAGGCCGATTTTATAGTCGGCGTTGATTTCACCGTTGGCGCCAGGCGTGTTGCTGCCCGTGCCAAAGGCGGCAAATTCGGTGGCGGAGGCGCTTTTAGTCGGCAGCTCTGCCGAGTTGGCCTGTGCTTGGGCATTCATCCATTGGGAATTGGCGGTAATGTCACTAGCCAAATCGTCACCGCTGACCACGGTGTAAACTTCTTCTTGGGCGCCCAGCTTGAGCGTAACCTTGACTGAATCGGCCGCGGCCACCAGATAGGACGCTGTGACCGTGTCGGCTGCCCCCACAGTAGCGCCAAAGGTCAGCGCACCGGTGTTGCGATCCACAACTACCTGAGCGGCCGTGGGCGCACCCGGCGCGTCATCGGCATAGAGAAGTTGCAGTGGGCGGGTCAACCCATCAACATCGGTGGCCAACAGAATGCGGTTGCGGGCGCTCTTGACAATTTCAGTGTTGGACAGCGTGACGGTCGGCCCGTTGTGGACTTCATCTTCCACAAAGGCGTTGGCCTGCGCGTCAAAAACGTTGATCTTCAGGTCGTTGCCCCAGGCGCCTTCGGTTTTGGCCGTCAGTGCGACGCAATCACCGCTGGCCGAACTGACCAGATAGCTGGCCTGGGCGGCGGCGGCGGATGCGACGCGGGTGGCCCAAACCGTGGTGGCGCCGTGAGCAAAGGCCAGTTCCAGCGCCCGCACCAGCGTGAGCTCGTCGCTTGCGCCATCCACCCAGGCATCATAATTGCCAAAGATGGCGCGCGCTTCGCCATAGCTACTCACCAGCGTGGGCACGCCCACAATGGTCGTGGTGCTGCCGGTGGTGGTGATGTCAATGGGCCCTTTGGCCGCCGTGCCAACCACCCCCACGTTGTTGACGGTGACGCGCGCGGGCGTGATCAAGCCTTCGGCGCGCACCTCGATATAGGTGCCGGGTAATATCATTTCGGCCATTTTCGTTCTCCTTGTGAAAAGTGCGTGTTGCGCGGTGCGTCGTGCGTGTACCGGTTAAGATGCTAGTTGCCAAGCAAGAAGCTCGACCGGTTCACGAAATACGCAATACGCAATATTCGATACTCATTCGATACTCAATCGTTAACCATCAATTATCTGCTACCTGTTGCCGCGTATATAGAGTACGGCAACCTGGTCAAACTTGGGCTCAGTAGCGCCGGGCTCGTAGACCACATAGAGCCGGTCGGTGGGCGCGGGCAGCGGAATGGCGGGTGTAAAATGAAGCTGGTGTGCGTCATAGCTATCGGGAATTTCATCCTCGTCCCAATCGCCCAAGATCAGCGGGTCGCCACCACTGTTAAAGGCGGCCAGGAAGTCGCTGAGCGAGCCAAAGGTAAATTGACCGTTGCGCTCCG
>JACKBC010000061.1 GCA_020634755.1 Caldilineaceae bacterium | reverse complement strand
ATCGGTGGGCAAAATACCGCAGCCGTGGGCAATAATGGTGGGCAGCTCTAGAATGCCGGTTTCGGCCAGCACTTGAATGGGCGTGATGCCGCGCTTCTGCAAACTGGCCTGCGTCTGCCCCATCTCTTCGGCGGCATGAATGTGAATGCCAATGCCAAGTTGCCGCGCGTGTTTAACGGCGGCGCGCAGAAAGTCATCATCGCACGTATAGGGCGCGTGGGGCGCCATCCAGGTGGTAATGCGCCCGTCGGCCCGGCCCTGCCAGCGTGCGGCAAACGCTGCCGTGGCGTCCAGCGCATCATAGCCGCGGTCGCCAAAGACGGCCCAGCCCAGCGCCGCCCGCGTGCCGGCTTCGGTCACCGCTTCGGCGGCCTGGTCCATAAAGAAATAGTGATCGGCCACCGTGGTAACGCCGCCTTCAATCATCTCCACCAGCGCCAGCTTCATGCCCCAGTAAACATCCTCGGGCGTCAAATTGCTCTCTAGCGGCCACATATATTCGTTGAACCACGTTTCAATAGAGACGTCTTCGGCTAACCCGCGGAAGATGACCATGGGCGCGTGAGCATGGGTGTTGATGAGACCCGGCATGGCCAGCATGCCACGCCCATCCACAATTTTGCGCGCAGATGGCGCCGTTGCGCTTTCTGCCCCTGTAGATGGCTGGAGGGTGGTGATCCGTGCCCCATCGATCAGAATCTCCTGATTTTCGGCAATGATACAACCAGCTTTCGGATCAACGTGCAAGACGTGACAATTGCGGATAGACAGGTCGTGCATGAGGTTGCTCCGATTCCAAAAAGGTGCGTCACAAACTTCTGAGTCACGATGATAAGGATAACATCTCTTTTTCGCTGAGCCCTAACCGACGGGGCGGAAATCAGACAATAGCTGATGGCGTTTGGGGGCCACATGAGCAACAGCGGCAAAGGGCAAATTCTGCCAATCGGCCAGCTTTACCGTGGGTTGACCCAGCAAATAGGCGCGATAGAGGCTCAGCGTTAAGCCGTGACCCACCAAGGCAATGGTTTCATGGGGATATGTGTCGATCAGCGCGTCAATCCCGCTCACAAAGCGTTGACGCGCATCGGCCGCGCTTTCCCATGCGCCAGCGGGGATCTGCGGTGCGGCAAATGCCTGGGCCACGTGCGCGCTGTAATCAGCGATCCAGCCGCCGCGGTGCAACTCATCAAAGCGTCTATCAGTCACAATGGGCAGCTTGAATTTGGCCAACACAGGCTCAATCGTCAGGCGCGTCTTGGCTTCGCGGCTAAGCACAATGCGATCCACATGTGGCCAAAACGCGGCTTGCGCCAAAGCCAGCGCTTGCTGCTGGCCTTGCGCCGAGAGCGTCCAGGTCGCCGCGTCCACATCTGTACGCGCCTGGGTATGGGCATGACGAATGAGATATAGTTGCATATGGGTTCCAGTGACGGTGTGATTGATCCGTGGAATCAATAATGCGATGCTGGTTGCGCTATCGCACCGCAATGGGCAGATATTGGTGTTTGTTAAACGCGCTGGCCTGGCCCAATAGAATCACCGTGGGGCGATTATCGCGGTCTAAAGTCGAGTTGCGGGTGAGAATCGTGGGTGCGTTTTGCGCGGCGACGCGGCCCTGTATTTCTAATGCGCTTACGTTGTCCGGAATGTCCGAGGGAAGCAGCATCTGGAACATAACTCGATATTCCAGCCCGGCGCCAATATTGCCCACCGGAATGGGAAATGTGGTGCGGTCGAGCTGCTCATCGCGCAGTTCGCTGCCTTCAAAAATGCGCACGGTGCCAGGAACCAGGCTTATGCCATCGTCATAAGTCTCATCAAGCGAAACGGCAGTTGCGGCGTACGGGCCAATATTTACAATGGTTGTTTGCACAAGCACTGTGTCACCCGGCGATACGACGCCATCCCGTTCTGCATCGTTAAAAAGTAAAAACGTTTGGATGGCGTCCAGTGCCGTGTCGCCACCAGGCGTTGGTGTATTGGGCGGTGGCGGAAGCGTAGCTGTTTCGCTGGCTGCGGGCGATGGCGCTATTGTCGGCGTGGCTGCGCTGGGGGTCGCCGTTGCGGCGGGCCCCGTGGGTGTGGGGCCTGGGGATACCCCAGGAGTGGGAGGCGCCGGCGTCTCCGTGGGGCCAGCGGTCGGTGTATTCACGGGTGTATAGGTGGCCGTAGCCGTTGCTTCCGCAGGTGGAATGTAGGTGATGATTAGATGCGGCGCCACAGACCAGCCGCGATCGTAACTGGCGATGCTGCGCGTACCTTTCCCTAAAATGATAAATGCCATGTTGTTGCCGCTTAGCCAGCCCGGGCGCGCTACAAGCTCCTGCACAATGGGTTTGATGCCGGGCGTGCGATACTTCTGCGCATCTGTAAATGGCTCAACATTGGGCCAATCCACTTTACTGGTGCGCGGTCGGCTTGATATATTCCCCGTTGTTTGCCGGAACCGGATTGAGTCATTGATGGCGTGGCCATAGATTTCCAGCGCAGCCGCGCCGGTGGACGTTGTGGCTGCTGTAAATTCAAGGTAGGCGTCTACAATGGTTGCTCCCTGGGGAATTGGTAGTTCGCGAAAGCGGATACCCACGGCATTGGCTCTGCCTTGGAGGGCGCCCAGCGTAAGCGCCTGGTTGTTCAGCGTGACGCTGCCATTATCCAGGTATTCATCGGCGTCGTCACTGCTGCTAATGACCTGCACGTCGATCACTTGGGCCCCGGGCGGCGTGGTCGGTGTGGCCGTGGGGGGCGGGGGCAATGTGGCCGTAGCAACTGGGACCGGCGTATTGGTGGCGGTGGGCAGCGGAGTAAATGTAAATGTGGGTGTGGGTGATGCCGTGGCTGCTGTCAACAGGCGCGCATTGGCCCAGTCGGCGTGATCGTAGTTAATGTTATCGCCGCCATTGGTCACAATGAGCCGTAATTCATTGGCGTTGGCCACATCCACATCTACAAATTGAATGGCGCTATTGCCGGTTAAGGCGCCGCTGCTATAAAGAAGCGCATCATCTAAATAGACGTAGAAATTTACTGAACCATTGCTGCCCACTTCATCATCTACGCCAATATCGGCCAAAAAGCGGCCATATTGACCGTTGAGTGCATAGCGCAGCTCGGAATGCGCGTGAACCCCCAGCCCACGGGCATAGGTAACGCCATTGAGCGTTAGCGTATTGCCATCTCCCGCGCTGTTTTCGCCATTGCTGGTGTCGCGTTCATAAGGTCCCCAGCCATTGGTGGCCGCTGTGGGATTCAGATCGCTTACATACGTTATGGTGTAGGTATTATTCGGTGAATAGACGTACAGATATTGCTCATTAATGACCTGCTGCGGGAGGTCAGGCCCCGACCAGGCGGCCGAAATATAATCAGCGCCGCTTCCTTCTTTGTGCAGCGCCTCAATATAATAGAGTTTGCCCGCCTCTAAAAAGATCGAGGATGATTGCTGTTCGGGATATTTGTCCCACTGCTGGATATCGGTGGCCCCTTTGACCCAAGCCAGCCTTTGGGCCAAGGATGGGTTTGTAGAGTCACTGCCGATGGTGGTGAGCCAGAGCTCGCTATTGTCGTCGCTGGCAATCCAAAAGGTGTATGAACCGGTGCGCGGCGGCGCCACATAGCCGCGGATGCGCACGCCATAATTGTCCGCCACGTTCGAGGGGGATTGGAAATTAGGAATTGTGCCGCTGCCCGAGGGATTCTGCGGGTAATTGCTATTCGATGTAAGGTTGCTCACCGCTGTGCCCGGAATGTTGAGCCAATATTCGCGTAGCAATCCCTTTTGTACTGAGGTTTCTTGGCGCGGGGCCAGCTTGTCGGCACTGGCCACCGCAATGAGCCCACAGGCGGCGCACAGAATGAGTGCCAGGATGAGCGCCGTTAGTTTTTGCCGTTGAGAGTTGCGCATAGTGACCCAATTGACTATATGTTCCACGCTGGACTATTTCTGCGTTTAGTGCTTTATTTCTATGAAAGCTCTGTGCACCGCACAACCGCCATCATGCTTTAGTTCTATGTGCAGAGGCTGTAGTATACCCAGGAATCGCAAGTGATAGGGTGACAAAATGCCAACAACTCTTAGCTGTGAGCGCCGGCGCGCAATAGGCTGAGGGTGGCCCGTTATCTGCGGCTAGCAAGATGTGGGCAAGAGGAAAGCTGCCTGGGCCGGCGCCGACATGCTTGTTTTACAAAATAATCCCGGAATAGCTGATATTCCGGGATTATTTTTAGGAGAGATACCGAGTTAATAATCAGCGGATGGCAAGCGCAAAGGCTGGCGTTTGATTCAACAGACCCGACTGACGCCTACAGCGCCAATACCATTGCGGCACACTGAATGTATTAGGCGACGACGGATGGCACTTGGGCATCGCGCATCAGGTCGTTAAAGGCGGCCAGATCGTCGCCAATGAGACCGTCGAGCAGTGCGTTTTGCTCATCCACCTGCGCCGCCAGACTGCCGTAGACGTCGCCGCTCTGTTTGGTGGGCGCGGCATCACAACTGGCCACCACGCTGATGAGCGTGACCAGCTTGTCGCTCAGCTTGGCCGGCATGCGTAAACGGTCGCGCGGGTTGGTGGCTTTGGTTTGAATAATGGCCTCTTCAATGGTGGTCAACTTTTCCATGAGCTGGCTCGCGGCCTGATGCACATCTGAATCAGTCTCGCCGTTCATGGATTGGTGACGCTTATCCGCTTGCTCTACCTGGGTGCGAATGCGGCGCACTGTGTCCACCGCCTGGTGCGCCGCAGATAACTTGCCATTGATCTGTTCCCAAAGTGCAAACTGTGCATCTAAATCGGCTTGGCTGGCGGCAATGCCGGGGTCCACGCAAATCTCAAATGGCTGTGTCTCCGTCTGATCCCCCACCTGCAACCGCGCTTTATAGCGGCCCGGTTTGGCTACGGGGCCGGTGACAACCGATTCTAGCAGCTTTTCTCCAGCCGGTTTGTAGCAATCTGGGTAGCGCATGTTCCAGACAAAGCGATTAAGACCAGGGCTGGTTGTGAGATAGACGGCATTGTTATGTTCAGCCTTTTGCGCCGCGCTCATCTTCTCAATTTCCTCGGCGCTCGGTTTGGGGCCGTAGGCGCGGATCTCATTTCCCTGCTCGTCCAAAATGGTGAGCGATACGGCTTCAGTTGGATCGGCCGGCAGCGTGTAATAGATAATGACGCCAAGCGGCGGATTTTCACCGGCGTCCAGCATGGTGCGCACCTGCTCACCATATTCATTCTTTTCTTCGGTAAAGGTCATGGCCATGCCCAGCGACATCATATAGTTTTTGCCAGGCCCGCGGAAGGCGCCCACCGACCAGCCCAGCCACTGGCGATATGTGGTGCGCGGCACACATAGATGGGTCTGATTGGAGCTGAGCGATTGCGCCGCCATTTCGCGTAGCGGGGTAATATCATCCAGAATCCAGAAGGCGCGGCCATGGGTGCCAATGACCAGATCGTCCTCTTTGATCACGAGATCATAAACGGGGGCGACGGGCAGATTATTTTGCAGCCGCTGCCAATTCTCGCCGTTGTCTGTTGAAAAGAAGACGCCGGTTTCCGTGCCCACAAAAATCAACCCCGGCTGTTTGGGGTCAACGCGCACGCAGCGCGTGATTTCATTGCTGGGGAAGTTGCCCAGCTGGGTCCAGCTTGCGCCATAATCGTCGGTGCGGAACAGATAAGGTTGATAGTCATCCAGCTTGTAGCGAGTGGCGGCCAGATAAGCTGTACCGCCATTGTGGGGCGAAGCTTCGATCATGCTCACCAGCGCCCATTCCGGCAGCGCTGCGGGTGTAATCTCCTGCCAATCGCCACCATTGTTGCGCGAAATATGCACCAACCCATCATCGGTGCCGGCCCACAGCACGCCCTGTTCCAGGGGGGATTCGGCCAGGGCAAATACCGTGGCGTAGGTTTCGGCGCCGCTGGTATCCAGCGTCAATTCACCGCCGGCGGGCTGCAATTTGCTCTCGTCATTGCGGCTCAGGTCTGGGCTGATCATTTCCCAACTGGAGCCCTCGTCGGTGGTGCGGAAGACATGATTGCCGCCTACATAGAGCACGTTGGCGTCGTGGGGGCTGAACATGATCGGGTAGGTCCAGGCAAAGCGATATTTGTGATCCTTGGCGCCCATGCCGAAATAGGCCTCGGGCCAGACGGTGACCAGCCGGATCTGCTTGGTGCGGTGATCATAGCGCTGGAGCGCATTGCCGCCGCCGGGCGAGCTGCCAATGGCGCCCACGTAAACAATGTTGGGGTCTTCGGGATGGACGGCAATATAGCCGCTTTCACCCGTGCCAGCCGCGTAACAATCTCCCCAGGTAATGCCGCCCTTTTCGCTGGCGCTGGGTACGGCCAAGCTGGAATTGTCCTGCTGCGTGCCGTAGACGTGATAGGGATAGCGATTGTCTGTGGTAACGTGATAGAACTGGGCCGTCTTCTGGTTATAAATAGAGGACCAGCTGGCGCCGCCATTAAACGAAACGCAGGCCCCGCCGTCGTTGCCCTGCACCATGCGCTGTGGGTTGGCCGGGTCAATCCAGAGATCGTGGTTGTCGCCGTGCGGCGTGGTGATTTCGGTATAGGTAGAACCACCATCGGTCGACTTCCACATTTTCAGATTGTTGACGTAGACCAGATTGGCGTCTTGGGGGTCGGCAAAGACGTGGCAATAGTACCAGGGCCGATGAATTAGATCGCGGTTGTCGGAAGTCTGCTGCCAGCTTTCGCCGCCGTCATCCGAGCGATACATACCGGCCTTTTTGTCTTTGGCTTCGATGATGGCCCAGACGCGGTTGGGGCTGGCGGGCGAAATCGCCACGCCAATTTTGCCCAGCGGACCGGTGGGTAGTCCTTTGTTTTGCGTAATCTCTTGCCAAGTGTCGCCACCGTCGGTGGACTTCCACATGCCGCTCTCGGGGCCACCGCTCTCCAGATTCCAAAAGCTGCGCCGTACTTGATACATGGAGGCAATGAGAATGCGCGGGTTGGTGGGATCCATGGTTAGATCCACGGCGCCGGCATTTTCGCTCTTATGTAGAATCAGCTCCCACGTTTGGCCCCCATCGGCTGAACGATAGACGCCGCGTTCGGCATTGGGTCCAAAGGCATGGCCGATCGCGGCCACGTAGACCAAATCTGGATTGCGCGGGTGGACGCGGATCTTGGCAATATGTTTGGTCTCGGCCAGCCCCATGTGGCGCCAGGTTTTGCCGCCATCGGTCGATTTATAGATGCCGTCGCCAAACGAAACATCCAGGCGGAAAGTGGCCTCGCCCATACCGGCATAAATCACATTGGGATCTGCCTCGGAGACAGTCAGCGCGCCCACGGCTGCGCTTTTGAGAAAGCCGTCGGAAATGTTTTCCCAGTAGACGCCGCCGTCAACGGTCTTCCATATGCCGCCGGCGCAACCGCCAAAATAGAAGGTCATGGCCTGTGTGGGATGACCGGCCACCGCTAATACGCGGCCACCGCGTGGGGGACCAATGCAGCGGAATTTTAACGCTTGCAGCAAAGCTTGCCTGGTGGCGGATTCGCTCATGGTGTGTCAGCTCCTTGGTGCTGGTTGGGATCGCAATGTCAGCAAATCTGGTCAAGCAACGCTAATTGCGATCTAGTGATGTTGAGATGGACTAGAGGTAATACAGATAGCGTTGAGCGTATACCAAATTGTAATACAGATTGAGAGAACCACCAATGCGCTGTCGGCAAAGGCGGCAAACTCTCGTAGCCTATGCGGCGACGAGAGCAGACGGCCATCTTCATATGAGCTTTGGGGATATGTCAGCTACATGGGGGGTGTTGGGGGGGCGCGTCAGTTAAATGTCAGTGAAATGTAACAGCATGGCGGGCGATTTGGCGTATACTATAGCGGTATTTTCCAGTAAGGTTCATCCACAATTATCAGTACACCGCGGGTGCATTTCGCTTTGGAGGCGCACATAGGGCGGCAGGATAGAATCCTCGGCTAAAATCGAGAAGCCGCCATATCGGCTGGGTCCAAATCGCGGCGGCGATTTTTCAATGGGAGGCGCCCATTTCTAATGGTTGCTAATGGTTGCCCAACGTGAAACGCTCCCGTACACCGCAGCGGTATTGGTGCAATAGGCGCCGGTTTGGTCTGTTGAATCCGGTTCTATCTCTGGCGATTGCGATCTACTGATTATAGACAGATCCCCCATGACGTACGCAGCGCTCGTAGATTGCCAACAGAGAGCAATATGTTTGCTCGGGCAATTTTACGTCACGCCTGCATAGGTCATATGATGTCATTTGATATTGAGGCTCAACATGAAAGCACTTTGGCATTCCAATCCCCGTCCAATAGTTGTATATAGCATTTATCGAATTTCGCCAATTTATTATATAATAAACAAATAATACGCATTATATTTGGACCATTTTTGGTGCCTCGGGTCCAAAAGTCAAGCTTTCCACCTGATGTGCATTTGAAATATTCGCTGCGCGTTCTGAATAGTAGTAGGTTTTTATGGATTCAGACCTATGCAAGCCTGGCAATCCAGCGGGGCTATAGTAGGCGTGTAGATATGCGGCACATGTAATTTTGAACATTGTTTTTGAATATTACAACAGTGTTGGGGCTGCAAGTTTGGCCGTTTTGACGTGGCTATCGATTAGTCGCCCATCGGATAGAATACGTGCGTCAGGTCTTTTGCATACGCAAAAACAGCAATATTAAATTATGCACTGAATCGTTATTGCAATTTACAAATAAAATACGTTATATTGTGAAAGCTAACTGTAATCTGTAATATATCGGCTTGGGCTGTTGTGTTATTGTTCAGTGGTCCAAATAATGCGTATTTGCTATTACATGATAGATTGTTTGAACATATGCTTTTTGGAACCAGTCGGTGTACATAAATAACTAATCACCTCTTTGTGAACACGGTCATTGACATCATGGTATGCAAATCGCGTTGTTCCAGACAAACACCCCCTCAATTTGTCCAATCTATTCAATGTTATCGGCAAAAGTGCTGGACTTTCCACGTTGATATCATGCGCGCGGAGCGCAATATTGTGCCATCGACATTGCTTATGCAATGACGCCGCCATCTATTTACCTGCACATCTATTTACCTGACATTGCCAGACAAGAGAGCCAAGATTTCCGCGCAAAGAATGATACATCTTTTTCCTTCTGTACACCGAAAAACAACCAATTCGGCACCACGACATGTAAAGGAGTATATTTTGAAAAGAGGACAAAGACAGCGTTGGGGGATAGATGCTCATACCGTCTATTCTTCAACAGAATCCAATAGGATGAGGGGACAAGTGGGCTTAAGCCAACTTGCGGGCATTTTGGCGCGTGGGATGGGATTAGCAGTATTGGCTCTATTTGCCTTAATTTATTCTCCCCCGGTGATGGCTAGTTCGGACTTTAGCCAGCTGGCGCAACTTGCCGTCTGTAATCCATCTACCGATGTGGGTGGCGTCGTATTTCGCGACTACAATGCAAACGGCATAAAGGATGCAAATGAACCGGCGCTTGATGGCAGCGTTACGCCGATTACCGTGACCGCCTACGGCGCGGCCAACCAGGTTTTGGGTTCGGCCACTACGCAGGCCGATGGCAGCTATGCCATTACCGGGGCCAATCTCAGTGGGGGCGCTCGCATCGAGTTTAGCGGCCTGCCCGCCTGGTTGCAGCCAGGTCCATACGGCACTGGTTCAGGGACGCTGGTCCAATTCGTAAGCGCTGCTGCTTGTACTGTGAATTTGGGCGTTAATAACCCCAGCGATTTCTGCGGCAATAACCCGCAGTTGGCCACCACCTGCTTTATCAGCGGTGATCCGCTAGGGGGCGGCAATTCTGGTACGGCAGATGTATTTCTGACCTGGGCATACAATGAAGACGGTTGGTGGTTTAACTACCCAACCGTGGGGGCTGGCGCCGCCAATGCGCCGGATAAGCTGGCCATCAATTCGCAAATGGGTCCAGCCTGGGGCGTAGCCTATCAGCGCTCTTCGCAAACCTATTTTGCGGCGGCAGTGCTCAAGCGCCATGTGGGCTTTGGTCCGTTGGGGCCAGGTGGCATTTATTCGATTAATAATAGTAACCCGGCGGCGCCCGTGGTGCAGCAATTTGTGGACCTTAACACACTTGCCGGCGTCAATGTGGGTACTGATCCGCGCACGGCGGCTTTGCCGGCCAACGTGGGTACATCAAGTACAGATCCAAATGTCTTGCCGTTGATTGCCAAAATGGCCATGGGCGACATGGATATTTCGGAAGACGAGCAGTCGCTCTATATTGTCAATCTGAACAATAATGGCGAACTGATTACGTTGGACATTGCCACCAAAAGCGTCTCCTCACGGGTGGCCATTCCTGACCCCGGCTGTCTCCAGTCGGAGGGCATCTCTTCTGTGCCGGCGCCGCAAGATAGCCGCCCGTGGGCTGTCGATGTGCATGATGGCGACGTGTATGTGGGCGTGGTCTGTTCGGCCCAAACTTCGCAAAATCCGGCCGATCTGCACGCTTACGTGCTGCGGCTAACCGGCAACACGTTTGTGAATGTTTTTGACTTTGCGCTGGATTATCCCAAAGGTATCGTGTCTGAAGGCAAACTAGATTCTGCCACGCGTACCGGCTGGTTTCCCTGGATTGACGACTTCAACGCCATGATTTCCATCGACGGCGTGACGCTGATGTACCCACAGCCCATCATGAGCGACATTGAGTTTGATAGCGATGGCTCATTGATTTTAGGCTTTGTGGACCGTACCGGGCACGTGGGCGGGCGCAACAATCGCAGCACCGATCCGAATGACGGCAATCTGTACAATGCCCATAGCGGTGGTGACTTGCTGCGTGCATGCAAGGTAAATGGCGCATATGTGTTGGAGGGCAGCGCTGGTTGCCCGTTTAATGTAGCCAACAATCAGGGGCCAGGTGGCGGCGAGTACTATTTCAACGACGCCTTTGATCCCGGTCCTCCCGGAGGGTTGGTTCACAATGAGACCGCGCTAGGTTCGGTTGCCGTATTGCCCGGTTCGGGCGAGGTGGCCGCCAATCATTTTGACGCCGTCCGCCATGTGCCGGAAGGCCAAGACGATCCCGAGCCGCGCAATGGCGGCGTGCGCTTCCACAACAGTGTGGATGGTGCTTTGAACCGCTCCTATGAAATTTATCCCGATTCAGACAATGTGGTTGGCACCTTTGCCAAAGCGGCTGGTTTGGGCGACCTGGAGCTTGTTTGTGATGCGGCGCCCATTGAAGTGGGCAACTATGTGTGGCTGGACAGCGATGGTGATGGCATTCAGGACCCGGGTGAGGCGCCGCTGGTGGGCGTCACCGTGGAACTGGTGGACGGAGCTGGCCAGGTCATGGCGACGGCTACAACAGACGTGGCCGGTCAATATTACTTCTCATCTGCCACTGGAACCAGCACCGCCAGCGCCATCTACAACGTGACTGGTCTGGTCCTCAACACAACCGGCTTCCAGGTGCGCATTCCGCTTAATCAGACCGTGTTGGCCAGTCTGGAACCGGCACTGAGCAATGCCACTGGCATCAGCAGCAACGATAACAAGCTGGACCTCAATGACTCTGATGGTGTTTCCGACGGCGCCTATTCGGCCGTGCTCTTTAGCACAGGCGCTGCCGGCGAGAATAACCATAATTTTGACTTTGGCTTTGTGAATAACGTGCCAGGCATCGACATTGAAAAGTTGACCAATGGCAACCAGGCGGATGGGGCCAATGATCCGGACGTACCGGAAATTGCGCCGGGCGATCCAGTCACTTGGACCTATATTGTGACCAATGATGGCACAACCGCTGTCGCCCGTAACCTGATCACGGTGACCGATGACATTGTTGGCGATCTCATGGTGGCCGGCGTGGTGCAGCCCAACGTAACCTTTGCCAATGAGCCAGATACGGCGCTGGACCCAACCGATACCTGGACCTTTACTGTGGTCAGCACCGCGCCCGACCTGACCGACCCTGCACAGACGGGTGGCATGGTCATTGTGGATGGCTGTAATCCTACACAGCAGCCCACTCCTGGCGCGCGAGCCACGTATGCGAATATTGCCACGGTGACCATTCCCGGAGACAGTGATAGCGATCCCAGCCACTTCTGTAATCCGCGGCCAGGCATCGACATTGAAAAATTGACCAATGGCAATCAGGCCGATGGCGCCAACGATGCTGACGTACCGGAAATTGCGCCGGGCGATCCAGTCACTTGGAGCTACATTGTCACCAACAACAGCCTGGTTTCGATTCCGCAGAGCGACATTACGGTGGCTGATGACATTATCGGCAACCTGATGGTGGCCGGCGTGTTGCAGCCCAATGTGACCTTGGCCGATCATGGTGATGGGGATGCGGTATTGGCTCCGGCCGAGGCTTGGACGCTGACCGTGTCAAGCACCGCGCCCGATCTGTCCGACCCAGCGCAAACGGTGAATCTCACCATTGTGGATGGCTGTAATCCCACCGGCGGCGCCGTCCCCGGCCCGCGTGAAACCTATGCCAACATTGGTACAGTCACCATTCCGGGCGGCACCGATAGCGATCCCAGCCACTTCTGCAATCCCAGCCCGGGCATTGACATTGAAAAGTTGACCAATGGCAACCAGGCGGATGGCGCCAATGATGCCGACGTTCCCGTGATTGCCCCCGGCGATCCGGTGATCTGGAGCTACATTGTTACCAACGACAGCCTGGTTGATATTGCACAGACCGACATTTCGGTGACGGATGACATCATCGGCGCCATTATGGTAAATGGTGTGGTGCAGCCCAATGTCACCTTTGCCGATAACGGCGATGGCAATGCCATTTTGGCCCCCGCAGAGTCGTGGACCTTTACCGTGCAACAGATCGCACCCGATCTGACGGATGCGACACAGACTGTGAACATGACCATTGTGGATGGCTGTAACCCCGTGGGGGGCAGCGTATCTGGCCCGCGTGAAACATACGCGAACTTGGCTACCGTAACCATTCCGGGTGATAGCGACACGGATCCCAGCCACTTCTGTAACCCGGTCTTTGATCTGGCGTTGCGTAAGGTGTTGGGCGCCGGCCAGTCGCGTACGGTGGAGCCCGGCGATACCGTTACCTTTACGATCCAAGTACTCAATCAGGGCACGATTACGGCCACTGATATTGAGGTCACCGATTACATTCCTACCGGTTTGACGCTGGCCGACGCCAACTGGAATGGCAGCGGTGATTTGGTCACGCGCACCATTCCGGGGCCGCTCAATCCGGGCGTTACGACCACGGTAGACATTGTGTTTACGGTGAATCCCAACGTGCAGCCTGGTGATCTGGTCAACCTGGCGGAGATCAGCAACCATCATGATGAGCAAGGCCGCAAGCCGACCGATAAGGATTCGACGCCGGACCAGGATCGCAATAACGACGGCACGCCCAAGGACAACGTAGTCAACGAGGATCACAAGCGTAATCCCGGCGATGACGAAGACGATCATGATCCCGAGCGCCTTACGGTGCCCTCCATGAGCCTAGGAAACCGCGTTTGGCTCGACATTGGCAATGGCGCCGGCGGTGTGCTGGATGATGGTGAAATTAATGGTGACGAGGTGGGGATTGCCAACGTCAAGGTGAACCTGCTGAATGGTTCCGGTGACGTGGTACTGGGTACCGATGGTCAGCCGCGCATGGCGACAACCGATGCGGATGGATATTATCGCTTTGATAATATCCCACCCGGAAACTACATTGTCTGTCTGGATGCCAGCAACTTTGCGGCCGGTGGACCACTGGCCGATATGCGCAGCACCACAACCAGCGAGCCGAATCCCAACGATGATGGCGATTCCAATGACAATGGTATCGACAATTCGCAACCCGCGGTCAACGGCATTTGCAGCGAAGTGGTCACGCTGACCTTCGATTCCGAGCCGTTGAACGAACCTGACCCGAACACGGCTGGTAGCGACATTTTGGATGTAAACACCAATCTCACCGTGGACTTTGGTCTGTTGCCCAATATGGACTTGGGCAACCGCGTGTGGCTGGATAACGGTGTCGGCGGCGGTACGCGCGGCGATGGCGAGATCAACGGCACCGAGGCTGGCATCCCCGATGTGGTGCTAAGCCTGTATGACGCAACGGGCGTGCCCGTGATCGACTCGTCCGGCAACCCGATGACGACAACAACGGATGCCGGTGGCTACTATCGATTTGAAGATCTGCTGCCGGGTCAGTACATTGTCTGTGTGGATGGTAGTAACTTTGCTACGGGTGGTCCGCTGGCTGGCCTCGGCAGCACCACCACCAGCGAGGGGAATCCCAATGATGATGGTGACTCCAATGATAACGGTGTGAACGGACCCGATCCCGCCGTAAATGGCGTATGCACCAATCCAGTCGATCTGATCTTCTTTACTGAACCCATGAATGAGCCAGACAAAGACTCAATTGATGGGCAATCGACCGATGACAACTCTAACTTGACTGTGGACTTTGGCTTTGTATCTGGTCCCACCGGGTTGGACGAAGGCCAGGAGCCTGGCTCTGCCTTCGATAACTTTATGTATTTGCCACTTGCCATTCGGTAATTAGTAAATCGCAAGTAACTATTCAGGCCTCTGCCCCACCCTCTCCACCTAAGCACAGCTTAGGTGGAGAGGGGAGCCGTCACCTCGTCAACGCAGAGATTTCGACTATCGAAACCTTTGCGTTGACGAGACGGCAAGTCCTCCCTCCACCGCGTGGGGGGAGGATTTAGGAGGGGGGCTGGATAGTTACGATCGCAACGGCAACATCTACGCACGCCTAGATCGCCAACACTGTTGCGGTGTACTGGTAACAGATACAATCGCGCTACAAGTTAAAGTGAGGGGTATGCATAAATAATTCAGTCGGGTAAGGGCGGGCTAGCGTGCGTCGCACTGCCCAGCAGAACAGCCGTAATGCAGCCGGCTTGGCGGGTCGTGCGTCGCACGCGGGGCCACGAACCATTTCCACTCGAGCAGCGCATTATGCACTCCCCTCAGTTAAAGTAGCAGCGCAACAAAAAAGCGGCGTGGATTCCACGCCGCTTTTTTGTTGCCATTTATCATATACTCACAACATGCTCATGGGGTCTACATCGACGCGCCAGCCAAATGGAATGGGCTGGCCGCGCAGCAAGCGCGCGGGGTCGACGCCGCGCACCAGCACCTGCCAGCGATAGTACCCGCGGAACCGCGCAAAAAAGGCCGGGGCAGGACCGGCCACATCGGTGTGGGCTGCGCCCATACCCAAAGCCTGCACGCGATGGCGCAGCAGGTTCGCCATCTCTTCAGCGGCTTGCTGTGCTTTTTCCAGCTTCTTGTCCCAATAGACCAGCCGCAGCAGCCGCATGGTGGGCGGATAGCTGTGCTCACGGCGAAAGGCAATTTCACGTTGATAAAAGGCGTGGTAATCGTGTTGGGCCGCGGCCCGAATGGCGTAATGCTCGGGCGTGTACGTTTGGATCACCACGCGGCCGCCCCGTTCGCTGCGCCCGGCCCGGCCTGCAACCTGCGTGAGCAGCTGAAAGGTGCGCTCGGCGCTGCGGAAGTCCGGCAAATAGAGACCGGTGTCCGCGGAGATCACCCCCACCAGCGTCACCATGGGCAGATCCAACCCTTTGGCAATCATCTGCGTACCCACTAGCACATTAGCCTCGCGGTTGGCAAAGCGGCGCAATATCGCTTCATGGCTGCCCTTGGCGCCCGTGGTATCGGCATCCCAGCGCAGCAGACGGGCGCGCGGGGCAATTTCGCCCACCAGATCCTCGACGCGCTGGGTGCCGCTGCCAAAATACTTGATGCGTTTGCTCTGACACTCATCACAAACTTGGGGAATCTCCGCGCGTTGATTGCAATGGTGGCAGACCAGGACGCTGGCGTTTTCGTGATAGGTAAGCGGCGTATCGCAGCGGGGGCAAGATTGGACGTGACCACAATCACGACACATTACAAATGTGCGGGCGCCGCGGCGATTGAGAAAGAGGATGGCCTGCTCGTTGGCGTCCAGCGTGGCGTGCAGCTCGCTCTGTAATGCGCGGCTAAAAATGCTGCGATTGCCAGCGCGCAGCTCTTGCCGCATATCGATGAGTTCCACGGGCGGTAGCTCTGCATAGACCGTCTCTGTCGGCGGGCTGTCTACAGCGCCAGCCGTCACTGTGTCGCTGGCCGGCAGGGCGCGATGACCCAAAACGCGCCGCGGCATTTCTAAAAGCGTCCAGCCATTTTGGGCCGGATGTGCGCGCTGTTCGGCGCCACGCTCTGTATCATCGTTTAATTCACGCACGCCCACAGTATGGTCGCTTATGTCGTCATCGCCAACCGCGGCAAAATAGGCTTCCAAGCTGGGCGTGGCGCTGCCAAAAATAAGCACGCTGTTGGTCAGCGCCGCCAGCTGCTGTGCCACCAGGCGGGCATCATAAAAAACAGTGTGGCTGCCCCAAGCTTCGGCATTTTGCTTGTAGGAAGTTTCATGCTCTTCATCCAAAATAATGAGCCCCAGGCGAGGCAAAGGCGCAAAGAGCGCACTGCGCGGGCCAATCACCACGTCATATTCGCCGTCGCGCACGGCTCGCCACACGTCATAGCGCTCGCCTTGGCTCAGCTCTGAGTGAATCACGGTAACGCGGTCGGGAAAGCGGCCGGCAAAGCGGGCTACGGTCTGCGGCGTCAGCGCAATTTCAGGCACAAGCACAATGGCCTGGCGGCCCGCTTGCAATGTCTGCTCAATGGTGCGGAGATAGATTTCGGTCTTGCCGCTGCCGGTTACGCCGTGGAGCAGAAATTGATGGGCAGATTGCGCCACGGCATGGGCGCGCTTGCCAAAGGCCTGTTCGGCAATTGTCTGCCACACGCGCGCCTGATCGCTGGTGAGCGGGGGAGGCGTGGTGCGGCGATAGTTCTGGCCGGCGAGAGGATCGCGGAAGCGCACGCGCTCGGTCAGGCGGATGAGGCCGGCTTTTTGCAGCGTGCGCAGCATATTGAGGTCGGCATCGGCGCGCGCATAGAGTTCACTTTTCCAGAGCGGCGTCTCTGCTGCTTGCAGGGCCGTCAACAGCGGCAGAAATTTGGCGGCGCCGCGCAATTCAAGCAGCGCCTGACCGGCCGCATTGGGCTCCAACGCCAGCCGCACCCATTGACCTCCCGCGCCTGTCGGGGCTTCTGCTGCGGCCAAAATGCCTTTGGCGAGCAGCGTGCGAATGGTGCTGTTGGAGCGTAAATCGCACGCCGTCATGAGTGCACGTTCGGCTATGGGCGCGTCGCCATGCGCCATCAGCCAGCTGAGCACCGCGGCCTGGGCACTGTCGCGGCCCAAGGTGGGCAGTCGCGTGGCAATGGCTGCATCATCGGCCATGAGTTCTATCTGTAATTCGCGTTTGGCTTTGGCTTGAGTTTGCGAGCCATCTTTCTTGGTGCGCGTTAACAGACCAGGCGGTAGAAAAAGCTTAATGGCATTTACAAAAGAAGCCAGATAGTAATCGGCAATCCAGGCGGCCAGGGCAAGCTGGGGCGGCGTGAGGATTGGCTCACGACGGGCCAAACGCAGGAGCGGCTTGGTCTCCACGGGCGCGTTATCGCTCAGGCGCACAACAATTCCCTGCACTTCCTGGTGTCCAAATGGCACCCAGACCAGATGTCCGGCCGCTACTTTACCTAGCAGCTCGGTGGGGATGTGATAGTGGTATGTTTGCAGCCCCTCATATGGATCAGCATCTTGGGCTTTGGCGCTTTGGGCGCGGCGGCTAGAAATGCGCACGGGCGCGCCCTCGTCCAATTCGGCTGCCAGATCGGGCTCGGGCAGATCCAGAATCTCTGGCGGTGGGGCCGCGGCGTCAGTATAGCGGCGACTAAAGGTGCGCCGGATGGGGATATTTACAACGGTTTCGGCGTAGCGCATTGGCTATTAATGGTCCATCTTGGCAACGAGTTGGCAATATCGGCCTGGCTTGCAGGTGGGGGCGCCTGGCGCTCCGCAGGCCGAACATGTTGCGCTGAACATGCGGGGATACGGGCATTGAGGCGCTTCTCCAAGCCGCTTCACTCGGCAGTGCCGTAGATCTTTTCCTGGCTGGCGCCAAAAGAGAAGGCCAAAATTGCGGGAATCCAGGCGGCCACTGGGGTGTCGATGGGATTGACTTCGAAGAGCCAATAAAGCAGGCCAAGAACCAGGTAGAGCAGCAGGCCGGCTAACATGCCAATTATGGGCAGGACGGCGCCGAGCATGCCGTATTTGCGGTCAAAATATCCATATTCTTTTTGGCTGTGACGCCAGGCGTTAATGAGCGCTGCCAACGCACTGCCCAATGTGGCGGACGCCACTGTCCCCAGCACAGCGATAATGTGCTGGGAGAGAAAACCATCAAACGTAAAGGCGGAAAATTGGCCGAGCCACAAGCGCATTGGCTCCTGATACAAAATGCAGCCGGCCAGCATAACGATTGAGAGGGCCAGCCAGGCCGTCAAATAGGTGAACAGTCGGGTGCGATAGACGTTTGACCACTGTACGCGTTGGCCGGTGCGTTGCACCATGGTGCGCACCTGCTGCACATAATAGGTCACTTCCGCCGAGCGGTCGGGGTCATTTTCCAAAATCGTGCGCCCTTTGTCCAGCAGATGTTGCGCACGTTCAGAAATATCCAGCCGCCGTCTAACGAGCACATCGATCTGCTCTTGCAGCGAATTCATCTCCTGCTGCAGCGCCTGAATGTCAAAGCGGCTGTGGCGCGGCCACACATTGGTGCGCCGTTTGGCTTGGGCGCCGACGGCCATCGAATCGGCAAAGCGGGCCGGCTGTTGCTGATAGGCTGTTGGCCCCAGCACGGGATCATATGCATAGCGGGTTTGCGGCGCGTTATAGGGAGCATCGCTGTGCCGCGGTACGCTGGTCAAATAGTCGCCTGGGCCGCCGCTAACCACGGACCAGGGCTTGGTCTCCTTATGGACGGCAAAGGGCTCATGGGGGTCGCTCTGTCCCGGCTGCTCGACATATGTTTGTCCCATGGCTCTGTCGTCGCGCCCAGCATTGGGATATGCTTGCTGGTCCGCAGGCGGATACGCATTGGGTTGGCTATATTGCCCAGCCTGCCGGAAATTTGTAGACTGTTCAACTGCATTGGCATTAGATGGCCGCGGTCCTAGAAACGACGTGCTGTAAGGGCCTTGCGGATTGCGTCCGCCCACGGCAGACGGCGGGCGCAGCATGGGTTCATCGGACGGGCCGCGTGCTGGCTCGCTGGACTGGCCCCTTGGCGGCTCATTGGGATTGAACTCGGTCGGTGGCAATGTGGATTGGCCCCAGGGCCGCGTGGCCGCATCATAAAAGTCTCTTGGTTCACGATGCTGGTCCGCGCGCGCGAAAGGCGGGGGCGCAATATGTGAATCGGCGCTAGCGGGTTGGCTCTGGCCCGCATCTTGTGATGCATGGCCATTTTGGGGTGGGACGTCTGACCATTCGGCGCGCGCGCTATGAATGGGCTGGCCCATATGCCCGCGTGAATTTTCCGCATATGGCGCTGCCTCAGGACGCTCGTGGCGATCAATAGGTTGGGTGCCGTGGTTGGTGCCATCATCATGGAATGAACCATTGGAATGCGCGCCTTGGCCCGTCCGATTGGCGGGGATCGACGAAGACGTCCCTTGGTCGATACGGGTGGATTCTTGGGCCGTGCGGGTGGGTGAGGTGGCGGAAGTGTCAATGCCGCCCAACATCATTTCATCCAATAGAGCATCGGCGCGCCACCGCAACAGTTCGGGGCTTTCTTCGGGAACATCGCGGTTGTTTTGAGAACGATTATTCTCAGAATCTTGCGTCGAGTACGCAGCCATTTTTTCTCCTGTAGGTGCAGGTAATCATGCTAACTCAACATACTACCACTTCTATTCCACCTTGCCAAGTACGATGGATCAGCGTGAGTGGAGATAGCAGTTGACTACTGGAAAAAGGAGAGAAATTTGACAGCGCTCTTTTAGTGCGCATATAATAGTCTTTTGTAAACGACTAAGTATCTGTCCGTAAATTCTCTGTGTCAAAGTGATCTATCAGATACTGCACAGGGCACACAACCGAATTTACGGATGTTCTAAGTATCTATCCGTAAATTCTCTGTGTCAAAGTGATCTATCAGAGATAGCACAGGGAACACAACCGAATTTACGGATGTTCTAAGTATCTGTCCGTAAATTCTCTGTGTCAAAGTGTTCTATCAGATACTGCACAGGGCACACAACCGAATTTACGCACGGGTCTGAGTTTGTATAAGATTTTATCCAAAGGGACAAATAAAGTTTAGGAGTAAATTATGCCAAAGAGAACATGGCAACCTAAGGTGCGGAAACGCCTGAAAACACACGGCTTTCGAGAGCGCATGCGGACCCCAGGGGGTCGCAATGTGTTGAAGCGGCGGCGCGCGCGCGGCCGTAAGCAGCTGACTGTGCAATTGACCGTCCGCAAATCGATTAATTAAAAGCCTGTAAATAGAATAACTCTTTTGTGAAAAGGCGTTATCGAATTCGTTCGAATGAACATTTCCAGCAGGTGCGCCGACAGGGGTCTTCTTATAGTAATCGGCTGGTCGTGTTGTGTGTTTTAGAAAACTCACTCCCATACAACCGGTATGGGTTTTCTGTGAGTAGCCGGATTGGCAATGCCGTTGTGCGAAACCGGATAAAGCGACAAATGCGTGAGGCAATTCGCTTGCGGATGGAGTCGATCCACCCTGGTTGGGACATCGCTTTTATAGCCAGGCACGCAATTCGCAGCGCAACTTATCATGAGATAGATGATGCTTGCGCCCGCCTTCTTCGGCGGGCGCATTTAATGCACAGCGCGTAAATATACAGCGCGTACTTAAATGATGAAGCAATTGGCTTTGTGGTTGATCCGCTTTTACCAGCGATTTCTCTCCCCGCTAATGGGGAGTTCTTGTCGTTTCCATCCTACTTGTTCACATTACACATACCAAGCAATTGAGAAGTATGGAGTGGGCAAAGGAGTATGGTTGGGCGCCAGGCGTATTTTGCGCTGCCATCCGTGGAATCCTGGTGGCTATGATCCCGTGCCTTGAGGAGAATTGGGGAACTGTGAAACAAAAAAAATGGATGCTTATCGCCGTGCTATTGCTCGTCAGCGCGCTGATGTTGAGTGGGTGCGGCGTTTCACGTGAAGGGGTTGACGTTGCAACGACAGCTCCTCAGGGATTATGGCAATCCTTTGTGGTGTGGCCGATGGCGAAAACGCTGATCTGGATCAACGATTTTCTAACCACCGCCGAAATTCCTTACCATTGGGGTTTTGCGATTATCATTTTTACGCTGGCTGTCAAAATGATAACGTTGCCGCTCACCATTCAGCAGGTGCGCGGCATGCAGGCGCAAAAGGAGATTCAACCCAAAATCCAAGCGCTGCAAAAAAAGTATGGTAAAGACCGTGAAAAGATTGCCCAAGAGCAGATGAAGCTCTACAGGGAAGCCGGCGTTAATCCGTTGAGCGGTTGTTTGCCGCTGGTGATTCAAATGCCGATTTTGTTTGGGTTGTATTCCTCCCTAGTGGCTCTGGGTCCCCAATTGGTCAATGCCAACTTTTTCTGGATTCCAGATCTGGGCTTCCCCAAATATACCCAGGGCATGAGCTGGATTATGGAAGACTTTAACGGCGGCAATTATGGACATTTGGCTGCTTACCTGATTCTGCCAATCTTGCTCATGGCGTCACAGTACATTATGCAGAAATGGATGACGCCCCCCACCCCGGATGCCAGCGGCGGCGATCAGGCGGCCATGATGAAGCAGGTCACCACCATGATGACCTTTATGTTTGGCTTCTTTACACTCCAGGTCCCTGCCGGCTTAAGCCTTTATTGGGTCACCAGCAACTTGTTGCAGATGTTTCAACAGTGGTTCATTACGGGCAGAATGACGGGAAGCGCGGCCGCAACCGATGATGGGACGATTACCACATCGGCTACGCTGGTTGAAGAAGATGACGAGGGGGAAGATGGTGATTCGTCTCCGTCTGTCAATGGCACATCGGGCGATCAAAAGGCGACCAAATCCAGAACGCAACGACGGCGCTCTAAACGTCGATAGCCTGGCCAGTTGCATGGTATTATGTGAAGAATCAGTGCCCCGCAACGGTGTTGGCGATATAGGCGTCTGTCTCGATTGAGGAATCTGACTCTATTGCTTGTCATTGCGATCTACTGAGAATATAAAGATATAAAGTTGTACGAGGGATGTAGACCAACTGAAACCGTCGTTGCGCGTAGTCACCCGAATGGAACTAAATTATCGTGAATGAATCTTATGAATTTCAAGGTAAAACCGTAGATGACGCCATTGCCGAAGGATTGATCAAGCTGGGGTTGAGCCGAGAACAGGTAGATATTGAAGTAATCCACAAGGGAAGTCGCGGCATTTTTGGCCTGGGCAGTGAGCCCGCCCGCGTCCGACTATCCGAACGAATTACACAGGCCGCAGAAGAGCAATCGACAGCGGCGCCGACGCAAACAGTAGCAGCGTCATCTCCATCATCCAGATCGTCTGATGTGGCGCCTGCTGCGGATAAAGCCGATGCGCAGCCGCCGTTGGCAAATAGTGCCGCGGATGCTCAGTCGCGTGCGGCCCTGGACGATGGGCCGGACGACTCAGCCGATATAGAAGCAGACGATATAGAAGCAGCCGATATAGAAGATGATTTGCTTGACGGTGACGTTTCGGATGACGGCCTTTTGGCGCTTTCTCAAGATCTGTTGCAGCAAATGGTATCGCTTATGGGATATGAGGCCGATGTTTTGGCGTCTTGGCAAGAGCCAGAACCGGGTGAGCAAGAACGCTGTCTAATGCTCGATGTACAGGGCAACGGTTTGGGGACGCTAATTGGGCGCCGCGGCGAAACGCTCTCCAATATTCAATTTTTGCTGCGCCTGATGATTAATCAGAAGACGCACGCTTGGTATAACATTGTAGTCGATGTGGCGGGCTATAAGCAGCGCCGGGCCGAGCAGTTAACTCAGCTCGCTTTGCGCATTGCCGACCAAGTTGTAGAGAGTGGACGGTCGGCCTCGTTGGAGCCCATGCCGTCCAATGAGCGGCGCATTATTCACATGGCTCTGCGCGATCGTGCTGATGTATACACCCAAAGCTCCGGTGAAGGTGATCGGCGCAAAGTGCATATTGTGCCCAAAGATTAATCCCTTAGACTGAATTCTGCTTGAAAAAATGTTTCCGCCCTGCTTCTAGGCAGGGCGGTTCTGTGTCCACCACCAATAAGTCTATCACTGATAGCCGAAAACGACTGCCCAGAAATCCACCGATTCTTTACCCAATATTTCTAACTATCTCTAAGCCATGCTACAATTTACCCTATGTCCACTATACAAAACCAAACCGACATCTTACTTTTGGGTCATGTCACACAGGATCTGATTACCCAGGATATACAGGATGGCTATCGACTGGGTGGTACGGTGAGTTTTGCCGCCATTACAGCCTTGCGCCTGGGGCGACGACCCACGATTATTACCAGCGCCGCGCCCAGCACAGATTTGAGCGATCTGCCTGCTGAAGTAGAGCTGGTTGTGCTGCCCAGTGCGCAAAGCACGACTTTTGCCAACGTGTATACGCCAACCGGGCGCGTCCAATATTGTTATGCCCAGGCCAGACCCATTCAACCCGATGATGTGCCCGTTGCCATGCGCAGACCCAACGTGGTTCTCTTGGGCCCTTTGGTTAATGAGATTTCGGGGGACATGGCGGCTATTTTTGCCGAGGAAACGCTGGTGACTGCGGTGCCGCAAGGGTGGATGCGCCAATGGGACGAGACCGGGCGCGTCTTTAGCAAGCCCTGGGAGAACCAAGCGGAAATCTTGCCCCATTTGGATGTGCTGGTGCTTTCCCAGGAAGATATTGACTACGATCTGCGCCGGCTGGAAGCCGCTTTTGAGCAGGTGCCGCTGGTGGTGATGACCGAGTATCGCGACGGCAGCACCGTCTTTATGCGCCAGCCCGACGGCTCGATCAGCCAGCATCAGGTGCCGCCACGGCCGGCCACGGAAGTTGACCCCACCGGTGCAGGTGATATTTTTGCCACGGCCTTTATTCTGCGTCATCAGGAAATCGGCGATCCGCTGCAGGCGGCGCGTTTTGCCAATGTGACCGCTTCATTTGGGGTGGAGGCCCAAGGTGTCTCTGGCATCCCCACGCGCCAGCAAGTCTTACGCTACATGGAAGAACACCCATATTTACCCTAAGCGACACAGATGACAGCCAAGATTTTTGCATTTGCCAACCAAAAAGGGGGGGTGGGTAAGACAACCACCGTGGTAAACCTGGGCGCGTATGTGTCTGCCGCAGGGCGACGCGTGCTCATTGTAGATGTGGACCCGCAAGGCAACGCCACCACCAGTTTGGGCATCAATCCGCGTGAACTGTCGCTGAGCCTGTACGATGTGCTGGTGGAGCAGACGCCGGCCCAGCAGGCCATTGTGCTGACCGACCAATTGGGGCTGGATTTGCTGCCCGCTACGACGGATCTGGCCGGCGCCGAAGTGGAACTGGCGGGGCAAATGGCCCGCGAGCAGATGTTGGCGCGCGGTCTTAAACCACTGCACGCCCATTATGATTACATTTTTATTGATCAGCCGCCGAGCTTGGGCCTGCTCACCATCAATGGGTTGACCGCAGCCAGCCACGGCGTGATCATTCCGGTGCAGTGCGAATATTTGGCGCTGGAAGGCTTAAGCCTGCTGCTCAGAACGATTCAGCAGGTGCATGATGTGCTGAACGACCGGCTCTGTATTGCCGGTGTGCTGCTCACCATGTATGACAGTCGGACCAATTTGGCCCAGCAAGTGGTATCCGAAGTGCGCAGCCATTTTCCAGCTAAGGCATTTAGCCAAGTGGTGCCGCGCAACGTGCGTTTGGGCGAAGCGCCCAGCTATGGCCAGAGCATTGCCGTCTATGCGCCGGCCAGTGCCGGTGCACAGGCATATGAGGCGCTGGCCAGCGAGTTTTTAGAACGATTTGAGGGATAAGCAAGCATGACAAGTGGTGGCAATTCGGGCCAACGACGCGGTTTAGGACGCGGTTTGGGCGCGCTCATTGTGAATACGCAAGCGCCCGCGACGGAGGTGTCCGCGACGGAGGCCGCGGATGCGGCGCGAACGGCTGGCGCCAACGGTGTGCAGCGAGTTGCAGTCACTGCGATCGCACCTAATCCGCATCAGCCGCGCACCCATTTTGAGCGCGCTGCCTTGGAAGAGCTGGCGGCCTCAATTCAAGAACACGGCATCATCCAACCGCTGATTGTGACGCAAGCCGAATATGGACAGCCGGCCCAGTATTGGATTGTGGCGGGCGAACGGCGCTGGCGCGCGGCCAAGCTGGCCGGCCAAGCGGAAGTGCCCGTCATTGTGCGCGAAGCTTCGACCGGCCAGCTCATGGAGTGGGCGCTGGTAGAAAATATTCAGCGCGCCGATCTCAACCCGCTGGAAGAGGCGGCCGCCTATCAAGCGCTTATGGACGAGTTAAACTTGACGCAGGCAGAAGTGGCCAAGCGCGTGGGCAAAAGCCGTTCGGCCGTGGCCAATATGGTGCGCTTGCTCAACTTAAGCGCGGAAGCCAAAAGTGCGCTGCTCTCGGACCAGATTTCGGCTGGCCATGCCCGCGCCATTGTGGCCCTATTCCCGGAACAGGAGGCCATGCAGATGGCGCTGGCAACCGTGCTGAGCGACGATTTAACGGTGCGCCAAACTGAGGAGCTGGTCAAAAAGTTGAGCGCTCCGGACGCTGACTCCGCTCCTCTCCCTGAGCAACTGGATGCCCCCGGCCTGTCGGCAGACGACGAACAGCTTCAACATCATGTGCAGGCTCTGGAGAACCGTTTCCGCAACGTGTTGGGCACGCGTGTTTCGCTCAACCGCAATAGCGACGGCAGCGGCAGGCTGGTGGTTCACTTTTTTAGCGATGAGGACCTGGCGCAAATTTACCAAGTGATTGCGCGAGATGAGGGGGATTTATAGAGCGATCGGCACGTGCTTAATCCTGGGGCAGCGCTAGCTCCATCCCCTCTGGAATACGATCTTCCGCGTCCACCTCCAGATCGGCTTGAGCAACCTTATTAAGGACCTGATCGAATAATTGGCGGCTGCCTTTTTGGGCGCGTTGCTCAATGTAATCGAGCGTCATCAAAGCCGAAATCTTCTCCGCCACGGCAAGAGAAATAAATTGATGATAATCCTGTGGATAGATCTAAATTGCCACTTAAATTGCAATGCTATATAGCGGAAAGCAGCGGGGATTTCGAGCCAATCCAAATTGGCATGTCCGGTGCGCAGACATACAGGCTGCTAGATCAAGCGGGCAATGTCTGCTATTTGAAAATTGGTCCAGCAACGGGCATTGTGGGCATTCGGGATGAGATGCAGCGCTTGCAGTGGTCAACAGGACGCTTGCCCGTGCCGCCCCTGTTGGCCTATGCTGAGGAAGAGGCGCAAAGCTATCTGCTTACCTCTGGCCTGCCCGGAGAAAATGTGGCCGATTTGGTGATACAATCCCATGCAAAACGGGCGTGCTGGGTAACGTTGTTGGCCCAAGGGTTACGCCAGATTCACGCCCAACCCTGGCAGGATTGTCCCTTTGATCATCGTTTTGCCGCCATGTTTGAAATGGCGCGCCAGCACACTGCCCAGCGGATGGTGGATGAGAGCGAGTTTGATGCCGTCCGTCAGGGGCGCAGAGCGCAAGAATTATTAGATGAACTGGCGCAGTTAGCCCCGCAATCTGAAGAACTTTGTCTGACGCACGGTGACTATTGTCTGCCCAATATTATTGTGGATGACGATTGCGTTGCTGGTTTTGTGGACTTGGGGCGCTTGGGGGTGGGTGACCGCTATCGCGACCTGGCGTTGGTGCGTCGCAGCCTGGACTACAACGGTTGCGCCGATTTGATCCCTCACTTTTTTCAAGAATATGGCTTGCCCACCCCCAATGCGGATAAGCTATATCTATATCAGCTGCTGGATGAGTTTTTTTAGGGGGCAGGGAATGGGGAATTAGGAGTAGGGAGTAGGTATCACGGTGAGAGCCCCTTCCTACTTCATATTTCCTACTCCTTTAATCCCCAAAGGAGACATATGACCGTTTCGCGCGAGAACTCCAAAATGGTCTATCAAGGCATCAAGGACGCCGGGGTGCGCTTTTTGACGGCGCTGCCCGAGACGTGGCTGGTCTATCTGCTGCAAATGGCCGAAGATGACCCGCAGATGACGCTGATTGAGGTGGCCAAGGAAGAGGAGGCGGTGGGGATTGCCGCCGGCGCCCATTTTGCCGGCACGCCCAATATTATGTTGCTGCAAAATCATGGCTTCCTGGGCTCGATCAATGGCATCGTGTCGCTGGCCATGCTCTATCGCGTGCCGCTCTGCATGCTGATTGCGCATCGCGGCCACATGGGCGAACCCTATCCGTGGCACACCCAGGGCGGCATGGTCACCGAGCCGGTGCTGCGCGGGCTGGGGCTGCCCTTTGACTATGCGCGCGAGCCGCGCAAAATTGGCAAGCAGATCCACGAAGCATACACGCTGTCGCGCAGTTCGCTGGTCCCCACTGCGCTGCTGCTCACGCGTGACCTGATGGAGGGCGACGAATGAAACGGTCAGAATGCATCAAGGCGCTCTATGAAGAGCTGGAAGATTGCCTGGTGGTGACCATTATGGGCGCGTGTGCACAGGAACTGTACGATCTCGGGCACCGCGAGAACTTTTTTTACTTGCAGCACGCCATGGGGTTGGCCTCGTCCATTGGGCTGGGGCTGGCGCTCAACCGCCCCCATGATCGCGTGGTGGTATTGGACGGAGACGGCTCGGTGCTCATGAATCTGGGCACGCTCACCACACTGGCTCGCTATCGTCCCGCCAATCTGATCCATATCATATTTGACAACGGCAGCCTGCTCTCCACTGGCGGTTTTGCTTCGCACACCACCAGCGGGATTACAGACTTGGCGGCCATCGCGCGCGGCGCCGGCGTGCCCAACGTGGCGCTCACCACCACCGCTTATGAATTTATGGAAGCCTCCGCCGATGCTTTTGAACGCAATGAGCTGAGCGTCATTGTGGCCAAAGTGGAAGCCACCGGCCCCGATCATTTTGGCATGGACCTCAAACTGCCCGAGAATGCCTTCCGCTTCGAACGCTATATCAAAGAGAAGAATTAAAAAATGGTTTACAGAATGCGCAGTTTTTAACGATTAGAAAAAAAATCTGTGCATTCCGCGTAATTTGTGGATAAAAAAGGAGAAATCAATGACAGCCCCTGTTACCGTTTTATCGCTGCTAGTGGAGGAGATGAATCGTGGCCGCATTACGGTGGTGGATTTGACGCAGCCGCTGAGCCCAGAAACGCCTGTCATCGAGCTGCCGTCCATGTTTGCCCAATCGCCCGGGCTCAGCGTCGAGGTGATCTCCAATTACGATGACAATGGGCCGGCCTGGTATTGGAACACGCTGACGCTGGGTGAGCATACCGGCACCCATTTCGACGCCCCGGTTCACTGGATCACCGGCAAGGACCGCGCCAACAACACAACGGATACTATTCCGGTGCGCCAATTTGTGTCTCCCGCTTGCGTCATTGATGCGTCCAAAGAGGCCGGCCAATATCCCGACTATATTTTGACCCGCGAGCACGTACAGGCCTGGGAAGGGGTTCACGGCAAAATCCCCGCCGGCGCCTGGCTGCTGCTGCGCACGGACTGGTGCAAACGCGAGGGTAAAGAGGCGTTCCTCAACGCCAGTGAAGACGGCCCACACTCCCCTGGCTTTCACCCTGACTGCTTGCGTTTCTTAGCTCACGAGCGCGACGTGGTCGGTGTAGGTGTGGAAACGGTGGGCACCGATGCCGGACAGGCCGGCGGCTTTGACCCGGCTTTCCCCGCCCACAATATTATGCACGGCGCCGGTAAGCTGGGCCTGGCCAGCCTTTGCAACCTGGACAAACTGCCGCCCACTGGCGCCGTGATTCTGGCCGCCCCGCTCAAAATCGTCAAAGGCTCGGGCAGCCCGCTGCGCGTGTTGGCCCTTGTGCCGGCGGCGTAGGATTTCCTGTCACACGACCGGCAACTTTTTGTGTATTAACAAAATAGTACTGGTATCCCTGAAGTTCGACTACTCGGAGAAGTCGAATTTCTATGCCGGAATTTGTAAATCTGCAATAAGTTGCTGGTCAAGTTAGCCTGGCAGAAAGACGTTCTTTAATCCCTCGCGCCGCTCGAACGTATCGAACGCGGCCTGCCATTCCGCCAGCGCCCACGTGTGCGTGATCAGCGGCGCGGTCTGTACTTGGCCATGGGCCAGCAAGCGCAGCGCCTTGTGCCACGAACTGGGGATGGTGGCAAAGCTGCCGCTCAGTTGCACCTCTTTATAGCAGATCTGATTCTGATCCCACTGGATGGGTTGACTAAAGAGCCCGACCTGCACGTAACGACCGCGCCGCCGCACCCACTGTAAACAGTTGCGCGCCGATGGTGCTGCTCCCGAACATTCAAAGACCACATCGGCGCCCATGCCATCGGTGCGCTCGCCGATAGCTGCGTCCACATCCTCCGCCTGCACGTTGAGGAGGACGTCTGCGCCCAATTGCCGCCCCACCTCCATGCGCGCCGCATCGGCATTAGTTCCCACTAGCAGCACTGTAGCCCCCGCCGCCTTGACTACCTGCATCATCAGCAGCCCGATGGCGCCCGGCCCCGAGACCACTACCACATCAGAGGGCTCGACGCGGCTCATCTCCAGCGCGTGGACGCAGCAGGCGAGCGGCTCGGTCAGTGCGCCGCTGCGCACATCCACATTTTCGGGCAGTTGGTGGATGCTCTGCCCGCGCACCAGCACGTAGCGACTAAACGCTCCATGGACGCCGCTGCCAATCGATAGCCGCTCGGGACACATATTGGGCAGTCCGGCGCGACAATAGGCGCAGCGCCCACACAGGTGGAAATAGGGCTCCACCGTGACGCGGTCGCCGACGCGGCAGCTCGCCACCCCGTCACCCGTCTCCACCACCACGCCCGCTACCTCATGGCCCAAAATTACCGGTGGCCGGCTGGGATACTCATCGTGATAGATATGCATGTCGGTGCCGCACAGCCCCGCCGCCGCCACTTCCACAATGGCGTGGTCGGCGCGCACTTCCGGCTCAGGCGCCTCCAGCAGCCCCACGTGGCCGGGACCAGACGCCAGTTTGGCAATACCTTGGACAGACATGTTGGTTTTCTCCTTGGAGAGTCGATTGCTATGTTGCTGGAATGTTCTTGCCGAAAGCGATATGGCAAGGTAGCCTTAAACACGCTGTGACACGACCACTTCACCTGGCCTTTTGCCTCTTCCGCTTTACACCCGCTGCCGCGCCAGCACCTTCTCATCCAGCTCCACACCCAAACCGGGGCCCGTGGGCGGCGTGATGCAGCCATTTTCAAAGCGCAGCGGTTCGACAAAGATCTGATGGTGCAGGTCATTGACGTTGAACTCCTGGATCAAGAAATTGGGCGAGCACGTATCAAGCTGGATGGCGGCAGCGGCGGCAATGGGGCCGCAATACATGTGCGGCGCGATCATGGCGTAGTGCGCTTCGGCCATGCCGGCAATCTTTTTGGATTCCAGAATGCCCCCGCACTGACCCAGATCCAGCTGAATGATCTGAGCGGCCTGCTTTTGCAGCACCTGGGCAAATTCAAATTTGGTGACCAGCCGCTCACCAGTGGCAATGGGAATGCTGGTGTGGGCGGCCACGCGCGCCATTTCATCTACATTTTCCGGCGGCACCGGCTCTTCAAACCAGTAGGGGCTGTATGGCTCCAACTCCTTGGCCACGCGGATGGCCACCGCCGTGCTAAACTGGCCGTGGGTGCCAATACCGATCTCCAATTCGTCGCCCACGGCGGCGCGAATGCTCTCAAAAATCTTGGCCACGTGGCGGATAGTTTTGAGCGAAAAATCGCGCGGTTGGGGGAAGAACGGCGTAAAAGGGTCATATTTGCAGGCGCTATTGCCCGCCGCCACCAGCTTTTCCGCAATCTCGCCGGCTTTGGTGGGATTCTCCCAAATGCCTTCGGTGGGCATATAGGCATAGGCGCGCAGCTTGTCGTGAACTTTGCCGCCCAGCAGGTTGTAAATTGGCTGGTTGAGCGCTTTACCGATAATATCCCAGCAGGCCATTTCGATGGCGCTGAGGGCAGGCGTCATCGAAAGACTGGGGTGGCGATAATCATGGCGCGACGCATAGACGCGCTGCCACAGCTTTTCCAGGTCAAACGGGTTCTCTCCAATCACAAATTGCTGGCCCAAGTCTTGGAGCAGGCTGATCTGCGCATCTAAGTT
>JACKBC010000060.1 GCA_020634755.1 Caldilineaceae bacterium | reverse complement strand
GGTCCAGATAGCCGCCGTTGTAGGGCAGCCATTCGTACATCTGGGACGTGTGCTGGTGCAGCGCATCTATCTTCTGTTCAATGACTTCATCAATGGAGACCACCACATCGGCCTGAAATGGATAGGGCTTCTGGAAGTGATCCCACGTATAGACGATCACCGGCATCCGTTCCAGATGCGGCACGTGCGACACCACATTGGGCACGGTCAGCATGTAAGACGCGTCCTGCACCAGTTGTGACGTATAGCGATGATCCGGGTGGTAATCATTGGGCCGATGCACGGTCACTAGATCCGGCTTGAATTCACGGGTCAGCGCGATGACGGTGTTGCGATTTTCCAGCGTGGGCATGAGCTGGCCGTCGTGAATGTCCAGCGTAATATATTCAGCGCCCAGCTGTGCGCCCGACGCCGCGGCTTCCGCCCGCCGGCGCCAGGCCAGCGGGGCGCCGCCCTGTTCATGATGCCCGGCATCGCCATTGGTCAGGCTCACCATCTTGACCGTGTGGCCCAACCGGGCGTAGA
This sequence comes from Caldilineaceae bacterium, assembly GCA_020634755.1. Lineage (GTDB taxonomy): Bacteria > Chloroflexota > Anaerolineae > Caldilineales > Caldilineaceae > JACKBC01. The sequence continues at coordinate 31,263 of JACKBC010000060.1, read as the reverse complement.
GCGCGGCCGTCCCGCCCGCGGCAAAGTCCGGGTCATCGGGATGGGCGCCAAAGATGAGAATGCGCAGTGATTGGTTTGACATATGTTCCCCCTTGGGGAATTTACGATTTTTGATTTACGATGTACGAATTATCTCGTTAGTGACATCCATTCGTAAATCGCAATGCCTTATCATGCAGGTTATAACTCACGTTCCGCAGCGACAGCCAGTCTGCTAGAGAGAAACAGAAACGTCGGCGAGCCGACTTTCCGCCAGGCTTGCGTAACATAAGTTATAAGATGCGAGGCTTATTTGTCTGCGAGCAGACGCGCAAATCGCAAATCCCAAATCGTTGTAGATTCGTAAATCGTAAATCTGAGTTTGTAAATCGCTATGGTGTTTGCGCGCCGACCGTCTCTACATAGACGGCGTAGAGCGATTGGCCGGCCGTCATAAAGAGCCGGTTCTTTTTAAACCCGCCAAAGCAGAGATTGGCGCAAGGCTCGGGTAAGTGGATTTTGCCCAGCAACGTACCATCCGGCGCAAAACAGTGGACGCCATCCACCCCCGCGCCGCCCCAACCGGCGCTGGACCAGAGGTTGCCCTCTACGTCGCAGCGAATGCCGTCAGCAAAGCCCGGTTTCATATCCACAAAGACGCGGCCATTGGTCAGCGTGCGCCCATCGACCACATCAAAAACGCGGATGTGGGCCGGGCCATTGGGATTGTGTGAAACGCCGGTGTCGGCAATATAGAGCTTGCGCTCATCGGGCGAAAAGCAGAGGCCATTGGGGCGATCAAAGTCGCTGGCCACAACGGTGGCTTGGCCGGTGGCGGGGTCAAAGCGATAGACGTTGCGCGGCAGTTCAAATGTGTCGCGGTGGCCCTCATAATTCATCAAGATGCCATAGCCCGGGTCGGTAAACCAGACCGTACCGTCGGACTTGACCACCACGTCGTTGGGTGCGTTGAGCGGCTTGCCTTCGAATGAATCCATGAGTACGGTAATGCGCCCATCGTGCTCGGTGCGGGTGACGCGGCGCGTGTCGTGCTCGCAGCTCACCAGCCGCCCCTGGCGATCGCGCGTGTGGCCGTTGCTATAATTGGATGGCGCGCGAAAAACGGTTACGGCGTTGGTCTCTTCGCTCCAGCGCATAATGCGGTTGTTGGGAATGTCGCTAAAGAGCAGATAGCGCCCGTCGCCAAACCAGACCGGTCCCTCGGCCCAGCGCGCGCCGGTCCACAGCAGTTCCAACGCTGCGTTGCCAATATGGTAGCGGGCAAAACGAGAGTCGACGACCTCAATGGCCGGGTCGGGGTAGCGGACTATGGTCATGGGAGTTTCTCCTGTGGTTGGGGAGTTGGGAGTAAAGGAGTAGAGGAGTGGAGGAGTGGAGGAGTGGAGGAGTGGAGGAGTGGAGGAGTTCGTGTGGCTTCTCCTCTACTCCTCTACTTTCCTCCACTCCTCTACTCCTCTACTTTCTTACACTCCTCTACTTTCCTACACTCCTCTACTTTCCTACACCGTCTTCTTTTCGGTGGCGTAGCTGTGACCGCCAAAGATGGCGCGCAGCTCCTTGGCCGATTTGGCTTTCTGCAAGCGGCTCATGCGCTCTTCTTCTTCAACGCGCAGCTTGCGCACGTTGGTGAGCACGGCTTCGATTTTATCCGCCGGGAATTTGCAGGCGCCGTTTTCATCCATGTGAATAATTTCGCCGGGCGCCACATCCATACCGGCCACCGTCACCGGCGTGTTCACCGCTTGCACCGCCTGGGCGCCGTGGCCCGGCGTAATGCCGCTGAGCACGTACTGGAACTCCATGGGGCGCACTTCATCAATATCGCGCGAGGGGCCGTTGGAGATGAGCCCCACGCAGCCAATGGCCTTCATGGCCGAGACCATGTTGCCGCCGGCCAGCCCCACTTTGCCCGCAATCTCGGGCGGGAATTTTTGCTGCAACACCAAAATAGTTGGCTTGGGCATGGCGTCCAGCGCATCCAGCACGTCCATAAAGGTCAACCGGTTAAAGTTGGGATCGGGCAGCCCGTAGACACAGGTCACCGCGTAGCCCACCAGCGGGCCCAGACCGGGGTACATGCAGCGGATGGTCTGATCGGTGTACCAGTTCTCGGTCCACGGGTTGTACAGTCCCAAACAGAGGGGGCTAGTTGGATATGTGGCCACCACATTGGTGATCGATGGGGTGTCAAATTCACGCAGTTCCTCTAGCATATCCTCGGTTGTTTGTTTTTTGGCTTTCTTGGCCACAAGTTCCTCCTTAAAGGTCTGTTTTGAACCGCCACTTGCACAGAGGCAGATCAGTAAATCTCAATTGGCGTACTTCAAATACCAAACTCACGTTACGCAGCGACAGCCCGTCCGCTAGAGAGAAACGGGAACTTTGGCGAGCCGACTTTCCGCCAGGTTTGCGTAACATACGTAACAAAGGCGCGCATGGCTTACTGCTGGGCCGCAGCTGGATGCACCACAGGGGGAGCCGCAATGCGTCGTCGCCACACCACTCCTTCTAGCGTGTAGAGCAGCAGCGCACACCAGATAAACGCAAAGCCAATCAGCCGCTGCGTAGTAAAGGGCTCGTTGTATACAAACGCGCCCAAGATGAATTGCAGCGTGGGCGCGATATATTGGAGTACGCCCACCATGTAAAGCGGAATGCGCCGTGCGCCCGCCGCAAAAAAGAGCAGCGGCAAGGCAGTGGCCGCGCCCGCACAAGCAAGCAACAGGCTGGTGTGCAGATCGTGCGGGCCAAACGAATTGCGACCTATGGCGCCTAAATAGAGCAGATAGCCAACGGTCGGCACAAAAAGAATCGACGTCTCTAGCGAAAGCCCTTCCAGCGCGTTGAGTGATGTAGTCTTCTTGATGAGCCCATACGCGCCAAAGGTAAGCGCCAACGTCAACGCAATCAGCGGCGGCGCGCCATAACTAATGGTCAAGTAGAGAACGCCGACCGCAGCTATGCCAATGGCTACCCACTGGCTAAAGCGCATACGCTCGCCCAAGAAGATAACGCCCAGCGCCACGCTCACCAGCGGGTTGATAAAATAACCCAGGCTCGTCTCTAGAATAAAATCGTTGTTGACCGCCCAAATATAGACTAGCCAATTGGTGGCCACCAGCAGCGCCACAATGACAAATGTGCCCAACAGACGCGGGTTGCGCAGCGTGGGCCCAATCCACTGCCAGCGCCGCGCAACAGTCAACAATACCACAATCAGCAGCATGGACCAGACCATGCGGTGGCTAAAAATTTCCACGGGCGGCACATGCGCCAACTGTTTCCAATAGATGGGCAGCAACCCCCACAGCAGGTAGGCCATGAAGGCGTAGAAAAGACCCTGTTTATTCATGATCGCTATTTACGATCTCAGATGTACGATTTACGAATCTACGCGTCGACGAGAACTCCTCGTAAATCGTACATCCTATATCGTACTTTATCTTCCTTTGGTTTGGGGCAATAAGACGTAAATGGCGGCATCTTCTTGCACAACTGGAAAATGGTGCAGCCGCTTGCGGCGGTCCACCAAACATTCTCCGCTGCGCAGGTTGAACTCCCAACCGTGCCAAGGGCAAGCCACAATTTCACCGTCATGACCCCAGTTGTATTGGCCAGGGGCCGAAGGCAGCGTCGTGCCGCTGACGCGGCCCAGGCACAGGGGCGCCAATTCATGTGGGCAGAGATTGAGCACGGCAATGTATTCGCCATCTACGTTAAAGACGCCAATGGAGCGACCGGCCACGTCTACCACCTTGCGCTGCCCAGGCTCGATCTCATCTAGTTCGGCCACTTTCCAGCGTTGTAAATTGCGCGCCTCAGGCATATTGGGCCTCGCGTTCTGCCGGTTTGGCCTGGCCGTTGCTGGGCAGGTTGATCTTATAGAGCTTGCAGGCATTCTCATACATTATGGCGTTGCGCATCTCTTTGGGGAAAGCGCGGGCGGCAAAATCGGGCGTGTCGCCGTCCCAATGTGGATAATCGGTGGAGAACATGAGCATTTTGGCGGCGTCGAACATCTCTAAAATAGCGTGGAAATGAGCCGGATTCTCCGGCTCTTCCAGCGGCTGCGTGGTGAGCAGTACGTGCTCGGTCACATATTCGCTGGGTAACCGTTCCAACCAGGGGGTGGTCATGCGCAGCGCTTTCCAGTTCTTATCAAAGCGCCAAAGCAGCGGCGGCACCCAAGAAACACCGCCTTCGATCAGCACAAATTTGAGCGTGGGGAATTTGATAAAGACGCCCTCCATGACCATGCTGACCATGTGGGCAATATAGCTGGAGACCAAATTGGTGTGCCATTCAAAATAGTTGCTGGGATAGCCCACATTGGTGGGCGCGCCAGAAAGACCCACGCCTTCCGTGCCAGGATGGATGGCAATGGGCAGGTCATATTCAGCCGCGGCGGCATAGATGGGATGAAAGTAGCGCTGACCATAGGGCATGCGCGAGGCGCTGGGCATGATCACCTGCACCACGCCGGGATGCGCGCCCCAGCGGTGGATCTCTTGCACGGCCAAGTCAACGTCATGGGGATAGACGGCCAACGAGGCCCGATAGCGGGCGTCTACCGGCAGCCACTCTTCGATCAGCACGCCATTCATGGCGTGGATCACGGCCGCGGCATAGTCGACCTCGGGCGAGAGGCCCAGATGCAACACCGACCCGGTGTTCAGAATGCCGCAGTCAATGTCGTACTGGTCCATAAAATAGCGCGCCAAATGGTGCGGGTCATTCTCAATGCGTTCGCCATCCGGCGTGACCGCGTCGGCGCGGTTTACACCGTTGGGGTTCCAGTAGCCCATGGTGCCGGAGCCACGATTACCGCCCAGAAAGCGGGTGCGCCACGGCTCGGGCAGACGGGCCGCCACGGGATCACGCGGCATGCCGGGGTGAATATCTGTATCTACAATTTGATAAGCGCTGGCCATGGTGGATTCCTTTCAGATTTGACCAGAGGAGGCGTGATCAAAGTTATACTGCGGTTGAATGAAAACAGAGCACAATGGCAAAGGTGGCGCCAGATCCACGCCGCAAGGGCGATCTCTGTACGCATCACGCGCAGAGCCATGTACTCTGTATCATCGTAGCGTATTGTATAGCCAAGTGTCAAAGAAGCTCAGTGAATAACGCTCTTTACGCAACCACCCCGCTTCCCTGGCGTCGGCGCGCCAGGGCGCGTTTCACCGTTCTTTCAACAAATGTAACGCCCACCAGCAACAGCCCCACAAGGCCCAGCGCCAAAGTCTGTTCCTTCACCCACGCCAGCGGATTGAGGATATAGTGATTGCGCGTGCGATTGGGCAGACGCACTTCACGCGGCGCATTCGGCCCATAGGCCAGTTCAACCGTCATGCCCTTTTCTAAAGAGCCATCGACTGCATCCACAGCGTCAACACCCAGAATTGGTTCGCGATAGCCCTGCGGCGTGTAGCGAATCACCACAATATCATAGAACTGCGCCACATCCATTTTGGTTTCCCATTGAGAATTGCCGCTGCGGTCGCTGGGCAGCGGATCAATGGTGGTGACGCGGTGCACCTCCTGCACGACGCCATTAGCATGCAAAGGCGTGCGGCTAACGTCTTGGCTGGCGCGCCACTCTTGATATTTAAGGCCAAAGGGCAGAGATGCCAACAGCACAAGCAAGATCAGCATGGCCAGACAGCCCACGCTGGATTTTAGCGACTTCCAACCTGCATAAAGCAGCAGGATCCCGCCCAGACCATATTCAATCCAGCGCCAGTTGTTCCAGCTCAGCGTATTCTGCTGGGCCAAGCGCGTCAGATCAAACCAGCCGTTGATCGAAACGGTGCGCAGACCCACCTGCTCATCCTTATGCAGCGCATCAAAAAGCGTTGCATTTGTGTTAAAGTGCGTATTGGCTTCGTCGCCACCATCGGTGCGATAGGTGACGGAGAGCCCATAGTTATGCGTCCAATCTCCCTCTTTACGAAATGCAATTGTCTCTTCCTTGGCGCTGATCACACCTGGCCGCACTTGGCCCACGCTATCCAGATAAAGCGACGCGCCCATGAACCCGCCCACATATATGATTAAAACCGTCGTAATGCCAAACCATTCGTTGCGAATGCGGAAGAGACGTTGGATCAAGCCGACCAAAATGAAGACGACGCCAAAGGACAGCAACAGACCAAAGCCAAAAAACAGAATATAGAGAACAGAATCAGGCGTTACCCCAAATGACATAGTTTGACTTCCTACACGCTTACTCGTAAAATTTGATTCAGTTAAAAACAGCTCAGTTGTATCGAGTTATAACCCAACGCGCCATTGCATGGCAGGTCACTAAACGCGCCAATGCTCAACACCTTTGAACAGCAGCAAGCCATTGAGTTTCTTCAACAAGACACATTGCGCAACATTGTCCCGCTGAAAATGTTGACTGCGCACCCAGAGCGCATTCAAACGCATTATGCGGCCACAGGCGATGGCGCCGCGGCGCTGCTGCTCTTTCCCACCGCGACCTTTGCCTATGATCGCGCTACATATGCCGATTTCGATCTGATAGTGATTCTTTCCGCCCGCGCCCTAGACGCCGCACAAGCGCTATTGGCACAGATTCCGCGCGACCGCAAGCTGATCTTCAAACTCATGGATCCCGCGGTGCAGGCGCTTTTGGCAACTCAGTGGCCCATGCAGCGCATCACGGCCTTTGTGTCGTATACGGCAGACGCCGCTGCTCATTTTGAGCCGGACCCGGCCGTGGTCACGGCCACGACAGTGGACCCAAGATTGCTGCCGCATCTGGCCACGCAAGGCCATGACCAAGCCGAAATCGAGCATTACTTTAGCCACGGTGATGGGCGCTCTTTTACGCTGTTTCAGTACGCTGAGCCGGCGGCGGTCTGCTTCACCTATCAGAACTTTGACACAATCCATGAAATTGGCGGCGTCTTCACCATGCCCAGCGCGCGGCGCCAAGGCTACGCCCGCAGAGTCGTGCAAAGCGCGGTCCATTCGCTACGGCAACGCGAGCTACAGCCCCGCTATCAAGTCCACGAAGCCAATGGCCCCTCCATTGCCCTGGCCGAACAGATTGGCCTCAACCGCTTTGTGACGGTCGCACATTGGCGCTATGAGCCACGCTAGACAGGTAGCGGGGCAAAAGTGCACCCGCTACCTCTTTTTGGCAAAGCATCTGTCTCAACAACGCCGTACCTCGGTCGCCATTCTCACTTTAAAACCAGCGGCAAATAGGTCTGCCGTTCCACCGCAACCGCCCCCAGCAGCAGGGTTTGACTGTCATCCGCCACCACATGGATGCCGCCCACCTCAGCGATGAAATACTCGGCGCGCACATTGACCGTACCGGTGGCGTTGGCCGCTTTGCCAAAGCTGGCAATGAGCTGCCCACTGGCGTCGGTCGTGCCGGTCACCACCTGGCTGCCGCCAATGGTTCCCTGGGTGCCGCTGTCATCGCTAACGCCGATGCGCAGATCCACGCCCGCCACCGGATCGCCCCAAACGTCACGCACGGTGGCCACCAGGGCCGAAGCAGTGGCGCTGCCCGTTAGGTCCAGCGGGGTGGCGGTCAACGCAAGGGTCGAAACCCCCGGTGCGTGAATATAGACAACCGCGGTGGTCGTGACGCCGTCAACGCTAGCGGTTATGGTGGCTTTGCCCGGGGCATTCGGCGCCATAAACGTAATCGCAGCGCGGCCATTGTCAAAGGCCACATCCATGTTTTGACCGTTGACGCCATCCACATTCAGCGTGCCCAAATCGGTGGTCAGGTTGACAATGGAGTTATCCTCCACCGGCAAATTCTGCTCATCGAGCGCCGAAAGCGTCAAAATGGCCGTATCTGTGCCATTGGGGCGAATGGCCGCCTCGCCCAGCGGATTGGTGAGCACCACCTGCGTGGCCGGACGGAAGCGAGTAATAGTGGCGCTGTCGCTGTCGCTCATGGCGCCGCGATCACGCTCCACAAACGCCACGTTCACTTCGCCCACCCCGCGCGAGGGTCCATCCGTGAAGGCTTGGCTGGGCGTCACCATCAGCTCCCGATTGATGCTGGTTCCAGCCGGAATACAAACGCCGAAGAACTGCTCGCTGCCGTCATCGCCCGGCGGGATAGCCCAGGCGTAGCTCCAGCCATCGGGAACGGTGACGCGGTCGCCGTAATAAAAGCACTGCTGGACGTTATCATGATTGGTGATCTGCACCGGCAGCACAAAGGCATCACCTACATAGCTGATCTCTTTGTTCAGCATTTCGACGCTGACCGGTTGGAAATTATAGGGAACGGGGTCGCTGCGCACAAAGTTGACGCCATTGATGGCCCCTTGTATCCACAGATAGCCCACGCCCACGCCCGGCGCGGCCAAATCCGGCATGCTGAAGATGCCGTCACCGGCGCGCCCATCGCCGTGCTCGCCATCGTCAAAGAGGCTGAAGGCGCTGCCAAATCGTTCGCCATTGGGACGCTGTAGCCACGCCGAAAGGCTGTTGCCATCTACGGCTCTGCCCAAGCGCGTGGAAATGCGCACTGTGCCAGCGGAGCGCAAACCGCGCTCGCCCAATGTGCTGGCTTGGATCGAGCTAGCGGCCAGCCCGCTAAAGGTGAAAGTGCCTTCGTTGCCCTCTTGCGCATCAATGGTGGCGGTCCACTCTCCCGTGTTGCCATTTATGTTGACCTGCACATATTGCACCATGCGGTCGCCGGCCACGTTGTCCATGGTGATGCAGAGCACGTTGGCCGTATCGGCACAATTGACCGGATTGCCGGCTGGGTCGCGCACGATCATGGGCTCAAAACGGCCGCTGTAGCCGGTCTGCAAAAAGCCGACGCCATCCATCAGCGCGTCGACCGTCACGGTATAAACGCGGCTGGGCTGGGGCGGCGCCGGCGTGAATTTGTATCCCATGCCGTTAAAGGCGCCGGCGGCATCGCGGTTGGCGACCAGGAATTTATCGGTCGTATTTCCACCGCCAATAATCAACGATTGCCGCTCGGTGCGCAGGCCGATTTCCGCACTGGCGGCTTCGCCGTTCAAGTGGTCGTATTGGTAACGAATTTCGCCGGTTTTGGTGTTGAGCCAAATCTGGTAGGCGCGATAGCGATTGGCCTGATCAACGCCCTGCACCGAAATAATATGCCATTCAAACCCCAGGTTGGCCGACCAGACACAGACCTGCGGGCCATACAGTTGGGTGGCCGGATTGCCGTCAAACATATTGTTGCAGGCCGGTACCGTGTTGGTATCAGCGGCGCTGACCGCATCGGCCACAGCCGGCGGCCTAAATACATACGCCCACTGCATGTCGTTGTTGAGTACGTCCAAAAAGTAAAAGGCCAGCCGCGTACTGACGCACAGGCTCGTGGTACAGGGGTCCAGCTCCACAAAGCCATCTTGACTGACGCCAACGCTGGTAAATTCACCACCATAGAAATTAAATGGCTCCGGCATGGTGTAGAGCGCGTAGCCAGTTTCTGGCACTTGCACTTCCGGCTGCCCCAGCGATTCTGCTGGGAACCACTGATACTCACCGGCCTCCAGCCGATCCCAGCGATAGGTGAAGCTGTCGCTCACATAGTCGCTCCACTTGCCGGCGCCGGCGCTGTTGGCCACCTGCGCACGCAGAATATCGGCGGCATTCCCCAGCTGATCCTCGCGCACGTAGATGAACTGGCCGCCGCTGCCCAGCGCCGTGAGCAAATAGGGCACAATGCCGGTCGATTGGCTGCCGTTGGCCGCTTTGCCCAGATAGGAGATCTCACCACCGGTCACATTATTCATTGTGGCGGGCAGCACGGCGGCACAGCCGCCCAGCATGGCAAACGAGCCTTTGATCTGTTTGGCGTTGAGCAACTGCTTGGCGTTTTCAATGGTTGGCATCAGGGTAGAGGCGCGGTCGGTGTAGAGCCAGATGTCGCCGCCTTTTTGGCGCTGGGCGGCCTGCGTCATGGCGTTGAGCGCGCCCACCGCACAGTCGCCATCCGGCGCAGAGGTGGTGGTCAGCCCGTCGATGGCCGGGTCGATCACATCGGCGTAAAATTTGAGGCCCGCCGGCTGCTGCACCGTGCTGCTTGTGTTGTTAAAGGTGTAAATATTAAACTCGGTGCCTTTGGGTGCGTCGGCCAGATCATTGACCTGCTCCCTCATCACCGTTTTGACCGCACCCAGCTTGTTGCTGTCCGCCATGCTGGCGCTGTTATCTACTACCCAAGTTAGATTTTTCCACCAGCGGAAATCTTCCGGCGCGCCGCCCACGGGAACCCCATCGACGACTGAGCCTGTCGAAGCCGTCGATGCCGATTCGACATTTGCGTTGGCTGAGCCTGTCGAAGTCAACGGGTGGGCGCCGGCGCCTGAGCTTGTGGAAGCCGCTGCGGCCGCGCTCAAGAAGCCGGGGCGAATGCCAATATTCTGCTGCACAATGGCGCCCACGCCGCCCGTGGTCGGTTTGCCCGTATCGGCCCACGACCAAAGATAGACAAAGGCGGTGCAGGTATCGTCAAAGATGTCGCCGTTGTCGGCAAAAGCAGGGTCAGTAAAGACCTGTTGCAGCATAGCCGGGCCAAAGCCGGTGCGATCCTGATTGTCGTTGGCCGTATCTTCCAAGTCCCACAGCATGGCGGCAATGGCGGCCTCGTTATAAGGTGTGTTGAGCGTACTGTTGAAGGTATCTCGCGTCTCCAGGTCAAAGCCAGACATGTTGCCCATGGCGTCACCGTCTAGATACCAGTTGCCGTCGGTATACCCCATGGCGTTGCGCACGGCGCTCTGATAATAGTTGGCGTAGCCCTCGGACCAGGCCAGCTCCAGATCGCCCAAATTCTGGTTGGTTGAATGAGCGCCACCTGGCGAATCATCACAGCCGTAGTTGTCGTCGGCCTGGTGATTCCACTCGTGCATGATCACGCTATCGTCCCACTGATCAGGATTAGACGGACCGTCGGCCAGGGTGATTTCGTCCCAAACATAGCCATTGTAATATGACTTGTCGTCGTCGTCGCCCGCCTCCCAATTCACCTCAGCCTGATAGTCAAAAATGGCGTCATCTCCCACGGCGCCGCCGTTGTTATTCCAAAAGGTCCAGGCATCGAGAATGGCGTCGGCAATATTCATAATACCGCTCTGCTCCACAGTCAGATTGTAGTTCCTTTCGTAGTTGCCCCCTTCGGACTCCCAGACCGGGCTATCAAACTCATACACCTCTTCGGGCGGAATCAGCCCATCCTCCTGCACCTCAGCAATTTCATGGCCTTGGTTGTCGCGGATGACGGCGTGCAGCCGCACATACAACTCCAGTTCATCATCAAAGAGGCCATCATCATCGCAAAAGCTAAAAGAGTAGCGTCCCTGGTCATCCGTCAGCGTCTCGCCATATGAATCATCAAAGAGCGTGTCCTCCTCGCGCATTTCCACCAGCGCCGAGCGCACGGGCACCAGTCTGTCGGGCAAATAGCCATTGCGCGTGGGCGTGCGCTCAATGCGCTGGAAGACACCGTGCACCGTAAAGCAGGGGTCGCCATTGGGCGCGTTGACGCCAGCCGCATGGACTTCATGCGACTCCGCCTCCACCATGAGCGACCCCATGGGGCTGACCGCATTGGGATCTTTGGTGGAAAGCGTTACAGCGCCATTTTGGTCCACCGTGAGGAAAAGCATGGCGCTATCCGCAAAACGCATGGATTCACCCAGCGGTAAAATCGCGCTGGCGCCCACTCGATAAACGCCCGGGCCAGGCAGATGCACGCGCCGCGTCTGCTGCACCGGCACATCCTGTGGCGGCAGATCCCAGCTCATCTCGGCGGGGCCATCCAGCAGTTCGCCGCCGTCTAGCAGCCCCCACTTGAGCTGCATCAGCGGGGCAGAGATACCCGGGGTGGCCGTGGCGGTTAGCGTCACTTCGTATGGGCCAGACGCCGCACCGGCCAGCGTTGCGTGGATGCGCCCCGCGTTAATATCGTGGGCGCTGGCAATTTGAGGACAAAGAAGCGCCGTAAAGAGGGAAAGCAGAATCATGGATTTGAGCGTCGAGAGGAAAATGGGTTTGGTCATAGTGACTCCTGAGTGTGGCCGTCCCTTGCCCTGTTTCCTTCCCATCACGGGTGAAGACTTGTTGTGGGGTATTGGCAAAAGAATTGAGGCGAGGTTGGTCCAGGTGATGATATGCGTGCTATTTTGGGTGTGCGACAGCCAGGTGGACGTTGGCTTTAAAGGGACTGCCGGATCGTTGGTAGCCTAATTGCTATAAGACGAATGATGGAGAAATGGATGACGCCATCACTTCGTCTATGCTATAGCGTCATCCATTGTGATACCAGCGATTTTTCGCCAGAATTTTGACAAATTGGGTCTTTATGGGATCGAGGCGTACAATGGGGGCAGTGATTGGCGATTGCCGACAAAGGATTGCGCTTTTGCTTGGCGTTTGTTGCTGGGTCTCACCCCAACCATCCAGTCCTTCCCTTATCCCCCGAAAACTGAGCCTATACGGAGCCATGAGCTTTGTAATTCCCGGAGGCTACTTGTCTGGCCGCCTAAAGTTTGCGGCACTTCCGCAAAACGCCTGGCTTCATCACAGCCGCAAGAGAATCATAGGAGCTATTTGTGCCATCCACGCTGTCCACACTCGAACCTTCCAGCACGTTTGGCGAATTTTTGCGCCAGTTGCGCCGCCGCGTCGGCTTAACACAGGGGGAATTGGCCGCGCTGGTTGGCTTTAGCGTGGCGCAGATTTCACGGCTGGAAAAGAACGAACGGCTGCCCGATCTGACCATGGTGGCCCAAGAATTTCTGCCGGCGCTGGCACTCAGCGATGAGCCGCGGCTGGCCCAACATCTGCTGGAGCTGGCCGCACGGGCGCGCGGGGAACGGCTGCCGGCGCAGATGCAGATCGAACGGCGCATCATTGCCGTGGTGCACGAGCAGACGGTGGAACATAAACAGGCCATGGAGCCTGAAAATATGCTGCCCACGCTGCCCATGCCGCTGGTGGGCCGTGAACGCGATCTGGACATTATTGCCAAGCGCTTGATGGAGGCGCCGGGTCGGCTGCTCACGCTAATGGGGCCGCCCGGCGTGGGCAAAACCCAATTGGCGCTAGCCGTGGCCGCCCGCTTGAATTATCTCTTTGAACAAGGCGCGCGCTTTATCCCGTTGGCCGCTATCAACGATGCGAACAACGTTGCTTCGGCCATTGTGGCCGGTTTAACGCTGACAGAGGTAGATGGCAAAACGCCGCAAGTGCGCTTAATTGAACATCTGCGGCGGCAGAAGCTGCTGCTGGTGCTAGACAATTTTGAGCAGGTCACGGCAGCGGCGCCGCTCGTGGCCCAGCTGTTGAGCGAATGCGCGCATCTGCGCGTTTTGGTCACCAGCCAAGCGCCGCTGCGGCTGCGCAGCGAACAGCGACAGCGCGTACAGCCGCTGGGGGTGGCGGCGGCGGTGGAGCTCTTTTTCCAGCGGGCGCAGGCCATTGACGCAACGTTTGAAATCTCCAACGAACAGGCAGCTCTGGCGGCCGATATTTGCCTGCGCCTCGACTGTTTGCCCCTGGCCATTGAGCTGTTGGCCGCGCAGACAGAAAGCTTCACGCTGGCGCAAATCGTAAGTCGGCTGGCCAATCAGCGACTGGATCTGCTGGAGGACGGGCCCCGCGATCTACCCATGCACCAACGCACGCTGCGCAACGCCATTCACCGCAGCTACGCGCTGCTGAATGCGGTGGAGCAACAGCTCTTTTGCAGCTTGGGCGTCTTTGCCGGCGGGTGTTCGGCCCAGGCGTTGACCGCGGTTGTGCAAACGGCCAATGATGGCCAAAGTGTGGCATGGACAGCCGAAAAGGTACAGGATTCTTTACGCCAGTTGGGGCGTAAAAGCTTGGTGCAAATAGATACATCGGCGGATGAGCCACGCTATCATCTGCTCACCACGCTGCACGAATATGCTGCCGAACAGCTAGCATTGCGCCCGGAAGACGCGCTGCTGCGCAATGCACATGCCCACCATTTCTGGCAATGGGCGCAAACGCGGCACGCGCCAAGCAAGCCGGAGCAGCCGCAGCTGTGGCTAGACGAGCTGGCGCGCGAACATGACAATCTGCGGGTCGCCCTTCAGTGGAGCTTGCAGAGCAACAGTGCACTGGCGCTCAAGCTGGCAGTGACGCTGACTGATTTTTGGGCGCTGCGCGGGCATGATTTTGAGGCGCGTCACTGGTTAGGCCAAGTTCTAGCCGTCTACTCCGCCCAGACCATTGAGCGAGCGGCGGCCCTCGTGGCGGCGGCCGGCTTTGCGCGCCGCCAGGCCGATTATGCAGAGGCCGAGACCTTTATGGCCGAATGTTTAATCATTTACGAACAGGAAGGGGATCGCGTTGGCTTGGCCGAAGCGCTGCGCCAGGATGGCTGGCTGCAATACGATCTGCATCGCAAGGAGCCCACAATTGCGCGTTTTCATCAAAGTTTGGCGCTGCAACGCGAGCTAAATCAGCCCGAAGGTGTGGCGGAGCTGTTGCTCTGCCTGGTCCACATGTTGGTGCGCACCCCCGAACAGCAGGCGCAAGTGAAGGCCTATTTAAATGAAAGTCTGCATATTTTTCAAGCTTTGGGCGACCGCGAGGGGATTGTCAAAGTGCTGCAACAGCAGGGCGAACTCCAGCTCATGATGGGAGAATATGCGGCGGCGCAGGAGAATTTTCGGCGTGCGCTTGAACTCTGGCAAGCGCTGACGGCGCGCCTACATGTGGCCTGGTCGCTGGCGCAGGTGGGGGAGGCTGCCTGGCTACAGCACGATTTAGCCACGGCCAGCCAATGTTATGCCGAGGCATACGAACATTTTAGCGCGTTGGGGAACAAGGATGGCATTGCCATTTTGCTGCATCACAGAGCACAAGTGGCGCGCAAGCAGGGGGAGCTAGCGCAGGCGCAGCAGCTCTACGCGCAGAGTTTGGAAATGTGTCGCAAGCTGCAAAATCAGCACATGGTGGCGCGCTGCTTGGCCGGGTTGGGCGCAGTGGCCGCCGCCGGCGGAGAGCGCACCGCCGCCCGCACCTATGTGAACCAGGCCCGGCAAATCTTCACAGCACTGCCTCCGTTTCTGACGCCGGCGGATTGGGCCGAATGGATGACGTTGCAATCGAAGTATCCGCCCGATGCATAATGCCCACCAATGTGGGCCCATGCTCGGCTGGCTCCACATCGACCTGGGAATATTCCTTTGCCACCGCCGGAGAAGATGCGTGGTCAAGCCAAAGCGTCCACGCATCCACAATGATAATGGTAATTGTGCGCCGAATAGCTGTATTCATGCAGCTATTATGGCCAGGGAAATTAAGAAAAGCCAGCGTTTTTTTGACAAAAATTTGCCGACCAGCATGCTGGTCGGCAAGCGCAATTTTAAAGATTGCCGGCTGCGAAATCAACGCCAGGGTTGCTGGAAAGAGCGATTTCGCGTTTCATATAGAAACACTATTCTGCTAAAAGCTGGATGATCTCTTCAATCAAAAATGGTAGATTTGGTCCAGAAAATGAGAGCCCAGGCGCCGGAATACGGTTATGTTTAATGTCCGGATGCACATGCTTATGATGCGGATGCGTGGATGCCAGTGACGGATCGTTGGGGTGGGCTTGAGGATCATACCACCACACTCGCTCGCCGTTTTTCTCTAATTCATAGCTATAATAGCGAATCGTTCCATTGTCCAAATCGATTAGTTCCCAAATGTCCAGAACATATCCGCCAGGAAAAGTTACTGTACCCTCAACTTCAGCAGAAAGAGGACCAATAGTGAACGTATGCAGTGTAGAAGATTGAATCGCCGCATAGTGTTCAGGCAGGGAGACTAAAAATGCGGCATAGTCCGGAAACGAGGGAAGCATACAGGCGTCCTCACTATACAGCGACTTGTTGCAACGATATAGGTATCCCCAAACTCGATTGGCGTAGCTGTAGCCAACGTTCCCTTAAGGCATTTGCATATGCACTCTGCCGCTCTTGCCTCAATTCATAGTACCCCACCCAGCGAATCAGATCTTTACTTTGCTCCAATTCTCCCAGGCGATAGAGCATGAACATATCGTCCGTAAGCATTTCATACTTCTGCTCAAGATCGCGCAAACGCTCATCAAGGCCATGAATATCCTGCAACAATTCTTTGATGGTAGCCATCTTATCCACCTCCATCTATTACTTAACTATACCCCGTCTTAACCGGCACATAGTCCACATTATACCCGAAGTAGTATGGACCAACCAGCGCCAGGCTGGCCTCGGTACGCCAGTAGGGACGCCGAAGATGCCAATGACGGCCAAGCAATTGCCGTAGCACATGCCCGCAGTGGTGATCGGCTCGGCGGTGTCAATGTCTAAAATGGTGATCAGGCCCGGCACGGTCACCTTGATTGCGCCATCGATGAATGCGGCCCACTGCTCATGGCGGTGCGAATGGGCTGGTGGAGATATTTGCCGATAGCTTGGAAGTCATTGCTCAGGTCGTCATCATGTCCATCTTTTCTACCATGGCTGTGAACGCCCATCATGGCCGCCGCCGCATCAGTCTATCCTTACCTCTGCGCCAGTTTGGGCGCTTTCTAATAGCGCCTCCATCATCTCTTGCACAATCAGGCCGTGGCGCAGTGGCGCGCCACAGGGAACGCCATCCAAAATGCACTCCACAAAGTGATTGGCCACATTGTCCCACGCGATTTGGCGATCCAGTGGTCGATTACCCGTGTCGCGCAAATCAATCGACACATCCTGCTGGGCGCCGTCCACCGTTTTGTAGACCGTCAGCGGGCGATATTTGGCGCCGGCCTCCGTGCCGAAGAGCTCCATTTGCAACCCTTCGGGCTGGTGCGAGGCCCAGAAACTTTCCACTTGCAAGCCCGAACCATTTTCAAAGCGGATAAAGCCGCCGCCGTAGTCATCGCTATCATAGAGCTTGGCCAGCTCTTCCAGTGGTTTGGCCGGCGGATAAATGTGCCAGAATCCTTGACCGCGCGGGCCAAACTTGGCGCCGGACACACCGGTGACGCTGACGGGTTTGGGCATGCCCATGAGCCACCAAACTGAGTCAAGTACGTGGACACCCATATCGCGAAAAGCGCCGCCACCCTTTTGAATAAAGCCCAGGCTCCAGCCGGGAATGCCAATGCGGCGAATGCTGCTGGCTTTGGCGTAATAGATTTCGCCAAAGTCGCCGCGATAGCTCATGTTGCCCAGATATTGCACCTCGGGTGAATAGCGCGTCGACAGCGACATCATGTTGACCACGCCAGCCGCTTCCGCCGCTTCCACCAGTTCGCGCGCCGCCGCCGCTGAATCCGACAGCGGCTTAGTGACGATAACGTGCTTGCCGTTGCGCACCGCTTCTAGCGCCACCGGCACGTGGAACTGGTTGGGCACGCCCACAAAAACCGCGTCAATCTCTGGGTCGCGGCTCATCTCTTGGTAGCTCGTGTAATGCTTTACATCGGTCAGCCCCAACGCCTGCTCGGCCTCTACCATGCGCTCTTCCACAATATCGCACAGTGCGGTTACGCGCGCCCGTGGATGTCGCATATAGCCGCCCGCATTGGCCCGGCCAATCCCCATACCCACAATGGCAATTCGTACTTCGTTCATCATAATTTCTCTTTTCTTTTGAACCACAGATTACACAGATTTTTACCCAATCCATCCCTCATGTAACGCGAGGCGCTGCTGGGCAGATAGGCTACCGTTTTGAAATAGCAGATTGCGTCATGCTAGCTTTTCTATTCGCGCAAATCAGCGTTCATCTGCGCATGAAAATCATTTTTGCGAACGGAAGGGGGCCAAGCCAAGGGGATTCTGTTGAAGATTTATTCTCTCAGCTTGCGCCCGAATTGTCAAAACCGCGCGCCAGATAGACATACGGCATGAAACCATAATACCAGGCCAGCAGCAGCGCCAGCCGCAGACCGCCGACGCCGTCGCGCCAGCCTTGCAAGGTGATATAACGGCGCCGGAATTCACGCAGCGGCTGCAACACAAAATTATGCGGCCGCGGGCGGATGCCGCGCCCGGCCAGAATGAGCGCCTCATACGCGGCATATTGATGCTGCTTGCGGTGGAATTGCGCCCAAGAAGTGTAGTTGTAGTGAATCAACGGCTCCCGCAGATACCCGGCTTCCCCGGCGAGCTGCACCACCTCATGCACCTCGCGCGCTGCGTCATATTGGGCGCGCCCGCGCCGC
Organism: Caldilineaceae bacterium; assembly: GCA_020634755.1. GTDB lineage: Bacteria > Chloroflexota > Anaerolineae > Caldilineales > Caldilineaceae > JACKBC01. The sequence goes on along the minus strand of JACKBC010000060.1, from coordinate 13,073 downwards.
AACAAGCGCAGTTGATAATCGGGGAAGTAGCCGCCGTAGCGCATCTCTTGGCCCACTATAAAGTTGCGTCGCGGAATCCAATAGCCGGCGATCGCGGCGTCATCAGCCTGTACCAGCGCCCGCACTTCGGCGGCCAATGGCGCCGTGGCGCGCTCGTCGGCATCCACAAAGAGAATCCAGCGACTCTCCACGGCGTCCAGCGCGGCCTGACGCTGCGCGGCAAAGTTGTCCCAGGGCCGCAGCATGACTAGTGCACCGGCCGCGCGCGCTGCGTCCTGCGTGCCATCTGTGCTGCCAGAGTCGAACACCACCACGGCATCCACCCACTGGCGCAGGCTGGCAATGCAGTCGGCCATGTTGTGGGCCTCATTTTTGGTAATGATAATGGCGGTTAAGGTATGCATGTGGTTTGTGAAAGGGTGATAAGGTGAAAGGGTGAAATGGTGGAAAGGTGAAAGGGTGACAAGGCGTTCTCTCGTGTGCCCGCCTTCAACCATTCACGCTTTCACCCTCTTTTAATATTGCGCGATAAGCGGCTAACTCCTCCGCCAATTCCTGCCCCGAGATCTCACCGCGGGCAAAGCGGCGTTGGGCAGCGCGCGTACGTTGGCGCAAGGATAGGCGCAGAAAGGCGCGCAAGCCAAATTGGGCGCCAACAGAATAGTGTTTGCCATAAAAGCGCAGGCGACTCTGCCACAGGCGCACAAAGCTGGTCCAGCGGATCTGGCGAGAGCTGCGCGCTTCGTGGTGAATGACGCGGGCGCCCGGAACGGCATAGGTTGGCCAGCCCGCTTGGGCCATGCGCAGACACCAATCCATCTCTTCGCAGTACATAAAAAAGCCTTCATCCAGCCCACCCACCTGTTCAATGGCGGCCCGCCGCGCCAGCATGGTGGCGCCCAACACAAAATCAACGGGAAATGGTTCGTCACCGCGCCAGCGCGCCATGGGGTAGCGTCCATTGAGGCCGCTGTCATAAATTCGGTGCGCGCCGCGGAGGCCGGCAATGGGCAATAGGTCAATGGCGGCCTGCATCAGCGTGGGGAAATGAAAAGCGCCATGTTGAAAGGCGCCATCGCCATATTGCAGTCGAGCGCCGCACATGCCCGCAACGGGCGTGCGCTCCATGAAATCCACCATATTGGCCAGCGCGCCGGGGGTGAGTTGGGCATCGGGATTAAGGAGGAGGGTGTAGAGGGGATGAAGTGAAGCGGGGCAGGGGGGGAGGGTGGCGACGTGGCGACGTGGCGAAGTCTCTTGCTGTACATTGAAGCCGAGGTGGGTGAGGGCGCGGTTGTTGGCGGCGGTGAAGCCGATGTTTTGGTCAAGGGCGATGAGTGTGGCTTGGGGGAATTCGGCAGCAACCATGTGCGGGCTGCCGTCATGGCTGGCGTTGTCAACGACAATGACGGTCAACTCGGGCGCAGGCATAAAGCCAACGGGGCCTGCTTCATAGATGCTTTGCAGGCAAGTGCGCAGGAGATCACACGTATTGTAGCTGACGACGATGACGGCAATATGCAAAGGCTGGTTCGACTTCGAATCGACGGTCATGCGAGCTGCGCCGTGACCTTTCCGTTGCTATCGATGGATTGTTCGACAAAACCCAGGCTGGCATAAAGCGACTTGGCGACCGCATTGTCCGCCTTATAGCAAATCAGAATGGGCTGTGCGGCGGCGCGTAGCCGGAGCATTTCAATAAGCTGATGCATAGCGGCGCGGCCATAGCCGCGGCCCTGGTGAGCGGCGTCGACCATGATGCGAAAGATTTTCCACTGCTGCGTCTCATCATCGCGGCCAAAGAGCGCATATCCGACCATTTGGCCGGCCCCATTATAAATGGCTTGCGAGCAGGCATCTGGATAAAACTGCGCTTCGGCAATCGAGTAGAGGTTGCTGGGGACAAAGCCAACCTGGTTCGCGGCCACGCGCAAGTTAATGCACTCCTGCCAGTTAGCCGCTGTAATTGGCCTCATAATTACGCTCGTAGCCATTATCATTATTTAGACCGCTCCGAGTGCAACGCACGGTGCACATCTCGCCTCTGAGTTCGAACATTTTCACCGCCGTGCGACGCACTCTGCGCTAACGGCATAGCAAGAAAAGTTCTGCGCTTCATCACCCTTCCACCTTGGGCAAGCGGGCAAAGCGCGTCCGCCGCCAGACGACCACGCCTAGCCCCAGAAGCAACGGAGCCAGCGGCAGAAACATGAACGCGCCCGCGCCATCACTTTGCACCAGCTTTACATCGCGCTGACTGCCGGGAATCATGGCGCCAGTGGCATCTACCAGCCGCAGCTGAAAAGCCGCATGTGCAGGCGCAACGGTCACTGCATAACCTTCAATGTCGGGCGTGCGCGTGCGCAGCCGTTCTTCATCCTCGGGCAGCGTCTGCTGATCCAGAATTTCGTAGCCCAGCGCCGAGCCGGTGTATTGGCGCACCACAAATGGCCTGCGTTCAATGCGCTCCACCACCTGCCCGCCCACCACCACTTCTAGCGTGGCGCCCGTAATTTCGCCCAATTCGCCCCAGGTCCAGCGGTCGTTATTGCCCGCCGTGGTCTGCGGCTCTTGCAGACGCAAATAATCATATTCGTTATACTCTTTGGTTTCGTACGGTTTCAGATAGATTGTGGCGCCGGCGCGGGCATAGAGCACCTGGCTGTTATCGTTGCTCTTTGCGGGCGTGGTCCATTTGTCATAGGGAATAATCGTGTAGCCCACGCCGTCTCGGGCCGGCGCAAAGGTCACCAGGTTGCGCTGACTATCCGGTACAATTTCGCCATCTTCACCGCGCAGCCGGATTGTATAGCGACCCGGCGGCAGATTGACCGGCACTCCCTGGTTGACGGTGGTGCTGAAAAAGAGAAACGGTGATGGTTCTTGCGGCGGGGGTGGCGGGTCCGCAGATGCTTTGCCGGCAGCAATCTGATCATCTAAATTTTGGCGATATGCCAGCGTGGCCGAATAGTAGTCCGCCACGCGATCGCGAAAGGCCAAGCGCTGGCGGTCAAATTCTGCATATTGGGCATCGGCTTCATCGCCGGTATAGACGTGGACTTCGCCATTTTCCAGGCCGGTGGGATACTGAATAACGTAGCGTTCTTGCGGAATGGTCTGAAGCACGCGTCCGCCCTGCAACACCTCTAGCGTGCCCGGAATGGATTCATTGAGTTCGTTAAAATCAACCTGATAGTCATTGGTAATGGGCCAGAAGTAGACTAAGCTTACACGCGGTGAAATAATGTTCGTTACATCCGCCAGCAGATAGAGCGTATCCACATTGGTGGGCAAAAAGATGCCTTTATACTCACGGCCCTGAAAAGCGTTGATGCCATAAACAAACTCGCGTACTTTGCCCGAGGATTGGGCGCGCGCGAGGGGAGGAGATAGGTTCATGAACAACAGTATACATAGCGTTATCCAGCGCCATTTTAAAGATAATCGCAACATCATCGAGTTACTTTTTCCGTTTTCGCATAATCGGCGGGTAAGGATACCCGCCCTACAATTTACACTATCACGGCGTGCATCTTCTGCGTAGAGCGGTTTTCCAAACCGCCGTTGCACCGCCGGTGGACGCGATCTGTTTTTGGTGAATAGACCTACCGGCGCACGCCCTTGCGTTCCAGCAAAACAACGCTGAGCCCCAAAAAGAGAAGCGAAAACAGCACCGATGTCGCGGCCAAAAGCGCATACACGTCCATGCTGCCGCGACGCACGGCCTCCATGCCCTGCATCAAATAGGAAAAGGGCGATACCCAGCGCGCCACACTGTTCAAATTGACCAGCACGTTCTGCATAAAGAGCATGGGATTATAATAACGGCCCGTCACCGGAATGGCGCTTAAAATTTCACGGCCAAATTGAATCAGCATCAGCCCCAACAAAATGCTCAAAAAGAGCAAGAGTGCGGTGCGCACGCTGCTGCTTTGGGCCGACAGAAAGATGCTGAACGCAACCACGTCCGACACAACCAAAATCGAGAGCAATACCACCCAGCCCACGTTGCCGGGGAATGAAAAATTGGTCAGCCCCGCAAAAAGGCCAAAGCAGAGCGCAAAGACCAGCAGCATAAATAAATAAGTGGCCATTTGCGCCAGGTATTTACCCAGCACATAGGAAATTGAATCGACCGGGCCGTAAAAAAGCACCTCCATGGTGCCCTGGTCGCGCTCGCGCGCAATGGTGGTGACCGATGAGACGGCCAGGTAAATGGCGGCCAGAAAGATGACGGCAAAGAGCGGAAAGTTAAATGCGCCGGACATAACCAGCAGCCCGCTCTCCTGCACAAAGTTTAGATAGTTGCGCAGCAGCAAAATTGCCGCCATCAGCCCCAGCGCAATCACCACGTACAGGCCAAAACCAAAGAGCATGGTCCGCAACTCACGTTGCTGAATCAATCGTACGGCTCGCCAGCGCGCGCGGCTATTCCCGTTCAAGAGCATCTCCGTCATTACTTTTCTAGCCACACTTTTCTAGCCACAGATTGCATAGACTTTTTGCTTGGAAACCACACAATCTGCATCCGCAACGCGGCCATCGGCAAACTCTGCGGTTTATTTTTTCTGTGTGCCTTTTGTGTCCAACTTTGGTTGGCGTTGTGGCTATTCCTCGCCCGTCGCGCCATCGGTCAACAGCGACACGTTCTGCTCGGTGATGGTCACAAAGGCCTCTTCCAGACTCATTTCCTTGGAGCGCATTTCCAAAATCAGCGCGCCGGCACTGGTAATGGCCTGCGATATTGCGCGGCGATGGTCGCTGTGCCCATCCACTTTGAGCAGCAGCTTGTGGCCTTGGCTCAGCGCCTCATCCACAAAGGGTAGCTGTGCCAGTTGCTCCGCCAGCTGCGGGTGCGCATGATCCAGCTCCACCTCCAAGTCCAATTGCGGATGCAGCCGCCGCCGCAGGTTAGCCAGGCTGTCCTCGGCTACCAGCCGCCCGCGGTGCATAATGCCCACGCGGTCGGCGGTCTGCTCCACTTCAGACAAAATGTGGGACGAAATAAAGATGGTCTTGCCCGCCCGCGCCTGCTCGAGCAGCAGGTGACGAATATCGAGCACGCCGTGCGGATCCAGCGCCGACACCGGTTCATCCAGAATCAACAGCTCCGGATCGTGCAGCAGCGCCCGCGCCAGGCCCAGCTTCTGCTGCATGCCGCGGGAAAAGTCACGCGCCCGCGCGTTGCCAAAGGCGCGCAAATCCACCGTTTCCAGCAGCGTCTCAATGCGATTGGCGGCATTCGCCACATCGTATAGCTCGGCAAAAAAGCGCAAATAGTCGCGCGCCGTCATCTCGTCGTAAAAAAATTGATGCTCGGCCACCACGCCAATTCGTCGCTTGATGCCAAAATAGTCTTCCGCAAGCGGCTGGTCAAAGAGCAGCACGCGCCCGTGCGTCGGTTTCACAATCCCCAATAGCATAAGGATCGTGGTGGTTTTGCCCGCGCCATTGGGCCCCAAAAAGCCGTAAATTTCGTTGGGGCGCACCTGGAGGGAAACATCTTGCACCGCCGCAAAGCCGTTGTATTCCTTACTCAACTTCTCGGTTCGTATCACGCAGCCGCCTTGAAAACGTAAAATCAACGTAACTATACAGCTAGTCGAGGCCTGAGCTTGTCGAAGGCCGGTGCTCCCTTCGGCAAGCTCAGGGAACACCTATATAGTTACAAATCAACAATATTTACGGGGGATAAAGCTGTTTCATCATACGCCAAATTTGAGTACAGGAAAAATTGACTTGACACCCGCGTCCAGCATTCGCTATACTGAAATCAACCAATAGATATCACAGATTCGTCAGATTTCCACATGCCAACTCATCACGCTTTGATTGAATCCGCTCTACATCGCTATAACACCGTCTTTGATCGTCTACACGAAGTCATCACGCGCGAGCGGACTTTTGCGCTTTTCCAGCAGATTGCCGACGCCTACGCGCCCACGCTGACCGCCCGCCACGCGCGCGGGCCGGTTGTGCAGCAGTGGCTGAGCGCTATGCAACAGGCTGGTTCATGCAGCCAGCAGATTCACCTGGATCTCAACTTTCGGCGCACGGGCAATGTCGTGCTTTCGTTGGGGCAAAGTGCGGCCAAACCGGTCTGGGCCATGGCGCATCTGGACATGATTAGCTTTCTCACCGGGCCATATGCCAACGGGCGCTATCCGCTAACCCCCTATTGCGAAGCGCGGCAGACCAGCGGTCGTCGGGCCGCGCTGGCGCTGGATTATGGGCAAAACCCAGCCGGGGAGATTGTGGAGAGCGGCTGGCTCTCATCCACCCCACAAGGCCACTTTTTTGAAACTGACAATGCAGCGCTGGCCCCGGCCACCCGTATTGTTTACGCCAGCCAGGCCCACTGGGATCAGGCCAGCGGCATGGTCTATGGCACCATCGACAATGCGGCCGGCTGCACCAGTTTACTCATGGCGGCGGCCGTGCTTTCACATTTTGATGTGGAGGCGCTCATTGTGCTGACCGATGAAGAGGAAGGCGTGGTGGCCGCGGGACCACAGGCCTTTTCACGCGGCAGCGCCCGCCTGCTTCAGCACACCCCCGCTGATGAATTGCCCGACCTGATTACGGTTACCGATCAGCACGAAGATGTGGCCGAAATTTTTGATGGGGAACTTGATCTGACGCGCTTTGGTCAGGGAGCCAATTTTGGCGCCTTTGCCAGCGGCGCCAAGGGGGGCGTCACGCCGCCGCGACTGCTGGCTTTTCAGCGCCAATTATCGACATACCTGGCGCAGCGCTCTGTTTCACTACACGAAAATCCAGGCTACGTCAGCCGCAGCGACTGTGTTTCCGCGGTCATGGCCACACCCAACGTGGCGCTGCTCGGCTTTCCAGCGGCCTATACCCATTTTATCGACACGCCGCGCTGCCACATCGACGACCTGGTCAACCTGGCCAAGTCGCTGGCTGTTTACATTCTCGTTGCCCAGGATGCAGAGTGGCGCGCGGCCTATTTGTAGGACAACTTTCCAAGTTGTCCCCGAAATTTGGGCGACTTGGGAAAGTCGCCCAACAAGGGAGTCTTTATGTTCACCACCGTTAAGCTTGAAACATCTAAACGCCAGGAGCTATACCTGGCCACCGACGCCATTCAGGCGGCCATTGCCGAGAGCGGCGTGCAGGAGGGCCTCTGTCTGGTCTACTGTCCGCACACCACGGCCGGCATTACGGTCAATTCCTATCTGGACCCGGATACCGCGGCCGATTTGCAGGATGAGATCGACCGGCTGGTGCCCACGCGTACCGACTTCAAGCACATCTTTGATACGCCATCCGATGCCGCCGGGCACATCAAAGCCAGCCTCGTGGGCAACCAGCACACGCTGATCATCCACGAAGGCAAGGCAGTGCTTGGCCATTCGCAGGGCATCTTCTTTTGGGAATATGATGGTCCGCGCAAACGGCAGCTTCATTTGAAGATTGTGGAATGTTGAGAGTGGCAGGGTTGCAGAGTTGCAGAGTGGCAGGGGGGCAGGGTGGCAGAGGATGGCGGGGTGGCAGAGTGGCAGAGGATGGCGGGATTCATGGATGATCTTGGTAGGGTGAGAGGCCCATGATATACCTGATTGGCGGGGCGCCGCGGGCGGGCAAAAGTATATTGGCGCAACAGCTTGCCGCCGCCCTCAAAATTGGTTGGGTTTCGACCGACCTTTTGATGGAGCTGCTGAAAGTGGGCAACACAGACGGTCCGCAAGGCGTGTGGAACGCACAGCCAGCAGCCATCACCGCCAAAGCCGATTGGTTTTTCCCCTATCTAGAGCGGTTTGTCTGGGGCGCCAATTCTATGGCCGACCATTATATCATTGAAGGCGTTGATTTTTTGCCGGCACATGTGGCGCAACTGGCCGGGCACTATCAGATCCGGTCCATTTTCCTGGGCTGTACTCAAATGACCCTGGCGACATTCACCCAGTTTCCAGGCCGGTCGCGCGGCTATGCCACTTTACCCGCGGAGATGCAGCAGCAGATCGTGGCGGACGTGCCGCGCTGGAGCGAGTTTATCCGCCAGGAAAGCGCACAATATGGCTATCCGTACCTGGATACGAGCGGCGATTTTCACCAATGCCTACACAAAGCCGAGGCAATAGTGACCGCCGATCTATAAAACGACAAGGCAAATGGGAGGGGAAGGAAGCCATCGCCCACTTCCCCCTTTCACCCTTTCAAGGAAAACATCCAATGCCCGAACCGACGCCCCCCCATTACATCACCTTCTCCAACATTATCATTGACGACATCGTCCTCTGGGACGGGCGCACGTTTATGAATACGCTGGGCGGCGCCGGCACCCACGCGCTGATCGGCATGGCCGTCTGGTCGGACCGGCTGGGCTATGTGGCCACGGTGGGCCCAGATTTTACGGCGGAACAGTGGGCGCAGCTTGCCAAGCTCAATATTGACGTGCGCGGCGTCAAGCTGATTGACGAATACACCACGACCCGGGCTTGGCAGCTTTTCGAACCCGATGAGCGGCGCATTGAGATTATGCGCACGGACCTGCAAGCCTTTTTTGACTATACGCCCTACTTTGCCGACATGCCCGCCGACTATCGGCAGGCCCGCGGTGTGCATGTACAGTGGGGACATACCTTTGCCGAGCTAGTAGAACTGTTGCAGCAATTTCACGACGCCAATCCACAGGTCAAGCTGGTGTGGGAACCGGCGCTGGAATTTCTAGACGGCAGCGCGGCCGACTTTCGCCCAGTGCTAGAACGGCTGGCGCTCTTTTCGCCCGATATTGAGCAAGCCCAGCAGATGACCAAGCTGGCCGATCCCAACGACATGGCCAAGGCGCTGCTGGATTGGGGGTCGAGCTGCGTGGCTATCCGCATGGGCGCGGCCGGTTCCATTGTACGGACGGCTGCCGGCGAAGGCTGGCGCATCCCCGCGGCGCCGCCGGCCCAGCTTGTGGACGTCACCGGCGCCGGCAACGCCTACTGTGGCGGCTTTATCTACGGCCTGGGCGAAGGCGAAAGCGTGCTCGAATCCGCCCTGCATGGCGCCGTCAGCGCTTCCTTTGCCATTGAGCAATTTGGCGTGCCGGATTTGGGAGCAGAAACGAACGCGTTGGCCCAGCAGCGTTTGGAGTGGGCCAGAGAACATGTGGTAGATGCATAAGTATTGCGTAGTGCGTCAAGTAGGGTTGGAGCTGGTTACGCGGCCAGATGCTTGCTTCGTAGGTGGCGTCTGTTGCGTGGTGCGTAGTGCGTCAAGTCGTGTTGGCATTGTTGTATTTGTTTCCGCACTGTGAATCCGTAAGCGCGGCAGAGATGCCGCACGAATCTCAGTGTACGAAATGACAATGTAGCATCCCAACCGATGCCAAGTTCGGTATACGCAACCCGCACTATGAAACACTCAACACGAAACACTCAATATGAAACTCGCATCCCAACCAGCCCCTAAACTAGTACACGCACCACGCACTACGCAACACATATACCAACAAAATTCCAAGCCACCCTCATACCAAGGTAATCTCATGCGCGCCATCGAATCGACCAACCGCACTGAACTAATCGAAGCCGCCCGCGGCGACCGTCCGTTGGACCTGGCCATTACCAACGTCAACTTGGTCAACGTGTTTACGTGTGAAATTTATCCAGCCGACATTGGCATTTACGGCGATCGCATTGCCGTAGTGGGCGAGGCGGGCCGCTACAAGCTAGACGCACGCCACACGCTGGATGGCGCTGGCAAATGGGCCTGCCCCGGCTTTGTGGACACCCATTTGCACATCGAAAGCACCATGGTTACCCCAGCCAATTACGCGGCGGCCGTGCTGCCCTTTGGCGCCACCACCTCCATTGTGGACCCGCATGAGATTGGCAATGTGCTGGGCATGGAAGGCATTCGCTTTATGGTAGAGGGCAGCGAGGGGCTGCCGCTGCGCATCTACGTGGCCGTCTCTTCCTGCGTACCGGCGGTGCCGGGCAAGGAGACGGCCGGCGCCGACTTTGGACCGGCTGAAGTGGCGGAGATGCTCACCTGGCCGCGCGTCATCTCCGTGGCCGAGGTCATGGACTACATGGGCGTGGTCAATGCCAGCCCCAAAATGGTGGGCATTGTGGAGGCGGGGTTAGAGGCCGGCGCCATTATTCAGGGCCATGCGCCGCTGCTGCGCGGGCGCGAGCTCAACGCTTATTTGGCTGCGGGTATTGATAATGACCACGAGTTGCGCCGCGGCGATGAAGGGCTGGAGAAGCTGCGGCTGGGCGTGCTGCCGCTGCTCAAGGTGAGTTCATTTGGCAATTATGCGCGCGCCATTGTGCCGGAGCTGTTAAAGGCGCCCCATCTGGAAATTGCGCTCTGCACCGACGACATTGAGCCCGCCGATCTGCTGGAAAACGGCCACATGGACCGGGTGATTCGCGAGATGCTCTATCACGGCATTGAACCAGCGCTGGCCATCCGCTGGGCCACGCTGGTGGGCGCCCGCCACTACCAGCTGCACGGTCACGGCGCCATTGCTCCCGGTTATCTGGCCGACGTGGTGCTGCTCGATTCGCTAGAGGAAGTGCGGGCCAGCGAAGTCTTTGTGGGTGGTCAAATGGTAGTGGAAAAAGGCAAGCTGATTGCGCCCATTGAAGAACCGCCGACTTCTATGCCGATTGAGAATACGGTGCACATCCAGCAGCCGCTCACCGAGGACGCGCTCACGCCGCAAGCACCCATTGCCAACGGCGAAATCGGCGTGAACCTAATGGTGCTGGACCCCACGCGCTTGACGCGGTTGGCGCAAGTGACGGCGCAGGTGCACGACCATAAAGTCGACCTGGCCAGCCTGGGCGATGATGTCTGCTATTTGGCCGTCGTACCGCGACACGGGCAGCCCCATGCACCGGCAGTCGTCTTCTTGCAAGGGCTGCATCTGCAACGCGGGGCATTGGCCACCACCATTGCCCACGACTCGCACAATCTCCTTGTGGCCGGACGCTCGGTCCAGGATATGCTGGTGGCGATTCAGGCGCTGGCCGCGTGCGGTGGCGGCATTGCCGTGGCGGATGAGGGCAAAGTACTGGGCAAAGTGGAACTGCCGCTGGCCGGGCTCATGTCGCTCAAGCCGGTGGCAGAGTTAGCCGTCGAGATGCAACAGATCAACCGCTTGGTGGCCGAACTGGGCATTGACCACCGGGCGCGCGGGCTCTCCACGACCAACCTGGCGCTCACCGTGATCCCCACAGTGCGCATCAGCGATCTGGGCGGACTGCTGGATGTGGCAACGCAGGAGTTTATTCCGCTGTTTCATGAGCTGTAGAGCAAGTATCCCTACTGACCCAAAAGGGGACGAGCAGGGATACTTGCCCTAGATATAATTCACAAAGGAGAAACCCATGTACGAAACCAACATGTACGAAGGTATGATTGCCGAGACCATTTCCTATCAGGGCGCCAATGGTGACTGGATCAACGCCTATTATGCTCGCCCGCTGGGGCCAGGTCCATTTCCGGCCATGGTGGCCATCCATCACATGCCGGGCTGGGATGAGTGGTATCGCGAGGCGACGCGCAAGTTTGCCCACCACGGCTACGCCACCATTTCGCCCAATCTCTACTTCCGCGCTGGTCACGGTGCGCCCGAAGATGTAACGGCCAAGGTGCGCGCCGCCGGCGGCGTGCCCGATGAGCAGGTCATGGGCGATCTGGCCGGCGCGCTGCACTTCCTCAAGTCGCAAGCGTATAGCAACGGCAAAGCGGGCGTCTTTGGCACCTGCTCAGGCGGACGTCACGCCTATCTGGCCGCCTGCCGCGTGCCGGGTTTTGATGCCTGTGTCGATTGCTGGGGCGGCCGCGTGGTGATGAAGCCGGAAGATCTGAACGACAAATTCCCCGTAGCGCCCATTGACTACACCGCCGATTTGCAGTGCCCGCTGCTGGGCATCTTTGGCAACGACGACCACAGCCCCACCGTGGAACAGGTCAATCAGCACGAAGAGGAGCTCAAAAAACAGGGCAAGAATTATGAATTCCACCGCTATGATGGCGCCGGCCACGGCTTCTTCTACTACGATCGCGGCGCCTATCGCCAGGAGCAGGCGGTGGATGGGTGGAACAAGATTTGGGCCTTTTTGGCAAAGAATTTGGGGTAAGGAAGCCGTGTTGCGTGGTGCGTGTACTGGTTAAGAGGCCGAGTGAGATGCTACACAATTGTTTTGTTCAACCAAAATCTTGCGGAGATTCCTGCCACACCTGAGCGTACACAATGTTGTAACGCATCAAGTTCCAACTCGGCTTGACGCACCACGCACCACGCTCAACAACTCTTCGCCACCATTCCGAACAAACTTACACTTACCACAGGAGTTCACCATGTGTACCATGATAGTCCAACAGGTCGACGTTGATGGCAGCGGCCGAGGCCGTGAAGGCTGGTTTAAGCTGGGTCAGGCCAACGTCTCGTATGATCATCCCTTTAACGCGCCGCTGGATCACGCGCTGAATATCGACTTTGTAAACGAAGCCGAAGGGCTTGGCGCCCGCGTGGCCGTAGAGCTGAGCGTGGAAGCCGCTCGCTCGCTGGTGGATACGATTCTCTCCGTGCTGGACCGCGCTGAGGAAGGCGGCCATTTGGAGGGCCCCACCAGCAGCGAATGGGCGCGGCGTAGGGATGACAAGTTGACAGGTTGACCGGGTGACCGGATGACAAGATGACAAAGTGAGAGATTGAGCGGTTGTTTTGTCCCATCGAACCATTTGAATTTAGGCCGTTTAATTAAAGGGTTCAACTGGGCCTCAGGGATTTGACAAATCGACCCCTCCCTAGCCCTCCCCTGGCCGCTACGCTAGGGGAGGGGGCTCCGTGCGGTCAACCACATGAGTTCCCAAAGAGCCCAAAATGGTTCAACTGGACCTCAGGGGGTTGATAGTACACGTCCCGGCGCTTGCGACGAGAATATTCGCCCAGCAAATTGAAGTGCCAAGAGCGTCACTTGCGGAGATCGCGAAGAGCCCAAATTGTACGCGGATTCACGCGGATAAACGCAGATTTCAAGGCAGCCCGTGCGTGCATCACGCGTACATCTGCATACTCGATTGAAAATAAGAACTCACGTTAC